>CBDDFN010000010.1:7500-373435 GCA_965227065.1 Alphaproteobacteria bacterium
GCCAACCAGGTTTGCGCCTTGTCATCAAGCGCCAGCGTGATCTTGCGCTCCTCCAGCAAGTGGCGCAGATGGCCAAGCTGGATATCGACAATGCCGTCCATATGTTCCCGGCCCAGCCGGTGGAACAGGATGGTTTCATCAAGCCGATTTAAAAACTCAGGCCGGAAGCTTGCTTTGACAACCCCCATCACCTGCTCACGTATCTCTTCAGCTGGCGCGCCCGGCTCCTGAGCAGCCAGGAACTCCGCACCCAGATTGGAGGTCATGATGATCAGCGTGTTGGAGAAATCGACCGTATGGCCCTGCCCGTCGGTCAACCGGCCATCATCGAGCACCTGCAACAGCACATTAAACACATCGGGATGGGCCTTTTCGATCTCGTCAAACAGCACAACCTGATAGGGCCGGCGCCGCACCGCTTCGGTCAGCGCGCCGCCTTCATCATAGCCGACATAGCCGGGCGGAGCCCCGATCAGCCGGGAGACGGCGTGCTTTTCCATATATTCGGACATATCGAGCCGGATCAGCGCGCGTTCATCATCAAACAGAAATTCTGCCAGCGCTTTTGTCAGCTCCGTCTTGCCGACGCCGGTTGGGCCCAGAAACAGGAAAGAACCAATCGGGCGGCCCGGATCTTGCAGACCCGCGCGCGCGCGGCGCACTGCGTTCGATACGGCCCTCACCGCCTCGTCCTGGCCGATGACGCGGCGGCCCAATTCGCCTTCCATAGCCATCAGCTTTTCGCGCTCGCCTTCCAGCATCTTGTCGACCGGCACGCCGGTCCAGCGCGAAACGATGGCGGCAATGTGGGCATCGGTGACCGCCTCTTCCATCAGCGCGCCCTGATCTTCGGCGTCAACCTTTTGAAGTTTCTCCTCAAGGCCTGGAATGGTGGAATATTGCAGCTCACCGGCTTTGTCATAATCGCCTTTTCGTTGCGCAGTCGCGAGGTCGAGGCGCGCACGCTCCAACTCTTCTTTCAAGCTTTGGGCGTCTGACAGTTTGGCGCGTTCGGCCTCCCACTTGGCGGTGAACTCGGCGGCCTCGCCTTCCAGCGATGACAGCTCTTCATCGAGTTTTTCCAGCCGGTCTTTGGACGCCTGATCTTTTTCCTTCTTTAACGCCTCGCGTTCGATTTTGAGTTGAACGATACGCCGGTCCAGCTCGTCCAATTCTTCGGGCTTGGAATCAATTTCCATCTTGAGGCGCGCGGCAGCCTCATCGACCAGGTCGATGGCCTTGTCGGGCAAGAACCGGTCGGTGATATAGCGGTTCGACAGATTGGCGGCCGCCACCAGCGCGCCATCGGAAATGGTGATGCCGTGATGCAGTTCATAGCGTTCTTTCAATCCACGCAGGATCGAGACCGTGTCTTCCACGGTCGGCTCAGAGACAAAAACCGGCTGGAAGCGCCGTGCCAGGGCGGCATCTTTTTCGACATGCTTGCGATATTCATCAAGCGTGGTGGCACCAATACAGTGCAACTCACCCCGCGCCAGCGCAGGCTTCAATAGATTGGACGCATCCATCGCGCCATCGGCTTTGCCCGCGCCCACCAGAGTGTGCATCTCATCAATGAACATCACGACGTCGCCGTCGGAATGGGCAATTTCGCCGAGCACGGCTTTAAGCCGCTCCTCAAACTCGCCGCGATATTTCGCACCCGCGATCAGCGCGCCCATGTCGAGCGCCATGACCCGGCGGTCGCGCAGACTGTCGGGGACATCGCCGTTCACAACCCGTTGGGCCAGCCCTTCAATGATGGCGGTTTTGCCGACGCCGGGCTCGCCGATCAGGACGGGATTGTTTTTGGTCCGGCGCGAAAGCACCTGCACCGTCCGCCTTATTTCCTCATCCCGGCCAATGACGGGGTCAAGCTTGCCTGCGCGCGCATCTTCGGTCAGGTCGCGGGCATATTTTTTCAGCGCATCAAAACCGTCCTCGGCCGACGCGCTGTCGGCGGTGCGCCCCTTTCGCATGGCATTGATTGCCTGATTGAGCGATTGCGGATCGACCCCGCCTTTTTTGAGGGCTTCGGCCGCGCCGGAATTCGACACGGCAATGGCGGTCAGAATGCGTTCGGTGGTGACAAAGCTGTCGCCGGCCTGTTTGGCGATCTTCTCCGCCTCTTCAAACAGCCGGGCGGTTTCAGGCTTCATCTGAAGCCCGCCCGCGCCCGCGCCTTCGACGGACGGAATTTTGGACAGCGCGGTGTCGAGCGCAGCCTCGACCTGGGTCGCATCGCCGCCCGCGCGCGCAATCAGCGCCTTGGTCAGCCCGTCTTCATCGTCGAGCAGACCTTTGAGAACATGATCAGGGGTAAATTGCTGGTGGCCTTTGCGCAGCGCATAGGTCTGAGCGGCCTGAAGGGCGGATTTCGCCCGTTCGGTATAGGTTTCGAGTTGCATACTCGCCTCTTTGTCTAGCCCGCTTTCTCCCCCTGAAATCAGCCGGGATCAGCGTCCAATCATCAATTGTGAAGGCCCTTCCTCGAAGCAACCTTCTTCCAATTATGTGGGGAGGCAAACCGCCCTAAACAAGAGGCTTTTCAGCACAAACCATATAGTTCACGCCAAGGTCCCGTCGGCTCAAGGTGAACGCGTCAGTCAAGGGCGAATAGGTCACGCCGGACTTGTCGGTGACGGTGAGCCCCGCCCCAATCAAATAGCGCTCAAGCTCGGTCGGCGTAATGAATTTCGACCAATGATGCGTGCCGCGCGGCAGCCAGCGCAACACATATTCCGCACCCACAATGGCCAAAGCATAACTTTTGGGCGTGCGGTTGAGCGTGGCGACCAGCATCACCCCGCCGGGCTTCAGCATGGAAGCGCAATCCTTCAAAAAGGGCCGTGGGTGAGCGACATGCTCCACCACTTCCATATTGAGGATAATGTCGAACCGCTCCCCTTCAGCGCCAAGGTCTTCAGCGGTTGTGGCCCGGTAATCGATGGACAAGCCCTGTTCGTGGGCGTGAACCGCGGCGGTCTTGATATTGGCTTCGGCCGCATCAGCGCCCACCACCGTGGCTCCCAGCCGCGCCATCGGCTCCGACAACAGCCCGCCGCCGCAGCCGATATCGAGCAGACGCAGCCCCTCAAATGGCGTCGCAGCCTTGGGGTCTCGGTCAAAATGCCGGGTAAGCCGGTCGCGAATGTAAGACAGGCGCACCGGATTGAATTTATGAAGCGGCGCAAATTTGCCCGCCGGGTCCCACCAATCGGCCGCCATGGCCGAGAAATGGGCGATTTCTGAGGGGTCGATCGAGGTTGCCTGGCTCAAGAGCTTATCCTTTGTCGTGGGTCGCTTCCTTGCTCAACCCGCTTGCCTTCGATATATAGCGCGCCGGAGGGCGGCGCCAACCGGTGCCGCCTGTTTGTATTCACGAAGGACACAAAAGGGCAATGGCGCGTATCGTCATGAAATTCGGCGGAACCTCGGTCGGCTCGGTGGAGCGGATCAAGGCGGTCGCCCAGCAGGTCAAGCGCGAGGTCGAGGCCGGCCATGAGGTCGCCGTGGTGGTTTCAGCCATGTCGGGCGAAA
The DNA here is from genome assembly GCA_965227065.1 of Alphaproteobacteria bacterium. Classification (GTDB taxonomy): domain Bacteria; phylum Pseudomonadota; class Alphaproteobacteria; order SPJN01; family SPJN01; genus CBDDFN01. Next base: position 11,041 of record CBDDFN010000010.1, read on the forward strand.
CCAACCGGCTGGTTGGCCTGTGCTCGGACATCTCGCCGCTTTATGACGCGCGCGAATATGATGTTGTCGTGGCGGCCGGTGAGCAGGTCTCCATCGGGCTGCTTGCCATGGCGTTGCAGGACATTGGCGTCGTCGCCCGCTCCTGGCTGGGCTGGCAGGTGCCGATCAAGACCAATGATGTCCACAGCTCCGCCCGGATGACCGACATCGACACCGAGGCGCTTGACCGCAAATTTGCCGAAGGCCATCAGGTCGCCGTGATTGCCGGTTTTCAGGGTATCGGCCCAGACGGGCGGATCACCACGCTGGGACGGGGCGGCTCTGACACCTCGGCGGTGGCGGTAGCTGCGGCGCTCAAGGCCGAGCGGTGCGACATCTATACCGATGTAGACGGCGTCTATACGACCGATCCGCGGATGGAGCCCAAAGCGCGGAAACTTGATAAGATCACTTATGAGGAAATGCTCGAAATGGCATCGCTGGGCGCAAAGGTCTTGCAGACCCGCTCCGTCGAACTGGCCATGGCGCACAATGTACGGCTTCAGGTGAAGTCGAGCTTTGAAGACAAGCCCGGCACGCTGGTGTGCGGCGAGGAGGAAATTGTGGAACAGCAAATCGTCTCCGGCATTGCCTATTCGCGTGATGAGGCCAAGCTCACCCTGATCAATGTGGCTGACCGGCCCGGTGTCTCGGCCGGCATTTTCGGCCCGCTGGCTGAGGCGGCCATCAATGTCGATGTGATTGTGCAGAACGTGTCCGAAGATGGAAAACTGACCGATGTCACCTTCACCGTGCCGCGGGCGGACCTCGCACGCGCCACGCAATTGATTGAAGGCATTCGCGAGGCGGTGCCTTATGATGCCCTCAAAACCGCTGATGACGTCGCCAAAGTGTCGGTGATCGGTGTGGGCATGCGCAGCCATACCGGCGTTGCCCAGACCATGTTCCGCACGCTGGCCGAGAACGGAATCAATATTCTTGCCATCACGACGTCGGAGATTAAGGTCTCGGTCCTGATCGAGGAAAAATATATCGAGCTTGCAGTCCGCGCCCTGCATGGCGCTTATGGGCTCGACAAACCCAGCGCCCAAACGGGGTAAGATGCCTGACACGTTAAGAGCCCACGCCAATCCGCGCACCCTGCTCCGGCAGCTGCGCGGCGTTATGGCGAAACCTGCCCCGGCAGATGAACGGCTCAATGAGACGGTCAAGCTGATCGCGCAGAACATGGTGGCCGAAGTGTGTTCGGTCTACGTCATGCGAGCCGATGACCGTCTGGAACTGTACGCCACCGAGGGCTTGAAAATCGACGCAGTGCACAAGACCGTGCTGCGCGTGGGACAAGGCCTGGTCGGCGCGATTGCCGCGACCTCGCGGCACCTCAATCTGGCTGAAGCGCAAAACCATCCCAACTTTGCCTACCGGCCAGAGACGGGCGAGGAAGTGTTTCATTCCTTCCTCGGTGTACCGATCTTGCGGCTGGGCAAGGTGATCGGCGTGCTGGCGGTGCAGAACATCACCCCGCGCCATTATGAAGAAGATGAGGTCGAGGCGCTTCAGACCATTGCCATGGTACTGGCCGAAATGCTCGGCACGGGCGAGCTTGGCAACGAACGCTCCCTGCCCGACAGCAAGCTCCGACGCACCATTTCCCAGCGCTTTGACGTGATGGGGCTGGCTGATGGCGTGGCGGTCGGTCATGCGGTTTTGCATGAACCGCGCATCATCATCGAGAACCGCTTTTCCGATGATCCCGAAGAAGAGGCGTTGCGCCTGACCAAGGCAATCGGCGAGTTGCGGGAATCGATTGACCGCATGCTCGAAAGCTCAGACGTGTCGCTGGCGGGGGAGCATCGCGACGTGCTCGAAGCCTACCGCATGTTCGCCCATGATCAGGGCTGGATCCGCCGCATGCAGGAAGCGGTTGAGCGCGGCCTGACCGCCGAAGGCGCGGTTGAAAAAGTGCAAGGCGAGACCCGCGCCCGGCTGCAACATCAGACCGATCCTTATTTGCGCGAACGGCTGCACGATCTTGATGACCTCGCCAACCGGCTGATGCGCCATCTGACGGGGCAGACCTCAACCGCGGCGGGTGAAGATTTGCCCGACGATGCGATCCTGATTGCCCGGTCCATGGGACCGGCCGAGCTGCTGGATTATGACCGCAGCCGCCTGAAAGGCATCATCCTCGCCGAAGGCTCGCCCACCAGCCATGTGGCGATTGTCGCCCGGGCGCTGGATGTACCGCTGGTTGGCCGCGCTGAAGACATTCCCGATGCGGTGGAACCGGGCGACCGGATCATTGTCGACGCCGACACAGCCCAGGTCTTTTTGCGTCCCTCTGAAGATGTGGTTTCGCTTTATGCTGAAACCGTCAAGGCGCGCGCTGACCGCAAGGCCGAATATACCGCCATTCGTGACGAGCCTGCCATCACGCAGGACGGCACGCGCATTATGCTCAATATGAATGCGGGCCTGGTGGTTGATCTGCAAACGCTGGAGCAGAACGGCGCAGACGGCATCGGGCTGTTCCGCACCGAACTGCAATTCATGGTGTCATCGCAATTGCCGCGCATCGACAGCCAGATCGACCTTTACAGCCAGGTGATGGACGCCGCCGGTGACAAGCCGGTGATCTTCCGCACCATTGATGTCGGCGGCGACAAGGTGCTGCCTTATCTGGGCACCGCACGGGAAGAAAACCCCGCCCTTGGCTGGCGGGCGATCCGCATTGCGCTCGACCGGCCCGCTTTGCTGCGCGCGCAAATTCGCGCCTTGCTCGAAGCCGCCAAAGGCCGGCCGCTTTCACTGATGTTCCCGATGATCGCGGATGTGTCGGAGTTTCAGGCCGCCCGCGCGCTGGTCGACAAGGAGCTCGCCCGGCTCGATAAGGTCGGCCTTCCCCGGCCCGCCAAGCTTGATGTCGGCACCATGCTGGAAGTGCCATCACTCGCCTGGCAGTTGAATGCGCTTTTGCCGCTGGTGGATTTTGTGTCGGTCGGCTCGAACGATCTGATGCAGTTTTTCTTTGCGTCGGACCGCGGCAATCCCAAATTGGCCAACCGCTATGACTTGCTGTCACCGAGTGTTCTCGCCTTCTTGAATTTCCTTGTGCGCGCCTGCAATGCCCATCAGGTCCCGATATCGCTGTGCGGGGAAATGGGGGGCCGTCCGCTTGAAGCCATGGCGCTGATCGGCATCGGTTTCCGGTCAATTTCCATGCCGCCGGCCGCCATCGGTCCCGTCAAGCTGATGGTCCGCAGTCTTGATCTGCCGGTGCTCGAAGATTTCATCATGAGCCTGTTTGACATGCCCGATCATTCGGTGCGCGGCAATCTTGAGACCTTCGCTTACGATCACGGCATCCTGATCTAGCCCGCCTCTTACCCGGACCGGTTATGTGAAGCTTTTGCGACGCACCACAGGCTGAGCAGGTGCAGCATTGAATTTGCTGCAGTTTTTTGATTTTATGCGTCTGGGTGGAAGATTTTAGGGGGCTGTTGCTAACAGGCAACATGAGACTCTTACCGGTCACACCTGTATGGAAGATATTGGCACCGCCTTTGTGCGGGGCACCTGCGCTCAAAAGGATTTTGCGTGACAGAGCAAGCGACACAGGAGGCCCAGCCGCCTCAATCGACGACGCCCCCGCCTGCTTCGGGCCCCAGTGCGGGTGAGAAGCTCAAGACAGCGCGTCTCGAAAAAGGTCTGGAGCTGAGCGCGATTGCCAACCGGCTGCGCCTCAAACAAGACCAGCTCGAAGCGCTTGAGAACGACAATTACGAGCCGTTCCCCGCCATCGCCTATGCGCTGGGCTTTATGCGTTCCTACGCATCGTTCCTGGGCGTCGATGTCAGCGCCGAAATCCAGACAATCAAAGCGGCCAACGAACCCAGGCTTCACCCCACATCGCTCGATTTTCCCGAAGCCCCGGTCAGCCGTGGCTCATTCAACATCCTGCCGTTCGTGATTGTGCTGGTGCTGGCAGGCGCCGGTTATGGCGCCTGGAGCTGGTTCAACCAGCCTGACACAGCGCAAGTCACTTCGGCCCCCGCGCCGGTGGAACAGCCCGCTGCAGAGCCGGAGGCGCCTGCCTTCGACCCGGTTTCCGAATCTGTCCCCCCGCTTTCACCGGCAGCGCCGGATGCGGACGCCCAAGCCCTCGATACGCCCGCAGGCCCGGTCATGGAAGAGCCCGTGCGCAGCGGCGGTGATGCGGCGCTGGCCGCGCCCCTTCCCGAGGACGACGACGCCTTGGAGGCCGTGGATGAGGCCGCTGCAGACGATACGCCCCAACCTGCGCCAACACCTGCCGTTCCCGTTGATGCGGCGCTTGCCAACGCCATCACCTTTGTAGCGATTGAGGACAGCTGGCTTCAGATCAAGTCGCCCGCAGGCCGCATCCTCAAAACCGGCGTTCTGTTCAAAGGTCAAAGCTACACCCTGCCCGACCGTCAAGGTTTAACCATGATTACAGGTAATGCTGGCGGTCTGAGCGTGCAGATCGGCACCACCATGCTGGGTGTGCTGGGCAAGTCCGGCGAGATCAAGCAGGACGTCGCGCTCAATGCTGAAACGCTGCAAGGCCTGGTCAGCGCGACCCAATGACCAACAACGACATGGTGGCGGGCCGCCCGCTTCAATGGTAGATCAGGCCCAGCACTGAAAGCTTTGGACCTGACATGAGCGTTCGACCCTATCGCGATATTGACCGCCGCAAATCCCGCCAGATCATGGTGGGCAATGTGGCTGTCGGCGGGGACGCCCCGATCAGCGTGCAGTCCATGACCAACACGCTGACTTCCGATCCGCGCGCCACGCTCAACCAGATCCACGCCATGGAAGAGGCGGGCGCTGATATTGTCCGGGTGTCCTGCCCCGATGAGGACTCAACCGCTGCCCTGCCGCGTATCGTGCAGGAAGCCAATGTGCCGATCGTCGCCGACATTCATTTCCACTATAAGCGCGCCATCGAGGCCGCCAAGGCCGGCGCGGCCTGCCTGCGGATCAATCCAGGCAATATCGGATCAGCCGACCGGGTGCGCGAGGTGGTCCAGGCCGCCAAGGATCATGGCTGTTCGATGCGCATCGGCGTCAATGCGGGCAGCCTTGAAAAGCATCTGCTGGAAAAATATGGCGAGCCCTGCCCCGAAGCGATGGTGGAAAGCGCGCTCGACCACGCCCGCATTCTCGAAGACCATGACTTTTTCGAATTCAAGATTTCGGTCAAAGCCTCTGACGTCTTTCTTGCCGTGGCCGCCTATCAGGGCCTTGCCGAGGCGTGTGACTACCCGCTGCATATCGGTGTGACCGAAGCGGGCGGCTTGCGCGGCGGTACGGTCAAAAGCTCGATCGGGCTTGGCATGCTGCTCTGGTCGGGCATTGGCGATACGCTGCGTGTGTCGCTGTCAGCTGATCCGGTTGAAGAGGTTCATGTCGGCTTCGACATTCTCAAATCGCTCAATCTGCGCCATCGCGGCGTCAATATTATTTCCTGCCCCTCTTGCGCGCGCCAGGCATTCCCGGTGATCGACACGGTGGCACTGCTGGAAGAAAAGCTTGCGCACATCTCAACGCCGATGACGCTTTCGATCATTGGTTGTGTTGTGAACGGGCCGGGTGAGGCGCGCGAAACCGATATCGGGCTGACCGGCGGGGGCAATTCCAATCACATGGTCTATCTGTCAGGCGTCACCGATCACAAGATCAAGACCGACGGCATGGTCGACCATATTGTCGAGCTGGTTGAGAAAAAAGCCGCCGAACTCGACGCCGCCAACTCTTAGCGACCCATTTTTGCATTTTACCGGCACGCCGCCCCCTTATGGACGGGCGGCTTGGAGGCCATGATGAATCACGAACAGATCACCCGCATCATTGAGCGCTTTGAGGGCATGGAACAGGCCATGGCCGCGCCCGACATTGCGCCTGAAGATTTGGTGAAGCTCGCCAAGGAGCATTCCGATCTTCGCCCGATTGCAGAAGCCGCCCGCGACCTCAGCACAGCGCAAAGCGAAGCGGGGGAGCTTGAAGAGCTCGCCGCCGGGGATGATGAAGACATGGCCGCCATGGCCGCCGATGAACTTGCAGCCCTGAAAGAAAAACTGCCCGAGCTCGAACATCAGCTCAAAATTCTGATGCTGCCCAAGGACGCTGCGGACGACAAAAACGCCATCCTTGAAATCCGTGCCGGAACCGGCGGCGACGAAGCGGCCTTGTTCGCAGGCAATCTGTTGCGCATGTATGAACGGCACGCCGCCAATAAGGGCTGGAAGGTTGAAATCATGGAAGGCGCGCCCTCTGAAGTGGGCGGCTATAAGGAAGTGGTCGCCACCATTGCAGGCAATGGCGTCTATTCGCGGCTGAAATATGAAAGCGGCGTACACCGTGTCCAGCGGGTGCCTGAAACCGAAAGCGGCGGACGCATCCACACTTCGGCCGCGACGGTGGCCGTGCTGCCCGAAGCCGAAGAAGTTGACATTGAAATCAATGAAAGCGATCTGCGGATTGACACGTTCCGGGCCTCAGGCGCCGGTGGCCAGCATGTGAACACGACGGACTCAGCGGTGCGCATTACCCACTTGCCGACCGGGGTTGTGGTCAGCCAGCAGGACGAAAAATCCCAACACAAGAACAAGGCCAAAGCGCTCAAAATCCTGCGCGCCAAACTTTATGACGAAGAGCGCCGCCGCATTGACAGCGAACGCGCAGCGGACCGCAAAAGTCAGGTCGGCTCAGGCGACCGGTCTGAACGCATCCGAACCTATAACTATCCGCAAGGCCGTGTGTCCGACCATCGGATCAATCTGACGCTCTACAAGCTGGAACAGATTGTGGCGGGCGAGGCGCTGGATGAATTGATTGACCCGTTGATTGAAGCCGATCAGGCCGCGGCGCTCGCCGCGATGGATGATGATGACAGCTGATCTGATCGCACAGCTGGCCAAAGCGGGCCTTTCCAATCCCGCCGATGAATTGCGTGCCATTCTTAACCGGCTTGGTTTGCGCGCCGGCGCCGAGTGGAGCGCGGAGGACACCGAACGGCTCCACGCCGTCGTGGCACGCCGGGCGGGGCGTGAGCCGCTGGGCTATATTTTAAAGGAACAGGGGTTCTGGTCGCTCGACCTGGCGGTTTCCCCCCATGTGCTCAATCCCCGGCCTGACACGGAATGTCTGGTTGAGGCGATGCTCAAACGGATTGACGACAAGGCTGCATCGCTGCGCCTTTTGGACCTCGGCACGGGATCGGGCGCGATCATGCTGGCTTTGTTGAGCGAGCTGCCCAACGCCACCGGTATCGCGACCGATCAAAGCCCCGAAGCCCTGGCCGTGGCCGAAATCAACGCCCATCAGGCGGGGCTGGCGGACAGGGTTGGGTTTGTGCACACCGACTGGGCTGCCGGCTTGCACGGCCCGTTTGATCTGATCGTGTCGAACCCGCCTTACATTGAAAGCGCCGTGATCGAAACGCTGGAGCCTGAGGTGCGCGATCACGAACCGCGCGCAGCCCTCGATGGCGGACCCGACGGGCTGGAAGCCTACCGAGCCATTCTCGGCACAATTGCAGCGCTTTGCACACCCGGCACACAGCTTGGATTCGAGATCGGGTTTGATCAGGCCACGAGCGTTGGCGCCCTGATGGTAGCCGCCGGCTGGAACCCGCCTGAGCTTGTGCACGACTATGGCGGAAACCCACGGGTTTTGGTCAGCACTCGGGCCAGCTGACGGGCTCGAAAATGTCGCAAAAAAGGGGCTTTCCAAGGCCCCTCCAAGCCGCTAGGGTGATTTTAATCGGGGCGGAAAACCGGGGTGACGCGCAATGTGCGAGCCCTTTTTCGCCTTACAATCAGTCTGTCAGATCTGTTGATCGATACGGCATAGGGTGCGGTCGCACCATGACGGTCAAGTGTGCGGAAACGCGAAGACCGCGGAGTGCGCCAAGTGGGTGGCCAAGACGCCGGAACACAGTTTGAACGATGCACACCATGCGCGTTACCCCGCGCCGGTTGTGCGTGGTTTTTAGGACATCAATGACGGTGTCCAGTCAGCCAGACGGCTGAATTTGTGATGTTTGAGGTTAATTTCAGGAAGAAGCGATGAGACAAGGCCAAAATGGCAAGCGCTCCCGCGGGCGCGGTCGTCGTCAGCAAAACCCGTCCAACCGGTCTTACGAGTCGAACGGTCCCGACGTCAAAATTCGCGGCAATGCGAATACGATCGTCGAAAAGTATCAGACGCTGGCCCGCGACGCACAGTCGAGCGGGGATCGGGTGATGGCGGAGAACTATCTCCAGCACGCCGAACATTATCAGCGCATCATCAATTCGTTTGCACCGCCCGAACGGCCAGAACGGGATAATGATGCACGGGATAATGATGCACGGGACAATGACGCAAGGGATACGGATGCGCGGGACGGTGACGCGAAAGCCGATGATCAAACCGGTCAGCGCGCCAAAGACAGTGGCACTGCCGACAAGGACGATGACGGCCCCGATGCCATCAAAGTGTCCGACACTGACGCGCCGCAGCCCGACATTCCCGATGATGCCCATGCGGCGACCTCTGCGGCCAACGGCAATGGCGAAGACAAGCCCAAGCGCCGTACGCGCCGGGCGCGCAAACCCGCAGCTGAGGTTGAAGCTGCCGATGATAGTGCCCCCGCAGAAAGCGGAAGTGAAGAAACCGCCGAAGCACAGGCGGGCTAACCGCCTTAATTCTCTTTGCTGTCGACCCAGGGGATCGCCTGAACCTCGATCCCCTCATCGTCAAGCTCGCGCGCTTCTTCAGGCGTCGCTTCACCGTAAATGTTGCGCGCTTCGGTCTCGCCATAATGAATTTTGCGCGCTTCCTCAGCAAAGTCTGCGCCGACATAGTCGCAGTTCTTTTCGACCTCGGCGCGCATCTGTTTGAGCCCCTGATAAAGGGCGGCCTTCATTTTGGTTTCACGCGCGGCCTGTTTGCGTTCCGCTGTCGCCACCGATGGTGCCATCAGACCTTTTTCGACCTTCTTCGACCCACACACCGGGCAAATGATTTTGCGCGCGGCCTTCTGCTCGTCAAAGGCGGCCGCGTTTTGAAACCAGCCCTCAAACTCATGCTCCTTGGCGCAGATGAGCGTGTAGCTGATCATGCCCCCGCCCCCTCAAAGCGCCGGTCATGGGAGAGTGCGGGAATCCGCTCGCGCGCCTCGGCCACTTTGGCTGGATCAATATCGGCAAAGCACACCCCCGCTTCGCTACCGCCATCGGCCAGCACCTCACCCCACGGCGCCACCACCAGCGCATGGCCGAATGTCTTGCGGCCATCGGCGTGATCACCGCACTGGGCGGCCGCAAACACATAGCTGCCGGTTTCAATGGCGCGCGCGCGCAGCAGCACATGCCAATGCGCCTCGCCCGTGATGCGGGTGAAGGCAGCCGGCACCGATAAGAAGGATGCCCCCGCCTGCGCCAAATGCCGGTAAAGGCCGGCAAAGCGCAGATCATAGCAGATCGACAGGCCCATCTTGCCCCAGGGCAAATCGGCCAGCACAGCCTTGGTGCCGGGTTGATAGGCTTTGCTTTCGCGGATGGTCTCGCCATCGGGCAGATTGACGTCAAACATGTGGATCTTGTCATAGCGCGCGGCAATCTCGCCCGACGGCGCGATGACAAAGCTGCGATTGGCGAGCCGGTCGTCGGCAATCTTGATGGGCAGGGAGCCGATGGCAAGCCACTTGCCCAAACGTTCAGCTTTGGCGCGGAAGGCTTTCAACGCCGGATCATCCTCTTCGGCCACACATTGCGCCAGGCTGGATTTCACCCGCCGCTCCATCAGCGAGGTCACTTCGGGCGTGCAAATCAAATCTGCGCCGCCATTTGCGGCTTGATCAATCAGTTCCTCAGCCATGGGGATATTGGCCGCAAGCTCATTGCCGGCGGTCATCTGTACCAAAGCGACGCGAAACGGCGCGGTCATGGTTCAGCCGGCCTTCAGCATCGGATCAAGCGCGCCTTTGGCGTCGAGCGCATAAAGGTCATCGCATCCGCCGACATGGGTCTCGCCGATAAATATCTGCGGCACGGTATATCCACCATTGGCGCGCTTTTCCATTTCGGCGCGCAATTTGGGGTCCATGCCGACATCAATTTCGTCATAGCTCACGCCTTTGTCGGCCAGCAACGCCTTTGCGCGGTGGCAATAGGGGCAGAGCATGGTTGTGTAAATGGTGACATCCGCCATCATTTTTTCCTTTCTTTGACCCGCTATATAAGAATGGAGGCGGCTTAGAGCAAATCGGGCAAAGCGCCGCTTTCATCGGGACCCCGTGCGCGGGCCAGCGCCAGAACGCTGACATGGGCCGCCCCCGCCGCTTTGAGCGCGGCCGCGCACGCATCCGCCGTCGCCCCGGTTGTGAGCACATCATCGACCAGAACCACTGCTTTTCCGGCAAAATGGTGCGGATTATTCACGCTAAAGGCATCCGCCACATTCCTGGCCCGGGCGGCACGCCCCCCGCTTTGCGACCGTGTGGCCCGGTGGCGGGTGAGCGCATAAGATACCGGCACACCGCAATGCTGCGAAATCTGCCGCGCAAGTTCAGCCGATTGATTGAACCGCCGCTGACGCAGGCGGCCAGCATGAACCGGCACCGGAACAATCACATCAGCGTTCGACACCATCGGACCGGCACAGCCCGCCATCATCCGGGCGAGCACCGGCACGGCATGAAGGCGATCCCCATATTTAAGGCCAAGCACCAGCCCCCGCGCCGCCTCGTCATACACCAAGGCAGCCACCGCGCGATCAAAATGCGGTGGGCGGGCCTTACACCGCGCGCATTCGGTTTGCGGGTCGGCATAGCGTTCAGGAAGCGGTTCAGCGCAGCGCTGACACACCGATTGCCCGGCCAGAAAATCAAGCGCTTGCCAGCACTCAGAACACACACCCGGCTCCCCGCCCAACAGCACTCCACAGCGGATGCAGCTGGCCGGCAAGATCAGGTCGCGCAACGGGGCGAACACAGAAGTGAGGAAAGACGCTGGGCTCATGGCAACGACAATGGCATAAGCACGGCATGACAGATAGTTCCATCACCCTGTTTGACCGCCAAACGTTGCGGAAGCGCCGCGACCGGGCCGCCGCCTCGCGCGAGGCCGACTTCCTGTTTGATCACACCGCCACCTTCCTTGCCGAGCGGCTTGAGGATGTGACGCGGGAGTTTCCGCACGTGCTCGATTTGTCGAGCCGTCACGGGCCACTCAAAATCACACTTGAAAGCCGGGCCGGCACCCAAAGCGTGATCCGCGCGGATTTGAGCCGCGCGATGCTCAACACCCAGGCGGGGCCCGCCTTTGTTTGCGACGAGGAATGGCTGCCGGTCAAAGAGGGCGCGCTTGATCTCATCACCTCAAATCTCGCCCTTCATTGGGTCAATGATCTGCCCGGCGCGCTGATCCAGATCCGCCGGGCGCTCAAACCCGATGGGCTGTTTCTCTCCACCCTGCTCGGCGGGGAAACCCTGTCGGATTTGCGCCAGGTTCTGCTTGAGGCCGAAGCCGCCATCACCGGCGGGGCCGCGCCGCGCGTCTCGCCCTTCATGGATGTGCGCGAGGCCGGCGGGTTGCTGCAACGGGCGGGCTTTGCCCTGCCGGTCGCCGACATTGACCGGGTGCGGGTGAGCTATCAAAGCGCGCTCAAGCTCATGGCGGATTTAAGCGCGATGGGCGAAAGCAATTGTCTGCGCGAGCGCAGCCGCAAACCCTTGCGCCGCGCCGTGCTGATGGAAGCCGCCAAACGCTATCACGACCGCTTCCATGGCGGGCCTTTAAGTGTGCGTTTTGATGTCATCACCTTGACGGGCTGGGCGCCCCATCCCGATCAGCAAAAACCGCTCAAACCGGGCAGCGCGCAAGCAAGGCTCGCCGACGCGCTGGGAACAGTGGAACATCCGGCGGGGGAGAAATCCGGGTAACGATCAGGCGTTAAAGAAGATCCCGCAACTGCGCGACCAGCGGACTATCAGCGGGCGGCATGGCATAGTCGCCCAGACGGACAGGCTTCACCCAGGCCAGGTCTTGATGCTCATGCGCGGTAAGGGTGCCGTTCCATTTGCGGCACACAAACAAGGGCATCAGCAGATGAAATTCATCATAGCCGTGACTGGCAAAGCCGATGGGCGCCAGGCAGCTTTCCCAGGTTTCGATGCCCAACTCTTCATGGAGTTCGCGGATCAGGCATTCTTCAGGGGTTTCGCCGGGCTCAATCTTGCCGCCGGGAAACTCCCACAGGCCCGCCATTTTCTTGCCTTCAGGCCGCTGGGCAATCAGCACCCGGCCGTCAAGATCAACCAGCGCACACGCCGCCACCAACAAAATCTGTTTATCAGACACGAGACCTAGCTGCGATAGTCGGCATTGATATCGATATAGGCGTGGGTCAAATCACACGTCCACACCGTGGCCGATGATTTGCCGGTACCAACATCGGCCTTCACCGACAATTCCGCGCCCTTCATATAAGCCGCCACAGGGGCTTCCTCATAGCCGTCAACCGCTTCGCCGTCCTTGGCGACATGGTGTTCGCCAAACCAGATCGACAATTTATCCCGGTCCGCAGGCTCCCCCGATTTGCCGATCGCCATAACGACCCGGCCCCAATTGGCGTCTTCGCCCGCAAAGGCGGTTTTGACCAAAGGTGAATTGGCGATGGCAAGCGCGATGCGCTTGGCTGTCGCTTTCGACTTGGCCCCTTCAACGGTCACTTCGATCAGCTTTTTGGCGCCTTCGCCGTCGCGCACGATCTGCAAGGCCAGATCAAGGCACAGCGCCTCAAGCGCTTTGCGGAAATGCTTCAGCCGCTTGCCGCTCGCATCCTTCGACGATTTGTGTTTCGTCTGGCCGGTGGCGAACATCAACACCGTGTCCGACGTCGATGTGTCACTGTCGACGGTGATGGCATTGAAGCTTTGATTGACGGCTTTGCCCAGCAGCTCATCGAGTATATCAGCGGGGATAGCCGCGTCCGTAAACAAGAAGGCGAGCATCGTTCCCATATTGGGCGCGATCATGCCCGACCCCTTGGCGATCCCGGCAATACGCACGGTCTGACCATCAATGTCGGTTTCAGCATAAGCAAGCTTGGCAAATGTGTCGGTCGTGCGAATGGCGTCCGCCGCCGCCGCCCAGCCCCCGCCTGAGAGCTGATCGGTCAGCTCCGGCAAAATGGCGGTGATAGCACTGGCATCGAGCGGCTCGCCAATGACGCCGGTCGAGGCGAGCATCACCGCGCCTTTGGGACAGTCAAGCAAAGCCGATGCGGCCGCAGCCACCTCTTTGGTCGCAGCCAGCCCCGCCGCACCGGTGAAGGCATTGGCATTGCCGGCATTGACGATCAGCGCTTGCGCCGTACCCCGGCCGATTTTGGATTTGCACCAGTCAACAGGGGCCGACGGCATGGAGGAACGGGTAAACCGGCCCGCAACCGTCGTGCCTTTATCAAGCCCGACCAGCAGCAGATTGGGCCGGCCTTGATAGCGGTCGCACCACCGTCCCGCCGCCAGACGCACGCCGGCGATTTCAGGAATGTCCGGAACCTCGGTGGGAGCAAGCGGCGAGACCGGAAGTGCGTCCATGCCCGTTACTCCGCCGGAACTGCGTCAGGCTGGATTTCTTCAGCCTGTGTGTCTTCAGCAGGAGCGTCTTCAGCCTGTGCGTCTTCAGCCTGTGCGTCTTCAGCAGGAGCGTCTTCCGCAGGCGGGTTGTCACGCGCTTCGATCAACTCGCGGGTCGGCTCATGAAGAATGACGACATCCGCTTCGTCCCGAAGCTTGGTGATCTTGGCTTCAATCGCATCTTCCATCAGCGCATTGGCCATTTCAGAGCGTACGGCATCTGCGTTCTCGCGCCGGTCTTCAACCTTGATGACATGCCAGCCAAACTGGGTTTTCACCGGCTGTGCCGAATGGCTGCCCGGTTCCATCGCAAAGGCGGCGACCGAAAACGGCTCAACCATCTGATCTTGGGTGAACCAGCCCAGGTCTCCACCGCCCGGACCGCTGGGCCCGGTCGAATGTTCCTTGGCGAGCTCGGCAAAATCAGCGCCTTCATCGAGTTCTTTGATCAGCTCTTTTGCCTCATCTTCCTCGGCAACAAGAATGTGACGGGCCTTGGTTTCAACCGGCACAGTGATACCGAACTTGCCCTCGGCGATCGCCGCTGCAATCGCATCATCGCCAGCCACTTGTTGCGACAGGTCAGCAACATAGGCGTTGTAAAGCGTGTCGCGGCGCGCCGCATCAAGGGCGCGGGCCACTTCGGGCCGTTCGCCATAACCGGCCCGGGCGGCTTCTTCCGACAAAAGCTGTGCGGCAATGGAATATTCAACCAGCGCAGCCACAATTTGCGGCGGTGCAGTGTTGAAATCCGCGCCAACGGCGCGCGCAAACATTTCAATGTCTTTTTTGGTGACGGCAGCGCCATTGACGGTGGCGTAAATCTCGCCTTGCTCATCGGCCGGGGCTTGCGCCGCTTCAACCGGGACCTTGTCAGTGGCCGACATTTGGCCTGCGCCGAACCAGCCAGCCGCTGCTCCAACCAAGAGCGCGACAAGCGCAATGATCACACGATCCATAGAAAACTCCAGACTAGACCCCCAGATAGGGGGGCATATTGAAGAGGGGGAAGGGGCGTTACAAGCCTAAAACTTGTGCAAATCACCGAAAATCCACGCAAATTTGTCTCAGTTCATCGCCTTTGCGGCGGTCGCGCACATTGACACGACCATGCCCCCTTATTAAGTCACCCCTCAGGTTCTGATAAAAAGCCGCCCAAACGGGCCGCATCCATCCAGGAGAGTATCGTTCATGTTGGGCCTCGGCACGCTTGGCCGGCGCATCTTTGGATCGTCGAACGACCGGAAAATCAAAAAGTTCAAACCCTTGGTCGATGCGATCAATGCGCTTGAGGATGAGCTTGCAGCACTCTCTGACGAGCAGCTCCAGGCGCGCACGGCAGACTTCCGCAAACAGCTGGACGACGGCGCCAAGCTCGATGATCTGCTTGTCCCCGCATTTGCAACGGTGCGCGAGGCGGCCAAACGCACGCTGGGCCTGCGGCCGTTTGATGTGCAGCTGATCGGCGGCATCGTCCTACATCAAAGCGGGATTTCGGAAATGAAGACCGGTGAGGGCAAAACCCTTGTCGCGACGCTTGCGGTCTATCTCAATGCCCTTCCAGGCACGGGCGTGCATGTCATCACGGTGAACGACTATCTTGCCCAGCGTGACGCGGACTGGATGGGCGCGATCTACACATTTCTCGGCCTCAGTGTCGGCACCATCGTGCACGGCAAAAATGATGCCGAGCGCAAGGCGGCCTATGATTGTGATGTCACCTACGGCACCAACAATGAATTCGGCTTCGATTATCTGCGCGATAATATGAAATATTCGCTGGAAAGCATGGTCCAGCGCGGCCACGCCTTTGCCATTGTCGATGAGGTCGACTCCATCCTGATTGACGAGGCGCGCACCCCGCTGATTATTTCAGGCCCCGTGGATGATCATTCCGACCTTTATCTCACCGCCAATGCCATCATTCCCGATCTGGCACCCGAAGATTTCGAGCATGACGAAAAGGCCCGCTCGGTCACCATCACAGAACAGGGCAATGACCATCTTGATGAGCTGCTGTCATCGCGCGGGTTGATTGAGCCCGACACGCTTTATGCGGCCGAAAATGTTTCGATCGTTCACCATATCAATCAGGCCTTGCGCGCCCATGTGCAATTCACGCGCGACCGCGATTATGTCGTGCGCAACAACAAGGTTGTGATCATTGATGAATTCACCGGCCGCATGATGGAAGGCCGGCGCTATTCCGATGGGCTGCACCAGGCGCTTGAAGCCAAGGAAGGCGTAGAAATCCAGCCTGAAAACCAGACGCTCGCCTCGATCACCTTCCAGAACTATTTCCGCATGTATGACAAGCTGGCGGGCATGACCGGCACCGCCGCCACCGAAGCGGGCGAGTTCGATACGATTTACGGGCTTGAAGTCTTTGAGATCCCGACCAATGTCGATATTGCCCGGATCGATGATGACGACGAAGTCTACCGCAGCGCGCGCGAGAAATATGAAGCGATCATCGAGCTGGTGGAAGAATGCCGCAAAACCGGCCAGCCGGTTCTGGTCGGTACGACAACGATTGAGAAATCCGAAACCCTGTCCGAGCTTCTGAAAAAGCGGAAGATCAAGCACAATGTGCTCAATGCCCGTTATCACGAACAAGAGGCTGAAATCATCGCCCAGGCCGGTGTATCCGGTGCGGTGACCATCGCCACCAATATGGCGGGCCGGGGCACCGATATTCAGCTTGGCGGCAATCTCGACATGCGGCTCAAGGCTGAGTTGCCTGAAGAGGCCGATGAGCAAAAGCGCGAAAAGCTGAAAGAAAAAATCTCCGCCGAAATCGCCGCCGACAAGCAAAAGGTGCTCGATGCGGGCGGCCTTTATGTGATCGGCACCGAACGGCATGAAAGCCGCCGGATCGATAATCAGCTGCGCGGCCGGTCGGGCCGTCAGGGCGATCCCGGCCATTCGAAATTCTTCCTGTCGCTGGAAGACGATCTGATGCGGATTTTCGGGTCCGAACGGATGGACGGCATGTTGCGCCGTCTGGGCCTGCAGGAAGGTGAAGCGATCATCCATCCCTGGATCAACAAGGCGATCGAGAAAGCGCAGGAAAAGGTTGAGGCGCGCAACTTCGACATTCGGAAAAATGTGCTGAAATATGATGATGTGATGAACGATCAGCGCAAGGTGATCTTTGAACAACGCATCGAGTTTATGCGCACCGATGATGTCTCAGACGACGTTGCCGCCATGCGCCACGAAATGATCGAAAAGCTGGTCAAAGCGCACATCCCGCCCCGCGCCTATCCCGAACAATGGGATATGGCGGGCCTCAAGCAAGAGATCGGCGAGAAATTCGCCATGGTCCTGCCGGTCGATGAATGGGCCGCCGAAGAAGGCATTGCCGATGAAGAAGTGCTGGAGCGTCTGACCAAGACCGCCGACAAGGTGATGGCCGAAAAAGCCGCGCGCTTTGGCCCTTCAACCTTGCGCCAGATTGAAAAAGGCGTGCTGCTGCAAACCCTTGATCATCACTGGCGCGAGCATCTTTTGATGCTGGAACATCTGCGTCAGGTGATCGGCCTGCGCGGCTATGGCCAGCGCGACCCGCTTAATGAATACAAGACCGAAAGTTTTGGCCTGTTCAGCGCCCTGCTCGACAAGGTGGGTGAAGAAGTCACCTCGAACCTGATGCGGGTTGAGCTGCAGATGGAACAACCCCAAGAGCTTGCCCCGCCCCAAGATATCGAGGCCACTCACATCGATCCGCAAACCGGCGAAAATGAGATGGCGTCTGACTTTGCCACGCCGCGCGAGCCCAAATCGGTTCGTGTGCGCACCGGCCCGGACGAGCATGACCCCAACGACCCCACCACATGGGGCAAGGTTCCGCGCAATGCGCTGTGTCCCTGCGGGTCGGGCAAGAAATTCAAGCACTGCCACGGCGCGGCGGTAGCCTGATAACCCGACAGCGTCTAGTCTGCTCCCAACAAAACGCAGGGGGTAGCATGGCCGTTTCAGACTTCACAATTTCCGTTCCTGAAGAGCGTCTGGCATGGATTGCCCGGCGCTTGGCCGAGTATGAATGGCATGAAGCGCCCGCGCGCGGCGGCTGGACCGACGGCACCAACAAGGAGGTGTTGCAGGATCTGTGCGCCTATTGGGCGGACGGCTATGACTGGCGCGCGATAGAACGCCATTTGAACCGGCTGACCCATTTCACCGCCCCCGTGCCGGTGGGGGATGAGACACTGCCGATCCATTTCATCCATCTGAAAAGTCCGAAGCCTGATGCCATGCCTCTGATCCTCAGCCATGGCTGGCCCGGCTCCTTCTACGAATTTGACGCGATCGCCGAAGCCCTCGCCCAAGACTTTCATGTCGTGATCCCGTCGCTGCCCGGCTATGCCTTTTCCGGCAAACCCGCCAACCCGATTGGTCCGCGTGCCACCGCGCACGCCTTCAACGCCCTGATGACCGGGACGCTGGGCTACCCGCGCTATTTCGCCCAGGGCGGTGATTGGGGCTCGATGGTGACAAGCTGGCTGGGGGCTGAGCATGAGGCATGCGCCGCCATCCATCTCAACATGATGGGGTTCAACAAGGGCGCGCCGTCTGCGGATCAGTCAGATGAAGAAAAGCAATGGCGGCAAAAAACGCGGGTAGGCATGGATCTCGAAGGCGCTTATTTCCGCCTGCAATCGACCAAGGCCCAAACCCTCTCCTACGCCATGATGGACAGCCCGGTTGGTCAGGCCGCCTGGATATTGGAGAAGTTCAAAACCTGGTCGCATCTGGACAGGGAGGATCTTTATTCGGCCTACACCAAAGACCAGCTACTGACCAACATCATGCTCTATGTCGCGACGGGTTCGTTTAACACCGCAAGCTGGATGTATCGCGGCTTTATCGAGGAAATGATGGCCGGGGCTGCGAACACGCCCCGCGTCGAGGTGCCAACCGGGGTGGGAAACTTCCCCTATGACTCCATCTTTTCGTGGCCCCCGCGCGCGGTGGTGGAGCGCAATTATGCGGTTGCCCACTGGACGGATGTGGGCGAAGGCGGCCATTTCGCAGCGATGGAACGGCCGTCCTTGTTCCTTGCTGATGTGCGAACGTTTTTTACGAGCCTTGCTTAGCGGCTTCGCGGTCGGCGCCGCGCTTGCGGTAAATCAGGATCAGATTGCGGACATAGACCACAAAGCCGAAAGCCTGGCCCATGATGATCACGGGATCACGCTTGTGGATGCCGTAGGACAGCAGGATCGCGCCGCCGATCAGCGACAGCCACCAGAACATCATCGGCACCACCGATTCCTGGCGGCGTTCGGACGTCACCCATTGCACCAGCATGCGGCTGAAAAAGGCCATCTGGCCAATCGCGCCGATCAACGCCCACATGGTGAGCTGGGCCTCAAAATCGACCAGAAAATCCTGCATGAAGGCCGGTGCGTTTGCGATCAGCCACTCCATCGGACTGCCCCCCTGAATGTCTTCTCTATTGGTCGGCGTGTTCTACGCGCGCCGTGTGACCGCGCGATTGCAGCCAGGCAACCCCGAACAGATCGACAATACCGACCCACAGACGGTTCCACACGCCATATTTCGACGTGCCCCGTTCCCGCGGGCGGTGATTGACATGCACTGACACGGTGCGGCCGCCGTCGCGCTGCATCAGCGCGGGCATGAAGCGGTGCATATGATCAAAGCGCGGAAAGGCCAAAAAGTCATCGCGCGCAAACAGTTTGAGCCCGCAGCCCGTATCCGGCGTGGCGTCCCGCAACAGGCGCGAGCGGATGCCATTGGCAATCTTTGAGCTCAACAGCCGCACGGCATTGTCCTGACGCTTGGCGCGCTGGCCGCACACCATGAGCTTTTCGCCCGCGCGCAGTTCGGCACCATGGGCGGCCCACAATTTGGGGATGTCGGCGGGGTCGTTCTGGCCATCCCCATCCAGCGTCGCAATGAAGCGCGCCTTGGCGTGGGCAATGCCGGTACGGATCGCCATCGACTGGCCGGCACTTTGGGCGTGGCGCACAACACGCAATTGCGGCACCGCCTGTTTGGCTTTCTCAAGTTCGGCCGGGGTCTGGTCGTCACTGCCATCATCGACATAGATGATCTCGAACGGCACAACACCATTCAGCGCCGCGTTGATCTCGGCCACCAGCGGGCCGATATTGTCTTCTTCGTTCTTGACCGGAACAACGACCGCGATTTCGGGGCCATTCTCAGAGGTGTCTGTCATTCTGGCCATCCTTGTTGTGCGCCAAACGGCGGGCTGGAGCTTGTGCAAACGAATCACCGGCCCGTGCCGAGAGTTTGCGGGCGGGTATCATAGCCTTCAAGACCCGTCCATGCGGCGAAGCGCCTAATGACTGGTCTGGTTTGCGTCCGCGCGCTATTGTGGCGTCATCTTGCAATAAAAGAACAAGCAATTCAGGGGGTTATCATGGCCGATCTTATCATTCGCAATGGCCTGATCTATGACGGCACGGGCGCAGCGCCTTTTAAAGGTGACATTGCGGTCGAAAATGGCCGGATTTCCGCGGTCGGCAGCGTTTCTGACACCGCTGAAACCGAAATTGACGCCACCGGCAAGATCGTCACGCCGGGTTTTGTCGATGCCCACACCCATTATGACGGCCAGATCACCTGGGACCCCTATGTGCAGCCCTCAACCTTTCACGGCGTCACCACCATCGTGACGGGCAATTGCGGCGTCGGCTTTGCGCCCTGCCGCCCCGATCAACGCGACTGGCTGATCGGCCTGATGGAAGGGGTTGAAGACATTCCCGGCACCGCGCTGCATGAGGGGATCAATTGGCGGTGGGAGAATTTCGAGGAATATCTCGATACGCTCGATCAAACCCCGCTGGCCATTGATGTCGGTACGCAAATCCCCCATGGCGCGCTGCGCGCCTATGTGATGGGCGAACGCGGCCCCGCCCATGAAGCGGCCACCCAGGACGAAATTGCCGAGATGGGCCGCCAGGCCGCCCAGGCGATCAAGGCGGGCGCTTTGGGCTTTTCCACCTCGCGCACTGAAAAACACCGCGACAGTTCCGGCGAACTGACCCCCACCATCCGCGCGCTGGAAGATGAGCTGGTCGGCATCGCCAAGGCCGTTGGCGCAACCGGCCAAGGCGTGTTGCAAGGCATTTCAGACTTTTATGATTTCAAGGCCGAGTTCCAGCTGTTCCGCCGCATGGTGGAAGAAAGCGGCCGGCCGATTTCGATCACCGTCGAGCAACAGGATATGCGCCCCGACTGGTGGAAGGAGCTGCTCGATGCGCTGACCGAAGCCCAACAAGACGGGCTTGCCATGCGGGGCCAGGTTCCCCCGCGCGCCACCGGGCTTCTGCTGGGGCTGACCTGTACGCTCAACCCCTTCACGCTGACGCCCGCCTATCACCCGATTGCGCACCTGCCGCTGGACGAGCGCGTCGCCGCGATGCGCACCCCTGAATTCCGCAAAGCGGTGCTTGAACAGGATCCCGTCGATATCGGCAATGATCTGGTCATGCATATCGTTTCAGGTTTCGACAAGATGTTTGATCTGGGCGAGCCCGCCAATTATGAACCCGACCCCGCCGACAGTGTCGGCGCAAAGGCAGCGCGGGCCGGCAAAGACCCGCGCGAAGTGGCGCTTGATCTGCTGCTCGAACGCGACGGACATGCGCTGATCTATTTCCCGTTGTTCAACTATCTGCCCGGCAATCTCGATTATGTGCATGAGATGCTGACCCATCCCTACACCACCTTTGGCCTGTCTGATGGCGGGGCCCATTGCGGTATTCTGTGCGACGCCAGTTTCCCCACCACCATGATCCAGCATTGGGGACGCGACCGGACGCGGGGGCCCAAATTACCGCTTGAACAACTGATTGCCATGCAGACCAGTGAGACAGCCAAGCTGGTCGGCCTCAACGACCGGGGCATCTTAAAGCCCGGCTACAAGGCCGACATCAATGTCATCGATTTTGACCGGCTGACCCTACATGCGCCGCAAGTTGTCTATGACCTGCCCGCCGGGGGCCGCCGCCTGATCCAGAAGGCGACCGGCTATGAAAAGACAATCGTGTCGGGAATTGTCGCCTTTGAAGAGGGCGAGCCCACCGGCGCGCTCAACGGCAAGCTTATTCGGGGGGCGCAACCCTCACCCCAAGCGCTTGCAGCCGAGTGACAAGATCACCCGCCGCAACAGAAAAACGTTTGTTGCGGCTGGTGTCTCCGTCGATCAGCGTAAAGGCTGATTTCGCCAGGCCAAGCTCTTTTGACAGAAGCTTGATGACGGCCTGATTGGCTTTGCCTTTTTCCGGCACCGTTGTGACCTGAACTTTCAGACGGGTGACCCCATCGGCGTCGCTTTCAAGACCCTGGATCTGATTGCGCGAGGCTTTGGGCGTCACTCGCACCCACAGATGGGTCACACCCTCTTTGAGCGTGACCGGCCCGGCCATCTAGTAGAGCGACCGGATCAGCAGCCGTTCCAGGAAGAAAATGCCGAGCAAGACAATCAGCGGCGACAGATCAATGCCCGAAATTGCAGGCAGGATACGGCGCACCTGCTGGAACACCGGTTCGGTCAGCGCATAGAGAAATTCAAGGATTTGCCGGACAATCGGATTATGCGCATTGATCGCATTAAACTGGATCAGCCAGCTTGCAATCACCGCAGCAATGACAACCCAGCTGTAAAGCTGCAAGACGAGCAGCAAAAGATCGACAATCGCGGCCATGAAACCCTCTTCTTCGTTTGTATTCTGGCTATTTAGGTTTGCCAGACGCCGTGTTCAAGCGCCATAGCCAAAGGCCGCACCCGCCTTTGCCGTAATTGACCGGATCTGATCAATCTCGGCATCGGTGAAGCTTGGCTTGTAATAATTGGGCCGGTGGAACTTGCCCGACCATGTCTCGACAAAGCCGCCTGTGTCTTCAAGGGCGGCGTGGGCCACCAGCGCCTGGGCGGTTTCCGCAGACCGGTCACACAGATCCTCGTAACGGACAACCAGTATGGAGCCTGCAAGGTCTTCATCCTCGCGCATGCGCGCCACATGGGCATGGATGGAGGCCCAATACTGCGCCCAGCCCTCAACCTCGCGGCCCTCGGCCCACAGCTCAACCACTTTCTGGGTTTCGGCATCATTGCCCAGATGAATGGGCTTGCGGTCGGGACCGAATTCAAAATGGCCGACGCGGGCAAGATGGGCGAGCGCGCGGGGATTATTCTCACAGGCCTGGTTGAACAGCCGGTGCTGTTTGGCAAGCGAGGCAATATGGGTGACCGGGTCGCGCACCGGCACGATGAAGCGGGCATCGGGAAACAGCGCCTTCAGATAAGAAAAGCGCGCCAGATTGTAATTGCCTTTGGCGGCATAGCGGGTCTTGCCGCGCACCGCCAAAATCTTGCGGATATGATCGCGGTAAAACCCGTCAAAATCGCCGCCGAGATCTGCCTTTGTGATGAGGTTTGAGCGGGCGGGATTGTGCGCCTTGTCAAAGAAGCTCATCCACAGCATCTCTTCCATCGCCTCGGGACTGTCGGGCGTGACCATGATGCCGTCTTTATGGGCGCGTTCGGTCGCCTCAACCTCGCCGCGCGGGGTCAGCTCCAGATAGCGGTTCCACCAGATCGGCGTGAACAGCGCGGGGAAGTCCGCATAATGATGGGTGCCCACGTTGGGATGATCGGCCAGGCATTCAAGCAGGATAGTCGTGCCTGACCGCGCCAGGCCCGACACATAGATGGGGGCTGTAACCGACAGGCCCTCAAGCGCCTCTTCGGCCATGCCGGTTTCAAGCCCCGACAGTTTCTTTTGAAAGCCGCGGGTTGACCAGATCAGGCCTGAAAACGCGTGCCGGCCCCATGAAACCTCAAAGCCGTCCGCCATCAGTTCACCTTGAAGATAAATTTGATCGCCAGTGAGCCTGCGATCAGCAGCACGAAATAAATCATTTCCCAACCGCCCAGCCAGCCCGGACTCAACCCCAGATAGTTGACCGATTTAAGCTCGAATTCGACCGCCTCGACCGGGCTGTCTTCGGGGATGTAGCCCAGCGGATTGGCAAACAAGGCGTTAAACCAGCCTTTTTTGTGCGCAATCGCAAAGGTCAAATCACCGGGCAGTGTGGCAATGGCATTGGCATTGCCGTCAAACAGCTCGGTTTCGGTGCCCGACCAGACCAGCGTGTAGCGCCCCGCTTCGCCTTCAACCGGCGCGAGGCTCGGCGTGATCAGCTGCGCCTCCACAGGATGAACCTGCAGGGTCAGGCGCTCGCCCGCTTGCGGGGCGTGATAGGAGTAGCTGTTTGATAGCCAGCCCAGCACAAACAAGATCGGCAACCCGGCCAGGAAAGCCGGCCATAGCGTCAATCCCAGATGTTTGAGCGAAGCCATGACCGATTGTGCGGCGACAGGGCCAAGCCCGTCGGGCTCACCATCATACTCGGCCAGTTCAGCGCGGGCGCGCTTGGCTTCAATCTTGGCTTTCTCGATCTTGTCCTGACTAGAAAACAGGACATAAAGCGCCATGGTCGCGACCGATGACACAAGCGCAAAGATCGCGATTTGCAGTGCGCCGGGAAGACCGGACAAAAGGCTGAACCGCACAAAATCAAACACAGGTGCGGCAAGATCAAACAAGCCCATCACAGTCCCCCCGAAAATGCAGTGCGTGGCTTATTCAGCCGCGGATTGATCAGTCGAAGCAGCGGCTTCGGCTTCATCCTTCTTCTTCTTCCGCGCACGGCGCAGCGGATAGGAAATCAGCGCCCACAGCGCCAGGCCAATGGCCGCCACAAGACCGATCGCGGCACCGATGGCTGTCACCCCTGCACCGGGGCCGACATAGGCCTGCGCCATGGTGGGCGCAAACGCGATCACAAGTGCGATCATGACAGAAAGGACACGAAGCATGGTTAGTCTCCCACCAAAGAGCTTTGAGCGTCTTGCGCCGTGTCCGCCGCATTTCCAGCCGACAGACGCGCCCGCAAAGCATCGGGCAATTCATCAAGGTCCAGACGTTCGGCATAGGGAATAATCGGCATTTCGTCCAGACCCGATTGCTCCCGAACCGGGTTAACATATTCCCACACCACCTGACCGGCTGGCGTGACTTCAAGCAGGCGGCCCGCCATGCTCTCCACAATCAGCGTATTGCCGCCTTTGAGGCGTTGCTGCCAGCTGGCCAGCAGGCTGTACATGCGTTCGTCCGACTCAGGCTTGGGGAATTGCCAGGCGACCTGCATGGTTTCGGGGTCAATCTCGATCACCCGCGCACCAAGCCCGCGCGCGCCCGCACCGCGATTGTCATAAACCAGGATTTGGCCGTCATCGGTCAATTCCGCATCATGCTGGCCGTAAAACGGCCCGCGCCGCGCCCACACAACCTTGCCGGTGGTTGCTGAAACGACCACAGCCGCTTCCAACTCACGCAAGGACAGCATGAAATCACCGGCCTCCACGCCTTTTAAATTGGCAGCCTGCACCGCCGTCAGCGGCAAGACCGAGTTGGCATGGCTGATATCCCAGGTCATGTCGGGCGTATCGCCGTCATAAATCCATTCAAAGCCGGTCCCCAGCGCCGCATCCACCAGAGAAATCCGCCGCTCCACCTGGCCGTTCTGATCAAGAATGACGATGAAATCCTCAAGCACCAGATCGCCGCCGCGTTTGACGAGCGGGGCGGGACTATCGTTCCATTCCTGGACCAGGGCCACGATGCGGCCATCCTCCATCAGATTGAAATCATGATGGACATGGTCAAACAGGTGCCAGACGACATTGCCGTCAATGTCGAGCCGGGCAATGCCGCCGCCATAGGGCGTCACACCGACCAGCGCATAAAGGGCAACAATGCCGCCATCGGGCATGATCCGCGCTTTCCACACAAAGCTGCGCTTGCCGGCAAAGCCTTGGGGGACCGTGTCGCCCTCTTGCCAGATTTCGGCGTGCTCCCGGCTCCAGCGATAAAGCTCAGCGCCTTTTTCATCCAGCAACACCGCGCCGTGCAGATGCGCCGAAGTATGCAAGGTCAGCCCGCCCTCACTCAACGCAGGCTCGTGGCGCAGCAATCCGCCCTCGCGGCCGCGGTCGGGCTGCCAGGCGGGGTGGTCGAGATAGATGTCTTTGATCTGTATATAAAGTGCGAACAAGCCATCAAGTGGCCGTTCAACGAAGGTGTAGGGGGGAACGCTCATCCGGGTTGACAAAACCCCGATCAAAAAGCCGAAAAAGGCGAGCGCCGCCGCAAAGGCCAGTGCTGAAATCACGCCGCGCATGGTTTTGAAATGCCCTTAAGCCCACAATTGTTGGTTGGAAAGCACTCTATAGGGGTGCGCGCGCGCAATCACCTCCCCCACAGCAAGTTTTTTATGACTGATGGTCGCAGACGCAAAGCAGACTTGACGGTTGAAAGGCTTCGCCCTATACCGCAATCCCTTCACTTTCGGGGCCGTAGCTCAGTTGGGAGAGCGCAGCAATCGCACTGCTGAGGTCAGGGGTTCGACTCCCCTCGGCTCCACCAATTTTCTTCGAAAATTGTTTTCGCCTTCGGTCTGTCCGTTGGCACAAAGTTCGACAGAGTTCGAACTTTGCGCGGGGGGGCCCCACCAATTTTCTTCGAAAATTGTTTTCGCCTTCGGTCTGTCCGATGGCGCAAAGTTCGATCGGGTTCGACCTTCGTGCGGGGGGCTCCACCACTATCCGCTATGCGGATATTGGGGCCACCCCGGTTTTCCGATCGTCCAAATTCTCAATCGAATTTGTCCGCAGGGGCTCCACCAATTTGCGCTTGGCACGCTCGACGTTGCAAGAATTATCAGGCCGGACGCACCGCGCTTTGTAGCTCACCGGGATGACCCGGTGGCAATCCGGGGTCTTGCATCGGGCCAAGCCCGACCAGCCCATCAACCCAGACGCGAAAATCCTCGGAGTAATTGTTGCGGGTTAGTTGCCACCACGAGATCGCGCCGGGCCGGGCCATGATGGTCATCAGGCTCGCTGCGGACGATTGCCAGATTTCCTTGGTCTGGTGACCGGCCTTGTAATGAATGTACCCGGTCTGTGCGATTGACAACATGCCGCCCAAAAGGATGGAGACCCGAACCAGTTCCGATGCATTAAGCGTGCTCAAATCTCCGCCACCCTTCATCAGCAAATCCGCCAGGTCTTTGTTGCCGGCAACTTCAAGGGTGAAAGATTGATGCATCTGCGCACCGCTGATCTCAAGCGCGAGCGTGTTGGACAGGCGATTGAGGCGCAACTGCTGCGTGTTCTGGTTGAGCTGGATGCCAACAAACACCAGCGAACCAACCACAATTACCGCCGCGACAATCTCGGCAATATTGCTTATCGTCTCCAGCATCCCAGTCTCCCCTGCCGAATTTCGCAAGGATATTTCATTTAGTGTTGAGATGAAAGCAGGATTCGGAGCGACCGTCCCGGTTGCGCTACCACCGCATCATGGGCATGGGATTGAGCGGATGCCTGGGGACCCAGCCGCCGGCAATCCGCACCAGCGCCTTGTGGAAACCCTGATTGGGATAAAGCGCCCGGATGGCTTTAAGATCGGCGCCCCTGGCGCCAAAGCGTACCAAACCGATACTGACATCGGAATAATCGGCCCGGCGGAACCACTCCCCCCAGTTGGGCGCATCACCGCGCGCGGGGACCGCCGTCAACTTGTGATGCTCCATCACCATATCGGCGACAGCCTCGGACCATTTGGTTAGCCCGCGCGCCACCAATTCCTGCTGGGCATGGGCGTTGGACGGCTCAAGATAATCAAAGGTGCCATCAAGCCAGATGCCCGCATCATGATAGACACAGGCAATGGCAAGCGCGGTCAGTTCCCCATCGCCGGGTTGGTAGTCAGGCGCCAGGCTGCGCTGGTGCACCAGGGTGGTTTCATAGACCCGGCGGCAATGATTGCCATAGCCGCCCAAGTCCCGGCCGATCGCCTCTTTGTGGCGGTCCAGCAATTCGGTAATCAGATCCTGGCTCATCGTGCTCCCTCTCCCGCAGACCCTGCATGATCAGGACCAGGCAGGAGTTGCGCAACCCCACCGGCGGAGTGGGCGGCGAAAAGCGGTCAGGATCGTTCCCGGTCATCCAGCAGCGCCAGCCCGAAGAACCGGCCCTTGATGATCCATGACAAGCCAAAGGCCCACATGGCAATGGCTTCGACAATGAAGGTGACATTGTTGGGGTCCCACCAATGAACATCATGGCCATTGATCTGTTCGACAGCCGTTTTGGTCCCCATTGCCAGCAGCACGCACACAATGGTGATGGCCGCCGCGCGATAGAAGAAATTGCGGCGGCGCTTGGCAGGCTTGAGATTGCCTTGCGCATCATAATGTTCGCCGGGGATGATGCGGGTAAACACAAAGCCCGAATAATAGGCCAGAAACAGAAAGAAGATCACCGCCGTCACATTATGGATCATGTCGGAGGGCTGGATCAGCACGAACAAATCGGCCGTGTCGGGCGGCAACACCCCGATGGCTTCGCCGGGCGTGCCGGTGGACTGGAACGACAAAAATGCCCGGCCATCAAACACTTGCTTTTCGCACCCGCTATGAGATGCGGGGAAAAGCGCGTTGGAGAGCGCGCACAGGCCCGCCAGTGTGGCCAGCCGGTTTTCCCATTTGTTTTCGCCGCTATAGGCGATGAGAAACGAGCCGATAAAAATCAAGCTGGCGGAAAAAACACCGCCCCAGAACCGGGCATAATAATAATGAGATATGGAATCATAATAACAAGCGCCGAGAACTGATCCCAATAACAGAACAAGGGGCAAGGTCAGAGAAATGATTCCGACCATAGCCGCCATCAATCTCTGACGAATACGATAATATTCGTTTTCAGGTGCCCTCGCGCTCGAATCGGGTTGAAATCTCTGTTCCGGCGCGTCGATGAGTAATGACATCATGTCCCCCGACATGTCCCTCAACGCAAAATATATCCCCACGCACTTTTCATTTTAATAGTACATTTTCACTATTTTTTGACGGAATAGGGTCTTGGCTGCGCCCGCCCGCCCACGTCCGCAGGGCGTGTCTGCCCCTGTATCTGCAGGTCGGCGCCGGTTCAATGCTCCCCCCTTTTTATTTCGTGTACAGTGTATTATAAGTCGCTCGCTTCCATTCACGCGTCGCGGTGAGCGGAACACGGGCAGGGCTTTGGGGGGCCTGGGCTTGACCGGCATTTGCCGCGCGCACAGCCAATACGGGGCCATTATGTCCAACACATCCACACCTGATGCTCAGGCCAAGGCTGACGAGGTTTCAGCCAACGTCAATGAAGAGCAGAACTATGGTGCCAATCCCGTCGAAATGCGCGAGACCGATCACTATCAGGACGAATATGTCTACGGCTTCGTCGACAAATGGGACCAGCTCATCGACTGGGAGGCGCGCGCCAGGTCCGAAGGCCAGTTTTTTATCGATATTCTCAAGGCGCGCGAGAAAAAGACGGTTCTGGACGTTGCAACCGGGACAGGCTTTCATTCTGTTCAGTTGATGAAAGCAGGGTTTCATGTCGTTTCCGCCGACGGGTCAGCGGAAATGCTGACCAAGGCGTTCGACAATGCGCGCGACCGCGATCTGGTGCTGAAAACAACACAGGCCGACTGGCGCTGGCTCAATCAGGACATTCACGGCAAGTTTGATGCCGTCATCTGCCTGGGCAATTCCTTCACCCATATTTTTGACGAGCATGACCGGCGCCGCGCCTTTGCCGAGTTCTATGCCGCGCTCAAACATGACGGCATCCTGATCCTCGATCAGCGCAATTATGACGCCATTCTGGATGTCGGCTTCCAGTCCAAGCACAAATATTATTATTGCGGCGATCAGGTGTCGGCCGAACCTGAATATGTCGATGACAGCCTCGCCCGGTTTAAATATGAGTTTGCCGACGGCTCAAAATATCACCTCAATATGTTTCCTCTACGAAAGAATTATGTCCGCAAGCTGATGACCGAAGCGGGATTTCAGCGCGTGAAAACCTATGGCGATTTTCAGGAAAGCTATGAGGAAAACGAACCCGACTTTTTCGTCCATGTCGCGGAGAAATCTTACGATGAATAAGCAAAGCCCCGAAGCCATTGAAATCGCTGAAAATTATTATGACAGCACGGATGCAGACAATTTCTACCATGCGATCTGGGGCGGCGAAGATATTCACATCGGCCTGTATGAGCCCGGCGATACGATTGCGGAAGCCAGCCACAAGACCGTGCTGGCCATGGCTGAAAGGTTGTATGGCCTGGATCACACCTCCAAGGTGCTCGACATCGGGTCGGGCTATGGCGGGGCGGCGCGCGTTCTGGCGCGGAAATATTCCGCCCTTGTGACCTGCTTGAACCTGTCCAAGGTTGAAAATGACCGCAACGCGCAAATGAATGCCGACCAGAACCTGGCCCACAAGATCACGGTGGAGCATGGCTCATTCGACGCCATCCCGGCCGATCCCGGCAGCTTTGACATTGTGTGGTCACAGGATGCGATCCTGCACGCGCCCGACCGGCTGAAAGTGCTGGATGAAGTGGCACGTGTTCTGAAGCCCGGCGGTCAGTTCATTTTTACCGACCCCATGCAGGCTGACGGTTTGACTGACACCGACGCGCTGACGCCTATTCTGGAACGGATTCATCTGCCCAACCTTGGTTCAATCGAGTTTTACCGCAAAGCACTGGCCGAACGCGGCTTTGACGAAGTGCGGGTCGATGTGCTGACCCATCAGTTGCGCGCCCATTATGCCCGCGTCGGTGAAGAGCTTGCAGCCCAGCGCAGCGCTCTGTCGGACAAAATTTCCGATGAATATGCCGAACGCATGCTCAAAGGGCTGCAACATTGGGTGGACGGTGCCGACAAGGGATTGCTCGCCTGGGGCATCCTGCATTTCAAAAAGGCGGGATAATGCCCGCCCCGCCGGCCCGCCACGGGCGCGCCACCCAAGGTTGGCTCAAAGGGACTGAACCCCGCCGTTGCACTGACGGCAAAAAGCCTTGTTTTGGTCTTTGTCCTGTTTGGCGTGTTGATGCAGGACAGCGCCTCGGCGCTGTTCACCACCCTGAAAGACGGCATTATCGCCTCGGTGAGCTGGTTTTATATCGGCGCGGTAACCGGCTGCCTGATCCTTGTTATCTGGTTGATGGCCAGCCGGTTTGGCGCGATCAAGCTGGGGCGGACCGATGAAGAACCGGAATTTTCGTATGTCAGCTGGTTTGCCATGCTGTTTGCCGCCGGCATGGGCATCGGCCTGATCTTCTGGAGCGTGGCGGAGCCGGTCACCCACTTTATCGGCAATCCGTTCGTGGCCGATGGCGAGACACCGCGCGCCGCGCAGGTTGCCATGCGCCTGACTTTTCTGCATTGGGGTCTGCACCCCTGGGCGATCTACGCTTTGGTCGGTTTGATCTTTGCCTATTTCGGTT
The DNA here is from genome assembly GCA_965227065.1 of Alphaproteobacteria bacterium. Classification (GTDB taxonomy): domain Bacteria; phylum Pseudomonadota; class Alphaproteobacteria; order SPJN01; family SPJN01; genus CBDDFN01. The sequence continues at coordinate 42,100 of CBDDFN010000010.1, forward strand.
TCCGCAAGGGCCTGCCGCTGACGCCGCGCTCGGCCCTGCATCCCATAATCGGTGATCGCATCTATGGCCCGATCGGCCATACGGTGGATATCTTGTCGGTCTTTGCCACAACATTCGGCGTTGCCACCTCGCTGGGGCTGGGGGCCAAACAGATCAATACCGGGCTTGAGCATCTGTTTGGCCTGTCAGTGTCGACAGGACATCAATTGCTGATCATCGGGGTGATTACGCTGATCGCGGTGACGTCGGTCGTGTCGGGCCTGGAACGGGGCATAAGGCTGTTGTCGGAAGCCAATCTTTGGCTGTCGGTCGTATTGCTGGGCTTTGTGCTCAGCTTCGGGCCCACCGCCTATATGATTGACACGCTGCTGCAATCGACGGGCGACTATCTGCAAAACATTGTGGCGTTGAGTTTCTGGACCGACGCCAATCAGAACCGCGGATGGCAGGCAAGCTGGACCACATTTTACTGGGGCTGGTGGCTAAGCTGGGCGCCCTTTGTGGGATTGTTCGTCGCGCGGATATCGCGCGGACGGACCATACGTGAATTTGCGTTCGGCGTGCTGCTGGTGCCAACCTTGCTGACCTTTGTATGGCTGTCGGTGCTGGGAGGCGCCGCCCTTCATGCCGAACTGCATGGCGCAGGCGGGATGGTGGCGGCGGTGCAAGACGATGTGACCTTGTCGCTTTACGCGCTGATCGAACTGCTCTCACCAGGGGTGATCGGCACCATCATGGCCGGTGTCGCAACCATTTTGATCATCACCTATTTTGTAACCTCGTCAGACTCCGGCACGCTTGTGGTCAACACCATCTTGTCGGTCGGTGACACCAATCCACCGGTGACCCACCGGGTGATCTGGGGGGTCAGCGAAGGGGCGGTGGCCGCCGTTCTGCTGCTGGCAGGGGGATTGAAGGCGCTTCAGGCTGCGGCGATTTCGGCTGCTTTGCCTCTGGCCATTATTCTGGTGCTGATGACTTACGGGTTTATCAAGGCGCTTTATCAGGACATGCCCAGCAAGCATCACTGATCCGATTTCGGGATTTCGCCGACATCGAGAATGGGCGAAGCGTCGAGCGCTTCGGCGTCCATCATTTGCGCCACCCGTTCCAGCGCGGCGCGGAGCATATGCTGTTCCCAGACCTCTAATTTGGTGAATTCGCGGGTAAAGTTGGACTGCATGAGTTCGGGTGCATCGGCAAGCCGGGACTGGCCCGCCTCACTTAGGGTCACCTCGACAACCCGCCGGTCGGTTTGCGAGCGTGTCCGTGTCACCAACCCGGCACGTTCAAGCCGCTCCACCACAGCGGTCACGGTGGCATGGGCAAGACTGACATCCTGGGCGACCGCGCCGATGGAGGGCGAGCCTTTCCGGCTGATCGATTGCAGGACGAGCAATTGGGGAACCGTGAGGCCGGAGCGTTTCACCAGCTGTTTGGAATGCAGGTCAATCGCGCGGGTGATCCGGCGAATGGCCACCAGAATATCATCAAACTCGTCCATGCATCGGGCATCCAAGACAAAGAAGCCGGTCTTTTATCCCGTTCCCGGCGCGGGGAAAAGCGGCTTTACGCTTCATCCAGGAAACTCTTCAGCGTTTCATAAAGCAGCTTGGCGCCCTGTTCGATGTCATTCCAATGGGTCCATTCGTCAGGCGCATGGCTGATGCCGCCCACCGAGGGGACGAAAATCATGCCCGCCCGGGTAAACTCCGCCATAAACTGGGTGTCATGGCCCGCCCCTGAGGGCATGGTCTGGTGGCTCAATCCCAATTGCTGGGCAAAGTGGCTGAAGCGGTCAATCACATCGGGGTGGCATGGCGCGGGATCCAGCCAGCTCAACTCATCAAAATCAAAATGCAGATTGTGTTTGCGCGCGATGGCCGACAGGGGTCTTGCGGCAGGCCAAACCGATGGCCTTCATCACCTCAAGATCAATATCGCGGCCAACCAGAGAGAATTCCGCCTCGCCGGGAACCGTGTGGGGATTGCCCGGTTTCAGCTCAACCTTGCCGACGGTCAGCCGGCTTTTGTCGGTGCCTTCCTCGGCAATGATGCGCGGGATTTCATGGGCAAAATCAGCCAGCCCCATAAAGGCGTCCGAGCGCATATTCATCGGCGCGGTGCCCGCATGGTTGGCCTTGCCGCCAAGGCGCACCATCCATTTGAACACGCCCGAAATGCCTTCAACAACACCGATCTGCTTGCCGGTCTGTTCGAGCACCGGGCCTTGTTCAATATGCAGCTCACAAAAGGCGTGGACAGAGCCCGGTGCGCGGCGCGCATCAAGCGCACGGTCGGGATCAAAGCCCTGCGCGGTCATGCAATCGGTCAGCTTTTCGCCCGATGCCGTGCGCGCCTGATGGATCCATTCAAGCGTCGTCGTGCCGGTCAGCGCCTGCACACCGAACATGCCGCCAAACCGGCCCTCTTCATCGGCAAAGGCCACCACTTCAAAGGGCCGTTCCGGCGGTGTGGGCAATGCGGACAAAACCCGCGCGCATTCAAGGCCCGCCAGAACCCCCAGCGTGCCATCAAACATGCCGCCTGCCGGAACACTATCAATATGTGATCCGGTCATCACACAGGGCTTGTCGCTGTCGAACCAGCGGCCAATGACATTGCCCGCCTCATCCATGCGTGCGGTGCCGCCCGCTTCGGTGATCTTGGCCATCAGCCAGTGACGCGCCTCCATATCCTGGGCCGTGAAGCCAAGGCGGAACACGCCGGGTTCCTCGCCGCGCTTGCCGATCTGGGCCAGTTCAAGAAGGTCAGACCGCAACCGGTCAAGCACGATACCGTCCGCCGGGGCGGTGTCTGTGCCGGGTTGAACGGACATGGATGATGATTTGTAACTCATTGTGCCTCGTCTTTAGGCATTTACACGCAAAATAATTATAATGCCTTCGTCAAATTTGACGACCGCGATTCGTTTCTTTATGATCATAAACGTGACCGGCCCCGAAGAAAATTTCTTGCGGGGCTTTCGTTTTTTGCCCACCTACGCGGGCCCAACGCAAAGCGAGAGAGCTCCGCCCCTTCGCGTGACCTTTAGCGTTAGAACAAATATCTTCGCTATGCTGATCGGCCTTGTCGCTGTTATCGCCACCCCCGCGCTCGGCCTCGAGCTGCGCAATGCCGACGCGCGGGCCGGATTTGCAAGCCTGGGCTGGACCGATGCGCCCGATGGTGAAGCCGTGCTTGAATGGAATGACGGCACGGGCTGGCAGGAACTTTATCGCGGCACCGACAAAGCAAGCACCGTCACCGGCCTTGACGAAGGCGCGTATCAATTCCGGCTTGTCGCCCCCGATGGTACAGTGTCCGAGCCGTTGACCTTTACGGTTGAGCATCACGCGCTGAGCCTTGCCCTGCAATTTTTCGGGGCCGGGGCGCTCTTGTTCGTCTTGCTGATTGCCCTGCTTGTCCGGCCCACCCCCGACACGGGATCGCCGTCATGATCGAGCACGCCGTGCTGGCCCCGCAAACAGCCGCCATCATCATTGCCCTGTTCGGTGTTTTCTGGATCGGGCTTGGCTGGTGGATCGGCCGGTCCAACAAAACGCTGGATGATTTCATGCTGGCGGGCCGCAATGTCGGGCTGGGGCTTGCCGCAGCCACCGCCATGGCCACCTGGGTGACGTCCAACACCACGATGGTGGCCCCGCAATTGACCTATCAGCTTGGCATTTGGGGGATGGTCGGCTATTCGCTCGGCGCAGTCGGGCTGCTGCTGTTTGCCCCGCTCGCCCGGCGGATTCGCGAGATCATGCCGCACGGCTTTACCAGCGGTGATTTCATCCGCCGCCGCTACGGTACGCTGGCCTGGGCCGTCTTTCTGATTATATCCTTCTTCTATGCGCTGGGCTGGCTGATCACGCTGGGCATGGCCGGTGGCGTGCTGGTCGAGGCCCTGTCTGGTATTCCCTATCTCTACGGCATGTCGGTGATTGTGCTGGTCTGTACGCTTTACACCGTCTTTGGCGGATTGCGCGCGGTGATCGGCACCGACTTTGTGCAGACCGTGATCATTTTGGTGGGCGTTGCTCTCATTGCTTATCTTGTGCTCGACAAGGTCAGCTTTGAAACCATCCACCAATCCCTTGAAGCGGAACGTCCGGGGCTGCTCAATCTGTTGCTGCCCGCCTCGATCATGTTCTTGTTCAACAATCTGTTTTTCGGTGTGGGCGAGATTTTCCACTCCAATGTGTGGTGGAGCCGCGCGTTCGCCTTCGGCCGCCATGTTGGCTTTAAAGCCTATTTGCTGGGCGGACTGCTGTGGCTTCCCGTCCCGATTGTGGCCGGTTTTGTGGCGCTGGCAGCGCCGGCACTGGGCGTCAATGTGCCGTCCGCCGATATGGTCGCGCCGTTGGTGGCGGGACAAGTGCTGGGCGAAGTTGGGGCCATCCTGGTCTTTATCGTTGTTTTCGCAGCGCTCGCCTCAAGCCTTGATTCGGTGCTCGCGGCAACCGCGGACCTGATCAGCAATGACATTGTCAAAGGCCTGTTCTGGAAAACCGCCAGCGATGATCAACTGCGCAAGGTCGCGCGCAACACGATCCTGATATTGGGCCTCGCTGTGTGGCTTGTCTGCTTGATCCGGGTGTCGACCCTGGGCGAGTTGTTGCAGTTCACCGGCGCGTTTGTGGCCAGCACCATCTGGCCCATTGCCATCGGGCTTAAAACCAATCGCCTGGGTAATCTGGGTGCCGCGCTCGCCATGGCTGTGGGGACCGCCACCGGCCTGTGGGCGTTTTTTGCCATCGGCTTTTACACCGCCGCTTTGGTCGCAACCGGCGTATCACTCATCATCAGCGTGATCTTTGTGCTGAGCGACGGCACACGGTTTGATTTCGAAAAATTGCGCGAGGAGGCCTCCTCATGATTTCAGCTGCCTTTCTGGAAATGCTGGTCTGGCCCGCGCTGATCCTTGTTTCCCTTTCCCCGGTCGTCCTGATCGGTTTGTTGCTTAAAGACGTGAAGGACAAAACCCTATGGTGACAGAAGACTTAAAGGACCAGGTCGAATTTGACCGGTCCCGCCCCGACATTTACGGCGATGTTCACCCCAAGGAACTGATCCCAGAATATTCAGGAAGATTATGAGCCTTTAACGGGGCTCGATAGCCAGCACATCGTGTCGGCCAAGCAGTTCAACCGGGATATGCTGCTGCAACTGTTCCGGCTGGCCGCCAAGTTTGAGGCCAATCCGCGGCGCTATTCCAATCCGCTGAAGGGCAAGGTTCTGATCTCGGCCTTTTATGAACCCAGCACGCGGACGCGCCTGTCCTTTGAAAGCGCGTGGCACCGCATGGGCGGTGACATCATGTCGATCACAGACCGCGCCACCACCGGCATCGCCAAGGGTGAGTCGCTCAGTGACATTGGCGAGATGTTCAACAATTACGGCGACTGTGTCGTGCTGCGCGACGTCAATGCGGGATCGGTGTTCGAGATGGCGCAAAGCCTGCGTGTGCCGATCATCAATGCGGGCAATGGCGTGGATGAGCATCCCACCCAGGCACTGGCTGACCTTTATACGATCCTGAAATGGCGGCCCGCCCTGCTTGACCCCAAATGCGAAAAAATCCGCATCGGCATTGTCGGTCTGCCCAACCGGATGCGCACGGTGCGCAGCCTGCTGATCATGCTGTCGCATTTTTCCTACGCGTTCGAAGAAGTCGTCGTCATTCATGACGGCAAGCGCCAGGAACTGTTCGGCGCGGGCCAGCGTGAGGAGCTTGAGAAGGCGGGGCTGACTATCCGCGAAACCACCGTGTTGCGCGATGAACTGCCGGGCCCTCGACGTGGTCTATATCAATGCCATTGTGTGGGAGAAGGACGATTTTCAGGTCATGAATGACGCCTTCCGGCTGGACCGGACCTCCCCGCTCAAACAAGGCGCGATTGTCATGCACCCGCTGGCGCGCGGTGACGAGCTCGACACCAGCCTCGATGACACGCCGCACAATTGGTATTTTGCGCAAGCGCGCGGCGCGGTCTTTGTCCGCCAGGCTCTGCTGACCTGCCTGGTCCAGCGGATCGACCGTGTCATGGATGTGATCTAACAAAAGGAAGTCTCTGAGTATGTGCGGCATTGCCGGTATTTTTCACCGCGACCCTCAACAGCCCCTCGACCGCCAATTGCTCGCCAATATGGCGGCGATCCAGTATCATCGCGGCCCCGACGAATTCGGCGTGCGCTGCATGGATGATCGCGGCATTGGCTTTTCCCATGCCCGCCTGTCGATCATTGATCTGGACGAAACCCGGGCGCGTCAGCCTTTTGAAAGCAAGGATGGCCGGCTGCTGCTTGCCCATAATGGCGAATTCTATGACTTCAAGCGCATCCGCGCTGATCTGACCAGCCGGGGCGACCGCTTCCAGTCAAAGTCGGATTCTGAAATCATTCTGGGGCTTTATCCCCGGCTGGGGCTTGAAAAAACCCTGATCAATCTGCGCGGCGAGTTTGCCGTGGCGCTGTATGACAAGGACGAGGACGCGCTGTTTCTGGTGCGCGACCGCTTCGGCGTCAAGCCGCTTTACTGGACGATGACCGAAGACGGGCTGGTGTTCGGTTCTGAAATCAAGGTGCTGTTTGCGCATCCCAAAGTGGAGCGGCGTCTTCATGAAGAAGGCGTGCTGCACCAGCTCATTCAGGTGATGGTGCCCGGCACCACCGCCTTTGAAGGGGTGCATCAGATCAAGCCGGGCCATGTGCTGCGCGTCAAACGCTCGGGCACCAGCTTCCAGATCGATGATCTGCAATATTGGGATTATGAGTTCCCCCATGCTGATGCCCATCACGATCCGCGCAGTGAAGCGGACAATATCGAGCTTGTCCGCGAAAAGCTGCTGGAGGCGGTGACGCTGCGCCTTGAGGCAGACGTGCCGGTCGGCTGTTATCTGTCGGGCGGGATCGATAGCTGTTCAATCCTGGGACTGTCTGCCGCCGTCCGGCAAGACCCGGTGAAGGCGTTCACCATCGGCTTTGATGACGCCGATTATGACGAAACCCCGGTCGCAACCGAGATGGCTGAGGCCACCGGCGCGGATCAGGAGGTGCTGCGGCTTAACGCCAATCATCTCTACGGGCATTTTGAAAAGACGCTGTGGCATACAGAGCGGACCATCTACAACACGCTCGCGGTCGCCAAATATCTCATGAGCCAGCGGGTCAATGAGCTTGGCTACAAGGTTGTGCTGACCGGTGAGGGCTCTGATGAGCTGTTTGCAGGCTATCCCGCCTTCCGGCGCGATCTGTTCCTGCACGGCCTGCCTGATTTGGACGCTGATGAGCGCAAGACCTGGGAATCCATGCTGGGCGAGTCAAATGCCTTGTTCAAAGGCGCCATGCTGGCCGAGGATGAGCTTGATGACCCCCATCTGTCGGCCAAGATTGGTTTCACGCCCAGCTGTTTGCAGCCCTGGCTGGCCTGCACGCACACGGCACGCGGGCTCATGCAGGCCGATTTGCGGGAGCGGTTGACCCGTTACCATCCCGGCGAGGCGATTGCAGATACGTTCGACACGACAGCCCTGTCGGGGCGGCATCCGCTCGACCGGGCTCAATATGTCTGGTCGAAAACCATGCTTGAGGGTCAGATCCTGACCTGGGGCGGGGACCGGGTTGATATGGCCAATTCGATGGAGGCGCGGCCCGCCTTCCTTGATCATCATCTGGCTGCAGCCGCTGTCACCATCCCGCCCATTCACCGCATCAAGGAGCGTAAGGAAAAATATGTCCTGCGCGAAGCGATGAAAGGGCTTTTGCCCAAAGTGCTCTATGAGCGTGAGAAATTCGCCTTCATGGCCCCGCCCGCGCACACCGATCAGCAAAAATGGGCATCCATGATGGTGCTCGCTGATGAGCATCTGTCAGACGAGGCGGTCACAGCGGCGGGCGTGCTTGATCACAAGGCGGTTCACGACATGCTCGAAGAAGCGGTGGCCGATGAAACCAGCCGGGCACGTAAAGTCCAGCTTGATGCGGTGATCAACCATGCGCTTGGCGTGCAGATCCTGCACAAGCATTTTATCGCCCAGGATGTTCCCGCCCTGGCCGCCCAGCGCGCCAAGGAACTGGGCTGGAGCGCCGAGCGCGCCGCTTAGCAACGTATTTGGGGTGGCGTGCCGCCCGAAGCGCGCAAGTGGCTCTTGGGTGACGGGTGCCAACGGACAGACTGAAGGCGAAAACAATTTTCGAAGAAAATTGGTGGAGCCCCCGCACGAAGGTCGAACCCGGTCGAACCTTGTGCCAACGGACAAACCGAAGGTGAAAACAATTTTCGAAGAAAATTGGTGGAGCCCCCCGCGCAAAGTTCGAACTCTGTCGAACTTTGTGCCAACGGACAAACCGAAGGCGAAAACAATTTTCGAAGAAAATTGGTGGAGCCGAGGGGAGTCGAACCCCTGACCTCTACAATGCCATTGTAGCGCTCTCCCAACTGAGCTACGGCCCCGAACCATGGGAAGGCGGAGCCAGCAGCCCCGCGAGGAGGCGCACACTAGGTCTGCGCCCCGCTCCAATCAAGAAAAAACTGTCACGAAATTCTTACAATTTCGATGACGGATCGCCGCACTACACTATGGCGCTCCGCAAACCTCAGACAGCCGTTTAACGGTCGTCGTCGTCATCCTTGACGACTTCAACCTCGACGGTGACATCATCATCGTCATCATCGTCAGTCAGGCCGACGGTGACATCGTCCTCGTCATCATCGTCGATCAGCGCATCATCGCCCTCATCGTCTTCGACCTCATCCTCGTCTTCATCCTTTTCGGGTGCCGGTTTGGGCTCCTCTTCAGGACGTTGACGCCGCGGCTTCAGCACACGCTCAGGCTCGAACGCGGTCTCGCATTTCGGGCAAATGAGCGGAAACTCCGCCTGCATATCGTAGAAACGCGCACCACAAGAGGGGCATGTGCGCTTTTTGCCCCATTCATCTTTGGCCACCGCCGCTTGCTCCATCCATGACCGATTGGTGACAGAGGGTCTGACTGCCACGCGGCGGGCTGAGTGTCAAAGGGGTTTTGGCCCAAAGACTTACCGCGCCATTTGCCGCATCCTTTGCGCCACACCATCCCTCATGCCCCTGCACGACCGGCCATCGCCTTTCGCGGCCAATCATGATAGAGCCCAACGCAGATTCCGTCCTTCTTCGAACGGGTGTTTCATGACGCTCAGCGCAACACTTTCCTCTCGCCTGTCTTCTGGCCTATCAGGCACCGCCACCATTCCAGGTGACAAATCAATCTCGCACCGCGCCTTGATGTTCGGCGCTCTCGCAGTCGGCGAAACCACCATCACCGGCCTGCTTGAAGGCGAAGACGTGCTGTCCACCGCCGAGGCGCTGCGCAAGATGGGGGCTGAGATCCATCAGGACGGGCCGGGCCAGTGGCGCACCTATGGCGTCGGCATTGGCGGGCTGATGGAGCCTGAGACCGAACTCAATATGGGCAATTCAGGCACCAGCACACGGCTGTTGCTCGGCCTCATCGCCACAGCGCCGATCACCGCCACCTTGATTGGCGATGCCAGCCTATCAAAACGCCCTATGGGCCGGGTGATCACGCCGCTTGAAGCCATGGGGGCCCGCTTCGTCACCCGCGAAGGGGGCCGCCTGCCGCTGACCGTGACCGGGGCCACCCTGCCGCGCCCCTTGAGCTACACGCTGCCGGTGGCCTCAGCGCAGGTGAAATCAGCCATCCTGCTGGCCGGGCTCAACACGCCGGGCCTGACGACGGTGATCGAGCCCGTCGCCACCCGCGATCACACCGAACGCATGCTGCAAGCCTTCGGCATTGCGCTCACCGTTGAAGACAGCGATCAGGGCAAGGTGATCACGCTGATGGGCGAGCAAGAGATGACGCCTGCCCCCATTGTGGTGCCGCGCGACCCTTCATCGGCCGCCTTCCCGGTGATTGCCGCGCTGATCACCGAGGGCTCCCAAATCTCCATCCCCGGCGTCTTGCTCAATCCCGGCCGCATCGGACTTTACGAGACGCTGAAAGACATGGGCGCCAAGATCACCATTAGCAATGAACGCACCGAAGGCGGTGAGCCGGTTGGCGATCTTATGGTTGAACATTCCCCGCTCAAGGCCGTCACCGTCCCGGCTGAGCGGGCCGCCAGCATGATTGATGAATATCCCGTTTTGTTTGCCGCCGCGGCCCTGGCTGAGGGCCGTACCCTGGCCCGGGGCCTTGAAGAGCTGCGGGTAAAGGAAAGCAATCGTCTCGCCGTCATGGCCGACGGGCTCAAAGCTTGCGGGGTCAGGGTGGAAGAATTTGAAGACGGCATCGCCATTCACGGCACGGGCGGCACGCCGGTGCCCGGCGGCGCGACGGTCAAGACCCATCTGGATCACCGCATTGCCATGGCCTTCCTCACCCTGGGGCTCGCCGCACAGAACCCGGTCACGGTGGATGATGCCAGCCCGATTGAAACCAGCTTTCCCGGCTTTGCCGAGCTTATGCGCGGGCTTGGGGCGCGGGTTGAACAGGCCCCTGCATGAGCGTGGTCATTGCTATTGACGGCACTGCGGCCAGCGGAAAAGGCACACTGGCAAAAAAAATTGCCGCCCATTTCGGCTTTGCCTATCTCGATACCGGCTCTCTTTATCGCGCAGTCGGCCTCAAGCTAGAGGAGCAAGGTGGCGATCCTGCCGTGATCGCAGCCGACCTGAGCGGCGCCGATCTCAACCATCCCGACTTGCGCAGCCGGGAGGCTGGCGAATGGGCCTCAAAAGTTGCCGCGATGGCTGAGGTGCGCACCGCCTTGCTCGATTTTCAGCGGAATTTCGCCAAAAATCCGCCCGATGGCGCCCCCGGCGCGGTCCTTGATGGCCGCGATATCGGCACGGTGATCTGCCCTGACGCCGACGCCAAACTCTATGTGACGGCCGACCTTGCGGTGCGCGCCGCCCGCCGCGCCAAAGAGCTTGGCGGGGACGCATCGCTTGCCGAAATCCGGGCCGACCTCGAAAAACGCGACGCACGCGACCAAAATCGCGGCGCCGCGCCTTTGTCGCAGGCCAAAGACGCTGACTTGCTCGATACCAGCAATTTCGATATAGAAGCGGCGTTTGCGGCGGCTTTGGCCCTTGTGAATGCGGCTTTGATGCGCAAAAGCGCTCCTTAAAGCCGGTTCACGACCCGCGTTCGGCGCAAACACGCAACTCAACTGACGAAATGGCCCTTTGGGCAAGACCGCCGGAGAAAACCGGTTGGCCTGGATAGCGTCAAATTTTTGGAGACTTGAATGTCGCAAGCCGAACTTTCGAGCATGAACCCGTCCATGGACGAGTTCGAAGCTCTGTTGAATGAAAGCTTCGACGCCGATACCGGTGTTGAAGGCACGGTGGTCAAAGGCCGTGTAACCGCGATTGACAATGATTTTGCCATCATTGATGTCGGCCTCAAAACAGAAGGCCGTGTCGCCCTCAAAGAATTTGCAGCCCCCGGTGAAGAGCCCGATCTGAGCGTCGGCGATGAAGTCGATGTGTTTCTCGACCGCGTTGAAAATGCGCTCGGCGAAGCCGTGCTCTCCCGTGACAAAGCCCGACGCGAAGAAGCCTGGGAGCTTCTTGAAAAACAGCATGATAAAGGCGAGCGCGTTCAGGGTAAAATTTTCGGCCGTGTCAAAGGCGGCTTCACCGTCGATCTTTCCGGCGCCGTGGCCTTCCTGCCGGGCAGCCAGGTCGATATCCGCCCCGTCCGCGACATCACCCCGCTGATGGGCCAGCCCCAACCCTTCCAGATCCTGAAAATGGATCGCCGCCGCGGCAACATTGTTGTGTCCCGCCGTGCGGTTCTGGAAGAAACACGGGCAGAACAGCGCAGCGAACTGCTGCAAAACCTGGCCGAAGGCCAAACGCTCGAAGGTGTGGTCAAGAATATTACCGATTATGGTGCGTTTGTTGATCTGGGCGGCATTGACGGGCTGCTGCACGTCACCGACATGGCCTGGCGCCGCGTTAACCACCCCTCAGAAGTCGTCACCATCGGTGAAAGCGTCAAGGTTCAGGTCATCAAGATCAATCCTGACACCCAGCGCATTTCGCTTGGCATCAAGCAGCTGCAGTCTGATCCCTGGGATGGCGTGGCGGCGAAATATCCGCTCGATGCCCGTTTCACCGGCCGCGTGACCAATATCACCGACTATGGTGCCTTTGTTGAGCTTGAGCCCGGCGTTGAAGGTCTGGTCCACGTTTCGGAAATGAGCTGGACCAAAAAGAACGTCCACCCCGGCAAGATCGTTTCGACCAGCCAGGAAGTCGATGTTCAGATCCTCGAAGTGGATTCGGACAAGCGCCGTATCTCGCTCGGCATCAAGCAGACCACCGAAAATCCGTGGGACGAATTTGCCCGCACCCATCCGGTGGGCTCAGCCGTTTCGGGCGAAGTCAAGAACATCACCGAATTCGGTCTGTTTGTCGGCCTTGAAAGCGGTGTCGACGGCATGGTTCACCTGTCGGATCTCGACTGGAACCGTCCCGGCGAAGAAGTGCTTGCCGAATACAAAAAAGGCGACATGGTTGATGCCCAGGTGCTCGAAGTCGACACCGACAAAGAGCGGATCTCGCTCGGCATCAAGCAGCTGGCCAATGATCCGTTTGAAAGCGTTGCCGGTATCAGCCGTGGCGAAACCGTCACCTGCACCGTCACCGCCGTTCAGGACAATGGCATTGAGGTCAAGATCGGCGATACCGATGTGACCGCCTTCATCCGCAAGTCGGACCTGTCCCGTGACCGCAGCGACCAGCGCCCTGAGCGCTTCGCCGTTGGCGATCATCTGGATGCGCGCGTGACCAGCGTCGATACCAAGAATCGCCGCGTTTCGCTGTCGATCAAGGCGCTGGAAATCGCTGAAGAGAAAGAAGCGGTGGAACAGTATGGCTCGACCGAGTCGGGCGCTGTTCTGGGCGACATTCTCGGTGCTGCGCTCAACAAGAGCGACGAAGACGACAAGTAAGCGTCAGTTAACTGAAAATTTGGCCCGGGGCAGGAGACTGCCTCGGGCTTTTTTGTGCTAGAAGAGCGCGAAGATCAAATAAGGAGTCCGACATGGCTTATGATCCCACGGTGGGCGAAACTGTGAAATCAAGCGTGCAGGAGGCTGTCAAAGACGTGTTTGAGACACAAAAGACCCGGCGCAAACTCCATCGCTGGCGCATTCTGGCCATCGTGCTCGCGGTCATTGTCGTGATCGGCGCTGTTTCGTCGCTGAGCGGCCCGTCGGGCCCGCGCATCGCCCGTCTGACGGTCGAAGGCATGATCATGGAAGATGCCGAGCGCGACCAGATCCTTTACGACATTGCCGACGATGTCGAGGTTGAAGCGCTGATCGTAGCGATTTCCAGCCCTGGCGGCACCGCCGCAGGCTCTGAAGACCTTTATAACGCCCTGCGCGCGGTTGCGGCGAAGAAGCCCGTAGTCGCCACCATGGGGACGGTGGCCGCGTCGGGCGGCTATATCACCGCCATTGGCGCAGATTATATTTTTGCCCGCAAAAACTCGCTGACCGCCTCGATCGGGGTGATTTTTCAAGTCACACGGTTCGGCGATCTGATGCGCGATGTTGGCGTTGAAGTCGACAGCTACACATCAGGCCCGCTCAAGGGCGAACCCTCCCCCTTTGCCCCCGCATCGGACGAAGGCCGCGCCCTGATGGACAGTCTCGTCAAGGAAAGTTACTTGTGGTTCAAGACCTTAGTGGGCGAACGCCGCGGCCTTGAAGGCGCAGCGCTCGATATCGTCGCCGATGGACGGGTGATGATGGGCACCCAGGCGCTGGAGGCCGGATTGGTTGACGCCATCGGCAATGAGGCCGATGCGCAAGCCTGGTTGAGCGAAACCCAGGGGCTTGATGCCGAACTTCCGGTGATCGATGTCACGCCCACAGTGGAACCAAGCGGACTGTTTGCCACCGCAAGCGCGGCCCTTAGCGCCTGGACGGGCATCAAACCCCTTGAAACAAAAAGGCTTTTTGTTGACGGTTTGGCGGTGCTCTGGCATCCTTCGCTCAGCAATTAGGTTGGCGAATGTTGGGGGTCCAGCCATCCGCACGGGCCGGGATGATCCGGTGCGGGCGGTTTGTGCCGGGATTGAGGTGCGCACATGATCAAATCAGAACTGATTGCCAAGCTTGCGGCTGACAATCCGCATCTGTTTCAGCGCGATGTCGAACGGATCGTGAATACGATTTTTGAAGAGATTACCCAGGCGCTCGAGCAGGGCGAACGGGTGGAATTGCGCGGCTTCGGCGCCTTTTCGGTCAAGCACCGGCCCGCGCGGCTGGGGCGCAATCCGCGCACGGGTGAGCCTGTGCATGTGCCGGAAAAGCATGTGCCGTTCTTCAAAACCGGCAAGGAATTGCGCGAGCGGCTGAATGACGGTTATGGCTCTGGCGACGGAGCCTTTGACGGAGACGAGTAAATGCGTGTGGTTCGGATTGCGGTGGCGGGCCTGATTGGCCTTGTGATGATCGCGCTTGCAGTTGCCAACCGGGAAACGGTGCTGTTCAGCCTTGATCCTTTCGGCGGCTCTGAGCCGTTCATCGCCCTGTCTGTTCCGCTGTTTGTGGTCCTGTTTGCCGGACTTCTGGTTGGCTTTGCCGCCGGCGCAATGCTCACCTGGATGGCTGAACGCCCCCACCGCCGCGCCGCGCGCCAATCGCGCAAGGTGATTGAGAAGATGGAGCGCGAGCAGCCCGGAACCGGAGCGCTTTCCGCCGCCCCGCAAAACACCCAGATTCTCGCGGTGGGACACAACGACTGATCCCTCCCGCGCGCAAGCGTGCTAAGCAAGGCCCATGACCCACTTCACCAACCCTGTCTTTGTCGGGCTCGACACGCCCGACCTTGAAACCGCCCGCGCCCTCGCCACAACCATCAAAGACCATGTGGGCGGGCTGAAACTCGGGCTTGAATTTTTCAACGCCCAGGGCCCCGCCGGGCTGGACGCGATGGCCGATATCGGCCTGCCGATCTTTGCCGACCTCAAATTCCACGACATCCCGAACACGGTTGCAGGCGCCATCCGCTCGATCAGCCGGACCAAACCCGCCATCATCAATATTCACACCACAGGCGGACCGGCGATGATGGAGGCCGCCCGCAAGGCGACCGATGAGGCCGGTCCAGACAAGCCGCTCTTGATCGGGGTCACAGTCCTCACCAGCCTTGATGAAGCCGATATGGGCCGGGTGGGGATGCGCGGTGCCCCCGCCGATCAGGTCTTGCGGCTTGCCACGCTCGCCTATGAATGCGGGCTCGACGGGGTGGTGTGCTCGCCCCTTGAAGTTGAGATGCTGCGGGCTGAACTGCCGCGCGACTTCACATTGATTGTGCCGGGCATTCGTCCTACATGGTCTGAAACAGGCGACCAAAAACGCATCATGACGCCGAAACAGGCGCTTTCCGCCGGGGCGGACATTCTTGTCATTGCCCGGCCCATCATCAAAGCCGATGACCCGGCACAAGCGGCACGCAAAATTGCCGAGGAGCTGAACTGACCCATGACGGTTGAAGTTAAAATTTGCGGCCTGAAAACCCATGCCGCCGTCGAAGCGGCCCTGAAGCACGAAGTTGATTATCTCGGGTTTGTGTTCTATCCGCCTTCGCCCCGCTTTGTGACGCCCAAGCAGGCCGCCGAACTTGTGACCGAGGTTCCCGAGCTGGTGGTCAAAACCGGCCTGGTGGTCGACGCCACCGACGAAATGCTCGACGTGATCATGAAGGCCTTCCCGATGGACATGATCCAACTGCACGGCAATGAACCGCCTGAGCGCTGCGATGAGCTGCGCGAGCGTTTCGGTGTGCCGATTTGCAAGGCCTTGTCCGTTGCGACCAAAGATGATGTCCGCCGCGCCTTTGACTATGAAAACCATGTCGATCTTTTGCTGTTTGACGCCAAACCGCCGCAAAAGACCAAGGATGGCAAGGATGCGCTGCCCGGTGGCAATGGCGAGGCGTTTGACTGGTCCTTGATGCAGCATTCGGATTTCGAAGCCGCCTGGATGTTGTCAGGCGGGCTGACCCCGCAGAACGTCATCCGCGCGATTGAAATGACCGGCGCGGAAGCCGTCGATGTCTCCTCAGGCGTTGAAACCGCGCGCGGTGACAAGGACCCCGACCTGATCAGTGCCTTTCTGGACATCGTCCATGGTTATGGAGCCGAAGACTGATGGCCGAACCCAACAGCTATTACACCGCGCCCGATGAAAATGGACGCTTTGGCCTGCATGGCGGACGCTTTGTGGCCGAAACGCTCATGCCGCTGATCCTTGATCTTGAACAGGCTTATGAAGACGCCAAGAAGGACCCTGCCTTTCACGACGAAATGCAGGTGTTTCTGCGCGATTATGTCGGCCGGCCAAGTCCGATGTATTATGCCGAGCGGCTGACCGAGCATTATCGGGACCAAGCCGGGGACCCCGCACTTGGTGCCAAAATCTATTTCAAGCGCGACGAGCTCAACCATACCGGCGCGCACAAGATCAACAATTGCCTGGGCCAGATCCTGCTCGCCAAGCGCATGGGCAAAACCCGCATCATCGCTGAAACCGGCGCGGGACAGCATGGCGTCGCGACCGCCACGGTTGCCGCGCGCTTTGGCCTACCCTGCGTTGTCTATATGGGCGAAACCGATATTGAGCGACAAAAGCCCAATGTCTTCCGCATGAAGCTTCTGGGGGCCGAAGTCCGCGCGGTCAAATCAGGCTCCCGCACGCTCAAAGACGCGATGAACGAGGCGCTGCGCGACTGGGTGACCAATGTCCATGACACGTTCTACATCATCGGCACGGTGGCGGGACCGCATCCCTATCCGGCCATGGTGCGCGACTTTCAGCGCGTCATCGGCGATGAAGCCAAAGAGCAGATGATGGCGCGTGAAGGCCGTCTTCCCGATCATCTGGTCGCCTGTATTGGCGGGGGCTCCAACGCCATGGGGCTGTTTTATCCCTTCCTTGATGACAAAGACGTCCACATTGTCGGCGTTGAAGCCGCAGGCCACGGTATTGAAACCGGCCAGCATGCCGCCTCGCTGACTGGCGGACGGCCCGGCGTGTTGCACGGCAACCGCACTTATCTGCTGCAGGATGAAGACGGCCAGATCACCGAAGCCCATTCGATCTCGGCGGGCCTCGATTATCCCGGCATCGGGCCAGAACATAGCTGGCTTTATGATCTGGGCCGGGTTGATTATGTGTCGGCCACCGACCAGGAAGCGCTTGATGCCTTCCAGCTGCTGTGCCGGACCGAAGGCATCATTCCCGCGCTGGAACCCAGCCATGCGCTTGCGCAAGTGGCCAAGATGGCCCCCAAGCTGCCGCGCGATGAGATCATTGTGATGAATTTGTGTGGCCGGGGCGACAAGGACATTTTCACCGTCGCCGATGCGCTGGGAACGGAGATCGACGAATGAGCGTGTCTTTCGAAACCCGCATCGACCGCAAATTTGCCGCGCTCAAGCAGGAAGACCGCGCCGCGCTGGTCACCTTTGTGACCGCGGGCGATCCTGACCTTGAAACCGGACAAGCCATTTTGAACGGATTGCCCGGTGCGGGGGCCGATCTGATCGAGCTGGGGATGAGCTTCACCGACCCCATGGCTGAAGGCCCGCCCATTCAGGCCAGTTCCGAACGCGCGCTCAAGGCCGGAATTACGGTCAAAAAAGTGCTCGCGATGGTGGCCGAGTTCCGCAAGGCCGACGACACAACCCCGATCATTCTGATGGGCTATTACAATCCGATCTATGCGTACGGCAATGACGCCTTTCTTGCCGACGCCGCCAAAGCCGGGGTTGACGGGTTGATCATTGTTGATCTGCCGCCCGAAGAAGATGAAGAGCTGTGCCTGCCCGCCATGAAACACGGCATCAATTTCATCCGGCTGGCGACGCCGACCACCGATGACAAGCGCCTGCCGCAGGTTGCCGCAAACGTCTCGGGCTTTCTTTACTATGTCTCGATCGCCGGGATCACCGGCACCGCGACCCCTGATATGAGCGTGGTCGGCGCCCAGGTGGACCGGCTGCGCAAGGGCTGCCCGCTGCCGATCTGTGTCGGCTTCGGCATCAAGACCCCCGAACACGCCGCCGCCGTGGCCCGCATCGCCGATGGCGCCGTCGTCGGCTCGGCCCTGGTCAATGCCGTGCGCGACAGTCTGGACGGGTCAGGCACCGCGACCGAACAGACGGTTTCCGCCGTGCTCAATTTGGTGCAGGATTTGGCCAAGGGAGTGAGAGAGGCGCGTCATGGCTGATAATGAAGGCAAGAAAGAGAACTGGCTGACCGCATTGCGGCCGAAATTCTCACGGGTTTTCCAGACCGAAACCCGCGAAACGCCGGACAATTTGTGGCACAAATGCCCCAAATGCGGCCAGATGCTGTTTCATCGCGATCTTGAAGCCGCGCTCAATGTCTGCAGCCATTGCGGCCATCATATGCGGCTTGGCGCGCAAAAACGGCTTGAAAGCGTGTTTGACGGCGGAACCTTTAAACCGCTCACTCTGCCCGATGTCGCCGCCGATCCGCTGAAATTCCGCGACCAGAAAAAATATTCCGACCGGCTGCGCGATGCCCGCACCAAGACCGGCCTGCAAGACGCCATCGTGGCCGGTGCCGGGACCATCGACAAGGTGCCCTTGACGGCGCTGGCGCAGGATTTCTCCTTCATGGGCGGGTCCATGGGTATGGCCACCGGCGAGGCGATCATTACAGCCGCCCGCCACGCGGTCGACCACAAGACCGCCTTTGTGATTTTTGCCGCCTCGGGCGGGGCGCGCATGCAGGAAGGCATCCTGTCGCTCATGCAATTGCCGCGCTCGACCGTAGCGGTGCAGGAAGTGAAAGAAGCGGGCCTGCCCTATATTGTCGTGCAGACCGACCCGACCACCGGCGGTGTGTCTGCCTCTTACGCCATGTTGGGCGACATCCATATTTCCGAGCCCAATGCGCAGATCGGCTTTGCCGGGGCGCGCGTGATCGAACAGACCATCCGCGAGAAACTGCCTGAAGGCTTCCAGCGGGCGGAATATCTGCTGGAACATGGCATGGTCGATATGGTCGTGCCGCGCAGCGAGATGCGCCCGACCCTGTCGCGCATCATCCGGCATTTGATGAACAAGGGCGAAGCCCCTGACGGCACACAGATTGAACCTGATCTGTTTACCGCGCCGGGTCCGGCCAAGCCCATGCCGGAGCCGCCGCCCGCGTCCGCTTCCACACCATGACCCAAAAGTCAGACATCATCCTTGAGCGGATGATGGCCCTGCATCCCAAGCTGATCGACCTTCACCTTGATCGGGTCGAACGTCTGTTGGCCGCGCTTGATCATCCCGAACAGGCGGTCGGGCCTTGCGTTCATGTCGCCGGAACAAATGGCAAGGGCTCAACTGTTGCCACGCTTGAGGCGATGGCTCTGGCGCAGGGATTGAGCGTCAATCGCTATACCTCGCCCCATCTGGTGCGCTTTCACGAGCGCATCGCCCATGACGGCACGCCGATTGATGAGGCACAATTGAGCGCGGTTCTGGCGGCTTGCGAAGACGCCAATCAGGGCGCGGCGATCACCTATTTTGAAATCACCACCGTGGCGGCGTTTGAAGCCTTCCGGCAGCGGCCCGCTGATCTCACCCTGCTGGAAGTCGGGCTGGGCGGCCGGTTTGATGCCACCAATGTGCTGACCCCTTCCGTTTCAGTGATCACCCCGGTGGCGATGGATCATCAGCAATTTCTCGGCGACACGATTGAAGCGATTGCGGGCGAGAAAGCCGGTATCATCAAACCCGGCGTGCCGGTGGTGGTTGGCCCGCAATGCCATGCCGCGCTGTCGGTGATTGAGGAGCGCGCCGAGACGCTTCGCGCCCCTTTATGGGTCCATGGCCAGGACTGGACCGTGTGGGAGGAGCGCGGGCGGCTGATCTATCAGGATGAGCATGGCCTGCTTGATCTGCCGCTTCCTAATCTGAACGGTGCCCATCAGATCCACAATGCCGGGGCCGCGATTGCCGCCAGCCGCGCCGCAGACCTGCCGATTGATGAACAAGCGATGGAGCGCGGCCTCCGCCAGATCCGCTGGCCCGCCCGCCTGATGCCACTGCCCGCCCATCCGTTTTTGAAGGCGCTGCCCGATGGGGCCGAGCTGTGGCTTGATGGCGGTCATAATCCGGCCGCCGGTCAGGCGCTCGCGCAGTTCATGGCCGAGCGTGCAAACCGTGACCCCAGACCGCTGGTTCTGATTGCGGGCATGCTCAACACCAAGGATCAGCAGGGCTTTTTCATGCCCTTCGCGCCGCTTGAACCGCAAGTTCTGTGCGTGCCGATCGAAGGCGAGCCAAGCGCCACACCCCCTGAAACTCTCGCTCAAAAAGCACAAGCCGCCGGGTTGGAAGCGGCGGCTTTCGCGTCTTTGTCTGAAGCGCTGGGGACCATCGCACAGACGGCCCCGCGCGTGCTGATCTGCGGCTCGCTTTATCTTGCAGGCCAGGTGTTGCGCGCCTAGCGCTTTTTGCCAGTCAGCAGCGGTCCTGCAAACTGGTCAACCGAAAACAGACCCGGCCCTTTGGCGATCAGGATCAGCAAGGCACCGGCCCAGAAAATGTGATCAGACCACAGGTTCGGATAGACGAAAAACTGAATGACAAAGGTCATCCCGAAGAGCGCCAGCGCGCTCAGCCGCGTGGCAAGGCCCGCCCATAGCAGAACCGGTATGGACAGCTCCATATAGGTCGCCAGCGTTGCGGCCAGTTCAGGCGGCAGCACCGGCACCTGATATTCTTCCTGAAACAGGAAAACTGTGGTTTGTGTCACACCATAGTCGGCGTCAATCTTGGTGTGGGCGGATTTCCAGAACACCATGCCCACGCCAATGCGCGTCATCAAAAGCGCGAGCGACGCAATCAGCGTGTGACCAAGCGCGGTATAGAGCGCCGCAATCTTGCCGCCCAGCCCGCCGAGCAGCCCGGGGCTTTCAAATCCGTTTTGTTCAATCGTCGCCATCATTCCCTCCATGTCCCATGATCGATGGTGTTCCCAGCAGTTCAGCAGTGATCAGCGCGGCAAGGGCAGGGGAGCCATTCATCCCCATCGCTTCCATCACCACACCCAGTTGCTCGCCCGCAGCGAGGCGTTCAAACAGATGGGCTGCAATCTCGCCCACCCGCATCACCTCGACCTCAAGATGGGGGCGCGCGATAATGATGAAGACCGGCTCTGTATCAAGCTTGATTTCCGCAAGCGAGAAAGACGCGCCGGGCTGATGGGCTTCCCAGATCTGATCGACCGGCCAGGGCGAGCGCATCAGACGCGCGCTGGCAATCGGCTTCCATTGCGATTGCGACAGCGCCTCGGGATCCGCCTGCGTCAAGGTTTGCGCATCGGCAGGCTTCTCGTCAGCGGCGTGGAAACTTTCCGCCCACGCCCATTCGAGCCGTGCCACATCGCCCAGATAGGGAACCGTTTTGGCCGGCTCGAACCGGTCGATAAACCCCGGCAGCTCACCGCCATACTCAAACAGCGCAGCGCTGTGCGGCGGGTGCTGCTCAACAAAGCGGATCGCCATGGCTTCAAAAAATTGCTCGCCCACCAAAGCCGCGCAGACCGGAAAGCTCGACGCGAGACTTTCAGCCAAAAGGATGCGGACCGTGTTGGCGTGAATTTGCAGACGCTGGCGCGGGTCAAGCCCGTTGGGCGTGATGGTCGCCGACAGGGTTTGCGGCAGCGCGGTGTCAGCCCGCACCCCCTTCAAGACGGTCTCGGCAAACGCCCCTTGCAGCGCCTCAAGCTTGGGATCAGCCATGGGCCGTTCCCATCACACGCTCTTCCGACAGGATGCGTTCGGCCAGTTGGGCCTGATTGACCAGTGTCGCAAGGTCAGGCACGGCACTGTCCCATTCAATCAGGGTGGGCACCGGACCAAGCCGGGCGATCATATCGGCATAAAGCCCCCAGACCGGGACGGGCACTTCGCTGCCATGATCATCAATGCGGATTTCAACGCCATCGACGTCGCGCACCGTGTGACCGGCCAGATGAATTTCACCCACAATGTCATTGGGAATTTTGCGCAGCCAGGCATGGGGGTCAAAACCGTGATTGCACGCCGAGACAAAGACATTGTTGAGATCGAGCAAAAGCCCCGCACCGGTGCGCAAGCACGCTTCGGCGATAAACTCGGCCTCTTCCATGGTGGAATGTTCAAAGCACAAATAGGTTGAGGGGTTCTCAATCAGGATGCGGCGGCCCAGATAATTTTGCGTCTCGTCAATATGCGCGCACAGATGATTGAGCGTTTCTTCGGTGTAAGGCAGGGGCAAAAGGTCATTGAGAAACAGGCCCGGCATGCCGCACCAGGCAACATGTTCCGACACAAGCTCGGGCTGGTAGCGGTCAACAAGCGCTTTAAGGCGCTTGAGATGCATCGGGTTCAATCGCCCGGCAGAGCCCAGCGAGAGCCCGACGCCATGACAGCTGAGCGCATAATCTTCGCGGATTTTTGACAGCATGGCGTGCGGAACACCGCCTGCGCCAAAATAATTCTCCGCGTGAATTTCAAAAAAGGCGAGCTTGGGCCTGGCCTCCAGCACATCGTGATAATGTTCAGCCTTGAGTGAAATGCCCGCGCCTGCCGGCATGGTGGTTTTCCGGCTCCAGGCTGATGTCTTTTTTGAAGGCATGGGTTTCACTCGCTTGCGCAGTACGGATAAGGAGCATGTGGGGGCACGATCATGCCCCCACAAGCGGGGTAGGAAGCCTTACGCTTTGGGCTCAAGCGAACCGCCGGTCAGCTTTTCGCACGTGCCGGCAGGGACAAAAATCCACGCATCGCCTTGATTGTCGGCTTTGGAGGTACCCGCGCATGAGCTGGTCGAGGTCTGGCAGTCATTCTTGCCCGCCTTGGCCACGCCGTAGCATTTTTCATTGTCGCCCGCATTGGCGGTGGTTGAGGCCACACCCATCGAGATGGCCGAAGCAATGGCACCAGCTGCAGCCAGGCCGACGATTTTGGTCGCTTTGTTCATGATGAACTCCATAGGTCTTGGTTTTCCAAAATTGCGCCGGCCCCGGATTTGCCGCTCCCGACGTCGAGGCTCAGCATCTTCAGAACACCGATCACACGCAATCGACGTCTCAACACATTGGCGTGAGAGCTTGTGAACTGCTAAAAGAGCGCCAACCAAAACCGACAAATTGTCAGGAGAGCGCCATGCCGAGCTACAAAGTCCCCGTTCAGGACATGAAATTCATTCTGCAAGATCACCTTAAAGTGCATGAAAATGCGGCCATTCCGGGTCATGAAATGCTTGATGATGAGACCATCGATGCGGTTCTGAATGGCGCGGCCCGCATTTGTGAAGAAGAGCTGGTGCCCGCCAATCTGCCCGGCGATGCTGAAGGCTGCAGCCTTGAGAACGGCATTGTGCGCACCCCTGACGTGTACAAAAAAGCCTACAAAGCCTGGGCCGAAAGCGGCTTTAACGCCGTGTCTTCGCCCGAAGAATGGGGCGGCATGGGCCTGCCGCAAGTGCTCGCTATGTGCATGTCGGAAATGGCGGCAAGCTCCAACCACGCCCTGTCGATGTATTTCGGCCTGACCGCTGCGGCGACCGGCGCGCTGGCGGGCGGTGCCGATTGGGACTTCGCCAAGCACTATGTGCCGAAAATGACCACCGGCGAATGGTGCGGCACCATGAACCTGACCGAACCCCACTCAGGCACTGACTTGAAACTGATGCGCACCAAGGCTGTACCGCAAGATGACGGCACCTACCGCATCACAGGCACCAAGATCTTCATCTCCGGCGGCGATCACGATCTGGCCGATAACATCATCCATATGGTGATTGCGAAGGTGCCGGGCGAGGATGGAAAACTTGCCGATGACCTCTCCACCGTAAACTTCTTCATGGTTCCTAAATTCCTCGTGAACGAAGACGGCTCGATGGGTGCACGCAATGGCGTCACCGTCGGCTCGATTGAAAAGAAAATGGGCATCAAGGGCTCAGCCACCTGCGTGCTCAACTTCGAAGATGCGGTCGCCTACAAGATGGGTGCGCGCAGCCAGACCAAAATTTCCGACAAGAAGGACGGCGAGAAATCCTCCGCCCAAGGCATGGCGGGCATGTTCAACATGATGAATGTGGCGCGGCTGGGCGTTGGCATGCAGGGCATGGCGCTGGCCTCGACCGCCTATCAAAACGCGGTTGAATACACCAAAGAGCGTTTGCAGGGCCGTTCAATCTCGGGCACCAAAAACCCCGATGGTCCCGCCGACCCGATCATTGTCCACCCCGATGTGCGCCGCATGCTGATGACCTGCCGGGCGTTTGTTGAAGGCGCCCGCGCGCTGACCTATTGGGTGTCGGCCGAATTTGCAAAGGCGCGCAACGCCAATTCCGATGAGGCACGCCAGGCGGTTGATGTTGCCATGCTGCTCACTCCCGTGATCAAGGCCTATTTCACCGATATGGGCGTTGAGTGCACCAATATGGCGATGCAGTGCTTTGGCGGCCATGGCTATGTGCATGAACATGGGATGGAACAGTTTGTGCGCGATGCGCGCATCCTGCCGATCTATGAAGGGGCCAATGGCGTCCAGGCGCTCGACCTTGTGGGCCGCAAGCTGCCGATGAAAGGTGGATCGGTCTATGGCGCCTTCGTCACCATGGTGACCGATTTCATCAAGGCCAATGACGGCGTTGACGGCATGGAGGTCTATACCGGCCCGCTGAAAGCCGCGCTGGATGATCTCAATGCCGCCACCGGATGGCTGATGGAAGCCGCCGGCAAGGACCGGGATAATGCGGGCGCAAGCTCGGCCGCCTATCTTAAGATCTTCGGTCTTGTGATGATCGGCTGGACCTGGGCGGGGCTTGCCAAAACAGCGAAAGACAAGCTGGCCGAAGGCACCGGCGATGCGGCGTTCTATGAAGCCAAACTCGTCACCGCGCGCTTCTGGATGGAACAGATGATGCCCGACACCAAGGCGCTGGTTCAGAAGGTCTCGGCGGGTGCTGAAACCATGATGGCGCTGAGCGCGGAACAGTTCTAGGCGCCCCAATGCGTCTTGTTTTTGTCCTCATTGGTGTGGCCGCAGCGATCATCGCCGGTGCGGCCACAGTCATCTTCAACGACCGCACCGATCTGGACGCCTATGCCACCCTGTTTGTGGATGAGGCACCGCAACCCGGTAAAGTGCATGTCCGCTATGGCGGGATCGCCACGCTGGCCATCAGCGATGGGGAGACCACCATCCTGACCGATGGTTTTTTCAGCAGGCCCGGACTGATTGGCTTGCTGGGCACGATCGAACCTGACAAAGACAAGATCGATGCCGGGCTTGCCGCGCTTGGCGTCCGCGACGCCGCTGCGGTGATCCCGCTCCACTCCCATTATGATCACGCGATGGACTCCCCGCTTGTCGCGCAAAAGACCGGCGCGGTGCTGTTGGGCTCCCCCTCCAGCGCCAATATCGGGCGCGGTGCGGGCCTGACTGAGGACCAGATCATTGAAGCGGCGTTTAACCAGCCTTACCGCTTTGGCGCCTTTACCGTGACATTCTTCGCCTCCACCCATGTGCCGCTGCCCTATGACACGCTTAACGGCACCATTGATGCTCCCCTTGAGACGCCCGCCTCCTACACCGCCTATAAACAAGGCGCGGCGTATAGTGTGGTGATCACCCACGACAATGGCCAGAGCCTGCTGGTGCAAGGCAGTGCGGGGTTTATCGATGGCGCGCTTGAGGGGGTCAGCGTTGACACGGTCTTTCTGGGTGTCGGTGGGCTGGCATCACAAGGTGATGCGTATTTCGATGCCTATTGGCGCGAAATTGTCACCGCGACGGACCCAAAGACAGTGGTACCGATCCATTGGGATGATCTGTTCGGTGACCTTGATGAGACGCTTGAGAGCTCTCCGCGTCTCATCGATGATTTCGGCGCGACCATGACCGGCATTCAAGCCCAGGCCCGGTCAGAGGGCCGCTCCGTCAAATTGCAGCAAGGCCTGGCAGGACTGCTGATCGATTAGGCAGCTTTCTGGGCGGCTTCAACCTCTTCAATAAAGCCCGCGATCAGATCGGTGAACCGGTCAACCAGTTGCAGCGGCAGGTCATGGCCATAGCCCTCAATGATCTCAAGCCGGGCGCCTTTGATATTGGCGGCGACATCTTCCCCGCCATCGACCGGCACAAGCGGATCATCCTTGCCGTGAATGACAAGCGTCGGCGCGGTGATCGACTGGATCGCCTCGCGGCGGCTGCCACTGGTGAGGATTGCGGCCAGCTGCCGTGCCACCCCATCCCGGTCATAGCAGCGGTCATAGGCGCGGCCGGTATACTCCTTGATCCGTTCGGGATCAGACGGGAAGCCCGGTGAGCCGATGGCATTGCGCATGGGAACCGAATGCTCCAGCACGGTTTCCCGGTCAGGCGAAGGCGGCGGCGTTAAAAGCGCGCCCATGGCTTCAGGTGTGGCGGGTGCGAGCCCCGGCGCACCGGTCGTCGACATATGCACGATCAGCGAGCGCGCCTTTTCAGGGTGATGCACGCCAAAGCGCTGGGTGATCATCCCGCCCATGGACACGCCGTGAATATGGGCGCTCGAAATCCCCAGATGATCAAGCAGGCCGGCAATATCGTCAGCCATATCCTTGTCGGAATAGGGGCCCTCAACCGCTTTGCCCGCAGCCAGGTCACCCATGATCTGGCCGATATCCGGCACACCCTTGTCGGCGAATTTATGGCTGAGCCCAATGTCGCGATTGTCCGGCGTGATGATGTATAGATCACGCGCCACCAGCGCCTCGATCAGCTCATCAGGCCAGTGAACGAGCTGGCTGCCCAGCCCCATAATCATGACAAGCGGCGTATTTGATGGATCGCCATGGGTTTCATAGGCGATGTCGTGTCCGTTGATTTTTGCGATTGGCATTCTTTGTCCCCCTGATGTGACTTTCTGTCAGCGACATTAAGGGGCCAAGCAGCATCTGGGCAAGCCCTGCCTGAAAAGCTACTCTTGCCGTCCTTTGTTTGGGGGGGACTGCGCACCGATGGGGGACATTGCTGTTATCGTCAATCCGAACTCGTCGGGAGGCCGGACGGGCAAGGGCTGGGCTGAGACCGAGGCGGCCATTCGCGCCGCGCTGGGTCCCGTGCAGGTTTTCACCACCCAAGCGCAAGGCGATGCGATCACCCTGACACGCCAGGCGCTGAGCGAAGGGGCGGGCCATATCATTGCAGTCGGCGGGGACGGCACCATGAATGAGGTGGTGAACGGCTTTTTCGCCGATGATCTCGGCACGCCGATCAATCCCGACGCCCTGTTCTCCTTCATCATGAAAGGCACGGGTGGGGATTTCCGCAAAAGCTTCGGGCTGGGGCTTGAAACGGCGGAGTATCTCGACCGCATCGCCACCGCGCCGGTCCGCAGGCTCGATATCGGCAAGCTGACCTACACCACGCCTGAGGGCGCAACCGCTGTGCGCTATTTCGACAATATTGCAAGCTTTGGCCTGTCGGGCCGGGCAAGCCATGCGGTCAACACCGCGACCTGGGAAAAATGGTTCGGCGGCAAATTCGCCTTCACCTGGGCGGTCTATACAAGCTTTCTGATGTGGCGCAACAAGCCCGTCTCGATCCGCATTGAAGATGGTGCCAACCTCGTCCATGAGGGCGTTCATGCGCTCAACACCGCGGCCGTGTGCAATGGCCGCTATTTCGGTGCAGGGCTTTTGCCGGGGCCTCAGGCCGATCCTTTCGATGGCCTGTTTGATGTCACCATCATTCACGACACCAATACACTCGACGCGCTGACCAGTTCAGGCGCGCTCAAAGACGGTAAAATCCTTGAACACAAGCGCGTTCTGGCCGCGCGCGGACGCAAAGTCACGGCGACGCCGCAAAATCCCGCCGATAGGATTTGGCTCGACGTTGATGGCGAAACGCCGGGGCAGCTGCCCGCATCTTTTGAAATTCTGCCCGGCGCACTCGCGCTCAAAATCTAAGGGGACACAGTATGAGCACGGATCGTTCGACACTGCGCTGGAATGGCTGGGGCCTGAAATCTGAAGACTACGGCCTTGATGAGCGCGCCGATCAGTTCTGGGCGTGGGCGGCCCAGGCTGTGGGCCTCAATAGCCTGCCTGACACCCCCGCGGCCAAACTTGATGACACCGCCCTGCCTGAGATTGCGCTCAAGCCCGAAATCCTGTCCTCGCTCAAGCGGCTGACGGCCCAAGACCGGGTCAAGATCGATCCCTTTGAACGGGCCTTTCATGCGGTCGGAAAAAGCTATCCCGATCTGATCGTGATCCGCTCGGGCAAGCTCGACTTCGCCCCTGATGCGGTGGTCTATCCCGAAACTGAGGATGAGGTTGCCGCGGTGCTCAAACTCGCACGGGACGAAAATATTGCGGTGGTGCCTTATGGCGGCGGCTCATCCGTGGTGGGCGGCGTCGGCGCGATCAAGGCAGAGGGTCAGGCCGGGGTCATCACGCTTGATATGACGCGGATGAACCGGCTTGTCGCGCTTGATGAAGAGGCGATGACGGCGACGCTGGAAGCGGGCATTTACGGCCCTGCCCTTGAAGAAACCCTGCAGGAACAAGGTTATACGCTGGGCCACTATCCCCAGAGTTTTGAGTTCTCAACCCTTGGCGGGTGGATTGCCGCGCGCGGTGCGGGCCAGCAATCCAACAAATATGGCAAGGCCGAAAAATGGCTGGCCTCGGCCCGGCTCGCCACGCCCAATGGTGTGTGGCAGACCGAAAACTTCCCCGCCTCGGCCGCCGGCCCCAATCTCAACCAGATTGTGGCAGGCCATGAAGGCACGCTGGGGGTCATCACCGAGGCCACGGTGCGCATTCATCAGGTGCCGCAGGTCAAAGATTATCGCGGCTTCTTTTTCCGCGACTTTTTCGATGGCGTCGCCGCAATCCGCGAAATGGTCCAGTCGGGCCTGCCGATTGCCATGGCACGACTGTCGGACCCCAATGAAACACATTTCTTCCAGGCCGCCAGCACGGTTGGCACCTCGCGCGAAAAACAATTGCGCTGGATGCTGCGTCTGCTGCGCTGGCGCATCGGTCCCAAGCCATGCCTGATGCTGGTTGGCGTTGAAGGACCCGGCCCCAAGGTGGAAGGCACTCGCGATGCGGTGCGGGCCATCGTCAAACGCAATGGCGGATTGCATATGGGCGAGTTTTTCGGCTCAACCTGGTACAAGCAGCGGTTCCACTCGCCTTATCTGCGCGACCCGATGATGGATCATGGCCTCAGCGTCGATACGCTGGAAACCGCCACCCGCTGGTCAAACATGCGCACCCTGTATGATGCGGTGATGACTGCGATCCGCGAGGCGATTAATCAGGTCTGCCCGGACGGGATCACACCGCTTGTCATGTGCCATGTCAGCCATTCCTATCATGACGGGGCGAGCCTTTATTTCACCTTTGTCTGGCCGCGCGATCTCACCGACCCGCTGGGCCAGTGGCAGCGCATCAAGGCGGCCGCGTCTGATGCCATCGCCGCCCATGGTGGCACGATCAGCCACCATCACGGGGTCGGCACCGATCACGCCCCATGGTTTGAAGATGAAAAAGGCGAGATTGGATTGAAGGCGCTCAAAGCTGTCAAACAGTCGGTCGATCCCGACGGCGTTCTCAATCCGGGGAAAAGTTTCTCGCGATAATATTTCACCGTCATCCCGGCCAAACGCGCAGGCACGAGCCGGGATGACGGCGAGGGATGAAAGTTAAAACCCCCCGCCCTGATCAAGCCAGGCAAGCTCGGCCATGGTGCTGTCGCGCCCCAATGCCTTGTTGCGATGGGGGAAGCGGCCGAATTTCTCGATCACCTCAAGATGTTTTTCGGCAAACAGAATGGCGCTGGGCTCGCCCACACGCTCGCGCATATAGGCCAGTGCGGTGATCTGGTCTTGCAGGTCTTCGGAATGCTCAAACGGCATATAGATGAACTGGCGGCGCTCACGCTCAATCTCCATATCCAGACCGCTGGCGATTGTGTTGCGCGCGATCGAGCGGGCCTTGTCATCCTGGGCAAAGGCGCGTGCCGAGCGGCGATTGAGATTGCGCGAGAATTGATCGAGCAGAATGATCAGCGCCAACGCGCCATCGGGCCGGTCGGCCCAATTGTCGAGATGGCCCGCACACGCTTGTTCCCACAGCTCCGCAAACTGGCTGCGGATCAGATCATCAAACGTGTCTGAGGCCTCCCACCAATGGGCGCGGCTGCCATCAGCAAACCAGAAATCGAGCACGTCGACCGGCGAGACCTGGTCGAGCGGCGGGAAATTATCGTTCATCAACCACCCCGGACCCTCTTAGGAACCGGGGCCGAGCCTAAAGAGCTTGGCCCGCCTAATCAATCGATGACAAGCACTTGACTGTCAGGCGCGTCTGCGTAAAGCCGCTCCACCCAGTCGGCACGGTTTTGCAAGGCTGCGCGCTGGTTGATATAGCCCTTGTCGGTCAGCTCATGGCCATCAACGCTGGGTGGAGTATCAAGCACCAGCAGGCGTTTCACCTGATTGGATGAACCGGGGTTCTGCGCATTATAGGCCGCGATCTGGTCCTTGAGCGCCGCGCACAAATCAGCCTCGCCGAGCCCCTGCACCTTGTCATCATTGAGCCAGACAAGCGCACCGACAAAATCCCGGTCATGGCCGGTGATCACCGCATCGCGCAGATAAGGCGAACAGGCCGCCAGAAGCGCGACACGCAAGCGGCCAACCTGCACCCAGGTCCCCGTTAGAAGCTTGAACTCCTCGGCCACGCGGCCTTCAAATTTGAGGCCCAGTTCGGGCTTGTCGGGATCCACGAAAGAGCCCGCGTCGCCGATGCGGTAAAAGCCCTGTTCGTCAAAGGCTTCTTTTGTCAGATCAGGACGGCCAAAATAGCCCGGCGTCACGCACGGTCCGCGAAAGCGCAGCTCATAGACATCGCCATGGGGCACCATTTTGACTTCCGCGCCGGGAAAAGGCAGGCCGACCAGCCCGACCCGGTCGGTCTCAAACCAGGTCGAGGTGATGGCAGGCCCGGTCTCGGTCGCGCCATAGCCGGTCATGAACAGGATGCGGTTGCCGGTTTCGGCAATGGCGATCTGTTGCATACGGTCGGCCAGATCGGTCGGCAGCGCCGCGCCGCCATAGCTCAACCCCTCCAGCGCGGAGAAGAAATTTGTACGCAACTCCGTATCCTCTTCCAGTGCGCTGACCAGCATGCCAAAGGCGCTCGGCGTCGAGGAATACAGCGTTGGCGCAATCTCTTTGAGATTATGCAGCGTCTCGCCAAACTGGCCGGGCAAGGGACGACCGGCATCAATATAAAAGCTGCCGCCCTTGAGCAGCGTGCCGTTCAGATTGGAATTGCCGCCAAAAGCGTGCGACCAGGGCAACCAGTCGAGAAACTTGTAGGCTGCGCCGTCGGCCTTGAACCGCCGCACGCTGGCCGCCATGGTGATTGCCGCGACCATCATGCCCTGGCTTTGAATGACGCCCTTGGGCATGCCGGTAGAGCCCGACGTGAACAGCACCTTGCCGACCGTGGACGGGCTGATCTCGAAGATTGAGCGCGTCACCATGCTGGTCGCCTCAGGGGCAAACAGATCATCAAAGGCGACACTGGCAATATCATCCGGCGTGGGTGTCACCGCGATGACGGTGGTGTCTGACAGATCAAGCGCGCGCAGCGCATCAGCATATTTCGCCCCGTCCTGAACGAAGACGGCCTTGGGCCTGGTCAGCGCAAACACATGTTTGAGTTTCTCATGGGTTTTTGATTGCAGCGAAAAGCCCGGCGAAACCGGTGCCACCGCAATCTGCGCGGCGTAAGCGCCAAACATCAGCAAAGCGTGATCGAGCGAATTTTCCGACAGGATCAAGATCACATCGCCCGCACCCCAACCCCGATCCAGCAAGCCCTGCGCCAGACGCACCGCGCCATCATGCATCTGCCCGTACGTCAGCCGGTTCCAATCGCCGGGACTGCCATCGGTGCGCCGCGCCCGTTCGGCCACAAAGGTCACGTCGGGGGTTTCCTCCGCGTGATTTTCAAGAATGGCAAACAGATTTGGCGCAAGGGGGTCGCACGCATTCAAGACCGAGAACAGCACGCTGCCATCGGCCGCATGCTCAATCTCGATCTCGGGTTCGGGAAAGTCGATTGGCCGGAACGGCGGACGGGCCGCCATCAGCTGACCTGCCGGTCACGGCCTTCCCAGAAGGGCGCACGCAGCTCGCGGCGCAGCACCTTGCCCGAGGGATTGCGCGGCAAAACCTCAATAAAGTCGACCGATTTCGGCACTTTGTAGCCGGCAATATTTTCCTTGGCGAAGGCAATCACCTCTTCAGCGCTGACCTCTTCGCCGGGAACCTTCACCACAATGGCGTGGACCGCCTCGCCCCATTTTTCGCTGGGGATGCCGACAACGGCGACATCGGCCACTTTGGGATGGCTGAACAAGGCATTCTCGACCTCGGCGGGATAGACATTCTCGCCCCCCGACACGATCATGTCTTTCACCCGGTCGTGAATGTAGAGATAGCCTTCCTCATCGAAATAGCCCGCATCGCCTGAGCGGAACCAGCCCTCACCGTCAATCGCCTCGGCGGTTGCTTCGGCGCGGTTCCAATAGCCTTTCATGACGGCGGTGTGGCGGATGAGGATTTCCCCCACCGCGCCTTGAGGCACGTCATTGCCATCATCATCGACACAGCGGATTTCCGCGCCCGGATTGGGCTTGCCGCACGAGCGCAGCTTGCCGCGTTCGGGCGCATGGTCCTCATCAGGCAGATAGGTGGCCGAGCCGGTGGTTTCGGTCAGCCCGTACACTTGCGTGAACGGACAGCCGAACCGCGCCTTGGCCTGTTCCAGCAAATCCTGAGCAATCGGGGAGGCGCCATACACCACCATGCGGATCGAACTTAAATCCGCGCCCTCGCAGCGCGGATGGGCCAGCACAAACAGGATAACGGCGGGAACCAGGAACATGATCGAGATTTTGTGCTTCTCGATCAGCTCGATGATCACGCCGGGATCGACATCTTTCAAAATCACATTGGTCGTGCCTTGCGACAACCCCAACAGACCGACATTCACACCGGCCACGTGAAACAAAGGCATGCAGACAAAATTGACATCGTCCTTGTCCCAGTCTGCCCAGCCTGATTCCACCGCCTGGGAGAACACAGCTCGGTAATTGTCATTGGTGAGCTGCACGCCCTTGGGATGACCCGTGGTGCCCGACGTATAGAGCTGAATGATGTCATCATCACCCGCCACCGGCAGCATGGGGTCGGTGTCAGACTGGCCCGCGCGCCAGTCTTCAAAGGCATCCCATTCGGGATGGCCGCCATCAATGGCGATGATCTTCTTCAAGGTCGGGACATTGCCTGCAATCTGGGCGATCAAATCGGCGAAATCCGCACCGACAAACAGAATCTCAACCTTGGCGTCATTGAGGACATATTCGACTTCGGGCGCCGCCAGCCGCCAATTGACACCAACCAGCACGCCGCGCGCCTTGAGCGCCCCCAGCACAATTTCAATATAGCTGTCGGAGTTCTTGCCCATCGCACCGACACGCGCATCGGGTTTGATGCCTTCGGCAATCAGGCCATTGGCGACTTTGGAGGCGCGGATATCCAGTTCACCATAGGTGGTTTCCCGGTCACCGAAAATCTGCGCCACGACATCGGGCTGGCGGGCGGCCATCACGCGAGAAATGTCGGCCATGGCCTGAATGGCATCAAGATCAATCATCGGTTCCTCCCCGGGCATCAACTTTGTATGGC
Organism: Alphaproteobacteria bacterium; assembly: GCA_965227065.1. Lineage (GTDB taxonomy): Bacteria > Pseudomonadota > Alphaproteobacteria > SPJN01 > SPJN01 > CBDDFN01. The sequence goes on from CBDDFN010000010.1 coordinate 75,918, forward strand.
GCGCAGTTTAGCCTCCCCGAAAAGGGGTGCAAGCCGGATCGGCCTCGCTATGCTAGTTTTCCTGTGCAAACCATGAACAAACAGGCTGGCTGTTATGACAAATGCGACGTCCCTCATCCTTCACCACTATGACACCTCTCCTTTCGCCGAAAAGGCACGGGTGGGGCTCGGTCTGAAGGGTCTCAACTGGTACGGCGTCGACATCCCCGTCGCCATGCCCAAACCGGACCTGACGCCGCTGACCGGCGGGTATCGCAAAACGCCTGTCCTGCAGATCGGCGCTGACATCTATTGCGACACCAAGCTGATTTTTGACGAACTTGAGCAGCGCTTTCCCAAGCCGAGCTATTACCCGGCGGGCAATCGCGGCCTTGTCCAGATGATGGGCCGGTTCTGTGACGGGCCGTGGTTTCAACAGTCGGTCGCGATGATCTTCGGCACGATCGGGGATTTCGTTCCCGACGATTTCAAGAAAGACCGGGAACAGCTCATGGGCCGGGCCTTCGACACGGATGCGATGAAGGCCGCATTGCCGCTGGTGCGCGAACAGCTTGCCGTGTCGTTTGGCTGGCTTGATCAACAACTGGCCGATGGCCGGGATTTCGTGGAAGGTCCTGCACCGGGTCTTGCCGACCTGCACGCCTATCTCAATGTCTGGTTTTTGGGGGCCACCGTCTCCCAGGAACTTGTGCCGCTGTTAACCCCCACTGTGTCGGCCTGGGCAGAACGGATGGCGGGTCTTGGTCATGGTCAAAAAACCGTGCTGCCCGCCGCCGATGCGCTCGCCATCGCCAAGGACGCCTCGCCCAGCGTGACGGGCGAGGGACCCCAGGTCACCGTGATGGCTGATGATTATGGCAAGGACCCGGTTCAGGGCATGTTGGTCGCCGACACGACCGAGCGGACAGTGCTGCTGCGCGAGGATGACACGCTGGGCCAGATTGCCGTTCATTTCCCGAAGTCAGGTTTTGTGGTGATCCGCTCATGACCGAACCGCTTCATTTTTACGGCACGCAGATTTCGACCTATATGCGCATCGTCTCCATGGTGGCCGAAGAAAAAGGCGCGGCTTATGAGGTCCACCCGACCGACCCCAAATCGGCAGAGCATCGCAAGCGCCACCCGTTTGGCCGCTCCCCCGCGCTTGAGTGGCAAAGCCCCGAAGGGCCGGTCAGCCTGTTTGAAAGTGCGGCCATCGGCCAGTTCATCGATGACACATTTGGCGATCCGGGATTGCTGCAAACCCACGATCCGTTGACCCGGGCACATATGCGCCGCTGGATCGGCATGGTGGATCAATATTATTTCCCGGTGTTCGAGCATGAATTTTTCCAGCCCGTACTGATTGCGCGCCTCACCGGGCAGGAGCCTGATCTGGAACGCGCGCGCCGCGCGCTTGGCCCCATGGGATTGCTGCTGGATGTGGTCGAGCGCGAGCTTGAAGCCAAACCCTGGCTGGCGGGAACACAATTTTCCATGGCCGATCTGTGGCTGGGCAGCGCGCTTGAACCCTTCCGGTTGACCAACGCCACCCATGCGCTGATCACAGGCCGGACCAATCTGTCGGCCTGGTTCGATCAGATTGCCGCCCGGCCGTCTTTTGCGGCGACGGAGCCCAAATTTGATGAGATCTAGGCGACCTTGCGGGCTTTGCCCGTTTTGAGGGGCGGCAAGGCGGCATCAAGCGCGTTCAGTTCCGCGCGGAACAAATCGGCCAGCTCATCGGGATTGTCGAGCGCATCGGGACAGCCCAACAGCGTGACATAAAGCCGGTCGCGATAGCTTTGCGCAGCGATATTGAGCGCCTGGCCTGGCAACAACCAGGCCAGCGGCCAGTTGGCGATCATTTCCGCGCCCGCCACATAAAGCGGTTTGGACACCCCGACAATATTGGACACCACCAGATTGCCCAACATGGGCCGGTGCTTGCCTGCCAGTTCAAGCCGGCCATAGGCACCGACCAGTCCGCGCAGAATGGCCGGTGCACCGAGCACCGAATAATGCGCAAAGGGCGCGCCTTCATCCTGTTCAAACGCTGCCCGGCCACTTTCCACCGAGGCTTTGATCGCCTCCAGCCGGTCGAGCGGGTCTTCAAGATCGGTCGCCAGTGACACCAGAATGACCGACAGGCGGTCTTCGACCGTGCCGTCATTGGGATCGCGGGTGGAATACGGGCTCAACGCCGTCATCGCCTTGTCGGGCAAGCCATCGCGGCCCAGCAAATAGCGGCGCACCGCTCCGCCCGCGGCGCTCAAAACAATGTCGGTCACCCCCGCATCGCCGCGTGTGGCCAGGGATTTGGCAAGATCAAGTGGCAGGTCAAACAGGCTCATGGTGCGCTGATCACTGACCGGGGCGTTAAACAGGCTGTTGGGTCCCATCAGCTGGGCAAACTGGTCGGTCCGGGTGATGGCAACCTTGCCCATGCGCAAGGCTGCGCGGGCAATGGATGGCAGCGCGCGGGCCGTCCGGCCCGGCGTTTCAAGCATATTCCACGCCACCCGCGAGACTGATGATAAAAAGCCGGGATCGCGCTCGCCTTCCCAGTCATCGACACCGGCCACCATGGGTTCGGGATGCGGTGCCAGATCGCACAGAATGCGCAAGGTGGACTGGCCGCCATCATTGTCGGTCACCGCATGGTGCAGCTTGACGTAAAGCGCCGCGCGTCCGCCCGCCATGCCTTCAAGCACATGGATTTCCCATAAGGGTTTGGCGTGGCTCAGCGGCTTGGCGTGTTCAGCTTCCACCAGCGCGATGGCATCATAAAGACCGGCCGAACGCGGCAATTGATGGCTGATAATATGGTTTTTCAGCTCAAAGCCCGCATCTTCGATCCACACAGGATGGTCGAGATTGAGCGGCGTGTAGCTCAACCGCCGCCGGAAAGCGGGGACGAGATGAAGCCGGGCGCCGATTTGTGCGGTAATTGCGGATGCAAAGCCACCGCTCTCCAGCCGTTCAGGCAATTTGAAGAGCTGCAGCGCGCCAACATGCATTGGCGTCTGATCTGTCTCAAGATAGAGCCAAGTCGCATCGAACCCGTTCACAGGTTCCATGACCGGTGCCTCCTGTTCTTCGCACGCTTGTTGGGAAATTGGCCGCCCTAGCCCCCGCAGGGCAGGCCTTCCCGGTCCGTCTTATGCGGCGTGCTAAAGCCTGATACCGCCCTCGCAGATGCGAGTATACACCTCAGGGGTCACCTGTTCAAAGTGTCCCGTCTCGGGATTGCGGAAATAAACCGGATCTTCGATCTGGCTGGGGTCAAAGCCTTCTTTGACCAATTCCACCTTGCGGTGTTTGAAGGTTCCGGTCACTTCCATTTCGGGTTGCAACCGCAAGAAAACCGGCTGGGCATAGACCGGCAGGTCACGCTCCAAAACCGCTTCAATCTTGGTGAAATCGGCTTCGCCTTCCATCACGATTGAGGCCATGCCCGCACGGCCATCAGTGCCGGGCACCTGAACACCGTAGACATTGGGCTCTTTCATGCCTGGAATTTGCGACATCACTTCCGCAACCTCGGACGTGGCGACATTCTCGCCTTTCCAGCGGAACGTGTCGCCGATCCGGTCGATAAAGTAAAAATAGCCAAGCTTGTCTTTTTTCAGCAGATCGCCGGTGCGGAACCAGGCATCGCCTTTTTCAAAGACATCGCGCAGAATTTTCTTTTCGGTGGCTTCCTTGTTGTTATAGCCCTCAAAATTGCCGCCGGGGCGGTCTGCGTCGATCTTGCCGATGGCTTCGCCCACTTCGTCAGGCGCGCATTCCACACACCGGCCGTTTGCGTCGCGCACGACCTCTTCGCTTTCAACATCAAACTGAACGATCTTGGTGGGCAGGATTTTGGACATATAGCCCGGAATCCGGCCGATCGAGCCGACCGTATTGTCGATATTGAACAGCGCGACATTGCCTTCGGTCGAGCCGTAAAATTCCACGATTTGCGGAACTTTGAAGCGCTCCTGGAACGGGCCCCAGACATCGGGGCGCAAACCATTGCCCATCATCACGCGCAATTTGTGATTGGCCTCGTCGGGCTGCTCAGGCGAATTGAGCAGATAGCGGCACAGCTCGCCAATATAGACCGCGATTGAGGCCTGATATTTGCGGCAATCGGCAAAGAAATTGGTCGCCGAAAATTTGCGCCGGATGATCAACGTGCCGCCTGAGAACAGCGCAATGCCGACCCCGCCGACACCGCCGGTGGCGTGATAAAGCGGCAGACAGACATAGACGCGGTCTTGCGGCTGCGCCTTGGTCGATGCGCCAAACGCATTGCCCATCAAGATGAAGCGCAGATGCGAAATATTGGCGGCCTTGGGCAGGCCGGTAGTGCCTGACGTGTAGATATAGACGAACCGGTCATTGACGGTGAGGCCCTCACGCACGTTCGAGGCAAGCGCGCCGCCATCCTGGCCTGAAACCGCCTTGTCCCAGTCTTCCGCGCCCTGGATGGAGCCTTCCTGTGCCCAGACCGTCAGCGGGCGTTCCAGCTGGTCCACGCACGACGCGTAATTGTCGGCCAGCACCGCATCCAAAATGAGATGCTCGGCGCCCGAAATATTGAGCGTGTGGGCAAGGCCGGTGCCTTGCAGATTGCAATTGATCAGCGCGACCGAAATGCCCGCTTTGGCAAGGCCGTACCAGATCATCACATATTCAGGCTTGTTTTCCATGACGAGCGCGACGGTGTCGCCCCGCTTCATGCCCTGATTTTGCGCCCAGCGCGCGATCTGGTTCGCTTTTTCATCGAACTCTTTGTAGGTGATCGTCTGATCTTCGAAAATGATCGCGGGCTTGTTGGGGAATTTTTCGGCCCACGGTTCGATCCAGTCCGCGACGGTTTTGGTGGAACCGGGTTTCACTTCCCGGACGCGGCCCAAAACACCCATCATACTGCGCACATAATGCGCCTCGCGGCGCACCGTGGTCAAAACACCCATAATTTTCCCCCTTTTCGAGCGCCGCTCAGCCGGCGTCAACGAAATGATCTCAATCGTGCCGCGTGTTTTGCGCGATGATTGACCGAAAGGTCAAGTGTCACACAAGTTTGCGGCGCTTAAAACTGACCACGCGGTCGAACAATGTGGCCTTGTCCTGGGTGGCGCGAACCGCCTCAAGCTCTTTCATTTTGCGCTTGATGGCGCGCTCAACCTTGGTGCGAAGCTCCATCAAAGCCTCAGGGTCATCTTCCATGCCCTGATATTTTTTGGTCGAAATCGGCTTACCGAAGCCGAAATAGAACCGTTCGGGTCGCGGCAGGCTGGTCAGGCCAAGCCCGCGCGCAATCGGCATGATCATATCGCCATTGCGCAAAACCCCCTCATACAGGCCCGACCGCCGCAGCGCGTGGCCCACAGCCGAGTCGGATAAATCATCGGCATCAATCAGGATATCAAAGGCATCGTCAGGGCCCAGACTTGCAAAGGGCGTAATCGGATAGCCGTTTTCAATGGCCATACGGGCAAAGCCGGTGCGCTTTTTCCAGGTCAGCTGATATTGCTCACCCTTGCGTTTGGCAACCTCGCGGCCCCCGCCGGGGAACACCAGCACATGTTCACCGGCCTGCATCAGAGCCCGGCAGTTGGGGCGCGTGCCATCCACCCCGCCCGAGCGGATCAGCATGTCGCGCCACACCGGCACCTCAAAATGGAAATGATCGGCGAGCGCCCGGACCAGAACACCCTTTTCCTTGTAGATCTGGGCGAGCATCAAGGGCGCGTCCAGCACACCATAAATGGTGTGATTGCCGACAAAAAGCGTTGGTCGGTCGGCCGAAATATTATCAAGCCCGTGAAAGCGGGGACGGAAATAGGCCCGGCCAAGCGCGGTGGCGCGCCAGAAATCCTGTGCGCTGGGGCGTTTGAAATCCAGCACGGATGGATCGGCCAAATCTGTATTGGGCGTTTGGGTGCCGTCGGCAGCCATTCCGCAATCCTCCCCCAAAAGGTCTTGAAGGGGCATATCGGACGCCGCCCGCCCGAAAGAAAGGGTTAGCCGTGCCGCTGAGGCGATCTGTCCCAAGTTTGAACAGCCGTCATTTTTGGCGCATTCAGTGCTTGTGCGCGCCGATTTTCTCAATGTTGAGATCAACCGCAACGGCCCCGGCTTTCTCGAAAATCAGCGTCACGGGAAGGGTTTCGCCTGCTTTCAGCGCGCGGGTGACATCAAAAATCATCAGATGGTTGCCACCGGGTGCCAGCGTGGCGGTGCCGCCTGCGGGCACCTCGATGGCGTCGACCTTATACATGCGGGCGACACCGTCTTTCATATCGTGGGTGTGAAGCTCGATCGCCCGCGCCTCATCACACTCCACCGCGATCAAGCGGTCGGCGGTTTCACCCTCATTGGAAATCACCAGATAGCCCGCCGACATCCGCATCTGGCCGATGGTTTCCCGCGCATGGGGGTGATCAATGTGAAGCGCACCCGCGCGATAGTCATGGGCGAAAACCGGGACGCTCAAAAAAACAGCGAGAAGGGCAAGAACCAGACGCATGGACCACTCCATTTCATAAAACTGGAGCGGACCCTAAGCCCTCAACTGGCGAGCTTCAAGGACCGTGGTGACGCAAGCCGCAAGACTGGATCGGAGCGGATGATCTGGGGCCGCTGGGGCAGCCGTGCCACCCGCGCAAAGGCCCTCAGCCGCTTGTCATTGCCCGGCAAGAAGGCAAGATGAACCGCTAGCCACATCGCCCAGGCCGCTTCCCCCGTCAGGCTGACCGGGCCAAGCTCGGCCACCGCTTCACCTTGCGCGATCACCGCCATTTGACCAGGCGACGAAAAGCGGAATTTGCGTGGCGGTTGCAGGCCGCGCGCCCGGGCCGCAATGACCCGGCCCGCAAACTGGCCCATTTCTTTGGCTGCAGGCGCCAGTTTGGGCAACATAGCCCCGGCAAGTGAGAAATCGGCACTGTCGCCGACCACAAAAATCCGGTCCGCCGCTGGGCCCCGATCCGCCAAGGTCAGCTGTTTGGTGACCAAAACCCCGTCATGGCCCACCTTGGTTTGCAACATATCAGCCAGCGGCACCGGCTTCACGCCCGCCGCCCAGACAATCAGGTCGGCCGCCATGCGCTCACCCGACAGTTGCAAGCCTTGCTTGCCCATCTCTTCGACCCTGGCGCCCAGATGCAGCCGGACCCCGCGCTTGGCCAGCGCGCGAGTGGCGGCCTTGCGCGATCCGCGGCGATAGCTTGGCAAAAGATCGCGACCACCCTCAATCAGATGAATATCAGCATCCCACGGCACGCCGGGGCTGGTGCGGTCCATCTGCCGGTCGGTCAGCGCACCGGCAAGCTCAACCCCTGTGGGGCCGCCGCCGACAATGGCGATGGCGGCGCGCGGCTGCAATTGCGCCAGACGGGCCGACAGATGTTCTGAATCGGCCTTGGTTTTCAAATCACATGCATGGCGCGCCCAATCGTCATGACCGCGCCAATCGGTTTGCGCCCCCGTCGCGATGACCAAAAAATCAAAGGGAAGGGTTTCTCCGCCCATCAGGGTCACGGTTTGTCCGTCCCTGTCCACGCCGGCAAGCTCATCCCGGATGATCCGGGTTTTGCGCGGACGCGGCGCAAGCGTCTTGAGCGGGCTTGCAATGATGGAGGGATCAAAAGCCCCCGCCCCCGCCAAATAGAGCAAAGGCTGAAACAGATGATGGTCAGTCCGGTCAATCAGCGTCACATCGGCCTGGCTGTTGGCCAGGGCCTGCAAACAGCTCAAACCGGCGAAGCCGCCACCGGCAATCACAATATGAGGTCTGATTTTGCGCATCACTGACAAACCCTAGCAAACCCTATGGGCTTTCATAGGGAAATTTGCCTCATTTGGATCACAAAGATCAGGCTGTAAGTCTGGGACGGGTTGATGATTATGTGTCGGACAAAGAGTGAACATGAGTTTTGTCATAATATTTGGCAACATTCTTTGACACATCACCGTAAGTTCGATGGGCTAGAACGCCCCTTGGAACTTGGCGGGACTGTAGTGGGCAAGCGAGGTCTTTATGTGTGGAATTGTGGGTGCGGTCGCTGACCGCAATGTGGCGCCGATCCTGGTGGAGGGTCTGCGCCGTCTGGAATATCGCGGTTATGATTCAGCCGGTACGGCGATGATGAACGGCAATGGCGTGATTGCCCGCACCCGTGCACTGGGTAAAGTGCAAGGCCTCGCCGACAAGATCACCGACGCCAATGTACAAGGCACGCTGGGTATCGCCCACACACGCTGGGCCACCCATGGCGAGCCGTCCGAACAAAACGCCCATCCCCACATGTCCGGCCAGGCCATCGCGCTGGTCCATAACGGCATCATTGAAAATCATGCCGAGCTGCGCGCCGAGCTGATCGCCAAGGGCTATGTGTTCACCTCCGCCACCGATACCGAAGTGATCGCGCATCTGTTTGATGATTGCCGCAAGCTTGAAGGTGATGACCCAATGGCCGCCCTGCGCTGCACGCTCAGACGGCTTGAAGGCGCCTATGCGCTCGCCATCATGCTGCAGGATCGCGAAAATGAACTGTTCGTCGCGCGCTCGGGCAGCCCGCTGGTGATCGGCCTGGGCGAGGGGGAAAACTTCATCGCCTCAGACGTTTCGGCGCTGATCTCAGAAACCCGCCGCGTCATCTTCCTCGATGAAGGTGATATGGCCCACATCACCCGGACATCGGTTGAACTGTTTGACATGACTGGCGCGCGGGTTGAGCGGCCGGTGATGGAATCAGCGCTCGACGCCGACGCCATCGACAAGGGCGACTTCGCCCATTTCATGCTCAAGGAAATTCACGAACAGCCCCGCTCAATCATCCGCACGCTGGAAGGCCGGCTGGCCGATGATCATGTCCTGGCGACCGCCTTTGGCGCGCGGGCCATGGAGCTTTTCCCGCATGTGAAGGAAGTCCACATTGTGGCCTGCGGCACCTCCTTCCATGCCGGCAAAATCGCACAATATTGGCTGGAGCGTTTCGCCGGCATTCCCACCAAGGTCGATATCGCCTCGGAATATCGCTACCGCCAGCCCCGCCAGCGCGGCGACACCTTGTTTGTCACCATCTCGCAATCGGGCGAAACCGCCGACACGCTGGCCGGTCTCAGGCTCGCCAAGGAACTGGGCTATCTCTCAACACTCGCCATCTGCAATGTCGCTGAATCAAGCCTGGTGCGCGAAAGCGATCACGTCATCTTGACCCATGCGGGCAAGGAAATCGGCGTGGCCTCCACCAAGGCGTTCACCACCCAGCTCGTCGCCTTGTTGATGCTGACTGCGGTGTTGAGCCGGGCGGCCGAAGCCGACGAGGCCACCATCGTGGCCCAGCTGCATGAACTTGAGCAGGTGATTGACCGGGCCCTTGAGCTTGAGCCGCGCATTGCCAAACTGGCCACTCATTTTGCGAACAAGCATCACGCCCTGTTCCTGGGCCGGGGCTCGGCCTATCCGGTGGCGCAGGAAGGTGCGCTCAAGCTGAAGGAAATTTCCTACATTCACGCCGAGGCCTACGCAGCCGGTGAGCTCAAGCACGGCCCGCTGGCGTTGATTGATGCCGACATGCCCGTGGTGATTGTGGCGCCCAACAATGAGCTGCTCGACAAGCTTAAATCCAATATGGAAGAGGTCCGCGCGCGCGGCGGCCAGCTGTTTGTGTTTGCCGATGAAAAAGCAGGCTTTGAAGATGATGAGGGCGTGACCGTCATCCCGGTGCCCCATGTCGGCTATTTCGCCGAGCCGATCATCTACTCGATCCCGCTGCAATTGCTGGCCTATCATGTTGCCTTGATCAAGGGCACCGATGTAGACCAGCCCCGTAATCTGGCAAAATCGGTCACCGTGGAATAATGATCAAAGCAGTTATCTGGGATTTTGGCGGGGTGATTACCTCCTCGCCCTTTGAAGCCTTTAATCGTCTGGAAGAAGAACGCGGGCTGCCGCGCGACTTTATCCGCACCATCAACTCCAAAAACCCCGACACCAATGCCTGGGCCTTGTTTGAACGCGCCGAGATTTCGGCAGACGCGTTTGATGAGGCCTTCGCGCAGGAAGCCGGTGGCAAGGTGCACGGCGGCGACGTGATCAAATGTCTGGGCGGCACGGTGCGGCCTGAAATGGTTGAAGCGCTGCGCCGCATCAAGGCGCGCTTTAAAACCGCCTGCATCACCAACAATGTGCAGGCCGGGGAAGGCGCAGGCATGGTGCGCGACACCGAAACCGCGCGCCAGATTGCGACCATCATGGATGAGCTGTTCGACCATGTGATTGAATCAAGCAAGATCGGCGTACGCAAACCCGACCCGCGCATTTATCAGATGGCGTGCGAGGCCATCGCGGTGGAGCCGGGGGCCTGCATCTATCTGGATGATCTGGGCATCAATCTCAAACCCGCCCGCGCCATGGGCATGCAGACCATCAAGGTGCTGAATGCCGCCCAGGCGCTGGACGAGCTGGAGCCGCTGGTCGGGTTTTCCCTGCGCTAACCCCGGATCAGCGGCACCGGGATCGCATGCCGGCGCGGGAACAGCTTGTCGATCACCACCGCCAAAGCGGGCAGTGTGGTCACCGTTCCCAGCATATTGGCGAGGAACATGAAGGTCAGCAGCAAGCCCATATCAGCCTGAAATTTGAGCGGTGAGAACGCCCAGGCCGCCACACCGACCGCCAGCGTCAGCGCCGTGACCGTCACCGCCGAGCCGGTTTCGACAACCGCCTGCTGATAGGCCTCAACCACATCATCGCCGGACGCGAGATGATGCTGCAGCCGGTTGTAGATATAAAAGGCATAATCGACCCCCACTCCGACGGCGAGCACCAGAACCGGCAGCGTCGACAGGGTCAGCCCGATCCCCAAACTGGTCATGAACCAGTAGCCGATAAAGGTCGCCATGGTGAGCGGGCTGGTACACACAAGGGCTGCCCGCCAGTCGCGATACGTCGCAAAGACCAGGATCAAAATCACCAGATAAACAAAGGCAAGCGCGCGGAACTCCTGCGCTTCAAGCTCCTGATTGACCGCCGCAATGACACCGACATTGCCGCTGGCCAGCCGCAACCGGACAAATTCCAGCGAATTGCAATAAGCCTGGGCGCGCGCAACCAGCGCTTCAAAGGCAGGCATAGTTTCGACCGACTGGCACAGATGCTTGATCTCATCAATCGGCGGGCGCGCATCAATGCGCCGGGTCATGCGCGAGCCGAAATCCTGGATGAAATTATAGACATTGCCCTGGGCGCAGAAATTTTCGATCTGCTGGCCGCCCGGCTTGGCGGTTTCCGACTTCTGGTTGGTGAAACAGAAATTCGCCGTCTTATCGAGAATTTGCACCCTATGCTCCGCAGAGATCGAGACATGGCGCGCGAAATGCTCAATCCGCTCAAGGATCGGGGCAATGGTGGCATCGGCGTGATCGCGCACCGACAAGACAATCGGAACGACCGAGCAGTTGGCATCCACCAACCCGGTTTCAGTGCCGACAAAATCAATCGCGGAGCGCAATCCCGCCTCGCTGTCCGGCAGCGCATCAAAACCCGTGGCCGCCTTGCGTAATTTACGGATTTCCCGGCTCAAGGAGCGCACGCCGGTCACGCCCTCAACCCCGATCATGGCCTGCGAGAACGCATCAATCACCGCCATATAATCAGGCCGGGCGCATTGGCCTTTGGGCATTTCAGCGACCACAATCAGCCGATCCACGCCGCGATCAAATTCAGACGCAATCAGGCGCGCATCAGTGTTGTATGTCGAATTTTCACCCAGCTCGGCCGCGCCGATCCCGGTTACGCCGATCACCCGGTCGCGGCTGCCAAACAGGGCGGCCACAAAAACCACCCCGACCATAAACACGATCAAAAAGGCCCGGCGCGGTTCCGCCAGCCGCCCGATCCAGGCAAACAGCACTTCGCGCCGGTTGCGCACATTCTGCATCCGAAGCCGGAAACTGTCGGAGAAATTCAGATAGCTTGCCATCAAAGGCAGCAATAAAAGCGTGGTGACGATTTTGAGCAGAATGCCCAGCCCCGCAATAATCGCCACATCCTGGATCATGCCGATGGGGATCAGCGCCAGCGTGCCAAAGCCGATCAGATCGGTAGCAAGCGCCATGGCGCCGGGAACCAGCAGGCGCCGGAAACTCATGCGCGCGGCTTCATCGGCGCTGTGACCCGCGGCCGCCAGCCGGGCGAGCAGATTAATTTGCTGCACCCCGTGCGACACGCCAATGGCATAGACCAAAAACACGACAATCAGGGCCAGCGGATCAAGCTCGATATCAAGCAGCGCCAGCAAACCCAGCTGCCAGACAAACGACACCGATGATGCGATCACCGTAAGCGCGGTCAACCGGAACGACCAGCTGTACCAGTAGACCATGAGGAAAGAGAGCAAAAAGGCGACGCCGAAATAGGGCACCGCCTGCCGCGCAAAGGCGGCGACATCGCCTTGTTGCTTGGAAAAGCCGATAATGTGAACCGAGTAACCATCGCCTTCAAACGGTGCGCGCACTATTTGCTCCAGCGCCCGGGACAGCGCCTCCAGGTCCGGTTCGGCCTTGCCGCGCTGTGGCAGCAGGTCGGCTGTAATCATGGCGGCGTCGAGATCGGGTGAAACCAGATCACCCAGAACATGGGCCTTCTCAATACTCCTGCGAATGCGCGCCAAAGCCGGGTCGTTCAGCGTGCCGGGCTTCAAGCCTGCGGGAATGACCCGCCTGATCTTGCCTTCATCAGGATCGATATAGACCGCATCGGGCGACCAGACCGACCGCAGGCTTGCCGGATCAATCAGCGCGATCTGTGACAGGCCCGCTGCAATGCCGGCAACCCGTTCCAGCCCCTCGGCAGTCAGGATCGTGCCAGTATCGGCCTTGACCACAATCCACAGCCGGTCAGCCCCCGAAAAGCTTGAGCGGTAATGCTGGAAGGTGCGGATGTAAGGGTGATTGACCGGGATTTTCTTTTCAAAACCGCTGGCAATTTCAAGTTTTGGCAGCGCAAACCCCAGACCCAGCGTAATCGCGGCCATCACACTCAGGACGATCAAACGGCGGGAAAACACAAACTGTTCGACAGCGCGCGCACCGCGTTCAAAGGCGGTCGATGGCCGCCGCCGCCTGCGGGCCCGGTCGAGCCCGTCTGGGCCGTCTGACGCGGTGTCGGTATCGTCGTTCATGAGCCGATCCATTCCCCCCGAGAGGATCACATGTTTGATGCCAGCATAGCGGCTTAACGGGCCGGTTCAATCAAACTTGGAACGCTATATGGGGTTAAATTTTTTCCACCAAAGCCGGATTTTGCGGCACTCTTCCCGCCATGACGCGCAACACTGATCCCGCCGACGCCATTTTTTGCGGAACCCGGCTGCTGCTTGCGGCCCATGGCTGGTCAAGCCTGACCGAAATTGCCCTGCCCAGCGGATTGCGCGCCGACATTGTGGCCTGGGACCGCAAGGGCGTAATCCATATTGTCGAGGTGAAATCAGGCGTCGAGGATTTCCGCACCGATCAGAAATGGTCCGGCTATCGTGACCATTGCGATCATTTTCATTTTGCGGTCGCGCCCCACTTCCCGCTTGAGCTTTTGCCCGATGACACCGGATTGATCGTGGCGGACATGCATGGCGGGGAGTTTCTCAGACAAGCGCCGGGCCATGCCCTCGCAGCAGCCCGGCGTAAAAAACTTCTGATCCAGCTGGCGCACAAGGCCGCTGAGCGGCTGCGCGCACTGGAAAATCTGACCCTTTAGCGCGGCGAGCGTTTGGCGAGGATCCGTTGCAAGGTCCGGCGGTGCATGTTGAGCCGGCGCGCGGTTTCCGACACGTTGCGGCCGCACAATTCATAAACCCGCTGAATATGCTCCCACCGTACCCGGTCCGCCGACATGGGGTTTTCCGGCGGCGGGGGCAGCTCATCCCCGCGCACCATCAAGGCCGCTTCGACATCATCGGCGTCGGCGGGCTTGGACAGATAGTCGATCGCGCCGGCCTTCACCGCCGCCACAGCGGTCGGGATATTGCCATAGCCCGTCAGCATGACGATGCGCGCTTCAGGCCGGGTCTCATGCAAAGCCCGGACAACGTCCAGCCCGTTGCCGTCTTCAAGCCGCAGATCAACAACCGCATAGGCGGACGGATCGGTGCGGATATGCTCATGCGCCTCTTCGACCGAACCGGCGAGCACAACGTCGAACTGACGCTTTTCCATCGCCCGGCCCAGACGCTCGCGCCACGGCTTGTCATCATCACAAATCAAAAGCGAGCGGTCGCCTTCAAACACTTCGGGGGTTTCGTCTTCAATATCGCTCATGCTCAAGCCCTATTTTCCCTGCTTCCCTCAATCACCCTGTTTCATCCGGTCGGCCGGCCTGCCTCGATGGCATCGCGGGGCCAGCTGACCGCCACCACGGCGCCTTCATCGGCACCGTTGGCGAAACTGACCGAAGCACCGGTCCGTTCCAGGAGGCTTTTGGCGATAAAGACGCCAAGCCCCATGCCCTGATGACCATCCTCAGCCGATTTGCCTTTCTTTTTAAGCTCTTCTGGCCGCCGGGTCGAGACATAAGGCTCACCGATTCGATCAAGAATGTCAGGCGAAAATCCCGGCCCGTCATCGACAATCCGCAGATAAAGCTTGGTATCGGACCAGCTGAGCAGGATTTCAACGCGGGATTTGGCAAAATCGACCGCATTCTCAATGAAATTGCCCAGCCCGTGGACGATTTCAGGGTGCCGCTCAATATAGGGCTGATCGAACTGATAGGCGTCGGGGTCTTTGCCTTCGCGCTTCTGGCCGCGTTCGCCGACCACTTTCACATCAACCACCTTGCCCTGCATGGTGTGGGCGCGGGCGGCTTCCTCCACCACGCCGGAAAAGGCGGCGGCGGAAAAATGGGTGTCGTCCTGATCGGGCCGGTCTGAAAAGTTCGACAGAATATCCCGGCAGCGCTTGGCCTGATCGACCAGCAATTCCAGATCATCGGCATATTCGCTTTCGCCGAGATCGCGATTAAGCTCCCGCGCGACCAGCGTGATCGTTCCAAGCGGCGTCCCAAGCTCATGCGCGGCGGCAGCCGCCAACCCGCCCAGCGCGCTCAACCGCTGCTCACGCGCCAGCGCCATCTGTGTTGCCGCCAGCGCATCGGACATGCGCCGCGCCTCATTGGCGATCCGCCAGGCATAGACCGACAGGAAGATCGTTCCCAAAATCACCGCAAACCACATGCCCACCAGATAGATTTGCGGCAGGCCAGGCCCTTCGGCGCTCGACCAGGGCAGGGGCAAATGAAAGAAAAACAGCGCCGACACGCATGCCACGGTCAACCCGCCCAAAACCAGCGTATTGCCCAGATTGAGGATGGTGGCCGAAATCGTCACCGGCACCAAAAACAGCAAGATGAACGGGTTTTGCACCCCGCCGGTGAGATAAAACAGCACCGTCAATTGCAAGATGTCATAGGCCAGAAACAGTCCCGCTTCCCGGTCTTGCAAGCGTTTGGGGCCCGGATCGCGGATCACCAGAAAGATATTGAGCCAGGCCGATGCCGCAATCGCCCCCAGACACCAGAACAAGGGCAGGGGATAGCCCAACGCAAAGTGGACGACGAGCACCGCGCTCGACTGGCCCAGAATGGCAATCCAGCGGATGAGCACAAGGGTGCGGGAGCGTGCGCGCCCCTCCTGGCGTCTCAACCAGGCTTTGCGCGCAAGCTTGTCGGTTTCTTCCGGTTGTGTGAGATCAGCGCCTTGCGCCTCCACAGCCGTCATTCCGTCTGCCCCATAAAACCACTTTTATCTTTGGCCGATCATGCGCAGCGCACGCGCCAAAGGCAAGCCAGTGATCAAACCAGTGATCAAACCAGTATTAGTGTGTGGCGCCCTTCTGGGACAGATAGTTGAAAATGCCGACTTCGCGGCTTTCCTCGGCATGAACAAGGGCACTGCGGCCGGTATAATCGGTTTGATTGAGATCGGCACCCGCCTCGACCAGAACCCGCGTGATGGTCAAATGGCCATTGCGTACCGCCTTGATCAGCGCGCTTTCGCCATTGCGGTCTTCCTTGTTGAGATCGGCACCGGCTTCAATCAGCACTTCGAGCGCCTCGACATTGCCTTGGGCGGCGGCCACCATCACTGCGGTTTCCCGCGTTTTACGGTAGGTGATATTGAGGCTCGCGCCCTGTTCAATGAGGAAATCCATCAGCGTGTAGCGGTTGAGATAGGCGGCGGCGACAATGGCGGGCCGGCCCTCATCATCACGCTGATTGGCGCTTTCACCGCCCATCAGGGCAAGCTTCAAGCTCGTCAGATTGTTTTGTTCAATCGCCTCAATCACCGGCCGCGCCGCCGGGCTTTGCGCCCAGACCGGCCCTGCCGTCATCAAAAGACCCGCAATCACCACACTCAGAACACGCCGAACCATGCCAGTCCCTCACCTTCCCTTGGTTGCCACCGTCCGCGATCACTTCTGGGCGATGCGACGATTGTGGCCCTCTTAAAAGCACGAATATGACCTAGATTGAAAGCGCATCATTACGACCAAAACAAGACGTCCCCGACAAGGAGCACCCCATGGCCGCCATCCGTCTCGCTATTGTTCTGTCCTTCATCGCGCTTGGGCTGGGGGCGGTCTATATCTTTACCATGGAACGGGCTCAACCGGCGGGCGCTTCCAGCGGCGAGGCCCTGATTGGCGGGCCTTTCACGCTGACAAGCCACACGGGCGAGACGGTGACCGACGAAAGCTTTACGGGCAAAGCCATGCTGATCTATTTCGGCTTCACCTTTTGCCCCGATGTCTGCCCGACCGAGTTGCAAAAGCTGTCCGCCGCGCTTGATCAATTGTCTAAGAGCGAGCGGGAAAAGATCGCGCCTTTGTTCATCACCATTGATCCCGAGCGCGACAGCGTGGCGGCCATGGCCGATTATGTCGGCCATTTTCACCCTGACCTGATCGGGCTGACCGGCACGCCTGATGAGATCAAACAGGCCGCGAGTGTCTACCGCATCTATTATGAAAAGGTGGAAGATGACAGCTCCACCGCCGGTTACACCATGAACCACACCAATCTCATCTATGTGATGGACCAAAATCACAAATTCGTCACGGTGATCACCGCTGAAGACGGGCCCGACAAGATCGTCAAAGTAATCAAGGAACAGCTTTGAGGCGGCGCTTTATCGCGCAAAAAGCCGGCCGGGATCGCGAAACGCTTTGAATTCAAGCGCATTGCCCGAGGGGTCGGTCAAAAAGAAGATCGCCTGTTCGCCGGGCTTGCCTTCAAAGCGGATGGAGGGCGCGATCAGAAAATCCTGATTTTCGGCCACAAGCCGGTCTTTGAGCGTGTGCCAGTCGTCCCAGTCGAGCACCAGCCCGAAATGGCGCACCGGCACCGCCTTGCCGTCCACCGCATTGGTCGGGGCGCCGGTGCATTCTTCGGGTGCCAGATGAGCGACAATTTGATGCCCTCTGAGATCAAAATCGACCCACTCCGCGCTCGACCGGCCCTCCGGGCAGCCCAGAACTCCGCCATAAAAGGCCCGTGCTGCGGCCAGATCGTGAACAGGGAAAGCCAGATGGAAGGGCGTCATGGTGAACTCCGTCACATGAGTGAAATTGATTTGCCGCGAGCACAAGGCCACAATAGCGCATCACAATCCATTTGAGACCTTCACGTGAAACAGGCCAGCGGCGCGGAAGAAACCCGGATCAGGATCGGCAAACAGTCGATCCGCTTGCGTCTTGTGCGTCACCCGCGCGCCAAGCGGCTGTCAATTCGCATCGATGCCGCCGCCGGGGAGCCGGTGTTGATACTACCTCCCAAGACCAGCATGCGGACCGGGCTGCGTTTCGTTGAAACCCATGCCGACTGGATCGCCGACAAGCTGCGCGCCCTGCCCAAATCCGAGCCCTTCGTGCCCGGTGCCGTCATCCCCTATCACGGCACACCAACCTTGCTGGTTCATTCGGGCAAGCTGCGCGATGCCACCCATCACAATGGCCAAACCATCACGACCGGCGGCGACAAAGCCCAATTTTCCCGCCGGATTGAAGATTTTCTGCGCGCCGAAGCCCGCGCCCATGCGCTTGACCGGGCGGACCATTATGGCCGTCTGATCGGCAAGACGCCCTCGCGCATCACCATGAAAGACACCAAAAGCCGATGGGGCTCGTGCACGCCGGAGCGCGCCTTGAGCTTTTCGTGGCGGCTGGTTCTGGCGCCCCAGCAAGTTTTTGACTATGTCATCGCCCATGAATGCGCCCATATGCGGGAGCTCAATCACGGGCCCCGCTTCTGGGCGCTGGTGAAAAAGATCGACCCCAATTATGCGGTCCACCGCGCCTGGCTGGATCAGCAGGGCGCGACGCTTCACGCCTATGGCCGCCCGTCCTGATCGGTTACAACACCGCTTATGGCCGTTTCGCGCACCAGTCCGTTTTACATTCTGATCCTCGCCAGCCTCATGACCCTGGGGCCGATGGGGATCGACATGTATTTGCCCAGCCTGCCGGCCATGATCAGCCATTTCGGCACCGATACCGCGACGGGGCAGCTGACCATGTCGGTCTTCATGCTCGGTTTTGGCGGCGGCCAGATCATATTGGGGCCGATCACCGACCGGCTGGGCCGCAAGCCCGTGATGGTGGCCGGGCTGATCCTGTTCGGGCTGGCAAGCCTGTTATGCGCCTTTGCCCAATCGATCGAGACACTGTTGCTGTCGCGCTTCCTGCACGGGCTCGCCGGGGCATCGGGTCCGGTGATCAGCCGGGCGATTGTACGCGACAGTTTTGATGGCGCGCGCGCCGCCTCTCTGTTTGGGTATCTCGCGGCCCTGATGGCGGTGGTGCCGATGGTCGCCCCCATTCTAGGCGGCATTCTGCATGAAGCCTTTGGCTGGCAGTCGATCTTTCTGGCCATGGTCGGTCTGGCCGCCCTGGTTCTGCTGACATACGGGTTTGGCATGGCAGAAACCCTGCCGCCCAAAAAACGCATCACGCTGAGACTGTCGACCATCATCGCCAATTGGCGCACGCTTCTGGGCGACAGCTATTTTCTCGGCTTCATCGCCTGCACCGCGCTGCTTATGGGCGCGTTGATGAGTTTTGTGACGTCAGCCTCGGTTGTCTTCCAGTCGGTCTTCAGCCTCAGCCCGCAAGCCTTTTCCTATTTCTTCGCTGCCATGGTATCGGGCTTTATCATTGGCTCGCTGACCACCGGGCGGCTCAGCAAGGTGATTGGGGCCAATCGGCTGGTGACCGTCGGGATTGGGCTTGTGTTCGCCGGGGCCTGCAACCAGATTGTCTTTGAGCTCTTCTTGACCCCCAGCCTGCCCAGCCTGATGGTTGGACAGATTGCGGTGTCACTCGGCTTCGGGCTGGCCAGCCCACAGCTCAATGCCCGCGCCATGCAGAACTATCCGCATATGGCGGGTACCGCCTCATCCCTCATCGGCTCATCACAAATGGCGATGGCAGCCCTGGCCGCGTTCGTCACCGGCGCGCTGTTTGATGGCACCACCATCGCATTGAGCCTGATGACCGGCTTTTTCGGCATCTCATCGGTGCTGGTGTGGGCGGTGAAAATCCGCCCCTCACTCGCCACCAAATAGGCTATCGATCATATCATTGAGGAAATCATCAAAGCGCTCGCCCCCACCATCGCGCCGCCTGCGGTCGATGCGCGGATCAAGCCGGGGCTTGTCGCGGCCATGATGGGCGCCATGCATATAGTCCCGCCAGATCAAAGCGGGCAGACCCCCGCCAGTGATCCGCGTCATCGGGGAATTGTCGTCATTGCCGACCCAAACGCCGGTCACCAGCGCGCCGGAAAAGCCGACAAACCAGGCATCGCGGAAATCCTGACTGGTGCCGGTTTTGCCTGCCGTCTCAAGCCCTGCGACCTGGGCTGATTTGCCGGTGCCCTCGCGCATCACGGTCATCAACATGCCGGTCATGGTGCGCGCATCACGGCGTGAAATCACCTGTCCCGCGCCGGAGCCTTCGCGCTGAAACAACAGCTCGCCACTGCCCGCTTCGCGAATTTCGACAATGCCGTGAATGAACGCCGCTTCGCCTTCGGCTGCAATGGGTTGATAAGCGCCGGTCAGCTCGATCAGGGACACTTCGCCGGTTCCCAGCGCCAGGGATGGATGTGGCGGCAACTCGTCTGAAATCCCCAGCCGTTTGGCCATGCGCAGCACATTTTGCCGGCCCGCCTGTTCCGACACTTTCACAGCCACCGTGTTGATCGATTTGGCGAGCGCGTCTTCCACCCGCATTGGCCCGCGATACTCGCCATCATAATTTTTGGGTGACCAGTCGCCCAGAATGATCGGCGTGTCGCGCATCTGGCTATTGGGCCCGATGCCTTGTTCAAGCCCGGCGAGATAGACAATCGGCTTGAAGGCCGAGCCGGGCTGACGCTTGGCCGACACCGCCCGGTTAAACTGGCTTTTGCGGTAATCGCGCCCGCCGATCATGGCGCGCACTGCGCCGTGATGGTCAATCGAGATCAGTGCGGCCTGCCCGGCTTTGCGCTTGTCACCCAGCGTTTTGAGCCAGTGCCCCACCACCTTGTCACCGAGATTTTGCAAGGCCGGGTCAAGGGTTGTGGTGACCACCAGATCTTCTTTCGTGTGGCCGACATAATCGGTCAGCCGGTCCAGCACCCAATCCACATAATAATTGACCGCCTGGCTGGTTGAACTCGCCGTCACGGACGCGGGATTGTCGAGCGCAGCTTGCGCAACGGCTTCGTCGACAAAGCCGAACTTGACCATATTGTTCAGCACAACGGCGGCGCGGTCCCGGCTGCGTTTGAGATCGGCCATGGGCGAATAGCGCGACGGCGCTTTCAAAAGGCCCGCCAGCATCGCCCCTTCGGCCAATGTCACCTCGGTCGCGCTTTTGCCAAAATATTTGTGTGCGGCGGCATCAACCCCGTATGTCCCGGCACCCAGATATACCCGGTTGAGGTAAAGCGTCAGAATTTCGTCTTTGGTAAAGCGGTACTCCAGCCAGAAGGCGAGCATCAATTCCTGGATCTTGCGCACAATCGTCCGGTCGGGCGTCAGAAAGACGTTTTTGGCAAGCTGCTGGGTGATGGTGGACCCACCCTGTACCAGCGCACCGGCCTTGATATTGGTGACCATTGCGCGGGTGAACCCGATCGGGTCAAAGCCGAAATGATGGTAAAAGCGCCGGTCTTCGGTGGCGAGCACCGCATCAATCAGATGGGGCGGTAAATCCTCCATCGTGACGGGCGCGCCATATAAATCCCCCCGTGTCGCGATCTCCTCGCCATTGATGGCATAAAGCGTGACCGAGGGGCTGCGCTCCAGACTCGCCAGCCCATCACTGTCGGGCAGATCATAAGCAAAGATCAGACCGATACCGACAAAACCGGCCATCACCCAAAGCCCGACAATCGCCCCCCAGTAAAACAGGGCCAGGATGGGATTGCGCGGGGGCGGGTTGCGGCCATCGGCAGTCGGCGGACGCTTGGGCTTGCGGCGTTTCTTGACCGGCGCTTGCGCTTTGGCTCGGCGGGCGCCCGCACTTGGGCGCTTGGGCGGTTTCGGCTTCCCGAACAGCATAGTGTCGTCCCCACCAATGGCTAAAGCGCATCCTTACGAAGCGCTATAGCATGGCAAGAGTGTGGCCTAAACGTCGAGATTGGCCACTTCGAGCGCATTGGACTGGATAAATTCGCGCCGTGGCTCAACCGCATCGCCCATCAGCTTGGTGAACAAATCATCGGCGGTGTCGACATGCTCAACCTTGACCTGCAACAAGGCGCGCGCATTGGGATCAAGCGTGGTTTCCCACAATTGCTCGGCATTCATTTCCCCCAGGCCCTTATAGCGCTGCAGCTGAATGCCTTTGCGGCCCGCTTTATAGGCGTGCACCAACAGATCGGACGGTGCGTAAATCTCAAGCGCCCTGTCCTTCAGTTCAAGCGTACCGGGTTCGAGAAAGACCTGCTGCAACTCACCGGCCATGCCATCAAGAATGCGGGTTTCCTGGCTTTCCATCAGCCGCGCATCAATGTCGTGAACTTCAAGCACACCGCGCAGCGTGCGTTTGAACCGCAAGCCGCCTTCGGCAGTGGCCTCGCCCTCCCAGCCTTTTTCATATTCGCTCGACAACAGATCCAGCCGCTGGGCCACATAGGCCGCCGCTTCCGCCGCCTTGGTAGGATCGCCCAGAACCGCCTGATTGAGGGCACCGGCAATTGCAGCCTGTTCAATAATGACCTTGTTATAGGAATGCGGCAGCGCATCGAGCACACGGGTGACCTCGCGGGCATGATGGATCAGCTCTCGCAAATCCTCGCCCGAGCGCTGGCTGCCATCGGCCAGCCGCAGCACGGCCTGATCCACGGTCTCAGAAATCAGGAAATTTTCAAGGTCGCGTTCATCGCGCAAATAGCGTTCGGACCGGCCGCGCGAGGCTTTGTAAAGCGGCGGCTGGGCGATATAGAGATGTCCCTGTTCGATAATCTCGGGCATCTGCCGGTAGAAAAATGTCAGCAAAAGTGTGCGGATATGGGCGCCATCAACATCGGCGTCAGTCATGATGATGATGCGGTGATATCGCAGCTTCTCAAGGTTGAAATCATCGCGCCCGATACCGGTGCCCAGCGCGGTGATCAGCGTGCCGATATGTTCCGAGCCCAGCATCTTGTCGAACCGCGCGCGTTCGACATTGAGGATTTTACCGCGCAGGGGCAGCACCGCCTGGTTTGACCGGTCGCGGCCCTGCTTGGCAGACCCGCCCGCAGAGTCACCCTCAACGATAAACAATTCGGATTTGGCCGGGTCTTTTTCCTGGCAATCGGCCAGCTTGCCGGGCAGCGAGGTAATGTCGAGCGCGCCTTTGCGCCGTGTCAGCTCACGCGCCTTCCGCGCGGCTTCGCGCGCGGCGGCCGCCTCAATCACCTTCTGAACAACGGTTTTGGATTCGGCCGGATGCTCGTCCATCCAGGTCGACAGCTGCTCATTGACCAGGCTTTCCACCACCGGCCGCACCTCGGAACTGACCAGCTTGTCCTTGGTTTGCGACGAGAATTTGGGGTCGGGCACTTTGACCGACAAAACGCAGGTCAGGCCCTCACGCGCATCATCACCCGACAGGGCCGATTTTGATTTCGCCGCCAGCCCGCTTGATTGCGCATAGCCGTTCACACAGCGCGTCAGCGCCGCGCGGAAGCCCGCCAAATGGGTGCCGCCATCGCGCTGGGGGATATTGTTGGTAAAGCACAGGACATTTTCGTGATAGCTGTCATTCCACCACAAAGCGACTTCCACTGTGATGCCGTCACGCTCGGCAGAAAACGCAATCGGCATTTTGATGAGCGCTGATTTTGTGCGGTCGAGATAGCGCACAAATTCTTCAATCCCGCCTTCATAGAACAGATCAACCTGTTTGGGCTCAACCCCGCGCTTGTCGATCAGGGCAATGCGCGCACCCGAATTCAGAAAGGCCAGTTCGCGCAGGCGATGTTCAAGCGTTTCAAAGGAAAATTCGGTCTGGGTGAAGGTATCGGTGGAGGGCAGAAAGGTGATTTCGGTGCCGCTTTGGCCATCAGCATCGCCGATGACGGCCAGCGGCGCAACCGCATTGCCATGTTCAAAGCGCATTTTGTGGGTTTTGCCGCCACGGTGAATGGTCAGTTCCAGAAAGCTCGACAACGCATTGACCACCGACACGCCAACCCCGTGCAGACCGCCCGACACTTTGTAGCTGTTCTGGTCAAACTTTCCGCCGGCATGAAGCTGGGTCATGATCACTTCGGCTGCCGACACGCCCTCTTCAGGGTGCATCTCTGTGGGAATGCCCCGGCCATTGTCGGACACTGAAACCGAGCCATCGGGATTGAGAATGACCGAAATCTGATCGCAGTGACCGGCCAGCGCCTCGTCGATGGAATTGTCGACCACCTCATAGACCATGTGATGCAGGCCAGAGCCGTCATCAGTATCACCGATATACATGCCCGGCCGCTTGCGCACCGCATCAAGGCCCTTCAGCACCTTGATGGAGGAGGCGCCATATTCATCTTCAGGCGTTTGGGGTGTATCGGTCATGATCGGTCCTTTCGGGCAAGCCTGCCCGCAATTACGGAATAAAAATCGGCATCAGACCCAAGCGCTTCAAACAGCGCCCCGTCCGTGCCGGTCATAAAACATTGCCCGCCCAATTCGGCGAGCACACCAAACAGGCGCGCGCGGCGTTCTTCATCCAGATGCGCAGCCACTTCATCAAGCAGCAGGATCGGCGCGCGGCCCCGTTCCCACTGAATGAGGCGCGCCTGGGCGATGACAAGCGCGAGCAACAGCAATTTCTGCTCCCCGGTGGAGCATTGGCCCGCCTCCATCTCCTTTTCGAGATGAACCACGGTGAGATCCGACAGATGCGGCCCCAGCAAGGCCCGGCCCGCCTCCTGATCGCGCCGCCGGCCCTCACTCAACGCGGTGAGGAAACGGTCTTCGACATCAACAGCGGCGGGCATGTCTTCAAGCCAGCGCTCAACCGGGCCTTCCACCGCAATATGGGCGGCGGGAAATTCGCCGCGCGCTTCGAGCATCGCCCCATCAAGCCGGGTGACCGCATCACGACGGGCAATCGCAATCGCCACGCCATGTTCAGCCATCTGTTCTTCAAGGGCACCAAACCAGTGCGCGTCGCCACGCCCGTCTTTTAGCAACCTTGTGCGTTCGCGCATCGCTTTTTCGTAAGCGGCCACACGGGTGGCATGGGTGGGATCGAATGCGAGCACCAGCCGGTCTAAAAACCGCCGCCGTCCACTGGGGGCTTCGACAAACAACCGGTCCATGGCAGGTGTGACCCACAGCATGGACAGATGTTCACCCAAAATCGTCGCCGAGCCCTTGGTTTCACCATCCACCCGCACCAGACGGCGCTCTCCGGGCCGGGCGTCAGCCTCGCGGCCTGTCCCGATGCGCGCAGAGCCAAAAGCGCCGTCAATTTCGGCGGCAACCGCCCAGCCACCAGTTCCGATCCGGCGGGCAAAATCGCCCAGATTGGCACCGCGCAGCCCCCGCCCGGGGGCCAGAAGAGAAATGGCTTCCAACAGATTGGTCTTGCCCGCGCCATTGTGTCCCGACAAGACAACCGCACCTGCATCCGGCGTGAAACTCAACGCATCATAAGAGCGGAAATCCGCCAGTTTGAGTGCGCGCACGCGGTAAGGATCGGCTGTGTTGACTGTCGGAACGGGCCGGGCCTCAAGCATCAGACCCGCATCGGCATCAGAACGTAAAGCGCGCCATCATCGTCCAGATCACGCACAATCGTGGGTGAGGCGGCATCCGACAAGGCAAACTCGGCCTCATCACCTTCGATCTGGCCGGTAATGTCGAGCAGATATTTGGCATTAAAGCCGATCTCGATCGGGTCGGATGCGTAAGAGGCGGCCACCTCTTCAACGGCGGAGCCTGCATCAGGGCTCGACGCCGAAAGCTCGACATTGTCAGTGTTGATCTTGAGCTTCACCGCCCGGCTTTTCTCAGTCGAAATGGTCGACACACGGTCCACCGCATTGGAAAACAGCCCGCCATCAACCTTCATCAGCTTGTCGTTCGAGGGCGGGATGACCCGCTGATAATCAGGGAAGGTGCCATCGATCAGCTTTGAGGTCAGCGTCACATCGCCCACGGTGAAGCGGATTTTGGTGTCCGACAGGGCAATCAGGATCGAGCCTGAAACTTCATCGATCAGCTTGCGCACCTCACCCACGGTTTTGCGCGGCACGATCACGCCGGGCATGTCTTTCGCGCCCGAAGGCAGGGCCATCTGAACCTGGGCCAGACGATGACCGTCGGTGGCTACCGCGCGCAGCATGTCCACGCCGTCCTGATCGGCGGCGTGCAGATAGATGCCGTTCAAATAATAGCGGGTTTCTTCGGTTGAAATGGCGAAGCGGGCCTTGTCGATCAGCCGCTTGAGATCATTGGACAGAATTTCAAAGGAAACCGGCAACTCGCCCTCGGCCATGACCGGGAAATCATCCTTGGGCAGGGCACTGAGCGCAAAACGCGAACGGCCCGAAGAAATCGTAATTCGGCCTTCCACCTCGGTCGTGTCGATTTCGACATCCGAGCCATCGGGCAATTTGCGGATAATATCGTAGAGCGTATGGGCCGGTGCGGTTGTCGCCCCGGCAACGCTGATGCTCGCCTCCAGCGTCTCGACAATCGCGATCTCAAGATCGGTCGCGGTCAGAGAAAGGCCATCACCGGTCGCATCAATCAGAATGTTGGACAGGATCGGAATGGTATTGCGGCGTTCAACAACGCTTTGCACATGGGCGAGAGCCTTCAAAAGCGCGTTGCGGTCGATCGTGAATTTCATTCTTGCGTCCTGTCGTCCTTATTGAGGCTTCAACGCCCCCCATATCCACCAGCCGGTTTCGCCGATCCCGTTCCATGAGGGGCCTTTTCAGGGCTGTCAGTGCCACCGCAAGACGCGCCCAAGGCCCGGATCCGAAACTGGAAGGGAAAGGTGGTTTTCACGCGTCGATCCAAATCAGACCAAACGAATCAGAAAACCTAAGGAAACCGGGGCCGAACTATAGCAAAACGGCCCCGCTGTGCACAGTTTTTTCGCGCGCCTCAAACCAGTGATTTTGGCGGCAAAATCAGCCTTCCAGCATGCGCCGGAGAAGCTCGATATCATCGGCCATTTGCGGATCGCCGGTTTGCAGTTCCTCGATCTTGCGCACCGCATGCATAACGGTGGTGTGGTCACGTCCACCGAACTTGCGGCCAATCTCGGGCAGCGAGCGCGAGGTTAGCTGTTTGGAGAGATACATCGCCACCTGACGGGGCCGGGCAATGTTGCGCGCCCGCCGCGCCGACAGCATATCGGCCATGCGGACATTGTAATATTCCGACACTTTGCGCTGAATTTCCTCAATCGTCACCCGGCGGTCATTGGCGCGCAGCAGGTCTTGCAGCACGTCCTGGACCATCTCCAGCGTGATGGGGCGGCCCACCAGCGAGGCAAAGGCCACAACCCGGGTCAGCGCGCCTTCAAGCTCGCGCACATTGGATGTGATGCGATGGGCAAGAAATTCCAGCACGCGGTCGGGAATTTCCAGATCCGGGCTTTGGCCGCGCTGGCTTTCAGCCTTGGACTGCAAAATTCCCAGCCGCAGCTCATAATCGGTGGGATGGATATCAGCCACCAGGCCCCAGCCCAGCCGCGAGCGGATACGCTCTTCCACGCCATCAAGGTCCGACGGCGAGCGGTCAGCCGAGATAATCACCTGACGATTGTGATCAATCAGGGCGTTGAAAGTGTGGAAGAATTCTTCCTGGGTCGTGTCCTTGCCCGAAATGAACTGGACATCATCGACCATCAGCACGTCAACCGAGCGGAACTGCTGTTTAAACGCCATCGTGTCCTTGTAGCGCAGCGCCCGGATGAACTGATACATGAACTTTTCAGCCGACAGATAAAGCACCTTGCGGCCCGGATCGCGGCTGCGGATTTCATGGGCAATGGCGTGCATCAAATGGGTTTTACCAAGCCCGACCCCGCCATAAAGGAACAGCGGATTGAACTGGACCGATTCCTGCTCGGCCACCCGGCGGGCGGCGGCATGGGCCAACTCGTTCGACTTGCCGACGACGAAATTGTCAAAGGTCAGCCGCGGATCAAGCGGGGCGCCCAGATTGCGCTCAAGCTCGCCATCAGCGGCGTCCATAGCGGATTTGGCGTCCTCTGGGATCGGCTGGGGCGCGGCAGCGCCCTGGGCTGCATTGCCTCCAACGCGCGGCGAGGCGGTCCGCGACCGCACGCGAATATCAATCGCGGCAATTCCCGGATCATGGGCGCGCCACAGCTCAAGCAGCGCATCGGCATAACGCGCAAGCACCCAGTCGCGCATAAAGCGCGAGGGCGAGCCGATCACCAGCGTGGCGCCATCCCGCGCCATCACCGACAAGGGCCGGATCCAGCTGTTGAACGTATCTTCACCGATTTTGGTTTGCAGCGCCGCGCGCACCTCATCCCAGGCTGCGCGATCAGACGGTGTGGCGCCACCCTGGTCGGGCGACCCGCCGGGGGCGGGACTTGCAAGATCTGCCGGGCTCATCAACGACTTCCTCTAAGACACATACACGCCTTATTGCGGTTTGAGGCGTCCAGTTTGTGGGCGCAATCCTCTACGCCCGGTTGAGACTTGTTCCAGAATGCGGAGCATTTCCGCATTGGTCCGTTATGCATTGGCGCCTTCCCCCCGAAGACAATTTTTTCGTTATGCGGCTCCCTTTTAACGCCGGAGCCAATCATTTTACGCCTGAGTGTGTTGAGCTTGTGTGACCAAACCCGGGCCCCAGACGCCCTCCCTCACGCTTTACTCACTCATCGCATGCCCGCGGCTCATGCCTTCGGGCTGTGCGGCCTCTAATTCTGAACCCAGGGCAACCCGGCCACTTTCCAGCCATTGAGCGTTGCGCGATGGCCGTTCTGATTGCGGTCGCCTTCAAAGCCGCCAATCACATTGTAGGCCGCCCCATACCCGGCCGCCGTCAAGGCTTTGGCCGCTGCGGCAGAACGCTGGCCCGACCGGCACAGGAAAAACAGCGGCGCGTCGGTACTTTGGGCGACCTTTTTGACGTCATCGACAAAATTGGCGTTGGGGCTCATATCGGGAAACTGGACCCATTCGATCAGCGCTGCGCTCTTGCCCGCCCCCGACAGGTCCGGCACGCCGACAAAAGCCCATTCAGCCTTGGTGCGGACATCGACAAAGGCCGCATCGGGGCTATCCTTCAAAACCTGCCAGACCCCTTCAGGCGTAATGTCGCCTGCATAACCACTGGCCGGACTGATATGGGCTGCCGCCGCTTCCGAAATCACTTCTGCCATCCCCAAGCATGCGCAACCCGAGCAGATAGAATTATCGGGCAACCGCAAAGATCGTCACTGGATTCACCCAGAGTTTACTGACCAGAAAAAGCCAAATTCATGAACAAAACACTATTCGCCAAGAAAAAATTTGACGTCTATTTATTCAATACTCATTTTTGACTTTGACAGGCGTCGCACACCCCGCATGTAGGGCCGTACTTTATCGGCGCGGCTTGCCATGCGCAAGCGGTTCAGAGCGCGAACACGCAACTTTTTTGTCACGAAGATCGTGCTGAAACCCAGTGTTTGACTAGATATGGGGCGATTGGGGATGAGATGTGGATGAAGTTATCCCCAAGCTATCTGATTCTATGGGGAGATTTCCACAGGCCGGGAAAATTCGGCCAATCAATATATTGTGTGGTATTACTTGAAAAAAATATTGGCCCCACAACACCATGCCGGTGGGGGGCCAATCGGGTCGTTAGCGGCGCTTAGGACGCAAGCGCTTTGACCCGCTTGTTCAGGCGCGAAATTTTGCGCGAGGCGGTGTTCTTGTGCAGAACGCCTTTGGACACGCCGCGCATGATTTCAGGCTGGGCGGCTTTCAGCGCATCTTGCGCCTTGCCGTGGTCACCCGCGGTGATGGCTTCTTCAACCGCACGCAAATAGGTGCGGATGCGCGAGCGGCGCGACTTGTTGATTTCAGTGCGCTTCGCAGCTTGGCGGACGCGCTTACGGGCCTGAGGCGAATTGGCCATGGCTTGTTATCCTCGTTTCGCGCGGGGCGTATCAACCTGACCCTTCAGGCAGACGCTCGATCCGCACATCCAATTAAAATGAGCGCGGCTTATAGAAAAGCCCAGCGCCTGCGTCAAGCGTGCAGACGCTCAAACCCCGCGGCGAATTCGCACAATTGGCTTATTTGTTGGTGAATTGGGCTTCGCGCTTGTCGATAAAGGCGTCCATACCCTCTTTCTGGTCTTCCATGGCGAACATGGAATGGAACAGACGGCGCTCAAACCGCACCCCTTCGGCCAAAGTGGTCTCGTAAGAGCGGTTGACCGCTTCCTTACACATCATAGTGGCCGGTGTCGACAAAGCCGCAATTTTCTGGGCCGCCTTCATGGTCTCGTCCATCAGATCGGCGAGCGGGACGACGCGGCTGACCAGACCGCAGCGTTCGGCTTCCTCGGCATCCATCATCCGGCCGGTCAGGCACATATCCATGGCTTTGGACTTGCCCACAAACCGCGTCAGGCGCTGGGTTCCGCCGGAGCCGGGAATGACGCCCAGATTGATTTCAGGCTGGCCGAATTTGGCATTGTCGGCGGCAATGATGAAATCGCACATCATGGCAAATTCACAGCCCCCGCCGAGCGCATAGCCCGCCACAGCCGCGATCACCACCTTGCGGGTGCGCGAAATCCGCTCCCAGGTCGCGGTGATAAAGTCTTCCTTGTAAACGTCCATATAGCTTTTGGGCTGCATCTCCTTGATGTCGGCCCCCGCTGCAAACGCTTTTTCCGAACCCGTCAGAATGATCGCGCCGATTTCATCGTCAGCTTCAAAATCATCCAGTGCGCTGTTGAGCTCCCGCACCAGCTGATCACACAGCGCATTCAGCGCCTTGGGACGATTGAGCGTGATAATGCCGACGCCTGATTTGCGGTCGACCAGAATGGTTTCATAAGCCATGGCTTTTTCCTTTGATTTTGAAGTGACTTAGTGAGGCTCGACCGCGACGGGAGCAAGCGAAATTTCAAGCCGGATCTGACCGGGATCAAAACCGCGGGTGACCGACAAGGTCAACAGCTCGCCATCGCGTGTGAAAGTGCCGGTTTCATCGCCTTGGACGGGCTGCCAGCCAAGCTGGGTGAGCGAGGCGGCATAAAGCGCTCGCACCTTATCAGCCTCACCCTGGCCTGCGGCCACCGCCACCGCGATCCGTCCTTCGGGGCTGTCAAAGACAAGGGTTTCGTTGTGATCTTCGGTGAAGCCTTCCAGCAAGGGCAGGTCCGAAACGGAGGGAAAAAACCCGTTCTCCGCCCAGGCCGGCGCACATGTAACAAGCACCAGGACTGCAAGTGCTGCAAGCCGCTTTCCCAAAACCGCCATCCCAACCCCCAAAGACCTGTCGTCAAACCGGCTTTCCAGATGCGGGCGGACCCTAACTCAGCGCTGGCATTTGGGGCAATAGAAGCTTGAGCGGCCCGCCTGAACAATCCGCCGGATGGTGCCGGGACAGCCATCCCTCCGGCAGGCTTGCCCTTGCCGGTCATAGACTTGGAATGTGTGCTGGAAATAGCCGAGCGTTCCGTCGGCTTGCACATAATCGCGCAAGGTTGAACCGCCGCTTGCAATCGCATCGCGCAAAACCTGCTTGATCGCCGGGGTCAGCCGCTCAAGCCGGGCGGCCGACACGCTGCCGGCCTGCCGCTTGGGCGAAATCCCGGCCCGGAACAGCGCTTCGCACACATAGATATTGCCAAGCCCCCCGACGAGCGTTTGATCGAGCAAGGCGGCCTTCATCAGTGTTTTGCGGCCCTTGAGCCGGGCGCGCAGATAGTCAGCATGAAAGCCGTTTGACAGCGGATCAGGCCCGATTTTCGCCAGCAATGGATGGCTCATCGGGTTGTCTGCATCAGCAAAGGTCATCAGCCCAAAGCGGCGGGGGTCAGTAAAAATGATCCGCCCACCATCATCGAGGCCAAACTCGACATGATCATGGGCCGTGGCCTCCGGCAAGCCCGCGCCGGGCAGCACGACGGTCATCCGCCCCGACATGCCCAGATGGGCCACAAGCACAGGGCCACGATCAAAATGAAACAGCAGATATTTCGCCACCCGCTCAATCGCCTCAACCCGCGCGCCGGTCAGCGCGGCGACAAAATCGGGCGGAAAAGGGATGCGCAGATTGGGGCGGCGCTGCACCACCTCGGCCAAGGTGCGGCCCAGCATGGCCGGTTCCAGACCGCGCGCAACAGTTTCAACTTCGGGCAATTCAGGCATGATCACTTTCGGACAGGATGTCGCGAGAAAGCCGGGAGGATAGCGCGCGCAAATGCGCTGGGCTATGGTCCGTTTCCATGAGCACCCAAGATTTGAAGGACACGGGCGAAGAGACGGTCTCGTTCGGCTTTCGCGATGTGTCCCGCGCAGAAAAACCCGGCCTGGTCAAAGGCGTCTTCCGGTCAGTCGCCGCGCGCTATGACCTGATGAACGATCTGTTGTCGCTGGGCGTGCACCGCGCCTGGAAAGACGCCACCGTAGACTGGCTCAACCCAAGGCCCGGTCAGCGCTTTGTCGATGTGGCCGGCGGCACCGGCGATCTTGCCTTCAAAATTGCCGAACGCACCGCCGACCGCGCCGAAATCACCGTCATTGATCTCACCCATGACATGGTGCGGGTAGGGCGGGAGCGCGCGCAGGCCAATGGTTTGAGCGACAGTGTGCGCTTTTCTGTCGGCGATGCACTCGCATTGCCTGCTCCGTCAGGCCATTTTGATGGCTATACGATCGGCTTTGGCATTCGCAATGTGGCCGCCATCGAACAGGCGCTTGCCGAAGCCCACCGCGTGTTGCGGCCCGGCGGGCGGTTCCTGTGCCTTGAGTTTTCGCAAGTGCGGGTCCCGGTGCTTGAACAAATCTACAAGCAATGGTCCTTCCGCGTGATGCCCGAAATCGGCGCGCAAGTGGCGGGCGACCGGGAAAGTTATCAATATCTGGTTGAAAGTATTGCACGTTTCCCCGCGCAGGAGGATTTCGCCCGGATGATCCGCGACGCAGGCTTTGCCCAGGTCAGCTACCGCAACCTGTCAGGCGGGATCGCCGCGCTTCATTCGGGATGGAAGATATGAGCGCGCTTGGCCATATGGGCCGTCTGATGAAGGCAGGCCGGACGCTGGCTAAACACAATGCGCTCATCCCCGGCGAGCTGATGGCTGAAGCCCCGCCCCATGTCCGGGCCGGTCTCAAGCTGGCTGCGCTGGGCTCCGGCAAGCCGTCCGATCATCTGCGCCCCGGAGAGCGGCTGACCCACGCCCTGGAAGAGCTGGGCCCCAGCTTCATCAAGCTTGGGCAATTTCTCGCCACCCGGCCCGATGTCATCGGCCCTGAAGTCGCCCATGATCTGTCGCGCCTGCAAGACCGCATGGCCCCGTTTGAAAAAGAGCTGGCAGTCGCGGCGCTGGAAGAGGCGCTGGGCGGGCCGCTTGAGGCGGTGTTTGCAGAATTTGGCGCGGCTGTCGCAGCCGCCTCCATCGCCCAGGTCCACAAGGCCAGAACCAAGGAAGCCGACGGCACTGAGGGCAAGACCGTGGCGGTTAAAGTGCTGCGTCCGAAGATCGAACAGACATTCCACAGCGAAATGGCAAGCTTTGCCTGGGCGGCCAAGCGGGCCGAGGCATGGATGCCGTCAATCCGGCGCATGCGGCCCAGCCAGATGGTCGGCACGCTGCGCCATTCGGTCGATCTTGAGCTTGATCTGCGCATGGAAGCCGCCGCGGCGTCTGAATTTGCCGACCGCACCCGCAATGAAGACTTTGTCCGGGTTCCCGAAATTGACTGGGACCGCACCAGCCAGCGCGTGATGACGTCGGAATGGATTGACGGTGTGCCGCTGCATGATCGCGACGCGGTCCTGGCGGCGGGCCATGATCCCAAGAAACTCGCCGCCCATATTGCCGAACTGTTCCTGATCACCGCGCTGCGCGACGGCTTTTTCCACGCCGACATGCATCAAGGCAATGTGTTTGTCGATGCCGACGGCAAGCTGGTGCTGATTGATTTCGGCATTATGGGCCGCCTCAACCGCGACAATCGCCGCTATCTGGCCGAAATTCTCTATGGCGTGGTCGAGCGTGACTATGGCCGGGTTGCGGAGCTTCATTTTGAGGCCGGGCTGGTGCCGCCCCATCACAATGTGGATGATTTCGCACTCGCCCTGCGCTCCATGGGTGAGCCGATTTTCGGCAAAAACGCATCGGCCATGCCGATGAGCCGGGTGCTCAAACGCCTGTTTGAAGTGACCGAACAGTTCGATATGGCTGCCCAGCCTGAACTGATGTTCCTGCAAAAAACCATGGTGGTGGTGGAAGGCGTGGCGCGCGATCTCGATCCCGATTTTAATCTGTGGGAGGTCGGCCGCCCGATCCTGCGCGATTTCGTGGAAAGCATGATCGGCCCTGAAGCGCGCATCCGCGATGCCGCCGAAGGATTTGCCGCGCTCGGCCGGCTTTTGCCCGAATTGCCGCGTCTGGTGGACCGAATGGAGGCACAAGCCATCGCGGTGCAACGGACAGCTCCGGGAATTGTCCCGTCCAATCCGCAAGACTGGCAGGCTGAACCCCGGCGTATGGGCCTTGTTCTGCCAATGGCGGCAGGCGCAGGGATTGCCGTGCTGCTTTATTTCCTGCTGGGCGCCTGACCATTCCGCGTCATTCCGGGGCTCCGCGGGGCGGAGAACCCGGAATCTGACACCTCTTAATGCCGTGCCAAAATCAGATCCCGGATCCCGGCTTTGCCGGTTCCGGGATGACGGCGTGTTGGAACCGTCATTTTTCACCTGACGAACCGCACATTTCACGATATACCGCGCTAACGGTGTAAAATTTCGGCATTCCGAACAAGAGTAGGCGAGATGGATTCTATTTTGCGCGGCCGCAAAATCCTGCTGATTATTTCCGGCGGGATCGCGGCGTATAAAGTGCTCGACCTGATCCGGCGCCTGCGCGAGCAGGGCTGCGGCGTCACCGCGGTCATGACGCGCGCGGCGGAAGAATTTGTGACGCCGATGTCAGTGGCCGCGCTGACCGGCACCAAGGTCTATCAAGACCTGTTTTCGCTCACCGATGAGGCCGAGATGGGCCATATTGAGCTCAGCCGGTCCGCCGATCTTCTGGTGGTCGCCCCGGCAAGCGCCGACATCATGGCGCGGATGGCGCATGGGATGGCCAATGATCTGGCCACCACCACCTTGCTCGCCACCGACACGCCCGTCTTACTCGCGCCCGCCATGAATGTCCGCATGTGGAGCCACCCGGCCACCCAGCGCAATATTGCAACCCTGAAAGGCGACGGCATGCGCTTTGTCGGCCCCAATGCCGGCGCGATGGCGTGTGGCGAATTTGGACCCGGCCGCATGGCCGAGCCCCAGGAAATTCTGACGGCGATTGAAGCTAATTTTCAATCGCGCACCGGCTTCACCCCGCTTGCGGGCACCCGCGCGCTGGTGACCTCAGGCCCCCACCCATGAGCCGATCGACCCGGTGCGCTACATCGCCAACCGCTCATCAGGCAAGCAAGGCCATGCCATTGCCGGGGCGCTCGCCCGGCTTGGCGCCCATGTCACGCTGGTCTCAGGCCCGGTGCATGAGCCCGATCCGCATGGGGTGACCATGGTGAAGGTCGAAACGGCCAAGCAGATGCTGGAGGCAAGCCTGAAGGTTTTGCCGTGCGACATTGCCGTGTGCGCGGCTGCTGTGGCCGACTGGCATGTCGCTGAAACCGGCTCAAAGATCAAAAAGGACGGGTCGGGCAAACCGCCCGCACTGTCCCTTTCGGAAAATCCCGACATTTTACACACGCTGTCAAACCGCGACGGCGACCGTCCCGCGCTGGTGGTGGGCTTTGCCGCCGAAACCGACAAGGTGATCGAGCACGCCACCGACAAGCGCAAGCGCAAGGGCTGTGACTGGATTGTCGCCAATGATGTCTCGCCCGGCACCGGCATTATGGGCGGCGACATGAACCGCATTCATCTGATCACCGACGGCGCGCGCGAGGATTGGGAGCCGATGGCGAAAACCGAGGTTGCCGCCGCGCTTGCCCTGAGGATCGCCAAACAGTTCGAGGCCAAATCATGACCGCACAGATCGACATCCCCTTTGTCTGGGAACCCCATGGCGAGGGGCTTGAGGCACCGTCTTATGAAACCTCCGGCTCGGCGGGCATGGACATCCGTGCGGCTGTGGAGGAGCCCGTGACCCTGATGCCGGGCAAACGCGCCCTTGTGCCTTCGGGCTTCCGCATGGCGCTGCCGCAAGGCTATGAGGCGCAGATCCGCCCCCGGTCGGGTCTTGCCATCAAGCAGGGCATCACCTGTCTCAATACGCCGGGCACCATTGATGCTGATTATCGCGGCGAGGTGAAAATCATTCTGATCAATCTGGGGGACGAGCCCGTCGAAATCACGCGCGGCATGCGTATTGCGCAAATGGTCATCGCGCCGGTGACCCAGGGGCTGTTTGCGCCCGCCCAAAGCCTTGATGAAACCGAACGCGGCGCCGGCGGTTTCGGCTCCACCGGAACGGGAGGCTGATCATGTTCAAACTGTCAAAGAAAATGCTCTATGCGCTCGAAGCGGTCTGTGACATTGCCTATAACGCCCGGCCCGAGCCGGTGCAGTCCAAGGAAATTACCCGCCGTCAGGGCATTCCGCAGCGCTATCTGGAACAGGTCATGCAGCAATTGGTGCGGGCGGGCGTGCTGAAAGGCGTGCGCGGCCCCAAAGGCGGTTACCGGCTGGCGCGCGAACGCCGCCGCATCACGGTGGGCGAGATCGTCCGCATTGTCGGCGCACTGGAAGCCAATGACGAGGTTCCGCTCGATGGCGGCTCGGACTTGAGCGAAAAAGTCGTCCGGCCATTGTGGCAGGAGCTGCAGGCTGAAATGATGGAGCGGCTAGACCATATCACGGTGCAGGATTTGTGCGACCGGGCGCGCGAGGGCCAGATCGTGTCCGAAGCCGAACGCAACAGCGATTTCATTATCTGACCAAATAAACAGGGACTGACAGATGAGCACCGACACCCCCACCCGCGGCAAGGTCTTTGACTGCATCACCGAGACCATCGGCAACACACCTTTGGTGCGCCTCAAACGCCTGCCCGGCGAAGACGGGGTGAAGGCCGACATTCTCGCCAAACTTGAATTTTTCAACCCGCTATCGTCGGTCAAGGACCGCATCGGGGTTGCGATGATCGAGGCGCTGGAAGCGGGCGGCAAGCTTGCGCCCGGCGGCACCATTGTTGAGCCGACATCGGGCAATACCGGCATTGCGCTGGCTTTCGTGGCGGCCGCCAAAGGCTATCGGCTGATCCTGTGCATGCCTGAAAGCATGTCGCTTGAGCGGCGCAAAATGCTGTATCTACTGGGTGCCGAGCTTGAACTCACCCCCGCCGAGCTTGGCATGAAAGGCGCGATTGCCCGCGCCGATCAGCTGGTTGCCGAGATTGACGGCGCGGTCATGCCCCAACAGTTCAACAATCCCGCCAACCCCGCCATTCACCGCCGCACAACGGCTGAAGAAATCTGGCGCGACACAGACGGCGCGGTGGATGTGGTGATTTCCGGCGTCGGCACCGGGGGTACATTTTCCGGCGTCGGCTCGGTGTTGAAAGAGCGCAAGCCGTCGCTGAAAATGATCGCGGTCGAGCCTGAAGACAGCCCGATCCTGTCGGGCGGCCAACCCGGCCCGCACAAAATCCAGGGCATTGGCGCGGGCTTTGTGCCGGGCAATATGGACATGAACCTGCTTGATGAGGTGATCACCATCGGCAATGAGACCGCCTTTGAAACCGCGCGGCGGCTGGCCTCAACCGAAGGCATTACCGGCGGCATTTCATCGGGCGCAGCCATTGCGGCCGCCCTGGAAATCGGCGCGCGTCCCGATATGGACGGCAAGACCATTGTGGCGGTGCTGCCCTCCTTTGCCGAACGCTACCTGTCCACCGCCCTGTTTGACGGGATTGGATGAGTTTTTCAGACGATGAACTGGACCGCTATGCCCGCCATCTGGTTTTGCGTCAGGTTGGCGGGGCAGGTCAGGCCAGGCTCAAACAAACCCGTGTTCTGATGGTGGGGGCGGGCGGGCTTGGCTCGCCGGTTCTGCTCTATCTCGCTGCGGCCGGGGTCGGCACGCTCGGCATTGTCGATGATGACAGGGTCGCGCTCAGCAATCTTCAGCGGCAGGTGCTTTACAAGACAGCCGATCAAGACCGCCTCAAGTCCGACGCGGCCGCCCAGGCCCTCAACGCGCTCAATCCCCATATCCGTCTGGAAACCCATCCCGTCCGGCTTGAACCCTCCAATGCCGCACACCTGATCGGCGCCTATGATCTGGTGGCCGATGGCTCCGACAGTTTTGCAACCCGCAGCCTGGTGGCCGATACCGCCATGGCGCTTGGCAAGCCTTTGGTCAGCGCCGCGATTGCCCAGTTTGAAGGCCAGCTTGCCACCTACAAGCCGTTTGCGCATCGCGACGCGGCGGGCCTGCCCACCGCCGTCACGCCGCCCTGCCTGCATTGCCTGTTCCCAGAAGGTGCAGAAAACGCCGGAAACTGCGCCCGCGACGGCATTTTGGGGGCCATCGCAGGTGTCATGGGGACCTTGCAGGCCACTGAAGTTTTGAAAGAAGCGCTGGGGGTCGGCGACAGTATGGCGGGCAAATTGCTGCTCTATGACGCTTTGGGTCCGCGCTTTCGCACCATCGCCGTGCCCCGCGATCCTGCCTGCGCACATTGTTCTGGGCCGATCAAAACCCTGTGACAGGCCGCACTTTTGCAGGTTTTGCCGCAATCGAGCCCTATTTCACGCGCGTAATGGGGTCAAACAGGCTGTTTAATGGGTATCTGTCATGAAAATGCGCTCGATTTTTGTTTTTTTGCTCTCTGCCGGCATGCTGGCGGCGTGTTCCAACGCGCAAGTCACCTCGTTTACCGACCCTGATTACACTGGCGGCGCCCGCACGGTCGGCGATATTGCCGTGCTCGGCACCGATATGCGGTTGGGCGAGCGTCAAGCGATCGAACGCGAGGCCGCCGATGCGCTGCGCGAGGCGGGCAAGGTGGCGACCACCACCTTGTTGGTGCAGCCGCCGACGCGGGAATTTGATCATGATGCGTTGATGGCCGCGCTTAAGGCCAAGGGCTTTGAAACCCTGTTGCTGATCTCAGCGGAAGGCAAGGACCGCACGGTGCACCAAACCCCGATCATTCATCATCCGGGCTATTTTTACACCAAAAGCTACAAGAAGGGCGGCAAGGTCTATTATGTTCGCCACTATGTGCCGGGCCGGGTTTCAGGTGGTGATGTCTATGACCGCACGCTGGCGCGCTATACTGCGCGTCTGATCGACCTCGACACCGGCCGCACCTATTGGCGGGCCGATGGCGAAGTGTCCAGTGGCACGCGCTTTGACAAGATGGCCGAAGACATGGCGCGCGCCACCGTCAAAAAGATGGCGGAGGACGGGCTGATCCCGTCCCCGATCTGATTTATTCCCACTCGTCGTAGGTTGAGGATTCGCGCTGCTTTGACGGCGCGGGTCCGCTGCGGCCGCCTTTTTTGGCGCTGCCACGCGGTGCGGGGCTGCCGGCCTCTTGCTCTTCTTTCTTGTTCTTATATTCGCGCTCCAACTCCTCGATTGAGGGGTAGTGCTCTTTTTCGACCTGGCAGTTTTTGCCAATCGCGATGCTGGTCAAATGGTTGTAGCGCTGACGCAGGGCTTCATATTCTTTTTTGTCGGCGTTTTTGAAGTCCATGAAGAAGAACGGGACAAGCAGAAAATAGCCCGCCACACCCAAGGCGACATTTTTGCCGACCTTGCTGGTCTTGGGCAGAATGCGCTGCATTTCGTTCTGAACATTGGTGATTTCATAATGCAGCTGCTCACAAGTTTTTGCCTGATCGCCATATTGCTGAACCATGACCGGATTGGCTGTCCGGCCACCACACGCAGACAGCATCAGGACGCCGCTCATGCAAAGCGCCAGAACGGATCTTTTCATTGAATTGCCCCTTTGGACGGTTTCACCATCCCACCCTTAGAGCCCTCATGCCCCGGATTACAGTGAGACACAAGAATAAAAAGAGACAATTACAAAAGATTCGCCGCGATCGCGCCGACCTAGAAGTGATAGACTTCCGTACCTGCCGAGACCGGCGGCGGGGGCGGCGGCTCATAGGCTTGCGGCGGGGGCGGGGGCATGTCTTCCCCGGCGCACGCAGCCACTGTGAGCACGAGCGGCACAAGTGCAAGTTTCAACAATTTGCTCATCAGGACCCTCTTTTTTCCGTTCTGCAAAAACCGGCCGCAATACCGGGCCGGTCAATCCTCTTCCGCGCGGCTGGGCAACACCCGGTCAGGCGGTCGATGCCCGTCGACATGGGTTTTGACATTGATCAGCACCCGTTCCCCCATGGCGATCCGCCCCTCTATCGTGGCTGACCCCATATGGGGCAGCAAGGTGACGTTGGGCGCCTCGACCAGACGTTTGGAAACATCAGGCTCATTTTCAAACACATCAAGGCCCGCCCCGGAAATTTTGCCATCATAGAGCATGTCGGTCAGGGCGGCCTCATCCACAATTTCGCCCCGCGCCGTGTTGATCAGATAGGCATCTTCTTTGAGCAAATGCAGGCGCCGCGCCGACAGCAAATGATAGGTCGCGGGCGTATGCGGGCAGTTGATTGAGACAATATCCATATGGGCGAGCATCTGATCGAGGCTTTCCCAATAGGTCGCGCCAAGCTCCTGTTCAATCCCCGCAGGCACCCGGTGGCGGTTGTGATAATTGATCTCAAGCCCGAAGGCGCGCGCGCGGCGTGCCACTGCCTGGCCAATCCGGCCCATGCCGATAATGCCCAGCCGTTTGCCGCCCAGCCGGTTGCCCAGCATGGAGGTCGGCGACCAGCCTGTCCAGCCACCCTCGCGCAACAGCCGCACCCCCGCCGACATGCGCCGGGGAACCGCCAGGATCAGAGCCATGGTCAGATCAGCCGTGTCTTCGGTCAGCACACCGGGTGTATTGGTCACCGCAATGCCACGCGCATCGGCGGCATCAATATCGATATGATCGACGCCGACACCGAAATTGGCGATCAGTTGCAGCTGCGGACCGGCCTGTTCGATCAACTCTGCTGGCAAATCATCGGTGACAGTGGGGATCAGGATGGTGGCGCTTTGCATCGCCTCTTGAAGGTCCGCCGCGCTCATCGGCAAATCGCGCCGGTTGAGCTTGACGTCAAACAGGTCCTTCAGCCGCTCCTCAATCACATCGGGCAGGCGGCGGGTGACGATGACTGTGTGTTTGGCGTCGCTCATCAGCTCGGACTTTCGCAAATACTCTTAAGGTGCACAGTGCCGTATCTCAGATGGTGCACGCAAGCCGATTGACCACCATGTCTCCGCGCACTATCAAACGGCCATGAGGGTTTTGATTCGACTGATTGCCACTGTACTGGTGCTGGGCGTGGCCGGGCCTGCGATTGCGCAGGATACCGGCTCGAAGACCGGCCTGCCATTGCCGCGCTTTGTGGCGCTCAACAAGGACAAGGTCTTTCTGCGTGCGGGCCCCTCGCAGCGTTATCCGATCCGCTGGGTCTATGAACGGCTCCACCTGCCTGTGGAAGTGATTGGCGAATATGACAATTGGCGCAAGGTGCGCGACATGGACGGCGATGAAGGCTGGGTCCATCGCGCATTGTTGACTGGCAAGCGCTATGTCGTGGTGCGCGGCCGCCAGCTGGTGATGCGGCAAAAGCCTTTGCCCGACGCGCCGCCCGTCGCGATCCTGGAAGACGGTGTCATCGCCCATGCGGTATCGTGTGGCGCGGCCTGGTGCGAACTGGAAGCCGGCGGCCATAAAGGCCATGCCGAACGCGCGCTATTGTGGGGCCTTTACGCCGACGAACGGCTCGACGATTAGCCGAAATCACCGGCCAGAGCGGCGCGGGCGTCTTCGCTTAATCCCGACAGATGGCTGTACTGGGGATGATCGCAGCCAAACAGCACCGGATGCTCACCCGATTTGAACTCGGCAATCTGCGCGTCGGTAAAATCAAAATGGAAAAAATGCACCGATGAGGTTTTGCCGTCCGCGGTGGTGCGTTCGACGTCTTCTTCGGGCCGCGCCATGATCTTGTGGGCCCCGAACTGGAAGAAGACATGGTTTTCAATGCCGCCAAGCTTGAGCAGCGTGTTAAGCCGGCGCACCGGATCATCAATTTCGATCATGAAGGTGCAGACCAGCTCACGCCCCTGCGGGATCAAAGGGTTATAGGCGCGCAGCTCGTCTTCAAGCTGCTCATCGCCGCCCTTTTCGATATAGAGCATTTCCTGAATTTGCGCCTGCATGGTCTCGAAATTCTCGAAATAGGCGGTCGCGTCAGGTCCGACATGAACCCGGCGATGTTTTTTCTTTTGCACCAGGGCTGAGCGGCGCTCCTTCCGTATGGCGACATAGTCGGCAAGGGGCAGAATATCATTCGCCGTAATGATGCGTTGCGTCTGGGGCATGGGGGAACTCCTTACAAACCGTAAGACTGGGCAAGCAATTCAACCGGGTGGCGCGCGGTTGAATCCTGGCTGGGGACACCATCGCCTTCCAGCATGTGATGAAGATGTTTGGCCGCCAGCGGACAATCGGACACCACATGGGCCTTGGCCGATTTTTTGGCATTGCGCACGACGGGCCGGGAGACTTTCTCAGCCAGCGCGAAGGTGTCTTCGAGCACGCCAAATGTGCCGCCATGGCCTGAGCAGCGTTCGAGCAGCTCAACGTCCGTATCAGGGATCATGCGCAGCATTTCCGCCGACTTCGCGCCCATATTCTGCGCGCGGGCATGGCAGGCATGATGGACCGTCACACCGCCCTCAATGGGTTTGAGGTCTTCGACCAGACCCTGGCGTTTTTTGACATCAACAACATATTCGCAAATGTCGAAGGTCGCGCCCGCAAGGGTCTGCAATTCTTCGTTGTCGGGATCAATCAAGGGCCATTCAAATTTCAGCATCAGCCCGCAGCTCGCGGTCAGCGCCACAATGTCATAGCCCTGCGCCACATACGGCAAAAGCGCCTTGGCAACC
This sequence comes from Alphaproteobacteria bacterium, assembly GCA_965227065.1. GTDB lineage: Bacteria > Pseudomonadota > Alphaproteobacteria > SPJN01 > SPJN01 > CBDDFN01. The sequence continues at coordinate 118,654 of CBDDFN010000010.1, forward strand.
TGTTTGGACTGCTCGGCCACCTGGGCGATATCGCCATGTTCCAGATAGGGCATGCCGCAACAGCCGGGATAATCCACGATGGTCTCAACCCCATTGTGGGCGAGCACGGCGCGGGCGGCTTCCCCCACGGCGGGATTGTTGAAATTGACCGCGCAGGTCGCATAAAGCACGGCCTTGCGCTGACCAAAGGCGGGCGCATCCTTGTTCACCGCGACCGGCGCTTGGGCGCGTTTGACAAAGCTCTTGCCTTCAAATTTGGGAAGTTCAGCCTTGGCATCAATATGCATGACCGATTTCATCATAGGCCGGGTCAGGCCATTGTCACGCTTGGCCGCCCAGTTGGCGAGGCCCGACACAGCCCCGGCGAGCGCGCCATTGCGGTCCATTTTGGACAATTGCTTGTGGGCGAGGCTGGTCTCGCCATTGGCATGTTCCATCGCGCGATACCGCAGCATCAGATGGGGGAAATCAATATTGAATTCGTGCGGCGGGACGTAAGGACATTTGGTCAAAAAACACATATCACACAAGGTGCAGGCGTCCACGACCGGCTTGAAATCCTTGCTGTCGACCGTATCAAGCTCTCCGCTTTCGCTTTCATCGATCAAATCGAACAGGCGGGGAAAGCTTTCGCACAGGTTAAAACACCGCCGGCAACCATGGCAGACATCAAACTGACGTCTGAGTTCCGCATCGATTTTTTCGGGATCGATAAAATCAGGGTCCTGCCAATCCAGCGGATGCCGGGTCGGCGCATCAAGGCTGCCTTCGCGCATGGTCGTATCCTTCGGCGGAAAAGAGAAAGGGGGCGGCACCCGGCCACCCCCTTCAGATCACTTACGCGTCGAGGCTGTCGAGCGCTTTGGTGAAACGGCCGGCATGGCTTTTTTCAGCCTTGGCAAGCGTTTCAAACCAATCGGCGATTTCGTCAAAGCCTTCATCACGAGCGGTCTTCGCCATACCGGGATACATGTCGGTATATTCGTGGGTTTCACCGGCAATCGCGGCCTTCAGATTGTTTTCGGTCGAACCGATCGGCTCGCCGGTGGCCGGATCGCCAACGCTTTCCATGAATTCCAGGTGACCATGGGCGTGGCCGGTTTCACCTTCGGCGGTCGAACGGAACACGGCTGCCACATCATTGTAGCCTTCAACATCGGCTTTTTGCGCGAAGTAGAGATAGCGGCGGTTGGCCTGGCTTTCGCCGGCAAAAGCTTCTTTGAGATTGTCGAGCGTCTTGGTGTTGGCAAGCGACATGATCAGTCCTCCTCAGTGTCCGGGATGGCCGCGCGGACACGCATCACCCGGACGATCAAATGTTTGGGATCCGGCGGACACCGGATGCTGACCCACGGCTCCCATCGCGGTCAGTCACCGGTGAGTGTAATGGCTTCCATAGGAATGTCAAAAATTTTGGAAGGCTTCTAAAAACCGTCACAAGCATTTGTTGCGAATGAGTTTTAATTAGAAGAAGCGGTCTTGATGCGGACCACAATATCAACACCGTCAATGCGTGCGCCTTCGGGCGCATCGGGCAGACCGGCAATGGCGATTTGGTCAGCGGGAATGTCGACCAGCGTGCCGGAGGTCTCGCAATAAAAATGGTGATGCAGAGCTGTGTTGGTATCAAACAAGGTGCGGCCCGCTTCAACATGAACCGCGCGCAACAGGCCCGCTTTGGTAAATCCGTGCAGCGTGTTGTAGATGGTGGCCAGCGAAACCGGCTGACCGGCCGCTTGCGCCTCCGCATGCAGGGCTTCAGCCGTAAAATGCCGCGGCTCCCCGCCATCAAACAGAAGACGGGCCAGACCCAGCCGCTGACGCGACGGACGCAAACCGGCATCCCGCAAAATCCGCAAAGCCCGCGCAAAGGGCTTGTGCGACAGGCGGGTCACGTCAAGGTCGGTATCCATAGGCGCGCTCATCAGGCTGTATTCCTACCGCTTCTTGTTCTCGTTTGATCGGACCGTCATTGCTGATCGACCTGGCAATTCCCGCGCCGTCGTGTCGCGGTAGTGCCTCTTTCTTTCTTACAGTAACGTCATTTTCACGAAAATCCAACTGTAACGCCAAGGGGTTGGCGCAAGGTCGGGGGGCATGGCAGGATCGGTTTTGGCGGGGTCGCCTCAACCGACGGTTTTTGGCACTCTTCCACACGCGTCAATCTTTTGCTTCAAGGCAACCCAGCCCATGCACGAAAAACAATCGAGCTACAGCTTCGACGATCTTATCAAATGCGGCAATGCCGAGCTGTTCGGCCCCGGCAATGCCCAATTGCCCGCCCCGCCCATGCTGATGTTTGACCGCATCACGCATATTTCTGAAGAAGGCGGTGAGTATGGCAAAGGCGTGATGATCGCTGAATTCGACGTCAAACCTGATCTGTGGTTCTTTGATTGCCACTTTAAGGGCGATCCGGTGATGCCCGGCTGTCTGGGGCTTGATGCACTGTGGCAGATGACCGGCTTTTACCTCGGCTGGATGGGCGGCAAGGGCCGGGGCCGCGCCATCGGCGTCGGCGAAGTAAAATTCACCAACCAGGTGAAACCGACCGCCAAGCTTATTACATATGAAGTCCATATTCGCCGCATCGTGATGCGCCAGCTTGTGCTTGGCATTGCCAATGGCGTGATGGCGGTTGACGGCGAAACGGCGTATACAACCAAGGACATGAAGGTCGGCCTGTTCCAGGACGAAGACGCCTGAGGCCCTCCTCAAAGCCAACAGCACCACAAGAGTGCGGGAGACAGATATGAAGCGCGTAGTCATCACGGGCATGGGCATTGTTTCGCCCATCGGAAATTCGACCCAGGAGGTTCTGGCCTCCCTCCGTGAAGCCAAATCCGGCATCACCTTCTCCGAGGAATTCAAGGAACGCGGCCTGCGCTCCCATGTGTACGGCAAACCCGACATCGATCTTGATGGTCTGGTTGACCGGCGCGCGCGGCGCTTTATGGGCGATGGCGTGGCCTATAATTATGTCGCCATGGAAGAGGCGATCCGCGATGCGGGCCTTGAAGACACCGACGTGTCGAACGAACGCACAGGCATTGTTATGGGCTCAGGCGGCCCCAGCCTGTCCAATATTGTCGCCGCGACCGACACTGCGCGGGAAAAAGGCGTGCGCCGGGTTGGCCCCTTCATGGTGCCCCGCTCCATGTCGTCGACCAATTCCGCCGTGCTTGCCACCCATTTCAAGATCAAGGGCGTGAACTATTCGATCAGCTCGGCTTGCGCGACCTCGGCCCACTGTATCTCGAACGCGGCCGAGCAAATCATGCTGGGCCGTCAGGATATGGTCTTTGCCGGTGGCGGCGAGGAACTGGGCTGGACCTTTGCGCTCCAGTTCGACGCCATGACCGCATTGTCGACCAAATATAATGAGACCCCCGCGACGGCGAGCCGGGCCTTTGATGCCACCCGTGACGGGTTTGTCATTGCCGGCGGCGCGGCCACCGTGGTGGTGGAAGAGTATGAGCACGCCAAGGCGCGCGGCGCGAAAATCTATGCTGAGCTGACCGGCTATGGCGCCACCTCGGACGGTTATGACATGGTTGCACCCTCGGGAGAGGGCGGCGTGCGCTGCATGCGCCAGGCGCTCGAAACCGCGAAAACCAAGCCGCAATATATCAATGCGCACGGCACCTCGACGCCGGTGGGCGACCTCAAGGAACTTGACGGTATTCGCGAAGTGTTCGGCGAAGATGTGCCGATGATCAGCTCGACCAAATCGCTGACCGGCCATTCGCTGGGCGCCACCGGTGCCCAGGAAGCCATTTATTCCATCCTGATGATGAATAATGGCTTTGCGTGTGAAAGCGCCCATATCACGGAGCTTGATGAGCAAGCCGAGGGCCTGCCCATTTTGCGCGAACGCCATGACGGCGAAATCAATTCGGTCATGTCGAACAGCTTCGGCTTCGGCGGCACCAACTCGACCCTTATTTTCGAACGCGTCGAATAAACAAAAGACGCGGGGGATAGCTTATGTCTTTGATGTCCGGCAAACGCGGCCTTGTGATGGGCGTTGCCAATCGGAATTCCATCGCCTGGGGGATCGCCCAGACGCTGCACGACCAGGGCGCCGAAATGGCGTTCACCTATCAGGGCGATGCGTTCGGCAAGCGGGTCACGCCGCTGGCTGAAAGCCTTGGCTCGTCAATCATCCTGCCGTGTGATGTTGAAGATGACGCCAGCCTTGACGCGGTGTTTGATCGGCTGAAGGACGAATGGGGTTCGATTGATTTCATCGTTCACGCCATCGCCTATTCCGACAAGAACGAGCTTAAGGGCCGCTATATCGACACCAGCCGGGAGAACTTCACCCGCTCGCTGATGATCTCATGCTACTCCTTCACCGACATTGCCCGCCGCGCGGCACCCCTGATGAATGAGGGAGGCGCGCTGCTCACCCTGTCTTATGGCGGCGCGCAGAAAGTTTCGCCCAACTACAATGTCATGGGCGTGGCCAAGGCCGCCCTTGAAGCGAGCGTTAAATATATGGCCGCCGATCTGGGCCCCCAGGGCGTGCGCGTCAATGCGATTTCGGCGGGTCCCATGCGGACGCTGGCCGGGGCCGTCATCGGCGATTCGCGCTTTGTGTTCAAATGGACCGAAACGCACTCGCCGCTCAAACGCAATGTCAGCCTTGAGAATGTCGGCGGCTCGGCGCTGTACCTGCTGTCGGACCTGTCGGGCGGCGTGACCGGCGAAATCCACTATGTCGATGCGGGCTATAATATCATCAATATGCCCCGGCATTCTGCGGTCAAACAGGCTACCGAAGAGCTCAAAGAAGAAGGCTGAGGCGGCCCGCTGGCCGCAGAGCCTTCATTCCTCCAACCGTCATTCCGGCCAAGCCGCATCAGCGGCGCGCATCGGAATCTGTTGGCACGCCCCGTCATCCTGACCATCGCTGATCCGTGGAACCGCTGCACCGGAATGACGCGCGGTGTTGAGTTAAATCCGCCCCTCGGCCTTGAGTCGGGCGCGGTGGCGTTTGACCAGCCGTTCAGACACACCCAGTTCAGAGGCAATCGCACGGACCTCATGGCCCGCCCGCAACATGCGGACAATCTGGCCTTTGCGGAGGTCAGCCTGCATAGCCGAGGAAATGGGAACTGTAATCCAGCCCGGCCCATGGGCTGCGCACAAGGCTTCTGCGGCAGGCTTGCCGATCAGGCTGGCAATCGGGTGATGCTCATTGATCCGGTCCGGCACATAGACCCGGCGGCCGCCATAGGTCTCCACCAGCAACAAGGCGGCAGGCGAGCCGATCAGCGCCGAGAGATCTGAAAAACGCCCCGCGCCATGTTTCGGGATCGAAATGGGCGTCAGTTTGGGTTCAAGATCGCCCAGAGGCTGCGGCGCACCATTGGCAAGCCGCCGTCGTCTGTCTGCCGCTGTATCCACCGCTGTGTGGCGTGCCGCATTGGGCTGCGCCTGATGGTCGGGCCTGCGCTCGGCCATACGGGTCTCCCCATGTCTCGTTAAGAACATAACAAGAACATACTAATTTGATTGTTGGGCTGTCAAGCCTTGGAACATGGAAGTGTAACAGAAAAGGGCGGCCGAAGCCGCCCTTTGATTTTTTGAAAATGACAGGCCGTCATCTGTGATCGTCATTCCGGGGCGCAAATCCGTGCGAACCCGGAATCTGACACCGGCACCACATTGCCTGCCTTCAGATCCCGGATATTTCGCACGCGAAATTCCGGGATGACGGCTTGAGGCAAGACGGCGCCTTAACCCTCGTCTGAGCCGCCCTCATCGTCGCGGCGGGGACGCCGGCGACCCCGGCCACGGCCACCACCGCCACCACGGCGCTCACCGTCATCGTCGCTTTCGCCACGCTCGGCGCGTTCCGCCGCGCGCTTGGCGTTGACTTCTTCTTCGATGTCTTCGCCGGTCTCTTGATTGACGACGCGCATCGACAGGCGAACCTTGCCGCGCTCATCAATGCCGAGCACCTTGACCTTCACGGCCTGGCCTTCTTCGAGCACATCGCCGACCGTCTTGACCCGTTCGGTCGAGATTTCGGAGATATGCACAAGACCGTCGCGATTGCCGATAAAGTTCACAAAGGCGCCGAACTCGACAACCTTCACGACCTTACCGTCATAGATCACGCCCACTTCGGCCTCCGCAACAATGTCACGGATTTTCTTTTTGGCGAGCTCGATCGAGGCGCCATCGACAGCGGCGATGCGGACGGTGCCGTCATCATTGATGTCGATCTTGGCGCCGGTTTCTTCAACCAGACCCCGGATGATCTTGCCGCCCGGGCCGATAACCTCGCCGATTTTCTCGACGGGCACCTGCACGACCTCGATACGGGGGGCATGTTCGCCCACCTGATCGCGGGCCTCGCCCAGCGCCTTGCCCATCTCACCCAGAATGTGCTCCCGGCCGCCTTTGGCCTGATCGAGCGCAACCTGCATGATCTCAGTGGTGATGCCGGTGATCTTGATGTCCATCTGAAGCGAGGTGACACCCGCCGTGGTCCCGGCGACTTTAAAGTCCATGTCGCCCAAATGATCTTCATCACCCAGAATGTCCGACAGAACCGCAAAACGGTCGCCTTCCTTGATCAGGCCCATGGCGATACCCGCCACCGGACGCTTGATCGGAACACCCGCATCCATCAGCGACAAAGCCGCGCCACACACGCTAGCCATCGAGGACGAGCCGTTCGACTCGGTGATCTCGGAGACGATCCGCATCGTGTAGGGGAACTCTTCGGCGGTCGGCAGAACAGCGCGCATCGCCCGCCAGGCAAGCTTGCCATGACCAACTTCGCGGCGGCCGGTAAAGCCGACGCGGCCGGTTTCACCCACCGAATAGGGCGGGAAGTTATAGTGCAGCATGAAGCGCTCATAGCGCTTGCCTTCCAGCGCATCGATCATCTGCTCATCTTCGCCGGTCCCCAGCGTGGCGACGACAATCGCCTGGGTTTCACCGCGGGTGAACAGGGCCGAGCCATGGGCGCGCGGCAGAACACCGACTTCCGAAACGATCGGACGGACGGTTTTAAGGTCCCGGCCATCAATGCGCGATCCGGTGTCGAGGATGTTGCCCCGGACAATGTCGCTTTCCAGACCCTTGAAGGCATCACCGAACTGGATGCTGTCAAAGGCATCGGCCAGTTCACCTTCAATGGTCGCCTTGGCTGCGGCCTTGGCGGCATCGATCGCATTTTTGCGCTCGGTCTTGTCGGCAATCGTGTAGGCGGTGCGGACTTCGTTTTCCGCAAGCTCCTTCACACGGGCTTCCAATGCGCTCAGATCGGGCAGGTTGAGATCGCGCGGCTCTTTCGCGGCGCGTTCGGCCAGTTTGATGATCGCGTTCAAAACCGGCTGGAAGCCTTCATGACCATAGGTCACCGCACCAAGCATAACCTCTTCGGTCAGTTCCTTGGCTTCGGATTCCACCATCAGTACGGCGTCGCCGGTACCGGCCACGACGAGATCAAGATCGGTGTCTTCCATCTGATCAAGCGTCGGGTTGAGGACATACTCGCCATTGATATAGCCGACGCGGGCGGCCCCGATGGGACCCAGGAACGGCACACCCGAAATGGTCAGCGCAGCCGAAGCGGCCACCATGGCGACAATGTCGGGATCATTTTCAAGATCATGGCTCATGACCGTGGTGATGACTTGCGTCTCACATTTGAAGCCCTTGACGAACAAGGGGCGGATCGGACGGTCAATCAGGCGCGAGACCAGCGTTTCTTTCTCGCTGGGGCGGCCTTCGCGTTTAAAAAAACCGCCAGGGATTTTACCGGCGGCATACGTCTTTTCCTGATAGTTCACGGTCAGCGGGAAGAAGTCGATGCCTTCTTTAGGCGTCTTCGCTGCGACCACGGTGGCAAGCACGATCGTGTCGCCATAAGACGCGAGCACCGCGCCGTCGGCCTGACGTGCAATCCGGCCGGTTTCGAGGCGAAGCGTACGGCCGCCCCATTCAATTTCTTCGACATGTTTATCGAACATTTCTTTTCCTTACATTCATCATCCAGGCATGACCCTCATGCCTGGGCCAGGGGCGGACTTGCGGCGCCGGTCTGTCGCCCTGCGCGGGAGCGTATCCCCCGCGCACATCCGCGCTGGTCTTGGAGGCTGGCATCAGTTCGTATTCGCTCTCATCGCCAGCCCCAACCCATGTCAGAGTGGAATTACTTCCGGATACCAAGCTCGGCAATCAGCACTTCATAGCGGCCCTGATCGCGGCGCTTGAGATAATCAAGAAGCTTCCGGCGTTGGTTGACGAGCTTGATAAGCCCGCGCCGGGAGTGGTTGTCTTTTTTGTGGGTCTTGAAGTGTTCGGTCAGCGTGTTGATCCGGCTAGTCAGGATCGCGACTTGAACTTCAGGAGAACCGGTGTCGCCCTCACCGCGGGCGAACTTTTGAATAAGGTCTTGTTTGACCTCAGGTGCAATCGACATACGTCTTTACCTTCTCGGCATCGGGCTACAGATGAAAGACCCGCATGGGCTTGACCGCACCCTGATCAATTTCGGCTAGCGCAATCAGCGTGCCGGCCGCGCTATGAACGCGCACAACACGCTCGTCTGCCGAGCGATCAGAAGGCAAATCAGCCGCCATCAGGCGGGTCATTCGGACCGCACCGCCTTGTTTAATGCGGTGTGCATCCGTTTCGGTTACGGCGAGCGCCGGGATGCCGTCCAGCGCCGTCTCAACCGGGTGAAGACCACAAAATGCGGTCTTCGGCGCCGGACTATTGTCCAATTCGGCCAAAGAATCCAGCGAAATTGCCAAACTTGCGTCAAATGGGCCAACCTTGGTGCGCCGAATATCGGCAATGGTGGCACAACCGCCCAGTTTCCGGCCCAAATCACGCGCCAAAGCCCGCACATAGGTGCCTTTTCCACACACCATGGCCATGCGGAAATGGGCCTCGTCGATCTGTTCAAGCACATCGATGCGCTCGATAAAGACCGGCCGCGCTGACAGTTCGACCGCCTCGCCATCACGCGCCAGATCATAGGCCCGTTCGCCATCAACCTTGATGGCGGAGAATTGCGGCGGCACCTGCATCACCTCGCCGAGAAAATCGGGCAGGGCGGCGGTGATCTGATCGGGTGTCGGGCGCAGGTCTGACCGGGTGGTCACCTCACCTTCCAGATCATCGGTGGTGCGTTCCTCGCCAAAGCGGACGATGAATTCATAGCCCTTCATGGCATCAACCGTGTAGGGCACCGTCTTGGTCGCCTCCCCCAGCGCAATGGGCAGCATGCCGGTGGCGAGCGGGTCAAGCGTTCCGCCATGGCCGGCTTTGCGCGCATTGAAGGCGCGGCGGACTTTCGAGACAACATCGGTTGAGGTCACGCCCTTGGGCTTGTCGATCACCACCCAGCCATTGATCGGATCGCCCTTTTTGCGGCGGCCCATCAGTCGTCCTCCTCAAGATCGCGGCGGACCTTGTCGGATTTCAAAAGCGCATCGATATGCCCGGCTTCGTCAAACAAAGTATCGGAGACAAAGTGCAAGCGCGGCGAGAATTTCAACGTGATCGCATGATCCACCGCATGGCGATAATGGCCCGCCCGCTTGTTGAGCGCGGCCACCGCAAGCCCGGTTTCTTCAACGCTGGCCCCCAACAGTGAGACAAAGACCTGCGCGTGCTTAAGATCGGGCGAGGGCCGGACTTCGGAAATGGTGACCGCGGCATCCATCAGGATCGGGTCACCGGCAGCGTCTTCGCGAATGATCTGCGACAGGGCGTGACGGATCAGCTCGCCGACGCGCAATTGGCGTTGCGAGGGCTCTTTGGCGCTATGTGCACCTGATTGGGGGCGTTTGGCCATGAGTGCTCCTCCGCCGGGGGTCGGACCCGGCACCAGGTCAAAAACAAAGCGGTTCCATCGTCAGCGGGCCTGCTTGGGCCGCCCTTGGGCGGCCCGGCGCATATGGTCCCGCTGCGCCCGCACGGGCGCAAGACTTACAGACTGCGCTGGATTTCAGTGACTTCAAACAGTTCGAGCTGATCGCCTTCCTTGAGGTCTTGATAATTGTGGATCTGCATCCCGCATTCGGTGCCCATCGGCACTTCTTTCACTTCATCTTTGAAGCGGCGCAGGCTCGACAACTCACCCTCATGGATCACCACATCATCGCGCAGCAGGCGCACCTTGGCACCGGCCTTGGCCTGACCTTCGGTGACGATACAGCCGGCAATCTTGCCCACCTTGGTGATCGAGAAGACCTCTTTGATATCGGCACGGCCGATAAAGTCTTCCTTGACCTCGGGCTTGAGCAGGCCAGACATGGCCGCCTTCACATCATCCACAAGGTCATAGATCACCGAATAATAGCGGATCTCGATGGCTTCGGATTTCGCCATATCACGGGCTTGCGCATTGGCGCGCACGTTAAATCCGATCACCACCGCGCCACTGGCCGAGGCCAGCGAAATATCGGTTTCGGTAATCCCGCCGACACCCGAATGCAGCACATGGGCCTGAACTTCTTCGGTCCCCAGCTTCTCAAGCGCACCTTCAATGGCTTCGAGCGAGCCTTGAACATCGGCCTTGATGACGACCGGCACTTCGGCAATTTCCTGGGCCTGAAGCTTGGCGAACATGGCTTCAAAGCTCGCCGCAGAGCCGCCCTTGGCCGCCTCTTTCTGCTTGACCTGACGCTGACGGAATTCCGAAATCTCGCGCGCCTGATCTTCAGCCGACACGACATGGAACTCATCACCGGCCCCCGGCGTGCCTTGCAGGCCAAGCACTTCGACGGGAACCGAGGGACCCGCTTCCTTGATCTGATCGCCCTTGTCGGACACCAATGCGCGCACCCGGCCCCATTCGGGACCCGCGACAAACACATCGCCAACCTTGAGCGTACCGTGCTGCACCAGAATGGTCGCAACCGGACCCCGGCCTTTGTCGAGCTTGGCTTCAACAACCGTGCCGACGGCATCGCGGTCCGGGTTTGATTTCAATTCAAGCAATTCAGCCTGAAGGGTGATGGCTTCTTCCACGCCTTGCAGATTGGTGCCGTTCTTGGCCGACACTTCCACGCATTGGACGTCACCGCCAAGATCCTCGACATAGACTTCGTGCTGCAACAGCTCTTGCTTGACCTTGTCGGGATTGGCCTCGGGCAGGTCGATCTTGTTGACCGCCACAATGATCGGCACCTGGGCGGCCTTGGCGTGGTTGATCGCCTCAATCGTCTGGGGCATGACGCCGTCATTGGCAGCCACCACCAGAATGACAATGTCGGTCACACTGGCGCCACGGGCGCGCATCTGGGTAAAGGCAGCGTGTCCCGGCGTATCGAGGAAGGTAATCTTCGCACCCGAACTGGTTTCAACCTGATAGGCGCCGATATGCTGGGTGATCCCGCCGGCTTCGCCCGCCACCACATTGGCGTTGCGGAACGCATCCAGCAGCGAGGTCTTGCCATGGTCAACATGGCCCATGACGGTCACGACGGGTGCGCGTGCCTTGAGATCCTCATCCTTGTCGTTGAGCGCCACAATGACGTCTTCGACATCGGACTCGGACACGCGTTTGAATTTGTGGCCCATCTCTTCGACGACAAGTTCGGCCGTGTCGGCGTCGATCGTCTGGTTGATGGTCGCCATCACGCCCATTTCGAGCAAGACCTTGACGACGGCGGCGCCGCGCTCGGCCATCCGGTTGGCAAGTTCCTGAACGGTGATCGCCTCGGGGATGGTCACCTCGCGGGTGATTTTCTCATTGCTGGCGCGCAGCTGTTCAAGCTGGCGTTTTTCACGCTCGCGCCGGCGCTTGATCGAGGCGAGCGAGCGGGCGCGCTGGCCGCCATCTTCGTCGAGCGCCTGATTGATGGTGAGCTTGCCCTTGCGCCGGTCACCGCTGGGCGGAGACTTCGCCTGCTTGACCGCCGGGCCGCCGCGCGATTGCTTGACCCGGAGGGTTGAGGGCGGTGCCTTGCGGCGATCATAATCATCCTCTTCGGCGGGCTCTTCAGTCTCACGCACGCCTTTGCGCACTGGCTTGGCGCCGCGAGAATCTTCTTTCTTCGGCTCACCGGTGCTGGCGTCAGCCTTCTTCTTGGCGTCTTCGGCCTCAAGCTTCTTGCGCGCTTCGTCCTCGGCCTTTTGACGGGCATCGAGCTCGGCCTGGCGCTTTTTCTCTTCTTCGGCTTCGCGCGCTTCGGCTTCGGCGCGTTCTTTGGCGCGCTTTTCCTCTTCGATCTTGCGCTGCTTTTCTTCCTCAGCGCGGCGTTTGGCGTCTTCGGCCTCGCGTTTGGCGCGTTCTGCGTCGGCGACCTTGGCGTCGGCCAAAGCCTTCATCCGCGCCTGCCGTTCGTCATCCGTCAGCGTCTTGAGTTGACGGCCTTTCTGATCGGTCCGGCGTCCCGCTGTTTTCTTGGCGGCGGGCTTTTTGGCAACCGTCTTCTTGGCGACGGTTTTCTTTTCGGCCTGCGCACCGTCTTCGGATGCGGGTTTCTTGGGCGCGGTTTTCTTGGCGACCGGTTTTGCAGCCGCATCACCGGGCATTGAAATCCGCTTGCGCTTTTTCTCGACAACGACTTTGGGGCGGCTTGCGCCACCGCTGCCGCCACCAGACGAGCCCGAACGCCGGCGTCCGCCGCCAGCACCTGCACCACCGCCGCCCTGCTTGAGCGACAGTGTGCGGCCTCCGGCCCCGCCTTGTTTCGCGTCCGTATCCTTCTGGTCAGTCATTCACATCACCTATATTTGCGATCCGTCCGTCTGGACAGCGGGGTTTTTCCCCTCAAGTCCAGCCAGCCGGTCGCCGTCAACACACAGCCGTTGAGCGAGCGAGCCGGGATCGAGCGCAGCATGTACCACATTTTCCGCCCCCAATGCCAAACTCAATTCCTCAACGCTCAAGCAATCAAGCCGTGGCACATCGCCCGCTTTGGCCCGAAGCTTTCTTTTTCCATCCTCAGCGCCGTCACGCGCCTCAATCAAAAGGCCAACCGCGCCGGCCCGTAATTTTTCTTCAACCCGCATCCGGCCATGGACCAGCTGGCCCGCCCGTTTGGCGATCCCAACCCCGTCCAGAAGCCGTTGGCGCATCAAATCCGCCACAAAGTCCGCGAAGGCGTCAGCCTCCATCCCGACCTTGAGCGGGGCTTTCTGCGCCCGCGCAAAGGCATTCTTCTTGACCGCAGCGACCAGCGCCTCACGGTCAGAACTGACCCACAATCCCCGGCCGGGCAGCTTGGCTGCCAGATCGGGAAAGACCCTGTCTTCAGGGTCTGCCACGAAGCGGATCAGCGCCGTTTCCGGCTTGAGCTCTCGCGTGACAATGCAGGTCCGCTCCCGGCTCACGCCCGTTCGTCGTCCTCTTCTTCGTCCTCGCCGTCTTCGTCAGCGTCGTCCTCGTCGCCCGCGTCTTCAGCAGAGGCGCTGCTCGAAAAGACGGCTTCGGCTTCCGCTTCGGCGTCATATTCTTCTTCGCCCGCTTCGTCCTCGCCTTCCTCTTCGGTGGCAAGTTCGGGGTTCAACACCTCTTCGGGGATCTCATCAATCCAGCCGGCCTGAACCCGTGCGGTCATGATCAGAATGTTGGCTTCATGCTCGGAGAGGTCAAACTCTTCGAGAATGCCATCTTCCTTGATGCGCTCGCCCTTCACCACGGTGACCGAGCCGATCAGCTCATCAGCGATGCAGCCTGCGAAGTCTTCAAGAGACTTAATGTCGTTTTCGCCCAGTGCAACCAGCATTTTGGGCGACAGACCCTCAAGGCCCGCCAGATCGTCGGCCACGCCCAGTTCCTTGCGGCGTTCATCCAGGGCGATATTGATCTGCTCGAGATGTTCGCGCGCACGTTCCTGAAGCTCTTCAGCGGTTTCCTCGTCAAAGCCTTCGATCTCGGCAATCTCGTCGATCTCGACATAAGCGACTTCTTCCACCGCGGTGAAGCCTTCTGACGCCAGAAGCTGGGCCACAAGCTCATCGACATTAAGCGCATTGACGAACAGTTCGGTGCGCTGACGGAACTCTTCCTGACGGCGGTTTGATTCTTCTTCCTCGGTCAGGATGTCGATGTCCCAACCGGTCAGCTGGCTGGCAAGCCGCACATTCTGACCGCGCCGGCCAATCGCCAGCGACAACTGATCATCGGGAACAACCACCTCAATCTTGCCCTGATCCTCATCCAGCACAACCTTGACCACTGAAGCGGGCTGCAGGCCCGAGACGATGAAGCTTGCCACATCTTCGGTCCAGGGAATGATGTCGATCTTTTCGCCTTGCAGCTCATTGACGACAGCCTGAACGCGGGAGCCGCGCATCCCCACACACGCACCAACCGGGTCGATGGAGCCATCATGGCTCAACACTGCGATCTTGGCCCGGCTGCCCGGATCACGCGCAACCGCCTTGATCTCAATAATGCCGTCATAGATTTCCGGCACTTCCTGGGCAAACAGATGGACCATGAATTGGGGATGGGTGCGCGACAAGAAGATCTGCGGTCCGCGTTGTTCGCGGCGCACATCGGCAATATAGGCGCGCACGCGGTCGCCGGTGCGGAACACCTCGCGCGGCAGCAACTGGTCGCGGCGCAGGATCGCTTCGGCGCGGCCCAGATCGACAATCACATTGCCATATTCAACGCGCTTGACGATGCCGGTGGTGACTTCTTCCACCCGGTCCTTGAACTCTTCATATTGCCGGTCGCGTTCGGCATCGCGCACCTTCTGGACAATCACCTGCTTGGCGGTCTGGGCGGCAATCCGGCCAAACTCAATCGGCGGCAGATCATCAAGCATCAAATCGCCGATCTCGGCTTCGGGATTGCGGCGCTGGGCCGAGGCAAGCGCGATCTCGCGCGCGTCGTTCTCAACGGTCTCAACCACTTCAAGACGGCGATACAGACGTGACTGACCGGTCTGGCGGTCAATCTCGGCAATGATGTCATTTTCAGCGCCATAGCGCGCCCGGGCGGCTTTCTGGATCGCCTCTTCCATCGCTTCGATTACGATTTCAGGGTCGATCGCTTTTTCCTGGGCGAGCACTTCGGCAATTTGCAGAAGCTCAAGCTTGTTTGCGCTGACAGCCGATGTTGCCATGGCTTTATCCTTCTTTATTGGCAGCGGACTTCGCCGCCTTTGCTGCCTGTTTTAACAATTCATCGGTCATGACGAGCTTGGCTTCCTCAATCATGTCCATTTCAAATCCCAAAATGCCGAACTCATCAGTGACGAGCCGCACTTCATCGCCTTCGAAGCCTTCCAGCACGCCCTTGAACCGTTTGCGGCCTTCGACCGCGTCGCGCAATTCAAGCCGCGCCTCATAGCCAGCGAAGCGCTCAAAGTCTTTCGCCCGGGTTAAGGGGCGGTCAATGCCGGGGCTCGACACTTCCAGCCGGTAGGGCTGGCTGATCGGGTCCTCAACATCAAGCAAGGCCGACAGGGCCCGCGAAATATCTGCACAGGCATCGACATCCATCGTACCGTCGGGACGCTCTGCCATGATCTGCAAGGTCAGCGTCTTGGTCCCCGACAGCTGAACACGCACAATCTCAAAGCCCATCGCTTCTACGGTGGGTTCGATGACGGATCGAACGCGGTCTGCCAATTCAATATGCCAGGACATCCTGTCTTCACATAAAAAAAGTGGGCCGCTCGCGTCAGCCCACTGCCTCAGCCTCACCCTCGAATTCAGTGAAGGTGATATGTGGCCGCGATCATACGCAAAATGCGCTTGAGATCAAGGGCGCTGAGACGCCGGGCGGGGGATGCGCCGAAATGTCAGATAATGGCCCTTGCGGCCTTCGCGGAACGCTTTTTCTTCATAGCGGGTGGATTTCCACCCCTCCCAGGGCTCCCGCCAGTCCGCCGCACTGTCGGCCAGCCATTCAAAATCGGGATGGCGGCGGATGTGGGCGAGGGTCCAGGACAGATAAGTGTCAATGTCGCTGGCAAAGCGGAGTTCCGCACCATCGCGCAGGCATCGGGCCAGGGCCGACAGATTGCCGTCACTGACAAACCGCCGCTTCCAATGCCGTTTCTTGGGCCAGGGATCAGGATAAAGCAGCCACACACGATCAAGGCACTGATCGGGCAGCCGGTCGAGCACATCGCGGGCATCTTCCAAAGCTGTGCGGATGTTGGATAGGTCCCGCTGTTCGACCTCAAACAACAGGCTCGCCATACCGTTCTCAAACGGCTCAATGCCGATAAAGTTAAAGCCGGGATTGCCGGTGGCTTCATCAATCAGATGTTCGCCGCCGCCAAAGCCGATCTCCATATGGACCGGCCCCGCCGTGCGAAACAGCGCGGCACTATCACTGATCCGATCGCGCGGTACCGCGAGCTCGGCGCCAAGCGTCTCCATCCGCTTTTGCTGATGGGGGCTGAGCGGATGACCGCGCTTGCGGCCATAAAGCCGGTTGGGACGATCGGCCCGCTCTGACATGCCGCTTAGCTCAACGCTGCCTTGATAGCGTCAACCAGGTCGGTCTTCTCCCATGAGAAGCCGCCATCGTCAGTCGGCGTGCGTCCGAAATGGCCGTACGCAGCGCTGCGCTCATAGATTGGGCGCGACAGGTTGAGATGCTCGCGAATGCCGCGCGGCGACAGGTCCATCGCTTCACCGAGCGCCCCTTCAAGCTTGGCCTCGTCAACAGTGCCGGTGCCGTACAGATCAACCCAGATCGACAGGGGCTTGGACACGCCAATCGCGTAGCTGAGCTGGATGCAGCAGCGGTCGGCCAGACCTGCGGCCACCACATTCTTTGCCAGATAGCGGCTGGCATAGGCAGCCGAACGATCCACCTTGGTGGGGTCCTTGCCGGAGAATGCGCCGCCGCCATGGGGCGCGGCACCGCCATAGGTATCGACAATGATCTTGCGGCCCGTCAGACCGGCATCGCCATCGGGCCCGCCGATGACGAACTTGCCGGTGGGGTTCACATAGAAGGCGTCTTCAGGGCACATCCAGCCATCGGGCAGCACTTCTTCCACGTAAGGCCGCACAAGCTCCCGCACCTGATCCTGGGTTAAGCCGTCTGTGTGCTGGGTCGACACGACGACAGAGGTCGCACGCACCGGCTTGCCGTTTTCATATTGCAAGGTCACCTGGCTTTTGGCGTCAGGCTCAAATTCGGGGCGCGCGCCGGAATGACGATCTTCGGCCATGCGCTGCAAAATCTTGTGGGAATAATGGATCGGGGCGGGCATCAGCACATCGGTTTCGGTGCAGGCATAGCCAAACATGATGCCCTGGTCGCCGGCGCCTTCATCCTTGTTGCCCGCCGCATCGACGCCCTGGGCGATATCGACCGACTGCTCATGGACATAGACCGACACATCGGCGTTCTTCCAATGAAAGCCGTCCTGCTCATAGCCGATTTCCTTCACGGCGTTGCGGGCGGCCTTTTCAAGCGTGTCATGGTCGACATGCTGCGCACAGCGGGTTTCGCCCGCCAGCACGATGCGGTTGGTGGTGGTCAGCGTTTCCACCGCAACCCGCGAAGAGGAATCGGCGCCCAAATAGACATCGACAATGGCGTCTGAAATCCGGTCGCATACCTTGTCGGGATGGCCTTCGGAAACAGATTCACTGGTGAACAAATAATCCTGACGGGGCACTGGCAGATCTCCATTGGTCATGGCGGTTTGGCTGGGGTTCTCGCAAAGCCGCTGCAGCCCGTCAAGAGCATATAAAGAAATCTTTATGCGGTTATTTGTTCGCAGCCTCCGCCGCGCCCTCATCCCTCATGGCCTCACTGACCGAGCGGACCATATCGACGATGCGCCGCCGCACAGCCGGATCGGGAATGCGGACAAAGGCGCTGACCAGCGCAACTCCTTCCGGTGTGCTGAGAAAATCAACCACATAGGGGGTTTCATCGCCCTCGGCGAACCCGGTCGGCTGGGGTTCTTCGCCGTCAAGCGGGGGCATGTCCTCAAAGAAAAACTGCACCGGCACATTCAGCAATCCGGCAATACGGTACAGGCGGCTCGCCCCGATGCGGTTGGCGCCCTTTTCATATTTCTGGATTTGCTGGAAGGTCAGGCCCAGTGAGCGCCCCAGCGCTTCCTGGCTCATCCCCACAAGCATCCTGCGTAATTTCATCCGGCTGCCGACATGCACGTCGACAGGATCCGGGGTCTTGCGCACCACGGCCGTGTTCTCCAATGCCCCTGCCCCCACGACAGACGCGACTTCACTGTGCGGAACACGGCCCACCCGAGCCCCGCTTGGGCCTCACACTATACAAGTGTATGCGAGAAGAAAATGACTTTAGATCTCGCCCGGCTTCTTACGCGGCCAAACAATGCCACAGATCAGCATGACAGCAAAAAGCAGTACTGCCCAGAGTTCTCCTTGCCGGGCATAGGGCGTTTGGGCCACCGGTTTGGGCAAAGCCATCTCAATAAAGCCGGTTTGATTGTATTCAACCCGTTTAAGAACCCGGCCAACCGGATCAATCAGCGCCGACACGCCATTATTGGCCGACCGCGCCATGGGCAGGCCGGTTTCAACCGCCCGCAACCGGGCCTGCGCCAGATGCTGCTGCGGTCCGGCTGTGTCGCCGTACCAGGCATCATTGGTGACATTGATCAGCCAGTTGGGGCGCTCCTGATCATCGCTGAGTGTTTCGGCGGGGAAAATCGCCTCATAACAGATTTGCGGCGTGAAACTTGGAATATTGCCATAGGTGAAGGTCTGTGGGCCCTCACCGGCCTCAAAGCTGCCCGCGCCCTGGGTGATCTTGCGCAGACCGATGCGGCTTAAAACATTTTCGGCCGGGACATATTCCCCGAACGGCACAAGATGGTGCTTGTGATAGAAATTGACCGGCCGGCTTTCGGCATCCACCATGATCACGGCATTGAAGTAGCGCGGTTTTTCATTGAATTTGCGGATCGACCGCGGCGTACCCGCGACCAGCAGATCGCCCGCGCTCATCCGGCGGGCCATCGCAAGCCGCGCACTGGCCGAGTTTTCCAGCTGATAGGGCGTTGCCGCCTCGGGCCAGACAATGACGGTGTGGCTTGCCGTGCCGTCGGGCTTGGACAGCGACAAGAGCCGGTCGGTGATCGGTCCGGCATTGCCCGCAATCCACTTGTCGCGCTGGGACACGTTAGGCTGCACGATCCGCACCCGAACGTCATTGTGAAACTGGGTCGGATGGGCGTTGAGCCGCAGCATGCCGTAAATCGCGGTTCCGCCGACCAGCACGACCGCCAGCGCTACCGGCGCCCAGGTCTTGCGGTGGATCAGCCCGTCGCGCAGCGCATAGGACGACACGCCCATAAAAACCACAATCAGCGACAAGGCCCATGGCCCGGTGATGCTGGCCAACTGCATAAAGGTGGGCGATCCCGCCCAGACCTGATGCAGGCTGTTCCACGGAAAGCCGGTGAGAAGAACCGAACGCAGCCATTCAAACAGCACAAACGCACAGGCGAAAATCAGCAACCGGCCTTGGCCCTGGCTCCACAAAGGCAGCACCGCGACAAAGGCAAGGCCGGTAAAGATCGCCAGTCCTGCAGGAATGCCAAGGGCGGCAAACGGAACCAGCCACATGAACTGTTCGGGATTGACCAAAAGCGCATTGGAAATCCAGTAAAGCCCGGCGGCGAAATAGCCGAGCCCCCACCACCAGCCAAGCCAGAAAGCGGCCTTGACCTTGCGCTTGCCGTTCAGCTCCGCATGGACCTGATCAAGCACAAAGATAATGTAGGGCATGGTAAATGGCAGGATCCACCACAGGAAGTAGGGGGCCAGCGCAAAGCTCGACAATCCACCCAGTCCGGCCAGAACCAGACCTTGATAAAGCCCCCGTCCGGGCGTTCGCGTGTCGCTCCAAATAGACATGGGTCTCACTTAAAGGGAAATGGTTAAGAGAATGTGATCAGGCCGGGGTCTCGTTCACCCCGGTTTCATCCATTTTGGGGGGAGTTATCCGAACCCGGCGTATGCGGCGGGCATCGGCGTCGGAGATTTCGATTTCAAGTCCTTCAGGATGGCGCACCAGTTCGCCGCGCTGGGGAACCCGGTTGATCAGATGCACAACCAGCCCGCCAATCGTGTCGATATCTTCATCTTCGTCGACGAGATCAAATCCGAAATGATTTTCAAGCTCGGTGATCTCAACCCGCGCATCCGCATCAATCACGCCATTGTCCGCCACGGTAAAGGCGGGACCTTCATCTTCATGTTCGTCAAGAATTTCGCCGACAATTTCCTCGACCAGATCCTCAATCGTGACAAGACCATCGGTCGCGCCGAACTCATCAATGACAATCGCCATATGGATGCGCGCAGCCTGCATCTTCAGCATCAAATCAAGCACCGGCATGGACGGCGGCACGAACAGCACCTTGCGCATGATCGATTTCAGCGTGAATTCCTCACGCGCTTCATTGCCATGCAAGGCATGGTCCCACCATTCGATCAGATCCTTAATATGAACCATGCCGATAATGTCGTCGGTGGTCTCGCGATAGACCGGCAGGCGCGAATGGGCCGCATCGCGGAAGACGCGCACACTGTCAGCCAGGCTGGAATTAAGATCGAGTGACACGATCGCCGCGCGGGGCACCATAACATCGTAAATCCGGCTTTCGCGGATCGACACAATGTTGGTGATCATCAGACGCTCTTCAGGCGTCAGCGCATCGGCAATCTCGTGATGCTCGGACAGAATATCTTCAAAACTTTCCTTCAGCGTCGGCTCGCGCCCCAGTGTTGGGCGGAACACACGCTTGAGCCGCGCCCAGAAACTGGGCGCTTCAACGGCTTGATCGGAACTGGAAAAATCAGTGGTGCGGGCCATGGCGTCAAAAAAGATCCTTATGAGCCCGATGATGGCTGACCGGGGCGGGCCTGTCCATCCTCTGCATAGGGATCGGCAATGCCGAACTTTGCAAGAATTTTGCGTTCGACCTGTTCCATATCCTCGGCCTCAGGGTCGTCTTGATGATCAAAACCGCACAGATGCAGGAAACCATGCACCACCAGATGGCGGAAATGGTCATCAATGCGCTTTTCCTGTTCGGCCGCTTCGCGCGCAATGGTTTCCCAGGCAAAGACCAGATCACCCAGCAAACGCGGTGCGCCGCCGGCGGGTTCGTGATCAAGGCCGGGACCAAGAGCGGGACCAAGAGCGGGAAAAGACAGAACATTGGTGGCGCCTGGTTTGCCACGCCAGCGTGTGTTGAGGGCCGCAATCGCCTGATCAATGGTCAGCAGAACCGACAAATCAATCGGGCCTTTCTCCAGGACACCGGGAAAGGCCGCGCAGGCCCGCGCCGTTTCAGTGATCAGCGCGCCATGATGGCGTTCATCCCACTCACCGCCTTCGATCAGAATATCAATGGCGTTGATCTGTGATGCGGGACTGTCGGTTTCAGTCACGGTCCTCATCCTCGATCAGCTTGCCCTCGCGGCGCTGATAGGCTTTGACGACGCGTGTGACCAGCGGGTGGCGCACAACGTCCTGGCTCGTAAAGCGGACAAGCCCGACACCTTCGACGCCTTCCAGCGTGTCGATGGCATTGGTCAGGCCCGACAGGGAACCGAGCGGCAAGTCAATCTGGCTGGGATCGCCGGTGATGACCATGCGGGAATTTTCACCCAACCGCGTCAAAAACATTTTCATCTGACCCGGTGTACAGTTTTGCGCCTCATCCAGAATGATGAAGGCGTTCGACAAGGTCCGGCCACGCATGAAGGCAAGCGGCGCAACCTCAATCGTGCCTTCGGTCAGCCGTCGCACCACAATGTCGGCTTCCATCATGTCGTAAAGCGCGTCGTAAAGCGGGCGCAGATAGGGATCGACCTTGTCGCGCATATCACCGGGCAGGAAGCCCAGCCTTTCGCCGGCTTCAACCGCCGGGCGGCTCAAAATGATGCGGTCGACCTTGCCCTTGCTCATCAGCTGGACGGCCTGGGCCACCGCAACATAGGTCTTGCCGGTCCCGGCCGGGCCGACGCCGAACACAAGCTCATGGCGTTTGAGCGCCTCCATATAGGCGGCTTGCCCCGGCGTGCGCGGGGTCAGCGTCTTGCGCGGGGTGACAATGCCAGTGCCCAACGGGCTTGTGTCATCGTGACCGAGCTTTTCACGCACTTTGCGCTCAGGGCTTTGCGCGCCTTCGGCCATGGCGACCGAGCCGCGCACATCGGCGGGCGAGATGCCGAGATTTTGCGTCGAACGGTTACACAGATCCTGCAACGCGGCATGGGCGATACGCCGTTTCTGGCGGTCGCCACCAACATGGATCTGGTTGCCGCGCGGGGACAGTTCGACCCCCAGCGCCTGTTCGATTTCAGCAAGGTGCCGGTCATGCTCGCCATAGACTTCGGCGGCCAGCCGATTGTCTTCAAATTCAAGCACGATGAACCCCTCGCCCTCAGTCACAATATTGAGCAAGGCCATCTGGCGTCCATTCTGTTTCTTTTTGGATTTTTTCGTCCGCTTGGATTTACGCGGCGCGGTCTCGTCGGAACCGCCACGCGTTGGAGTGTGATGCGTCAAGCCACTCAAGCGGCACCCGTCCTGGACAGCTCAACCACGATCATGTGGGCTGTCCCCTGTGTGAGATTGTGCAATCGGCGATCCTCAAATGTAGTCCGACATTCACACGCACGCCCCAGATCATCCCTCAGAAACAAGCTCGCCCTTCAAGCTGTTCTGCGACGCAGATTCGATTCTAACACGAACAAGCCGCCCGAGAAAATCCTTTGGCGCTTCACAAAAGACCGCCTGTAAATAGGGAGACCGCCCTATCAGCTGACCCTCATGCCGCCCCGGCTTCTCAAGCAAGACAGACAAGGTCTTGCCCACTTGATCTGCGTTGAACGCTACCTGTTGAGTGTTAAGGAGCGATTGCAGTTCTTGCAGACGGCTGTCTTTTTCGGCTTCGGGGACTTGAAATTCCATGGCTGCGCCCGGAGTTCCGGGCCGGGGGGAATATTTGAACGAAAAGGCTGAGGCGTAGTTGACGCGCTCCACCAGATCGAGCGTCTGGGCAAAATCGGCCGGTGATTCGTTGGGGAAGCCGACAATGAAATCACCCGATAAGGCCAGATCAGGCCGGGCTGCGCGCAGCCGGTCGATCGTCTCAAAATAAAAGTCACGCGTATGGCCGCGATTCATTTCTTTCAAGACGCGGTCTGATCCCGCCTGCACCGGCAAATGCAGATATGGCATGAGTTGAGGGACTTCGGCGAAGGCGTTGATCAGATCATCATCCATGTCGCGGGGGTGGCTGGTGGTGAAGCGGATCCGCTCCAACCCCTCAATGTCGGCAAGCTCCCTGATCAGACGGCCAAGACCCCATTCAGTGCCATTCGCGCCCACGCCGTGATAGGCATTGACGTTTTGCCCAAGCAGTGTGATTTCACGCACGCCTTTTTGCGTGAGCGCCTTCGCATCCGACAGGATCTGCGCAGCGGGCCGCGAGAATTCCGCCCCGCGCGTATAGGGCACCACACAGAAGGTGCAGAATTTATCGCACCCCTCCTGGACCGTCAGAAAGGATGCCACCGCGCCATCCGCCACGCTCGGCGCAGGCAGATGATCAAACTTGTCCTCAACGGGAAAATCAGTATCGAGAATACCACGGGGGTTGTCCGCCCGGCCGCGTTCGGCACGGGCGATCATTTCAGGCAGCCGGTGATAGGATTGCGGGCCAAACACCATGTCCACAATGGGCGCGCGGCGCATGATCTCGGCACCTTCGGCCTGGGCGACACAGCCGGCCACCGCCACAATCG
Organism: Alphaproteobacteria bacterium; assembly: GCA_965227065.1. Lineage (GTDB taxonomy): Bacteria > Pseudomonadota > Alphaproteobacteria > SPJN01 > SPJN01 > CBDDFN01. The sequence continues at coordinate 142,381 of CBDDFN010000010.1, forward strand.
TGTCCTTGCCCGCCTGCTTGCGGTCTTCAGACATTTGCCGCACCCGGCCCAGCTCTGAATAGACTTTCTCAGCTGCTTTTTCTCGAATATGGCAGGTGTTCAAAATGACCAGGTCGGCCCCGTCAGGTTCGGCCGTTTCGGCATAGCCCAAAGGCGCCAGCACGTCCGCCATCCGTTCGGAATCATAGACATTCATCTGACAGCCATAGGTCTTGATGAAGACCGTTTTGGGCGCTTTTTTCTCTGTGGTCATGCTCATAAACGCTTCTATGACGCCGGACTTTGCGCGCAGTCAAGCGCAGTCCTGCCGCAGATCAGATCACATCCCGTCATCCCGGCCGCGACTTTCGCCCAAATCACTGATTTGGCAAGTGAAAGTCAGCGAGCCGGGATCCAGAAGCCAGACATGTGTCTGGATCCCGGATACACGCGCCGCCATCCGCCTTTCCGGCGGGGCGTTGCGGTTCCGGGATGACGTGCATTTGTGAAACTAGATGTCAGCGCGGTTGACCAGCGCCCGCTCCATCCCCCGCGCCACCCGGTTGCGGGCCAAAAGCGCGAGCTTTTTGCGGTTGCCCGTGTCGGCCAGCGTGATCGGCTCATGAAACTCGACCACCACATCAATCGGGCCCAATTGCAGGCCCCGCCACAGATGCGGCGCAAGTTCCATTTCGCCATACCAGGCATAAAAGGGCCGGTAATAGCGGCCCATGGGAAGCCCGTGCAGTTTCTGATAGCTGATCGACACGGGCTGGACCCGCAGCGATTTCATCCCCGGCTTCATCTCGGCAAGCTGGGCGACGCCGAACAGGCTGGAATTAAAGGGTAGCACCTTGTTGCCGTCGGAACTTGTGCCTTCAGGAAACAACACCAGCCGGTCGCCGCGCTCAAGCCGCTTCAACAGCTCGGCGGTCTGATGAGCCGTTTGCGCGCGGGCATCGCGTTTGACGAAGATGGTGCGTTGCAGCTTCGCCAGCCAGCCAAATAACGGCCAGGTTTCAACCTCGGCCTTGGCGACAAAGCTCACCTTGGTGACCGCCGACAAGACCGTGATATCCATCCAGCTATTGTGGTTGGACGCGAGCAGCACCGGGCCCTTTTTCTTTGATGGCTTGGCGGGTTTGCCGATCACCGTGATGCGCATGCCAAACAAAACGCGGGTGACAAAGCGGTGGAAAATCAGCGGGATGACCCCATAAAGCGGGCGGATACGGCCAAACACGACAATGGCCTGAAATGGCCCCAGCACCACAATCGACAGCAGGAACACAGTCAAAATGATGGTGGCGCGGATCGATCCCATGAGTTGATCATTCGGCTTGTCGCGTCACGCGCAGCCGTCAGCCCTTCGCGTCAGGGTCATCAAGCGGAACACCGTACAGTTCAAGCCGGTGGTCAATCAGCCTAAAGCCGAGTTCTTCCGCAATTTTCTTCTGCAGCTCTTCAATCGCCTCATTGCAGAACTCAATCACCTTGCCAGACTTCATATCAATCAGGTGATCGTGATGCTCGTCGGTGACTTCTTCATAGCGCGAGCGGCCATCACGGAAATCGTGCCGTTCGAGAATGCCGGATTCTTCAAACAATCGGACGGTCCGATAAACCGTTGCGATGGAAATCTTGTCATCAATGTCAGAAGCGCGGCGATACAGTTCTTCGACATCGGGATGGTCATCGGCCTGGGACAGAACGCGCGCGATCACACGGCGCTGTTCGGTCATGCGCAAGCCACGGTCAATGCACAATTTCTCGATACGGTCCGGCACAGCAAACATTCCCTTAGAGCCCAGATATGCCCCGATTAGCGCGGCTTGGCGCTGATTGCAATGAAAAGGCCGCCCAGCGTGCCAGGCGGCCTCAATTCATCGCATGGCGCGTCAGCTTAGCCGCGACGGCGCTTGGTGCCCAGACCAATTTCGCGCGCCAGTTCCGCGCGGCGCTTGGCGTAATTGGGGGCAACCATCGGATAGTCATGCGGCAAACCCCATTTCGCGCGATATTCTTCGGGCGTCATGTTGTAGGCGCTTTTCAGATGGCGTTTCAGCATTTTCAGCTTTTTGCCGTCTTCCAGGCAGATGATGTAGTCGTTGGTAATCGACTTTTTCACCGGAACTGCCGGTTCAGGCGTTTCTTCAGCCGCATTGGCCGCTTCTTTCGACAGATTGATCAAGGTCGTATGCACATCTTTGATCAGTGCCGGAAGATCTTGAACAGGGATCGAATTGTTCGAGACATGGCTGGAAACGATTTCCGCCGTCAGCTCGAGCAATTCATTGTCATTGTTCGCTTCAGTTGTCATGAGGCCCACCCTCGGTAACGACTGGCTCGCCAAGGCGATCCATTGATTAAAAACACGTGATTAGTTTGCATCATATTTGAATATGACACTTCTGCTATATAGGGTTGATCCCCAACAAAGACAATAAAAATCTGTTTGCCTCGAGAAATATTTTATTAACCGTCAACCAACAGAAGCTTTGCACCGGGAAACTTTAAAAAGTACCTCGATGGCCACACTATAAATGCCATATTTTTAGAGATTCTTGCGCAATAGGTGCGCATCCACGCGATTGCCATTTTTGCGTGCATAGTATTTCTTTCGAACACCACACTTTTCAAAACCTAATGAAGCGTATAATTGTTGTGCCGGATAATTGTCCGCCGCGCATTCAAGAAACAATGAACTCACATTCATATTCTCTAGGCGCGAAATAGTTTTTTCCATCAATTTCCGGCCTAATCCGCCGCGTTGGCGGGATGATGAAACACATATCGTCAATATTTCAGCGTCACTGATAATTTGTTGTACGAGCACCAGCCCAATTAGATCACCATTTTCACCCATCCCGAACGCGAAAACTGACGGATTAGACAGTAACTCCGCCATTTCCCGCGCTGACCAGCCCCGCTCTCCCATCGCTTCAAAACACAGCGTATGAAGAGTACCGGCCTGGTCTGGATCAATGGCGTGAGCCGAAATCCACTGGAGGGTCACGGCCGGGGTGCCTCCCCGCGGGCGGGCGGTGCATTTTGCGGCAGCTTGGCATCGGGTGCGCGCAGATAAAGCGGCCGGACCAGCCGGTCGGGACCGGGCTTCACCCGATCCCACAACCGCCCGAACAGACGGGCATCGGGCAATTGCGCGGCCCCCACCTCAAACAGGGGCGCAGCCGTGCCGATCAGCAGGCCCGGCCGGGCCTCATACAGATCGCGCGCACGGTCAGTCGACACCGCCTCGGGCGCGGCGACCGGCTCATAGCCCGCAGACCCGCGCACAAAGCTTTGCCAGTAAATCTGATCGCGGCGGGCATCAAAGCCGACATGCAGGCAATCGGGCGACACATCCGGCGCCGCGACAGCCAGCGCTTCAAAACAGCTGATGCCCACACCGGCAACCGCCCAGCCCAGCATCAGGCCGCGCGCCACCGACAGTCCGACCCGCTGACCGGTAAAGGTGCCCGGTCCGGTGGTCACCAAAACACCATCGGCTTTTGCCAGGCCCGCCTCGTCCAATATCTCGCTGATCATGGGGACCAGCCGCTCAGCATGGCCGGTATTCATCGCCTCACACCGGCCCGTTATCATCTGGCCGTCATGCCACAAAGCGGCCGAGCAGGACGGCATGCATGTGTCGATCGCAAGGATCATGATTCGGCCTCATTTCCGCGCCTATGTTGCACCACAAGCGGCAATAGGCCATTTATGTCAAGTGGATGATGGTGAATGGGTGGTTCAATGAATTTGTGGAAACACATCGCACTCATGGCGGTTTTTCTGGCCGGTACCCTGCATGCGGGCGGAACCTTGGCACAAAGCGCGTTTGAGCGCGCCGAGCAGACGCATGCCAGCATTTTCATGTATCACCGCTTTGATGATCCCCGTCATGGATCAACTTCGACCAGCCTTGAGGATTTTAAAGCCCATCTGGATCATCTGAAGAAGGGCGGCTTCACGGTCCTTCCCCTGACCGAAATTGTCGCTGCGCTTAAATCTGGCCGCCCTCTGCCCGACAAGACCGTCGCCATCACCATTGATGACGCCTTTCAAAGCTTTGCCGACAAAGCCTGGCCCTTGCTGCGCCGGGCCAATATGCCGGCAACCCTGTTTGTCTCAACCAAGGTTCTTGATGACGGCGCTGGGGATTTCGTCAGCTGGGACACGCTGCGCCGGATGGCGGCCCAAGGTCTCGAAATCGGCAATCACACCATCTCTCATGCCCATCTGCCGACCTTGAGCGCCTCTGAACTGCACGCTGAAATTACCCGCGCGCAAGCCCGCTTCAAAGCCGAACTGGGTGTTGAACCCACCTTGTTTGCCTATCCGTATGGCGAATTTGGCGCGCGCGAGGAAAAAATGGTGCGCGATCTGGGTTTTGCCGCCGCTTTTGGCCAGCAATCCGGCGTCGCCCATGCCGGAGAGGCACTGACCCGCCTGCCGCGGTTTCCCGCCTCGGGCAGTTTTGGCCGGATGACCCGCTTCAAGGTCGCCGCCCAAGCCTTGCCCCTGCCCGCCGGTGACATCACCCCGACAGACTGGGTGATCCGCAAGGGCGCGAACAATCCGCCGCATTTCGGCTTTACGGTGTTGCCCGGCGTCAAACGGCTTGATGCGCTGGTCTGTTACGCCCGCACCGGCGAAAAGCTTGACCCTGTCCGGCTGGGCCCCAACCGGTTTGAAATCCGGCCAACTCAAAAATTGAGCAAGGGGCGCAGCGGGGTCAATTGCACCATTCCCGATGCCTCGACGGATGCCGGTGTGCGCTGGCGCTGGCGCGGTGTGCAATTCACCGTCATCGACTGACCAGCGCTGCATCTTCAAACTGGTGCAACCGGTTCAGCCGGATGATCCCGCGCAAGCCTGCCACATAAGCGGGCCCGCGTTCGGAATAGCGGGTCAAACTGCCCACAAGCGCCAGACCCGTCACATCTTGATCAGCCGCCCTCAGCTTTGCGCGCGCGGCGCGAAACGCGCGATAGGCGCGGTGATGGTTGAGGTTGAACATATAAGCGCGCACCGAAGCCTGCAGCGTATCGAACTTGCGGACCGCAAACACAAGCCCGTTTGACCGGCGCTTGGTTTCAATCCCCTGATTGAGCTTGAAGGTCCATTGGCCGAACAATGCGCGGCCCTGCATGGCCGAGCGCGACCGCCCCCATCCGCTTTCTTCAATCGACTGGGCCAGCGCCAGGGAAACCGGGACAATATCGATATGGGTCAGCAAGGTGCGCGGCTCTTCGCAATCAATATCGAATTCATCGCAGGCCCGGTCTATCAGCGCCTGCTCGCTCGCGGTCCGGCGTGTGCGGGCCAACAGCGTTTCAAAGAAGGCGCGGCGTTCGGCCAACGCCTCGTTCTCGGCAAGGATCAGCGGCAAAATGATCGAGATAAACCGGCCCTTCAACCCCTCATGGACCTCGAGCGCGTCAAACCCCGGCGGCATTTTTGAATAAAACCGCCGTGGCACGGGTGCGCCTTTGCGAATGGCGGGAATGTCGAGCGGCTCACCAATCGTGACCGGCGTGGTGGCGGCCGGCCCGTGCGGGCCACCAATCCACAGCAAAACGCCACACACGGCCAGAAGGCCAAGCGTGGCGATCAGCGCGGCAAAGCGGTGTCCCATCAATCGACGGGGCGCACTTCCTGAACTTCGGGAATATAGTGCCGCAACAGGTTTTCAATGCCCTGCTTGAGCGTCATGGTCGAGGCGGGGCAGCCCGCGCAGGCCCCCTGCATGGTGAGCCGAACAATGCCGTCCTTGTAGTCATGAAAGATGATGTCGCCGCCATCACCGGCCACGGCGGGGCGCACGCGCGTGTCGAGCAGCTCGATGATCTGTTCGACAATCTCGGCTTCCTCGCCTTCATACTCTTCCGCGCCACGGGTTTCATCATCGACCGCGCCGTCATTGAGGATCGGCGCACCGGCGGTGAAATGTTCCATCACCGCGCCAAGCACGGCAGGTTTGAGATGCGCCCATTCAAGCGTTTCATCATTGGCCTTGGTGACGGTGACAAAATCGCCGCCGAAAAACACGGCCGTCACACCATCAATCTCGAACAGTTTCTGGGCCAGAGGTGACCGCGCAGCGCTTTCGGCGCTGGGGAAATCCATCGAACCGGTTCCCATGACATCGCGGCCAGGCAGGAACTTCATCGTGTTCGGATTGGGCGTTGCTTCGGTTTGAATAAACATCAGCCAGTCCTAGTGTTACCTATTCCCCCCATACATGGCGGGCTTTGGTGGCGAATTCAACCGCACTGACAGTAGGGATTAAGACAAACAGTAGGGATTAAGACAGGGCGTCGAGCTCATCATAGCTCAGCGTGCCGGGAACCACGGTAATCGGGATCTTGAAATCAGACTGCATCTGACCGGCCAGCGAGCTGACCAGCGGGCCCGGCCCATCCTTGCCCGAGCCTGCGCCAAGCACAAGAATGCGGATGGACGGATCATCGGCGAGCAGTTTGAGGATCTCGGTTTTGGTCTTGCCTTCGCGCACGACAATTTCGGGAAACAGCCCGGCATTTTGCTGCACCTGGGCGGCCAGCCCCTTCATCAGGTTTTCCGCGTCATCAAAAGCTTCCTGACGCATCACCTCTTCGACCGAGGCCCAGTGCTGGAAATCACCGGGTTCAATCACACGCAGGATCGTCAACTGCCCGCCTGTGGCGCGCGCCCGCCGGGCGGCATAGTACAGCGCGATTTCAGCTTCGGGCGTGTCATCAACGACAACAAGGAATTTGCGCACAATCTGGTCTGTCATGGCCAAACTGTGACCCGAACCACGCTATCGGGCAAGACGCTTATTTCAGCAGGACATTGGTGATTTCACGCATCTTCGTGCGCGCCCGCAGCAGATAAAAGCCCTGGCTTGCCAGATGGCTGGGGAAAATCTGGCCATCGGGCGTACCGTTGACCACCACCAGCGGCTGAAGCGCAGCCGCTTCGCGCAGCGTGCCGAGCATTTCGTCATACAGCTTGGTGATGTCTTTTTGCTCAATCACCGCCTGGAAGTCGATGCCCAGCTCACGCAACACCATGTAATAGGCGTAAAGCGTGCCTTTGTTGGTGTAGAAAATATTGTCACCATTGCGGTCGATGCGGAAATCACCGGCGGTTTCGAGATGCTTTTCAATCGCATCGGAGGATGAGCCCAGATCCAGCGCAATCCGGTCCAGCGTGGCGAGCAGATTGTCCGCGCGCCGGTCAAACACGGCATCGCCACGGGCAACGCGGGCATTGTAGGACATCAGCGCCTTGTAGGCCTTGTTGTATTCGCTTTCAGACATGGCCTGCAGCCCGCCTGAGCCAATCATCCAGCGTTCGCCGGAAATCTGCAGGGCGCCTGACACTTCTTCTAGATCGGGATCAACCTGGGACGAGCCGCGCCGGCGTCCGATCTGGTCGGCCAGCTCATAGGCAAACCGGCCCAGCGCATCAATGATGCCCTGCTGGAAGTTCGGCATATTGTCGAGGATGGAGGCGGGCATGAAAAACGGGTCGTTGCGCGTCCAGCCGTTTTTGTTGACCTCCCGGTCAATCAGGGCTGCGGCCATCGCCACGGCGCGCGACTGGGCTTCCGAGCCCAGCGGCGTGCGGACCTTATAGTCAAGATCATCGTCAATCTTGTGGGTGAGCAACGCGCCGACGGGATAATAAAAGATCAGCAACAGCGCGATGATCAGCAAGGCGATCTTGATCCGCTTTGCGGTGATCACGCCACCCTCATCATAAGGGTCGCCGGCGAATGTCAGCCGCTCGCGCACCGTTTCGCCAATCTCACGCAGTCCCATCACGCTCTCCCGCTTCGGTTTTCCCCACCATCGCAAGACATGGTGACACAAGTGTCAAAGATCAAGCGCCGACAAAGCCGAGAATTTTGTAGACCTCTTTGACGATAGGTTGGGCGATGGCGCCGGCGCGCTCCGCCCCGTCGGCCAGAATGCGGTCGATTTCGGCCGGATCGGATTTCAGCCGCCGCATCTCCGCCGTCATCGGCGCAAGCTTTTCCACCGCCAGGTCCGCAAGCGCGGGCTTGAAGGTACCAAATTGCGCCCCGGCAAAATCGGCAATGACTTGCGCCTTGGTCTGGCCCGACAAGGCCGCATAAATGCCCACCAGATTGTCAGCCTCGGCGCGGCCTTCCAGGCCCTCGACGGTGTCGGGCAGGGGTTCGGGATCGGTCCTGGCTTTCTTGATCTTCTTGGCGATCAGATCGGGATCATCGTTCAAATTGATGCGGGTCATGTCGGACGCATCAGATTTCGACATTTTGCTTGTGCCGTCACGCAAGGACATGATCCGGGCGGCTTCGGTCTGGATCAGCGGCTCGGGCAGGGGGAAGAAATCCTCGACCGCCGCATCATTGTTGAACTTCTGGGCAATGTCGCGCGCAAGTTCCAGATGCTGCTTCTGATCCTCGCCAATCGGCACATGGGTTGCCTTATAGGCCAGAATATCGGCAGCCTGGAGCACGGGATAGGTGAACAGCCCGACGCTGGCATTCTCTTTATGCTTGCCCGCCTTTTCCTTGAACTGGGTCATCCGGTTGAGCCAGCCCATCCGTGCCACGCAATTCAAAACCCAGGCCAGCTTGGCGTGTTCAACAACCTGGCTTTGGTTGAAGACGATATGGGCTTTGGGATCAACGCCTGCTGCAATAAACGCTGCGGCCACTTCACGAATGGCGTTTTGTAATTCCTTGGGGTCTTTCCACACCGTGATGGCATGCAGATCAACCACGCAATACAGACATTCGTGCGTGTCCTGCAGCGCGACGAAATTGCGGATCGCGCCGAGATAATTGCCAAGGTGAAGCGATCCGGTCGGCTGAACGCCGCTGAAAACGCGAGGGGCATGGGGCATGGAACTGGTCCTTCAAAAAGCGGCGTCTTTAATGGCCGCTTGCCTCTTTGGGGTCAAGCCCGGCGCACAAGCCCTTTGAGATCAGCGGGGGTGAGCGCACGGGTGCCAAAAACCGCAACGCCGTAAGCGCCAAGCCCTGCCGCCACCAGCCCCACGAGCAGGGCGAGCCGCTCCATCTGATCGCCCTGGGACAGATAACCGAACTCATAATCAAGGCCAAATAGCACCCCGCCCATCACCACAGAGGCGAGCGTCAGCCGCGCCAGACGCGACACCAGCCGCCGGTCTGGCCGGAAGGTGGGGAAGGTGCGCAAGCCCCAACTCAGCAGGGCGATATTGACCCAGGCCGACGCGGCGGTCGCCACCGCCAGCCCGACATGACCGATGCGCGGAAACAGATAAAGCGACAGGGCAACATTGAGCGCGACATTGACGGCGGCGAATTTGAGCGGGGTCACTGTGTCTTCGCGCGCGAAATAGCCCGGCTGCAACACACGCTGCAAAACATAGGCGGGCAGGCCCGCCGCAAACGCCATCAGCGCAGCCGCTGTCGCCGCCGTCGCCTCGGATGTGAACTTGCCGCCTTCAAACAGACCGGCGATCAAAGCGGTGGGGATCACCATCAAGGCAACCGTGGCGGGCAGGGTGAGCGCCATGGACAGCTCCGCCGCCCGGTTAAAGCTTGCCCGCGCGCCATCAGCGTCATTCGCGGACAGGCGCCGCGCCAGCTCAGGCAACAACACCACACCAATGGCCGCGCCGATCACGCCCAGCGGCAATTGATAGATGCGATCGGCGAAATAAAGATAGGTCACCGCACCGTCGGCTTGTGAGGCGATGATCGAGCCGACGACAATATTGATCTGGGTGACACCCCCCGCCAGAATGCCCGGTACCATCAAAACCAGAAGCTTTTTCATGCGCGGCGTCATGCGCGGCCAGGCGGGGCGCAGGCCGAACCGTTCGCGTTCAAGCGCGACAAACACCACAATCCATTGCACCACACCGGCGACCGCAATGCCCCAGCTCAACACCTCGCCCGTGTCGGGCGCGTGCGGCACCACCGCAAGCAAGGCGATGATCAGCACCACATTGAGCATGACGGGCGCAAAGGCTGCCGCGGCAAATTTGTGAAAGGCGTTCAGCACCCCGCCATAAAGCGCCATCAGCGCCATAAAGGTGAGATAGGGAAACATGATCCGGCCATAGGTGACTGTCAGTTGCGCCTTGGCGGGCGTGTCCTGAAAGCCCGGCGCAAACAAAGCCATCAGTTGGGGCATAAACAGCTCAGCCAGAACCGTCAGGACCAACAGGCTGAAGCCCAGCAAGGTGAGGGTGCGGCCAGCAAACACTTTTGCCTCGTCGCGGCCGTCTTGCTCCAGCGTTTTGGAAAAAAGCGGCACGAAAGCGGCGTTGAATGCGCCTTCGGCAAACCAGCGGCGAAACAGGTTGGGCAGGCGGAAGGCAATCACATAGGCGTCCGCCATATCGCCCGCGCCGAGAAAGCGCGCGATCAGCATGTCGCGCACAAAACCCAGAATACGCGACAGCATGGTCATGCCGCTCACCGTCGCAAAGGCGGCGACCAGCCCGAAGCGGCGCGCGGGCTTTTCGCTGCTCACGCGCCATCCCCGGATTTGGGACCCTCAAGCACTTCGGTCAGCCGCGATTGCAATGTCTTGATGCGTTCGGCCTGCCGGATCTGATGGCCGAACAGATCCTTGACGTAGAACACGTCGATTACCCGCTCGCCAAAGGTCGAGATATGCGCCGAACCGATGGTGAGATTGAGCGAATAAAGCGCCCGGCCCAGATCATACAACAGCCCCAGCCGGTCGCGGCCATTGACCTCAACCACCGTGTAAGTGTCGGACGCGGAATTGAGGACCAGCACGCGCGGCTCCACCGTAAAGGGCCGCAAGCGTTTGGGCACACGGCCCTTGGCGTCGAACTCTTCGGGCAATTGCACATTGCCTTTGAGCGCTTTTTCAATCCGCTTGGGGAGCTTTTTCAACCGGCTTTGGTCGGTGAATGCCTTGCGGTCGGCGTTCTGGATTGAAAAGACTTCAATCGCGAAACCATCAGTCGTGGTGAAGCCCTTGGCATCGACAATATTGGCCCCGGCCAGCGACAAGGCCCCGGCGACACGGGCAAAGATACCGGGATGGTCGGGAAGGATCAGCGTCACTTCGGTGACGTCGCGATCCTTTCGCACCTCCCAATCGACGACCAGCGTATCTTCGCCCTTGTCAATCTCGCGCAACAATTGGGCATGGCGCAGCCGGGCGGCCTGATCGGTCGCAACCCAATAGGGATCATAATGCCGGGTGACCAGTTTCTTGATCTCGGATTTCTTCCAGTCTTTCAGCTCGGCGATCGTTGCCGCGCGCGCTTTTTCAATCCGGTCGCGGCGGCGTACTGCTGATTGCCCGCCGGTCAGCTTGTCGTGGGTGGCTTCATAAAGCTCCCGCATCAGCTGGGCTTTCCAGCCGTTCCACACCCCGTCCGCAGTGGCGTTCATATCGCTTTCGGTCAGACAGTGCAGCAGGCGCAGCCGTTCGGGGCTTTGAACAATTTCAGCAAAGGTTTCCACCGTGCGCGGGTCGGACACGTCGCGTTTCTGGGCCACGTTCGACATCACCAGATGCATGCGCACCAGCCACGCCACGGTTTCGGTTTCTTCATTGGTGAGACCAAGCCGGGGGCAGACCTCCAGCGCAATATCGGCGCCGACTTCGGAATGGTCGCCGGGCAGGCCCTTGGCAATGTCATGCAGCAACATCGCCACGTAAAGCGCGCGGCGGGAGCTGACTTCCTGAACAAGCTTTGTGCCAAGCGGATGGTCGTCAGCGCGTTCGCCCCGTTCGATGGCCGCCAGAATGCCCACCGCGCGGATTGAATGCTCATCAACCGTATAATGGTGATACATGTTAAACTGCATCAGCGCGACGACACGGCCAAATTCGGGCATGAAGCGGGCAAACACGCCCGCCTCGCTGATCCGGCGCAAGGTAATCTCCGGCGTCTTTTTCGAAGTCAGCATCTCCAGGAAAATACGATTGGCATCGTCGTTCTCGCGCAGATCCTTGTCGATCAGATGAAGCGAGCGGGTGACCAGCTGCAAAGCATCGGGGTGAATGTCAAAGCCATGCTTGTCCGCCTCGCGGAACAGGCGCAACAAATTCACCGGGTCACGTTTGAATGCGTCTTCATCGGCCACGGTGATGCGGCCTTGCAAGGTGGTGAAGTCACCGATCTGTTTTGAGCGCCGGCCCGCCAGACGCGGCAGGATCGATCCGAAGCTGGGGATGCGGCTTTTGTGCGAATGCTCTTCAAGCACCGCACAGAAGATACGGGTCAGGTCACCGACTTCCTTTGTGTACAAGAAGTAGTGGCGCATGAAGCGTTCCACCCCGCGCACCCCTTCGCGGTCATGATAGCCCAGCAGTTGCGCCAGCGCGGGCTGGACATCAAAGGTGATGCGCTCTTCGGGCCGGTCGGTCAGAAAATGCAGATGGCACCGCACCGTCATGAAAAAGGCCTCGGCCTTGGCGAAGGCGCGGGCTTCGGCTTTGGTCAGAACGCCTTTGTCGACAAGGTCGGACACTTCCTCGACCTCATAGGCATATTTGCCGATCCAGTAGAGGGTTTGCAGATCGCGCAGACCGCCTTTGCCTTCCTTGAGGTTGGGCTCAACCTTGTAACGGCTGTCCCCCATGCGTTTGTGACGGTCGTCACGCTCGCTCAATTTGGCTTCAACGAAATCAGCCGCGTTCGACTTGGCGACAACGTCTTGCCAGAAGGCGGTGTGAAACTCATCCATCAGGATCAGATCACCCCATAGGGGCCGTGCCTCCAGCATGGCGGTGGCGATAGTGACATCGGCCCGCGCCTGACGCACACATTCGGGGATCGAGCGGGTGGCATGGCCGACTTTCAGGCCCAGATCCCACAGCCGATAGAGCAGCCATTCACATACGCTTTCTGACCAGGCGGTTTCCTTGTAGGGCAGCAAAAACAGCAGGTCCAAATCCGAATGCGGCGCCAGCGTCCCGCGGCCATAACCGCCCACCGCCATAATACCGAGCCGTTCGGCCTTGGTCGGGTTTTCCACCCGGTAGATCGTCGAGGTGCAAAATTCAGCCAGCGCGCGGATGACCGCATCCATGGCAAGACCCAAAAGCTTGGATGTGCCAAGCCCGTCGGCTTCGCCGGCTTCGAGCCGCCGGCGCGCCTCAACCCTCGCATCGGCAATGACAGATTTGGTGTGTTTGAGGATTTCCTGATTGAGTTTGTCGCTGCCGATGCCCAGTTCATCGCCAAAGCGGCGATATTGCGCCAGCAGGGCAATCTCATCAATCAGCGGGGCGCCGCCCATCCGGCCCATTTTGAGCCGCTGGCGGGTTCGTTCCTTGAGCGCGGGGCTCGATACTTGAACAGCCTGTTCCATGCCCCTGTTCTAGCCGTCGCGCTTGAGCGCCTTCAAGCGGTAAAGCGTCTCAAGCGCTTCACGCGGGGACAGGGCATCGGGATCAACCGCATCAAGTTCGGTCTCAATCGGTGAGGGGCCCGCGGCCTGCGGCGGGATGGGCTGATCCATGGAAAACAGCGGCAGATCATCAATCAGCGTCTTGGTCTTGCGTGCCGCATCGCCGGTCTCAAGCGCGTCCAAAACCGCGTGGGCGCGCGCAATCACCGCTGCGGGCAGTCCCGCAAGCTTAGCGACCTGAATGCCGTAGGAGCGGTCGGCGGCACCGGGTTTAACCTCATGCAAAAAGACGACATCGCCTTCATACTCGCGCACCGCCATGGTGTGATTGGCAAGCCCGGCAAGCCGCTCGCTCAAGCTCGTCAATTCATGGTAATGCGTTGCAAATAAAGCACGGGACTGGTTGGCATCGTGCAGATGCTCCACCGCCGCCCAGGCAATTGACAGACCATCAAAGGTGGCCGTGCCCCGGCCGATCTCATCAAGTATCACCAGCGAGCGCGGCGTCGCCTGATTGAGAATGGCCGCCGTCTCGACCATTTCCACCATAAAGGTGGAACGGCCCCGCGCCAGTTCATCGGCTGCGCCCACCCGGCTGAACAGCCGGTCGACCACACCCAGATGCGCACGCGCCGCCGGCACAAAACTGCCAATCTGGGCAAGGATCGCAATCAGGGCATTCTGCCGCAAAAAGGTCGATTTACCCGCCATATTGGGGCCAGTGATCAGCCACAGACGCCGGGCCGCATCACCATCGGCGCTCAGATCGGTGTCGTTCGGCACAAAGGGCGCATCATGGGCGCGTTCCAAGGCCGCTTCGACCACCGGATGGCGGCCCGCCTCAATCTCAAAGGCGAGCGAACGGTCAATGTCAGGCCGCACATAGTGGCGCGCCGCAGCCAGCTGGGCGAGGCCCGCCGCAATATCGATACGGGCCAGCGCATCGGCAGCGGCGGCAATCTTGGCCTGTTCGGCCATGACTTGCCCCCGCAACTCTTCAAACAAGGCCAGCTCGCGTTCCACCGCGCCATCGGCGGCGCGGGAGACTTTCATCTCTAGCTCCGACAATTCGGTTGTTGTGAAGCGCACGGCATTGGCCAGCGTCTGGCGGTGCATGAAGGTTTCGGTGAAGGGCGCGGCCATCAGCTTGTCGGCATGGGTCGCGGTCACCTCGACAAAATAGCCGAATACCCGATTGTGCTTGATCTTCAAACCTTGCAGGCCGGTCTCGTCGCGGTAGCGATTTTGCAAGGCGGCAATCACCCGGCGGCTTTCATCGCGCAGTGTGACAAGCTCGTCGAGTGGCGCATCAAAACCACGCTGGATAAAACCACCATCGCGCGCCTGAAGCGGCAATTCAGGCTGAAGCGCGCGGCCAAGCCGGTCGGGCAAACCAACCTCAACCTTCAGCGCCCCAGCCGCCTCGGCGATTTCTATCGGCAGGCCGGTCAGATCGCTCAATGCCTTTTCAGCCCGCTCGGCGATACGGCGCGCCTGGACCAGTCCATCGCGGATGGCGCTGAGATCGCGCGGACCGCCCCGTTCAAGCGCCAGCCGTGACAAAGCGCGTTCCATGTCCGGGGCGGCCTTGAGCGCATCGCGGACATCATCGCGCAACAAGCGGTCCTCAACAAAGAAGGACACGCTGTCAAGACGGGTTCGGATCTGATCAGGATCGGTCAAAGGCGCGCTCAACCTTGCGGCCAGCGCCCGCGCACCGGGCCCGGTGACCGTGTGATCAATCACGCTGAGAAGCGAGCCCTTGCGCTCCCCCGACAGGGTTTTCATCAATTCCAGATTGGCCCGTGTCGCCCGGTCCATCTGCATCACCCCGCCCGGTTCGCGCAGACGCGGCGGGTTGAGGCGAGCCGTGCGGCCCTTCTGGGTCAGCGCCAGATAATCAATGATCGCCCCAAGCGCCGCCTGACAGGCGCGCGGGACATCGCCGAACGCATCGAGGGTTTTGACCCCGTAAGCGCGGGCCACCCGGTCCGTGGCGCTTGCACTGTCAAAGTGAACCGGGGCGAGCACCGTCATCACCGCAGCATGATCATTGAGCGCCTCGATCAAGGCCGGATCCTCGCCCAGCCGCTCCGACACCAACAGCTCGCCAGGGTCGAGGGCGGCAAGCGCGGTGGGAAGCTCAACAGCATCAATCAGCCGCAATCCAACTTCCCCCGTGGACAGGTCCGCAAAGGCAAGCCCCAGCCCCGGTTCTGATTTTACCTGCGCCAGACTTGCCAGATAATTGTGGCTGCGCGCGTCCAAAAGCGCATCTTCGGTGATGGTGCCCGGCGTCACGATGCGCACCACATCGCGCGCCACGACCGACTTCGAACCGCGTTTTTTCGCCTCAGCGGGGTCTTCGGTCTGTTCGGCAATCGCCACCCGGAAGCCCTTGGCGATCAGCCGTTCGAGATAGTTCTCCGCCGCATGGATCGGCACCCCGCACATTGGGATGTCTTCGCCCAGATGCTTGCCCCGTTTGGTCAGCACAATGTCGAGCGCGGTGGCCGCTTTTTCAGCATCCTCAAAGAACAGCTCATAAAAATCGCCCATCCGGTAGAACAAAAGCGCGCCGGGATGGGCCGCCTTGATCTCCAGATATTGCGCCATCATCGGGGTGACGGCCTCGGCTTTTGCCGGATTTTGGGATGCTTTGGTCATTCATGAAGCCGGTTTGGGGTCTGCTGCGGAGACTAGCGGTTCACGCCGCGCCAATAAAGGCTTCGCAATGCTCCATTGCCCCCACACTCGAAGATGGCTAGAACCCTCATCCCACCCCGGCACAGTGACCGGGGATAATAGAATGACGACGAGGTTTGCCATGGCCGACGAAAAGAACGAGTTTTCCGATGAAGAAGCCCTGCGTTTTCACGCGCGCGGCCGTCCCGGCAAGCTCGAGGTCGTACCGACCAAGCCGATGGCAACCCAGCGCGATTTGAGCCTGGCCTATTCGCCCGGCGTGGCCGCGCCGGTTCGCGCCATCGCAGCAGACCCCAATTGCGCCGAGGATTATACCGCGCGCGGCAATCTGGTTGCGGTGATTTCAAACGGCACCGCCATTCTGGGGCTGGGCAATCTGGGCGCGCTCGCCTCCAAGCCCGTCATGGAAGGCAAGGCGGTGCTGTTCAAGCGCTTTGCCGATGTCGATTCCGTCGATCTTGAACTCGACACTGAAGATGTTGATGAAATGGTCAATGCCATCGCGCCTTTGGGGCCGAGCTTTGGCGGCATCAATCTTGAAGACATCAAGGCGCCTGAATGTTTCATCATCGAACAGCGCCTGCGCGAACGCATGGATATTCCGGTCTTTCATGATGACCAGCACGGAACCGCGATCATTTCAGCCGCCGGTTTGATCAATGCGCTTGACCTGACGGGCCGCGACATCAAGGACACCAAGATCATTGTGAACGGCGCAGGCGCCGCCGGCATTGCGTGTCTTGAACTCATCAAGGCGATGGGCCTGCCGCACGAAAACGCCATCCTGTGCGATTCCAAAGGCGTTGTGTATCAGGGCCGCGAAAACAATATGAACCAGTGGAAATCCGCCCATGCGGTCGCGACCGAGGCCCGCAGTCTGGAAGACGCGGTCAAAGGTGCCGATGTGTTTCTGGGCCTGTCGGTGAAAGGCGCGCTGACGCCCGAAATGGTGGAAAGCATGGCCGACAAGCCGATCATTTTCGCCATGGCCAATCCTGATCCTGAAATCACACCTGAAGAGGCGCGCGCCGTGCGCTCCGACGTGATTGTCGCGACCGGCCGGTCGGACTATCCCAACCAGGTCAATAATGTTCTGGGCTTTCCCTACATCTTCCGGGGCGCGCTTGATGTCCGCGCGCGCACCATCAATGAAGAAATGAAGATTGCCGCCGCCCGCGCATTGGCGGAACTGGCGCGCGAGGATGTGCCGGACGAGGTGGCCGCCGCCTATCGCGGCCAGCGTCCGCGCTATGGCGCGAACTATATTATTCCGGTGCCGTTTGATCCGCGCCTGATCAGCAAGGTTCCGCCTGCGGTGGCCAAGGCGGCCATGGATACCGGTGTGGCGCGCAAGCCCATTGTTGATCTGGAAGGCTACGCCAAGACCCTGTCGGCCAAGCTTGACCCCACCGCAGATTCGCTTGAGCTGATTTTCGACAAGGTCCGGCAGAACCCCAAACGGCTGGTGTTTGCCGAGGGCGAGGAAGAGCGCGCCATTCGCGCAGCCTTGTCCTATCGCGATCTGGGCTTGGGGGAACCGATCCTGATCGGCCGCGAAGAAGTGGTGCGCGAGCGCATTGATCAGTTGGGCCTCAAAGCCGCCCATGATCTGCAAATCACCAATGCGCGCCTGTCGCCCAACAATGACCGCTATACCGACTTTTTGTATGAACGGTTGCAGCGGCGGGGCTATCTGCACCGTGATGTCGCCCGCATGGTCAACAATGACCGCAACGTCCACGGCGCTTGCATGGTCGCCCTGCATGATGCCGACGGCATGGTGACGGGCTTGACGCGCGCTTATTCCATCGCCTTTGATGAAGTCTCCCGTGTGATTGAGCCGCTCGATGGCAAGCGTGTGCTGGGGGTTTCGGTTCTGCTCGCCAAGGGCCGGACGGTCTTTATCGCCGACACCAATATTCACGAAATGCCAACGGCGGAAGAAATGGCCGATACGGCCGAAGCCGCTGCTGCTGTGGCGCGGAAATTTGGCCATGAGCCGCGGGTTGCCTTTCTGACCTATTCAACCTTCGGCACCCCGCCGACCGAGCGCACCGAAAAGGCACGCGATGCCGTCGCCATTCTGGAAGAGCGCGGGGCTGATTTTGAGTTTGAAGGCGATCTGGGGGCTGATGTGGCGCTCGACCATGATTTGCTGACCACGCTTTATCCGTTCCAGCGCCTGTCAGGTTCGGCCAATGTGCTGATCATGCCGGCGGTTCATGCCGCCAGCATTGCATCAAAAATGCTCACCGCGCTGGGCGGGGCCACGATCATCGGCCCGCTTCTGACGGGTCTGTCGCGGCCTGTGCAGATTGCACCGATTGGCTCAACCGTGTCGGATCTGGTGAATATCGCGGCGCTGACCGCCTATGATCTGACCGATTAAAGCCCGCCGGGCCCCGTGAGTTCCCTGGACTTGCCTTCCGT
The DNA here is from genome assembly GCA_965227065.1 of Alphaproteobacteria bacterium. Taxonomy (GTDB): domain Bacteria; phylum Pseudomonadota; class Alphaproteobacteria; order SPJN01; family SPJN01; genus CBDDFN01. The sequence goes on from CBDDFN010000010.1 coordinate 160,871, forward strand.
GTCATAGCGTTTGACATAGCGGTCGGAAATCTTGTCGACGGGCAGGATGATAAACACGTCGGTGGTGCCGAATTGATGATCCACCACCGCGCCATCACCGATATAGCAGCCCAGCCGCAAATAGCCCTTGATGAGCGGCGGCAGAACTTTCATGGCCTGCTTCATCGAAATCTCATCCGCGGGCATACGGTTCATCTCGACATAAAGATGATCCAGCGCTTTGACCCGCCAATCGCCTTCGGGCTTGAAATTGTGATGCAGGAAGCTGAGCTGCAAGGCAAGCTCATCGGGGTTGGTGCCCTCAAGGCTTGCGCAGCCGAACATGCAGCCCACCTTGTGATGCAGCACATAGGCTGAAATGCCCCGCCACAAAAGCTGGATGGTCGAATTGTTGCGGTAATCCGCCCGAACGCAGGACCGGCCAAGCTCCAGAAACTGGGTATCGCGGTCCGCCCGCTTGCCCAACGCATGATCGAGCATGTGTTGAATGTCGAACTCGCCCACCGAATAGAAACCGGCATGCCGGTCGGCCACCTCCTGGCGCAACAGCCGGTAGGTGCCGACCACGCGGTCATCGCCCGACTGGCTGTTATCGATCACCAGAAGATGGTCGGTATAGGCGTCATAGGCGTCAAAGTCGCGCTCGACCGCGGCCATGTCGGCATCGGGAACCGCCGACATTTCCTTATAAAAAATCTGATAGCGCAGCGCCTGGCTCGCCCGGATTTCGCTTTCCGATTCAGCCAGCCGGACATCAAGACTGCCCATCGACGCCAAAATCTGGCCTTCAAGGCTTTCTGCCGCTCCCGATCTGTCTGTCTCGCGCTTCGTCATACTGCCTTCAACCAAGGCCCCATCCCATTATCCATGGCGCGGAAAGGGTGCACACCATACCATCGCGGCAAGAAGGTCAAGCATCCGATTGCAGGGCGCGGCGTTCGCCCTCACCCACGCCGTTTCGCGTCACAAAGTAGAGCAGCACCAGGCCCGGAACCGCCGCCGCCGCCGTAATGCCGAAAAACCACGCCCAGCCGGTTGCATCGGCGATAAAACCGCTTGATGTCGACAGCAAGATCCGTCCCACCGAAGCCAATGCCGACAACAGCGCATATTGGGTCGCGGTGTAGGAGACATTGCACAGCTTCGACAGATAGGCGACGAAGATCGCCGCCCCGATGGCGGAGGTGAAATTCTCCACCCCGATGGTGGCCACCAGGAAGGTCAGGTCGTATCCAGCATAAGCCTGGGCGACGAACATGAAGTTCGACAAAAGCTGGATGATGCCGGCCACCCACAAAGATGCCACCAGCCCCAGCCGGTCCATCATCATCGCGCCCGCGGTCAGCCCCAGCATGGTGGCGGCAAAGCCCCACACCTTCACCACGCTGGCAATCTCGGTATTGGTGAAACCCAGATCGCGCAGGAAGGGATAGGTCAACATGCCCGCCAGCGCATCGCCCACCTTGAAGGCAATGATAAACAGCAGGATCAAAAGCCAGCCCCGCCGCGACATGAACTCCATGAAAGGCGCAACCACACCGGTGTACAAAAAGGCCGTCACCCGGGCGAACAGGCCGGTCAATTGCGGACGGGCCGCCAGAAAGGCCGCCACTTCAGACTGGCGTTTCTGATCGATCAGGCTTTCGCGGTGCTCAGGCTCCGGCGAAAACAGGATGGTCACGACGCCAAGCCCCATGGCGCCGGCCATGGTGAGATAGGCCGCGTTCCAGCTGACCAGATCAGCAAGGAACAGCGCCCCGCCGCTCGCCACCAGCATGGCAATGCGGTAGCCGATCTGGAGTGCCGAGGCACCTGCGGCCTGATCTTCATCGGGCAGATATTCGATCCGGTAGGCATCAATCACAATGTCCTGGCTGGCCGAAAAGAAAGCGAGCGATACGGCAATCGGCACCATGATTAAGAGATCAGCGGTGGGATCTTGTGTCGATAACAGCAAGATCGCGCCGATCAGCGCAAACTGACAGGCCAGGATCCAGCCCCGGCGCATGCCAAACATCCGCGTCAGCGGAAACAGCGGCAGCCGGTCCAGCAAGGGTGCCCACAAAAACTTGAACACATAAGGTGTGCCGATCGCACCGAACATGCCGACGGTCTTGATATTGACGCCGCTGTCGGACGCCCAGGCAATCAGGGTTGATCCGGTCAGCGCAAGCGGCAAGCCCGACGCAAATCCAAGCAGCAGGATGGTCGCAATCCGGCGTATCCGGGCCGGGGTCCATTGGGGTGTATCGAGCGCATCAGCCATGCCCCATATGACCGGAGCAATAAGGCGGGCGCAAGGCTCAACGATATTTGCGGTGACGATAGGTAACAGCCTCGGCAATATCACTTTTGGAGACTTCGGTCCGGTCGGCAAGGTCAGCCAGCGTGCGGGCCACGCGCAGCACCCGGTGATAGCCCCGCGCGGTCAGCCGCAATTTCTCCGACGCCTCGATGAGCAGCTTTTGACCGGCATCACTCAAACAAACCGTGTCTTCAAGCACCGCGCCGTCGGCCTCGGTATTGGTGGTGATCGGCGTGCCGTCATAACGTTTCTTCTGGATGGCGCGGGCGGCCGCCACCCGCGCGCCAACCTCTTGAGAGCCTTCCTTGGCTGCGGGGATGCCCAGCGCCGACGCCGGGACCGGCGGCACTTCGATCTGAATATCCATCCGGTCAAGAAGAGGGCCTGAAATCCGCTTCTGATAATCCTCGGCACACAAGGGCGCGCGCGTGCAGGATTGGGCGGGGTCCATCAAATGGCCGCAGCGGCACGGGTTCATTGCCGCAATCAACTGGAAGCGGGCGGGAAAGCTGACATGACGGTTGGCGCGGGAGACCACCGCCTCGCCGGTTTCAATCGGCTGGCGCAAACTGTCGAGCACGGGGCGGGAAAATTCCGGCAATTCATCAAGAAACAAAACCCCGCGATGGGCCAGCGAGACCTCGCCGGGTTTGACCCGCAAGCCGCCGCCAATGAGCGCGGCCATGGAAGCGGAATGATGGGGATTACGGAAGGGCCGCACGCGCGTCATCACCGCCTCGTCGGCCACCCCGGCCATGGACCGGATCATCGCAACGTCAAGCGCCTCACGCGGATCAAGCGGCGGCAATATGCCAGGCAGACGGGCGGCCAGCATGGACTTGCCCGACCCCGGCGGACCCAGCATCAGCATGGTATGGGCGCCCGCCGCTGCCACTTCCAATGCGCGTTTGGCTTGTTCCTGACCCTTGATTTCGCGCAGATCGAGGCTTGAGGACACAGTGCCGACCATCGCTGCTTCGGGCGGCTCGATGCGCGCTTCGCCCTTTAAATGGTTCATCAGTTCAAGCACATGGCGCGCCCCCACAAGGGGCAGGTTGGGATTGGCCCAGGCTGCTTCGGGCCCGTTTTCAGCCGGGCAGATCAGCCCCCGGCCGGTTTCGGCCGCATAAAGCCCCGCGGGCAGGGCACCGGGGACCGCTGCAATCGCGCCATCAAGCGCAAGCTCCCCCATCACCACAAACCGGTCCAGTTCCACCGGGTCGATCAGATCCATGGCGAGCATGACGCCCAAAATGATGGGAAGATCAAAATGGCTGCCCTCTTTGGGGCGGTCGGCAGGGGCCAGATTGATGGTGATGCGTTTGGGGGGAAGGGCAAGGCCCATCGAACTGAGGGCGGCGCGCACCCGTTCCTTGGCTTCTGAAACGGCTTTGTCGGGAAGGCCCACCAACATCAGATTGGGCAGGCCAGAGGCCAGCTGGACCTGTACCTCAACGGGGCGTGCGGCAATCCCGTCAAACGCCACCGTTTGCACCCGCACCGCCATAACCGATCCCCTAACGCTTCCACTGACGGAACGTTAGGGGAACGGGCCTGAGCTGTCCAGTCGCGATTACTCGCCGGGCGCCATATGGTGTTGGTCGTCTTGCGCCTGGTGCATTTGCACATAAACAAGCAAAAGCAACCCGGCACCACCCAGCGCCACAACAAGACCGACGACGGAGAAATTGCCGAGCGCGGCAAAGCCCAAAAGGCTTGCAATCGCACCGCCAACCACAGCGCCGCCTATACCAACAAGAATGGAAACCACGGCGGTCGCTGTATCCTCTTCAGGCATAAAGCGCCGCGCCAGAAGGCCCATGACAAGGCCCATTGCAATCCAGGTCAGAAAACCCATGAGGGGTACTCCTCTCGCAGAGCGCCCTTAGCCGCCTTGAGCTTAGCGGTGGATTGACTGACGAAAGATTAATCAAATCCCGGAGACGGACACCCCATCCCCGGGACAAGCATCGTGTTCTGCACTCAGCTTTTCAGCTTGCGATAGGCAAACAGCAGCAGCACAGCGCCGCCAACAGCAATCAGGAACGAGCTGATATTAAACCCGCTGACATCCCCAAAGCCGAAAAAGGTTGCAATCATGCCGCCGACAAAGGCACCCGCAACACCGATCAGAATAGTGACAATCAGACCGCCGGGGTCTTTGCCGGGCATCACCCATTTCGCCAGCAGGCCAGCAATCAGGCCAAACACAATCCAGGACAAAATTCCCATGAGCATCCTCCATGTTCGCGCGCCTCAACAGCGCTCGATGCGGAGCATAGCCCAAAATTCACTGACACGTGTGTAAGTTCAATTACGCCTTGGCGACAGCGTGACGGCGCGGCCCGCGTGAGCGTTGCGGACCTTTCTTGGCGGTCGGCAATTCGCGCACTTCCGCGGTACGGCGGGGCGCGCCTTCGCGCATATGGCTTTCAAGGAAGGCCGCGCCTTTGGCGGTGGCGGCGCGCGCCTCAGGGATGGCCGAGCCAAACACATGCCACACATGGGGCATGTCGGCCCAGACGTCGAGCTCGCATTCAACGCCAGCCATGCGCAGATTGTGCGCCATGCGGCGGGCGTCATCGAGCAGAATTTCGGTTGACCCGACATGGATCAAGATCGGCGGAAAGCCCGTCGGGTCGGCATAAAGCGGCGAGGCATAAGGATGGTAGGGGTCTTCGCCGCCCAGATAGATGTCGGCGGCGCGCGGAACCGCGCCGGGATCAAACATCGGATCGGCCTTGGCATTGGTTTTCATGGACGGGCCGGTCGCGGCCAGGTCGGTCCACGGAGAGATGCAGAAGGCCGCCGCAGGCATGGGCCGGGCTTCATCGCGCAGCTTGGCAAGCAAAGCCAGTGTCAGGCCACCACCGGCACTGTCACCGGCAACGGTAATCCGGCCGGGATCAAAGCCCTGATCCAGCAGCCAATTGTAGGCGGCAAAGGCATCATCGACGGGTGCGGGGAAAGGATGTTCTGGCGCCAGCCGGTAATCCAGCATCAGCACACGGCAATGGGCTTTCGCCGCCAGCCGCCAGGCCAGGCCGCGATGGGTGTCGGCTGAGCCCAGCAAATAAGCGCCGCCATGCAGATAAAGCAGAACCGATTCCCGGTCGGAGGCGGCAACAGAAACCCATTCGCCCGGCACGCCGCCGGCATCGACATCTTCAACCGACACAAAGTCGGGCGTTGCCGCAAAGGCTTCGAGAAACTGTTCCATGATGCTGCGCAGGCCGCCAATCGTCCGTTGTACGGGTAAGGCGTTGCTCTTCAACGCACCCATAATCGCCGGGGTCTTGATCGACCGCCGAATCAACTGACGCAACATAAAAGCCTGTACACTCATCCACCCACTCCGCCTGTGCGCTGCACAAAGTTCGTGACACCTCCGTCACATTGCGCGATTTGACGCATCCGGGCAACCCATAATTGTGGTCAATTCGGCTGAATCGCTGAACGCAATCGACGGTGCGTTTCAATCAGCATTCTACATCTTAAAATGAGGTTATTTAAGCCGCGCTTCAACCGCATCCCAGTACAGCGCCGCTGTATTGGTGCCGTCAAACCGTTCCAATTCCTGAATGCCGGTCGGCGAAGTCACATTGATTTCAGTAAGATAGCCGCCTATCACATCGATTCCGGCAAAGATCAGCCCACGCTCGCGCAAAACGGGGCCAATGGCCGCACAGATCTCTTTATCGCGGTCATCCAGCGCAATCGGCTCGGCCCGGCCACCCACATGCATATTCGACCGTGCATCGCCTTCGGCGGGAACCCGGTTAATCGCGCCCACCGGTTCGCCCTCGATCAGCAAGACGCGCTTGTCACCTGCGCGCACGGCCTTCAAATAGGCCTGCACCACAAAAGGTTCACGCATGGTCTGGGAAAACAGCTCAAGCAGCGCATTGATATTCTCATCATTGGGGCCCGAGCGGAACACGCCTGCGCCGCCCGCGCCATAAAGCGGTTTGATGATCACGTCGCCATGTTTGTCCCGGAAGCGGTGGATGGCGGTGGGATCGCGGGTGATCAGAGTTGGCGGGGTGAGGTCGGGAAACTGCGTGACCAGCCATTTTTCCGGCGCATTGCGAACTGCGGCAGGGTCGCTGACCACATAGGTTTCAGGATGAATGCTCTCCAGCATGTGGGTGGTGGTGATATAGGCCATGTCAAAGGGCGGGTCCTGGCGCAGCAGGATGACATCCAGATCGGCCTTGAGATCAGCCTCGCGCTCGCCCAGAACGGTGAAATGATGCCCCGCCTCGCGCTGCACGGTGACGTCGCGCCCGAACGCGGTCAGCCCCCCTGGCACATAGTTGAGCGCATGGGGCTCATAAACAAACAGCGAATAGCCCCGCGCCTGGGCTTCCAGCATCAGCCGGAAGGTGGTGTCGCCGTTAATGTCCACATTTTCAAGCGGGTCCATCTGGACCCCGATGCGCAGGCTCATCAAACTCTCTCCTCACCAGATCGCCATGGCCTACCCGGCCTCGCCGTCCCCGTCACCCGGATTTTTCAACTCTAGCGCCCGGTTGTAGAGATCGCGCTTGGGCAGACCGGTCAGCTGGGCGATTTCCGCCGCCGCATCGCGCACTGAACTGTCGGCTAGCGCCTCGCGCAACAGGGCGTCCACATTGTGCGGCGCGGCGCCGGTTTTCGGGCCAACCACAATCACAATTTCGCCCTTGGGCGGACCGGCCTCATCATAATGCTCGGCAAGTTCAAACAGCGTGCCGCGCCGGGCTTCCTCAAACTTCTTGCTCAACTCACGGGCGACACAGGCTTGCCGCGCGCCGAGCGTTTCAGCCATCGCGCGCAGGCTGGCGGCCAGACGGGGCGCGGTTTCAAAAAACACCAAGGTGCCGGGCACCGCCTTCAGCTCCGACAGCCGGTCCCGCCGCGCCTTGTCCTTGTGCGGCGCAAATCCGGCAAAGAAAAACTGATCGGTCGGCAGGCCCGCAACACTCAATCCATGCAAGACCGCACTGGGGCCGGGCAGGGCGGTCACCGGGTGACCCGCTGCAATGGCGGCTTCCACCAGCTTGTAGCCGGGGTCCGATACAAGCGGCGTTCCGGCATCAGACACCAGCAATACGCTTTTGCCCTCTGCCAGTTCGTTCAAGATACGCGGGCGGACCTGCGCGCCATTGTGATCATGATAGGATGACAAAGACCGGTTGAGCCCATAAAGGGCGAGCAGCTTTTGCGTCACCCGGCTGTCCTCACAATAAACCCGATCGGCGCTCAGCAGGGTTTCCAGCAGCCTCAGGCTGATATCCCGGGCATTGCCAATGGGGGTCGCGCCGAGATAAAGCCCCGGAGAGAGCTCGATCCTCGACAGCGTTAAAGAAATCTCCGCTGGAACTGTCATACTGCCGCCGCGTTCTGGCTGTGATATAGAAATTTGTGCATGTCTGATTTCTTGGCACCCGATAAGGACTTCAACCTAATGCTTTATGCCGCTTTCCGCCAACCATCCTGCATTTCCCGCACCGCCCGCTTGTTCGGTGTGATTGGTCTGGTCGGCATGATGGCGGCATGCGGATCGAATTCGGGCGGTGATCTATCGCGCGGGCCCGGTCCGGACGATGATTTCTGGGCCGGAAGCCGCGCGCCGGCGCCCGCCCCGCAAGCTGAGGGCTCCCCCACCAGCCTTGAAGGCATCACCCCGCGCGCCCAGTCCACCGATGCCGGCCGCCGCGACACGCCGTGGAATTACTATCCGGGCCCCGCGCGCGAGCCCGAAGGCAATCCCGATCAGACCGGCAATATCTATGGCGATCTGGCGCGCAATGATCGCGGCGCCAATCCCTATCAGGGCGGCACCTACCATCAAGGCGGCAATCAGGGCGGCGCGTCCGACTGGGCGATGGGCGGGGATGTGGTGGTTCCCTATTCCGCCGGACGGGGCAAGGTGGCGATTCTGCTGCCGCTGTCGGGCCGCCATAAGGCAATCGGTCAGGCGCTTTACCGGGCGGCACAAATGGCGCTGTTCTCGATCCCCAATTCCGATATCACCTTGTTGCCCAAAGACACGCAAGGCGACCCCGCCACTGCCGCCCAGAAGGCGCGCGAAGCCATCAATGAAGGCGCAAGCCTTGTCATCGGCCCGCTCTTCGCCTCCAGCGTTGATGCGGTTGCGCCGATCACATCAAGCGCGCGGGTCGCCGTCATTGCCTTTTCCAATGACCGCAATGTCGCCCGCCCCGGTGTTTATCTGATGGGGTTTTTGCCTGAACAGCAGGTGACGCGGGTCATCCGCTTTTCCCACCGGGCCGGGCTTCGCCGCTTTGCCGCCTTGTTCCCCGACACGACCTATGGCCGGAGGGTGTCGAACGCCTTTTATGCGTCCGTGCAGGGCATGGGTTCAGACGTGGTGGTCACCTCGACCTATCCGCCGGACGCGGAAAAAATGTTTGCGCCGGTGCGCTATGTGGCGAATTTCGAAGCCCGCTCCGGCGCGCTGCAAACCGAACGGGCCGAGCTTGAGGCGCGCAACGATCCTTTCAGCAAGGCCGCCCTTGAACGGCTGAAAAACCGCGAGACGCTGGGCGGTGTTCCCTTTGATGCGGTTCTGCTGCCCGAAGGCGGTCAGTTGCTGCGCGCGCTGGCTCCTTTGCTGCCCTATTATGATGTCGACCCCAAAGAGGTGAAATTCCTGGGCACCGGACTGTGGGCCGAAGACAAGATCGGGCGCGAACCCTCGCTGGTCGGCGGCTGGTTTGCCGGTCCCACGCCGGGCGCGTCAGATGCCTTCAAGGCCCACTATCAAAAGCTTTACAAGCAGGCCCCGCCGACGCTCGCCACCATGGGCTTTGATGCGGTCGCGCTGGCTGTGGCGCTTTCCCGCTCACCCAGCTCAGACCCTTTTGCGCCGCGTGAGATCACCCGGCCCGAAGGTTTCGCCGGGCTGGACGGTATTTTCCGCTTCCATCGTGATGGGCTCAACGAACGCGGCCTTGCGGTCATCGAGGTCAAAGCCAATGGCTTTGCCGTGCTTGACCCTGCTCCGGCGCGGTTTGATGCCGCCGACGCCATCTGGCAGCGCGACACGGTCGAAGACCGCAACCGCACCGGATTTGGCGCCTATTCAACCGGTCAGTAAAGCAAGCCTCACGTCAGAATCTGGCGCAAAAGCTCGTTCAGAACCGGGCGGCCCTGGGCCGTGGCCGACAAACGATCACCCGACAAAGACAGGAAACCATCCCCAATCAGTTGGGTCATGGCCTCATCATTCAGCACCAGCGGATCAATGGCACCAAGACGGTTGAGAGAAATCCCCTCGGCAAGCCGCAGTCCCATCAGCAGCATTTCCTCGGCGTGATCGCGCGCGCTGATCATCAGATCATCCTTCAAGCCATGGCCGTTTGCTTCCACCGCCTCAAGCCAGCGTTCAGGCACGCGCACGGTTTCGGTGCCGGTGCGCCCTCGCGCCGTCCATATCCGGCCATGGGCGCCCGGTCCGATCCCGGCCCATGAGCCGAGCCGCCAATAGATCAGATTGTGGCGCGCCTGATCGGCCTGGGAGCGGGCATGGTTCGACGTCTCATAGGCGTCAAAGCCGATGTCGGCCATATGACGGCCCGTCCATTCAAACAGATCGGTGGCGATGTCCTCATCAGCCAGTGGCAGCGTGCCAAGCGCGGCGCGTTTGCCGAACTCGGTTTCAGGCTCAATGGTCAGTTGATAAAGCGACAGGTGCGATGCGCCGATGCCCAGCGCAATTTTGAGTTCCTCCTGCCAGGCCTCAAGACTTTGCCCTGGCCTTGCATAAATCAGATCAAAACTCACGCGCTCAAACGTTTCCAGCGCCAGATCAAGCGCACTGCGCGCCTCATAGACCGAATGCTGACGGCCCAGAAACCCAAGGTCCTTGTCATTGAGTGCCTGCACCCCCACCGACGTGCGATTGACACCGGCTTCGGCAAAGGCGCGGAACTTGTCGCCCTCGACACTGGTCGGATTGGCCTCCAGTGTCACCTCAAGATCAGGGGCGGCACCGAACAGGCCAACAGCTTTTTCAATCACCGCATGAGCGGTGTCCGGCGCCATCAGACTTGGTGTGCCGCCGCCGAAAAAGATCGAGTGCAGCGGCGCACGCTCCACCCGTTCGGCCACGCTTTCAAGCTCTGTGAGCAGCGCCTTCTGCCAGCGTCTGTGATCAACGCCGTCACGGACATGGGAATTGAAATCGCAATAGGGACATTTCTTCAGGCAAAACGGCCAATGGACATAAAGCCCGAAGCCCGCATCGCTGCGGCCTGGATCATCCCATTCAGCGTCGCGCAAAGCACGCCTCGATCAGCTGGCGAAAGGCCTGCGCCCGGTGGCTCATGCCATGTTTTTTTTCCGGGTCCATCTCGCCGAAGGTGATTGTCTCGCCATCGGCAACAAAGATCGGATCATAGCCAAAGCCCTTGTCGCCGCGCGCGGGCCACACCAGATGGCCAAACACCTTGCCTTCGAAAACCTCGCAATGCCCGTCGGGCCAACTCAGGCTCAAGGCGCAAACAAAATGGGCGCGGCGCTGATCCGGCTCCGTCGCGCCGGCCTCGATCAGCCCCTGATGGACCTTTGCCATGGCAATGGAAAAATCCTTGGTCGGCCCCGCCCAGCGGGCCGAATAAATGCCCGGATCACCGCCGAGCGCATCGACGCACAGCCCCGAATCATCGGCGAGCGCGGGCATGCGGCTCGCTTGTGCGGCAGCATCGGATTTGATCTTGGCATTGTCGATAAAGGTCAGGCCGGTCTCTTCAGGCTCAGCCAGACCCAGTTCGCCCGCCGACCGGGTTTCAATCCCGAACGGCGCGATCAAATCGCCGATCTCCCGCACCTTGCCTTGATTGTGGCTGGCGACAACCAGTTGCGATCCGGTGAACAGTCTAGCCAAGGCCCAGCGCCTCTTTTTGCTTGGCCGCAAGCTCAGCCACACCCTTTTGCGCCAGCGCCAGCAGCTCGAGGAACGCGTCTTGTTCAAAGGGTGCATCTTCGGCGGTGCCTTGCACCTCGATGATCTTGCCCGTGCCGGTCATGACGAAATTGGCGTCGGCCTGAGCGCTTGAATCCTCGGCATAGTCGAGATCAAGCACCGGCGTGCCTTGATAAAGGCCACACGAAATCGCCGCCATGGGTTCACGCAACGGGATGGTTTCGATCATGCCTTGCTCCACCATAAAGCGGAAGCAATCGTACAACGCGACATACGCCCCGGTGATCGAGGCGGTGCGGGTGCCGCCATCGGCCTGCAGCACATCACAATCAACCGAAATCTGACGCTCGCCCATGCCTTTGAGGTCGACAACCGCCCGCAAGGACCGGCCGATCAGGCGCTGAATTTCCTGCGTCCGTCCGCTGGCGCCATTGCGTTCGCGGCGTCCCCGGTCATGGGTGGCGCGCGGCAACATGGAATATTCGCCGGTCACCCAGCCTTCGTTCGAACCCTTCATCCACGGCGGCACCCGGTCTTCCAGCGAGGCGGTGCACAGCACATGGGTGTGGCCGAATTTGACCAGGCAAGAGCCCTCGGCATAGCGGTTCACATTGAGTTCAAAGCTGACGTCGCGCATTTGATCGGGCGCGCGGCCGGAGGGACGCATGGCAGGCTCCTTGACGAATGATGTCGATTTTCGATGATGGGGTGTATCATGCATCATCGTTCGAGTGGAGGGATGGCTTTGGACAAACCCCGGTCTCTCATTGACGCAGGTGCCGTCAAGGGCTCGGTTTCGGACCTCAATCAAAGAAGCCGCGATATTTTTCGCGCGATTGTCGAAACCTATCTGGAAACCGGCTCGCCGGTCGGCTCCCGCACATTGTCAAAACAAGGCGCGATTACCCTGTCGCCCGCCTCGATCCGCAATGTCATGGCCGATCTGACCGATCTGGGCCTGCTGGCCGCGCCACATACCTCGGCGGGCCGCATCCCCACCGAGACCGGATTGCGCCTGTTTGTCGACGGGCTTTTGGAAATCGGCGACCTGACCAGCGACGAACAACGCGTGATCGAAGCTGAAATCGCCAGCCGCCAGGATGGCCGCAAATTTGAAAATGTCCTGGAAGAAGCCAGCAACCTTTTGTCGGGTCTCAGCCATTGCGCGAGCCTTGTGGTGGTCCCGCCAGAGGCTGAAACCGCAGCCGATGAACCCCTCCGCCATATCGAATTTGTCCATATCGGGCCCGGACAGGCGCTGGTCGTGCTCGTCACCGAAAGCGGCCGGGTGGACAATAAGCTGATTTCCATTCCCCTGGGCTTGCCTCAATCAGCCTTGCGTGAGGCGTCAAACTTTGTAAACGCCCATGTCATTGGCCGGTCCATCCGCCAGGCGCGCACCGCAATTGCCGAAGAAATCAAGCGCAAACAGGCCGAGCTCGACACGCTGACCTCCAAGGTGGTCGATGACGGGCTGGCCCAATGGGCAGGCGATGACCGCTCCAACACCCCGCTCAGCCCCTCGCAAGCCACGCTGATCGTGCGCGGCCAGGCTAACCTGCTGGAAAATGTCACCGCGCTTGAGGATCTGGAACGCGTGCGGCAATTGTTCGCCGATCTGGAAAGCGAAAAAGGAATGCTGGATATTCTCGGGCTCGCCCAGGATGCCGACGGGGTGCGCATCTTTATCGGCTCGGAAAGCCAGCAATTCTCCCTGTCGGGCAGCTCGGTCATCGTTTCGCCCTATCGCGACAAGAACCAGTCGATTGTCGGCGTGATCGGGGTGATCGGCCCCACCCGGCTCAATTATGGCCGCATCATTCCCATGGTCGATTACACCGCAAAACTCATCGGGTCATTGATGCGCTAGGCGAAGGCTGCTAGAAGCGCGGCACTTTCTCACCCCGAAAGGCCCTTGCAGGACGCATTTTTGCGCCTAAATCCAGGGCCAGTGGCTAACAATCAGTGAGGACGGCGATGACCACCGACCCACGCAAAACTGCTGTGGACCAAGAGGCTGTGAGCGAACAGCCCGCGCAAGACACCCAAACGGCTGAAGAGCCTATTCCGCACGATCATAGCGTCGACACTGAGGGCGAAGCCTTCATGCCCGAAGATGATGCCGATGCGGTGATTGCCGAACTTGAGGCCGAGCCCCACACGATCAAGCTTCTCGAAGAAGAGATCGCGGTTTTGAAAGACAAGGTGCTGCGCACCGCCGCTGAGCTTGAAAACACCCGCAAGCGCGCGATCCGCGACAAGGAAGATGCGCAAAAATTCGCCGCATCGAAATTTGCCCGCGACATCATCCCCGTCGCCGACAATCTGCGCCGTGCGATTGAGACGCTGACCGATGAGGCGCGTGAGCAGGCCGATGAAGCGGTGAAAAACCTGATTGTCGGCGTTGAGATGACCGAGCGTGAGCTTCTGTCGATCTTTGAACGCCACCAGATCAAAAAAGTCCCGGCTTTGGGCCAGAAATTCGACCCCAATCTGCATAATGCGATGTTTGAGGTTGAGGACAAATCGGTCCCCTCGGGCACCGTCATTCAGGAAATCGCGGCGGGCTTCACCATTGGCGAGCGGCTCTTGCGCCCCGCCCAGGTCGGTGTGGCGCGCGGCGGAGATGCCAAACCAGCCGAAAAAGACGCCGAAGACACCAAAGATTCCCAATAGCCCCAACTTGTTTGGGGAAATTCGCGCCCTATATAGCGCACAAGAGGGGACGGGTCTGAGGCTTGCTTTTCCGGTTGACCGGTGAAGCCGCCATCAATTCGTCCCCCGCCAATAAAACCAACCCGATGGGGTTTCGACCCGCAGCGCTCAAAGTTCGCGGGGCTGCATACCGAAACCGCCGAAAATGGAGACGAAAATGGGTAAAGTAATTGGAATTGACCTTGGCACCACCAACTCATGCGTGGCCGTGATGGACGGCACCACCGCCAAGGTGATCGAGAATTCAGAAGGCGCACGCACCACACCCTCGATGGTCGCTTTTGGCGAGGACAGTGAGCGTCTGGTCGGACAGCCTGCCAAGCGCCAGGCGGTCACCAACCCCGAAAACACGCTGTTTGCCATCAAACGCCTGATCGGCCGCGTGTTCGGCGACCCGCTGGTTGAAAAAGACCGCGCCATGGTGCCTTACACCATCACCAAAGCCGACAATGGCGATGCCTGGGTAGAAGCCCGTGGCGAAAAATATTCCCCCTCCCAGATTTCGGCCTTCATCCTTCAAAAGATGAAAGAAACCGCTGAAAGCTATCTGGGTGAGCCGGTGACGCAAGCCGTCATCACCGTTCCCGCCTACTTCAACGACGCCCAGCGCCAGGCCACCAAAGATGCCGGCAAGATTGCGGGCCTTGAAGTGCTCCGCATCATCAACGAACCGACGGCGGCCTCGCTGGCCTACGGGCTGGACAAATCCGAAGGCGCCAAAACCATCGCGGTCTATGACCTTGGCGGCGGTACCTTTGACGTCTCGGTTCTTGAAATCGGCGATGGCGTGTTTGAGGTTAAATCGACCAATGGCGATACGTTCCTGGGCGGTGAAGATTTTGACATGCGTTTGGTCGACTATCTCGCCGACGAATTCAAAAAGGAAAACGGCATTGATCTGCGCGGTGACAAGCTTGCCCTGCAGCGCCTGAAAGAAGCGGCCGAGAAAGCCAAGATCGAGCTCAGCTCCGCCAGCCAGACCGAAATCAACCTGCCCTTTATCACTGCGGATCAGTCAGGTCCCAAGCACCTGACCATGAAGCTCACCCGCGCCAAGCTTGAAGCCTTGGTGGATGATCTCATCCAGCGCACCGTTGCACCGTGTAAAGCCGCGCTCAAAGATGCCGGGCTGACCGCCGGTGACATTGACGAGGTCGTTCTGGTCGGCGGCATGACCCGCATGCCCAAAGTGATCGAGACGGTGAAAAACTTCTTTGGCCGCGAGCCCCACAAGGGTGTGAACCCTGATGAGGTCGTCGCCATGGGGGCCGCCATTCAGGCCGGTGTCCTGCAAGGCGACGTTAAAGATGTGCTTCTGCTCGACGTCACGCCCTTGTCGCTTGGCATCGAAACGCTCGGCGGCGTCTTCACCCGCCTGATCGACCGCAACACCACGATCCCCACCAAGAAAAGCCAGGTCTTCTCGACCGCCGATGATAATCAGTCGGCCGTGACCATCCGGGTTTTCCAGGGTGAACGGGAAATGGCCGCTGACAACAAGCTGCTCGGCCAGTTTGATTTGGTCGGCATCCCGCCCGCCCCGCGCGGCGTCCCGCAAGTCGAAGTGACCTTCGATATTGACGCGAACGGCATCGTTCATGTCTCGGCCAAGGACAAAGGCACAGGCAAGGAACAGCAAATCCGCATTCAGGCCTCGGGCGGTCTGTCGGACGACGAGATCGAGAATATGGTCAAGGATGCCGAAGCCAATGCCGAGGCCGACAAGGCCCGCCGCGAAGGGGCCGAAGCTCGTAACCAGGCCGAAGCGCTCGCCCATTCGACAGAGAAAATGCTTGAAGAACATGGCGACAAGATCGCCGAGGACGACAAGCAGAAAATCGCCGACGACATTCAGGCGCTGAAAGACGAGCTTGCCAAGGAAGACGCCACCGCCGAGGCCATTCAAGCCAAAGTTCAGGCCTTGTCGGAAAGCGCCATGAAACTGGGTGAGGCGGTTTACGCCTCAGCGCAGGAAGAGGCCGCGTCCGCCGACGCCGCTGCTGATGCAGCCGCCGAGCAGGCGCAAGCCGACGCCGCCGAAGGTGTGGTCGATGCCGACTTTGAAGAAGTCGAGGACGACGATAAAAAAGACGACACCAAGTAAGACGCGTTGGGCGGCTTCCCCGGAAGCCGCCCGATTGCCAATCGGGTAGCGGGTAAAAAACATCATGGCCAAACGCGACTATTACGATGTCCTGGGCGTCAGCAAATCGGCGGACGAGGCTGAGCTCAAGCGCGCTTATCGCAAGCTCGCCATGCAATATCACCCTGACCGCAACAAGGATGATGCCGAGGCCGAAGCCAAATTCAAGGAAGTGAACGAAGCCTACGACATTTTAAAAGACGGCCAGAAGCGCGCACAATATGACCAGTTCGGTCATGCCGCCTTTGACCCCTCCATGGGTGGCGGACAAGGCGGCTTTGGCGGCGGCTTTCAGGGCGGGTTCCGTCAGGGCGAAGGCTTTGGCGGCTTTGCCGACGTATTCGACGATATTTTCGGCGAGTTCATGGGCGGCCGGCGTGGTGGCGGCGGTGGGCGTGAGCGCGCCGAACGCGGCGCTGATCTGCGCATCGATCTTGAAATTTCTCTGGAAGAAGCCTTTGCGGGAACAACTGCGACCCTGAATGTGCCGACCATGGTGTCGTGCGAAGTATGCACCGGCACCGGCGCCAAGGATGGCGCCAAGCCCACCACCTGCCCGACCTGTCAGGGCCGGGGCCGGGTGCGTGCGCAGCAAGGCATTTTTGCCGTTGAACGGACCTGCCCGACCTGTCAGGGCACCGGCCAGATCATTGATGATCCATGCACTGCCTGTGCTGGTCAGGGCCGGGTGCGCAAGACCACCTCATTGAATGTCGATGTTCCCGCCGGTGTGGATGACGGCACGCGCCTGCGCGTCCCCGGCAAGGGTGAGGCAGGCGTGCGCGGCGGCGGCGCGGGTGATCTTTACGTCTTTATCCGGGTTGCGCCCCATCCGCTGTTTCACCGCGACGGCCCCCATATTCAGTGCCGCGTGCCGATTTCCATGGCAACCGCGGCCCTTGGCGGTCAGATCGAGGTTCCGACCGTGGGCGGCAAACGCGCGCGTATCACCATTCCCGAAGGCACGCAGACGGGCCGGCAGTTCCGCCTCAAAGGCAAGGGCATGCCAACTTTGCGCGGCCGCCAGACCGGCGACATGTATGTTCAGGTTGCCGTCGAAACCCCGGTCAATCTGACCTCCAAGCAGAAAAAGCTGCTCAAGGAATTTGCCGACGCAGGCTCCGACGACACAAGCCCTGAGTCGGCTGGCTTCCTGAAACGCGTCAAGGATTTCTGGGAAGACCTGACCGAATAGCGCGCAGGCGGCATTGTTTAAATTGTCGTCATTCCGGGAAGGCCTGCGGGCCTTGCCTGGAATCTTTCGGCACTGCGGCCCAAACGGCACCACATTGGTCTGTGGAAACATATCGCCATCAGATTCCGGTCTTTCGTCATTCATGACAAAAACCGGAATGACGCGCGAGGCGCTTGCCAAACACCCTGCCGTGCCTTACTTCCCATTCCATGTCTGAGATCAAAATTGTCATTGCAGGCGCTGCGGGCCGAATGGGTCAGGCGCTTGTTCGCGCAGTCACCGAAACAGACGGCCTTGTCGTTCATGCAGGGACCGAACCTGAAGGCTCGCCCGCACTCGGCAAGGACGCCGGCACTCTGGCAGGGCTTGAGCCGTTGGGCGTTGCGATCACCGCCAGCGCGCTTGAAGCCATCGTCAATGCCGATGCGCTGATTGATTTCACCCGGCCAGAGGCCACGCTTGCCATGGCCGAACTGGCTGCGCAGGCGCGCATTGTGCATGTCATCGGCACAACCGGATTTGATGCCGATCAGGAAGCGGCCATCGATCGGGCGGCGCGGCACGCCACCATCGTCAAGGCGGGTAATATGAGCCTCGGCGTCAATCTGCTCGCCGGGTTGGTCAAAAAAGCCGCCGGCCTGCTCGGCGATGATTGGGATATTGAGATCACCGAAATGCATCACCGCTACAAGGTCGATGCGCCATCGGGCACCGCCTTGATGTTTGGCGACGCCGCTGCCGCGGGGCGCAATGTTGCCCTTTCCGATGTTGCAGACCGGGGCCGGGACGGCATTACCGGTGAACGCAAGCGCGGCGATATCGGCTTTACGGCCTTGCGCGGCGGCACGGTTGTCGGCGATCACACGGTGATTTTCGCCGCTGACAATGAACGGATTGAGTTGAGCCACAAGGCGGCTGACCGCACCATCTTTGCGCGCGGCGCGGTCCGGGCCGTGCAATGGGCGCATGGTAAGGAGCCGGGGCTCTATTCCATGGCAGATGTGCTGGATCTGAACTGATCAAACACCGTCATTCCGGTTTTCGTCCGCCAGATTCCGGAATGATTCCCGGAATGACATCAAAGCGACGCCTCCAGCGCGCGCGCCTTTTCAAACGCCAGCATGGTGCGCTTGCGCGGCAAGCCGTAATAATATCCGCCCAGTGCCCCATTGGCGCGCAACACACGATGGCACGGGATCAGCCAGGCCACCGGATTGCGCGACACCGCACTCGCCACCGCCCGCGTCGCGGCCTTGGTGCAAACCTGTTCAGCGATCTGGCTGTACGATGAAACCTGTCCTTCGGGGATGGCCAGCAGCGCCTTCCACACCTGAATTTGAAAATTCGTCCCGATCAGGTGCAGCGGCAAGGGTTCAGGCTGCGACGCAAGCGGGGAAAAGACTGTGGCGGCAAAGGCTGAAACAGCCTGCTGATCAGCAATCAATACCGCGGCGGGAAAGCGCGCCTTGAGTGCATCAAGCTGTGCATCATCACTGCCAATGCCACTGCCTTCGCCGCGGCTGGGGCCTGCTTTGATATCATCATCGACAAAGGCCAGATGGCACAGGCCCCGCCCGGTCATGCCGATCAGCGCCGGTCCAAACGGTGTGACGGCAATCCCGTAGCTGATGGTCAGGCCCGCGCCCTTCTTTTTATGATCGCCCGGCGTCAGCGCCTCATGGGCGACAAACAGATCATGCAGGCGCGAGGGCGAACTGAGCCCCGCCTCATAGGTGGCGTCCAATACGCTGGCCCCCGCATCAATGGCGGCGCGGGCGGCATCGAGGGTGAGGGTGCCGACAAAACGTTTGGGCGACACACCCGCCCAGCGGGTGAAAGTCCGTTGGAAATGATGCGGGGACAAATCAATCGCGGCCGCCACCTCTTCAAGGCTCGGCTGATCCTCGGCATGGGCGGCCAGATACTCAATCGCGGCGCGCATGCGGGCATAGTCCTGGGTGGGATCAAATGTCGGGTCGGTCATCTCGAAACTCATGGCAGCATCCTTTGTGAAGCTAAACCAAGAGTAGGGCGCGTCAATGGGGACCTGCCACCCGGTTCTTGCGGTCGATCAGCGCCCGGCGGATCAGCCTGGCCAGATCGGCGCGCTCTTCAGGCATCAGGAAGGGGCCAAGCTCCACCCGGCGGCCATGGCTCAACAGCCACAATCGGTTGTTCTCGTAAGGCAGTGGCTGCAACTCAACCTGGACCCAGCTCGGCTCCAGCGTGAGTTGATCAACCCGGCCATTGCTGCGCCGTGCGGTCACGGTCAGCCCCTGATGGTCCAGCCGCACCTGTTCATACTGGGCGCTGCGCCGTTCCACCGCTTTGAACGCAAAATAGAGCGCGAGAAAATCAAGCCCGAAAAATCCCAGCACCGGCCAGGCCCCCATCGACACAAAGGTGATGGAGGGGATCAGACTGAACAGACCGGCCACGGCAAAAATCACCAGCCAGCCCTTGCGCGACAGGCTGTGATTGGGCCACATCATCAGATCAAGATCTGCGGTGGCGGACTGCTCGGCCGAATGGGTCATCGCACTACACTATCATACGCCGGGCCGGGCGTTCGGGATTTGGGTCGCCATGCCGCAACTGACCAAAAAAGACATTCACACCTTTTTTTCTCGCCTGCGCGACGCGCGGCCCGAACCCAAGGGCGAGCTGCATTATGTGAATGATTACACGCTTCTGGTTGCTGTGGCCTTGTCCGCACAGGCGACCGATGAGGGCGTGAACAAGGCCACCCTGCCCTTGTTTGCCAAAATCGACAGCCCCGAAAAAATGGTCGAGCTGGGTGAGGCGGGCCTGCGCGAGGCGATCAAGACCATCGGGCTTTACCGCAACAAGGCCAAAAACGTCATTGCGCTCAGCCACAAGCTGCTGGCCGAATTTGGCGGCGAGGTCCCCCAAACCCGCGAAGAACTTGAAAGCCTGCCCGGCGTGGGCCGCAAGACCGCCAATGTTGTGCTCAATATCGCATTCGGTCAGCCGACCATCGCGGTTGATACCCATCTGTTCCGGGTATCAAACCGCACCGGCCTCGCGCCGGGGAAAAACCCGCTGGAAGTTGAGCTCAAGCTTGAAAAGAAAATCCCGGCGGAATTTCTGCTGCATGCCCATCACTGGCTGATCCTGCATGGCCGCTATATCTGCAAGGCGCGCAAGCCCGATTGCGCCGCCTGCCCGGTCGATGACATTTGCAAGTTTAAAGCCAAGCAATATTAGCGGGCAGACAGGCGTGCTGCTTCGTGGTTGCGCTCCAGCCGGTCGGATACAAAGCGGTGGAAACACGGCTTGTCGGCCTTGAAGGCCGCCGAATGGATCAGCGCCTTGCGCACCGTCACCGACTTGACCGTATCGCCATCCACCAAAAGATGAACCGCGCAGCCCTCGACCCGGTAGGTCCACAGCATGATGTCGCCTTCGCGCTGGATATGATCCGGCGCGCCGAGTTTCTGGCGTACCCGCGTGATCGGCTTGCCCTCCAGACCCGCCTTTTTATAGACCACCGGCGCACGTTTCTTGGCGATCTCACGCGGGGTGACCGGCCGGGATTGCTTGACCGCCTTGGATTTGGCGATCACCGGCACGCGGACGGCCGGACGCGCCGGACGCTGCTTCACCGCCGCCGCAGGCTTGGTTGGTTTTTGCTGTTCAACGATAATTTTCTGCGGCGCCGGGGCATCAAGATTAACTGTGATCTGGCGCTTATAGGTCACCATCGGCCCGGTTGATGCGCTGGAGCTTGAGGGTCCCGACTGGGCGCAAGCCCCCAGAGCCACCGCCAGCACACCACAGATGGAAAGGGCGCGGATCATGCTCATGCCGGCACCACCTTCGCCGGAACCGATCCGACAACACGCTTGTAAATGTGCACCATGAAGGCGGTTCCCAACACCGGCACAATGAAGTTCACAATCGGGATGGTCAGCAGCACCGCCACCATCACCCCGGCGATAAAGACCGTGGCGCCATGGGCGCGGCGCAATTGCTTGACCTCGCCAATCGGCTTGTGACGCACCCCTACCATCTCGAAATATTCCCGGCCGATCAGATAGCCGTTGAGCAGGAAGAAGGCGATGAAGCCGATGCCAATCAGATAAAAGGGCAGGATAAGAATGTTCAGAACGATGACCAGTGCGGTGAATTTCAGGCCAACCAGGATCGCTTCGCTCAAAGGCTGTTCGCGGCCGTCGGCATCATGGGCGTAAAAGCGCTGTTCGACCGCCTCGGCAATTTCATCAAGGAAAATCGCGACAAACATGGAGGCAACCGGGATCAACAGCACAAACATCGCGCCCACGCCCAGAAAGCCTGCCGCCCAGTCGAGCGCCTTGTCCATCCAGCCAATGCCGATAAAGCCCTCGGCCGGCCAAGCAAAAAGCGCGCCCGCCCAGAACAGGGCAAACAGCACAATGGTCAGCCCGAGCGACCGTAGCAGAACGCTGCGAAATTTCTTTTCCGGCAACTGAACCAGTGCCAGCCTGAAGGCGCCAAACATGCCCCGACCCCGATACTCTTTTTTAACTCTTGTCGTCTTCCCCCAACGTGTTGAGTTTAATGGCAGATTAACGCCAATGTCCAGTTCCGCACGCGTTGGTTGATCCCGATATGGCACAATGTTAGGGCTGAGCGCCCGCCCATCCGTTTTTTTTAAGCAAAATTTGGAGTTTTGGATGACCGAAAAAGCGTTCCATGTCACCGGTCTCGGCAATGCCATTATGGATGTTCTGGTGTCTGCCACCGATGCCGATATTGAAACGCTGGGGGTCGCCAAAGGCGCCATGACCCTGATCGAGGAAGACCGCGCGATCGAGCTTTATGAAGCGATGGACAATGCGGTGGAAACGCCGGGCGGTTCGGTTGCCAACTCCATTGCCGGTCTGGGCGCGCTGGGCGCCAAAACCGCCTTTATGGGCCGCATCCGCGACGATGCGGTGGGCCGCGCCTATGCCTCTGAAACCGAAAAATCCGGCACCGCCTTTATGGCAGAGGCCGCCCCTGACGGGCCCAGCACCGGCCGGTGCATGATCTATGTGACGCCCGACGCGCAGCGGACGATGAATACATTTTTGGGTGCTGGCAGCCATTTCGGCGCACGCGAGGGCGATCTTGATCTTGATGTGATCCGCAATTCAGAAATCCTTTATCTCGAAGGTTATCTGTTCGACACAGAGGTTTCGAAAAACGCCATCCGTCTGGCGGCAAAAACCGCCAAGGAGGCGGGGGGCAAGGTTGCCCTGTCACTGTCTGACCCGTTCTGCGTGTCGCGTCACCGCGAAGACTTTCTCGATCTCGTCGCAGACATGGTCGATATTCTGTTCGCCAATGAGGAAGAGGCGCACATGCTGTTTGAGATTGAAGGGTTTGAGAACCTCGCCACGGCCGCGCACAATCTTGTCGATCTCGCGGTTGTCACACGCTCCGAAAAAGGCGCAACGCTGATGAAAGGGGGCGTGTCGGTGCATGTCGATGCCGACCCCCAAGGGGCGGTGGTCGACACAACCGGTGCGGGCGACCAGTTTTCCGCCGGGGTTCTCTATGGTTTGGTGAACGGGTTTGACCTTGAACAATCAGGCCGTCTGGGAACGCTTGCCGCCGGTGAGGTGATCACCCATTTCGGCCCCCGGCCGGCCCAAAGCGTGCGCGCCCTCGCCGAGGCCAAGGGGTTGCTTTAATCCTTGCGAGCCGCCTTTTCGGCAATGCCGGAAATGCCCTGGCGATTGGCCAGCGCCTCAAACACCTCATCAGGCGTAATGTCCTGATCGGCCCACAGGACGGTCAGGTGATAGAGCAGATCGGCTGACTCGGCGATCACCTCATCCTTGCCTTCCGACACGGCAGCCAGCGCGGTTTCCACCGCTTCCTCACCGAGCTTCTGGGCGATTTTCCTGGTGCCTTTGGAAAACAGTTTGGCGGTGTAGCTTTCGGACGGATCAGCACCCTTGCGCGCCATCACGGTTTGAAAAAGCTGTTCAAGAATTTCTGCTTTGCTCATCGCTAGACCAGCCGGACCGGCACACCGCGCTTGGCCATGTGCTCCTTGGCTTCCCTGATTGTGTGATCGCCAAAGTGAAAGATGGAGGCTGCCAGCACCGCATCGGCACCCCCTTCAAGGACCCCGTCGGCAAGATGATCAAGCGTGCCGACCCCGCCGCTTGCAATCACCGGAACCGGCACCGCATCGGCAATGGCGCGGGTCAGCGGCAGATCAAAGCCTGCCCGCGTGCCGTCCCGGTCCATGCTGGTGAGCAGGATTTCGCCCGCCCCCTTGGCCACCACCAGCTGGGCAAATTCAATCGCGTCAATGCCGGTGGGCTCGCGCCCGCCATGGGTGAAGATCTGCCAGCTGCCATCTTCAACCTGCTTGGCATCAATGGCAACGACAATGCACTGGCTGCCGAATTTCTCGGCGCCCTCGCGCACAATGTCGGGATTGCGCACCGCCGCGGTGTTGATTGACACCTTGTCGGCCCCGGCCAGCAGCAGACGCCGCATATCCTCAACCGTGCGGATGCCCCCGCCCACGGTCAGCGGCATGAAACATTGCTCAGCCGTGTGACGCACCACATCAATGATGATGCCGCGCTTGTCCGATGAGGCGGTGATGTCGAGGAAACACAGCTCGTCAGCGCCCGCCGCGTCATAAAGCTTGGCTTGCTCAACCGGATCGCCGGCATCGCGCAGCTCGACAAAGTTCACGCCTTTGACGACGCGGCCGTCCTTAACATCAAGGCAGGGAATGACGCGTTTTTTCAGCATGTCCGGTCCTTGATCAAGGCCAGGGCTTCGCCGGGATCGATCCGGCCATCATACAGCGCCCGGCCCGAAATCACGCCTTCAAGACCCGCACAGTTCGCATCAAGTAGTGCGGTGATGTCATCAATAGAGGCAACCCCGCCGCTCGCAATCACTGGGGTTGAAACCGCCTCGGCCAAGCCAATGGTGGCATCGACATTAACGCCCGCCAATATACCGTCGCGATCCACATCGGTGTAAACGATGGAGGCCGCGCCGGCATCTTCAAACCGTTTGGCGAGCTCGACCACGCTCAAATCAGACACATCGGCCCAGCCTTCTGTGGCAACAAAGCCCGCCTTGGCATCAATGCCCAACACGATCTGGCCGGGAAAGGCACGGCACGCCTGTTTGACAAGCGCGGGGTCTTTGACCGCGACGGTGCCGAGAATGACCCGGCGCACGCCCTTTTCAAGCCACATCTCAATCGTCGCCATATCGCGGATACCGCCGCCCAGCTGCGCGGGGATGGTGAGCGCCCCCAGGATGGCATCCACGGCCGCGCCATTGACCGGCTTGCCTTCAAATGCTCCGTTTAGATCAACCAGATGCAGCCATTCGAACCCCGCATCCTGCCAGCTTTTGGCCTGATCGGCGGGATCATCATTAAAGACGGTCGCCTCATCCATCAGCCCGCGTTTCAGGCGCACGCATTGGCCATCTTTCAGATCAATGGCGGGAAACAGGATCATGGCTGCCACCTCAAAAAGGACTGCAAGACCAGCGCGCCGACATGCTGGCTTTTTTCGGGGTGAAACTGAAGGCCCAGCACATTGGCTTTCGCCACCGCCGCCGTCACCGGCCCGGCATAGTCAACCTCGGCCAGCAATGCGTCATCACTGTCCAGCACCATGCGGTAGGAATTGGCGAAATAGCAGTGTGCGCCCTCGGGCAGGCCATCGAGCACGGGGTGAGAGGCCACCCGCCTGATCTCGTTCCAGCCCATATGGGGGACCTTGAGCGCGGGATCGGCGGGTTCGATCTTTTCAATCACCCCATCGATCCAGCCAAGCCCCTGATAGGTGCCATGTTCATGGCTTTCACGCGCCAGCAATTGCATGCCGACACAGATGCCCAGAAACGGCACGCCATCTTTTTGGACCCGTTCGCTCATCGCCTCGATCATGCCATCCAGCGCCTCAAGCCCGGTGATGCAATCGCCAAACGCGCCAACGCCGGGCAACAGGATACGATCAGCACCCCGCACGGCGTCGGGGTCGCTTGTCACCGCAACGGACTGATCAAGACCGGCCTCACGGGCGGCTTTTTCAAGCGCCTTTTCAACCGACCGAAGATTGCCCGAGCCATAATCGATAATGGCTGTGCTCATCCGCCCAACTGCCCTTTGGTCGAGGGCACCGCATCGGCCTTGCGCGGATCAATCTCGATCGCCCGGCGCAGCGCGCGGGCCAGGCCCTTGTAGCAGCTCTCAACAATATGGTGATTGTTCACGCCATAGAGATTGTCGACATGCAGCGTCACACCGGCGGCCTGCGCGAACGCCTGAAACCATTCGCGAAACAGCTCGGTATCCATGTCGCCAAGCTTGGGCTTGGTAAACTCCACCCGCCAGATCAGATAGGGTCGGCCCGACACATCAATGGCGACGCGGGTCAGCGTCTCATCCATGGGAATGTGGACATCGGCATAGCGCGTCAGGCCCTTCATATCGCCCAGCGCTTTCGCCACCGCCTGACCGATCGCGATGCCGCAATCTTCGGTGGTGTGGTGGAAATCAATATGGAGATCGCCTTTGGCCCGCACCTTGAGATCAATCAAGGAGTGGCGCGACAATTGCTCAAGCATATGATCCAGAAAACCGATCCCGGTTTCGACATCATAGCTCCCGCTGCCGTCGAGGTTCAGTTCGACGGAAATCCGGGTTTCGGTTGTGTTGCGCTCAACGCTTGCGGTGCGCATGGCTCAATCCTCCATGAAGAGGGCCGCTTTTAGCAGGGTTTGGGCCGCTGCGCCAAGCGGTGCGCCTTGACGCACCAGTGCGGGAAGCCCACATAAGAGCCGAACGAATATTGGAAGGAGAACGGCGTGTCCTCAAACGCCCCGATTTTGCACGGCACCACCATCTTGTCCGTGCGCAAGGACGGCAAGGTCACCATCGCCGGTGATGGCCAGGTTTCCATGGGTGATACGGTGCTGAAAGGCAATGCCCGCAAGGTCCGCCCGCTTGGCCCCGGCGGCCAGGTGATCGCCGGTTTCGCCGGTGCCACGGCGGATGCCATGACCCTGTTTGAGCGGCTTGAAGCGAAATTGGACACCCATCCGGGCCAGCTGACCCGCGCGGCGGTGGAACTGGCCAAGGACTGGCGGACCGACCGTTATTTGCGCCGCCTTGAAGCCATGATGATCGTGGCCGACGCCAAAGCCTCTCTGGTTTTGACCGGCACGGGCGATGTGCTTGAAACCGAAGACGGCATTATCGCCATCGGATCGGGGGGCAATTATGCACTCGCCGCGGCCCGTGCGCTCAAAGACCAGCCCATGGGTGCCGAAGAAATCGCCCGCCGCGCCATGGCCATCGCCGCCGATATTTGCGTTTACACCAATGACCGGCTGACCGTTGAGACGCTGGATACAGAAGACTAAATCCCATGACAGATTTTTCCCCCCGCGAGATCGTCTCCGAACTCGACCGTCACATTATTGGCCAGGCCGATGCCAAGCGCGCGGTTGCCATTGCGCTGAGAAACCGCTGGCGCCGCCGCCAGCTGTCCGATGATCTGCGCGATGAAGTCCTGCCCAAAAATATTCTGATGATCGGCCCGACCGGCGTCGGCAAGACCGAAATTTCGCGCCGTCTGGCCAAACTGGCGCAAGCCCCCTTCATCAAGGTTGAGGCGACCAAATTTACCGAGGTCGGCTATGTCGGCCGCGATGTTGAACAGATCGTGCGTGATCTGGTCGAGGCCGCCTTGATCATTGTGCGCGACAAGAAACGCGCCGAGGTTCAGGCCCGCGCCCATTCTATGGCCGAAGACCGGGTGCTTGAAGCGCTGGTCGGGCCCAATGCGTCTGAGGCCACAAAAGAAAGCTTCCGCAAGAAATTGCGCGCCGGAGAACTGGACGACAAGGAAATCGACATTGCGGTTTCAGGCGCCCCGCAAGGCATGCCGACGCTTGATGTGCCGGGCATGCCCGGTGCGCAAATGGGCGTGCTGAACCTTGGCGACATATTCGGCAAGGCCTTTGGCGGCCAGCAGCAGCAAAAACGGATGAGCGTCCGCAGCTCCTATGAGGTGCTGATTGCCGAAGAAAGCGACAAGCTTCTGGATGACAGCGAGATTGCCGCCGAGGCTATCAAATCGGTTGAGAATGACGGCATCGTCTTTCTTGATGAGGTCGACAAGATCACCGCGCGGTCTGACGCGCGCGGGTCAGGCGGTGATGTTTCCCGCGAAGGCGTGCAGCGCGATCTGCTGCCCCTGATCGAAGGCACCACCGTCTCAACCAAGCATGGCGCGGTGAAAACCGATCATATTCTGTTTATTGCCTCAGGCGCGTTTCACCTCGCCAAGCCGTCCGACCTTTTGCCCGAACTGCAAGGCCGTCTGCCGATCCGGGTGGAGCTTGCCGCGCTCACCCGCGATGATCTCAAACGCATTCTGACCGAACCGGCTGCGAGCCTGATCCGGCAATATAAGGCGCTGATGCAAACCGAAGGCGTCACGCTGGAGTTCACCGAAGACGGCATTGACGCGCTGGCCGATATTTCCGCAGAGGTGAATGCCAATGTGGAAAATATCGGCGCGCGGCGGCTTCATACGGTGATGGAACGGGTGCTGGAAGAAGCAAGCTTTGCCGCAACCGACAGCTCGGGCGAAACCGTCACCATCGATGGCGCCTATGTGCGCCAGCATATCGGTGATCTGGCCGCCGACACCGACCTGTCGCGCTTCATTCTTTAAATCTGTTCCGGGGGGGACCGCGGCATGTCATCGCTCAGCAGCGCGCTTGCAATTTTTCCGACGGTATTCCTGACCGTCTTTCTGGCCGAGCTAGGAGACAAGACCCAGCTTGCCACCCTGTTGTTTGCTGCTGATGGTGAGCATTCTCCCTGGGTTGTCTTTGTTGCGGCGGCGGCGGCCCTGATCGCCTCGACAGCCATTGCCGTGTTGCTCGGCCAGGCGGCCGAACGCTGGCTGTCTATGGTTCCGCTCAAGCTGATTGCCGGGATCGGCTTTGTGCTGATCGGCGGCTGGACGATCCTGGATCACTACCGCGCGGTTTGATCCATCAGCCTCTAACCGTCGCTGACTACGCACTCTTCCTCAAAATACCCGTCATCCCGGAATGTCGCGGGAGCGGCATATCCGGGATCTGATGACACGCGCGGTCTTGCCGGTTTCAGATTCCGGGTTCGCACGGTTGTGCGCCCCGGAATGACCGTGATTGGAATTAATCGCGGTTGCGCTTTAAATAAACATAGAGCGCACCGGCGCCGCCATGACGCGGCTGGGCGGTCGTCACCGCCACAATATGGGGCCGCATGTCAGCCTCTTCGAGCCACAAGGGAACCTCCCGGCGCAGCACGCCGGTGAGCGTTGGCATCTGAAACCGTTCGGACGCGCTGCGTTCCCACGGCGCATCAGACACCGGAAGGGGGGAGCCATCATAGGCCCGGCCCCGTCCTGTCCCGGTAATCACCAGCACGGTGCGCCAGCCTTTGGCGCGGGCCTCGGCAATAAATTGTTTAAGGCGCAGGTGCGCCCGTTCCCGCGTCAGACCGTGCAAATCAACCCGGCCATCAATCACCAGCCGCCCGCGGCGAAAACGATCGGCAGTGCGCTTGTCGAGATTGTTCAGGCTGGCCGCTGTCGGTTTTTTGGGGCTGGCCGGTTCAATGACCGGGGCGGGTTCAGCCATGCGGCGCTGATGCTTGGGCCGCTCAATCAGATCCGCTTGCGGGTTGAGCGGCTGGGGGACGAGTTTGTCCGAGCGGCGTGTGTTGGGCGCGGTGGTTTTCGCCACCGCATCCCATAAAGCACGTTCCTTAGGTGAAAGATCGCGCTTTTTGGCCATCACAGGGCCGTTGAAACAAGCTGCCAGTTGGGATCGGAATTCGTCACATCGCGCTCAAAGGTCCAATGATCGGTGACCTCGGCCACCGTATTGGGATGACCGTCAATGACCGCACCATCTTCGTTGCGGGTGACCGTGATCATTTCGGTGACGAATTTCACCCGCACCTCAGCAGTCGAACCAGCAAGCTCGGCCTCTTCAATGACCGCTTCACGGAAGCCGATCACCTGGGTTTCGGCCCGCAGATTGTGTTCCATGCGGCTGTCGATCACCTCGGCAAAGCTGTCATAGACGTCTTTGGCAAGCAGCGGCTCAAGCTCGTCCTTGTTGCCTGCTGCAAAGGCGGTCACGATCATCTCATAGGCGCCCTTGGCCCCTTCGACGAAATCGCGCGGGGCAAAACTGTCATCAGCTTCGGTGATGGCGGTCAGCCCGTCATGAAGCGGTGTGCCGCGCTTGGCCGCCCGGTCAATCTGATCTTCCACCGAAGGGCCCGTCATTGGGGCGGGGCCACGATCAGGCAGGCTCACTACATTGTCGTCATGGGAGGGGTCATCGGCATGCTCGCGCGGCAGGCGGCCCGCCATCGGGTCCTGCTCATGTCCGGTGCGTTTGCCCAGCACACTCATCAGACGCAGGAACACAAAGACCGCAATGGCGAAAAACATCACAATGGTGAGAAATGAACTCATAATCTCTCTCAGACAATCTGGCCGCCCATCCGGTACCATCTCATACGGTGCCGGGGCCTGTTCGGACGTGTATTGACCCACTATATCAAAGACAAGCCGTTTCGCACCTACAGATAGGCGTCCCACCCCAGAGAGGCAAGCCCGTGTTCCCCATTCTCTTTTTGTTGTTTGTCAGCGTTCCCGTGCTCGAAATCGCCCTGTTTATCGAGGTTGGCGGCTGGATCGGCCTGTGGCCGACGCTGGCCGTCGTTGTCGCCACCGCCATGGCCGGGACAAGCCTGTTGCGGATGCAGGGTTTGAAAGTCGCCGGTGATGCGCAAGCAGCCCTTGAAAAAGGCAATCTGCCGATGGAGCCGGTCATTCACGGCGTCTTTTTGCTGGTTGCGGGTTTGTTGCTCCTGACACCGGGCTTTTTCACCGATGCGGTCGGCTTCTCGCTGTTTGTGCCGCCTGTCCGGCTGTGGCTGGGCAAAAAAGTGGCCGCCTATATGCTCAAACACGGCAAAGTCAGTGTCATGCGCCAGGATGACAGCGGATTTTGGACCGCCGAGACGCCCCGGGCCGCTGATGATATTGTCGATGTCACCGCCCAGGACATTGAACCGGGCGCGCCCGATCCCGACAGCCCCTGGGCTGACGCAGATGCGCGGTTGAACCGTCCTGCCAATGATGATAGCGGTTCGCGCGACTAAACCGAGGGCGTTCCGCCCGCTCCCAGGGGGACAGTATGACCGATACCGAAGCCGCCGCAGCCGAAGCTGCGCAACAGCCCGCCCAGTTCGCCATCCTGACGCAATATGTCAAGGATCTGAGCTTTGAGAACCCGAACGCGCCGCAAAGCCTGAAATCGGGCCAGGGCCAGCCGAAAATCGAGATCAATATCGATATTCAGGGCAAAAAGCTGACTGATGAGCAGTTCGAAGTCGTTCTGTCGACCAAAGCGAGCGCCAAAAACCCCGAAGATGATTCCGTGCTGTTCCTGGCCGAGCTCGCTTACGCCGGTGTTTTCCAGGTCAAGAATGTGCCCGAAAACATGCTCAAGCCGGTGCTTTTGATCGAAGCGCCGCGCCAGCTGTTCCCGTTTGCGCGCCGCATTCTGGCGGATGCCAGCCGCGACGGTGGCTTCCCGCCGCTGCTGCTTGATCCGATCGATTTTGTCGGTCTTTACCGCCAGCGCGAAGCGGCCGAGAAACAAGCCGCCGAACAGAATATCGCCACTGCCGAGGCCGAAGGCTCCGCCTAACGCCTCCAGAGCGGGGTTTCACCCAGCTCTTCCTCGATAAAGGCCTGATGCGCCTGCCGCTCCATTTCCGATAGCCGGGGGGGCAGGGGTTCAGGCCTTTTTCGTTGGCTGGCATGGCGCACCGTGCCGCCGGCTTCCTCGTCATCTTCGGTGCGCGCCGATGCGGGTGACCCCACAAGCTCAGGCTGGCGCCCGCCGATCAGCTCAAGATAGACCTCAGCCAGAAGTTCCGAATCCAGAAGCGCGCCATGCAGCTCGCGTCCGCTATTGTCGACGCCAAAGCGTTTACACAGCGCATCGAGCGACGCAGGCGAGCCGGGAAATTTCCGCCGCGCGATCCGAAGCGTATCAATCGCCCGCTCAAAAGGCAGGGTCGGCCGGTTCGCCCGTTCAAGCTCGGCATTGATAAAGCCCATATCAAAGCTGGCATTGTGAATGACGAGCGGAGCGTCGCCCAGAAACGCCATGAAATCATCGACGATCTCGGCAAATTTGGGTTTGCCCTTGAGCATGTCCCAGGTCTGGCCGGTCACCGCTGACGCTTCGGCATCAACTTCGCGTTCGGGATCAAGATAGATGTGAAAGACCTTGTCGGTCGGAATATGATTGATGAGCTCGATACAGCCGATTTCGGTCAGCCGGTGACCTTCCCGCGGCTCAAGTCCCGTCGTCTCGGTATCAAGCACAATCTCCCGCATCAGGCCGCGCCTTTCAGATGCGCATCCAGCGCGGCAATCATCCCGCGCACCGCCTCGGGATCAAACTTCTCCCCTTTCACCCCATCAAGGGCTGTAAGGATGCGCTTGACCTCAGCCTCGGCATGTTCAAAGCCCTTGTCGGTTTCAATGATGAAATCGGCCTTGGCGCGCTTGTCCGCGTCCGCCATCTGTTTGGCAACAATGGCGTTAAATTTATCTTCCGACATATCGGACCGTTCGAGCACCCGCGCACGCTGAACCTCAAAGGGGGCGGAGACCACAACAACCTTGTCGAGCCGTCCTTCGGCGCCGCTTTCAAACAGAAGCGGAATATCAAGCAGCACACGCGGCGCGCCGGCCTCAAACTGGGTGAGCAGAAATTCAGCCTGCACCTTGCCCGCCAGCGGATGCACGATGCTTTCAAGCTTCTTCATCTGGTCGGGCACACCGACCACATGGCGCGACAGGATCGACCGGTCGATCCCGCCCTCCACCACCGCATCGGGAAAATGCGGCGCGAGCAAATCGACCGCCGCGCCACCGGGCTGATAAAGGCTGTGAATGGTGGCATCGGCGTCATAGACCGGCACACCATGACGTTCGAACATTTGCGCGGTTGCCGATTTGCCCATGCCGATTGAGCCGGTCAGTCCAAGCAAAAACATTATGTGGCTCCAATATCGTTCATAACGAGCGCTTTGAGCATCGGGGTCACCTTGGGGGCAATTCCAAACCAGGCCTCAAACCCCGGCCGCGCCTGATGCAACAGCATGCCCAATCCATCGACCGTGTCAAAGCCCGCCTGTTTGGCGGCTTTCAAAAACGGAGTTTCAAGCGGGGTATAGACAATATCGGTCGCCACCGCACCGTCGGCCAGGGTGGAGAGATCAAGCTCGAGCGGCGGCGCGCCTTCCATCCCCAGCGTCGTGGTGTTGACCGCCAATCCCGCATCGGTCAGACACGCGGCGCGATCTTCAAACGGCCGGACGATGATTGGTCCACCAAGATCTTCGGCAAGCTTTTGGGCCTTGTCGAAAGAACGGTTGGCCAAGCGGATTTCCGGCACGCCCTCATCCAGAAGCGCTGCGATAACGGCCCGCGCCGCTCCGCCCGCACCAATGATGGCAGCGGGCTTGGTGCTGTCCCAGTTTGGTGCGCCCTGTTTGAGATTTTCGATAAAGCCAAAGCCGTCCGTATTGCGGCCCTCCAACGTGCCGTCATCGCGGACAATCACCGTGTTGACCGCGCCGACGCGTTTCGCAAAGGGTTCGATTTCGTCAACCAGTCCGGCCACCGCTTCCTTATGCGGAACAGTGACATTGATGCCGCGATAGCCATCGTCCTTGAGCGCTTTCAACAAGGGCTCAAGATTTTCCGGCTCCACCGCGCGGGCATCATAGACACCGTCTATGCCATGCAGCTTGAGCCAGTAATTCTGGATGAGGGGGGAGCGGGAATGGGCGATCGGAAATCCGATCACACCGGCTTTCAAAATTTCATCGGTCATTGCGGGATCACGTCATTGGCGCGCAGAAAATCAAGCAGCTCAAGCAAGGGCAGGCCTTGAATGACAGCTTGCGCGCCTTCAATTTTGGAAAATAAGTGAATGCCAAGGCCCTCCACCTGATAGGCCCCGACGGAGGTCAATGCAAGCGCACCCACCTGATCAAGATAACGGTCGATAAATTCGGAGCTGAGCGGACGCATGGTCAGTTTGGCGCGCGACAGATGCCGCCAGATCGCCTCGCCATCCCGCGCCACAATGGCAGCACTGATCAGCGTGTGGGTCTTGCCCGACAGGGCCTGCAAATGTGCCCTGGCATGGGTGAGATCTTCAGGCTTGTCAAACAGCACACCGTTGCAGTCGAGCATTTGATCAGCCCCGATGACAAGCGCGCCTTTTGCGCCCCGGTTCAGACATTTCTGGCTGATTTTGATCGCCTTCATTTCCGCCAGCGTCTCGGCAATATGGGCGGGCGGCGCAGCCTCGGCCTTCATTGCCTCTTTGACCGCATCTTCATCAACATGGGCGGGCAGGGTCTCAAAGGTGAGGCCCGCTTGCGTCAGCAATGTTGCGCGGACCTTGCTTTGCGAGGCCAGGATCAAAGGCGCGGCGTTTTCAGTCATGAAGTCTTTTCGGACATCAGTCATGGCCGCGCTCCTCCCTGAAGCGGTCATAAAGGGTGATGATGGCGGCTGCCGTCTCTTCAATCGAGCGTTTGGTGACATCAATCGATTGCCAGCCCTGCTTGGCAAACAGCCGCTTGGCTTCCACCACTTCGGCCTTGATCTTGTCGATCATGGTGTAATCGGTTTCTTTCGACTGGCGCAAAAATTTCAACCGGTTGACCCGGATTTGCGACAGACGTTCGGGATTAACAGTCAGGCCCACCACCAATGGCCGGCGCACTGAATAAAGCGGCTCAGGCATCGGGATGCCCGGCACAATCGGAATATTGGCCGCCTTGATCCCGCGATTGGCGAGATAAATACAGGTCGGTGTTTTCGACGTCCGCGACACGCCGACCAAAATCACATCGGCCTCATCCAGCGTTTCGGCATTCTGGCCATCATCATGGGCCATGGTGTAATTGAGTGCGTCGATGCGCTTGAAATAATCTTCGGTCATTTCATGCTGACGGCCCGGCCGATGGGCAACTTCGGCACCCAGATAATGCTGCAGCGCCTTGATGGCCGGATCAAGCACCGGCACGCAAGGCACGCGCAATTCCGCGCAGCGGTCGACCAGAATTTGTTCCAGGCTGACATTGACCATGGTGCAAAAGACAATGCCAGGCTGGGCGGCAATTGCATCCATCACTTTCATCAACTGTTTTTCGGTCCGCACCATCGTGTAGGCATGGCGCTGGGCGTCAGCCTGTTCAAACTGAACCGTAATCGCATTGGCAATCGTTGCCACCGTCTCGCCGGTCGCATCCGACACCAGATGCATATGATAACGTCCTTTGGGGGATGGGCTGTCACTCATGGCACCCTCCACAGTCTGGCTGTGGAAAAGGGGGATAAGTCGGCCTTTTTGCGCATTTCCAAAATTTCATACCCCTGTTTCGGATTCAGCCCCATATGTTACGCAAGGGTGAAAAACGCTTCACAAGCCCCTGTGAATCACGCGGATAACTCAAACATGAAACCCTGTTATTCCACTTATCCCCGCAATTCCAAACAGGCAAAACCGCCAATGCTCCCAAAGCTGTCCCCAAATCGGATCTGGCAGAACCAAGCCACCGCCATGCCCGTACAAAACAGCGCATAAGATATAATCCCCAACATTCCACCCAATCCACTATCAACCACTATCTTTATTAGAATCTTGTATGGAAGAAGCGATTGGGGATAGGTCATAGCCCATGCGGATAGATCGTCCATCCAAAGGTTAAGAAGGATCGAGCAGTGAGTGCGGAAAAAAGCCTGAAACGGGTACTGAATGGTGAGCGGGTTGATCCGGTCCCGATCTGGCTGATGCGTCAAGCAGGCCGGTACCTGCCCGAATATAAGGCAACGCGCGCTGAGGCCGGTGATTTTTTGAGCCTGTGCTACACGCCCGATCTGGCCGCCGAAGTCACCTTGCAGCCGATCCGCCGGTTTGGCTTTGATGCCTCGATCCTGTTTGCCGATATTTTGCTGGTCCCCCAGGCGATGGGACAGACATTGTGGTTTGCCGAAGGCGAAGGCCCCCGGCTTGAGCCGCTCACCGATCAGGCCGGCATTGATGCGCTGGGTTTGGAAGGGCTGCATGATCAGCTTGCGCCGGTCTATGAGACTGTTTCGATCCTGGCACGCGAATTGCCTGATCCTGTCACGCTCATCGGCTTTGCCGGCGCACCCTACACGGTGGCGAGCTATATGATTGCAGGCAAGGGGACGACCGATCAGGCCCCGGCCAAGCGGATGGCCTGGGCGGCCCCTGATTTGTTCGAGACGCTTATGGACAAGCTTGTGGCGGCGACCAGCGCCTATCTGATGGAACAGATCAAAGCGGGTG
Organism: Alphaproteobacteria bacterium; assembly: GCA_965227065.1. Classification (GTDB taxonomy): domain Bacteria; phylum Pseudomonadota; class Alphaproteobacteria; order SPJN01; family SPJN01; genus CBDDFN01. The sequence goes on from CBDDFN010000010.1 coordinate 196,635, forward strand.
CCGAAGTTATCCAGCTGTTTGATACCTGGGCGGGGGGCTTGCCGCTGCCTTTGTTTGAACGCGCTGTGCTTGGCCCGACACAGAAGATCGTTGCCAATCTTAAAGCCGCCCATCCCGATATTCCCATTATTGGCTTTCCGCGCGGCGTTGGTTTGCTGGCGGAGCGCTTCCTCGCTGAAACCGGGGTTGATGCGCTGGGCCTTGATACAGGGGCTGATCTGGGACTGGCCGCTCAACTTCAGGCCAAGGTGCCGGTGCAAGGCTGTCTTGATCCGCAATGTCTGGTGGCAGGCGGTCAGGTGATGCGGGACGAGATTGACCGGATATGCGAGGCGCTGAGCGGTGGCCCCCATATTTTCAATCTGGGTCACGGCATTGTGCCGGACACACCGCCTGAGCATGTGGCAGAGCTGATCGAGCATATAAGGGCAAAGTCATGAAGCTCAGCATTGTGCTGTTCAATCTGGGCGGGCCTGACAGTCCTGAGGCGGTGAAACCGTTCCTGTTCAATCTGTTCAACGATCCTGCGATCATTGGCTTGCCGGGGCCGTTGCGCTGGCTGGTGGCCAAATTGATTTCCACGCGCCGTGCCCCTGTGGCGCGTGAAATCTATGATCATATTGGCGGGGCGTCGCCCTTGCTGGATTGGACCGAACAACAGGCAAAGGCGTTGAAAGACAGCCTGCCGGAGTTTGATGAGGTTCAGGTCGAGATCGCCATGCGCTATTGGCATCCGCGCGCGTCTGAAACGGTGGAACGTGTGAAGGCGTTCGGTCCCGACCGGGTGGTCCTGCTGCCGCTTTATCCGCAATTTTCAACCACTACGACGGGATCAAGCCTAAAGGAATGGGCCGAACAGGCAGAGCGTGCGGGTTTGACCGCGCCGACCATGACAGTGTGCTGTTATCCCGACAATGAAGGCTTTGTCGAAGCCAGCCGCGATTTGATCGAACAGGCTCTGGCCGATGCCGAAGGGATTGGCTTGCGGTTGTTATTTTCCGCCCATGGCTTGCCCAAGAAAGTGATTGATGGTGGTGATCCCTATCAGCGTCAGGTGGAACGCTCTGTCGCCGCGGTGGTCAAGGCGCTGGACCGGCCTGGTCTTGATTATCTGACTTGTTATCAATCCCGTGTCGGGCCGCTTGAATGGATCGGGCCATCCACCGAAGAGGCTTTGGCCCAGGCCGCCCAGGAGGGCAAGTCGGTGATGGTGATCCCGATTGCTTTTGTGTCGGAGCATTCTGAAACGCTGGTTGAGCTTGATATTGAATATGCTGAACTCGCCAAAGAACTCGGCATTTTGGAATATCACCGGGTGCCGACAGTGCGGGTGCATCCTGCCTTCATTGACGGGCTGGCGGGTCTGGTCAGGCTTGCGGTGAACACGCCGATTGAATTCAATTGTGCCGAGCCTGAGGGTTGCCCGGTGGAGGAGGCGCGCAATGGATAGTCTTTACCTGTGGATCAAGGCGCTGCATGTCATTGCCGTCATCTCATGGATGGCCGGCATGCTCTATCTGCCGCGCCTGTTTGTCTATCATTGCGAAACTGACAGGGGCTCGGACGCCTCTGAGCGTTTCAAGGTGATGGAAAAGAAGCTGTTGCGCTTCATCATCAATCCGGCGATGGGCGTGACCTGGCTGGCCGGACTGACAATGCTGTATCTCAACCCCGCTTTGCTGTCGGAACCCTGGATGCACGCCAAATTGACCTTTGTGGTTTTGCTCAGCGCCATTCACGGCTTTTTCGCCCGCTGGATGAAAGCGTTTCAACGGGATGAAAACCAGCACACCCAGAAATTCTACCGCATGGTCAATGAAGGCCCGACCCTGTTGATGGTCGGCATTGTGATTATGGTGATTGTGCGACCTTTTTGATCGCCTCTTTCGTCCACGCCAAATCTGGTGTATATATCAGACAACTAAGCGGTGGAGCTTGAGCCGGGACCGGCGCTTCGCCGGGCATCCGTCAAACTCCCGCTTTATCTTCCTTTCCGGGCCGCAAGGGCTGGAACTACCCATCACCTCACGATCGAATCGACGCGTCACGCTGGCAATTCGGTCACCCCATCTTTTTGGTGCCCCTGCGCACTCTTCCAACGACAAAAACACGCGATGAATCTGCAAGAACTCAAACAAAAAAGCCCGACTGAACTTCTTTCGGTGGCCGAAGAGCTCGAAATCGAAAATGCGAGCTCGATGCGCAAACAGGACATGATGTTTGCCATTCTCAAGGAATCGGCGGAACAGGGTGAGGAAATCACCGGTGGCGGTGTGCTTGAAGTGCTGCAAGACGGCTTCGGCTTTCTGCGCGCCCCTGAATCGAACTATCTGCCGGGGCCTGACGATATTTACGTCTCGCCCAGCCAGATCCGCCGCTTTGGTCTGCGCACCGGCGACACGGTGGAAGGCCAGATCCGGTCGCCCAAAGACTCGGAGCGTTACTTTGCGCTTCTCAAAGTCTCGACCATCAATTTTGAAGACCCCGAAGCAGGCCGTCACAAAGTTCATTTTGACAATCTGACGCCGCTTTATCCCGACGAGAAAATCAATCTCGAAATCGAAAAACCCAGCAAGGACAATTCAGCCCGGGTGATCGATATTGTCTCGCCGCTCGGGAAAGGCCAGCGCGCCTTGATTGTTGCGCCGCCGCGGACCGGTAAAACCGTGCTGCTGCAAAATATCGCCCATTCGATCACCACCAACCATCCCGAATGCTATGTCATCGTTCTGCTGATTGACGAGCGGCCCGAAGAGGTCACCGACATGCAACGCTCGGTGAATGGCGAGGTGATCAGCTCAACCTTTGATGAACCGGCCAGCCGGCACGTGCAGGTTGCTGAAATGGTGATCGAAAAAGCCAAGCGCCTGGTGGAGCACAAGCGCGATGTCGTCATTCTGCTCGATTCCATCACCCGTCTGGGCCGGGCCTACAACACGGTTGTGCCAAGCTCGGGCAAGGTGCTGACCGGTGGTGTGGACGCCAATGCGCTGCAACGGCCCAAGCGCTTCTTCGGTGCGGCGCGGAATATTGAAGAGGGCGGCTCGCTGACCATCATTTCCACCGCGCTGATCGATACCGGCTCGCGCATGGATGAAGTGATCTTTGAAGAATTCAAAGGCACGGGTAACTCTGAAATCGTGCTTGATCGCAAGGTTGCCGACAAACGCACCTTCCCCGCGATCGACATCATGAAATCGGGCACCCGGAAGGAAGAGCTTCTGGTCGACAAGGCCACGCTGCAAAAAATGTATGTGCTGCGCCGTATCCTCACCCCCATGGGGACAGTCGATGCGGTCGAGTTCCTGCTCGGCAAGCTCAAAGATACCAAGACCAATGGTGAGTTCTTCGATTCGATGAATACATAAGGCGTTGCCGCCTTGTGCGTGTTCCCTCCGGGAAGGGGCGGAGGCAAGCTGCAAAGCAGCGACCGCCGTGAGCGAGTATGAGGGCAAGTGAATGCTGAACACAATCCAGGCCATTCGCGGTATCGCAGCGCTTGCGGTTGTGTTCCACCATCTTGTTTTCACCCTGCACAGCTATGGCGCGCGTGGCAGCTTTTTTGAATTTGTCCGTGACACGATGCGGCCCGGTGATGCCGGCGTTGATCTGTTCTTCATCGTCTCGGGCTTCATCATGGTCTATATCCGCGGCAATTATCTGCGCGATGGCCAGCGTCAGGCCGGGCGGTTTCTGGCGCGGCGCGCCGAGCGGGTGATCCCGCCTTACTGGATTTACACGACCGCCGCGCTTGGGCTTGTTGTTCTGGCAAGTGTGATGGGCCAGGCGCCTGAAGGGGCCTTGTCGCTTGCCTCCATCCTGCATTCCTATTTTCTCGTGCCGTATGAAAAAGGCTTCCTGCTGGTGGTCGGCTGGACCCTGTCTTACGAGATGCTGTTCTACTTTGCCTTCACCTTCGGGCTTTTGTTTTTCACCAACAGGCTTGCCCATATTGTGGCGGTCGGATCGGTCTTCGTGATTGGTGTGGTGATCGGCCAGCTGGTTGATCTGCGCGACGTCTCAACCATTCTGACCTTCTTCACACTGCCGATCATTCTTGAATTTGTCATCGGCATGCTGATTGCGCATTTCTACCTTGAAGGGCGCAGCGCGGGTAAAACAGGCGGGCTTGTCCTGATCGCCGCCGGTGTCGGGCTGTTCATCTTTTTCAACTATCCGGTCGAGGCCTTGAATGGCCGCACAATGGAAGAGCTGCGCACCCCGTTTGAACGCTTTATCTGGTACGGCATCCCCTCGGCCCTGATTGTCATGGGCGCGCTTGGTCTTGAAAAAGACTGGGGCAAAGCGGTCCCCCGTCCGCTTATCACCATCGGCAATGCGAGCTATTCGCTCTATCTCAGCCATTTTCTGGGACTGCATGCCATGGGGATTGTGTGGAAAGGGCTTGGGCTCAACCAGAAAGTTCCTGACGGGGTCTTTGCACTGATCCTTGTGGTGGTTTGCGTCGTCTATGCGGTGCTGAGCTACCGGCTGGTCGAGCATCACATCATCAACTGGATCCTGGGCAGACAGGCCTTTCCGCGCACCAAGAAAGTGTGATCAGGGGATCAGCACCGATGAGCCGACCGTGGTGCGCGCTTCCATCTCTTCATGGGCGCGGCGGACCTCATCAAGCGGATAGGTCTGGCGCACCGCAACCTTGATATGCCCGCCACCCCATTGGTCAAACAGGGCCTCGGATGCCAGCTCAAGTTCAGCGCGGGTGGTCACATAATTAAACAGCGATGGCCGGGTCACAAATAACGACCCGCGCGCGCCCATTTCCTCAAAGCCGATCGGGGCGGGCAAACCACTGGCATTGCCGTAAGACACCAGCATGCCGCGCGGTTGCAAACATTGCATGGAGCCCGGCACCGTATCCTTGCCCACGGAATCATAGACCACCGGCACGCCCGCACCATCGGTCAGCTCCCGCGTGCGGGCGACGAAATCCTCTTCACGATAGAGAATGACATGATCAGCGCCGTGATCGCGCGCAAGCTCCGCCTTTTCCTCAGACCCTGCCGTGCCGATGATGGTGCATCCCAGCCGCTTGGCCCATTGGCACAGGATAAGGCCGACCCCGCCGGCGGCCGCGTGAACCAGAATGGTTTCACCGGCTTTGACCGGATAGGTCCGGCGCAGCAAATATTCTGCTGTCATGCCTTTGAGGAACCCTGCTGCGGCTTCATCCTCGGCGATGGTGTCGGGCAGGATGACCAAACGCTCTGCCGGGATATTGATCTCGTCGGCGTAAGAGCCGGGCACATAGAAATAAACCACGCGGTCGCCGGGCTTGATATGGTTCACACCGTCGCCGGTTGAGACCACTTCGCCGGCGGCTTCGACCCCAAGCCCGGTGGGCAGCGGCAAGGGATAAAGCCCGGTGCGGTGATAGGTGTCGATATAATTGAGCCCAATGGCGGTGTGGCGCACGCGCGCTTCGCCGGGGCCGGGATCAGCCAGATCGGCGCGTTCAAGTTTCAAAACCTCTGGTCCACCGGTTTCGGTGATGTGAACGCGCCGGATCATGTGTGGGCTCCCTAGCCGAGATGCTCTTTCAAAAAGGCCTCGGTCCGATCATTGGCCAATGTGGCATTGGCCTCATCATAATGAGCACCACCGACACGCGCAAAGGCATGATCCATGCCCGGATAATCATGCAGCGTAACGAGCGGGAGACCATCAAGCCCCTCATGCATCGCCTTTTGCGCATCCGCATCGACAAATTCGTCCTTCTCGGCGACGTGCAGCATCAGCGGCTTGGAAATATTGCCCGCCTCATCCAGCTTGGCGGGAATGTTCACCCCGTAATAGCCGACGGCGGCATCGGCATTGGTGCGGGTGGCGGTGAGATAGGCGAGATGCCCGCCCAGGCAATAGCCGATCGCGCCGATCTTGCCATTCACGCCGTCCATCTCGCGCAGATGGGTGATGGTGGCCTGCACATCGACCATGCCTTTATCGACATCAAATGTGCCGAACAGTTCGAACGCGCGCGCCCATTCCTCGTCGGTCTTGTCGGTCAATTGAATGCCCGGCTCGATCCGCCAGAACAGATCGGGGCACAGTGCCACAAAACCCTTGGCGGCGAGATCATCGGCGATGGACCGCATCACATCGTTCACACCGAAAATTTCCTGAATGACAACGACGCCGGGGCCTGACCCGCCTTCGGGCAAAGCCAGATAGCCGGAAAATTCGCCGTCCGTGGTTTTGATCGTAATGTCTTGTCCGCTCATGACACTCTCCTTGATTGAGATTGGGACCAAAGATTTTGGGGTGAAAGAATTTCGCTGAGATCACCCGCTTCGGTGACGGGCAGCGAACAGCTTTGCCCGATGCACACAAAAGCCGCCGCCTTGCCATCGACGCGGGTCTTGCCCTTGGCGGGGTGGAAAGCGGGCAGTGTATCGGTTTCATCAACTGCCAGCATGATCTTGTCGGGGATGCAGGCCTGGCGCGCGACCCTCAACAGGGCGTCGAAATCAGGTTTGCCACGCTCGCCCACCAGCACAATCTGGATCGGCCGGTTGAGCGCTTCAAACCCGTTGATGAAGGTGGCCGGACCAAACGGGTTGCGTTCAAACTCCCGCGCAAAGCCCTTGACGATTTTGTGGGCGCGGGCGGCATAATTGGGTTTGCCGGTCAGCGCACCCAGATGGGTGAGGACATGCATCATCGTGCCATTGCCTGCAGGCACCGCCTGATCGGAAATCGGCCGGGGCCTTGTGATCAATCCCTTGGCATCATGGGGCGTCATGAAATAGCCGCCGCGTTCATCATCCCAGAAATGATCATCAAGAGTTTGGGTGAAGCGTTGCGCGTGATCGAGGAAACGGCTCTCACCCGTATGCTCAAAAAGCCGAAGCGCGGCAAAGGCGAGATTGGCGTAGTCTTCGAGCAGCTCATTGTTTGACAGCACGCCCTCACGCCAGGCATGGCGCAAGCGGCCCTCAACCAATTGCGTGCTGGTTACGAAATCAAAGGCGCGGATGGCAGCCTCGACATAAGCGGGTTCATCAAGCGCTTCGGCAACGCGGACCAGAGCGGCGATCATCAGCCCGTTCCAGTCGGCCAAGACTTTATCATCGAACCCCGGCCATATGCGCTTGGAGCGTGCCTTGAACAGGACATCGCGCAGGGGCGTGAGCCGGGCTTCAGTGTCTTCATCCACTTCGCCGGGCTGGTGCAGCCGGTTCAAAATGGCGCGGCCTTCAAAATTGCCCCGTTCGGTCACGTCATACTGGGCGGCAAAAAACGCCCCGTCCTCTCCGCCGAGAAGCGCGGTCACCTCGTCAAGCGTCCAGACATAGAATTTGCCTTCTTCGCCCTCGCTGTCGGCGTCATAGGTGGAACCGAACCCGCCGCCGTCAAGCTGCATTTCGCGCACCGCCCAGTCGGCGGTTTCACGCAAGCGCCGGGCGGTGAGCGCATTGCCGGTCAGCTGATGCCACAGCGCCATCAGATCAAGCAGGCCGGCATTGTCATAGAGCATCTTTTCAAAATGCGGGACGAGCCAGACCTCATCGACGGAGTAGCGCGCAAACCCGCCCCCCAGATGATCATAGATGCCGCCTTCCATCATATGGATCAGCGTGGTTTGAACCGCCTGCCGGTAAGGCTGCAACCCGGTGCGAAGGAAAGCACGCAGCAAAACTTCTACCGCGGGGCTTTGGGGAAATTTCGGTGCCTCGCCAATACCGCCCGAAAACGGATCGACCTGACGGACAAGTTTTTTGGCCACCGCCTCGGGCAGGGCGGCGGGCAGACTGTCGCCTGCGGTTTCGTTCGACAACTTCTCAAGCGCTTCGGTGATCGCGGTGCGGTTTTTGTCCACCCGTTCCTTATCGTCATGGAACAGCTGCGCGATCTGCATCAGCACCGAATCAAAGCCCGGCCGGCCATAGCGTTCGGCCGGAGGAAAATAAGTCCCGCCCCAATAGGGTTCGCCATCGGGTGTCAAAAACATGGTGAGCGGCCAGCCACCCTGTCCGCCCATCACGGCCAGCGCCTGCTGATAGATGGCATCAACTTCGGGATGTTCTTCGCGGTCCACCTTCACATTGATGAACAGCTCATTCATCAGCCCGGCAATGCGCGCATCCTCAAAACTTTCATGCGCCATCACATGGCACCAGTGGCACGCCGCATAGCCGACTGACAAAAGCACCGGCTTGTTTTCAGCCTTGGCGCGCAAAAACACCTCATCGGACCAACGCTGCCAATGGACCGGATTGTCCTTGTGCTGGATCAGATAGGGCGAACTGGCGTTTGCCAGAGAATTGGTGAGCGGCTGCATAAAAACCTTTCAGGGCTTGTGACCTTAGACCGGCGCGCTTAGCTTCTGTGGTGAGAAAGCGGGCCCAGACTAAAGCTTGTCCCGTCAGGTGCAAGGCAGCGATGAGCCCTATCACGGTCAGAAACAGGATTGTCCCATGAAATTCACAATCGAAATCGACACCGACCCCGAAGAGGCCCGCCGCTTTCTGGGCCTGCCCAATCTTGAACCCATGCAGGAACGGCTGATTGATCAACTGGAAGACCAGATTGCGCGCAATATGAAAATGATGGATCCCGAAGCCTTGATCCGCACCGCGCTGCCTTTGACCGCCCAAGGCATTGAGGGCTTGCAAGGCCTGTTCCAGACCGCGCTGAAAACCGTGCGCCGTGAAAAAGCCGAGGAAGAAGCGGCCGAAGCCGCCAAGGCCAAATCGAAAAAGGCAGCGTCCTAAGCCCTGATGGCCGACACAATCTACGCGCTTTCAACACCGCGGGGCCGGTCTGGCGTTGCGGTCATTCGTCTGTCGGGGCCCGGCGCTTTGGGTGCCGCGCAGATCATTTGCGCGCGTGAGGGTTTCACGCCGCGCCATGCCACCCTGTGCGATTTTGTGGGCGCAGATGGCGAGGCGATTGACCGGGGCCTGGTGTTGAGCTTTCCCGGCCCCAAAAGTTTCACCGGCGAAGATTGTGTCGAGTTGCACGCCCATGGCGGTACCGCAATCCTGGCGGCGCTGCTGGAGCGGCTGTCGGCGCTGCCGGGCCTGCGTCCTGCCGAGCCCGGTGAATTTGCCCGCCGCGCCTTTCACAATGACAAGCTTGATCTCGCTGAGGTCGAAGGGCTCGCCGATCTGATTGATGCCGAAACCGAAGCCCAGCGCAAACAGGCGCTGCGCCAGATGGACGGTGCGCTCAGCCAGCAGGTCGAAGCCTGGCGCGCCGAGCTGATCGGGGCTTTGGCCCATCTTGAAGCCGACATTGATTTTCCCGATGAAGATTTGCCCGAAGGCGTTGCCGGTGCGGTCCGGCCCCGGATTGAGGCGCTGATTGCCGAGATCAGACGCTTTTTGGCCGACAAAAGGGGGGAGCGGCTGCGTTTGGGCCTCGATTGCGCCGTCATCGGCGCGCCAAATGCCGGAAAATCCAGTTTTATCAATAGGTTAGTAGGAAGAAACGCGGTCATCGTGTCGTCTGAACCCGGTACAACACGCGATGTGGTGGACCTGCATCTTGATCTGGGCGGCTTTCCGCTCATCCTGGCCGATACGGCGGGTTTGCGGGCTGCGCCGGGGGCTGTTGAGCAGGAGGGGGTGCGCCGGGCCGAGGCGCGCGCCGCCCGGGCCGACCTTGTCATCGTCCTGGTTGATGCCACCAAACCCGATCTGTCGATGATTGCGCCGGGCCACCTGGTGCTGATCAACAAGGCCGATCAAGGGGCTGACATTGCCGCGCTGACCGGCCAACTGACCGGCAATCCGCATGCGGTTCTGTCGGTCAAAGATGGCAGCGGCTGGGACGGGGCGATCAGCTTGATTGAGCAGGCCGCCCGCGATAAGGCCGATCACGGAACCGGGCCCGTCGTCACGCGGGAGCGTCACCGCGCAGCGCTGGCCGAGACCGCCGATGCGCTGGAACGCTTCTGTGGTGACATTCGCCATGCCGAGCTGGCGGCTGAAAATGTCCGGCTGGCCGTGCGGGCGCTGGGCCGGATCACCGGCCGGGTCGATGTCGAGGATTTGCTCGATGTCATCTTTTCGGATTTCTGCATCGGCAAGTGATGTTTCACGTGAAACACCTGCGGCGCGGCTGACGATTGACCCCGCGCGCGGCTGTGCTTATTTTGCCGCCAATGCCGGGGCGGAACCCGGCTTTTGTTTTCTCGACCAAGGATTGCGCGATGCGCTTCGATGTGATCGTCATCGGGGGTGGCCATGCCGGGTCCGAAGCTGCTGCGGCTTCGGCGCGGGCGGGCGCGCGCACGGCCTTGATCACCCACAAGGCCCATACGATTGGCGAAATGTCGTGCAATCCCGCAATTGGCGGGTTGGGCAAGGGCCATCTGGTGCGCGAGATCGATGCGCTGGATGGTGTGATGGGCCGGGTGGCGGACCGCTCGGGCATTCAGTTCCGGCTGCTTAACCGGCGCAAGGGGCCTGCGGTGCGTGGCCCGCGTTGCCAGTCCGACCGCAAGCTGTATCGCGAGGCGATGCAGCAGGTACTGGGCGATCAGGACAATCTCACCATTATTGAGGCGGCGGTCCATGATCTCATTCTGACCGACGGTGTGGTTGAAGGCGTTCGCGCAGAAGATGGGCGGGAGTTTCATGCCCCCCGTGTGGTGCTGACCACCGGCACATTTTTGCGCGGCCTGATCCATATGGGTGAAAAGCGCATCCCGGCAGGCCGGGTCGGGGAAGCCCCGGCATTGGGGTTGAGCGAGACTTTGTATGGTGCTGGCTTCCGTCTGGGACGGTTGAAAACCGGCACGCCCGCGCGGCTTGATGGCCGGACGATTGACTGGGCGGGATTGGAAGAACAGCCCGGCGATGATCCGCCCGTGCCGTTTTCCTTCCTGACCGACACGATCACGGTGCCGCAGATTTCCTGCGCGATCACCTATACCAACCCGCAGACCCATAAGATCATTGAAGACAATCTGGACCGGGCGCCGATCTATTCAGGGCAGATCGAAAGCACCGGCCCGCGCTATTGCCCCTCGATTGAGGACAAGGTGGTGCGCTTTGCTGACAAGTCACGCCATCAGATCTTTCTCGAACCCGAAGGGCTTGATGATCACACGGTCTATCCCAATGGCATTTCAACCTCGCTGCCCGAAGAGGTTCAGGCCGCACTGATCGCCACGATTGCAGGGCTTGAAAAAGCGGCGATCATCCGGCCGGGCTATGCCATCGAATATGATTATGTCGATCCGCGGGAGCTTTACCCCACGCTCGAAACCAAGAAGATCAGCGGGCTTTATCTCGCAGGCCAGATCAACGGCACCACCGGCTATGAAGAGGCGGCCGCCCAAGGGCTGATGGCGGGGCTCAATGCAGCGCTTGCAGAGGCAGGCTCTGAGCCCTTCGTGCTCGACCGGGCCGAAGCCTATATCGGTGTGATGATCGATGATCTGGTGACCAAGGGTGTGTCGGAACCGTACCGAATGTTTACCAGTCGCGCGGAGTACCGTCTGATGCTGCGCGCCGACAATGCCGACCAGCGCCTGACCGGCAAGGGCATCGCTTTGGGCTGTGTCGGGGCTGAGCGCCGGGCCGCGTATGAAGCCAAGGCCGCCAAGCTTTCTGACGCGCGGGCCTTTGCCACCCAAAACAGCCTGACCCCCAATGAGGCGCGCGGTTTTGGGCTCAAGCTCAATCAGGATGGCAAGCGGCGGTCTGTGCTTGATCTGCTCGCTTATCCCGACCATTCGGTTGAAACGCTCAAGGCGATCTGGCCCGCCATGGGCGCGTGGGAGCCCGCGATTGCCGAGCAAATTGAGATTGATGCGACCTATGCGGTCTATCTCGACCGGCAGGATGCTGACATTGAAGCCTTCCGCAAGGATGAGGGGCTCAAGCTGCCCGCTGATCTCGACTATGCCGCTTTGTCGGGGCTGACCACCGAGTTGCGCCTCAAGCTTGAAGCGACCCGGCCTTTGACGCTCGGCCAGGCGGCGCGCATTGAGGGCATGACCCCGGCGGCGCTGACCCTGCTGCTCAATTCGGTCAAGAAACCCCAGAAAGCTGATAAGCAGCGCCATGGCTGAGATAGGTTCGGCGGAGGCGTTTGCTGCCCATTTCGATGTTTCACGTGAAACAATGGCGCGGCTGGAGCTTTATGTCGAACGGCTCATCAAATGGAACAAGGCGATCAATCTGGTTGCCAGATCCACGCTCGATAATGTCTGGCAGCGCCATATGGCCGACAGTGCGCAGCTCGCCGCCCATATTCCCGGCACGGCGCGGACCTTGATTGATCTGGGATCGGGCGGGGGCTTTCCCGGATTGGTGGTTGCGATCCTGAAAGGCGGGGCGCTTGATGTGCATCTGGTCGATTCAGACCAGCGCAAAGGGCTTTTCCTCAAGGATGTTTCACGTGAAACAGGGGTGCCGGTGACCGTGCACACCGCCCGCATCGAAACGCTTGATTTGCCCCCGGCCGACATTGTCTCAGCGCGGGCCTGTGCGCCGCTTGGTCAATTGGTGGCCTATGCGCATCCGTTCTGGAAAAAAGACACGATTGGCTTGTTTTTAAAGGGAGAGCGGGCAGAAGAAGAATTGACCCAGGCGCGGGAAGCGTGGACACTAGAGGCCGATCTCATTCCCAGTCTGAGCGAGCGCCGCGCCCATTTGGTGCGGGTCCGGGGGCTTTCCCCGCGCGCGTGATAAGGCTGTGCGGGGCTTTCATTGAGGGTGTCATGGTGCAGATTTTCGCGGTTGCGAACCAGAAGGGCGGGGTGGGCAAAACCACAACCGCCATCAATCTTGGAACCGCGCTGGCGGCGGTCGATGAAAAAGTGCTTATCGTCGATATGGACCCGCAGGGCAATGCCTCCACCGGGCTCGGCATCGATCAGGCGCAACGCAAGGTCAGCGTCTATGACGTGCTGGTGGGGGAGGCCCCGGCTGGATCGGCGATCCTGCACACCGAAATCCCCGGCCTTGATATTCTGCCAACCACGGTGGACCTTGCCGCTGCGGAAGTGGAACTGATCGAAGCCAAGGGCCGCAACAAACGCTTGCGCAAGGCGCTGAGAGACGTGGCCGATCAATACACCTATATTCTGATTGATTGTCCGCCTGCGCTTGGCCTGCTGACCATCAATGCGATGGCGGCGGCGGACAAGATTTTGGTGCCGCTGCAAACCGAGTTTTTTGCGCTTGAGGGCCTGTCGCAGCTTTTCAAGACCATTGATATGGTCAAGGAAGGGCTCAATCCTGAGCTCGACATTGAAGGCGTGATCCTCACCATGTATGACCGGCGCAACAATCTGTCGGACCAGGTGGCGGCGGATGTGCGGGCGGTTCTGGGCGACAAGGTCTATGAGACCGTGGTGCCGCGCAATGTGCGCGTGTCCGAAGCACCGAGCTTTGGCAAGCCCGCCCTTATCTATGATCATCAATGTGCCGGCAGTCAGGCTTATATTGCGCTGGCCGGAGAAATGCTGCGCCGCACAAGAGCGCGCGCCGCGTAAACATCAGGGACTTACAGATGGCTGAATCACGTTTGGGCAAGGGTCTGTCGGCCCTGTTGGGCGACAATGATGGTGATGATGATGCGCCGGTTGTGAAGGCGGCTGATGTCGGCGGCATCAAGACCGTGCCGATTGAATATCTGCATCCCAATCCTGACCAGCCGCGCCAGAGCTTTGATCCTGAAAAGCTGGATGAGCTGGCCAAATCGATTGCCGATCGCGGCATCTTGCAGCCCATTCTGGTGCGCCCCGGCAAAGGCGACAAGGGCAAGAGCTTTGAGATTATCGCGGGGGAGCGGCGCTGGCGCGCAGCCCAGAAGGCAAAGCTTGATGCCGTGCCGATTGTCGAGAAAGACCTGTCGGACCGCGAGACGTTTGAGATTGCGCTGATTGAAAATATCCAGCGGGCTGATTTGAACGCAATCGAAGAAGCTGAGGGATTTCAAAGACTTATTAAGGATCACGACTATAAGCAGGCCGAGCTGGCCGATGTGATCGGCAAGAGCCGGGCCCATATCGCCAACACGATGCGCCTGCTTGATCTGCCCAAAAAGGTTCGCAAGCTGGTTTCTGACGGGGCTTTGTCGGCCGGTCATGCCCGTGCGCTGATCGGGCTTGATGATGCGTATGCGCTGGCCGAATTGATCGTGTCCGAGGGGTTGACCGTGCGCGAGGCTGAGGCGCGCGCGGGGTCACTGAAAGAAAAGGCGGGCACCAAAGGCAAGGGCGGGCCCAAGGCGAAAGGCGGCGACAAGGATGCCGACACGCTGGCGCTGGAACGCGATCTCACCCAGAAACTTGGCTTGCGCGTGTCGATTGCCGACAAGGGCAATGACAAGGGCGGTGCAATTTCGATTGCCTATAAATCGCTCGAACAGCTCGACGATATCATTGCCAAGCTGAGCTAGCGGCGGGCGCGGGCGGCGGCGGTCGCCAGCCGCAACAAGGCCCGCGCGCAAATGGTTTCAGCCGGCAAGCCCGTGGTCTTGCACTCGCGTTCGGCATCGATCAGCAGCGCGCGCGCATCGGCGATGCGGCCATGGGGCCAGCTGCGCAAGGCCGCCCGGAATGCCGCCTGGCGTTTGAAAAAGACAGGCGGGCGCAACACTTTCATCGCATCCTGTTCCCCGCGCCCTGATTGCATGGCTGCCTGCACCAGCCCGATGCGGTGCATTTCATTTTGAACGGCGCGGACAATGGCGACCGGCGCGATCGCCTCGGTCATGGCGCGGGCGAAATTTTTATCAAGCGCCTTGAGATCGCCGGTCAGGGTTGCATCGACGAGCTGATCAAGCGCCATGGCGGCACTGTCGGCAACACACGCTTCGGCATCGGCGAGATCGACGGTGGCGGGACCCTTGCCCTTGTAGAGCGCAAGCTTGTCAATTTCAGATCGGGTCAGCGCGCGGTCAGCGCCCAACCGGCCGGCCAGAAAGGCCAAAGCATCGGGTGCAATCGACAGCTGGTGCGCGCGCAGGGTTTCTTCAATCACTTGTTCAATGCCGCGCGCATCGTCGGTGTAACAGGCGATAGCGGCTGCGTTGGCACCGCTTTCCCCCAGCTTGCGCAAGGACGAACGGGGGGTGAGGTCACCCGCTTCCACAACGATCACCGCATCCGAGGTCGGCGCATCAAGCCAGGCTTCGAGCGGTTTGGCCGCCCAGTCCCCCGCACCGCGCAGCCAGACGGTTTTGCGTCCGCCCATCATCGGAATTTGCGCGGCCTCGTCGGCGAGCCTGCTGGGCTCTGCGTTCAAATCCTCGCGGGTGAGTTCAACCACGCTGAACGGGTCGGACAAATCCCCGGCAATGGCTTTGACAAGCTTGCGGCCCCGTTCACGCACCAGGCCCTCATCGGGCCCGTAAATCACCGCGGCAATCAGCTCGGCGGGCGGACGCGCGCAGAACTGATCGGCATTGGCGGGTTTGATTTTCATTAGTGTTGTGCTCTCGCCCGGTCGAAATAAACCGCCAGCTTGAGTGCAATGTCCTGCGCCAGATCGCGTGCGGCGCGGTCGCGGGCATCAAGCTCTGACACGCGGGTGGCAAACGGGCTGTCGACGACATTGTACGCGGCGATGGAGCGGGAATTGCCGGTTTGCAAAAGCTCGCCGCGCAAGCTCTCCAGCCGGTAGTCGGCGGTGAAATAAAAGCTGAAGCGCGAGAAGGTTTCGTCCGAGGCGATGGCAAGCCCTTCCTTCTTTTCGCGCAAGGTGACGATCAGGCGATAGGCGGGTTCGCGGCTGCGGCCGCGCGGATGCATGACTTCGGTGAGGCTGGTGTACAGCGCCTGTCCGATGCGGCCATCCATCGGCTCAATGGCGACAAGGGCATAGTCGGAATGCACGACGCCGGGCTCATCGCGGGTGGCGTAAAGCGGGCGAAAGCCGCACGCGGTTGTGAGGCTGATTAGAACAAGGAGTGTGGCAAGGCGCATCATCATGGCAAATCAGTTTGCCACAATATTGACGATCCGGCCTTTCACAACAATCACTTTACGCACGGTCTTGCCGTCGATCTGGGCCTTGACCTTGTCAAGCGAGAGCGCGGCCTCTTCAATCGCGGCCTGATCGGCGTCGGCGGCAATCACCAGCTCATCGCGTTTCTTGCCGTTGATCTGCACGGGCAGGGTGATGGTGTCATCGCTCAGATAGGCCTCATCGGCAACCGGCCAGGGCGTGTCGATGACCATCGTGTCATGGCCAAGCGCGGCCCACATTTCTTCAGCAAGATGCGGCATCATGGGTGCGACCATCAGGGTGATGGCCTCCAGCACATGGCGGCGCACTTCAGGCGCATCGCCTTTGAAGGCCTCGGCCGCATTGGTCAGCTCACGCAGCCGGGCTACCGCCCGGTTGAAGCGGAAGCCGTCCACATCATCAGTCAGCCCGGCAATGGTTTTGTGGGTGAGTTTGACGAGATCAAGCGCATCGCCGTCCAGCCCGCCGGGAAGCTCCGGGCTTCCGCCAATCGTGCCGGCGGGTTCGCTGACCAGCCGCCACAGCCGGTTGATATAGCGCCACGCACCGTCAATGCCCGCATCGGTCCATTCCAGATCGCGCTCAGGCGGGCTGTCGGACAGCATGAACAGGCGCGCCGCGTCGGCGCCATAGGCGTCAACAATATGGGTTGGATCGACAACATTCTTTTTCGACTTCGACATTTTTTCAATGCCGTGGGTCGTGACCGCCGTGCCGTCGTCCAGCGCCAGGCTGCCGTCGGCCTGTTTGACGACATCGCCGGGCTCAACCCAGCCTTTGCCGTCGGCCTTATAGGTTTCGTGATTGACCATGCCCTGGGTGAACAGCCCGTCAAACGGCTCGCTCAAATGAAACGCGCCGACCTCTTTCATCGCGCGGGAATAAAAGCGCGAGTAGAGCAGGTGCAAAATCGCGTGCTCGATACCGCCAATATATTGATCGACCGGCAGCCAGTAGCTGACCTCATCCTTGTCGAGCGGCTCAGCCGCATGGGGGCTGGCAAAGCGGGCATAATACCAGCTGGAATCAATGAACGTGTCGAACGTGTCGGTTTCGCGTTCCGCATTGGTGCCGCATTGCGGGCATTTGACATGCTTCCAGGTCGGATGGTGCGAAAGCGGATTGCCCGGCTTTTCAAAGCTCACATCCTTGGGCAACTCAACCGGCAGATCGCTTTTGGGGACCGGCACAAGGCCGCAATCAGGACAATGGATGATCGGGATCGGGCAGCCCCAATAGCGCTGGCGCGACACGCCCCAGTCACGCAGCCGCCAGTTCACCTCACGCGTGCCTTGGTCCATCGCTTCCATGCGATTGATAATGTCGGACTTGGCCTCGTCCACCGATTTACCGTCGAGAAATTCGGAATTGCCGAGCTTGCCATCGCCGGTATAGGCCTCGGTGCCGACGTCGAACGAGGCGGCGTCTTCGCCGTCTGGGATGACGACGGGGCGGACGGCCAGATCATATTTGCGGGCGAAATCCAGATCACGCTGATCATGCGCCGGGCACCCAAAGATCGCGCCGGTGCCATAGTCCATCAGGACGAAATTGGCGACCAGCACGGGCAGGGTGCGGCCCTCGATAAACGGGTGTTTGACGGTAAGCCCGGTGTCGAAGCCCAGTTTTTCGGCGCGCTGAATGGCTTCTTCAGAGGTGCCGGTCTTACGGCATTCTTCAACAAAGGCTTGCAACTCTTCATTGTCGTCGGCCAGCACCTGGGTCAGCGGATGATCGGCCGACAGGGCGCAGAAGCTCGCGCCAAAAATCGTGTCGGGCCGGGTGGTGTAGACCTCAATGCCGTCAAACTCTTCGCTGTCGATCTCGAAGGTAAAGCGCAAGCCTTCCGAGCGGCCAATCCAGTTTTGCTGCATCAGCCGGACTTTTTCAGGCCAGCGCTCAAGCCCTTCAAGACTGTCGAGCAAATCTTCGGCAAAGGCGGTGATTTTGAGGAACCATTGGGTGAGCTTCTTGCGCTCGACCTCGGCGCCCGAACGCCAGCCCTTGCCATCGATGACTTGTTCATTGGCGAGCACGGTGTGATCAACCGGGTCCCAGTTCACCCAGGATTCCTTACGGTAGGCCAATCCGGCGTCGAGAAAGTCGAGGAACAGCGCCTGTTCGTGACGATAGTAGCTTGCATCGCAGGTTGCGAACTCGCGGCTCCAGTCAATCGCTAGGCCGAGCATTTTCAGCTGGGCTTTCATGGTTTCGATGTTGGAATAGGTCCAGTCGGCGGGATTAACCCCGCGTTCCATCGCAGCATTTTCGGCCGGCATGCCGAACGCGTCCCAGCCCATCGGGTGCAGCACATTAAAGCCGCGCGCGCGTTTGAAGCGGGCGACCATGTCGCCCATCGTATAGTTGCGCACATGGCCCATATGGATGCGGCCCGAGGGATAGGGAAACATCTCAAGCACATAATATTTTGGCTTATGGGGATCGGCGGTGACGGCGAAGGCGTCAGCCTCGGTCCACGCCTTTTGCCAGCGCGGCTCGGCCTCTTTGGGATTGTAGCGCGACATGATGCAGTATCTTTATTGAAGGAAGCGCCGCCCTCAACTCCGGGCGCGGCGCAGATTGCGGGTTAGCCGCCGGTTGCGACCTTAAGCTCGCGCGCGCGGACCAAAATGGCGTTTTCAAGCTTGCCCGAAACATCGGGGTTGATGCCGGCATCTTTCCAATTACCCGAAAAGTCTTTTTCCTGCCGGAAGACCGAAACGCGGACGCCATCGGCGCGCAATTGCTGATCGAGAATATAGATTGTGATCTTGAACCGCTCGCTGGGGGCTTGCGGATCGGAATACCAGTCGGTGATGATCACCCCGCCGAACGGATCGGCGCTGGCCAGCGGCATGAACGAAATCGTGTCGAGGCTGGCGCGCCACAGATAGGGATTGACGCCAATGCCGCCGCCGCTGATCTGCGGCAGGGCCGGTGCGCCGGGATCTTGCGGGATGGAGGCCACTTGGTCGCGTTTCTTGGAGCCGCCGCCAAACAGGCCGCCATCGCCAAAGATCACGAAGCCGCCGGAATCATCATCATCGCCAAATCCGGTGTCGCGCTTTTTGTCTTTCTTGCCGGTCGGGCTGTAACGGTCGCCGCCGACACTGCCGGGATAGGTGCTTTCGCCCTCCGATGAGAGAAATCCGCATGCCGGCAGGCTCAGCGCCAAACCAAGCGCCACAAAAAGCCCCACAAACTGGCGCGATTGCTTCGTCATACTGTTTGTCCCTATTTACTGTGCTGCCGCACACCCGATCGCACACCCGAAATCAGGGCCCAAGGCGCCGATTGCGCTTTACCCCGCATTGTTCCTGCCTTTCTAGTAGACCGCACTCACTGGCGCAATCCCTCCTTTTGTCCTTAAAACCGCCCAAAAGGCCTGACCGGGCCGCTAATGACCGGCCTCCAGACAGATTCGTGCGGTTTTTGTCACAATAACGCAACAGATAGGCATATTTGCCACGAAATTGCCCGGATTCGCTTGACCCAAAAGGGGCGGTGAAACAAAGTGAGCCCGCTGCTAATCCAATTTGGGGTTGTGCAGGGGTGCTGGTGTTGATCGGACGGTCGGGGCAGAGGGGCCCGCGAGGGCTTTGACCGGTTGACGAGACCAGCAAGGATCGATTGGCGATCAGTTTGGCGTAAAGCATCGCCGTGACGTCAATCTTTTGGTGAGGTTTAAAGAGGTTTCCTATGAAAAAGGTTCTCCTTGGAACTACGGCTCTCGTGACTGCGGGCCTGCTTTCGTCCGGCGCTTTTGCTGAAGACGAAGGTCTGACGATTTCCGTGAATGGTTATTACCAAGCTGTCGTGTCGACGGTTTGGTCAAATCTGGACGACTTCATTGCTGACGAGGACACTGTCCAGGTCAAGCACGAAGGCGAAATCAGCTTCAACGGCTCCTATGTCATGGACAATGGCATGACCGCCGGTGTTGAAATCAATCTCGAAGCAACCAACGGCGCCGGTTCGGGCACCGACTTCGACATTGACGAAGCCTATGCCTTCCTCGAAGGTTCGTTCGGTCGTATTCAAATCGGTGAAGAAGCCGGTGCTGCATATCTGATGCACTACACCTCGCCTTACTTCATCGGCGCCTTCGGTGTTGATTCACCGAACTTCCAGGCCACCGCCCGCCAGCCTTCGAGCCCGCGGACCGCGACCTTCATCACCGCCACCGGCGACACCAACAAAGTCACCTACTTCACGCCGCGCGTGATGGGCATCCAGCTGGGCGTTTCGTACACCCCGCAATCGATGATCGGCGACACTGGTGGTCAGAATTCGCAAGGCGCGTCGAACAGCTTCGGCGTTCTGCTTGAAGATGTCGGCCAATTCGACGATGCGATCGATCTTGGCGTGAACTATTCGGGCACCATCGACAGCGTCGAGCTTGGCCTGTCGGCCGGCTTGTTCACCGCTGACGGTGACAATGGTTTCGATGATCCGCTTGCTGTTTCGGCTGGCTTGAACATCGGCGTTGGTGACTTCCTGTTCGGTGCCGGTTTCTACTGGTCGGACGATCTGCGTGCCAACGACGTTGAAGAAATCGCCTACACCGCCGCAATCCAGTACGCCACCGGTCCCTGGACCCTCGGCGCTGGCTTCCTGCGTTCGGAAATCGAAGGTGGCGCAGCGGACGAAGATTCGTTCCTGGTTGTTGAAACCGGTGTTCAGTACGCGCTCGGCAACGGCGTGTCGGTCTTCACCGTGTTTGACTACTATCGCGACCACAACGAGTTCCTCGACGACGAACTCAACACCAAAGCCATTTCGGCTGGTATTGATCTCGCATTCTAAGCGCGACATCAAAGCTTTCGCGAAGGGGGTGGACTTGGGTCCGCCCCCTTTTGCATTGTGGAGCCAACAGAGCTTCTGGAGAAATTGAATGGGCGCTTTGATCTGGCTCGCCAGCTATCCCAAATCGGGCAATACCTGGATGCGGGCATATTTGCACAATCTGCTGCGCAACCCGCCCAAGCCGGCCTCCATCAATGAGCTTGACCAGTTTTGTCTGGGGGAATCCTCAGCGGGTTGGTACAGCCAGTTGGGCGGCAAGCCCAACACCGAAATGACGGCGCAGGAAATCATGGCGTTGCGGCCGCGCGTCCATCAGGAATTCACGAAGGTTCATCCCGATTCCGTCTTTGTCAAAACCCACAATATGCTGGGCGAGTGGCATGACACGCCGCTGCATAATATGGATGTGACGGTGGCGGGCGTCTATATTGTCCGCAATCCGCTGGATGTGGTCTTGTCGATGACAAGCCATTTTGGTGTCGGGCTTGATGAAGCGGTAGACCGGCTCGCCCTGCCCGGCGCAACGACGCAGAACTCGGCGGAGCATGTTCCCGAATATCATTCGGACTGGTCCACCCATGTCCGCAGCTGGACCCAGAATCCCAATCCCCAACTGCATTTCGTGCGCTATGAGGATTTGCAAAAAAAGCCGTTCAAAAGCTTTGCCGGGGTTGCGAAATTTCTCGGCCTCAATCCACCAAAAGAGCGGATCATGAAGGCGATCAAATTTGCTTCCTTCAAGGAGCTGAAAAAGCAGGAAAGCCAGGAGGGCTTTAAGGAGCGATCGGATCACGCGCCATCATTTTTCCGCAAGGGCGAGGTGGGCGGCTGGCGCAAACAGTTGAGCGAAGCGCAGATTGAAAAAATCTGCCGGGATCATACCGAGCAGATGGCGCGCTTCAATTATCTGCCGCCGGAGTGGAAACATTTGGCGCAATCAGATGCAAAGAAAAGCGCATGACCGCGAGCCATTTTATCGAGGCCTATCCCGAAACGCTCACCAAGGATGAGTGCGAAGCGATCATTGCGCGCTTTGAAAAGGATGAGCGCAAGGAAAGCTCGCGCACCCAGCGCGGGGTGAATGAAAAACTGCGCACCGGCACCATGCTGAACATTGTTGACCTGCCCGACTGGCAGGATGTGGTTCAGATGATCACCCGCAAGACGGCCGACAATGCCGCCGCCTACGCCAAGAAATACAAATCGCTCGTCCCCCTTATTCAGCCGGGCCGGCATTATATTTCTCCGCCCTTGCTGGAGCGGATCGATCCCGGCCAAGGCTATAACTGGCATATTGATGCCGGACCGGCAGGCACCACCCACCGTCTGATTTCCATGCTGCTTTATCTGCGCGACATCAATGAT
The DNA here is from genome assembly GCA_965227065.1 of Alphaproteobacteria bacterium. Taxonomy (GTDB): domain Bacteria; phylum Pseudomonadota; class Alphaproteobacteria; order SPJN01; family SPJN01; genus CBDDFN01. The sequence continues at coordinate 218,759 of CBDDFN010000010.1, forward strand.
GCAGGCGCGACCGAATTTCCCTTTCAGCAGGTTGCGGTCAAGCCGCGCGCGGGACTGATGGTTTTGTTCCCGCCCTTCTGGACGCATCTGCATCGCGGCGCCCCGCCTTTGAGCCGAAACCAAATACAACATCACCAATTATGTGTGTCTGACCGACGAGCCGGGCTCAGCCCGCTAAGCCGTCAATCGCCGCCAGCCCGGTGAAGAACGACCCATCCAGCAAGGGCGCGGTTGCGTTGGTGATGCCGCCCAGCGCATAGGCGCGCATGTTGCATTCATGGGCAAGCCGGGAAAGGGCTGAAGCCCTGTCAGGTCCCCAGCGGCTCTGCGTCGGGATGGCTTCGTGTGCTGAAGATCGGTGAGATCAGGACGGCGTCCACAGATAATTTCGCCGCTTTCATCACCGCGTCCGCCGAATGGGCGGCGGCGGAAATCTTCATGTGCCGATGGCTGTTTTGAATGGCGGTGATCTCGTCCATCAGGTTTTCGGGCATATGCAGCATATCGGCGTTTAGCCTGCGCGCCAGGTCAACATCCTTGGCAACCCACACAGCATGACCATGGTCGCGGGCGAGCCCCGCCCATTTGGCTAGATGGTCAGCCCGGTCAGGATCGTCATAGTGGCGGAACAGGACAGCGGATTTTTGCGGCAGGGATTTGATGGCGTCCGTCGGATCAGGCAAGCGCTTGTCGTCCGTCACCAAAACAAGTGCGGGCCACTCAGGACCGTTGCGCGCATTGAGACGGCGCGCGGTGCTTGCTAAATCTGCCACAGAGTTTGGTTGCGAGGATGTCATGATGCAAGAACCTGCCAACGGTCTGGCCCAGGTGCAAGATGCGATTGCCGCAGCGGCACAAGATGCCCGGCGCGCGCCATCCGACATTACTTTGGTGGCGGTGTCGAAAGTGCATGGGCCTGAGGTAATCAGGCCGGTTCTGGCGGCGGGCCAGCGCGTGTTCGGTGAAAACCGGGTGCAGGAAGCGCAAGGCAAATGGCCCGGCCTGCGGGCGGAATTTCCTGACATTGACCTTCACCTCATTGGCCCGTTGCAAACCAACAAGGTAAAAGACGCGCTCGGCGTGTTTGATGTCATTGAAACGCTCGACCGGCCCAAGCTGGCGCGCAAGCTGGCCGAGGCAATGGCGGAGCTTGGCAAACATCCCCGCCTGTTCATTCAGGTCAATACCGGTGAAGAAGAGCAAAAGGCCGGGATAGTGCCGGGCGACCTGGATGATTTTGTGCGCCTGTGCCGCGACGAGCTTGGCCTCGTCCTGGAAGGGCTGATGTGCATCCCGCCGGTCGATGAAGAGCCCGCGCTTCATTTCGCGCTGTTGGAAAAACTGGCGCAACGCAACGGGCTGTCGAAACTGTCGATGGGCATGTCATCGGACTTTGAAACCGCCATTGCGTTCGGCGCCACCCATGTGCGGGTGGGAACCGCGATCTTCGGCGCGCGCCCTAAGGGGTGATCGACACCACCGCATCGGTGGTCATGATTCTCAGCGCCTCGATCAGATCGGCCTTGCGCAAGGCAACACAGCCTGCCGTCGGCTTCATACCGGGTTTTGCGCAATGCAGAAAAATCGCACTGCCATGGCCGGGAATGGCGGGATCATCATTATAGCCCAGCGGCACAATCAGATCGTACAGGCCATCGGTGCGCCACAGTCTTTCATGGCTGGCCGGGTCGGGATGACGGATCGGCAGATTGTAGCGCGGGTCTTTGGGATCATCGCACCAGCCATCCCATGGCCGGATCGGCGAGGCGGCGAGATCTGTGTCGGGAACTGCAACCCGGTCAGCCCGATACAGCACCGCGCGGACGGGCCAGGTGCCCAATGGTGTCGCGCCGTCGCCTTCGCGTTTTTGCGCCCCTGGAACGCAGCCATTGCGGCCCAGCGCACAGGGCCACACCTTGCCATGCGGCGTATGGAATTGGCCGCGCGCGGTGGCGCGCCAGATTTGCGGCGTGGTGGTCATAGATCGTGTCCCGCCTTGTCTTTCTTGACCAGAAGATAGGCTTCATTATGCGGATTGGGCTGGAACTTGTGACCCACCCGTTCGACCACTTCAATGCCGTGGGCTTCGAGCTGTTTGGGCTTGTCGGGATTGTTGGTCAAAAGGCGCACCTTGGTCAGGCCCAGCCGCTTGAGCATTTCAGCGGCGGGTTCAAACAAGCGTTCATCATCTTCAAAGCCAAGCCGGCCATTGGCCTCCATCGTATCAAACCCCTGGGCTTGCAGATCATAGGCGCGCAGCTTGTTGATCATGCCGATGCCGCGGCCTTCCTGCGCCATATAGAGCACGACGCCTTCGCCTTCCTCGCCCATGCGGGTGATGGCCCCGCGCAATTGTTCCCCGCAATCGCATTTGAGCGAGCCGAGCAAATCACCGGTGAAGCATTCTGAATGCACCCGCACCAGCACCGGACCGGGGCTTGAGGGCTGGCCGACCACAATTGCGTAATGCTCGGTGCCGCCGCTTTCTGGCCGGAAGGCATAGATTGATGTGGCTTCCGCACCGCGTAAGGGAACCGGGGCGGAGGCTGCCATGGTGAGGCCCTGGGCGTCGCTGTGATCATAGGCGTCAATGTCGGCGGCGCTGAGTTCGCTCAGCCCGCCTGCCGGATTATCGCCCCAGTCCATCAGCACCATGGCGGGCAGCAATTTGGCAAGCTTGGCCAGCTTGATCGCCTGACGGGCGGGACCGGCAAAGGGGTCGCGCCGGGCAACAAACGGCCCGCGCCAGGGATTGTTGAGATCGGCGGTGGGATCAGCCAGCGCGCGGATTTTGCTGGCGGTCCAGCGCTGATCGCTGTCACCCAGTTCCAGAAAAGCGGTGTCGCCGGTGTAAAGCCGCATGCGCAACACCTGCGCGCGTTCGGGCGTGAGGGCCAGCACAGCCCCGGCATCCCTGACGCTTGCCAACTGGGTGTCGGTCAGCGTTTCGGCGGCCAGACACAGCAACCGGCCCTCCCCACTTGTGATAAGAACACCGACGCCGCGGCGCAAATCACCGGCGGCCCGGTCGACGCGGGCGAGCAAAGGAGGCGCGGTCAGCGCCGCAATGTGTGACATATCCATGCCCCGTCATAGAAATCTGACCCGCGAAGCTCAAGCAGAATCGTCACGCCTCCAACACGGGTCCGTGAAGAGGTTTGACCAGACCCCCTCTTCCCTCGAAGCCGATCACAGCCTATTGAGGATGACACGATGAATGCGGCAAAGGTAAGTGTGATGACCAACACGCGCAAAATTCTGATTGTTGATGATGATGAGCTGCTGCGCGAGACGCTCGCCGAGCAATTGGCCCTGCATGAAGAGTTCTCGCTTGAGCAGGCGAAAAACGGCGCAGAAGGCATCGAGGCGGCCAAGCAAAGCCATGTCGATCTCGTCCTGCTTGATGTCGGACTGCCTGATCTCGATGGCCGTGAAGTGTGCAAACTGTTGCGCCGCGCAGGCGTCAAAGTCCCCGTCATTATGCTGACGGGGGCCGATTCCGACGCTGACACGATTTTGGGCCTTGAAGCCGGTGCCAATGATTATGTCACCAAGCCGTTCAAGTTCGGCGTGTTGCTGGCCCGTATTCGCGCGCAATTGCGCCAGCATGAACAATCCGAAGATGCCGTCTTCCAGGTCGGGCCCTATCAGTTCCAGCCCGCGCAAAAATTGATGCTGACTGATGACGGCAAGAAGATCCGGCTGACCGAAAAAGAGACCTCAATCCTGAAATATCTTTATCGTGCGGGTGACCGGCCCGTCGGCCGTGATGTGCTGCTGCATGAAGTGTGGGGCTACAATGCCGGGGTGACGACCCACACGCTTGAAACCCATATTTACCGGCTGCGTCAGAAGATCGAGGTGGACCCCGGCAATGCGGGGATCATCGTCACCGATCAGGGCGGCTACCGGCTGGTGCCTTAACGGCCCTTGAACTAACAGCCTTTAAACTGGGGCGTGCGCTTTTCGGCGCGCGCCTTAAGCCCCTCTTTCAAATCCTCTGACGCCCAGCACGTTCCGGTCTCGCGATAGGCGCGCGCCTCATCAAGCTCACCGCGCGCCAGCTCGTTCAGGCTGCGCTTCATGCCCTGGACGGCAAGCGGGGCAAAGCCTGCCATTTCAGCCGCGCGGTCGGCGGCCAGCGCAAGCGGGTCATCAGCCCACCAGTCGCAAAAGCCGATGGCGCGCAAGCCCGCCTCATCAAAGGTTTCGCCCGCCAGAATGAGCCGCTTGGCCGCCTGCAACCCAAGCCGGGTTTGAAGCAGGCGCAAGCCATTGGGTGGATAGTGAATGCCGACCCGTGCGGGCGGCACGAAGGAGCGGATGCCCGGCTTGCCGATGCGGAAATCACACGCCAGTGCCAGCTCAACCCCCCCGCCATAGACCGAGCCATTGAGCGCGCAGATTGTCGGCTGGTTGAGATTTTCCAGCGCGCGGGTCACCGCTTCCATCGGGTGGGTGTCCCAGGCCTCGTCCCCCTCATGGGTTTGCGCCATCATTTCGCTCAATGACGCGCCTGAACAAAAGGTCCGCTCGCCCGCGCCGGTCAACACGACCGCCCGAATGACCTGATCGTCATTGATATCGGCAATCAGATGGTTGAGCCGGTCAAGATCGGAAAACTCAAGCGCATTGTGGGTGTGTGGCCGGTTGAGCGTGATGGTCGCCACCGCATCGGTCTGGCTGAATTCAATCGGGCTGGTCATGATGGATCCTCAAACAGATGCTGTGTCATCGCATGGCGGGATTGACGGCTCAACCCGGCACTTTATGGTGCTGCCATCCGCAATTGAGAGATGTGAGCTATGATTGAGCGCCCCCAAACCCCGCTTGGCCTTCCCGATGAATTGCCGCCCAATGTGGCCGCCTCGCGCAAGGCTGAAACCGGCGGCTCGGTCATTCTGGGTCTGGAGATCCTGGGCTGTGATGCCGAAGCGGGCCTGTGCGATGTCGCCTATGAAGCCTCTGATGCGCTTGCCAACAAATGGGGCGCGGTGCATGGTGGCATGGTGGCAGCCATGATGGATGATGTGATGGCGCTGGCCGCCGGGCTTCATGTCGAATGGGGCCAGATCGTCCCCACCCTGGAGATGAAGGTGAGCTATCTGTCACCGGCGCGCAAAGGCCGGCTCACCGCACGCGGCCAGGTGATCAAGCGCGGCAAGTCGACAATCTTTGTTGAAGGCGCTTTATGGAACGAGGATGGCAGCCTGGCGGCCACCGGCACCTCGACCTACACGCTGGTCACGCTCAAGAAGAAAAGCTAGGCGTCAAACTGATCGGGAAAATCGCGTTCCAGCGCAAAGGTCGGATTGTCGATCAGGCTGTTAAGCGCGACATGCTCGCTGTCCACCGGCTCTACCCGTGACGCCACGCGCTGGAACAGTTTTTCCAGATGCCCCAGATGGCGCGTCTCGATCATGATGTGAAAATCCTGCAGCGGTGACAGGCCAAGCTTGCGCCGCAGCAGCCGCCAGCGGCGGATCAGCTTTTCTTCCTGCAGCCGGTTCAGAAACGCGTTCGCCGCCTCAACCATCTGCGCATCGGTAACGCCGGGCTTGAGATCAAACCAGATGTGATAAATGTCCATGTCTGCCTCACACTGTGATTGTCGCGACCACAGGACAATGGTCGGACGGTTTTTCGCCATCCCGATAGGATTCCAGAATGGCTGTTTTTTGAACGGTTTTCTGCAAGGCCGGGCTCACCCAGATATGATCGAGCCGCCGGCCCCGGTTTGAGGCCCGCCAGTCGCGCGCCCGGTAGCTCCACCAGGTGTAGAGTTTCTCGTCATCCGGCACGGCGGCCCGTATCGGGTCATGCCATTGTCCGGCCGCCTCGACACGGGCGAGATGCTCAATCTCGACAGGGGTGTGCGAAACAACTTTCAAAAGCTGCTTGTGGCTCCAAACATCATGCTCACCCGGCGCGATGTTGAGGTCGCCGACCATCACGCGTTTGGCGGTGCCGTGATCGGCCCAGCCTTTCATCCACTCTTCCATTTCGGTCAGGAAATCGAGCTTGTGGCGGAATTTCGGGTTCTTGCCGGGATCGGCTTCATCGCCGCCTGCGGGAACATAGAAATTGTGCAGCTCACCCCCGCCAGGCAGGCTGACGGCAATGTGGCGGGTGTCACCCATGGCGCAGAATTCGCGCGCTTCGAGCGTTTCGATGGGAACCCGGGCAATGGTGGCAACCCCGTGATAGGCCTTCTGGCCATTGATCGCGAGATGGGGGTAACCGGCCTGCACGAACGGCTTTGAGGGGAAACTGTCATTGTGCACTTTGGTTTCTTGCAGACACAGCACGTCAGGCTGTTCTGTTTCCAGAAACTCCAGCACACGATTGATGCGCAGGCGGACCGAATTGATATTCCAGGTGGCGATTTTGAGCTTGGGCATAAGAACACGCTTTGTTGTCGTCTGATCAAGCAATGCTGTGTGGCGGCCAATTATGCAAGGGGGTAAGCGGGGGTATCGCCGAACTATTGGGGGAAGAAAGCGAGGCGCCCGGCCGAGGGGGGGGATTTCAGCCGGGCGCGAGGCTTTCAAGACGCCCACCATGGGGATCAGTTGGTGGGTCGTTCCCGCGCCGCCGCCACCTGCCGGAGAGCGGGGGGCAAAGGACCGGCAAGGACATGTGCCGGCGCGGGGCCTGATCATGAAATAGGGATCAGGGCGGGCAACTTCAAGATGGTGCGGTGCAAAATATTTGTGAAAACCCTATTACAAATAGGGACTTAGCTATGGCTTTGGAATTATTCGCCTTTTAGTTCCGCTTCATCGGCTGGATGGTGTCGGAGATGTGGAACAGGCTGTTTGCCAGCTCAAGACCATATGTGTGCGCCGAAAAAATCACCCGCGTATCGAGACCTTGCGCATCGGTGATCACCCATTGGCGCAACTCAAAGGGTTGCTTGGCAAATTCCAGCATGATCTGACCTTGACCCGGCTCATCCTTGTCGCGCGCGGTGACACGGACAATATCATCGCCTTGCTCGATGGAAACGATTTCGGCTTTGGCGGAAAAATCAACGTCCTTGGCGAGCAGCATGGACAGCGGGGTCGAACCGGCGGGATAGCGGTCAACCGTGTTGAATTCCCGGTCTTCAAGCGTCACGAAGGAGCGGTTGGCGACCACCGTGATCGGATTGGGGTCGGCATATTCAAACCGGGCGCGGCCGGGCCGCTTCATATAGGCGGTGCCGGTTGAAATCGTGCCGGTTGAATCGACCTGTTCAAACTGCGCGCGGAAGGTGGTGATTTTGTTGAAATAGCCATTGGCTTCGGAGAGCACGCGATCGGCGCTCCATTCCTGCGCGGCCAAAGCCGGGGTGGAAAGCGCGAAACCAAGGGCGAGAACTGTCATAAGGCGTTTGATCATGATGCTGTTGTCGCCTCAAATTGTGGCGTCTTCATGAACGCCATGGGGCTTACTCGTCATGCTCGGGCAACAGAACCTCGCGTTTGCCGACATGGTTGGGGCCTGAAATCATGCCCTCTTCTTCCATCTGCTCGATCAGGCGGGCGGCGCGGTTATAGCCAATCTGCAAGCGGCGCTGAATATAGCTTGTGGAGGCTTTGCGGTCGCGCGCCACAATGGCGACGGCTTCATCAAACAATTTGTCGCCCGAACTTTCCATCATGCCGGGAATAGCGGGGCCCTCGCCATCGTCGGTATCGATAGTGACGCTTTCAAGATATTCAGGCGTACCCTGTTTCTTGAGAAAATCGACCACTTCTTCAACTTCCTCATCGGACACAAACGGTCCATGCACCCGGGTGATGCGGCCACCGCCCGCCATATAAAGCATGTCGCCCATGCCCAAAAGCTGTTCGGCCCCCTGCTCGCCCAAAATCGTCCGGCTGTCGATTTTCGAGGTCACCTGGAAGGAAATCCGGGTCGGGAAGTTGGCCTTGATCGTGCCGGTGATGACATCGACGCTGGGCCGCTGGGTCGCCATGATGAGGTGAAGCCCCGCCGCGCGCGCCATCTGTGCCAGCCGCTGGATCGAGGCTTCAACCTCCTTGCCGGCCACCAGCATCAAATCGGCCATCTCGTCGACGATCACGACGATATAGGGCATGGGCTCAAGCCCCAGCTCCTCGGTTTCATATTCGGGTTTGCCTTCGGCATCAAAGCCGGTCTGCACCGTGCGGGTAAGGGTTTCGCCCTTGGCGGCGGCTTCGCGCAAACGCTGATTATAGCCGTGAATATTGCGCACGCCGAGCTTGGCCATGTTGCGATAGCGGTCTTCCATTTCGCGCACCGCCCATTTGAGCGCGACGACCGCTTTTTTCGGATCGGTCACCACGGGCGTCAGCAAATGAGGAATGTCGTCATAGACCGACAGTTCCAGCATTTTGGGGTCAACCATGATCATCCGGCATTGATCGGGCGTCATGCGGTACAGGATCGACAAGATCATGGTGTTGATCGACACCGACTTGCCCGAACCGGTCGTACCGGCAATCAACAAGTGGGGCATGCGCGCCAGATCGGCCATCACCGGGGCGCCGCCAATATCCTTGCCCAGCGCCAGGGTGAGGTTTGATTTCTTGTCGTCAAACTCTGACGCCGACAAAAGCTCCCGCAAATAAACGGTCTCGCGGCGCGTATTGGGCAGCTCAATCCCGATGGCGTTTTTGCCGGGGATGACGGCGACGCGCGCCGAGATTGCCGACATGGAACGCGCAATATCATCAGCCAGTCCGATCACCCGGCTTGATTTGATACCCGCAGCGGGCTGGAGTTCATACAAGGTGACGACGGGACCGGGGCGTACGGCAATGATCTCGCCTTTGACGCCAAAGTCATCGAGCACGCCTTCGAGCAGCCGGGCATTTTGTTCAAGCGCATCATCGGACAGGCGGTTGCCGGGCTGGCTGGGGTCAGGCTCTTCCAGGATCGACAAAGGCGGCAGGTCAGGCCCGTCCCGATCATCAAGCGCCAGCACGGGTTGTTTTTCGGCACTGGCGCGCTTGGATTCCTTGGTTTTCTTTTTCTCGCGTGCCACCCGTTTGGGTTTGGGCTTTTGCGCCGGGGTTGCGCTGCTTGTGTCGGCCTTGGCCTTTTTCTTTTTGGCTTTGGGCTTGGGGGCGGGAACATCATCCAGCGCGCTTTTGGGTTCGCGCTTGAACAGGCTGGCGACACCGCGCGCCACCCATTCGGCCGCAAAAAGAGTGTAGCGGGTCAAGAAGCCGAAAAACTTCGCCAGATAAACCCATTCCGCGCGGCTGACACCCATGGCGAGGCTGAGGCAGAACAGGCTGACAAGCGCCATGACACCGGCCAGCGCAAGCGGCGGGACGGTAACCAGCGCCCCGATCAGCCCGCTCAAGAGTCCTGCAAGACTTTGGCCGATGACGCCGCCCAGTCCCGCTTCGTACGGATAGCCTTGCGGCGCGGGGAGCAAACCCGCCGTCATCGCCATCACCGCCATGGCGACCGGCAAGGCGGCGAGATTAAGCCAGAACAGCGGCAGGCCCTGATGCGAAATGGTGCGCCAGCCCCATCCGCCCAGAACCAGAATGAGGGCGGCGGTGCCAAGGCCGATCATCTGCAACAGACCATCGGAGACTTGCGCGCCCCAAAAACCCAGAACATTGCGCGGGTCGCCGGGGCTTGCCACATTGCCACTGGGGTCTGAGGCTGAATGGGTCAAAAGCGCGAGGGCGAGCGCCAGTGCCAGGCCGATCAGCGCCAGTCCCAGAAGCTCAACAGACCGGCGCGCGATGAAGCGCTTCAGCGTATCGGTCCACAATGGTGCCTCGCCGGTTTCCATATCGGTTCGTGCCATTATGCGTTCCACCAGTTCAGCAGCCGCGTGAAAGCGGTATCAAGTGTCTCAAGATCATCAACCAGCGCGATGCGCACAAAGCGCTGTCCGGGATTATCGCCGGTTTCGGTGTCACGGGCGAGAAAGGCGCCGGGCAGGACCCGCAAGCCGTAATCGCGCCACAGCTCAAGGGCCGCTGTTTCGCCATCGCGCACGTCAAGCCAGAGGAAAAAGCCACCCGCCGGGGTCACCGGGCCAAAGGATGCACCAAGCCTTTGTTCAGCCAGTGCGAATTTGGCGCCATAGGCTTTGCGGTTTGCTTCAACATGATCTTCATCAGCCCAGGCGAGTGCGGCGGCCTCATACACCGGGATCGGTGAGGGTGCCCCGCCATAGGCGCGGACTTTCATGAATTTTTGAATGAGGCGTGCGTCACCCGCGGCAAAGCCTGAGCGCAGCCCCGGCAGGTTGGAGCGTTTGGACAGCGAGTGAAACACCAAAACACCGTCGAGCGAACTGGTGCTGGCATAGGCGGCATCAAGCCCGCCGACCGGCGGCTCGCCCAGATAGATTTCCGAATAGCATTCATCCAGCGCCAGCACGCAGCCATGCATGCGGCACAGACCGATCAGCTTTTCAAGATAGGCTCGTGAGGCGACCGCACCTTGCGGGTTGGCGGGACTGCACAGGTAAAACAGGCTGGCGCGCGCCCACACATCGTCGGGGATACCATCAAGGTCGGGCAGAAATCCGGTATCCTGCGTGGCGGGCAAAAAGACCGGCTCGGCGCCCGCGGCTAGGGCTGCCGCCGCATAGCATTGGTAAAACGGATTGGGCATCAACACAGTGGGTTGCGCGCCCGCCTTGTGGGTCGGCACCAGCGCGATGGCGGCCTGAAACAGCCCCTCGCGCGTGCCATTGAGCGGCAGAATATTGCCTTCGCTGATGAGATCATGGGGCAGGTTAAACCGCCAGGTCAGCCAGCCGGTGACGGCCGCCTGCCAGCTTTCGGTTCCCTGATTGGGCGGATAGCGGCGAAACCCGGCCTGATGACGATTGAGTGCGTCCATGACAAAGGCGGGAAAATCGTGTTTGGGCTCACCGATGGACAGGTTGATCGGCTCAAGCGCAGGGCGTGTGTCGCCGAGCAGGGTGCGCAGGCGCGGAAAGGCGTAAGGCGGCAGACCGGCAAAACGGTCGCCGTCGGATGCCGGGGCGTGCGGAACGGGAGCGGAACGAATCATGCGCTCACGATACGTCCGGGGCGCGCATAAGAAAAGGGCGCCCGGCAGCGCGGACGCCCTTTCCCGATTTTGTGTTGCCGAATGGCGAACCGATTAGCGAACCGGCAGATCTTCTTCCGGGTAGGCGCTGATTGAATGGATCGCAAGGTCGGCCCCGCGATGCTCGTCCTCTTCCGAAAGCCGGATGCCGACAATGGCTTTCAGCGCGCCATAAAGGATAAAGCCTGCAATCGCTGCATAGGCGCAGCCCGCCAGCGAGCCGATGATCTGGCTTTCAAGGGCCACACCGCCCAGACCGCCAAGGGCTTCCTGACCGAATATGCCGCAGGCAATGCCGCCCCACAGGCCGCACAGGCCATGCAGGGGCCACACGCCGAGCACATCGTCGATTTTGAATTTCTCATGGCAGATCTGGAACATATAGACGAACAGACCGCCGGCCACGCCGCCAACCACGAGCGAGCCGAGCGGATGCATGATATCGGAACCCGCACACACAGCCACAAGGCCCGCAAGCGCGCCATTGTGCACAAAGCCCGGATCGTTGCGTCCGACCAGGGTGGCAACCAACAGGCCGCCAACCATAGCAAGCAGCGAGTTCATCGCCACAAGCCCGTTGATCGATTCCAGGCTTGCCGCTGTCATAACGTTAAAGCCGAACCAGCCCACGCACAGGAACCATGAACCCAGCGCCAGGAAGGGAATGTTTGACGGCGGGATGCCCACGACTGTGCCATCCTTGCGGTAATGGCCTTTGCGCGCGCCCAGATGAATGACGGCAGCAAGCGCCAGCCATCCGCCCACACCATGCACAACAATCGATCCGGCAAAGTCGCGGAAGCCCGCGCCGAAGCTTTCTTCCAGCCAGCCTTGCAGACCAAAATTGCCGTTCCAGGCAATGCCTTCAAACAAGGGATAGAGCACGCCGACAATGACGGCGGAAGCAAGCGCTTGCGGCCAGAATTTCGCACGTTCGGCAATGCCGCCTGAAATGATCGCCGGCACCGCTGCGGCAAAGGTCAACAAGAAGAAGAATTTGACCAGATCATAGCCTGAAGAAGCGAACTCATAGCCCTCGGCCTTGACCTCGCCGGTCAACACTTTGGCGTTCACCAGAAAATCAACGCCATAGGCAATGGCATAGCCCAAGAAGAAATAGACAATGGTCGAAGTTGAGAAATCGAAGAAGATTTTGACAAGCGCATTCACCTGGTTTTTGCGCCGCACCGTGCCAACCTCCAAAAAGGCAAAGCCCGAATGCATCAGAAAAACCAGGATCGCGCCCATCAGCACGAAAAAGACGTCACCGCCCGTGACAAAGGCTTCCATGGTAGAGACCCCCGTTGATCGCCCCATACAGACCCGCCCTTGGGCCTGTTTGATGTGCCGGGGACACTAGGGGCAAATTCGGGCCAGATCAACGAAGTTTGCACGATTTTTCATCAAATGAGCGGATTGGCGCGCAATCCCGCCTAATAAATGATCAAAGGTAAAGAAAAGCCCCGGTATCAGGGATACCGGGGCCAGGGGATGAGGGGCATGGGAGGCACGCCCCTCACTGCGCTTGGGATGGTTAGAGCGTTTGTGAGCCCGAACCAAATTCCGGATAGGCTTCCATGCCGAGTTCGGTTTTATCGAGGCCTTCATATTCGTCCTCTTCCGCAACCCGGATGCCGATGGTGACTTTCAGCAAGCCCCACACGATCGCCGAGGCGACACAGACGAACACGCCGACACCGATCACACCGACAGCCTGGCTTTGGAAGGTCACGTCGCCATTGGTGATCGGAACCGCCATCGTGCCCCAGATACCGGCCACGAGGTGAACCGAGATCGCACCGACAACATCGTCGATCTTCAGCTTGTCGAGCAGCGGAACCGCGATCACGACGAGCACACCACCAATCGCGCCAATCAGCACGGCAGCGGGGATCGAGGGGGTCAGCGGTTCAGCGGTGATCGACACCAGACCGGCGAGCGCGCCGTTCAGCGCCATCGTCAGGTCAACCTTTTTGTACAGGATGGCCGTCAGGATCATCGCGGCAACAACACCGGCGGCCGCAGCCATGTTGGTGTTGATGAAGATGTTCGACACGGCAGCAGCGTCTGCGCCTGTACCCAAAGCCAGTTGCGAACCACCGTTAAAGCCGAACCAGCCGAGCCACAGGATGAACGTACCCAGCGTGGCGAGAGGCAGGCTTGAACCCGGCATCGGATGGATCGAACCGTCAGCGGCGAACTTGCCTTTCCGGGCACCGAGCAGGATGGCGCCGACCAAAGCGGCCCAGCCACCGGTCGAGTGCACGAGCGTCGAGCCGGCAAAGTCAGAGAAGCCTTGCTGGTCGAGCCAGCCGCCGCCCCATTCCCACGAACCGACGATCGGGTAAATGACACCCGTCAAAACGACCGTGAAGATCATGAAGGGCAGAAGCTTGATCCGCTCAGCCAGGGTGCCTGACACGATCGAAGCGGTCGTGGCGCAGAACACCATCTGGAAGAACCAGTCCGAACCCGATGCATAGCCGCCCGAGAAGTCGCCTTCGGGATCAGCGGCCGCCCAGGGCGAGAACCAGGTGCCGAAATAGGTGATCTCGTCACCGGCATACATCAGATTGTAGCCCATCGCCCAGAACATCAGGCCCGCAACAGAATAGAGCGCAATGTTTTTCAGGCAGATGGTGGCAACGTTTTTGCTGCGTACCAAGCCCGCTTCGAGCATGGCAAAGCCAGCGGCCATCCACATGACCAGGAAGCCGCCGATCAAAAACAGCAGCGTGTTGAAGATAAACTGGCTTTCTTCGGAAACTTCCGCGAAGGCCGGCAAGGCCGTAAGCGATACGGCGCCAACCGTAAAGACGCCCAAGGCCTTTTTGTAAGTGCTGAGATTCATGGAACCCTTCTCCTTGTGCATCAGCTTAAAGCGCATCATCGTCGGTTTCGCCGGTGCGGATCCGCACCACGCGCTCGACATCGGTGACGAAGATTTTTCCGTCGCCGATTTGTCCTGTCTTGGCCGCCGCGGTGATCGCTTCGATCGCCTTGTCGACTTCTTCAGCCGCCACGGTGACTTCGATTTTCAGTTTCGGCAGGAAGCTCACGGCATATTCAGCGCCGCGATAAATTTCGGTATGTCCTTTTTGCCGGCCATAGCCCTTCACTTCCGTTACCGTCAGGCCCTCAATACCCAGGCCCGTCAGTGCTTCACGGACTTCATCGAGCTTGAATGGCTTGATAATTGCCATCACGAGTTTCATGACTGTCGTCCTTTTCAGTCTCGGTTCACGGGAAACAAGGCGCGTCCCTCGCCATCCCCAGCCTTTGGTTTCTTTCCGTTCGGTCACATGACCGGTCTTTGGGGCAAGAGACCCGACAGTGTGCAGAGGGTCGCCCCGAAGGACGCACTGCCTTTCTCTCACCCCAACAGACCCGGAAACAGCCTCCGGCCCGTTAACGCATCTATCTATTCAAGAACCGTGCCAAAACTACATTTAGGGGCGCTTTCTACGTTATATACCGTATTTTCCGGCCTAATCGGGGCATTCGCGGATCGGCACGGTGAACGGGCCATGCCCGCAAGATTGGCATGCACAAAATTTGTTCAGTGATTAAAATATGGGCATTTGCGCGCAATTTGTGCGGAATTATGCATCAAAAGGTTAGGAAGGGGGCATTTTTGCCAGCGCCCCGCATGCGGCATTGCGGCTTCTCCCCATACGGACCGCGCTCATGCACGATCACATGATGAGCACCAAGCACCAAACAGACTGTTTGATCGTCGGCGGCGGCATGGCGGGGTTAACCCTTGGCCTGTGCCTCGCCCAGGGCGGGCTGACCAGCACCATTGTTGATATTACCGACCCCGCGCAGGTCGATACCGAGACATTTGACGGGCGGGCCTCCGCAATCGCCCATGCGGTGACGCAAATGTATGCCGCGCTTGGCCTGTGGTGGAAGCTTGAACCCCATGCCGAGGCGATGCGCGATATTCTGGTCACCGACGGCCGGGTGCGGGACGGCGCATCACCCCTGTTCCTGCATTTTGATCATCAGGACAGCGGCACCGCGCCCTTCGCTCATATGCTTGAAAACCGCTATTTGCGCAAAACACTGCTCGAAGCGGTGGCCGAAGAGCCCCGGATCACTTTTCTGGCGCCCGACAAGATCGACCGGCTGGAACGCGAAGCGGGACGCATCTTTGCGGTAACGCACGCCGGTGTCGAAATTGAAGCGCCGCTGGTTGTGGCGGCCGAAGGCGCGCGCTCCCCCACCCGCGAGGCGCTCGGGTTCAAAACCGTGGGCTGGTCTTATGATCAAAAAGGCATTGTGACCTCGGTCACCCACGCCCTGCCCCATCATGGCGTGGCCCAGGAATATTTTTTGCCCG
This sequence comes from Alphaproteobacteria bacterium, assembly GCA_965227065.1. Classification (GTDB taxonomy): domain Bacteria; phylum Pseudomonadota; class Alphaproteobacteria; order SPJN01; family SPJN01; genus CBDDFN01. The sequence goes on from CBDDFN010000010.1 coordinate 234,165, forward strand.
GCGGCCCGTTTGCTATTCTGCCGATTACCGATGATGAGCAGGGCAATCACCGCGCCTCGCTGGTGTGGACTGAACGGACGAAAATGGCTGAGGCCATTATGGATCTCGACGAGGCTGGCTTTACCCGCGAATTGCGCGCCCGCTTCGGTGATTATCTGGGCGAGGTGTCGCCTATCGGTCCACGCTTTTCCTATCCGCTGCGCATGATGCAGGCGCTTGATCTGGCAGGCCCGCGCGCCGCGCTGATCGGCGATGCCGGCCATGTGGTGCATCCGCTGGCGGGCCAGGGCCTCAATCTGGGACTGAAAGATGTCGCCGCGCTGGCCGAAGTACTGGTTGATGCCAAGCGCACCGGCCTTGATCTGGGAAGCCCCGCGGTGCTGGTGCGCTATGAACGCTGGCGGCGCTTTGACACCACGGCGATGGCGGTGGTGACCGACGGGCTCAACCGGTTGTTCTCCAACGACATCCCGCCGGTGCGCATTTTGCGGGACCTGGGACTGGGGCTGGTTGACCGTCTCAAGCCGGTGAAAAAGATTTTGATGTCTGAAGCGCGCGGCGCGGCGGGATCGGCGCCCCGATTGCTGCTCGGCCAGCCTCTTTAGCCGCTAGCGGCTCAATCCCCTGGCTTGCAGCGCCTCAAGATACGCCGCCCAGACCGTTTCGGCCTGCTCCCCCAAATGGCGCAGCACGCGCCAGCTATAAAGCCCGCTATCATGGCCATCATCAAAGATCAGCCGGACGGCATAATTACCGACCGGTTCAATCGCCGTGATCTGAACTGCGCGCTTGTTGCCGACAATGGTCTTTTGCTCGCCGCCATGGCCCTGCACCTCGGCGCTGGGGCTTTCAACCCGCAGCAATTCAGCGGCCAGCGCAAAGTGTGCGCCATCATCAAACGTCACATTCAAGATGCGCTCGGCTTTGGAATAGCGGATTTCGGTCGGGATGGCCGGGCCATCCGGGGCGCTCATTGCCGTTCGGCGTCGGACAGCTCACGCGCCTCATCGGGCAGCATGATCGGAATGCCGTCGCGAATGGGGAAGGCAAGACCGGCCTGTTTGCTGATCAGTTCCTTGGCGGCGCGGTCATAGTCCAGCGGGCCTTTGGTGACCGGGCAAACCAGAATATCGAGCAGATTGGGATCGAGTTCGGGCTCGGCGGGTTGGGTATTGGGCATAATTCCAGTGTCCTGTTATTGCAGCGGGCTTTCAGGGCCCTGATCATCGGCGCCAGCCAGCCACATTTCTGTCAGCGCAATCAACATGTCTGCGCGTTCAACCACGGTCCGGGCTTCAAGCAAAGCCTGTTTTTCGCGCGGACCATAAGGCGCCATCATCGACAGTGAATTGACCAGCGGTTCATTGGGGGTTTTTTCAATCGCATCCCAGTCAAGCGACAGGGAATGACGCTCGGCAAAATCACGCACCACCCGTTCCAGCCCCTCCCGATCCATATCGGCCTGAGCTGCATCGGCGCCAAGATCAGGCGCAAAGGGCGCAAAATCGAGCCGGGCCTCGCGATAGGCGTGACGCTGGGGCAGCTCGGAGACATGGCACCGGGCAATGCCTTCCAGATTGATCAGATAGCGCCCATCCTCAGTTTCCATGAACGACACGATGCGGCCCGCCGATCCCACCGTGTGCAGCGGAGCGGGCGGGGCATCATCGCCGAGATCAGCGTCGGGGTCGCGCGGCTGGATCATGGTGATCAGCCGGTGGGGCGAGGCCAAGGCATCATCAATCATGTCGAGATAGCGCGGCTCAAAAATATTGAGCGGCAGGCGCGTATGGGGCAACAGCAACACACCGGCCAGCGGAAAGACCGGCGCGGATGCCGGCAGATCGGTGACCGATGAATAGCGTTGAACCATGGGCTTTCCGTCCGCCTAGCGATACAGCAATGATGACAGACGCTGGCGGCCCTGCACCGTCAAGGGATCGGCCGGTCCCATCAGGTCGAACAGATCAACAAGCTTTTTGCGCGCGGCATCATCATTCCAGCTGCGATCCTTGGCGAAAATCGTCAGCAATTCGTCAATCGCGGCTTCATTGTCACCCGCCGCCGACAACGCAATGGCAAGCTCATAGCGGGCTTCGTGATCATTGGCGTCGGCCTCAAGCTTGGCGCGCAGCTCATCCACCGGGCCGGTATCGGCGGCCTCATCCTGCAGCTTGAGCGCAGCTTCCACCGCAGCAATCGCAGGGTCATTGCGCTGGGCGGGTGTGAGTTGCTCAATCATCGCGCGGGCGCCATCGGGCTCTCCGGCGGCAATATAGCAATGCGACAGGCCCGCCACCGCTTTGACATTGTCGGCTTCTTCTTCAAGCACTGCGCCGTAAAGACCGGCGGCCTGGCCGAAATCACCGGCTGCGCGTGCTTCTTCTGCGGCTTCAAGCGCCTGGTCAACCGGGCTGGGGCCAACCGGGCCTGCCAGCCGTTCGATAAAGGCTTTGATCTGGCTTTCAGGCTGCTGGCCGACAAAACCATCCACCGGGCGGCCCTGTTTAAAGGCCATGATGGTCGGCACCGACTGGATGCGCAGCTGCTGGGCGATTTCCTGTTCCTGATCAATATTGATCTTGGCGAGCCTGACCGCGCCACCCGCGGCCTTCACGAGCTTTTCAAGCAAAGGCGTGATCTGCTTGCACGGCCCGCACCAGGGCGCCCAGAAATCGACAATGACCGGCACCTCCATGCTGGCGTCGATAATATCGGGGCCGAAGCTTTCGGCGGTGACATCTTTAATCAGGTCTTGGGCGGGTTGGGCGGCATCGGGGCCGCCGCCGAGTACAAAATCGGTCGACATGAAATCCTGGCTCTTCTCATGGGGCGCGCAAGCGTTGCGCCATTTGTGTCAGATGTAGCGCCGACACCGGCTCAGGACAAGGGAGGGCGCGAAAAAGCCTGCGTCACCGTGGCCCAAGGATTTTTTGGACATGGGCTTTCGCAAGGGCTTGCAAATCCCGCGCTGATCGGACATATATCGCGCCCACGCCGCACCAAGGCCCTTTTGGCCCTACCCCCGGTGCGTGCGACAGTGAGCGGGCGTAGCTCAGGGGTAGAGCGAAACCTTGCCAAGGTTTAGGTCGTGAGTTCGAATCTCATCGCCCGCTCCAGATTTTCCTCTCTGCACAACAATGGTTCAAAAATTTGGGGTCTTTCGCCCAAGCGCTGCGCATGAATTCTCATTTGCACGCGAAGAATGTTATATTATAACATTTCAGTATCAAGCGTTCGAGCCTCTGTATCCGCTCTGCGTGTTTATTCTGTCCGACCAAGGAACCGCCCATGACCCTCGCTGCGTCCGTCCCCCAACGCCTTCCTGTTACCGTGCTGTCGGGCTTTCTGGGGGCAGGTAAGACCACACTGCTCAATCGCGTTCTCAACAATCGCGAGGGCCGCAAGGTCGCCGTCATCGTCAATGACATGTCCGAAGTAAACATTGATGCGGATCTGGTGCGGGCGGGCGCAGAATTGTCCCGCACCAATGAAACCCTGGTGGAAATGTCCAATGGCTGCATCTGCTGCACCTTGCGCGATGATTTGCTAGCTGAAGTTCGCCGCCTCGCCGCCGAAGGCCGCTTTGATTACTTGCTGATCGAATCGACGGGCATTTCCGAGCCGCTTCCTGTTGCGGCAACCTTTGATTTTCGCGACGAGGCTGGCGAAAGCCTGTCCGATGTTGCCCGTCTCGACACAATGGTAACCGTCGTTGATGCGGTGAATTTGCTGAAAGACTATTCCAGCCATGATTTCCTGCGCGACCGGGGTGAAACGCTGGGGGACGAGGATGACCGCACTTTGGTGCATCTGCTGACCGATCAGATCGAGTTCGCTGATATTGTCATCCTCAACAAGGTCGATGATGCGGGTCCCGATCAAACCGATGCGGCGCGCAAGATCATTCGCAGCCTCAACGCCGATGCCAAGATTATCGAGACCAACCATTCCGAGGTCCCCGCCGCCGAAATTCTTGATACCGGCCTGTTTGATTTTGAACAGGCGCATGAGCATCCCATGTGGGCGAAAGAGCTGTACGGCTATGCCGACCACACGCCAGAAACCGAGGAATATGGCGTTGCGTCCTTTGTCTATCGCGCGCGCCGGCCGTTTGACCCGCAAGCCATTCATGCCCTTTTGAATGGTCCGCTGCCGGGTGTGATCCGGGCAAAGGGGCATTTCTGGATCGCCACCCGGCCCGACTGGGTTGCGGAATTTTCATTGGCCGGTGCGCTGTCGAGCGTCACGCCGCTTGGAACATGGTGGGCGGCGGTCCCGCGTGAGCGCTGGCCCGAGGGCGACTCCGTCACCAATTATTTGAAAGAGCATTGGATGGAGCCTTTCGGGGATCGCCGTCAGGAAATCGTATTTATCGGTGCGGGGATTGACTGGACTTCGTTGAAAGCACAGCTCGATGCCGCCCTGATTTCTGAAGATCATGCGACATCGCTTGAGGGGCTGCCGCGCTCTACCGATCCGTTTCCACTGTGGCGCCGGGCTGAGCCGGAGGGGTAAGCGCGCCCAAAACTGCCGCCCACCCCTGCGGCACTGGTGATCTTTCCCCCACCGCCTGACAATGTCATAGAAAGCGCGTAAATTCGTGGCGCAGGCAAAGCGAGGGAGACCGGCGTGATCAAAATGCTGACATTCAAGTTGCACGGCATTCAGGTGACCGATGCGAATTTGAACTATCGCGGCTCGATCACGCTCGATAAGGAGTTCTGCCTCGAAGCCGGGATCGTGCCGTTCGAATTTGTCGATATCTGGAACAAAAATAACGGCGCACGGCTTTCAACCTATGTGATGATCGGCGAGGCGGGTTCGCGCTGCTGCATTCTCAACGGTTCGGCCGCGCGGCTGTGCGAAGTGGGGGATGAGCTGATTATTGCCGGTTCCGCCATGATCCCGCGCGCTGAATTGGCCGATCACCAGGCCAAAATCCTGATTTTCCGCGATGACAATCATGTCGATGAGCGCATCACCGGCACGATTGATCCCGAATTTCTGGGCAATTAAGCCAACTGATTGATTTTCTCAATCATTGCATAAAAAACAATTCATTTCTGTGATTTGATACACGGGCTTAGTCTTTCTCTCACGCGGTCAGCACCGGCCGCCACAGGAGAGAGAGATGAATAAAGAGACCGGATGCCCCTTTGCGGGCGAAGTGAAAGAGGTTGCAGGCGGCGGCACGTCCAACCGGGACTGGTGGCCTAACCAGCTCAACCTCGACATTCTGCACCAGCACTCAGCCAAGTCGAACCCGATGGGGGCCGGCTTTGATTATACCGAAGCCTTCAAGAGCCTCGATCTCGATGCGCTCAAGCAGGACCTGACCGCTGTCATGACCGATAGCCAGGACTGGTGGCCCGCCGATTACGGCCATTACGGTCCCTTGTTCATCCGCATGGCCTGGCACAGTGCGGGCACCTACCGCACCGGCGATGGCCGGGGGGGCGCAGGTTCTGGAACGCAGCGCTTTGCGCCGCTCAACAGCTGGCCCGACAATGGCAATCTGGACAAGGCGCGCCGTTTGCTGTGGCCGGTGAAACAGAAATATGGCGACAAGATTTCCTGGGCTGATCTGATGATCCTGGCGGGTAATGTCGCGCTCGAATCCATGGGCTTCAAGACGTTCGGGTTCGGCGGTGGCCGGGTCGATGTGTGGGAGCCTGAAAAAGACATCTATTGGGGTGCTGAAGACACCTGGCTTGGCGACAATCGCTATTCGGGTGAGCGTGATCTGGAAAACCCGCTGGCGGCTGTTCAGATGGGCCTCATCTATGTGAACCCCGAAGGCCCCAACGGCAATCCCGATCCGGTGGCCGCCGGGCAGGACATTCGCGAAACCTTTGCGCGCATGGCGATGGATGATGAAGAAACCGTCGCGCTGACCGCGGGTGGTCACACATTCGGCAAGGCACACGGCGCGGGCGATGCGGCCCTTGTCGGCCCCGAACCCGAAGCCGCCCCGATCGAAGCCCAAGGCTTTGGCTGGTTGTCGAGCCATGGTTCGGGCAAGGGCGTTGATTCCATCACCTCGGGCATTGAAGGGGCGTGGACGCCCAATCCGGTCAAATGGGACATGGGCTATTTTGAGGTTCTGTTCAAATATGATTGGGAGCTGACGAAAAGCCCGGCAGGCGCCCATCAATGGGTTCCCAAAGGTCTGGCCGATGAAGACCATGCGCCTGAAGTTGACGGCTCGGGCAAGAAGGTCGGCATCATGATGACGACCGCCGATATGGCAATGCGCATGGACCCCGCATATGAGAAAATCTCGCGCCGCTTCATGGCTGACCCTGATGCGTTTGCCGATGCATTTGCGCGCGCCTGGTTCAAGCTCACTCACCGCGATATGGGCCCCAAAAGCCGCTATCTCGGCAAAGAGGTCCCGGCCGAGGATCTGATCTGGCAGGACCCGATCCCGGCGGCGGATCATGATCTGATCAGCGATCAGGACGCCGCTGACCTCAAGGCCAAAATCGCCGAAAGCGGGCTGAGTGTCTCTGAGCTTGTCAAAGTGGCCTGGGCGTCGGCTTCGACCTTCCGGGGTTCGGACATGCGCGGTGGTGCCAATGGCGCGCGCATCCGGCTTGCCCCGCAAAAGGACTGGGCGGTCAATGAGCCTGACATGCTGGCGTCCGTGCTCGGCACGCTTGAGACCATCAAGGCCGACTTTGAGCAGGGCGGCAAAAAAGTGTCGATGGCCGATCTGATCGTGCTGGCCGGCAATGCCGGTGTCGAACAGGCGGCCAAGGCGGCCGGTCATGCGGTGACGGTTCCGTTTACGCCGGGCCGCATGGACGCCAGCCAGGAGCAGACCGACATTGAAGGTTTCGCCGTGCTGGAGCCCGAAGCTGACGGCTTCCGCAACTATCAGCGCGCCAAATTTTCGGTGTCGGCCGAAGAGATGCTGGTTGATCGCGCCCAGCTTCTGACGCTGACAGCGCCGGAAATGACGGTGCTGGTGGGTGGCCTGCGGGTGCTCGGCGCCAATTATGACGGCGCACCGCATGGGGTGTTCACCGACGCGCCCGGCACGCTGACGAATGATTATTTCGTCAATCTGCTCGATATGGGCAATGCGTGGAAGCCGGTTGACGATGACCTCTATGAGGTCTGCGACCGTGCGACGGGGGCGAAGAAATGGTCGGCCAGCCGCGTCGATCTGGTCTTCGGATCGAACTCGCAACTGCGGGCGCTCGCCGAAGTCTATGGCACGCAAGACGGCGCCGGGAAGTTTGTCGCCGATTTTGTCGCGGCATGGAGCAAGGTCATGATGCTCGACCGCTTTGACGTGGCCTAGGTCCGCAAGGCACACTGAGGGAGAAGGGCGCGGTTTCACCAGGGGCCGCGCCCTTTTTCTTGGGAGGCCCCGTTGAGTAAACCCATCACCCCGCTTTTGACCGTTGATTGCGTTTTGTTTGACCGTGCTGGACGGCTGTTGCTGATCGAACGCAAAAACCCGCCTTTTCAGGGCGGCTGGGCCCTGCCCGGCGGGTTTGTTGATCTGGGCGAGACGGTGGAAGACGCCGCCGCGCGCGAACTGGAAGAAGAAACCAGCATCGCTTTTTCATCAGATGCGCTGAGCCTGATCGGGGTGTTCTCCGCGCCCGATCGCGATCCGCGCGGCCACACCGTGTCGGTCGCTTTTGGCGCGGTGCTGGCCGACCCCCTCACCCCCCGGGCGGCCGATGATGCTGCGCGGGCGGAATGGGTGGCGGACTGGCGGGCCCTCAGCTTTGCCTTTGACCATGGCGCGATCATCGACAAGGCTGCCACTTTGTTCAAACAGACCAACAAAATGTGATCAATTCCGCCTTGTTTTTGGCCGGGGCCTGCGATTTGCTCGCAGCGTGAAAAAACATGATGGCCAAAAACAAAACGGGGATGGATCATGAAACATACGCTTTTGGGAGTGGGCTTAAGCCTTGTGGGCAGTACGGCCTTTGCCGCATCGATTGACGTGGCGGGACGCTGGGCAACACCGGACAAGAGCTCGCACATCGTCATTGAAGATTGCGGTGATGGTACGCCATGCGGGAAAATCGCCTGGTTCACACCCGAAGACACTGATGCGAAGGACGCCAACAATCCCGATGAAAGCCTGCGCAATCAGCCGATCCTGGGGCTGACAATCCTCAAAGGCTTCGAACGCAAGGGGGATCGCTGGAAAGACGGCACCATCTATGATCCCGAAGCGGGCAAAAGCTATGCCTCCAAGCTGGAACTCCAGGATGACGGCACGCTGGAAGTGAAAGGCTGTATCGCCTTTCTGTGCCAGACCCAGGTCTGGACCCCCGCTGAGGACAAAGTCAGCCAGAAGTGAGCACCCCGCCTGATCCTGCGCTGGCGGCGAAGACAGCTGACATTTATCAGCGCAATGCGGCGCGCTTTGACCGCGAGCGCCACAAGATATTTATCGAACGCGACTGGGTTGCCCGCTTCACCGCAGACATCCCGGCAGGCGGGTCCGTGCTTGATCTGGGGTGCGGCGCGGGGGAGCCGATTGCGCAGGCGCTGATTGCGCAAGGTTTTGCGGTGACCGGGCTCGATATCGCCCCGGCCATGCTGGCCATTGCCAAACAGCGCTTTCCTTCAGCCGTTTGGATGGAAGGCGATATGCGCAGCCTGTCCCTTGACCGCCGATTTGACGGCATCATCGGCTGGGACAGTTTTTTCCATCTGACCGGAGAGGAACAGCGGGCCTGCCTGCCGCGCCTTGCCCGCCATCTGACGCCCGGCGGGGTGCTGATGCTCACAGTGGGGCCCGATAGGGGGGAAGTGACCGGACAGGTCGGCGATGATCTGGTGTTTCACGCCAGCCTGGCCGAAGACGAATATCGGATCATTCTGGCCGCGCAGGATGTTGAGGTCACAGATTTTGTCCGTGAAGACCCTGACTGTGATTTCCACACCGTGCTGCTCGCCCGAACAGCCCGCTAGCGGGCCGGGTTTGTTTTTTCCGCCCAGCTGTCGGCCCAGCGGTCCAGCCGGACAAGTTCACGGCCCAGGCTTTTGCCATGCGCGGTCAGGCCATAGCCGTCCGCGCCATGGCTGATCAGGTCAAGCGCGCGCAACGCTTTGAGCCGCGCATTCAGCACCGACGGCGAGAGATTTTCACACGCATCCTGCAAGGCGCGGAAAGTCATCGAACCGGCACGCAACTCCCACAAAATGCGCAACGACCAGCGTTGGCCCAACACATCAAACAGCACCATGATCGGCCGCCCGGTTTGAGAGCCGCGGACCGGCGTGCCGGGTTGTTTGGAATTGCGGGGTCGCGAAGCCATCATGTCACTTTCCGGTTGATGCTACGTAATATGTAGCATACTGTTGCGCTACTTATTATGTAGCACAAGAAGGAGGCCCGGCACCATGCCCCATAAACTCAAACCGCTCTCAGCACCCTTTGCGGACGATATTGCCGCCTTGCTGGCACACTACCCGCAAGTGGACGGTTATTTGCTCAGCCTGTTCAGGACTTTCGCAAATTCTGCGCGTTTCCTCAAAAAGGGTGTGCCCAATCTGCTCGACAAGGACAGCCCGCTCAGCCTGCGTGAGCGCGAGATCACCATTTTGCGCATCACGGCAAACCGCAACTGTGAATATGAATGGGGTGTGCATGTTGCGATTTTTGCCAATGCCGCAGGACTGACACAGGCGCAAATCCGCGCCACGCGATGCGACGCGTGGAATGCGCCATGCTGGGAAGATGACAGCGAACAACTCTTGCTGCGTGCGCTTGATCAGCTGTGCCGGGATGGCCGGATGGATGATGACACGCGCATGGCTTTTGAGGTCCGGTGGACGCATGACGAACAGCTCGAAATCCTCGCGCTGGCCGGTGCTTATCAAACCATCAGCTTTGTGGCGAATACCGCGCAGCTGCCCGGTGAAGACTTCGCGGCGCGGTTCCCCGCCTAGACTTTGAGGCTTTCTTCGATCTCTGCGATGGTGGCACGGCGGATCTTGCGTTTGGTGCCGGCATAGGCTGCACCGGGCAACTGGCCGAGCCGCCCGGCGGTATCGAGCGCTGCTGCAATGGCTTCGCCTTCACCGACCACGCGGTCAAGATAGCCGACATCCATGGCGCCTTTGGGGTCATAGATGGTGGCTTGAATGACCGCCTCGGTCAGCTTGTGGGGCGGGATGCGGGCTTCGCCCAATGCGGTGCCGAACACCGGCAATTCCATCCCGATGGCGGTTTCATTGAGACCGATTTTGGCCGGAACATCTTCCCCGATGCGCGTGTCGGAGGCGAGCAGATAGATCGCCCCAAGGGCCAGCGCATGACCATTGCATGCTGCCACCAGCGGCAGCGGAAATTGATACATGCGCAAGGCAAGCACACCGCCCTGATGAACCAGCTTGATCATCTGATCGACATCGCCGCCCTGCATGACGGTGAGATCAAAGCCCGCGCAGAACTTGCCCGGACGCCCCGTCAGCACAGCCGCGGACGCTTTGGCCTCGGCTTCGCTGAGCGCCTCGTCGAGCGCGGTCAGCATGTCGAAGCTTTGTGCATTGGCTTTGCCGTCATCCATGGTGATGAGCGCAGTCTTGTCGGTGATATCGAGCGTGATGGACATGAAATCCTCAAAATTGAAATGATGTGATGGGCGGCATTCGGACCGATCCGGCATCGTGTGTCAAGCGACGAGCCGGGTTTTGAAGAAGGCAAGAATTTCATCGACCGCGGCGCGGGTCGGCTCGCCCGCCTCGTCAATCAGATGCAGCGTAACGACCGAATGGGGCTTCATCGGCGTGTCGGGCATGGCATCGCCATCCTTCAGGACGCGCGGCAAGAACCGTTCGCCCAAAGCGCGCTCCAGCGCCTCAAACCGGGCGGCCTTGCAAAAGCCGTCACCCTCGAACCGGTAACCGAGCACGGTGAGGTCTTCGTCCTCAAGGCGCTTTTTGACGATGGCGGCTTCTTCGGGGGCGATATCAATCGCGCCGGGTTTGCCCAGCGGCAAGGAGGGCTGACACAGAACCGGGGCTTTGACCGCAGGCTCCAGCATCATCGACAAGGCGAAATTGCCGGTGAAGCACATGCCGAGCGCACCGACGCCCGCGCCGCCGCATTCCTGATGGGCTTGCGCGGCAAGCGCCCGCAGCCAGGCGGTTACCGGGCTCGATTTATTGGCGGCAAGCGCATTGAACTCCCGGCTGATACAGGCCTTGGCAATCGTGCCGACACCCTTCAGCACACTGACCGGCCCGCCATCCCTGCCGAACAAAGACGGCATATAAACGGTAAAGCCCTGATCGCGCACCATGCGGGCAAAGCGGATGACATGGACATAAATGCCCGGCATTTCCGCCATGATGATGACGGCCGGCCCGCTGCCTGTGCGGTAAACGCGTTTGGTTTTGCCCAGCAGTGTGATGTCGAGATGCTCAAAATCATCCATCGGGTCATGGTCGGTGATTTGCAGCGTTTCGGTCTTGTAGCTCTTGGTGGTCATCGTCTCCCCCTGATCCCGCCTAGCCCCTTTGGTCTAAGCCTAACCCAGCGTTGCGCCGCCCGCCATTAAGAAACTCTTCACCCCCGGCCCGTTAAGACAAGGACTTAACAGCAACAAGACCCGTGCAAGCGAGGCGATATGACGGATGCAGTGCTCAGTGTGGACAAGGCCCCCGGTTGGCTGAAAAGCGCCCGGTTTGATGGCGGCTTCATTATCGGGATTGCCGCCATTGCCCTGTTAAGCGGCGGCATTGTTGTCGCCCATCCGCCGCTGTTTCCTTTCATCCTGATTCTTGATCTGTGGCTGCTTGGCTATCACCACGTCATCTCGACCTATACGCGGCTGTGTTTTGACAAGGCCTCATTCCAGCAACATAAATTTTTGCTGCTTTATCTGCCGCTGATCGTGTTCGGCGCGACCTTTGCGATTGCTGCGGGGGTTGGGCTGTGGGCGCTCGCCACCATCTATCTGTATTGGCAATGGTTCCACTACACGCGTCAAAGCTGGGGCGTGAGCCAGATGTACCGCCGCAAGGCCGGTGCAGTGGTGACGCGGGAACCTGACTGGTTTGCCCAGGCCGCCTTCTATGCTCTGCCGGTGTGGGGCATTCTTTACCGGTCGTACCAGGACCCCGGATCGTTTCTGGGCCTTGAGCTGCGCGTCGTGCCGGTGCCGGGCCTGATGGTGGATGCGGCAGCACTTGTCGCGTTGGGCTTTGTGGCCTTGTGGGCGGCGTCCCGTGCTCGGCTGTGGCTCAAAGGCGAGTTGCCGGTTGCCCATACACTCTACTGGCTGTCGCATATGTGTGTTTTCGGTACCGGCTATTTGCTGATTGACGACATCACCCATGGCTGGCTGGTCATCAATGTCTGGCACAATCTGCAATATATTGTTTTTGTCTGGCTGTTTAATACCAAGCGGTTCGACAAGGGCGTCAGCGACGAGGCGCCCTATCTGTCGCGGCTGAGCCAGCCGGGAAACTGGAAGCGCTACATGCTGGTCTGCTTTGCCCTGTCGAGCCTGGCCTATGGCCTGATCGAGATCACCGGCAACCAGCTTGGCCTGATCGCCATTCCCATGATCGTCATCTACCAGGCGATCAACTTCCATCACTATGTCGTTGACGGCATCATCTGGAAGTCCAAGAAGAACAAGGTTCAACGGGATTTGAGCCGCGCTGAAGCGGGCTGATGGCATCGCTCGCCACATTCTTTTCGATTGCCGGTCCCAAAGGCGGGATCAAGGCGCTCGATGGTCTGCGCGCGATAGCGGTATTGCTGGTTCTGGTGCGCCACGGTTTTTACCCCATCAAGGCTGAAAGTGGTGAGGCGCTGCCCGCCTTGCTGGTCAATGGCTGGGTGGGGGTTGATCTGTTCTTTGCCCTGTCGGGCTTTTTGATCACCACCCATCTGTTGCGCAGTGAGGCCAAAGGCGGGGTGAAGCTTGGGTCTTATTTTCTCAAACGCGGCCTGCGCATCATGCCGACCTACTGGTTTGTGCTGGCGCTTGTCGTGCTGGGCGCCATTCCGCTTTATACGATCAGCACTGAGGATCTGGGCTGGCGGGTGATCTATCATGCGCTGGTGCTGCAGGATTATCTGCCTTCAGACATTGTGGTCGCCTTCTGGTCGCTGGGCGTGGAAGAAAAATTCTATGCGCTTGCGCCCCTCATGCTTGGCCTTGTGTTGTGGAAGCCGGGGCTGCGCGGCCGGTTTGTGGTGATAGGGGCGGCCATGCTGGTCTCGGTTCTGGCGCGGGCCATGCTTGCGGGGTCGATCACCGATCCGCTCAGCTATGACAGTTTCTTTCCGCTGTTCCGCAGCCCGTTTCATCACTGTATGGATGCGCTGGGTGCCGGCATGCTGGCGGGGCTGTTGTTTCATGAGGTCAAGGCCGGGCGGCTGGTGGTGCCAAAGCGTCAGGCTGATCTTCTGTTCTGGTCCGGCGCGCTGGTGGTGACGGGACTTGTGGCCAGCCATGACATGATGGCCCGCATCGGCTGGTGGGACATGGTTCTCCAGCCCTTGGTGATCGCATTGTGTTTCGGGGCGATGGTCGCGGGGGCGAGCCTGGGCGGCGGGCCGCAAAAGCTGTTGTCGATCCGGCCGGGAATTTTCTTCGCGCGGATTTCCTATCCGCTTTATCTGATCCACATGCCGCTCATCCCGCTGTGCTGGGCCTTGGGCGGCAGCCATCCCGAACAGGGGCTGGCGGCGGCAGGCTCATTCCTTATCCTTTATGGCGGCCTGTCGGTGTTCATGGCCTGTGTCATTCACTGGCTGGTGGAAAAACCATCCTTGCTGCTGAAAGACCGGGTCGGCGCACGCCCGCTTGATTTCAAGGCGCGGACGGCGTAAAACCCAGCCCCGTGGTGATTTGAGCCGACCGGCTTGCGGCCACGTTAAACATCTCGCTAAAAGGTCGGGAGGAACGCAATCTTTTGCCCACCCCGGCCCTTTGCGACTGCCGGGGTTTTTTATTGCGTGAAGGATTTTGATCATGACCGACAGCTCAAAGTGGCACCCTCAAACCCAAGCCGTGCGCGGCGGGCTTGCCCGTTCCCAATTCGGTGAGACGGCTGAGGCGCTGTATCTGACTAGCGGGTTCCGCTACGAACAGGCCGAAGTGGCCGAAGCGCGTTTTCTGGGTGAACAGGACGGCTTCGTCTATTCGCGGTTCGGCAACCCGACCGTAGCAACCTTTGAGGAACGCTTGCGCCTTTTGGAAGGGGCAGAGGCGTGCAAGGCCACCGGCACCGGCATGGCGGCGGTGAATGCGAGCCTGTTTGCCGCCCTGCGCGCCGGTGATCACGTGCTGGCCGCCCGTGCGCTGTTTGGCTCGTGCCGCTACATCATTGATGATCTGCTGCCGCGCTTCGGCGTTGAGACGACCGTCATTGATGGCCGCGATCTTAACCAGTGGAAGGCTGGTGTGCGGCCCAACACCAAGCTGTTGTTTCTGGAGACGCCGACCAATCCGACACTGGAGCTGATTGACCTGCAGGCCGTTGCCGACATCGCCCATGAGGCGGGCGCGCGGCTTGTGGTCGATAATGTGTTTGCCACACCCTTGCTGCAACGGCCGCTCGACCACGGTGCCGACATTGTCGTCTATTCAGCGACCAAGCATATTGACGGCCAGGGCCGGGTGCTGGGCGGCGCGGTGCTTGGCACCGAAGAGTATATTATGGAAGAGCTTCTTCCTTACATCCGCAACACCGGCCCGTCCCTGTCGCCGTTCAATGCCTGGGTGCTGACCAAATCGCTTGAGACGCTTGATATGCGGATCAAGGCCCACTGCACCGGCGCAGAACAGGTGGCTGAGGCACTGGCGGGCTTTGTCGGCACCAAGCTTAAACAGGTCTTGTATCCGACCCGGCCTGATCATCCGCAATATGCGCTGGCGCAAAAGCAGATGAGCGGTGGCGGCTCGGTCATCGCCTTTGAGCTTGAAGGCGGCAAGGCAGAAGCCTTCCGGCTGCTCAATGCGCTGGAACTGGTGGATATTTCAAACAATCTGGGCGACGCGAAAAGCCTGATCACCCATCCTGCCACCACGACCCATCAGCGGATCGGGCCCGAGGCGCGGGCGGAACTGGGCATCAGTGACGGCTTTTTGCGCCTGTCGGTCGGCCTTGAAGACCCCCGTGATTTGATCACCGATCTCAGCCAGGCTTTGGACAAAGTCTGACCACACTGCTAGGGAAGACTGAAGCCAAAGGAGACTTTGGAGAGGCGAATGTACCGTGCCACCACACACCATATTCAAGTGACCGTTGAACCGGACTTTTTGACCGAGCAGTCGGAGCCCGATGAGCATCACTTTGTCTGGTCCTATACGATCGAGATCGAAAATCTGGGCCGTATTCCCGTGCAGTTGCGTCACCGTCATTGGATTATTACCGATGCACAGGGCCGTGAGCAGGAGGTGCGCGGGGCCGGTGTGGTGGGCGAACAGCCCATCTTGGAACCCGGTGAAAGCTTCACCTATACATCGGGCGCGCCACTGTCGACACCGTCGGGCTTTATGCGCGGCCACTACCAGATGCAAACCGAAGCCGGGGATGTCTTTGATGTTGAAATTCCCGCCTTTTCACTCGACAGCCCCTATGATGTGGCGCGGGTGCACTGATTTCGCTAACGCGCGGAGTAAACCGCGCCATACGGACCCGCGTAACAGGGTCGTAGAAGGAGGACGTCATGACCGCACAAAGCCGTGACGAAGACAAAGTCATTCATCTTGACCGGCCCAGCCGGGAAGAAGCCGAAGCCGCCGTGCGCACCTTGTTGCGCTGGGCGGGTGATGACCCGACCCGCGAGGGATTGCTTGATACGCCCGCGCGTGTCGCGCGCGCCTATGAAGAATGGTTCCAGGGCTATACCGAAGATCCGGTCGAATATCTCGAGCGCATCTTTGAAGAAGTTGAAGGCTATGACGAGGTCATCCTTCTGCGTGACATCCGGGTCGAAAGCTATTGTGAGCATCACATGGCACCGATCATCGGCCGGTGCCACGTTGCTTATCTGCCCACAAACCGGGTGGTCGGCATTTCCAAGCTCGCCCGTGTGGTTGAAACCTATGCGCGGCGGTTCCAGGTGCAGGAAAAGCTGACCGCGCAGATCGCCAATACGATTTCGGAGGTGCTTCGCCCCCGCGGCGTGGCAGTGATTGTCGAGGCGCAGCATCAATGCATGACCACGCGCGGCGTGCACAAGCCCGGCGTGTCCATGGTGACGTCGAAAATGCTGGGCGAGTTCCGCAACAATCCGGCAACCCGGAAAGAGCTGCTCGCCATTCTGGGTCATCCGACCTCGCGTTTCGAAGGTTAAGTACGATATAGTCCCGCCTTCTGAGGTGCGGGAATGTATGATCTTCGTCCCATATTACTGGTCAATGGTGTGCTGCTGGCGGCGCTTGGCGTCGCCATGCTGGTGCCGGCGTTGGTGGATGCTTTTGCGGGCAATTCCGACTGGCAGGTCTTTTTGACGGCTGCGGGTGTGTCGGTCTTTATCGGTGGCGGGCTGGTGATTATGAACCGGTCGGGTCCCGGCGGGGGGATGACGCATCTGTCGGTGCCGCAAGCTTTCTTGCTGACAACGTCGGTGTGGGTGTCGCTGACCGCCTTTTCGGCCTTGCCGCTTGTCTTCACCAATCTGGGGCTGAGCTATACCGACGCCTTCTTTGAGGCCATGTCGGGCATCACCACAACCGGTGCCACGGTCATTGTCGGGCTTGATGATGCCCCGCCGGGTATTTTGCTGTGGCGGTCGATCCTGCAATGGCTCGGCGGTATCGGCATCATCGTTATGGCGATTGCGGTTTTGCCGATGCTGCAAATTGGCGGGATGCAGCTGTTCCGGCTTGAAAGTTCCGACACGTCGGAAAAGATTTTGCCGCGCGCCGCCCAGATCGCATCGGGGCTGACCTATTTTTATATCGGCTTCACGCTTTTGGTGTTCGTCTCCTACTGGATCGCGGGGATGACATCGTTTGATGCGCTCAACCACGCCATGACGACCGTGGCGACCGGCGGCTTTTCAACCCACGACGCCTCAATCGGCTATTTCGATGCGACCCATATTGAATGGGTGGTGATCTTTTTCATGATTCTGGGCGGCATGCCGTTCTTGCTGTTCATCGCCGCCCTGCGCGGCAAGGCTGGCATGCTGTTTCGCGATGATCAGGTCCGCCTGTTTCTTGTCATCATCATTTTGACCACCGCGGCGATGACCATCTGGCACCTGCATGGCAAGACCGTACCGGGCGAGCATGCGGTGCGCGCCTCGGTCTTTGCGGTTGTCACCAATCTGACCGGCACCGGCTATGGCGCGGAAGATTACAGCGCCTGGGGGCCATTTGGTTCGGCGCTGGTTCTGCTCATGATGTTCATTGGTGGGTGCGCGGGCTCGGCCGCCTGCGGCATCAAGATATTCCGGGTGAAGGTTCTGCTTGAGCTGATCAAAGTGGAGATCCGCAAAGTGCTGCACCCGCACGGCGTGTTCGTACCGCGCTATAATAAGCGCCCGATCAGCGAGGATGTTCTCAGCTCGGTGGGCAGTTTCATTTTCCTCTATATCGCGATCTTTGTCGGCATCGCGCTGGCGCTGGCGGCCATCGGGCTTGATTTTGAAACCGCTTTGTCGGGCGCGGCGACCAGCCTGTCCAATGTCGGTCCAGGTCTTGGGCCGGTGATTGGCCCTTCCAGCACCTTTGCCAGCCTGCCCGATGCCGCTAAATGGATCTTGTCGGGTGCCATGCTGCTGGGGCGGTTGGAACTTGTTACCGTGCTGGTCCTGTTTTCACGCCGGTTCTGGCGCAATTAACGGACGCATGGTAAGTCCGGGCCATGATCACACGCTCCGATATTCTCGATGTTTTGACCCGCCTGATCGGCTTTGACACGGTCAGCCGGCATTCCAACCTGGCATTGATTGACTGGGTTGAAGACCGGCTCAAAGCCCATGGTGCCACCACGCAGCGGTTTTTGAACGAGGATGGCCGCAAGGCCAATCTGTGGGCCACCATCGGCCCCGATGTGCGCGGCGGCATCGTGCTGTCGGGCCATACCGATGTGGTGCCGGTCGATGGTCAGGATTGGGACACTGATCCTTTCGTGCTGACCGAAAAAGACGGCAAGCTTTATGGGCGTGGCACCTCGGACATGAAGAGTTTTTCTGCGCTCGCGCTTGGCTTTTTGCCCGCGATGAAGGCCGCCGATCTCAAGCGGCCGATCCATTTTGCCTTGAGCTATGATGAAGAGATCGGCTGCACCGGCTGCCGGTCCATGGTCGACTATGCCGGTGCGCGCGATCCCAAACCCGGCTTTGTCATTGTCGGTGAGCCCACAGGGTGGGAGCTTGTGGATGCGCATAAGGGCATCAATGTCTATCAGGTCGAAGTGACCGGGCTTGAAGCGCATTCAAGCCAGACCCATAAGGGCGTCAACGCCATCACCTATGCGGCGCGGTTGATCGCGTTTCTGGATCAGATTGAAGACAAGTTGATCAAGGCGGGCGATCCCACAGGCCGGTTTGATCCGCCTTACACCAGTCTGCATATCGGGGTCATGTCGGGCGGTACCGCGCAAAATATCATCCCGCGCAAATGCCGCTTCACCTTTGAGTTTCGCCCCTTGCCGAGCACCAATGTGCCGGTGCTGATCACCGATATTCGCGATTATGCCGACAAGATCCTCAGCGCGGAGATGAAGGCTAAAGCCGCCGCGATCGGCGCAGGTACCGACGAAATCGGCATCACAATTTCTGAGGGTGCCCATGTGCCGGCATTGGCGCAGGGCTCGGCCACCGATGCGCTCGGCGCGATGATGCGGCTGGCTGAAACCAACGTGTCGGAGGCTGTTTCTTACGGCACCGAGGCGGGCCATTTCGCCAATGAAGGTTTGCCGACCTATGTGTGCGGTCCGGGATATATCTCTGAGGCGCACAAGCCCAATGAGTTCATCGCCCTTGAGCAGCTTGACGAAGGCATGAAGTTTTTTGAGCGGCTGATTGCGCTCGCCTCTGAGTGATCAGACCTCGTCCGACGCGTGAATATCGCCGGGCGCAAAGTCGAAGCGGCGTGAGCAAAACTCGCAGGTCACTTCGATCAGGCCGCTATCGGCGATCATGTCGGTGATGTCGGCGCGCGGGAACTGTGCCAATGTCTGCTCGATCTTGAGACGCGAACAGCGGCACCCCTGGGCCACGCTTTGAGGCGGGAAAATGCGCGCGCCATCTTCGTGATAAAGCCGGTAAACCAGATCAGACGGGGCGAGATCAGGATCGGTCAGCTCGCCATCCTTGACGGTGTTGAGCAGCGCCTCGGCGCGCGGCCATGCATCCTCGTCGGGTTTGTCGAGTTGAATGCCCGCTTCGGGCAGATGCTGGATCAGCATGCCGCCTGCGCGCCAGCCCGCATCGCGGCCCATCACCTTGGCGGTGGCGAGCCGGACGGCGGTGGGGATTTGTTCTGACTGGTTGAAATAGCTCAAGGCGCAATCGGCCAGCCCGGTTTCACCGGCAGGGACAATGCCCTGATAGCGGTCCATATCGCCTTGGGGATCGATGGTGAGGGCAAAGCTTGCCTTGGGCCCCACCAGCTCGGCAAAGCTCAGCCCATCGGATATGGCCGCGCCGTCATGCTGGATATAGCCGCGCAATTGGCCTGCGCCGACGCCATCAGAGGTAAAGTCCGCCGCGATCAGCTTGATGGGGCCGGTGCCTTTCAGTTGCAGCGAAAAAATTCCGGCAAATTTAAGCGAGGAGCCCAGCAGCGTGGTCAGCGCCAAAGCGTCCCCCAGCAAGCGCGCCACCGCATCGGGATAGGCATGCGCCTCCAAAATCGTGTTGAGCGCGGGGCCAAGGCGTACAAAACGGCCCCGGACATTGGCGCCTTCAACCTTGAAGGGATAAATCTGATCGTCCAGCGCGTCCGACGCGGCGGTCATGACAGGCACCAGGCAAGAATGGCCTTTTGGGCATGCAGCCGGTTTTCAGCCTCGTCGAAAACGACGGACCGGGGGCCATCAATCACCTCGGCGGTGACCTCGTCGCCGCGATGGGCGGGCAGGCAATGCATGAACACCGCCTCGGGATCAGCCAGCGCCATCAGCGCCTCGGTCACCTGATAAGGGGCAAGCAGCCGGTGGCGGCTTTCGGCATCCTTGTCTCCCATGGACACAAAAGTATCGGTCACCAGACAATGCGCGCCGGTGGCGGCGGCTTGCGGGCTGTCGCTGAGTTCCAGCGCATCGCCGGCCCAGTCAATCAGCTCGGCCGGGACGTTCAGCTCATCGGGACACGACAAAGCCAGCGTGAAATCGAGCCGCTTGGCCGCGTGGATCCAGCTCACCGCAACATTGTTGCCATCGCCGATCCAGGCGATGCGCTTGCCCGCAATCGTGTCGAAATGTTCTTCAAAGGTCTGAATATCAGCCACGATCTGGCAGGGATGGCTTTTATCGGTCAGCCCGTTAATCACCGGAACCGTGGCATGCTCGGCCAGTTCGACAATCGAGGAATGATCATGGGTGCGGATCATGATCGCATCGACATAGCGTGACAGCACAGCGGCTGTATCGGCAATGGTTTCGCCCCGGCCCAGCTGCATATCATCGCCGCGCAGCACAATCGCCTGGCCGCCAAGCTGGGTCATGGCGACCTCAAAGCTCACCCGCGTGCGGGTTGACGGTTTTTCAAACACCATGGCGAGCATGCGGCCCTTGAGCGGCTTGTCGGTTGTCGGTGTCGGCCTGTCCGGTGCGGCCATGGCGGCCATGCTTGCGCACCTTGGCGTCATCCAGAATGGCGCGCAGATCGCCTGCGCTCACCTGATTGATATCGATGAAATGGTTCGGTTTTTTGCGGGGCGCGGTCATGGCCGATCCTTCGCGGAAAATGTTTGGGCGGTTTTTTCGAGCGCCGCGATGGCCTCGGCCACTTCGGCCTCACCAATATTGAGCGGCGGCAAAAGCCGCACGACATTATCGCCTGCCCCGACCCCCAGCATATGCTGGTCGAGCAGACGGGCAACAAAATCTGTGTTGGGAACCTTGAGCTTGAGCCCGATCATCAGACCCTTGCCGCGCAATTCCTCAAACACATGCGGATATTCATCCAGCAGCCGGGACAGCTGTTGGCGGAACAGGGTTGCGACATGGCTGACATGGTCGAGAAATTCGGGTTTCGCGACAATATCCAGCACCGCATTGCCCACAGCCGTGGCCAGCGGGTTGCCGCCAAAGGTGGAACCATGGCTGCCTGCAATCATGCCCTTGGCCGCCTCTTCGGTGGCCAGGCACGCGCCCAGCGGGAAGCCCCCGCCAATACCTTTGGCAATCGCCATAATATCGGGTTCAATCCCGGCCCATTCATGGGCAAACAGCTTGCCGGTCCGGCCAACGCCTGATTGCACCTCATCAAAGATCAGCAGAATGCCGGTCTCGTCCGCGATGGTTCTCAGATCGCGCAGATAATCATTTTCAAAGGTGCGGATACCGCCCTCGCCCTGAATGGGTTCAACCAGGATGGCGGCGGTCTCATCGGTGATGGCATCGCGGACGGCTTTGGTTGAGCCGTGGGGGACCTGATCAAAGCCCTCCACCTTGGGACCGAAACCCTTCAGATGTTTTTCCTGATTGCCCGCCGCAATCGTGGCCAGCGTCCGGCCATGAAACGCCCCTTCAACCGTGATGATCCGGTAGCGTTCGGGGCGGCCATCGGCGTCCATATATTTCCGCGCCATCTTGATTGCGCACTCGCACGCCTCAGCGCCCGAATTGGTGAAGAACACCGTGTCGGCAAAGGTCAGATCGCACAGCCGGGCGGCAAGCTTTTGCTGGCCGGGAATGTGATAGAGGTTGGAGGTGTGCCAAAGCTTCTGCGCCTGTTCGGTCAAGGCCGCGATCAGATGGGGATGGGCATGGCCCAGCGAATTGACCGCAATGCCTGCGCCCATGTCGAGATAGCGCGTGCCGTCAGGGGCAATCGCATAGGCGCCCTCGCCCTTTTCAAAGGCGAGATCATAGCGTCCATAGGTGGGCATGACCGGTTCCATGGTCCCGCACCTTTCCTCTTTAAAAACAAAGGGGGCGCCCCGCGTGAGGGCGCCCGTCCAATAGAAAGCGCGGATTATGCTGAGCCGCCCTTAAGGAGTCAATCGGGGCGTGTGCGCCCCTATGCCTTGAGACGCCAGCCGGTGTGGAACACGCGGTGGCACAGCACCCACAACACAATGTTGATGCCGGTGATGATGGCAGCGCCCAGCCATAGGGGGCTGTCGGCATAGCCGGTAATGCCCGCCCGGAACCCGTCAATCATATAGAAGAAGGGGTTGAACGCTGAAATCATCTGGAAGGCTTCAGGCAATTGATTGACCGAATAGAAGGTGCCCGACAGGAAGGTCATCGGCATGATGATGAAATTGGTCACGGCTGCCATATGATCAAATTTGTCGGACCATACGCCCGCCAGAATGCCAACCAGCGACATGAGCAGCGAGGCCGAGGCGGCAAAGAACAGGGCGGCCACGAAGTTGGCCGGGGCGAGATCAACAAAGAAGGCAAGGATCAGGCCGGTGGCGCCCGCCACGACCAGCCCGCGTGTCGCCCCGCCAATGGCATAGGCAAAGGTCAGCTCCCCCCGCCGACAAGGGCGGCATCAGGCTATCGACAATATTGCCTTGCACCTTCGAGATCAGCAGCGAGGAGCCGGTATTGGCAAAGGCGTTCTGCAAAACCGCCATCATGATCAGCCCCGGCGCCAGAAACTCCACAAACGGGATGCCGTGCACATCAGGCCGGGTGGCGCCGATGGCGAGCGAGAACACGGTGAAGAACAGCAGGCTTGTCACCATGGGCGCGATCAGTGTCTGCAGCCAGACATTGACGAAGCGCATGACCTCTTTCTTGTACAGCGTCCAGACGCCGAGCCAGTTGACACGGCCGATGGTGCGCACGCCCAAAGGCGGGAAGGAATAGGGAGTTTCAGACATGAAGGGTCTTTCTTGCGGCGGGCTTTTGGCAGGTCCTGTTCGCCTACCAGACACGCGCGGGGCGGGGCAAGCGGGACAAGCACGTCAAATGCCGCGCGCTTTGCGACTTATCCACAGAAATCTCATCATATGGGATAACTTTTGCTCCGGCACCACAACATCTTGTGGTATAGTCCAGATCAAGTGGTAAGGATGACGCCGAGCACAAGGTTGGAGGATAAGATGGCCTGGACGGATGAGCGCGTGGAACGCCTGAAAGATTTGTGGAACAAGGGCTTATCGGCCAGCCAGATTGCCGCCGAGCTTGGCGATGTGACCCGCAATGCGGTGATCGGCAAAGCGCACCGGCTGGGCCTGTCGGGCCGGGCCAAGCCCAATCAGGGCGGCGGTCATCGCGGCGGACGCCGTTCCCGCGCAGAGGCGCCGGGCTCGCGGCCTGAACCGGTTGTGGTGCGCGGCGGTGCAGCCCCGGCCCTTAAATTTGCCCTGGATGAAGCGCCTGAGCCTGCGCGCCGGGAATTGCCTGAGCCGGTCGCGCTCAAAATTGTGCGTCCCGAAGGCGAGCTTGGTGAGGTTACCCTGCTCGATCTGAATGAGCGCATGTGCAAATGGCCGATCGGCGATCCCGGCGATGAGGATTTCCATTTCTGCGGCCATGCCGCCGAGCCGGGTCAGCCTTATTGCACCAAACATTGTGCGGTGGCCTATCAGCCGGCCTATGGGCGGAAGAAGGCGGCGGGGAAGTAACGGTTCTTCGCTCATGCCAGCGGCCCTGAGGGGCCGCGGCTCCGCGAGGGCGGGCAAGACCTTGCCCGTGGCGGTGGTCACCGCCGTTCAGTATTGCTCTGGCATGTGGCGCGGCCGCGTCCTTGCTTACACAGGCGGGCGGGTTTGACGATGGTCAGGCCCGCCCGTTCTTGTTGACACGAGCTCCGCGCTGCCCCAAATCTTGTCCAACTGGCCGACAGCGTGAGCGCGATGAATGCGGGTATGATGTAATGGTAGCCTGTCAGCTTCCCAAGCTGAACGTGCGGGTTCAATTCCCGCTACCCGCTCCAACCGTGCTGAGGTCCGATGCTGACCGATTTTGAACAGATCCAAAACCTCCTTGCCCGCTATTGCTTCGTGACCGACACGGGCTCGGCCGACGATATGGCGGCCCTGTTCTGGGAGGATTGCACGGTCAATTTCGGCGGCACCATCAATCAGGGTATCGAAGCGGCGACCAAAGGCTTTGCCCGCTGGATCGAAACCCGCCGCGACCCGATTGTCGGCCTGCGCCATTTGCTGCACACGCCCGAAATCGTGATCGAGGGGACGCGCGCCACCGCACGGTGCTATTACGATGCCGATTGCCATACCAAGAAGGGCCGCCCCATCCAGCTGCGCGGCCTCTATATCGACACGCTTGAAAAGCGCGAGGGCGCATGGCGCTTCCTCACCCGCGAAGTGCAGATCTGGCAGAGCATGCTGGGGGATGGCTGAGGCCGCCTCCCCCCCTTTCCTTACCGGCTGATCGAAAAACCGCCATCGGCAAGCATAGCCGTGCCGGTCACAAAACTGGCCTGAGGTGACACCAAAAACAACGCTGCCTCGGCAATTTCGCCGGGTTCGGCAATCCGCTTGAGCGCATGAAGGCTTTCAATATGGGCGCGCGCGTCCGGCGTATTGGCAACTGTGGCACCCATCGGCGTGTCGGTGCCGCCCGGCAGCAGCGCATTGACCCGCAAGCCCGCCGGTCCATATTCCGCAGCCAGCCCTTTGGCGAGGCCGATCAGTCCGGCCTTGCTGGCCCCATAGGCGGCCATGCCTTGCATGCCGACCGTGTAGCCCACAAAGCTTGAGGTGAACAGCAAGGCGGGTGCAGGCCGGTCAAGCAAAGCGGGGATCTGATATTTGGCGCCCAGAAAGGCGGCTGTCAGATTGGTGGCGAGTGTTGCGTCCCAGTCTGCGCGGGTCATGTCCGTCACCGCGCCCATGGCCCCCAACGTACCCGCATTGTTGATCGCGATATCCAGACCGCCGAACCGCTCAAGCGAGGCGTCTACCAATTCGCGGGCATGGGCTTCATCGGTGATGTTGCCGGGTTTGATCTGAACTTCGGCCCCCGTTTGTGCGCAGTCAGCGGCGAGGGTTTCGAGCGCGCCGAGATTGCGCCCGGTGAGGGTGAGGCGTGCGCCGTGAGAGGCCAGACGCAGCGCGATGGCGCGGCCAATACCGGAGCTTGCGCCGGTGACCAAGGCAACTTTGTTTTCAAACATGACCAAGTCCTGAACAGGGGAAGCGAATGCCCAGACGGTGCGCGAGGGGCGGGCGCCAAGCCACCCGGTTCTTGCGGGGATGGGCGATTGGCATCAGCAAGCCAAGAAAAAGCGAAAACAATCGACGGAAAATTTCGGCGCGGCCGTTTAATCCTCGGGCCGGGGATTCCAAGGAGCATTTGCCGATGAAGTATGGCGCGCACAAAGCTGTTCACTTTGTCCTGTTACTGAGCATGACCGGATTGGTCTTGAGCGGGTGTGGCGGGCCCGGTCCACGTGGGCGCGGGGCGGGTGGGCCAGGAGGCGGTGGTCCGCAGCCCTTTGGCGAGGCCGCCGGCGGCGCCCCTTCGCCCGCCCCCTTTGGGATGTTGTTTGCCGCAATGGATGTGAACGCCGATGCGATCACCGATCGGGCTGAGCTTGATAGCGGGCTTGAACGGGAATGGGCGCGGCTCACCGGGCTTGGCAGCCCCCGACCGGGCGCTATTCAATTACGGGAATGGATGGTGCGCGCCATGGGTTCGGACCAAAACGGGCCGGGCTTTATCGGCTTTGACCAAAATGGCGACGGCACGATTGCGCGCGATGAATTTTATGCCCGGCTGAGCTCAGGTTTTGGGCAGCTTGACCGCAATCACGATGGGCAATTGGAGCGCTTTGAACTTATGCCGGACCGGACCGGCGGGCCAGACGGTACGCGGCGCGGCGGGCCGGGGGGCGGACGGGGTCCGCAAGGCCCCGGCGGTGGCCAACGTGGCCCTGTGATCTAGGCAAAAGGCTCCGAAAAAAAGGCCGGGTCAAAAACCCGGCCTTTGTTTCTTCCAAGCCCCGCCCCCTAGGCGGCGTTGGCGGCTTTTTCGATGTCGACTTCGGCAGTGGCCGCTGCGGGCGCGGTTTCGACAACGTCGTAGCGCGGGGCGTTGGCGGCTTCGTGTTCGGCGTCGAGCGCGGCCTTGGTTTCTTCGAATTCGGCCAGGATCAGCTCCATCAAATGATCGGCATCGGGAACGACGGCGGGGCAGGTGGTGATGCCCAGATCAATCCGGTCACGATAGGAGAAGACGGTGATGTTGATCGCCGTGCCATGCGAGATAACCGACAAGGGATAGGCGGTCTGCATTTCGGCCCCGGCAATATAGAGCGTCATGGGTGCGCCCGGAACGTTTGACAAAATGCCGTTCATGATCGGGGGCATATTGCCCAGTACTTCCTTGCGCATGATGGTGGCCGCAAGCGGCTTGGCCACATAGCTCGGCAATTTAAAGCCGGTGCCTGAATCAATCGCGCCGAACAGTTCCACCGAGTTCTTCTTGCCGATCTGGGCGGTCTCATGGATTTTCTTGATCCGGCGCAGCGGGTCGGCCTCATCGGTGCGCCAGGCCACTGTCATGGCGGCAACATTGTTGAGGCTTGCTTCCTTCTGGGCCTGGGCAATCGGTACGGCGCAGACCAGCGACTTGTCGGGCAGCATGCCTTTTTCATCGAGATAGGCGCGCAAGCCCCCGCCGGTGATGGCGAGCATGACATCGTTCACCTTGGCGTTGAGCGATTTGGCAATGTGCTTGGTTTCACCGAGCGGGACCGAACCAATGGAGAATTTGCGTTCGCGCGTGATCACTTCGTTAAACGGGGTGTTGGGCGCGCCGCCCAGCGTGCCTTCGGCAGCCGGATTGTGCTTGGTCTGCTGATATTGATGCAGCGCCGCCGACGCGGTTCTGCGAAGCGAGCCGAATTGCTTGTAGAAGGGCTTCTCAGCGGTCGAGAAGGCGGCATCGATCAGTGCGGTGGCGAGCGTGGGCTTGTTGCACGGCGTCTTGTTCAGGCCGAAAGCCTGCTTTTGCTCTTCGGTGAGCGGGCCGCGCGGTGTCGGCTCCAGATCATACATCAGCATCATCAGCTGGGCGCCAGCCTGGCCATCAATCATGCAGTGATGCATTTTGGAATAGACCACCGCCTGATTGTCGGCGAGCCCGTCAAAGACATAATATTGGAACAAGGGCTTGGAGCGGTCGAGACGCTCAATGTGAATGACCTCAAGCGCGCGCAGCACATCATGGATCGTTGATCCCTTGGGCATCTTTCGGGTTTTGAAGTGGTAGCGCCAGTCAAGCTTGCCCGCATCCACCCACACCGGATAATCGAGATTGAAGGGCTGTTCAGTGGCGACCCAGTTCATCATCGGCACTTCAGCCGAGCGTTCCTTCAACAGCGCAAAGAAGTTGTCGCGGAAGCGGCCTTCATAGTCGGCCGGAATGGTGACCAGCTGGGCGAGCCCGATATTCATCGGGGCGTCGTCGGTTTCAGCATAAAGAAACGTGGCGTCGGTTGCAGAAAGGCGTTGCATTGTTCGTCCCCATTATCGGTGGTGGGCCCCTGAGCCCGGCGTCAGTGTTTGCGCTCCCCTGACGCTTTTAAGGATGGGGGATGGTGGCACTGATCGCGAGTCACCGCTTTGACGCAGATCATCCAATTTGGGGGGGATTTGGCATGTCATAGTGTCGCGTCAAAAAACTGCAAAACAATTCGCCTGACACAATGCCGCAATTGGGATGCAAATCAGCCCTATTCGGCTGACGAATAGTCAGCCGGTGACTTGACGTTTCATGGCCCGGAGGCGGACCGGGCCGTCAAGGGCGCGTCAGCTAGTGCAGCCGGTACACCGCATCGCTGTTGCGCCATTCGCCGGGGCCCAGCGGTTCGCAGCAGGCCACCCGGACCGAATGGATCGGCCCTTCAATTTCGCGTTCCCAGAAGCTTAGGAATTTTTTCAGGCGCGGCAGCTCGGGCGCGTGATCAAGGGTTTGCCAGACAAAGCTTTGCAACAGGCTTGGCGTGTCGGGCAGCCGGTAAATGATCTCGGCGGTGGTCATGCGCCAGCCCTGCAATTGCAGTTCCAGATCAGACAGGGCGGTTTCCAAAGGTGGTGTCATCATACGCTCCTCAGACAGACAGACACGGCCCGGCGCGTATCGTTGGTGCAGGCGTTCGCGCCTTGGCCATCTGCAAGTGTGCAGGCGACAGGGTTAATGGCGCAATAAGAATGTTTCCAAAAACTGAGCCAAAACAGCGCGTTAGCACCGATGGGGGGAGAGTGCTGCCAGAATATGGCGGCCTGGGCCGGATTTTTGTATCGTGTCGAAACGACGTATTTGGGGGATAGGACATGATCAAGCGTCTTGTGGGGCTGGTGCTGGCGGCGGTGCTGGCGGTGGGGGCCTACACCGTCTATCGCTTTGTAAACTTTGAAGCGCCGGGACGGATTGCGGCTGAGGCGGACACGACCGGGTTTGATCGCGATGAGATTGCGCGGCTGTTGTCCGAGGCGATCGGGTTTCCCACCATTTCGCGCTATGACCGCCAGATCGATCAGGCGGTGTTTGACGGCTTCAATGGCTGGTTCGATGTCAGTTTCCCGCGCCTCACCGGGCTTGAGACCCACTGGTTTACCGACGGGCGGATGCTGGTCTGGACGGGTAGCAAGCCTGATCTCGATCCGATCTTGCTGATGGGCCATTTCGATGTGGTGCCGGTGGTGGCCGGAACGGAAGGCGATTGGGTCCATCCGCCTTTTTCAGGCGCGATCGCTGATGGCCATGTCTGGGGCCGTGGCGCGGTTGATATGAAGGGTCCGACCATCGGGCTTGCCTATGCGCTTGAACAGATGATCAAGGCAGGGTTTCAGCCCGAACGCACCATCCTGATCGCGCTTCATCCCGACGAGGAAGTGTCGGGCGAAACCGGCGCGGTTGAGATGGCGGCCTGGCTCAAGGCGCGCGGCATCTCTCCCATTCTGGCGGTCGATGAAGGCGGTATTGTTTCCGACGGGCTGATCCCCGGCGTCGACACGGAAGTGGCGCTGATCGGGGTGGGCGAAAAAGGCTATCTGAGCCTTGAGATTACCGCGTCCGCCAAGGGCGGGCATTCCTCAATGCCGGACAGTGAAACCGCGGTCACACGGCTGGCGAGCGCCATCACACAGCTGAAGATGAGCCCCTTCGCCGGTGGTATCGAGGGGCCGGTGCGCACCATGTATGAAACGATTGCGCCGCAGCTGCCCGCCTTCCAGCGCTATCTGGTGGCCAATCTGTGGCTGTTTGAGCCGGTGATGGCAGCGGCGCTGACCAGTAATGCAACCGCCAATGCCAGCCTGCGGACAACCATTGCGCCCACCATGCTGGAAGGCTCGCCCAAGGAAAATGTCTTGCCTGCGTCAGCGGTGGCGACGGTTAATCTGCGCATCCACCCCCGTGACACTGTTGAAGGCGTCATTGCCCATGTCGAACGCGCGGTGAAGGCGCCGGATATTGCTGTTGGTCTGGCGCCGGGCAATCCCTCTGAGCCTGCGCCGTTTTCGGACACGCAAGGTGGCGTGTGGCAGGCCGTATCGCAAACCGTAGCGAGCGTCTTTCCCGATGCGCTGGTGACGCCATCGCTGGTTTTGGGTGGAACAGACTCGCGGCACTATAAAGGGGTGGCGCAGAATATTTACCGCTTCTCGCCGCTCAGGCTCGATCCCGACATGCGGCTTGGCATTCACGGCACCAATGAACGGATCCGGCTTGAGGATCTGGAGGGTGTGGTGCGCTTCTATACCCATCTGGTGGGCCGCGTTCATAGCGCAAACGCGTTTGACGGCGCTGAGTAAAGCCCGATATGTAAAGCCATATCGTGTAGGGGCCGGTCATGGCATTGTCGGATCAATTATTGTTCAAACATGGGGAGGCGCAAGGCTCGCCCTTCACCTATCTTGAACCTTTGCCCGATCCGGTTCTGGTCATTGATCCGCACCTTGGCGTGCATTTCGCCAACAAGGCTGCGCGCGATCTGTTTCCTGCCTTGCACAAACTGACGCCGGGTGAGCCGCTGCCGCGTTTCATCCGCCAGCCGGTCCCGATCGAGGTGGCCGAACGCGCCTTTGCCCATGCCGACCGGGGCGTCACCCGTGCTGAGCGCCTGGTCCTGCCCGGTGTGGTCGAAAAGCGTTTCGAGGTTCGCGCGGTCCCGCTGGCCGATGCTGCCGGGATCGATGCCGGTCAGGCGGCCTTGCTGTTGTTTCATGAACAGACCGCCGCCTGGCGGGCTGAGCAGATGCGGGTTGATTTCATCGCCAATGCAAGCCATGAGCTGCGCACGCCGATTGCCTCGGTGCAAGGCTATATTGAAACCTTGCAGGGGCCGGCCAGAGACGATCCTATCGCCCGGACGCAGTTTCTCGACATCATGGCCGAGCAGGCCCGCCGCATGGCGCGGCTGATCGATGATCTCATGTCACTGTCGCGGATTGAGCTTGATGAGCATATGACGCCGCAAGACCGGGTGCGGGTGATTGATGTGCTGAACAAGGCGCGCGACGTCATCCTGCCCATGGCCGAACCCCGTGGGGTGGCGATTAAGCTCAAGGTCCCCTTCGGGGTGGCCGACGCCTTTGTGCTTGGGGATGAAGACGAGCTGGTGCAGATTTTCCAGAACCTGCTCGACAATGCCGTCAAATATGGCGCAGACGGCGGGCGGATCGAAATTCTCGGCCATCTTGACGAGGCGGCGCGGTCGGTGGTGATCCGGGTGCGTGATTTCGGTGAAGGCATCGGGGCGGATCATCTGCCCCGCCTGACCGAACGCTTTTACCGGGTGGATGCGACGATGAGCAAGGCGCGCGGCGGCACCGGGCTGGGGCTTGCCATCGTCAAGCATATCGTCAACCGCCACAAAGGCCGGCTGCGGATCGAAAGCACACGCGGGGTGGGGTCTACCTTTGAAGTCACGCTGCCGCTTGCGACCCGTGACGATGATGATGAAGACCAGCTTGAAGTTAAAATTGTCCCCCCGGTCCGGCCGTGAGGCCGTCAAGCGATTGTCATCGAACTTGTCCACATGCATGGCATGGCTGATTTTACGGGAATCCGCGGTAGCCGGGATCGATGTCATAAAACCGTAGCACTTTTGTAACATTGATTGCGGCACCGATTCCTATGGTGCGCCCCAAGTACAGACACGCCGGGCCCGCCCCCATTTTCGATGAAAGAGATGCAATGCCGGCCGATCCGCAGTCGCAATCGCTCACGGTCAGTGAGACGATCACCCAGTTGAGCGATCTGCTCGCCCGCATGGGCGGGCTGACCGAAACCCAGTTGGCCGTTGCCACCGACGCGCTGGTGAAACGCGACAGCCGTCTGGCGCGCGAAACCATTGAGCGCGATGATGAGCTCGACAGTTTTGAACATGCGATCGAGGAAAAGGCGCTGGAACTGATGAGTGCCGGTGAAGGCGCGCGGCCCGTTATGGCCGAAAGCCTGGCCATCATCAAAATCGCGGCTGACCTCGAACGCATCGGCGATCTGGCGAAAAACATTGCCAAGCGCGCTTTGGTGCTCAACCAGTCACCGCCGTTCAAATCGGTGCAGGGCGTCAGCCGGATGATCCGGCAGGTGCAAATCCAGCTCAAAGATGTGCTCGATGCCTTCATCGCGCGCGATGGCGAGAAGGCCCGCGCGGTGTGGGAATATGATGAGGCGATTGATGACCTCAACAATTCGCTGTTTCGCGAACTGCTGACCTACATGATGGAAAATCCGCGCAACATCACCGCCTGCACGCATTTGCTGTTCATGGCCAAGAATGTTGAGCGCATCGGCGATCATTGCACCAATATTGCCGAGATCGTCTTTGCCTTGTCGACGGGTGTGTCGCTCGGCGATGACCGGCCCAAAACCGATGATACCAGCCTCACCATGGTGCAGACGCCCGCCTCTGCGCACAACGGAGATGATCAATGAGCAATCCCCGCATTCTGGTTGTTGAGGATGAAGACGCGCTCGTCACCCTGCTGCGCTACAATCTCGAAGCCGAGGGTTTCACCGTTGATGTCGCCTATGATGGCGAAGAAGCATTGACCGCCATCTCAGAGCAGTTGCCCGATCTGGTGTTGCTGGACTGGATGATGCCCAAATTGTCGGGCATTGAGGTGTGCCGGGCAATCCGGGCCGACCGCGAGGCGGCCAATATTCCGATCATTATGCTGACCGCGCGCGGGGAAGAAGCCGACCGCATTCGCGGCCTCGATACCGGCGCTGATGATTATCTCGTCAAGCCGTTCTCGCCCAAGGAACTGGTGGCCCGTGTCCGCGCGGTGCTGCGCCGGGTGCGGCCTGCCTCGACCGCCGAACAGCTCGCCTTTGAAGACCTGGTGCTCGACCGGACACGGCGGCGGGTCTATCGCGGCGGGGTCGAAATTCATCTGGGTCCGACTGAATTCCGCCTGCTCGATCATTTCATGTCCAATCCCGGCCGGGTCTATTCCCGTGAGCAATTGCTCGATGCGGTGTGGGGCCGGGATGTCTATGTCGAACTCAGAACCGTGGACGTTCATATTCGCCGTTTGCGCAAGGCGATCAATGAAGGCGATCTGCCTGATTTGATCCGTACGGTGCGCGCGGCGGGCTATGCGCTGGACAGACCCAACAGCTAATGACATGGTTCCTGCCAATAGGGGGGAACAGCATGTCCATTATTGAACCGACAGACGATCAGATCAAAGCCTTCATGAGCGGGCCGCAGGATGCGCCCTTTGTGATGGTCAATCTCAACAAATATCGCGAACGGGCCGTCTATCCCGCCGATTATGACGGCGCACAGGGCCCTGCCGATTGTCCGGGACGGGAAGCTTATTACCGCTATGGCGCCGAGGCGTTTCAGGCGATTGCCGCGGTGGGCGGTGAAATCATTTTCTCCGGCGAAACCATGCTGTCGAATTTCGCCCCCCAGGGGGAAGTCTATGACGATGTCGTTCTGGTCCGTTATCCTGGCTTTCAGAATTTCTTTTCGATGATGGACCGGCCTGCCTATGTTGCTTCATTCGTGCACAGGCTGGCCGGGCTTGAGGCCGCAAAAGTCTTTCCGGTGCTTGATCAAGCCCAAAAATAGGCGTGAACTGACCCAAAGCCGTCACTTTTGTGCAAAGGCGCGCGCCTAGGATCGCACCACGTCCAAGTGTGACGGCAGGCAGGGAGCGCATCATGGCAGCCAAACGCGATGACACCACCATATCGGCTTCGGGACTGGAGCATGGCTCGCTTCATGCGCGCCGCCGCAAGCTCAATCAGGACAAAGCCGATCAGCGCCGCGCCGACCTTGCCAGACTGATCGAAGCTAAGCTCAAAGCGCCCGAAAAAGATGCGGTTCTGGGTTTTGCCGATACATTCTACACCGCCACCCAGGCCGATGATCTGTGCGACCGCCCCGCCGAGCAATTGTTCGGCGCGGTGATGACCGCATGGCGGCATCTTGCCAAGCGCGCGCCGGGTGAGGCGCTGATCGATCTGATCAATCCCCGCATGGCCGAACATGGCTGGAGCTGTGCGCACACGGTGGTGTCGATTGTCACCGATGACATGCCGTTTCTCGTGGCCTCGATCACCAATGCGCTTGTGGCTGAAGGCATCCAGCTTCATCTGGTGGTGCATCCGGTTGTCGAAACCAAACGCAATGACGCCGGTGTGCGTGATGCGGCCGGTCAACCTGTGCGCGAGGCTGTCATCCATATCGAAATTGACGAGCAGCCCGAAGGCGAGGCGCTCGACAGGCTGACCGCCCAGCTTAAGGGCGTCATGACCGATGTCCGCGCCAGCGTTGAAGACTGGCCGCAAATGCTCGACAAATTGTCGGTCGTGATGGACGAGCTGAAAGCAAGCCCGCCCAAAATCGAAGCCGAAGAGGTCGATGAGGTGCTGGCCTTTCTCGACTGGCTCAAGGTCGGCAATTTCACATTTGTGGGCGTGCGCGACTATTCGTTTGAGCCGGGCAGTGACGGCGATCTGATGCTGGAACCCGGCGAGGGGCTGGGCATTCTGCGCGACCCGGAGGTTCATGTGCTGCGCGGCGCGTCGGGTCACACCGCCGTCACCGCCCAGGTACGCGCCTATCTCGAACAACCCGACCCCATCCTGACCATGAAGGCCAATATCCGCTCGACCGTGCACCGGCCGGTCTATCTCGATTATGTCGGGGTCAAGCGGTTCAATGCCGAGGGCGTGGCGGTCGGGGAAACACGCTTTGTCGGCCTGTTCACCGCAAACGCTTACACAAGCTCCATCCTCAATATTCCGCATTTCCGCCGCAAGGCTGCCGCGGTGATGGCCGAAGCGGGCTTTTCCCACGACGGGCATGACGGCAAGGCGCTGTTGAATGTGCTGGAAACCTTCCCGCGCGATGAGTTCATTCAGATCGACCCTGAGACACTCTATGATTATGCGCTCGGCATCATGCATTTGCAGGAACGCCCGCGCACCCGGCTGTTTGTTCGTCAGGACCGCTATCGCCGCTTCTGTTCCGCGCTGGTTTACATGCCGCGCGAACGCTACAATTCCGACATTCGCGCCGAGGTCGGCAAGCTTCTGGTGAAAGCGCTCAATGGGCGCTTATCCGCATATTACCCCGCCTTTGGTGAGGATGCGCTGGCGCGGGTTCATTTCATCATCGGCACCGATGCCGAAACCGCGGTTGAGCTTGATGCCGAAGCGGTGCGGGCGTTGGAAGACACCATTGCTGAAAAGGTGCGTGACTGGCGCGACGGGCTGAACGAGGCGCTGATCGAGGCGCGCGGCGAGGCGCTCGGCAACTCGCTTTATGCCTGTTACCGCAACGCTTTTTCGGTCGGCTACCGGGCAAGCTTTGACCCTCATATTGCGGTGTCCGACATTGAGCAGGTCGAACATGTCAAGGACACCGGCGCGCTGCAATTGGCGCTGTACCGCCGCATGGAAGATCAAAGCTTTGAGGCGCGCTTCAAAATTTTCAAGACCGGCGAAGCGGTGGCCTTGTCGGACTGTCTACCCATGCTGGAAAATCTTGGCGTGCGGGTGATTTCCGAGGCTGCCTATTCGATTGAACCGCGCGGGGCCGAACATGTGGCGCTGCATGATTTCATGATCGAAACCCAGGATCAGGCGCCGCTTGATCTCGATGCGGTGCGGTCGAATTTCGAGCAGGCCTTTGCGTGCGTGTGGGCAGGCCGGTGCGAAAATGACGGTTTCAACAAACTCGTACTGACCGCCGAACTGGGCTGGACCGACATTGCATTGCTGCGGGCCTATGCCAAATATCTGCGCCAGACCGGCACGCCGTTCAGCCAGGCCTTCATGGAAGAAGCGCTCAACAGCCACGGGCAGATCGCGCGTCATCTGGCGCAGCTGTTTCACGCCCGGTTTGACCCCGGCTTCGATGGTGACCGCGCCCAGGCGCAGACCGGCATTCAAGAGGCAATCATGGCCGAGCTTGATGCGGTTTCAAGCCTTGATCAGGACCGGATGATCCGCCGCTTTGTCAATCTGATCACAAACACGCTGCGGACCAATGCCTATCAGGCGGGCGCGGATGGGGCGCGTCATGCCTATCAATCCTTCAAGATTGACAGCCAGAAGGTTGAAGGGCTTCCCCTGCCCCGGCCCCATGTGGAAATCTTTGTCTATTCGCCCCAGGTTGAGGGCGTGCATCTGCGCTTCGGCAAGGTGGCGCGCGGGGGCTTGCGCTGGTCGGACCGGCGGGAGGATTTCCGCACCGAGGTTCTGGGCCTGGTGAAGGCCCAGCAGGTCAAAAATGCCGTCATTGTGCCGGTCGGCTCCAAAGGCGGGTTTGTACCGAAACGTCTGCCACCGCCGACCGACCGGGATGCGTGGATGGCTGAAGGGATTTCGAGCTACAAGACCTTTATCTCAGGCCTGCTTGATGTCACCGATGATCTTGAAGGCGACGGGATCACCCCGCCCCGGGACGTGGTGCGTCATGATGAGGATGATCCTTATCTGGTGGTGGCCGCCGACAAGGGCACCGCAACGTTTTCTGACTTTGCCAATGAGTTGTCGACAGGCCGGGGCTTCTGGCTGGGGGACGCGTTCGCATCGGGCGGCAAGAACGGCTACGATCACAAAAAAATGGGCATCACCGCGCGCGGAGCTTGGGAAGCGGTCAAGCGTCACTTCCGCGAACTGGGCACCGATATTCAGAACGAGCCGTTCCGTGTGATCGGCATTGGTGACATGTCGGGCGATGTGTTCGGTAATGGCATGTTGTTGTCGCGCTATATCAAGCTGGTTGCGGCTTTTGACCATCGCGACATTTTCATCGATCCTGATCCCGACACGGCGGCGAGCTTTGAAGAACGCCAGCGTTTGTTCGACAAGGGCCGCTCAACCTGGCAGGACTATGACCGTTCGGTCATGTCGGACGGCGGCGGCATCTTCTCCCGCTCGGCAAAATCAATTCCGCTCACCCCGCAAATTCAGGCGCTGATCGGCGAGAGTGCATCGTCGATGGCACCACTTGATCTCATCAATGCGCTGTTAAAGGCCCAGTGTGACCTGTTGTGGTTCGGCGGCATCGGCACCTATATCAAGGCGAGCAGCGAAAGCCATGCCGATGTGGGCGACAAGGCCAATGACGGCTTGCGCATCAATGGCAATCAGCTGGGTGCGCGGGTGATTGGCGAAGGCGGCAATCTGGGTGTCACGCAACTGGGCCGCATTGAAGCGAGCCGCGCAGGCGTCAAGCTCAACACTGATGCGGTGGACAATTCCGCGGGCGTTGATTGCTCCGACCATGAAGTCAATATCAAGATCCTTCTCAATAAGGTCGTGCGCGACGGCGACATGACCGAAAAGCAGCGTGACGAGTTGCTGGCCGAGATGACCGACGAGGTGGCGCGCCTGGTGCTGGAAGACAATTACCGCCAGACTCAGGCGTTGACCCTGACCGAGCAACGCGGATCAGAGGCGCTGGAAATTCAGGCGCGCTTCATGCGGGCGCTGGAGCGTGAAGGCCGGCTCAACCGCGCGGTAGAATTCCTGCCCGATGATGAAGAGATTGAAAACCGTCTGAAGACCGGCGGCACGCTGGCGCGGCCTGAACTGTGTGTGATCCTGGCCTATGCCAAGCTCGCCATCTTCGATGCGATCCTCGACAGTTTCCTGCCCGATGATCCTTATCTGGAACGCGAGCTGTTCCTGTATTTCCCCGAAGTGCTGCGTGACCGCTATCAAGAGGCGATCAGCAGCCACCGGCTGCGCCGGGAGATCATCGCAACCCGTCTGTCAAATTCCATCGTCAATCGCGGCGGCCCGACGCTCGTCTCTTACATTGAAGAAGAATCGGGGGCGTCGGTAGCCGACATTGTCCGGGCTTATGCGGCGGCGCGTGACAGTTTTGGCCTGCGCGTCCTGTGGGATGCGATTGATGAGCTTGACAATCGCGTCGATGCAGCATTGCAAACCGAAATGCTGCAAAAGATCAGGCAGCTTCTGCGCCGTACGATCCTGTGGCTGCTCGCCAATTCAGGCCAGCCGCCGGAAATCGACATTGAGCATACCGTGTCGGATTTCGGTCCCTACCTCGCGGACTTGTCGGACAATCTGCGGGACTGTCTGACCGAAACCGAGCGGGATGAGTTTGATGCCATGCGTGATCATCTGACGGGCGCAGGCGTGCCGGAAGATTTGGCCTCGCGCGTTGCCGGTCTTGATGCGCTGCGTGCCGGTCCCGATATTGTCGAGATTGCCCGTCACGCTGATGTGCCGGTGGTGGAAACCGCCAAGGCCTATGCGGTCATCGGGGCGGAAACAGGGCTTGTCTATCTGCGTGACAAGGCAGCGGGATTGCCGGCGGAACATCACTGGGACCGTCAGGCGGTGCGCGGCATCAATGAGGGTCTGTTTGCCCATCAGCGCCGCATGACCGAGGCGGCGCTCGCGGTGGATGTGGATGCCGCGCGTCTTGATGGCCGGGCGGCGGCCGAGCATTTCCTCAAAGTGCGTCAGGCCGCCTTTGACCGCCCCCGTGCGCTGATTGCGGATATGAAAAAATCCGATACGGTCAGCCTGTCCGAACTGGTCGTCGCCAATATGGCCTTTGCCAATCTGTAGTATGCCGCGGGCGCGGGTGGCGCTTACTGCAATCCGACCGAGGCGAGGAATGCTGTGATGCGTTTCTCGGTATCGGCGCGCACATCCGCCCGGAAAGTGCCTTTGGCCTTTTTGTTGTCAAAGCCGTGATCGGCACCCTCATAAGTGTGGGCGCGGATCGGGAAGCCCGACTGGCTGGCCCGCGCAGCGACCGCTTCGCACGCCTCGTGCGGCACAATCCGGTCGGCCCCGCCATTGAGCATCAAAAGCGGAATACGGACATTGAGGCCCAGTTTCTGAACCTCGGCCAACTGGCCGCAATAGGGATAAAGGGTGATCACGCCGCGTACGCCCTGCAAGGTGGCGGGCTGGCCCGATTTCATCCGCACCGGTTGGGTCAGGGTCGGCGGATTGCGCTTGGGCGGGTTGAGCGCCATCAGATCAAGTGCGGTCCAGCCGCCATGGGACCAGCCCATAATGATGATGCGGTTGGGATCAATATTGGGATTGGTTTTGACATCGGCGAGACCGACCATGGCATCGGCCGTACGCTCGGTGCCGGTCAGGCGGCGGCCAGTGCACACTTCTTTGATCTGCGGGCCTTTCCAGCCCCGGCCCTTGTACGAATTGATGGCGTAGACGGCGAAGCCGCGCGCCCGCCACCAATTGCCCCAATCGACATGATTGGGCGCAAGCCCCCCGCAGCCATGCAGGAAGACGACCAGCGGGAAGGGGCCCTGGCGGTTTTGCGGCAACAGCAGAATATCGTTGGGCAGCAGGATTTGCTGCAGCACTTCCTGGCTGGTCTGCGGGCCATAGGTTTTGGTGGTCGCGATCTGGTGATGCTGCGCGCCTTGTTTGTTGGCCGCCTGGGCGGCGCGCGCCACCTGCCGGGGCTTGGGCATTTGCATGCCCTGACACGCCACAAGGCTGCCAACAGCCAGAAGTGAAACAAACAGACTGATGGCTCTTTTTTTCTTGAGCATCACGACACCCACCGATGATTGTTTTTATCAGTGCCGGAAGTGTCGCATACCTGTCAGCACCATGGCCAGACCTGCTTCGTCGGCGGCTGCAATAACATCATCGTCACGGATCGACCCGCCGGGCTGAATGACGGCGGTCGCGCCAGCGTCGGCTGCCGCCAAAAGCCCGTCAGCGAAGGGGAAAAAGGCGTCGGACGCCACAACCGAGCCCTGGGTCAGCGGGGCGTCAAGACCGGCGGCCTCAGCCGCATCCATCGCCTTGCGCGCGGCGATCCGGGCTGAATCCAGACGGCTCATCTGGCCTGCGCCAATCCCGGCGGTGGCGCCGTTTTTGGCATAGACGATGGCGTTTGATTTGACATGTTTGGCGACCCGGAAAGCGAATTTGAGGTCCGACAATTCCTGTTCGGTCGGCGCACGCTTGGTGACGACTTTCAGATCCAGTGCATCGACGGTGCCGTGATCGCGGCTTTGCACCAGCATGCCGCTTGCCAAAGCCTTGAAGGTGAGGCCGGGCGCGGCGGGGTCGGGCAGCCCGCCGGTCAGCAACAGGCGCAGATTTTTTTTCGCCGCGATGACGGCTTTCGCCGCCTCATCGGCATCAGGCGCAATGATCACCTCGGTGAAGATGCCGGTGACCGCTTTGGCGGTGGCTTCGTCCAAGGGCTGGTTAAGCGCGATGATGCCGCCAAAGGCCGACACCGGATCGCATTGCAGCGCCTTTTCATAGGCCTCGACAAGGCTTGCGCCGGTTGCCACGCCGCAGGGATTGGCATGTTTGATGATTGCGACGGCCGGGCTTTGCGCCGGTGAAAATTCCGCCACCAGTTCAAAGGCCGCGTCGGTGTCATTGAGATTATTGTAGCTCAGCGCTTTGCCCTGGATTTGGGTCGCGGTGGCGATGCCGGGACGGGATTTGCCGAAGCGGTAATAGGCGGCGTCCTGATGAGGGTTTTCGCCGTAGCGCAACAATTCGTCCCGCTCCCCGCCGACGACAAAGCGCTGCGGCAGCGGATCATTCAATTCACCGGCAAACCACTGGCTGATCGCCGCGTCATAGGCGCCGGTGCGGGCATAGGCTTTGGCGGCCAGTGTGCGCCGCAGATCATGACTGGTGGCGCCGTCATTTTGATCAAGCTCGGCCAGCAGCGGGGCATAATCGGATGTGTCGACAATCACGGTGACCGAGCGGTGATTTTTCGCCGCTGAGCGGATCATGGCCGGGCCGCCAATATCGATATTTTCGATGGTGGTTTCAAAGTCGGCACCGCGCGCCACAGTCTCTTCAAACGGGTAGAGATTGACCACCACCAGATCGATTGCGCCAATGTCATGATCTGCCATGCTGGCGAGGTGGTCATCCTTGTCGCGCAGCGCAAGCAGGCCGCCATGGACCTTGGGGTGCAGGGTCTTGACCCGGCCATCCATCATTTCAGGAAAGCCGGTATAGTCGGACACTTCGCGCACCGG
The DNA here is from genome assembly GCA_965227065.1 of Alphaproteobacteria bacterium. Classification (GTDB taxonomy): domain Bacteria; phylum Pseudomonadota; class Alphaproteobacteria; order SPJN01; family SPJN01; genus CBDDFN01. The sequence continues at coordinate 274,736 of CBDDFN010000010.1, forward strand.
GACGCCGGCCTCGGCGAGCATTTTGGCTGAGCCGCCGGTCGACAGGATTTCGACATTGCGCGCGGCCAGCGCCTGGCCGAGATCCACAAGGCCCTCCTTATCGGAGACGGATATCAAAGCGCGGCGGATGGCGACGAGATCATTGGCCATGAAATAGACCCCCAAGAAAAGACAGATGGGGGCTCATAGCATGGTGCGCGGCGAAGGTTGAGCCCCACTGTGTCGCGGCCCGCCTTGCGCAATCCCGTCATTCCGGGGCGGAGCGTGGCTCCGAACCCGGAATCTGAAACCGGCAGGGTGTTCCGACATCAGATCCCGGGTTCATCGCACAGGCGATACCCCGGGATGACGAATCTAGTCTGCGTCTTTTTTGGGCCTGTCGAAGCGTTTAAAGGCCCAGCTGACCAAAAGGCCCGTTTCGGCTGTGTCGGCCTCCAGCACAATTTGCTGGGTCCGGCGAGGTTTGCCCGGCGCGCCTGCATAGACCGACCGGGCCAGCCCGAACCGTGCGCCCTTGCAGCGGAAATACCATCCTGGCCCGGTGGGCGGGTTAAGCAGCAAGAGGTCGCCGCCCCCGGTGGGCGACACCGAAACCGAGGGATGCAGGTGAAACCGGATGGTGGCGCGCGTCCCGGAAAGCGGCTTGCCCGCAGGCTCCAGCCGGTCTTCGCCGCGAATATCGCCGCCGCCGGGGGCAAAATAGATCTGGCGGCTGGCTTTGTAGCCATAAACGGGGACATAGCCGTCATGGCCAACCGTCATCAGCACATGGCCCTGCTCATCCTTGCGCTCAAGGCTGACTTCGGCAGGCGCGCTTGCCATGACGGGGCCAAGCTTGTGGGCGACGCTGCTGTCGAGGGGATAAAATTGCGTGTGGCTGCGGCCCTCCAGGGTCAGGGCGGAATGGGCGGCGGTGCCGCGCAGCGCATCATGCCAGTCATCTTCCAGGCCCTGGGGCGGGCCGCAATTGACGACGATGCGGCTTGTCCCCGCCGACAGCTCAAAACTGCCCGCACCGCCATGGGCATGAGGGTCAAGCCCGGTGCGCTTGCGCGCGGTGGCATCCATTACCAGCACGGTCCGGCCCGCCTCGGCGCGGGCGTAGCCCGCATGGGGGGCATAAGAGAGCGGCTTGGCGCTGACCTGGCTTTTGACGATGATCGCACCGGGCGAGATGGGTGGCATGGCCATGGATTGGGCAATCGATCCGGCTTGACCATAGCCTTGGGCGCGCGCGCCGTTCATTTGCGTGAAGGCGCGGTCGCCCATTTGCAGCATGCGCACAAAGGGTACCATGCGGTCGATGGCAAGCCCCAGAGTGTGGGGCGCAGCCACCTGCGCCCGGTCGAGCGTTTCTTTCAACGCCAAAAGGTCAGCCAGAATGAGCGCGGTGGTGATCGGGCTGGCACTTTCATGGCCGCCATCGGCAAGGATCTGGTGGCCTAGTTCCGCTGACAAGCTCGTCAGCCCCTGCTCAATCCGCTTGGCGTGGCGCGAAAAGGCCAGTCCGGCATGCACAAGCCCGATGGCGCAGACGATGCGGGGATAGCCGCCGGGTGCCCGGTGCGCACAGCGTGACAGATGCCGCGCGTGCCGCCACAGGGCCGACATGACATGGCTGCGATAGACCGGCTCGGCCAGATCGACCAGCAGCGGGAATTGTTCGGTCCAGGAGATGATGCGCCGGGCGGTGACATGGGGTGCCCAGGCGTGAGGCTCATACTGTTCACCAAATCGTTTCAGCCACACCGACACCAGCCCGTGAATGTGGGCGCGCGCTGCACTGGGCCGGGTGGGGCCGGTGCGCGAGGCTTGATCGGCGGCGGCAAAATGGCGAAGCCAGCCAAAGCCGTGCACCTCCTCATAATAGGCGTCCGATGCCCCCTCCATCTCCCAGGGTGGCTCACCGGGTGCATCAAATTCATAATCGCCGAAGCGGAAGACGCCCTTGAACAACAGGTCGGCCAGTTCCAGATCACCTTCCCAGGGATCAAAGGGCCGCTGGTCGATCAGGTCGGAATGTTTGCCTTTTAAAGAGCGTTGATAAAGGCCGGAGCCCTGCCACCAGCGGACAAGGCCGTTGCCCGGCGCGGACCAAAATCGCGACACAAGCGGCGCACGGGTCTGCTCATGGCCCAATGCGGACCACAGCCCTGGACGGCCGCTCTGCAAATTCTGGTCTGCCATGATCGGCGATCAGCTCCCGCGTAAGGTTGCGATATTAGCCCCATAGACGTCCGGCCCGCCCTTGAAGGTGGCGGTTCCGGCGACCAGCACATCGGCCCCGGCGGCAATGGCGCGCGGGGCGGTGTCGAAATTAATGCCGCCATCGACTTCCAGATCAATTGCCCGGCCGGTTTCGTCGATCTTCTTGCGCAGGGTTTCGATCTTGGGCAGGGCACTTTCAATAAAGCTTTGTCCGCCAAAGCCGGGATTGACGCTCATCACCAAAATCAGATCGACCAGATCCATGACATGATCAAGCACATCGACCGGCGTGCCGGGATTGAGCACCACGCCTGCTTTGCAACCCAGCGCCCGGATGGTTTGCAGCGAGCGATGCAGATGCGGCCCTGCTTCGGGGTGGATCGAGATGATATCGGCGCCGGCCTTGGCAAATTCTTCCAGAAACGGATCGGCCGGTGCGATCATCAAATGACAATCGAAGGTTTTTTTCGAATGCGGCCGCAGCGCTTTCACCACGCCGGGACCGATGGTGATATTGGGGACGAAATGGCCGTCCATCACATCGATATGAATGTAATCGGCGCCCGCCTCGTCAATGGCGCGGACTTCTTGGCCCAGCGTGGCAAAATCGGCGGACAGGATGGAGGGGGCGATACGGATCATCGAAACCTCAAAAGGATCAAGGGGAATTTGAAACGGAGTCTATCGGCTCTTGGTCAGTCTTGCGATGAAAAACCCGTCCATGCCGCCCTTGTCTGGCAACAATGAGGGTAGCGTGCGGACAAAACCTTCCTTGGTGATGGCTGAGCGCAGGCCGGGCATTTCAGGTTTTTCGACCGGCGCGACGGCAAAATCGGGATGGTCTTTGAGGAACCTGCTCATCTGATGCTCGCCTTCGCCGCGTTCCAGCGAACAGGTGCAATAAACCAGCATGCCGCCGGGCTTGACCAGCTTGGCGGCAGCCTCCAGGCATTGGGCCTGAAGCGTGGCAAGCGATTTGATGTCGTCGGGCCGCTTGACCCACGGCAGATCGGGATGGCGGCGGATCGTGCCGGTGGCCGAACAGGGCGCATCGAGCAGGACGGCGTCGGCGGGGTCAGTCTCAAACTCGCGGATATCGGCGCAGACCAGGTCCGCATCAAGATTGAGCCGGGCGAGATTTTCACCCACCCGGTCAAGCCGGTCCTCATTGATATCGACCGCAATCGTGTGGGCACCCGCCGCCGCAATCTGGGCGGTCTTGCCGCCCGGTGCGGCGCACAGATCAAGCACAGTCTTGTCCGCCAGATCGCCCATCAGGCGCACGGGCAGGCTGGCCGCCATATCCTGCACAAACCAGGCGCCTTCGCGAAAGCCCGGCCAGTCGGTGACATCGCCGGTGCGCGACACCCGGACCGAGCCGATGGGCAAAACCTCCCCATCGAGCCGTCCGGCCCACAATGCGGGGTCGCCCGCCACGGTCAGATCAATCGGGGCGCCCGCCAGATGGGCCTGTGCAATGGCGCGGGTGCGCGCCTCACCATATTGGCCCTCCCACCGGCTCCACAGCCAGCGCGGCGTGTTGAGCTGGACACGATCCAGCGCAGCCAGCAGCGCGCGGCCTTCGGTATCGACCTTGCGCAACACGGCATTGACGACGCCCGACAGGGCCGCCGACAGCTTGTCGGAATGAACGAGGGAGACCGCCTCGGACACTGCCGCATGGGGCGGGGTGTCGAGAAACAATAGCTCGGCCGATCCGATCAGCAGCGCATGGCGCGCACCGCCGGCCTTGCGGCGCAAAGGGCTGTTGAGGAACTGGCCGGTCAGGTGATCGATCACGCCCTTGTTGCGCAGGGCGGTGCTGGCAATCGCGCGGGCAAAGGCCCGGTCTGAGCCTTCAAGCCCTTTGAGGGCGGCTTCAAGCCCGTCATCGAGCGGCCGGCCCCCATCGAGAACATGGCGAAGCAGTTTGAGGGCGGCCCGCCGGGGGCCAGCCCCTGATGTTGTGCCGGATGTGGTCGTATTGGTCATGGCACGGCTCTAGCCCATTGCGGGGCCAAGCGCCAGCTTAGCCCCAGGGGCCGCGTTTTCGTGACACAGGCGGGACGGCGGAGGGCGCGGGGCGCATGGGCGTGCGCGCTTGCGGTACTTCTCCGGCCATGGCGTGAAGCCGGGCGATCCGCTTATCCATCGGCGGATGGGTTGAAAACAGCTTGCCCGCGCCCCGAATGTGCAGCGGATTGACGATGAACATATGGGCGGTGGCGGGGTTGTTTTCAGCCTGATGATTGTCGATCCGGCGGGCATCGCCATCAAGACGGGCAAGCGCGCTGGCAAGCCATAAGGGCTCGCCACAGATTTCCGCGCCGATGCGGTCGGCTTCATATTCGCGCGCCCGGCTGATGGCCATCTGGACAAGGCTGGCCGCCAGAGGCGCGAGGATCATCAGCGCCAGCGCGCCGACAAGCCCAAGCGGATTGTTGCGGCTGCCGCCAAAAAACAGGGCGAAATTGGCCAGCATGCCGATGGCGCCTGCCAAAGTTGCGGTGATCACCATGGTGAGCGTGTCGCGGTTTTTCACATGGGCAAGCTCATGTGCCATCACGCCGGTGACTTCCTCGCGGCTTAGCCGCTCAAGTAGCCCGGTGGTCGCGGCGACCGCCGCATTTTCAGGGTTGCGGCCGGTGGCAAACGCGTTGGGCTGGGGGTTGTTGATGATATAGACGCGCGGCATCGGCAGGTCAGCGCGCCGGGCGAGATCGGCGACCATGCGGTGCAGGTCGGGCGCCTCGGTCTCAGATACCGCACGCGCGCCATACATTTTGAGGACGATCTTGTCGGAGTTCCAATAGGCGAACAGGTTCATGGCCGCCGCAATCACCAGCGCGATCAGCATGCCGCTTGTGCCGCCGAGCAGTGCGCCGACACCCATAAACAAGGCGGTCATCGCCGCCAGCAAAATGCCTGTCTTGAGCAAATTCATCTGTTCTACCCGGTTTGACCTCAGCCCTTCGCCTTCCTATGTAAGATGCACGAGATCGGGGTTCAAGAAAGGCCCATCATGGCTGACGAGAAAGACCAGCGCCGCGCTGAGGCGGCCAAACGCGCGCTTGCCGAGGCGCAAGCCCGCCGGGCGGACTATGACAAGAAGGCCGCGCTCCACAAGGATGAAGAGCACGGCCCCAAAGGCCCTGAACCCACCCGCTATGGCGATTGGGAAAAGAAGGGCATTACGTCGGACTTTTAAGCAAAGAGGTCATTCCGGTTTTCGCGGCAGCGCAAGACCGGACTCTGACGGTGAGGTGCTTCCACAGAGCGATGCTGTGCCGGATGATGCTCTGTGCCGCCAGATTCCGGGCAGGGCCGGTTGGCCTTCCCGGAATGACGATGCCCAACAAATCCGTCATCCCGGTTTTCGCATGAGCGAAAGACCGGAATCTGATGGTGATGGGGTTTAACAGAGCAAGGCCGTGCCGGACCCGGCGCAATGCCGCCAGATTCCGGGTTCGCGCAATTGCGCGCCCCGGAATGACGTCACTTGGATTTGTTCTGCCGGTTCTCGATCAGATCATCGACCACGCCGGGATCGGCAAGCGTTGAGGTATCGCCCAGATTGGAAAACTCATCCTCGGCGATCTTACGCAGGATGCGGCGCATGATCTTGCCCGAGCGCGTCTTGGGCAGGCCCGGCGCCCACTGGATCAGATCGGGCGAGGCAATCGGGCCGATCTCATGGCGGACATGGCGCACGAGTTCCTTGCGCAACTCTTCTGTCGGCTCTTCCCCGGCATTCAAGGTCACATAGGCGTAAATGCCCTGGCCCTTAATGTCATGGGGATAGCCGACAACGGCGGCCTCGGCGACCTTGTCATGGGAGACCAGCGCGCTTTCCACCTCGGCGGTTCCCATGCGGTGGCCCGACACATTGATCACATCATCAACCCGGCCGGTGATCCAGTAATAGCCGTCGGCATCGCGCCTGCAGCCATCGCCGGTGAAATATTTGCCGGGATAGGTTTTGAAATAGGTTTCGATGAAGCGGTCATGATCGCCATAGACGGTGCGCATCTGGCCCGGCCAGCTGTCGGTGATGCACAGATTGCCTTCGGTGGCACCCTCAAGCACCTTGCCCTCGGCATCGACGATTTGCGGTGACACGCCAAAGAAGGGCTTTGTGGCCGAACCGGGCTTGAGCGCGGTGGCACCGGGCAGGGGCGAAATCAGAATGCCGCCGGTTTCGGTTTGCCACCAGGTATCGACAATCGGGCAACGCTCATCGCCGACCACGCGGTGATACCACAGCCAGGCTTCGGGGTTGATCGGCTCACCCACAGACCCAAGCAGTCTGAGCGAGCTGCGGTCTGTCTTTTTCACCAGCTCCTCGCCCTCGCGCATCAGCGCGCGGATAGCGGTGGGGGCGGTATAGAATGTGTTGACCTGATGCTTGTCGCACACCTGCCAGAAGCGGGAGGCGTCGGGATAGGTCGGCACACCTTCAAACATCAGCGTCGTCGCACCGTTCGCCAGCGGTCCATAGACGATATAGGAATGGCCGGTCACCCAGCCGACATCAGCGGTGCACCAATAGATTTCGCCATCCTTATAGTCGAAGACATATTCATGGGTCATCGACGCATAGACCATGTAGCCGCCGGTCGTGTGCAGCACGCCTTTGGGCTTGCCGGTCGAGCCTGACGTGTAAAGGATGAACAGCGGGTCTTCGGCATTCATCTCTTCAGGCGGGCAGTCCGCTTCTACGGTGGCGGCGTCTTCGTGGTAATAATGATCGCGGCCCGACACCATGTCGATGACATCGCCGGTGTCTTCTTCCCACAGATGGCCCGTATGTTTGACGACAATGACGCTTTCAACATCGGGGCAATGCTCAAGCGCCAGGTCTGTATTGGCTTTGAGCGGAATGTGCCGTCCGCCGCGCACGCCCGCATCGGCGGTGATCACACAGCGGCTGTCGCAATCTTGAATGCGGCCTGCCAAAGCTTCGGGGGAAAAGCCGCCAAAGACGATGGAATGGACCGCCCCGATCCGCGCGCAGGCGAGCATGGCATAGGCGGCCTCAGGGATCATCGGCATATAGATCGTCACCCGGTCGCCCTTTTTGACGCCGCGCTTTTTCAAGACATTGGCAAACCGGCAAACATGCTCATAAAGCTCGCGATAGGTGATTTTGAGATCGGTGGTCGGCTCATCGCCTTCCCAGATGATGGCGACCTGATCGCCGCGGCTTTCAAGATGGCGGTCAACACAGTTCACACAGGCATTGAGTGTGCCGTCATGGAACCATTTGATGTGCAGATCCGCCGCGTCATAGCTGACATCTTTCACGGCGCTGGCCGAGAAGGGCTTGATCCAGTCGATGCGTTTGGCTTCCTGGGCCCAGAAGGCTTCGTTCTGGTCGACCGACTGGGCATATTTCGCTTCATAACCGGCGGTATCGACCAGCCCGCGCTTGGCCCACTCAGCCGGCACGTCAAAAATTTCATCGCTCATGGAAGCCTCCCCGGCTTTAACTTTGTTCGGATTTCGCCGCAGTATGCGTCGATCCCCTTTGGCCCTCAAGGCCGACCAAAGTTTAATCTTGCTCCCCATCTCACGTCATCCCGGCCTCGACTTTCGCCCAATCTTTGATTGGCATGCGAAAGTCAGTGAGCCGGGATCCAGATGCCGATTTCTATGGCTGGATCCCGGATGCAAGCGCCGCCCTCAGCCTTGTGGCTGGGCGCCGCTAACTCCGGGATGACGATTGAGGGGCTTAATCTTGCAGCGGGGGAGACACGGCTTTTTTCGCCATCAGATCCTCGATTTCGGCGTCCGAGAACCCGGCATCCTTGAGCACGGCCTGGGCATCGGCCCCCAGCCGGGGCGCGTGACGGCGCAGGCTGGCCGGTGTCTTGGAAAAATGCACCGGATGCTTCATCGCCCAATATTTGCCTTCGGTCGGATGATCGACAAGCTGGAAGAAATCAACGCTTTTGAGGTGCGGATCATTTTGCAAATCTTCAAGCCGGTTGACCCGCATCGCCGGGATGCCCGCTTTTTCCAAAATGTCCATCCACTCATCGGTGGTTTTGGTCAGCGCCACTTCGGCAATCAGCGCATAAAGCGCATCAATATGTTCGGTCCGGCCCGCATAGTCGGTGTTGCGCCACTTGTCCCACAACTCAGACCGGCCGCCCAGATCGAAGAAGTCAGCCCAGTGCTTGTCCGAATAAGGCATGATGCCGAGATAGCCGTCCTTGGTCTGATAGGGTTTGCGGTTGGGGCTGGTGATGCGGGTATAGGTCCACTGGCCTTTAGGCTCTTCCCAGACATGGCCGTAAAAATGTTCGGCGAGGGTGAAGCTCACCATGCTTTCAAGCATCGGGACTTCGACAAACTGGCCCTCGCCGGTTTTTTGCTGGTGATAGAGTGCGGCCAGCGTGGCATAGGCCGCGTGCAGGCCCGTCGTCTTGTCGGCAATCAACGCGGGCACCATGCGCGGGGTCGGGTCGCCATCGACGTGGCTTTGCAGCGCGGTGATCCCGCAGCCGGCCTGGACCAGATCATCATAGGCCATCCGGCCGGCATAGGCGCCGCCGGAGCCGAAGCCGACACAATGGACATAGATGATATTTTCATTGGCCGCGCGGACGCCGTCATAGTCAAAGCCCAGCCGTTCAAGCCCGCCGCCGCGCACATTGGTGATGAAGACATTGGCGTCTTTGAGGATTTTTTTCAGCGCATCTTTGGCTTCATCCTGGCGCAGGTCGAGCACGATGGACTGCTTGTTGCGGTTGACCGTCAGATAGATCGGCCCGCAATCGGGATGAGGCGACTTGCCCGCCCAGCGCATGATGTCGCCTTCAGGCGCCTCGATCTTGATCACCTCGGCACCCAGATCGCCCATGATCTGGGTGGCATAGGGTCCAAACAGGACAGAGGTCATATCGACAATGGTTACGCCGGCAAGCGGTCCTTGACTGGTCATAGGGGGGCCTCAATAGTGAAGAATATCGGATGGCCGGGAGACTAAGGTCGTTAGATAGACAAATGCAACAGGATCGATTGAAAACCCATGCAGCTGCACCTCTCCACCTGGCAAGAGATTGACGAGTATCTCACCACCTCCAAGGCGATTATCATTCCGGTGGGGTCGACCGAGCAGCACGGACCCAACGGGCTGATCGGCACCGATGCGATCTGCCCCGAAGTCGTGGCCGAGAAAGTCGGCGTCCAAACCGGGGCGCTGGTGGGGCCGACGCTCAATGTCGGGGTGGCGCAGCATCATTTGGGATTTTCAGGTTCCATGTCCTTGCGTCCCTCCACCATGATTGCGGTGGTCGAGGACTGGGTCGGCTCTTTGTCGGTCCACGGCTTTGAGAAGTTTTATTTCCTCAACGGCCATGGCGGCAATATTGCGACCCTGTCGGCGGCGTTTTCGGAATTGCATGCCGCCCGCAGCTTTGAAGGGCGGGGCTCCAACCGGCCCGCATTAACCTGCCGGCTGCGCAATTGGTGGCAGGGCGGCCGCGTCATGGCCTATTCCAAAAAGCATTTTGGGGCGGCGGAGGGCGGCCATGCCACCCCGTCGGAAGTGTCGCTGACCTATGCCGCCTATCCTGATTCGGTCAAAAATGTCCCCCTGTCGCCTGAAATCGCACCGCGCGGCGGCTTTTCCGACGCCGAAGACTATCGCAAACGCTTTCCAGACGGGCGCATCGGCTCCAATCCCGGTCTTGCCACCATTGCCCATGGCGAGGCCTTGCTTGAAGCAGCGGTCACCGATGTTGTCGAAGACTGGCAGAACTTTGTCGCATGAGCCTTGATTGAGCGCAGGCGCACGACCGGTTACACTCCCGCTCGATTTGACCCCATCGCTTCACGAGCCTTTTCATGCGCGACAAGCTTCAACTGGCGATCTTTCTGATCGCACTTTTGTTCATCGGCTATATGTATGGCGCTTTTTCAGCGACCTTGCGGCTGTTTCCCTATGATCATGTGCGCGAGGCGACAGTCGGGCTTGGGGCCGCGATCCGCGTGGTGGCGCTTGAGTTTACCGACCGCCGCTCACCCTCTTACTGGCGGCCTGTCGGTGACAAGGGCCAAGGCGTTCTGATTGCCGATGAGGCGCGGATGGAACCCGGCGCGACGCTCTATGGCAGCTCTGAAGTGTTCGGCGCCGACCTGATCGCGGCGGACGGCACGGTGCTTCACAGCTGGCGGCCCAGCTTTGAAGATATTTGGGATGGTAGCGCGCCTTACCGCGCGCCCGGCGGTATTGACCGGGCGATTTGCCGGAAGCCGCTTTTGCTTGATGACGGTTCGCTGATTTGTGTGATCCATTTGAAAGACACGCACACGCCTTATGGCGGCGGCATGATCAAGCTTGACCGCAACGGCAAGGTGGTGTGGCGCTATTTCAAAAACTCGCATCATGATGCGAAGTTTATGCCGGGCGGCGCGGTCATCACGCTCAACCACACGCTGGAAGATGCCAAACACCCCGCCTTCCCCGATATTGAGCCGCCCTATCTCACCGACCAGATCGCCATTGTCGACAAGGATGGCCAGGAAGTGATGGAACTGTCCTTGATGGATGCCATTGCCGGGTCAGGCTTTGAATGGACGCTTTATCCCCAACCCGATGACGGATTGGGCGATGTCATGCACGCCAACTCCATCCATGTCGCTGATGCCCAGGCCGCAGCCGTGCTTGATCATGTCAATGAAGGCGATTTCCTTGTGTCCTTCCGCACCACCGACACGCTGGTGCTGGTCGATCATCAGACGAAAAAGGTCAAATGGGCGGTGCGTGGCGGCTTCAAGGCCCAGCATGACGCCGAATTTCTCGATAACGGTGACATCCTGCTATTCGACAATCGCGGCCCGGCCCTTTATGGCGGCAAGTCGCGCGTGCTGGAGCTTTCGGCCCGCGGGCTCGGCATTGTCTGGGACTGGCATGGCGCGGGCGATGTGGTGCTTGATTCGGACGTGAAAGCCAGCCAGCAGCGTCTTGCCAACGGCAATACGCTGATCACCGAGGCGATGGGCGGACGCATGTTTGAGGTCACCGCCGGGGGTGAGATTGTCTGGCACTTTGTTAACCCGGTGCAGGAAGACGGCTTTATTGCCGCGATCCAGCAGGCTTTGCGCATTGGCTCCGATCATCCCTTTGTGGCGGAGCGTCTCGCCGCGCAATGAGCCCCCAAAGCGCGGTCATTGCCGGGGCAGGAATTGCGGGACTGGCCGCGGCGCTTGGTCTTGCCCGCGCCGGGCTCAAAGTTGAAATTGCCGATCGCCGCGACGCGTTGAGCGAGGTGGGTGCAGGGCTTCAACTGTCCCCCAATGCTTTGAAGGCGCTTGACTGGCTGGGGCTTGCCGATAAAGCGCTCGCCCTGGCCACCCGGCCTGATGCGCTGGTGGTGCGGCGGTACGATGATGCCGGCACGCTGACGTCCATTCCCGCGGCAAAGATCGAGGCGGCCTATGGTGCGCCTTACGCGACACTGCACCGGGCTGAGTTGCAGGCCCTGCTGGTCAAGGCGGTCGCGGACCATCCCGCCATCACGCTTCACCTTGATACCCAACTGATCGGCTTTGGCGGCGGCACCGCGCTCACCACGACAGATCACACCCTTACCGGCGATATCTGCGTTGTGGCCGATGGCGTTCATTCCCAGATGCGGCCCTATATTGCGGGTTTTGATCCACCCCGTTTCGGCCATGAGATTGCCTATCGCGGGCTGATCCCGGCGGACCGGCTCGATGGTGAGGGGTTTTTGGAGTGTGTGACGGTCGCCATGGGGCCGGGCATGCATCTGGTTGCCTATCCGGTGCAGCGGGGCCGCGCGCTTAATCTGGTGGTCATCACGCGGGAGCATCGCTGGCCGGACACGGACTGGTCGGCGATGGCCGATCGCGACGCATTTTGCGGGCTGTTCAAAAAATGGGCGGGGCCGTTTCAGCGCCTCGCCGGTGCAGTCGAAGGGCCGACCCGCTGGGCGCTTTATGAGAGGGCGGTGCCGAAGGTGTGGAGCACCCCGGACATGGTGCTGATCGGGGATGCCGCGCATGCCATGCTGCCCCATCAGGCGCAAGGTGCGGCGCTCGCGCTGGAAGACGCGGTCGTGCTGGCGCGCCTTATTGAGGCGGGCGGCTCGCTCCCAGCCTTTGGTGATCTGCGCGCCCGGCGCTGCGGGCAGATGCAGGCCGCCGCCCGGCGCAATGGGCGGCTGTTTCAGATCGGCCCCGCGCCGCTCACCCATGCGCGCAATTTCGCCCTGTCACAGATTTTGCGGGTGCGGCCTGACTTTCTGCTCAACCGTTTTGATGCCGCCTGGTCTTACGACCCGGCCAGCACGACGCTTGCCGTGTCCTGATCACCGCCCATCACCAGCCGGTCATTTTCTAGCCGGATGGGCAGCGGCGTCAGCGCCTTGCCCGGACAAGGGCCTTCAACACACACCCCGTCATCAAGCCGGAATTGCGCGCCATGGGTGGCGCACAGAATATGGCGTGCGTCACGGGTGAGGAATTTGTCGGCGATGAATTCAAGGGTGGTGAAATTATGCGGACAGGTGTTGAGCCAGCCGCGCACCACGCCTTGGGTGCGCACGACAAACATGTCGAACCGGTCTGTGCCTGTGCCGAAAGTGAAGCCCTTGGCGCCCGGCTCTTTCACATCAGCCAAAGCGCACAGATCGGTTCCCGGCGCGGGCCTCATTTTTTGGCGACCGGCGCTTTCTTCATGCCGCCCATCTTGCAGATCAGTTTCCACTGGGCCGCATCGACCGGCACAACCGACAAGCGCGACTGGCGGATGAGGGCAAAGTCTTCAAGCTTGGGTTCGGCCTTCATGGCTGCGAGCGTCACAGGCTCAGGCACATCTTCCACCGCTTCGACATCGACCATGCCGAACCGGCCGCTTTCGTCGGTGTGGTCGGGGTAATATTCCTTGATCACCCGGACGATGCCGACAATCTGCTTCTCATTCACCGAATGATAAAAAAAGCCCAGATCACCGACTTTCATGGCCTTCATATTGTTCGCCGCCTGATAATTGCGGACACCGTCCCAATGCTCGCCTTTCGCACCGCGTTTTTTCTGGTCCTCCCAGCTCCACGTGCCGGGTTCGGATTTAAACAGCCAGTATGCCATCACAGATTTTCCGGTGCGTTGATGACCCATTTATAGCCCTGAATGCTGACGCTTTCGAACACGCCGGCTTTGGCATAGGGGTCATTGGCGGCAATCTCTTCGATTTCGGCGCGGCTGTCGGCATCAATCAGGATGAGTGAGCCGCACATTGTTTCGCCATCCTCAGCGATCAATGGGCCGCCCATTTTGACCTTGTCGCCCAGCGCGCGGATATAATCGATATGGGCGGGCCGGGTGGCGAGCCTGGTTTCCAGCGCATCAGGCTTGTCGAGACAGGTGAGGGCAAAGAGCATTAGTAAAACTCCGTCGTGAAGGGCCGCGCCAGCAATTCAGCCATGGCATCGGCAATGGAAAGCTTGGCCGTCACAACCTGATAGACGGCGTTCGAGATGGGCATATCAATCGACAGCCGGTCCGCCAAGGCCTGGGCGGCCTGGGCGGTGTGATAGCCCTCAGCCACAGTGCGGCGGGAATTCAAGATCTCGTCAATCGTGCGGCCCCGCCCCAGATCAAGGCCCAGCGAATAGTTGCGCGACTGCCGCGAGGTACAGGTCAGGATCAGATCGCCGAGCCCCGACAGGCCCATCAGGGTTTCCCGTTCGGCCCCCAGCGCCTCGCCCAGCCGCATCATTTCAGCCATGCCGCGTGAGATCAGCGCGGCGCGGGCATTGTCACCCAGCCCAAGCCCCTCAATCATGCCCGACGCAATCGCAAAGACATTCTTGATCGCCCCGCCAACCTGCGCGCCGACCGGGTCAGCAGACAGATAGGGCCGGAAGGTTGGCCGGCCAATGGCTTGCATGATCGCTTCGCCGACGCTTTGGTCGGCACAGGCGAGCGTGACGGCGGTCGGCATGCCGCGCGCAGCCTCGCTTGCGAAAGTCGGACCCGACAGAACCGCCAGCGGGCAGCCCGGCGCGACGGCCGCAACTGCGGTGGACAGCAATTCGCCCGTGTCGATTTCAATACCCTTGGCGCAGATAACCAAAGCAGGCTTTTCCTGTGCGGGCAGCGAGACCATCAGCTGGTCGGTCATGCGCCTGATATGCTGGGCGGGTGTCACCAGCAAGATGGCGTCGCAGCCTTGCAGATCGCCCAGGCTGGTGGTCGGTGTGATCTTGCCGCTCAGCGGGATGGAAGGCAGGAACAGGCTGTTTTCGCGGCCCTCCTGGATGGCATCAACGACATCGGGCTCGCGCGCCCACAAAGTAACGTCGCGGCCCGCTTGTGCAGCGGTTTCGGCCAACGCTGTCCCCCAGGCACCGGCGCCCAGGACTCCAATTTTTTGCATACGGTATTGTCCGTTTCGAATGGGTTGGCCCCACAATGCCAAGCTTTTGCTATGCGGAACAGGGGGTGTTCATTCCGGCGGCCGTTTTCTTGCCGATGGCGCCACCCGCGCCCATATCAGGGTCACGAGAGTTTCAAGAACCCCTCAGGTCCCCGAATGAGACGCCACTCTCACGCTTTTGCACTTCGGGGACTGATTTTGCCGCCGCCGGGCCCCCTCCTGGCGGCGGTTTTTTTATGTGAGTTCAGCGAGCGGCCAGCGCGCGCGGGCCTTGATGTCATAGGGATCGGCCCGCCCGGCGTGAAGCCGTTCAAGCCCTGCCCAGGCGATCATCGCGGCATTGTCGGTGCACAGTTTGAGCGGCGGCGCGACAAGCGGTGAGCCGCGGGCGGAGGCCGTTTCGCTCAAAGCGGCGCGCAAGGTCTGATTGGCGGCGACACCGCCGGCCACCACCAAGGGCAGGCCGGTTGGTGACTGGCCAAGCGCGCGGTCGATCCGGCGGCACAAAATCTCCGCCACGGTGGCCTGAAAACTCGCGCACAGATCGGCAATGTCCGCTTCGGACATAGCAGCGGGTCCGCCAAGCTTTTCAGCCTCGCGCCGCACCGCGGTTTTAAGGCCGGAAAAGGAAAAATCGAGCCCCTCGCGGTCGAGCAAGGGCCGGGGCAGATCAAACCGGGCGGGGTCTCCTTTGGCGGCCCAGCGTTCCACCGACGGCCCGCCGGGAAAGCCCAGGCCAAGCAATTTGGCGGTTTTGTCGAACGCTTCGCCCACAGCATCATCAATGGTGCCGCCCAGTAGCGTATAGGCGCCCAAGCCGTTCACCTGCAAAATCTGGCAATGGCCGCCAGAGACGAGCAAAAGCAGATAGGGAAATTCAAGCGTTTCGGTCAGCCGTGCGGTCAGCGCATGGCCTTCCAGATGATTGACGGCGATCAAGGGCTTGCCCGCCGACAAAGCCAATGCCTTGGCCGTCATCAGCCCGACCAGAACCCCGCCGATCAGGCCGGGCCCTGCGGTTGCAGCGACACCGTCAATCTCATGAAGTCCTAGACCTGCATCGGCGAGCGCGCGGGCCACCAGCCCGTCAAGATGATCAATATGGGCGCGGGCGGCGATTTCGGGCACCACCCCGCCATAAGGCGCATGCTCGTCGGTTTGGCTCAGCACCTGATTGGACAGGATTTGGGCAGGGCTGCCCGGCACGCCGCGCACAATGGCGGCGGCGGTTTCATCGCAGCTTGTCTCAATGCCCAAAACGGTTAAGCTCATCGCAAGGTTTGACCTGTTCAAGTTGGGCCGCAGCCTCTAACACTGTGCGCATGGCACCGCAAATCATGATTCGGATCGGAACGAGAGGAAGCCCGCTCGCCCTGTGGCAGGCCCGGCAGGTTCAAAGCCTGCTGACCACCGCCCATGGGCTTGATGAAGGCGCGGTAGAAATCGTCCCGATCGTCACCACCGGTGATCGTATCACCGACCGGAAGCTCTCGGAAATCGGCGGCAAAGGGCTGTTCACTAAAGAGATTGAAGACGGGCTGCTTGAGGGCTCGATCGATCTGGCGGTTCATTCCCTCAAAGATGTCGCGACCGTCTTTCCAGACGGGCTTGGCCTTGTGGCCGTGCTCGAACGAGAGGACCCGCGCGATGCGCTGATTGCCTCAGCGCCGATGACAAGCCTGTCGGATCTGAAACAAGGCGCGGTTCTCGGCACGGCCTCGTTGCGCCGGGGCGCCCAGATGCTCAATCTGCGGCCCGATCTCACCGTAGAGCCCTTGCGTGGCAATGTCGGCACGCGGCTTGACAAAATTGCGCGCGGTGAGGCGGACGCCACATTGTTGGCACTTGCGGGGCTTAAACGGTTGGGCATTGCCGACAAGGCCAGCCTGGTGCTTGAGGAAGATCAAATGTTGCCTGCGCTGTGTCAGGGTATTGTCGGCATTGAAGCCCGGCTTGATGACACAAGGGTGCGGGAGCTTTTGCGCCCGATCAATCACTGGCCGACCTGGATTGCAGCCAAGGCCGAACGGGCCTTGCTGGCCGCGCTTGATGGCTCGTGCCGCACCCCGATGGCGGGCCTTGCCCGGCTTGAAGAGCATGCGCAGGGCCTTAGTCTTGAGGGTGCAATCTTTGCGCCCGATGGTGGCCTGTCTTATCGTGCGCGCAGCGAGGCTGCGATTGCCGATGCCGAAGCGCTGGGGACGGCGCTGGGCGAGCAGTTGAAGGACGAAGCGGGCGAGGCTTTCCTCGCCCAATTGAAGGAGACGGCTTGATGACGCTTTTGCTGACCCGCTCGAAAGAGGATGCAGCCCCGACCCTGGAGGCGCTTGAAAGCGCGGGCCACAGCGTTGCTCATGAACCGCTTCTGACTATCGTTTCGGGGCCCGATGCCGGTGCCGAACCCGACATCGTGCTGGATGGCGTCCAAGCGCTTTTGGCCACCAGCGCCAATAGCGTGCGGGCCATCCGCCGCTGGGACCGGGCCAAGGCGCTGCCGCTGCTGGCGGTCGGGCCGCGCACCGCACAGACCGCACGGGATTTGGGGTTTGCCCGGGTCGACGAAGCGGGCGGCGATGTTGAAAAGCTTGCCGAACTGGCGGCCGAAAAACTTGATGCCGGTCTGGGGCCGGTCTTGCATGTGGCGGGCAAGGTCCGCGCCGGTGATCTCAAGGGGCTGCTTGAGGCGCAAAATTTCACCGTCAAGCGGGTGGTTTTGTATGAAGCCGAGGCCGCCAAGCGGTTTTCCGATGAAGCCCGTATCGCGCTCGAAGCCGGCCACATCACCGGCGTTCTGTTTTATTCGCCGCGCACCGCAGAAATTTTTCTCGAACTGGTGCGCGCCGCGGGCCTTGATGCGGTGCTTGCCGGGCTGACCGCCTATTGCCTGTCGGCCAACATTGCCGACCGGCTGCAAGGCTCAAACTGGAAAGCCATCGAGATTGCCGACCGGCCCGATGACGCGGCCATGCTGGCCCTGTTGCCCGAACCTGCCCCCGATCTGCCCAGGTTGACGGCGAGCGCCACGCCGGAGGTTGAGCCTGCGGATGACCCCAAAGCCAAAACGCCCAAGGCAAAAAAACCCGGCATTCTGGGGTGGCGTGTGGCCGGGGTCCTGGCGCTGGTGCTTGGGGGTCTGGTGGTTGGCCTGTTTGGCGTTGCCAGCCTGCCGCAATCGGTTCAGGGCTGGTTCGGCATTTCGGGCGGGGAAAGCCAAAGCGTTGATTTAAGCGGCATTGAAGAGCGTCTGGCCGCACTCGAAGCGCGCGAAGACAGTCTGCCGGTTGTGACCCATGGCGAGCCCGGTCCCGATCATTCCGATGCCATCGCAGCCCTGGCCGACCGGATCGATACGCTGGAGGCGCGGCCCGTGGTTGACGCCGATGGCTCCGTCGATCTGTCCGAGATTGAAAACCAGATCACCTCGCTCAAGCTGCGCATTGCCTATCTGGCAGAGCAAATGGGCAAGGCCGGGGACGGTGGCACCGCTGCTGCCGAACCAGCCGCCCCTCAAGCTGATCCGCAAATTGATCCGCAAGAGCTGGCCGATCTGCGCGCCGAGCTGGATGCGCTGGCCGGTCAGGTTGCGCGCAACCGCACGCTGGCCGAAACCGTTGAAAAGAAAGTGGGCCGCGCCGCCCAGTCGGGTCTGGCCTTCGCCACGCTTGAACGCGCGGCACAATCGGGGGTGCCGTTCGCGCGCGAATTGGAACTCATTACCGAAGCCCCGCCTGCGGCCAGTGGCGCCTTGTCGGTTCTGGGCCGTCATGCGGTGGACGGGGTGAAGACCAAACCGCAATTGATTGCCGCTTTTGATCCGCTCGCCCGCGATATTCTCGATGCCGCCAAAACCAAGTCGGACGAAAGCTGGCTGGACCGGCTGTGGCGCAATGTTCAAGGCGTGGTCACCATCCGTCCCGTCGGCGAAGCGGCCGGGGATGATGCCGGAGCGATTGTTGCCCGTACCGAAGCACGCCTGAAACAAGGTGCGCTGGCCGAGGCGCTGGTTGAAATGGGCAAGCTTAAAGGGCTGGCCGCCACGGTGGCGGAGGATTGGGTGCAAGCGGCGCGGGCGAGGGTTGAAACCGACCGGGCGCTCGACGAACTCAGCGCGATGATGATCGCCGCGGGAGGCGCCTCATGATCCGTGTGATCCGCGCCGGGCTGATCCTTGCCATTATCATTGTGCTGGCCAGCCTGGCCGCCTGGCTCGCCGACAATCCGGGCCGTCTGGTGGCTGAATGGCAGGGCTGGCAAATTGAGATGAGCTTTGCCATCGCGCTTGTCCTGCTGGGGCTTGCGGTCGCGGTGGTGGCGGGGCTGTTCATCCTGCTGGGCGAGTTGCGCCCCAAATCGCTCATGGCGCGCAAGCGCGGCTTTGATTCCGCGCGCGGCTACAAGGCGCTGACCAATGGTCTGGTGGCGATTGCCGCGGGGGATACAAGCGAGGCGCTCAAACAGGCCAAGCGCGCGCGCGGGCTGCTCAAAAATGCGCCGGCGACCTTGCTGATCTCGGCCCAGGCTGCCGAGATGCGCGGCGATCATGACGAAGCGCGCAAGCAGTTCACCGCCATGCTGAACGAGCCGGAAACCGAATTTGTCGGCCTGCGCGGCCTGATGGCTGAAGCCGTCCGGGCCGGGGATCGCAAACGCGCCCGCGCGTTGGTCCGCCGCGCCCATGCGCTGCGCCCCAAAACGCCCTGGGTGCTTGAAGCCATGTTTGCCTTTGAATGTGAAGCCGGGGAATGGAAGCAGGCCGAAGAGGCGCTGAAAGCCCGCGCCAAGGCCGGTCTTGAAGACAAGGACGGGATTGCCCGCAAACGCGCCGTTTTGCTGGCCGAACAGGCTATTGCCGCGGAAGGCAAGGGCTTTGAAAGTGACGCTCTCGATCTTGCGCTCAAAGCCCACCGTCTGTCGAAGGGCCTGCCGCAAAACGCGGTGCGCGCGGCGCGCCTTCTGGCTCAACAGGGCAAGGTGAAAAAGGCCCGCTCCATCCTGGCCGAAGCCTTCGCCGCCCTGCCCCATCCGTTCCTGATTGCTGCCGATGCCGCGCTTGATCCGGCGGAAAAGCCCAAGGACCGGCTCAAGCGGATTGAGAAATTTGCCGCCCGCGCAGGCAACACGCCCGAAGCCGAGCTGGCGGTCGCCGAAGCCGCCATTCAGGCGGGGAACTGGACGCGGGCCGGGGAAGCGCTGGTGTCGGTTCCCGAAGGCGAACGGACCCGGCGGCATTGGCAGCTTGAAGCCGAGCGGCTGCGCCGGGGTGTTGGCCGGGTCGATGAGGCGCGCGAGGCGATGATGAGCGCGGCGGTGGCGTCTGACCCCAGCTGGCGGTGCCGGTCATGTGGCCGGTCGTCCGACCGCTGGCAGGCGATCTGCCCCTCTTGCCTGAGCTTTGATTCCCAAAGTTGGAGCATGGCGGACAGCCCCACACCGGTGGTTGCCGACACGCTTGATGTTGATCTGCCCGTGGCGGTTGATCCCGCGCCTGCGCCGCCGCGCAGCGCTGAGCCCAAACCCGCACCCCAACCGGCACCCCAACCAGTCTCTCGGCCCGCATCGCCGCCCGCCGACGCGCCGCCTTTGGCGCCGTCAGGATTTGGCGCATCGGGACGCGGCAAGCCCAAGGCAGCCTCGTCGTCCAATCCGGGCAAAGACGACATTGTCATTCTCGATTCGCCCATTCCGCCCGCCGATCAGGGTGTGCCGAAAGATGAGGATGATGATTTCAACGACCCCCAGGCGATTGCGCGCCAGACCCCGTGAGGGGCGCGATGCCGCGCGGGGCATCATGCCTCCGGCAGGGAAGGGGCTGCGGCAGGGTGCGGCGCGCCGCTTTTTCATCGTCATTCCCGGGCGCGCTGTAGCGCGAACCGGGAATCTGATGGCGATAAATTCCGTGCAAAATTCAGATTCGGGGTTCCATCCTTCGCCCAAGGCTTTGGATGGCCCCGGAATGACGGCGGACGGGGCTGCGGCGGGAATTCGCAATTGCGGCGCGGACGGCCTTCGATTATGGTGCGCGCCTCGCACGATATGGGCCGCTTTAGCTCAGCTGGTAGAGCAACGCATTCGTAATGCGTAGGTCGCGTGTTCAAGTCACGCAAGCGGCACCATCTCACTCAAAAACTTCCAAGATTAGATGCAAAATTTTGTTGCCCAGAACACAATGAGAACACGCTATCGAATCAAAGTGATTTTAGGTATATTCAAGATTCTTTTTTTCTAAACATGTGGCGAACGACGGTATATCAGTTATGCGGGAAACTACCGATTTCTCAGAGAAGCCACCTTACGACGCGCGAGCGATTGCGAATAACATGCTCGATCATGCGGACGAGCATAATATTTATATTACCAATTTGAAGTTGCAAAAACTTCTATATTTTGTTCATGGGCGTTTTATGTCAAGTACTGGCAACCCTTTGGTGCGCGGTAATTTTGAGGCATGGCAATACGGTCCAGTCCACCCTTTGGTTTATCAGGGGTTTAAGGAATGTGGAGCGGAGCGCATAGATTGTAGATTAGGTGCAAAGGATCTGTTTACCGGCGAAGAGTCGCCAATAAAAACTAAAATTAACGATGAAGCTAGGCGGCATATTAGAATAGTAATTGACCAGCTCGGTCCGCTCTCACCAGGAAGACTCGTTGAGCTCTCTCACGCACCAAATGCCCCTTGGTCGTACGTAGTAAACAAATCCAGAACATCAGTTGCGCTAGGCCTCCGAATCTCTAATACTGTGATTTCAGATCGATTCCGGTTCCACAAAGTGGCAATCGCCGATCAGCCGGTTACAGGAGAGCCAAGTGAAGATTCGCCCCTTACCTGATATCGACCTTGCGCGGATCGCTCCGATGCAGCGCGATCAGAAATATCGCAGTCTTTTTGCTTTTAAAGAAGGGCGCCCGCCTTATTCCTATGAAGCCGTTAGACGCTGTTCGTTTGATATTTATAATATTCAACCTGAAATGTTTGGGCCCGCTGAAAGAACAGCCTGGAGCGTGATTGATCATGATATCGCAAAATTTGCGAAAAAAGAAGAAGCCATCATTGCAAACAGAAATGTAGCGCGATCGCTTTATAATTTTTCCAGCGAACATGATCTGATTGGAAAAGAAATCGACCTTTTCCCAATGAAAATTGGCGGGGGACGAAGAATCGTGATTTGGAATTCCGTCTTATTGAATATGGACGGTAGGCTACTAGTTCCTTTTCTTGATCCTAGAAAAAGTAAAGGTTTGAGCGAACTTGGGTTGAAGTTCGCTTTTTCGGTTATGCACGAACACATCCGAGAAGCTGACCCAGATTTTGACAAGGTGGTGTTTGGTGTATTTAAGTTTCCTGCTGAAAAAAGTGGTTCGCGAAAAGCACAGCTTGTTCTTGAAGATGATTTCGGAAAATTTTCATTTGACCAACTAGACGAGATGGTTGCGGAAACTTACGAAATTTGGATTGAAGTTTGTGAAGAGCGTGAAGAGGAAGTTCGTAAATCGAGCGGGGGTTCATATGGACCGCTATTTCGCTAGATGGGAAAGCCTTCGTTCTGTTTATTGATCGCATTAGCGATCAATCGCGCCCGACCCGCCCCCATGGGCGGGCGCGTTCCGCACCCACCCTCGGGCCGGTCGCGACTTATCCACACTAATCGAAAAGCCTACAGCGCGGCCCTGATCCACGCCATCCAGTCGCCGTGATCGATCCGTTCAAGATCGCTCACCGGCTGGTTCCAGTAATAGAGCGCCGCGGTCATTTGCGGCTCATGCAATGTCACTTCGGCGAGCACATAGCGTGAGCCGTCCCGATCAGCCGGGTCATAGTCTTCATAGGCGTGCAGCACCGGCCAGATCGCATCATCGGTGACATCATAAAGAAAGCCTTTGACCAGCCCCTCACCGGGTACCAAAGCGGGCGCAGGCCCGAACGTGTAAAGCGCGCCCGTGATCACGCACGGCCCGACGGGCCTGAGGCCATGGCGTACGCCAAGCTGATCAAGGTAAGGCTCATCCCAAAGCAAATGGCCGTAAACGGCCAGCCGGTCATGCCGCTGCATAGGTTCCATCCAGCACCGCAAGGAAGGTCGAAGGCTCAGGCCGCACCCGGTAATCATCGGTCTGATCGGCAAACAGGATGATGCCATCCTTGTCGGCGATGACCACGGTGGGCATGACCAGATCATCCTCATAGCCCATCAGCCCCATGCCCATGGGCAGCCCGTCGGGATGGGCGATACCGAGCTGTTGGGCGGCGGTGTTGCCCGCATCCACCATGAAGTGGAACGGCACATCATATTTGGCGGCAAGCTTTTCGGTCTGGCCATGGGCTTGCGGGGAAATCAGCACGACTTGCGCGCCCCTGCGGTCAAGCTCCTGATACTGGCCGGCAATTTCGCGGATCTGGGTCATGCATAGCGGGCACCAATTGCCCCGGAAAAACAGAAAGATTGTCGGCTGGCCCTTAAAAGAATGCGCCATGACCGGCGTGCCGTCATGCTGTTCAAGGGGAAAGTCCGGCATGGGCTGGCCCGGCGCGAGGGCGGCGACCGTGGCCCGGCCAAAGCGCGCATACCAGAATTCATACAGCCAATAGCCCGCAAAGCCGAGCGCGGCGAGAAACACCGTCAACGCACTTTCGCCCGCGCCAAACAGGCCATAAAGCGCCATCACAAGCCCCGCAATGCCCAGTGTTGTGCACACCGGCACCCGCAGGCGCGCGCCTTTGAACAGGGAAGCGACCGTTGCCCCCAGAAAGACCATCAGCGGCACGGTGATCAGCACAATACCGGCCCAGCCCCAGTGAAATCCGTCTGAGGCGAGCGAAACGATGGCGCTGATCATCAACGTCATGGTGCCGATAAAAAACGGCAAAACGTAGTAGGATTTGATCTTGTTCATGAAAGCCTCCCACAGGCGGTTTCGCGCCCCATCCTGGTCCGCACCATAAGCGACCAGGCACGCGGGGGCCATTCACGGATTTATCAGGGCCTGTTCCGCCCGCTCAAGTTGACGCTAGCGTCATTTTTGTCTTGACTGAAGGTGACGCCTTGTTCATCTTTGCGCGCAACACTGAGGACGTCCGGCGATACCAAGACCGGACCTGGTTTGAGATGGGAGATCCACATGAGCGACATCACCACAGATCCGGCATACAACACGGTTGCGCCCGGCGACTTCAAATCGATGATCGAAGTTGACCGCTATAACAACCGCTCAACCGCCTTCGACAAGATCATTTCGGCCACCCATGATCATTTCTGGGATCCGCTCGACACCAAATATATCGACTTCTCGGTCCCATTCGACATTGAGTCCGACTATATCGTTGACCCTGAAATGTCGCTCGACCGCATCATCGCCGACATGGCCGGTCTGGATGAGAAAAAGAAAATCAAACTGGCCAATATGGGCACCTTGTGGTCGCTGTCGGCCATTCTGCATGGCGAGCAAGGCGCGCTGTCCCTGTCGGCCTCGCTGGTTGATATTCTGAAGGACCCCGGCGCACAGGAATATGCCACCAATCAGGCGCGCGAAGAGGCGCGTCACGTGCTGGGCTTCTCGCGGTACGTGCAGGCGCGCTGGGGCAAGCCGTGCGAGTGCGGTCCCGCGCTGGCTGATCTGCTGGACGAGCTGGTCGCTGCGCCGGAAGTCTACAAAAAGATCGTCGGCATGCAGATGCTGGTTGAAGGCCTCGCCATGGGCGCGTTTGCCTCGCTTTATACCTATGGCCGCGACCCGCTTTTGAAGCAGCTCACCCAGCTGGTGATGACTGATGAGGCGTTCCACCACAAATTCGGTAAAATCTGGGCCGACAAGACCATTCCTTATGTGTCCGAAGCCGAACGCAACATGATCGAAGACTGGGCCTTCCATTGCTTCCATCAGCTGCTGTTCAACCTTGTGAGCCCCGATCAGCGCGGCTGGATGTATGAAGAGGTCGGCATCGACGCCGCCTGGGCGCAAAATGCGTTCATCGAGGCGATGACGGATGAGAAAATCCGCGAAGACATGGCCGACGCCACCAACATCTTCCGCGTTCTGATCAAGACCCTGCTCAAAGCCGGCATTATCACCGAGCGCACCGCGCCCAATTATGCCGCCTTTGTCGATATGAAAGAGCTGCACGCCGAAGGCGACCGCATGGTCGGTGATGATATTGCCGAGGAAGGCATCAAATATCTGATCGAACTCAATGGCGGCAAACTTTCGCGCGCCACGGGCCTGCTGGCTGCCGAATAGGCACACAGTTTCACTCAAGCCTTGCGGGCGGTGCTTTTATCAAGCGCCGCCCTTTTTCTTTGCGCCGCCTTCGCCAGCCGCTAGTCTGTCAAAAAACAATCAAGACAGCTCAAGACAGGGCAGGCAGGGGACGGCATGTCATACACAGGATTTGAACGGATTACCGTATCGGTCACCGACGGGATCGGGACGGTCGCGCTGACCGGGCGCGATGCGCTGAACCGCGTTGACGAGCGCATGCACGAAGAATTGGCGCAAGTGTTCACCCGCGTGGCGCGCGATCCCGCGATCCGCGTGGTGGTGCTGACCGGCCATGGCCAGCATTTCTGCGCTGGCGGTGATCTGGAATGGATGCGCGATGCGCGTTTGGGCCAATGTGATCTGCCGTCGATCGAAGATGCCAAGGCCATCATCTTTTCCTTGCTGGACCTCCGCAAACCCGTGATCGCCAAAATCAGCGGCGCGTGTGTCGGGCTGGGGGCAACGCTGGCCCTGTTTTGCGACACAATCTTTGCCGCCGGTGATGCCACCATTTCAGACCCCCATGTGAAGGTCGGCATTGTGGCGGGGGATGGTGGCGCGATTATCTGGCCGCAACTGATCGGCTATGCGCGGGCCAAGGAATATCTCATGACCGGCGACGGGTTGAGCGGCGCGCGGGCGGCTGAAATCGGTCTGATCAATCACGCGGTTGATCCCGATGCGCTTGACCAGACCGTTCAGGCCTATGCGGAACGGTTGCGCGATGGCGCTTATCAGGCGATTTGCTCCACCAAGGTTGCCGTCAATATCGGGCTCAAGCAGCTGGCGCATTCGATCCTGGATGCTTCGGTCGCTTATGAAATGGAAACGTTCCGCACGCACGATCATGCCGAGGCTGTCGATGCGTTTTTGGAAAAACGCGCTCCCAGATTTCAAGGCCGGTAATGGATACACAAGTTCAGTTTGACGAACCCCATCATGTGCGGGAACTGCGCGACACGGTGCGCCGCTTTATTGGCGACCATGCCAGCCGCGAAGATGCGCGCGCCTGGGACAAAGACAATATTTTCCCACGAGCCGCGTTTGACGGGATCGCCCGGCTGGGCCTGATGGGCCTCACCGTGCCGGAAGAATTTGGTGGTACCGGCATTGATCTGACCGCGACCATGGCGGTGATTGAAGAGCTTGCCAAACGCTCGGTCGCGCTGGCCTGTCCTTATATTCAGGCGGTCTGCTATGCGGGCATGAACCTCAATGAAAATGGCTCGGCCGGCCAGAAGGCAGCCTTGCTGCCGCGCGTCGCAGCGGGTGATCTGATCTTTGCCTATGGTCTGTCCGAACCCAATGTCGGCGGCGACCTCGCTACGGTTGAAACCACCGGCCGGGTTGAGGGCGATACGATTGTCATCAACGGCACCAAGCGGTGGTGCACCGGCGCGCATATTGCCGATTTTATCTTCTGTCTGCTGCGCACCGGACCCAAAGACGACAAATATAAAAACCTCTCCATTGTGTTGATCCCCGCCGACGCGCCGGGCATTGCGCACACGCCTTTGGGGCATCTGGGCATTCGCGGCGTCGCCACCATGGACGCGATATTTGAAGACGTCCGCGTGCCGGTAGACAATGTGCTCGGCGGCCCTGATATGCTCAATCGGGGATGGGGCCAGCTGGCGGGACGCGCGCTTGAGGTTGAAAAGCTTGAACTGTCGGCCTGTGCGCTGGGCCTGGCTGAAGCTGCGCTCGCCGATGCGTGGGCTTACGCCGAAGAGCGGGTGCAGTTCGGCCAGCCCATTTCGGCCCATCAGGCGATCCGCCATGATCTGGCGGCGTGCGCCACTGACGTCAAAGCTATGCGCCACATGCTGATGCACGCCACTTGGCTCGCCGATCTGGACCGGCCCTGCTCGGTCGAAACCTCGATGGCCAAGCTGTTTTGCTGTGAAGGGGCCGCCCGTGTCACCCAGAGCTGTCAGCGCATCACCGGCGCGTACGGCCTGTCCGACGGCATGGATATGGAACGCTATGTGCGCGACGCGATTTCACTGCCCATTGTGGGCGGCTCCTCCAACATGCAGAAAAACAATATCGCCAACCGCATGGGGCTCAGATCAAAATGACACTGATAAAGACGGCCCAAAGCTTCACCGCTGAAATCGCTGCGCGCGCCGATGAGATTGAACAGGCTCGCGCCGTGCCGCAAGACCTGGCCGACAAGATGGCGCAAGCGGGGCTTTATCATTTATGCGTGCCGGAAAATCTGGGCGGCGCGCAGGCCCATCCGTTGAGCTTTCTCAAAGTGGTGGAAACCCTGTCGGCGGCTGATGGATCAACCGGCTGGTGCGTGAATATCGGCGCGACCACCGGGCTTGTCGGCGCCTATATCGACGAGGCGGCGGCACGCACCGTGTTTGCCCCCGGCACGATTGTGGCGGGTGTGTTTGCCCCCATGGGCAAGGCGGTGCGCGCAGGCGACGGCTACCGGGTGACGGGCCGGTGGAACTGGGGCTCGGGCAGTTTGAATGCGCGCTGGATCATGGGCGGCTCTCTCGTTCTGGGGGAGGACGGCAAGCCTGAAATGCTCGGCAGGGTGCCCAATTCGCGGATGATGATCGTGCCGCGTGACGAGGCCGCCATCGAAGACAGCTGGCATGTGATGGGGCTGTGCGGCACCGGGTCGAACCAGTTCAGCTTTGATGATCTTGAGGTGGCCCACGCTTTTTCGGTCGCCCTTGCTACCGACCGGCCGCGGATTGAAGCGCCGCTTTACGCCTTTCCCGCTTTTGGTCTGCTTGCCATCGGGATTGCCGCAGTGGCGCTGGGGATCGGGCAAGGGGCGCTCGATGAATTTGTCGCCCTGGCCGGGGCCAAGACGCCGCAATATTCAAAGAAGAGCCTTGCCAATCGGCCACAAGCCCAGCTGCGCTTTGCCGAAGCCATGGCGATCATCGAAAGCGCGCGGGCCTTTTTGCATGATGCGGTGGGCCACGCTTATGACAGGGCCGCCAAGGATGGCGTGATCGATGATGCGGCACGCGCCCGGCTGCGGCTGGCTGCGTGCCACGCCACCAAGCAGGCCGCGCAGGCGGTCACGCTTCTTCATACCGAGGCGGGCGGCACCAGTGTTTTTCTTTCAACACCGCTGCAACGGCGATTTCGGGACGTGCATGTTGCGACGCAACATCTTATGGTGTCGGGCGCAACGCAGGAACTGAGCGGCCGGGTGCTGCTCGGCGTCGAAACCGATACGGCCATGCTTTAGTGCGCATGCAGTGATGGAGACCGGAATGAGCACCAAACCCCTCGCCCTTGTCACCGGCGCGTCCGGCGGGATCGGCGAAGCCATCGCCGATGAGCTTGGCAAGGCCGGCTATGATTTGCTGTTGATCGCCCGTTCCAAAGGCCTGCTCGACAATGTGGCGCGGCGTCTGTCTGACCAGCATGGCGTTGAGGCCGAAACGCTGGAGCTTGATCTGGCAGGCCCCGGCGCGGTTGCCCGCATCGAAACCGCCTTGCAAGGCCGGGTGCCTCATGTGCTCGTCAACAATGCAGGCTATGGTCTGGCGGGACGGTTTTCCGCGCAAAGCCGGGACAAGCAAATCGGCATGATTGATCTCAATGTCACCGCGCTGACCGATCTGACCTATGCGCTTGTCGGCAAGATGGAGGAGGCGGCGAAGAAGCCTTCGACCCATCGGCGCGGCGTCATCAATATCGCATCGACGGCGGCGTTCCAGCCGGGTCCTTTGATGGCTGTCTATTACGCCACCAAAGCCTATGTGTTGCACTTCTCCGAGGCGCTGAATTACGAATTGCGCGGCACCGGGCTGACCTGCCTGGCGATCTGTCCCGGCCCGACATTGACCGGCTTTCAGGACGCAGCGGAATTCTCCGGCCAGCTTTTGTTGAAGCTCATGCCGGTGATGAGTGCCGGCCAGGTCGCCGCGCGCGGCATGAAAGCCTTTTTCAAAGGCAAGTCGGTGGTCATTCCCGGCTTTTTCAACTGGCTGATGGCGCGGCTGGCCCCGGTGACCCCGCGCTTTGTTCTGCTGCCGATGATTGCGCTTGTGCAAAAGGGCCGATGAGCGGGGATAATCCCAAAAAGGTCCTGATGGTGGTGCACCGGCCCGAATCCGAAACCGGCCGGGTCGGACGCTTTGTCCGCGAAAACGGCTATGAAGAAGAGGTCTGCCGCCTGGCGCTCGGCCACGCCTTGCCCGAGACGCTCACCGACTATGCCGGGGTGGTGATCTTTGGCGGGCCCATGTCGGTCCATGATACGGCTGAGTTTCCCTTTTTGAATGCTGAACGCGACTGGATCGCCCGGCATGCCGATGGGTCCACCCCCATGCTGGGCATTTGCCTGGGCGCGCAATTGATTGCCACCGCCCTTGGCGGCAATTCGGTCCGCCACCCGCAAGAGAAGGTTGAAGTCGGCTATTACCCGCTCTTTTCCACCGAACAGGGCCTCCCGCTGTTTCCCCGCGAAATGCATGCGTTTCAATGGCATGGGGATGCCATCATCGCCCCGCCCGGCGCGGAACTTCTGGCGACCGGCGACACCTTTGCGGTGCAAGCGTTCCGCATGGGACAGGCGGTTGTGGGTATCCAGTTTCACCCTGAGGTGAGCCGGGCGATGCATCACCGCTGGATTGTGCGGGCGGGGGAACGGCTGGCTGAACCCGGTGCGCAAACCGCCACCCGCCAGCTTGGCCTGCGCTCTTTGCACGACCCCCAAAATGTCTTATGGCTCGATCAATTCATGCGCCATTGGCTCGGTGAGGAAGACCCATGCTGAAACATCTGCTTGTTGCTCTCGCATTGTTGTGGGTTATGCCCGCCCAGGGGCAGGATATCCCGGCATCACCGCCCTTGTCGGCACAAGAGGCGGGCAAACTGGCTGACAAGCTGGAAGATGATCAGGCCCGGCAGGAGTTGGTAGAAACGCTGCGCGCGCTTGAAGCGGTGAACAAGCAGACCGAAGAGCCCGAACAGACACCCGGACTGATTGATGCGCTGGGCGGCATATTGGGTCAGCTGACCGCCGGGCTTGCCGCGCTTGGCGTGCAATTGGCGGAACTGGCGGGCGCGGCGGGGGACCCTGATGCGCTCAAAGGCTGGTTTGACGAACAGTCCTCCAAGCCCGAGCTGCGCGCCTTCTGGCTCGCCCTGTCATGGAAACTCGCCCTTGTGCTGGGGGCGGGCCTGCTGGCGCGGTGGCTGTTGCGGCGCATTCTGGCGCCGTCGCGCCGGGCGATTGAAACCCGTCACTATCCGGGCATGATCACGCGGTCCTTGTGGCTGGGGATCCGCACGCTGATCGATATGATGCCGATTGTGGCCTTTGGCGTTGCCGCCTATGGCACGCTGGAGCTTGCCTCGATTGGCGAGGCTGACGTCAACAGTGCGGTGTCGGCCAATGTTCGCATCATCGCGGTTGCGCTTATTCAGGCGATTGTTGTCGCGCGTGCGCTGCTTGCCTTTGCGCGGCTGGTGATGACGCCGCTTGCCCCCAATCTGCGGCTGATCCCGTTAAGCGATGAAGATGCGGCCTACGCCTATATCTGGGTGTCGCGTTTTGTGAACTTCTCGGTCTACGGCTTTGTCATTGCCGAGACGCTGGCGGCCACCGGCATGCCCGCCCGGGCTGCCGACGGGTTTGCCAAGATGGTCGGGCTGGTGCTTGCGGTTTTGGCGGTGGTGCTGATCTTGCAGGTGCGCGAACGCATGGCGGGCATCATCAAGGGGCCGCAAAATGCCAATCAGGCGATCAATATTCTGCGCTCCCGGCTGGCCGATGTGTGGCATGTGCTGGCGATCTTGTATGTCCTGGCGGTCTTTGTGATCTGGGCGCTGGGCGTTGATGGCGGCTTTGCCACCATTGCGCGCGGCACTATCGGCACGGTGGGCGCGATTGTGGTGGCCGAGCTTCTGGTGCGCGGCAGCCATCGTCTTTTGCAAAAACTGTTTTCCATCGATCCTGATCTCGACCAGCGCTTTCCCGGCTTGGAAAACCGCGCTAATCGCTATCTGCCCATTGCGCGGACCATGTCATCGGTTCTGATCGCCATCATTGCGGTGGTGGCCATTTGTGAAGCCTGGGGCGTGGATGTGCTGGCTGCGCTGGGCACCGAAGCGGGTGCCGCTTTGCTCGCCCGGATTGGCCGGATCGGCATTGTAGCCGTGGCCGCCATTCTGGTCTGGGAATTTGCTTCTGCCTTCATTGCGCGCTTCTTGCGGGCAGAGGAAGAAGAAGGCGCCACCCTGGTGCGCTCAGCCCGCACGCGCACTTTGTTGCCTCTGGCGCAAAGCGCGCTGACCATCGTGATCCTGACGGTGGCGACCTTGACGATCTTGAGCGAGCTTGGCCTTGATATCGCCCCTCTTCTGGCCGGTGCCGGGGTGATCGGTCTGGCGATTGGCTTTGGCGCGCAAACGCTCGTCAAAGATGTGATCACCGGCATGTTTATCCTGCTTGAAGATGCAATCTCGGTCGGCGATGTCGTCGATGTGGCGGGCCATTCAGGTGTTGTGGAGGCGGTCAATATCCGCTCTGTCCGGCTGCGCGACCTGTCGGGCAGTGTTCACACGGTGCCGTTTTCCACCATCGACAGCGTGAAAAATCTGACCAAGGACTTCTCTTACTATCTGCTCGATGTCGGGGTGGCCTATCGTGAAAACACCGATCATGTCATCACGCTGTTGCGCGAGATTGACGAGGAGATGCGCGCCGATCCCGAAATGGCTGATGATATTCTGGGGCCGCTTGAGGTTCTGGGGCTCGACCGGTTCGATGATTCAGCGGTGGTTGTGCGCGCCCGGATCAAGACCAATCCCTTGTCGCAATGGCGCATCGGCCGGGAGTTCAACCGGCGGATGAAGTTCCTATTCGACAAGCACAATATCGAGATTCCGTTCCCCCATCAGACGATCTATTTCGGCGTCGATCATGCCGGCAAAGCCCCGCCAGCCTATATTGCCATGACCGATCAGTCTGAAGCGCAAGCCACAAGCAGCCCTGCGCCGCAAGCTGAATTGCCCGTGCGCAAGGCAACCTCAGCGTCCCATGGCAGCGCCGATTATGAATGATGCGGCATTGTGCACCCTGCTTGCAGGGCGCGCTTTTCAGGCATAGAACACCGCCATGAGGGGTTTGAAGCACAGGGACGCGCGTCTTTTGGCGCTGATTTGGCTGGGGGCGGCACTTTTGGTGCAGGCCCTGTTAGCCCCTGTGCATCTGTCGTCCCCGCAGGTGTCGGAGTTTGACAAGGCCGATCCGGTCCAGGTCGCCTATGCCGCGCTGGCGCGCGTGTGTAATCCCGGCAGTGACGACAATAGTCCCGCGCCGCAATCAGCCGATCGCTGCACCTTGTGTTCGGCGGCCCTGTCACCGGCCCTGGTGCCGGATATGACCATGCTGGCGGCTGTGTCGATTGCCGCCGATCTGGCGTTTGGGCGTGCGGCCCACCAAACCGCAGCGGGGCGCGTCTTGCGCACCCGCCAATCGAGGGCTCCTCCGAAACTGGTCTGACCCACACCCAGACCTTTTTGATTTTCGGAGACTTCCATGACGTTCAAATCCGTTCTTGCCGCGCTCGCGCTCGGCGCCTGTGTCACGCCGGCCATCGCCCATGACACCAAACCTGTTCCCCAATCCCATGCGCCGATCGGTGTGATGGGCGATCACCGCCATGGTGCGGGCGAATTCATGCTGTCCTATCGCTATATGCGCATGCGCATGAGCGGCACCCGCGATGGCACGTCCGATTTCGGCCCGGCCTCGGTCACGGCCAATTTTGGCCATCCGGTTGTGCCGACCGACATGAATATGGACATGCATATGTTCGGTGCCATGCTGGGGCTGACCGATGCGGTGACCGCCATGGTCATGATCCCCTATCTCAGCAACACGATGGATCATCTGATTGTGCCGATGGACCGCCGCTTTACGACCAGCAGCAAGGGGGCGGGCGACATCAAGATCAGCGCATTGATCGGCACTGATCTGAGTGACAGCGCCACGTTCCACATTCAGGCGGGCTTCACCTTGCCCACCGGCTCGATTGATGAACGCGACGACACACCGGCCATGGCAAATGCGGTGCTGCCCTATCCGATGCAGCTTGGCTCGGGCACGTATGATTTTATCGGCAATGCCACGCTGGTGCTGGGGCATGATGCGACGCGCGGCGGCGTGCAGTTTTCAACGGTGGTGCGCACGGGGGAAAACCGCCGCGATTACCGGCTGGGCAATAAATATGAGGCGACCGCCTTTGTCGGCCATCAGCTCAATGACTGGTTTTCAGTGTCGGGCCGGGTGATCGGTAAACATGTCGGGTCGATCAAAGGGGCGGACCCGCGCCTCAACCCGATGATGGTGCAGACCGCCAATCCTGACAATCATGGCGGGGAGTGGCTGTCGCTGGGGGCCGGTGTCAATTTCATCGTTCCCGAAGGTCAGCTGAAAGGCCAGCGGCTTGCCATTGAGTTCACCGCGCCGGTCTATCAGAACCTCAACGGCCCGCAGCTGAAAACCCGCTGGACGCTGACGGCGGGCTGGCAATATGCGCTGAACCTGTTCTGAGTGTCACGCCGCTGACACTTTGGCCGATATACAGTCTCCCTCAGATTGAGGGAGACTGACGCCATGACTGAACAACGCTTTTCCAAAGCCGCCATGGATGCCGAAGACGATCTGGCGATTGATCGTCCGCGCACCGGCGCATCATTTGATGATATTTCCCGCCGCGCCTTTCTGGTGGCGGGCGCGGGCGGCGCGGCGATGCTGGCAACCGGTGCGCACGCCATGGCACCGGCAGGGGGTCCAACCCTGTCCTTTGAGGGGTTGAGCCAGCGGCTTGATGCGCGCTTCCACACGGCTGCCAATTACACCCATGATGTGGTGATCCGCTGGGGCGATCCGGTGCTTCCCGGTGCGCCGCGTTTTGACTACAAAAACCAAAGCGCCAAGGCGCAAGCGGGCCAGTTTGGCACCAACAATGATTTCCTGGCGTTCTTCGGCCTCAAGGGTGAACCTGACCGCGCGCTTCTGGTGGTCAATCATGAGTTTGCGGAACCCGATATGATGTTCCCCGGCTTCACCGAAGCCGATGCGCAAAAGGCTGAATTGTGGCGCATCACCCAGATGGCCCTGGGGTTGAGCGTGGTGGAGCTTGAGCGCAAGGAAGGCACCTGGCTGGCTGCCAAGCCGGGCCGGTTCAATCGCCGCATCACCGCACACACCAGGTTCGACATTATGGGGCCTGCGCGCGGCTCGGACCGGATGAAAACCAAAGAAAGCGAAGGCGGTACCATCGCGCACGGCACCTATGGCAATTGCGCGGGCGGTGTAACGCCCTGGGGCACCGTCTTGTCGGCGGAAGAAAATATCCAGAGCTATTTTATGGGTGATCCCACCGCGACCAGCGAGGCGCAGAATTACAAGGATTTCGGCATTAAGGGCGAAGGCCCCCTGCCCTGGGCGCTGCATGATGAACGCTGGAACATCGATAAAAGCCCGCTTGAGCCCAACCATATGGGCTGGATGGTCGAGATCGATCCCTTCTCACCCGACGCCCGGCCGGTCAAACGCACCGCGCTTGGCCGCTTCAAGCATGAAGGCGCAGGCGTGGTCGTCAATGCCGACAACCGTGTTGTTGTCTATATGGGCGATGATCAGCGCTTTGAATATCTCTACAAATTTGTCTCCAAAGAGGCGTTTGACCCGGACAATCCGCGCGGCAATCCCAACCTTTTGGACGATGGCACGCTTTATGTTGCCGAATTCACTGACAGTGAAGTGATCTGGCATCCGCTGGTCTACGGACAAGGCCAGCATACCGAAGACAATGGGTTCACCAGCCAGGCCGATGTGGTGATCGAGGCACGCCGGGCGGCGGATCTGGTGGGCGCCACACCGATGGACCGGCCCGAAGATGTCGATGTTAATCCCGTCAATGGCCGGGCGTACGCCATCATGACAAACAATACCAAGCGTGCGGCCGATGACACCAATGCGCCCAACCCGCGCGGCCCCAACAAAGCGGGCCATATTCTGGAGATCGCACCGCGTGGCGGGGATCATGCGGCTGACCGCGCCGACTGGACCATGTTCCTGATGGGCGGGCCTTTGGAAGGTGAGCAGGCGGGAACCTACAATCCCCAAACCGGCGAGGATGGCTGGCTGTTTGCACCCGACAATTGCGCCTTTGACCGGCATGGCCGCATGTTGATCGCCACCGATGGCGCGCCCAAGGCCGGTGTCGCGGACGGGGTGTGGATGTGTGATGTCGACGGGCCGGGCCGGGCGCTGACCAAACGCCTGCTCGCCACGCCCGTGGGGGCGGAACTGTGCGGCCCGTGTCTCACACCCGATGACCGGACTTTGTTCTGTGCGGTTCAGCACCCCGGATCGGGTTCCAGCGCGGATAATCCTTCCACCCGCTGGCCTGATTTTGACAAGCGCATGCCACCGCGGTCATCGGTTGTGGCGGTGCGCCATTTCCGCAATAGGCCGATCGGGTCCTAGGTTTTTTCAGGCGCAATGTCTTCAAGTGTGCGCCCCGCCGTTTCCTCAATAAACAGGAAGGCGATCAGCGCACACAAAGGCACCAGCAGAACCGGCAGGGCCACAGCGGTTGAAAAGCTGTCGGTCATGCCATCAAGGATGGCGATGGCGCCCAGACCCGCACTGCCTGCCAGAGCACTGACGATGCCGCGCACCGAGGACGCGGTGGAGCGGTAAGAGGTCGGGAACAATTCCGCGCCCATCGCGGCCAGCACTGCCTGTCCGGCGAAGAAGCCGAACAGTCCGACCATCCAGCCAATGATCAGTCCCGCACCGGTGCCGAACAGATAGACATAGGCAAAGCCGCCCGCGCCCAGCACAGCGCCCGCCAGCAGCATCATGCGGCGGCCAAACATATCCGACAGACGGCCTGCCAGCAGGCTGCCCGAAACCGCGATCACCCCGGCCGAGCCAAACAAGAGCGCGATGGTGGGCGGGGTAAAATTATGCACGTCCTGAAGGAATTTGGGCATCATGACGAGCGCGCCGGTCATGCCGAAACTGAAGGGCAGGATGGTCAAGCCGATGGTCACAATCCGGCCCGGATAGGCGGTGAACAGATTGATCAGGGGTTCAAGCGCCGCCCGGATGGATTTGTCATGTCTGGTTTCTTCGCGATGGGCTTTGAACCGGTCGGTTTCGTCGAGCGACCGGCGCAGCCACGCAATCAGCAGCATGGGGCCCGCCCCAATAATATACATGTCGCGCCAGTCATTGGGCAGCACCTCAATTCCGGCATAGACCAGCCCGGCAACACCATGACCGGCTGCGCCCAAAGCGGCGAGCGCGCCCACGGCCCAGCCGCGCAAGCGGGCATCCATCACCTCGGCAATGACGACGAAGCACAAAATATCTTCCGTGTAGGAAAAGCATCGGGCAAGAAACTGAAAGGTGATGAATTGCTCGCGGGTTTGCACAAAGGCGGTCGCAAAGGTCGACAGCGCCGCGCCGACAATGGTCAGCATCAAAAGGCGTCGGCGGCCCACCTTGTCAGCCAGCAGCGCAATGATGAAGCTCGCCAGAATGCCGAGCTTGAGCATCGACATCATTTCCGCCGATTGGGCGTCAGTGATGGCCAGATCGGCCTGAACCCGGGGCAGAGCGAGCGACAAAATCCCCAGATCATAGTGATTGACCATGACGGCAACGCCGACCAGCCAAAACACTTTCATCTGTTCAGGCCGGGGAATATAGGGCGCCCCCAGGCCGATCCGCTGGAAAAACATGCCAAAAGTGCGCGTAAACCCGTCCATTTTCTCATAACGGCGGGCTTGTTCTTCCTCACTGGGAATGGGGTCTTCAACAGTTGTCATGCCGGTCCCTGCTTTTGTTCCACGCTCTGGGATGGCATGGATACGCATGGGATCAGACATGGGAGCAAACTGACAATCTGTCAAGTTTGCGACATCAATTTTTTAAGAAAATTTCTTAATCGGCTGTGGACGCGGCATAACCCGCAGCGGCACCGAGGATCAACACGCCGAGCGCAACCCACAATGGCGTGTTGCGGGCGGGTTCTTCACTCTCAAGCGTGCCGCCGCCGGCCTGGCTTTGGCGCGGGTCGCGGGTTGAGCCGCACGCGGTCTGGAACAGCAGCAGTGAGCTGATCAGCGAAACAACGGCAACACGGCGGATGGAACGGCTCATGGACAGCACCTCGATTGACAACCCCTGTCGATTAGCGGGCTTTGGCGTTGATTTCAAGCAGGGCTTGCGCGCGCGTGCGGGCTCACTAAGGTACCGCCATCAAATATTGGGGGAAAATATGAGCGCCGATCCGAATTTGCCTGACAATTGGCCCGCCATGAGCGTCGCCGATGCCCATGCCTTGATGGCGGCGGCACCGGAGTCACCCTTTGAAATGGAAGAGGCTGAAATCCGCGGTGTCAGCATGCGGGTGTGGAAAAACGCACCCGCCAGCCTGCGTGACCTGTTCGCCCTGTCGGCCGATCATGGCGATCTGCCCTATATGGTCTATGAGGATGAGCGGATTTCCTATGCCGCCCATCGCAAGGCCGTCGCCCATCTCGCCACCGCCATGCGTGAGCGTTACGGTATTGAAAAGGGCGACCGGGTCGCGCTTGTCATGCGCAATTTCCCCGAATGGGCCGTCACCTTCTGGGCGGCCACCACGATTGGGGCGGTGATCGTGCCGCTCAATGCCTGGTGGACCGGGGAGGAACTGGATTATGGCCTGGCCGATTGCGGCGCCAAGCTTGCCGTTCTGGATGAGGAACGCGCCGCGCGTCTGAGCAGTGTGTTGCCGGGGCTTGAGGCACTGAAAACCGTTCTGGTCGCCCGATCAACAGGCGCGGTTGCCGGTGCCACCTCTCTGGATGAGGTGATTGGCAAGGCCGCCGATTATGACGAACTGGATGACATCGCCTTGCCGGACGCGGACATCGCGCCCGAAGACAATGCGACCATCTTTTATACCTCCGGCACCACCGGCAAACCCAAAGGCGCGCTGGGCACCCATCGCAATATCATGACCAATCTGGTCAGTCTGGGGGTGAGTTCGGTGCGCGCCATGCTGCGCAGGGGTGAAATACCTCAGCCGCCTGATCCCGCAGCACCCAAGAAAAGCTTTCTTCTGTCGGTGCCGCTGTTTCACGCCACCGGCTGTCATTCAATCCTGGTTCCCAATCTGGCGGCGGGCAATTGCATTGTCATGATGCACAAGTGGGACCCGCTTCGCGCGCTTGAGCTGATTGAGCGGGAGCGATGCTTCGCCTTTGGCGGGGTGCCCGCCATGGTATGGCAGGTTCTGGAGCATCCAGAGTTCCGCAAGTTTGATCTCAGTTGCGTGGAAACCGTGTCTTATGGCGGCGCGCCCTCGGCACCCGAACTGGTGGCCCGCATCAAGCAGGAGTTTCCCAAGGCAGCGCCGGGCAACGGCTATGGGCTGACCGAGACAAGCTCGGTCACCACCCAGAATGTCGGTGAAGATTATGTCAACCGGCCCGACAGCGCCGGGCCTGCCGTGCCGGTGTGTGATCTGCGCGTGGTTGACGAACAGGGCGAGGATGTTCCGGCCGGCCAGACCGGGGAGCTATGGATCAAAGGCCCCAACATTGTGGCAGGCTATTGGAACAAGCCCGACGCCACCGCCAAGAGCTTCACCAAAGATGGCTGGTTTAAATCCGGCGATATAGTGCGCATGGATGAAGAAGGCTTTGTGTTCATTCTCGATCGCGCCAAGGACATGCTCATTCGCGGCGGGGAAAACGTCTATTCGGTTGAAATTGAAGATGTGCTTTATGCCCATCCCGCCGTGATGGACGCAGCCATTGTCGGTATCCCCCACAAGGTGCTGGGCGAAGAGGTCGGCGCGGTGGTGCAGAAAAAACCGGGCGCTGTGGTCAGTGCTGCGCAATTGCAGGCCCATGTGCGGGAGCATCTGGCGGCCTTCAAAGTGCCGGTGCTGATTGATATTCGCGACGAGCCTTTGCCGCGCAACCCGAATGGAAAAATTCTCAAGACCAAATTGAGAGACGAAATCATACCACTGAAGGAGAAACTGGGATGAGCTTGAAGGGACGCATTGCCCTTGTCACCGGCGGCAGCCGCGGCATTGGCCGGGAAATTTCGCTGGCCCTGGCAGAAGACGGCGCCACCATTGCCGTCAATTACCGGCGCGATGAAGACGCCGCCGCAGAGACCGTCAAGATGATCGAAGACATGGGCGGCACGGCACGCGCCTATGGTGCCTCAGTCAATGATGGCGAGGCGGTCCGCGCCATGGTCGCCAAAATCGAAAGCGATCTGGGGCCGGTGTCGATCCTGGTCAACAATGCGGGCATTGCCAGCCGGGGCAATACGGTGTTCGACACCGACCCCGCAGAGCTTGAACGGGTTCTGTCGGTCCATGCCATGGGGCCGTTTCTGGTCAGCCAGGCGGTTCTTGAAGGCATGCGGTCATGCGAACGTGGCGACATTATCGAAATCTCGTCGGTCGCCACCAAGCTGCACGCCGCCCATTCCGCGCCTTACACGATGGGCAAGGTGGCCGGTGAGGCGCTCGCACTGGCACTTGCCAAGGAAGAGCGGAAGCACAATATCTACGTCAATATCGTCAATCCGGGCCTGGTCTATACCGACATGGGCGCGCGGCTCGCCAAAGCCACTGTCGGCACCGACAATGTCGATGAACTCGACAAGCAATATCCGTTCGGTCATGTCTGCCGGCCCCACGAGATCGCCAATGTCGTGCGCTTTCTGGTCGGCCCGCTCAACACCTATGTGACGGGGCAGAAAATCCACGTCGATGGCGGCGGTCCCGACCCGCGTTACTAGGGGGCGAACCCGCTTCCAGGGGATTTCCGCTCCGCGACGGGAAGGGCTGCGCTAAACGTCATCCCGAACGTGATTCGGGATGGCGTTGGGCGGATCACAAACCGTGCCGGGCGATGAAATCATCCTTGATGCCGCGTTTCAGGATTTTGCCGGTTGCGCCGCGCATCAATTGTTGATCGGTAAATTCGATCCGCGTCGGCACTTTGAACCTGGCATGGTGGGCGCCGATATGGGCGCGCACCTGATCAGCGTCCAGCCCGGCATCGGCCTTGGTGTAGATGACTGCGGCGAGGTCTTCGCCCAGCCGTTCATCCGGCACGCCGAACACGGCGACTTCGAGCACGCCATCAAGTTCGGCAATCGCGGCCTCAACCTCGATGCAGGAAATATTCTCCCCGCCTTTGACGACAATGTCCTTGATACGGTCGACAATGTACAAAAAGCCGTCCTCATCAAACCGGCCGACATCGCCGGTGCGGAAGTAACCGTCCTTGGTGAAGGCGTTCTCGGTCGCCTCGGCATTGTTCCAGTAACAGCGAATGTTTGAGGGGCTTTTGATCAGCACCTCGCCGCGTTCGCCTTGCGGAACTTCAGCACCTGAGGGGTCAACCAGCTTGATTTCGACCAGCGGCGGAGTTGGCCGGCCGGTGCTTCCGGGCTTGAGCGCATAGTTCGCCCCTGAATTGGTGGCGCCCAGCGCATTGGTTTCGGTCAGGCCGTAGCCGATGCCGGTTTGGGCTTGCGGGAAGGCGGCATTGAGCTGTTTGACATGTTCAGGCGGACGCGCCGCGCCACCACCGCCGATTTCCAGAAGGCTCGACAAATCATATTTGTCCCGGTCGGGGTGCTGGGCCAGTTCCCATGACATGGTCGGCACGCCGACAAAGCCGGTGACTTTTTCGGCTTCGATCAGCTCAAGCGCGCGGGTGACGTCCCATTTGTACATCAAGATCAGCTTGCGCCCCAAAAGGATCGACACCAGAAAAACCGCATGGCTGCCGGTGGCATGAAACATCGGCAGCGACACCAGCGAAATATTTTGCGGCGGCACCTCGGGAACGACTTCACCGGCGGCCTGCTTGTCCTGCTTGACGATTTCATTGCGCGCGAGGCCCGCAACCACCCACGAAAACAGGGTCGACAAAACCGCGCGATGGGTCGAGACCGCCCCTTTGGGATTGCCCGTGGTGCCCGATGTGTAAAGGATCAGCGCGTCATCATCGGCGCCCTGGCTGTGGTCGGGGAAGGCGTCGGTATCAGGCCCGTCGCCCAGCACATCTTCAAAGCGCAGCACTCCTTCAGGACAGTCTTTGAGGCGCACGCCCACAAGCGTCAGGCCCAGACTGTCTTTGAGCGGCAAGAGCTTTTCAACCCGTTCGGCATCGCAGATCACAATGCGCGCCCCGCAATCTTTAAGCCCGTAGGCGAATTCTTCTTCCGACCACCAGGCATTGACCGGCACGGCCACCCCGCCGGAGCCTGCCACCGCAATGAAGCTTAAAAACCATTCGGGATAGTTGCGCATGGCGATCGCCACCCGGTCGCCATCGGCCATTTTGAGATTGGCGCGCAAGGCGTGGCCGAGTTTTTTTGACTGGTCCAGCACATCGGCAAAGGTCAGCCGCGTATCGTCATAGACCAGGAATTCCTTGGCTGCATGCATGGCCGCCAGGTCGAAATAGCCGCCCATGGTTTCAGGAATGGAGGTGAAGGCCCGGTAGGTGACGCCGCGAATGGATTGCGGGGCGACGGGGAACATGCCGCCCTCGGCAGTCATGGCGTCAATCAGCGCATCGGCGCGCAGGTCAAGCTGGGTCATTAGAGGATTTTCCCTGTGATGGAGCGGCGCAGTTTGCGCATACCGCCAAGCCAGCGGTCATAGTTCGACACTTTGGCCGCCATATAATCGGCAACCTGCGGATGGGGCAGGATCAGGAAGCTTTCGTCTTTCAAGCCCGCGATGGTGGCGGCTGCGAGCTCTTCGGGCGAGATGATGCCGTCGCGATTTTGCGGTGCGCTTTTGTCGGTGCCCGCAATCATGGCCGTGTCCACGCCTTGCGGACACAGAA
Organism: Alphaproteobacteria bacterium; assembly: GCA_965227065.1. Taxonomy (GTDB): domain Bacteria; phylum Pseudomonadota; class Alphaproteobacteria; order SPJN01; family SPJN01; genus CBDDFN01. Next base: position 316,494 of record CBDDFN010000010.1, read on the forward strand.
GCGAGACCTTGATGCCCTGATCGCCATGGGCGATGGCGAGCGCTTCGCCAAAGCCGACAGCGGCATGTTTGGTGACCGAATAGGTGGCCGATCCAATTTGCGACAACAGGCCTGCGGCCGAGACCGTGTGCAGGAAATAGCCCTCGCCGCGGGCAATCATGCCGGGCAGGCAGGCGCGGGCGGCATAGACATGGGCCATGGTGTTGATCTTCCAGCACCTCTCCCATGCCTCGTTCGAGGCGCTGGTCGCGCCCATGTCGGGGGCATCCGAAATCGCGATCCCGGCATTGGAACAGAACAGGTCGATGGCGCCATAATCGTTCTCAACCCTGTCGACCAGCGCCTGAATTTCAGTTTCGACAGAGACGTCACAGGCAACCGCCAGGCCGCCAATCTCATCGGCGACTTTTTTGGCACCGGCCATATCGACATCGGCGACGACAATCATCCTGGCGCCTTCGGCATGAAAGGCTCGCGCCAGGGCAGCGCCAATACCGTTGCCGCCGCCGGTGATGACGGCGATTTTGTTTTTAAGGTCCATGGTTTCCCCGCAAATAGTATGTGGGCGAAGACTAATCGCTCTCAGCCGCGTCTGCCAAGGCTTTGACACCCGGCCAGATCGCCAGGTTCATATGTTTCAGTGCAAGCGGCCGGTCTGCTTCGCCAAATACGCGGAAGATCGCTTCCAAAATATCGGGCACCAATGCTGATTTGGGAAAGGCGGGCTCGATCCGCGCCAGCACGGACAGATCAAGCCCCGGCGTGCCGCGCAGCAGCCCGATGCCCAGTTCGCACAGGGCCGCGAGCGCCTCGGCAATGGGCTGGTCATCGTAGGGCAGGCGCACTGACCGGGCCGCCCCCAGCCAGCTGTTGAGCCCCGCCTCAAGCGAGCCGCGTCCGGTGCCGGTGGCGAGATAGTCTTCCACGCCCTGATTGAAACGCCGCGCGGCAGGCGGGTCAGGGTCGAGCGCCTGAACCAGCCGGTCAGCAGGCGTGGCGCAGTCATAGCCTTCCCAGCGCAGGAAATAATAGGCGGTGGGACGCAAGCCGCTGGCGAGCACCGCCCATTGATCATCGGCTTTGCCGCCGGCGGCACGATCCAGCACCAAAGCGCGCGCCTGATGGTGGTGCGCACCACGCGCTTCCAATTGGGCATCAAATCCCGACAGGCGGCGATAGAGATCGCGCTCATCGGTGCACTCTTTAGGGCTCCACAACCGTTCAGCGATGGCGCCCGCGCGCGGCCAGATATAATTTTCGACCGTCTCATCCATCATGGCTTCGGTCCACACGGCGGCCTCGCCCCCCTGCGTGCCGTAGGCTTGGGGGTCGATGCGGTAGTGATCCGCGGCCGTTAAGAAGTGATCGAGATAAAAGCCGGTGGCCGAAATCGTTTCATAAGCCGAACAATCATCGGAACCGATCCAGCTTTCCACCATCAGCCCATCAGGGTCGGGTGCGCCGCGCACCACCTCCTCCCAGCCGATCGGCACCTTGTCAGCCTTGCGCAGGATCGCGGCATAGCGGTCGGTAAAGCGGGCCTGAAGGGCAGCATTGTCGGCCAGCCCCTCGGCTTTCATATAGGCTTGAATGGTGGGGTTTTCGTCCCAATATTTGCCCATCACTTCATCGCCGCCCATATGCCAGTGGCTGTCGGGGAAGAGCGCGGCGAACTCTTCGACAAAGTTATGAATGAAGGCGAAGACCTCATCCTTGGTGGGGTCCATCACATCATCAATGATCGAAAAGCGATGATAGGGCTCAGATGGCGGGTCGTGGGCGGCGAGTTCTGGGCAGGCGACCAGAAAGGCGGTCGAATGGCCGGGCATGTTGAACTCCGGCACCACGCGAATACCGCGCCGGGCGGCATAGCCGATCAGCTCTCGCACCTCGGCCTGGGTGTAAAACCGGCCGTTTGAGGCATGGGTGTGCAGGCGGGGAAAGCGGTGGCTTTCCACGCGGAAGCCCTGATAGTTCGACAGGCCCCAATGCAACACATTGAGCTTGGCAAAGGCCATGCCATCGAGGATACGCTTGATGGTCTCAAGCCCGATAAAATGGCGCACGCAATCAAGCTTGATCCCCCGCCAGGGAAAGCGCGGCGCATCCTCTATGGTGCCAAGGGGCAGGGCGGGGCCCAGCTGGTGCAGCGTGGTCAGCCCATGGGCGATCCCGCGCCAGTGTGCGGCGTCAAGCGTTGCACCATCGGGCGCGATGGCCAGCGTATAGCCTTCGTCATCACCGGGCAGGGGAAGCGAGTGATCGGGTTGGTTGCAGGTGATGACCAGCGGCCAGACTCCGGCGGGGCAGCGCCTGGGTCAGCCAATTCAGCGCAGCCGGAGCGTTCACGGCATAGCCGTCAATGCGCACGGTCTCGCCGCTCAACCGCGTGTGTGCCGGCCATGGCACAATGCTTGGCGTGGTCATCAAAGCCCCCTATGGTCTGGCCCCTAATGTGGCCCGTGACCGGGCTGGTGTCGAGGAGCTCTGCCATGGAATTTGCCCGTCTTGTCGCCCGATTTGCCGAAACCGCCGCCCGCGAAAGCGGCGCGGCGCTGGCGGAGCTGTTCACCGAAGATGGCGTTTATGTGGATCACTTTTATGGCGCCTTTCGCGGCCGCGACGCCATCGCTGATATGATCGAAACCCATTTCAAAGGCGCTTCGGAAGATTTCCGCTGGGAGTTTTTTGAACCTGTCGGCACCGAGCAGATGGGCTATGCGCGCTATCTGTTCAGCTACACCTCAACCCTGCCTGAGGCCAAAGGCAAACGCGTGCTGTTTGAGGGGATGAGCCGGTTTGTGCTGAAGGACGGCAAGATCCGGCATTATTCGGAAGTGTTTGATCGTGGCCTGGCGCTCAGCCAGCTTGATTTCGCGGCCGAGCGGATCAAGAAAGTGGTCGCGCGTCATGCCGATGAGCTGCGCGCCCGGCCCGAAGCCCGCCCGCATCTGGAAAGAGACTAGGTCTCAAACGTCATCCCCGTGGCAGCATCATGACCGGCGCGTCTTCGCGCCTAGAAGCGTTCCGAAAGCCAGATGGCGGATTTCGAACACGCCTTGATCACGCCTGACAAGAGCCGGTAGCCCGGTGTTTCGGCAGCCCCTTCATCAAGGGCCGTGTCGTGATGCTCAGCCTCGTCAGCGCGGAACTTGTCGATCGAGGCTTTGATGCCGCTTTCATCGGTCCCGGCGTCTTTGAGCCGATCAAGGCTGGATTGCTGGCGGGCGTAATGCTCGTCAATGACGGACTCAACGGCGGCGGTGCAGGCCATGGCGGCCTTCTCGCCCATCAGGGCTGTCGCTGCGCCCAGCGTATAGCCCGCGACGTGCCAGAAGGGTTGCAGCACGGTGGGGCGGACGCCGCGTTCGGCGACCAGAGTATTGAAGCGGTCGAGATGCTCGTCTTCCTGTTCGGCCATATGGCGGATCAGCGCTTCGGTGCGCGCCATGCCGGGGCGTTTGGCAAAGACGTCCAACTGTCCTTGATAGATGCGCTTGGCACCGAACTCGCCCGCCTGATCAACCCGCAGGATGCGGGCAATCTGTGCCTTGGCGTGGGACGGGCCGGGCTGGTCCTCGCTTAAGGGGCGGGGCAATTGGGGTTCGGTCTTGACGCTCATGCGGCTTGCATCCCTTGCGGTTTGGGGGCGATGATCAGCACCGCTGCCGACAATACGGCCACGCCAAGCGAGGCGATCACATTCCAGCCCGCCATGGAAAGCCCGGCCAGCGACCAAGACACTTCATTGCATTTGACGATGGGCGCGGCTTCCAATTGCTGGCGCAGATCATAGATGGAATCGCCTGAAAGCGATTGCGCCCCGCAGCTCGCCGCCCACCAGCCCTGTTCGACCCCGACATGATAAAATCCAAACGCCGCGGTCATGCCCAGACAGATCAGACCTGCGCCATAGGCGATGCCGCCCAGCCGGTGATGACCCAGAAACATGACGAGCACGCCATACACAATCGCGCCGGCATGCCACCAGCGTTGTTCCTCGCACAGCTCGCACGGCGCAAGCCCGCCCAGATACTCAAAGCCGATGGCGGTGAGCAGCAAGACGGTGGAGCCTGCGGCAATGACGAGACCCGCGCGGGTCAAAGGGTCGAAAAACATGCGGTTTTGTCCGGTCACACAATCATGGCGGCGATGCTAGCCCGGCTTGTGTCGCGCTGACAATCGCAGGCTTTTGTCCATACTGCCGCATCCGGTTTTCCCCGGTTGACGGATGCCGCGCTTATCGGCAAAACTCCGCCCTCTTTTCGCTGCCCCAGTGGCGGAATTGGTAGACGCAGCAGATTCAAAATCTGCCGCCTTCACGGGTGTGCCTGTTCGAGTCAGGCCTGGGGCACCAAATTTCCTCTCTTTGTTATCGGGTGCGCCCAGCGGGGATCGGCCTTGCCATTAATTTTGGCATTTTTTGTGTCATATCATCGGGGGCCACGCATTTGATCGTCTGCGCGGGGGGCGAAATCAACTGGATGTAACCAGGCGGGCCGGGTAAAACCAGTCATCTCGAAATCACAACAGGATCAAAGACCGTGAAGACACGATTGACAGAGCTTTTGGGCATCGAAGCGCCGATCATTTGCGGCGGCATGATGCGGATCGGAACCGCTGAGCTGGCCGCCGCCGCGTCGAATGCCGGGGCGCTTGGGGTGATGACCGCGCTCAGCTATCCCACGCCCAAGGAACTGATGGATGCGATTGAGCGGTGCCGGTCCCTGACCGACAAGCCGTTCGGCGTCAATCTGACGGTCGGTGTCGTGTCCACCCCCATCGATTATGATGAATATATTGAGGTGATCATCCGCAGCGGCGTCAAAATCGTCGAAACGGCGGGCCGCAGCCCTGAACCCTTTATGGAGCGCTTCAACGAAGCGGGCATCAAGGTCATCCACAAATGCGTCGCCGTGCGGCACGCCATGAAGGCCGAACGGATCGGCGTCGCCGCCGTCAGCATTGATGGTTTTGAATGTGCAGGCCATCCGGGGGAAGAAGATGTGACGGGCCTGGTGCTCATCCCCGCTGCCGCCAACAAACTGTCGATCCCGATTGTTGCCTCAGGCGGGATCGCCGATGGCCGCGGGCTTGCCGCCGCGCTCGCGCTCGGCGCGGACGGGATCAATATGGGCACCCGGTTTATGGTCACGAAAGAGGCCGATATTCATGAGAATATCAAACAGCGCATTGTCGATATGACAGAGACGCAAACCTCGCTCATCTTCCGCAGCTTCCGCAACACCGCCCGCGTCTATACCAATGATGTGGCGCTCAAGGTCGCTGAGATCGAAGCGCGCGGCGGTGAGTTTTCGGAAATCTATCCGCTTGTCGCGGGGGACAAGCAGACCGAGGCCTGGCAATCAGGCGACATTGATGCGGGCATGGTGACGGTCGGCATGTGCGGCGGTTTGATCAAGGATATTCCGACCTGCCAAGAGCTTGTCGCCACGATTGTCGGCGATGCGGAGCAGATCATTCAGGAGCGTCTGGCCACCATGACGGCAGCCTAGGAGCGGAGTCCCCCAGGCGCAGCAGAAGCAAAATCTGCCGCCCTCACGGGTGTGCCTGTTCGCTGCAGGCCCGGGGGACCAGATTTCTCCTGAGCAACGAACCGCATCTCACGGCGCGAGCGCCTCAAAGTCGGCTAGCACGGTGGCGGACATGCCGCGCACGGTCTTGGCGAGGAACTCTCCCGCACCTTGCGGGCTGCCCGCATTAAAAGGCGGTTCGGGATCATATTCCGCCTGAAGCTGAAGCGCCTTGGCATAAAGGTCGCCGCGCAGTCGCGCGACCAGCGCAAGACCGAAATCAAACCCCGCAGTGACACCCGCGCCGGTCAGCACCGGCCCATCGGCCACGACGCGGGCCTCAACCGGGGTTGCCCCGAAACGCTCCAGCAATGGCCGGGTGATCCAGTGCGAGGTCGCCTTGCGGTTCTTGAGCAATCCCGCTTTAGCAAGGATCAGCGTGCCGGTGCACACCGCTGTCATGGTGGCGCCCGCCTTTGCCTGGCTTTGTAAAAAGCCGAGCAGCGCATCATTTTTCATAGCGCCTGCCGTGCCGGTTGTACCGCCGGGCAAGAAGATGATATCGCGCGTACCGCCATTGGCGACCTGGTCGGCCAGTGTTGCGGTGGGCGCAATGGCCAACCCCGTATCACTCATAACGGGATCGAGCGTGTCCTGGGTGGAGACGAGATCGAGCCGTGCGCCCATCAGGCTCGCAAACAGATATTGAGGCCCGACGAGATCAAGCGCGGTGAAGCCGGTATAAAGGATCATCGCAATCGTTTCATCGCCATGCATTTTCAAGCCCGGCGTGCTCATCAGTTCCATATGGGCGGCGTAGGAGCGTTCTTCAGGCGTCATTTCAGCCAGCGCGCGGGCGGCGCCGCCCAACGCCAAAAAGGGCGCAAGGGCGAGGCCCTGCAAGAGGTGTCGTTTGATCGGATCCATGGTGGTCTCCTCAGTTCATTGTGAGTGTGAGTTCAAGCCCGATTGTGCGTGGACGCAAGCGGCTGGCCTGTTCACCGGGCGGTGCGTTGGCATCGATCAGGCCGCGATAGTCGGTCAGGTTGTCGGCGTAAAGGCCGAACCGGCCATGGGGGTGTTCCACCCCAAACCGGGCGTTGATCAGCGTATGGGCCGGCCCTGTCTGTGCGATTCCGGCCGAGCGGTAGGTGTAAAAGCTTTCACCTTCATAGGAGAGGTCGGCCAACAGATAGCCAGCCATGCGCCCAAACAGGGGCTGGCGGGCATCAAGCGACAGCGAAGCGGTAAAGCGGGGCGCATTGTCGGTCGGGTCGCCCGCGGCCTTGTCTGACGTGTCGGTTGTAAACTCAACCCGGTTGACGCCTGCGGTTGCGGTCAGGCGAATGCCTTTGATGGGCTCCACGCCGAGCGAGGCATCAACCCCAAAGCCCGCAGCGTCGCCGACATTCTTGATATAGGGGAACAGATTGCCCGCGACCCAGGCTTGCACATCACGCCATTGATTGTAGTAAACCGCAATTTCAGGCACCAGGCGTCCGCCCCACAGCGAGGATTTGAGACCGATCTCATAGGTCCACAGAAAGTCCGGTCCATAGACCGGATCAACATCACCCCCCAGCGGTCCCGACAGGGCGGCGTTTGCGCCGCCCGAGCGGAAGCCGCGCGCGGCCGACAGATAGAGCGTGGCGTGGTCCAGCACGCGCTTGGTCTTGAACAGCTCAGAGAGGTCAAGGGCAAGATGCGCGCGCGGGGTCCAGACTTTCAGCTCGTCCTCGTAAAGACCGTCTGTGGGCAGAAAGCTTGAGGTGCCGGTGGTTTCAACCGTGATGGTCTCGACGGTGTAGCGGGTTCCCACAGCAAGGCTGAGCGCATTGGTGATTGCCCAGTCGATCTGCCCATAGGCCGCGTATTGGCGCTGATCGGTGCGGTAGGTTTGATCGAGTAGGGGAATATCGGCCTGCCCGGCAAGGCCAGGGATGAGCGGTTCAAGCACGGACAGCGCAGCGTCAAGTCCGGCGGGGTTCAGATCGATCAGCCAATGGGCGAGTTGTACGTCTTGCTTGTCGGCAAAGTAAAAGCCTGCCACCGCATGCAATGGTCCCCAGGCCGCATTGGCCTGCACCTCGGTCGTATCATAGAGGCTGTCGCCCGCATCGGTGATTTCAACCGCATCGACCGCGGCCAGCAAAATTGTGTCGAGTGGCGCTATATCGAGGCCGAGTGCCGCGGGCAGATCCTCGCGCGAATCCGTCAGACGCTCAAACTCCCGGTCAAAGCGCGCCTGGGTGAGGCGCAGCCGCACCGGCCCGATCTCCTGGGTGAGCGTGGCGGAGTAAAGCGCCATCGTGTCAAACGAGCCCGTATCGAAATTCGCATGCTGCTGATAGGCGTCATCGCCCAGACTTGTTGCGCCATAGGTAATGTCTTTGGCGGCCGCGCTCAGCCGGATTTCGGTACCGCTGAAGGGCTGGGCGCGCAGGGCGGCGCGGCCCTCTGTGCGGCGTTCATCATTGGCATCTGACTTTCCGATATTAGGCTGGTCGATATAGCCGCCGCGCACATCGCGGGTTCCAACAAGGCGCAGCGCTACCGGCGCAGATCCCAACGGGATGTTCACCGCCACATCACCGCGCGCGGATGGGTCGGCATCGCGGGTCAGCCCGCCCATGAGACGGGCTTTGACAGACCAGCTTTCAAAGTCGGGTTGATGGGTTAGCAGGCGGATGGACCCGCCCATCGCCCCCTCGCCAAACAAAGTGCCCTGGGGGCCGCGCAGCACTTCCACCCGGTCGAGATCAAACAGGAACGGATCGGCCTGAAAGATGGTGAAGCTTGAGAGCGAAATATCATCAAGCGTATAGCCCACGGTCGAGCGGCCCGCCGTGGTCGAAATCCCGCGCAGCGCGATATAGCGGCTACTGGGGCTGGCTGAAAAGCTGCTCATATTGGGTGTCAGCCGGGCCAGATCGCCGAGCGAGACAATGCCGTGCTGTTCAAGCGCTGCGCCGTCATGCACGCTCAGTGCCAGCGGCACTTCGTTTGCGGGTTGATCGCGCCGCGTGGCGGTGACGATGATGGTATCTGGCTCGTCCCCGGCGGCCAGAGCAGGCGTTGCGGCAAGCACGAAAAACAGCGCGGCGGAACCGCGCGAAAGCTGGTGGTGAAACATGGAATAAATCCGAAAGGGCTGAACAGCCAGAATGACAGCCGGAATGACAAGAAGGGTGACTTTCAGGCTTTCGGAGGGGCGCGCAGGCCAAGCGGTGGGCCGGTTGCAAGCGGCTGGCAAACGAATGTCGCACCGGGCAAACCGTTTCGCAACAGGGTGCGGACGAACAGTGCAATTTCGTGTGTGCCATCATCAAGCGCGGGCTGACCTGTTAAATGGCAGGTTGGGCAGTCGCAGGCATGGCGCGGCTCTACCGGGGGGGCATCATCACGCAGTTGCGCGAGAAGATCAGAAACGTCTTGTAACGCAGACGCATCAATCTGGCCTGAAGGTGCACACAGCAGCGATTGGCCCGTCCCGCCAGTGACCGTGCTGGCGGCCATTGCGCCCGAGCGGTAGCCGAGCAATGGCGCTGTGTACAGCACAAGCAAGGCCAGGCCGAACGCTACGGCCCTGCGAAATGTTAATTTGCCTGTTGTGCCCCCAACCATACTATGCAGTCTTGCGCTTGCTATAGCCCCTGCCAAGTCGCGCGAATGTCGCATTAGAATGCGAGCAAGCGGTCAAACACCCAAAAGCTCGACACCCCGCCCATCGCATAGACCAGCGCCATCACCATCTGGCCCCGGGCGGCAGGGGAAGCGAGCGTCCGGGCCACGGCCAGGACCGCACAAATCAGCGCGACAAATCCCAGCTGGCCGATTTCAACCCCCAGATTGAAGCCGAGCAATCCGGTCAGCCTGTGGCCTGCTTCAAGTCCCGCATCCGACAGGACGCGGGCAAAGCCAAGCCCGTGAAGCAGGCCAAACGCGCTGGCGGTCAGCGCGGGGAACCGCCAGGTCAAACTGTCCCGCACCGGGCGCGCCAGTTCCACACACACAAACAGGATCGACAGCGCGATGGCTGCTTCAACCGGCGCAACCGGCAGGGTGAGAATGTTCAGCGTGGCAAGTGCCAGGGTCAGCGAATGGGCGAGCGTGAAACCTGTCACCAGCCAGCCGAGCCGCCCGGCAATTTGCCGCCGCGTGCCGGTGCCGCGCAGGACCACAATCAGGGTCATTGCCAAAATGAACAGAAGATGATCGCTGCCAAGCAGGATATGGACCACACCGCTTTCGACAAAGGCGGCAAAATCTGTGCCGTGCCTGGCGAGCGTGTCGAGCGGGATAAGCTGGTGCTCAGGGCCGTAAAGCCGCGCGCCGCTTTCGGTTTGAACAAGGCTCGACAAAGCCGGATTGAGGTGCGGCCAGATCAAGCGAACCTGCATGTGCGATGCGCCGGTGCAGTCATAAAGCCCCCGGCCAATCAGACCGTGCTGGGTGGGTACGCGCACGGCGCAGCCTTCCAGAACAAGCCGGGGTTCTGCGCCTGCGGGGATGACGGGCGGGGCCTGCCATTCCAGAACGCGCGCAGTCTCGGGCCCTGACACATGCACCAGCACCGGGCGGCCATCATGGGCGGCGGCCCCGGCGCTCCACACGCACACAAGACCGAACAGACAAAGCAGCCACACCCTCACGGTTCGACCCGGATTGTATATTTGTCCACCAGGCGGCGGGTTGTTGTGCGGCGCAGCTCCGCAATGCGGTCACGTTGCCAGTCTGCGGCGACCTGCGGGGCCACTTCGGCCAGTGCAGGGGCGCGGGTTTGTGCACGCCGCACCAGCCTGATCAGATGCCAGCCATAGGCGGAGCGGACCGGCCCGGTCCAGACCCCGACCGGTGTGGCGGGATCAAAGGATGCGGCGGCAACAGCCTCGCCCAGATGATCGGCAAGCAGCGTCTTTTGGGCTTCGACATAGGTGCGGTGATACAAGAAACGCTCCCCGCGCGGAGCATCCTGGCCCGCATCAATGGCTGCAAGGGCTGCATCGGCTTTGGCGCGCGCGCCGGGGCCATCCTTGAAATAGATATGGCTCAGCGTCACATGCGGCGGGATGGCGTAGCGGTCCTGATGCGCCTGAAAATAGGCTTCGATCTGGGCTTCGTCCGGCGGGCTGTTGGCATCGCTGAGCCCCAGAAGCACATAATCCATTTTCTGGATCAGCCTTTGGCGCAAAACGGCGTCATTGCGGTCAAGCCCAAGGGCGAGCGCCTCACGGTAGAGCGCCTCTTCGGCTGTGAAATCATCAATCAGACGCTGTTTCTTATCCGTCGGCAGGGTTGCAATCATGGCGCCGGCTGCATCGGGCGAGAAGGCCTTGTTGCGATATTGCAGCCATACGGCAAGCCGGTCATCGGTGACGATGATGACATCGGCCCGCGCCTTTTCCGAGGCCAGATCAAACAGGATGAAGCCAAGGCCGATAATCAGAAAATGCGTCAGCGGATCGCGCACTATCCGCCGGACGAGGGTGGGTTTGTCCATCACAGGATGCCTTCAGGTCAGGGCGTGGGCCGGCAGGAAAGGGCGTGGGCCCGTCCCTGCAAAGATTTAAGACTTCTATCTTAAATGGCCAGCGCGTCAGGATCAAAGCCCTGATCGCGCGCCCCAATAGTCCTGGAACCCCGCGCTAGAACCGCACGCGCAATTCGGCACTGTAAAATCTCGGCTCATTGAAGGTGGCTGCATGACTGCCATCCATCAGCGGGACATCAGCGCCCGACAGGCCGACCACTTCGTCGCTGAGATTTTTGCCGTGCACCACAATCTGCCAGACATCGTCAATATCGCGGAAACCGAAGCGGGCATTGTAGAGAAAATAGCCCTCCTGGAATTCAGCCTCATCAAGGTCGGTGGCGATATAGTGGCCGCCTTGATAGTTAATGTCGGCTCCGACCACCATTTCAATCGGCCAGTTGCCAAGCGGCAGCGCATAGCCAACCCCCAGCGTGCCGTTCCATTCGGGCGCGCGGTCAAGCTCACGGCCCGACAGGTCACAGGGCGGCTCGTCTTCAACCGTGCACGGCCCGTCGGGGAAGCTGTCATAGCGGGCATGGGTGTATCCCAGGGACATGTTGACCAGCAGGCCCGGCGCCAGAACCGCCATGCCGTCAAATTCAAAGCCTTTGGTGACCGCACTTGCGGCGTTGGTGACGGTGAAGTTTGTGCCATTGAAGATCGACACCTGCAGATTATCAAACATTGTGTAGAATGCCGCGAAGTTGAGGCGGATCGCACCGCCCATGAAGCGGCCTTTGAAACCGGCTTCAAACGTGTCGGCTTTTTCAGGTTCAAATTCGAGCGTTGCCACCGTGGCCGCCGTGGCGTTGTAGCCGCCGCCCTTGAAGGCCTGCGCGAAGGTTGCGTAGGTCGTCATGCTTTCCGCCAGGGCGTAAGACACCGAGACTTTGGGCGAGACGTCATGTTCAACCCGGCGGCGTTCGACATTGAAGTCATCCATGCCCAGGGCGGCGCGGAATACCAGCCCGCCATTGAGAAATGTTCTGATCTTGTGGGTGCTTTTGGTTTCATAGGAATAGCGCAACCCGCCCATCAGGGTCAGTGCATCGGTGATGTGCCAGCGCAGTTGGCCAAACACGGCCGCCGAGAAACTGTTCTGGATCGACCAGTCGCTGGTTTCGTCAGCGGTGATGGACCCGCCCAGCCCATCAAGCAGCGAACCAACAGGCGCCAGAATATCAGGCAAAAGCGTGGCCAGAAGCGAACCGGGTGCCACATCGCGCAGCAGGCCCAGTTGCTGGGTGTTGAGATATTCCGATCCGAAGAAATAAAGACCGGCGACATAGTCGATGGTGCGCAGGGGCGATGTGATACGCAGCTCCTGGCTCCACTGCTTCCACTCATCATTGATGTTGGCGGCCAGCAGCGGGGCGGGACCAAAGTCAACATCGACCAGCGTGTTATATTTGATGCTCGACCAGCCGGTGACCGACGTCAGCGTGTACTCGCCAATATCATAATCCACCTTCAGCGATGTGTTGAGCATGGTCTGATCGCCGGGTCCGTCCTGATCGGAATAGTTGATGCGATCATCGCCATCAGCCTTGAAGCTGGGTTCAAACAGGCGATAGGCGGCGAGGTTGGACTGGCTGGCAATGTGAATGTCATATCCCCAAAGGTCATAGCGGGCCTTTGAATATTCCACGCTGGCGACCGCAGACAGATTGTCGATGCCATCAAAGGACAGCTTGCCGCGCACGGTTGTTTTGTCGGTGTTGAGCTGATCGGTGCCCGAGACGGCGTTCTCTACAAAGCCATCGGCGCTTTCGCGTTTAGCGGCAATGCGGAAAGCGAGCGTGTCTTCAAGGATCGGGCCGGTCACCATGGCGGTATAGGCGCGTTTATTGCGTGAGCCAAACGCCACCGAAAGATCGGTCCCCCAGTCATATTGCGGATTGGCGGTCGTGACCGACACGGCCCCGGCAATATTGTTTTTGCCCATCAGCGTCCCTTGCGGACCACGCAGAATTTCAATCTGTTCGAGATCCAGCAGGGCATTGTCGAGATATTCGATACGGCCGTAATAGACGCCGTCGATCTGAAAGCCGACCGCCTGTTCAAAGCCCTTATTGTTGCCTGACCCCAGGCCGCGCATCTTGATGCTGGCCGAGCCCTGACGTGAAGTAATCTTGGTGTTGGGGGTAAAGTTGGCGACATCGTCCAGCGAGCCGATTGATTTTTCGCGCAACGTATCAGCACCGATGGCCGACACCGACAAAGGCACGTCCAGAATGTCTTCGGAGCGTTTCTGCGCGGTCACCACCACCTCATCAAGAACGGTTTGCGGGGTGCGGCGGCCGCTGTCTTCTGAAACCGGGGGCTCCGTGGCGGACGGATCGGGGGCGGAGGCGTCCTGGGCGTGCAGTCCGGTTCCGGCAAGCGCGATCAGCGCGCCTGCGCAGGCGGCGATAAAATATCGGGTCATTGTTCAAGTCCTGCTCAGAGTTCAAAAGGCGTCTGGCATGGGACAAAGGCCGGGTGCGTGTGCACAGTGTGTGCGCGGGCTCCACCTGCGATCTGGTGCGCAAGCCCAAAGGGGCTCCAGCCGCGGCGCGTGCGGCGCACATGATGCTCACTTCCCTTGATTGGCCCCGTCCCACACCAATTGGTTTGAGTAAACAGGCGGGTCCAAACAGGGGTAATGTGACCATGTGTCAGTTTGGGATAATTCTTTAAAACAAAAGGCTTAACTGTTCAGAGTTTCGTCTGCGGCAGGCATGGCAGGCGGGTTTGTCGAGCCCCCTCGATGAGGGCGGGCTGCCTTTTGTCCGCCATCACGGCGTCATGGGTTCACCCTATTGTTTTGTGAGGTTTCACGCAGCCGTGAGTTCTCGACTCGCGCGTGATCAAAGCGCACACTTTACGACAAACAGGGGAGAGAACCATGCGTGTGACATTACTGGGCCTGCTGCTGCTGGCATTAAGCGGGATGGCAACCCTTGAAGCGGCATCGCCCCCTGCATCCGGTCCGGCGCATGATTTGCTCGATTCCGCCTATGAAATCCCCGATCACAGCGCAGAGGCCGCAGGCTTGCTCAAGCGGTTTCTGGCGCTGCGGGCCGAGCATGAAAAACGCCTCGCCAACCAGCAGGGCGAGGGGCTCGATGATGCGCTTGAGGGCTTGTTCCTGCCTGAGGGGGCGCGGGATTTTGCCAGCCGCTATTCCGCCGAACTGGCCATTGCGCAGAACCCTGAAAACTATGCGGCCTGGAGGACCTTTGCGCTGAAAGCCCGCGACCGGGGCCAGTGGAAAGAAGCGCGTGCGGCTGCCTCGCTGATCCATCAGCGGTCGCAAAAGCCCGGCTTGCGGGCCGAAATGCTTGCCTTCATGGCCGAGTTGGCTGCCGAACAGGCCGCGCCCAAAGATGCGATCAATCTGCTGGCCGCAAGCCTTGCGATTGAGCCGCACAAGGATCGGCGCTTGCGGCTCGACCGGTTTTTGGAACTCTTTGACATCCGGCTGGATGATATTGAGGTGAATGTCGAACGGCGTCTGCCTTCGGCCTGCTTTGTTTTTTCGCAAAGCCTCAAAAACCCCCAGCCGATTGAGCCCCGCGATTATGTTTCGGTTGAACCTGCCATCGACATGGATGTCAGCCTGGCGGGCCGCAAACTGTGCGTCACCGGGGTTGAGCATGGCGGCCGTTACGAGATGGCGGTCAAGAAAGGCCTTGTCGCCGACAATGGCGGGCGGACCTATAAAGACTATAGCCGCACGGTTGAGGTGCCCGACCGGACCGCGCGCCTCAGCTTTGCAGGCAATGCCTATGTGCTGGCCAAATCAGATGCGCGCACCTTGCCCGTCAAGACGATCAATGCCGATGCGGTGGAGCTTGCCTTGTTCCGCGTCGATGACCGCAATCTGACAGCCTTGCTTGACCAGGGCTTTCTGCAGTCGGATCTGAGCGAATGGCAACGCCGCAAGCTCGCTGACAATCTCGGCGCGCAAGTGTGGAGCGGCACGCTTCAGACCGGCAATGTCCGCAATCAGGAAGTCACGACGCTGGTCCCGCTGGGCGAGATCATCACGGCGCAGGAACCGGGCATCTATGCGCTGGCGGGCCGGGTGAAAAGCGATGATGAAGAAGCCTATTGGCGCGCGCGGCCAACCCAGTGGCTGCTGATCTCCGATATCGGGCTGACCAGTTTTGAAGGCGAAGACGGCCTGACGGTCATGGCCCGGTCGCTCGAAACCGCCGGGCCCAAACGCTATGTCCGGTTGACATTGATTTCGCGCAACAACCGCATTCTGGGCCGCGCCCAAACCGATTCTCAAGGTATGGCGCATTTTGCACCGGGCCTGATGCGGGGCGAGGGCGGTGATGCCCCGTTGCTCGTCACCGCGCGCGCGGGAGAGGGTGACTATAATGTGCTGCGCCTGTCGGGGCCGGAACTTGTTTTGGATGAACGCGGCGTGGCAGGCCGGGCCGTGCCTGCCAAGGCCGATGCCTATCTTTATACCGAGCGCGGGGTCTACCGGCCCGGCGAGACGGTTCATTTGAGCGTTTTGTTGCGCGACCGGTCGGCCAGGGCGATGGGCGAGGTGCCTTTGACGCTGAAGATCACGCGCCCCACCGGCACGCTGTTGAAAACCATGCTGATGACCGGCGATACGCTGGGCGGCTATCTGTATAAAATCCCGCTGTCACCGGCGGCACTGGCCGGGGGATGGTGGGTTGAGGCCTTTCTCGATCCCGAGGGCGAGCCGGTCGGCCAGGCGAGTTTTCAGGTTGAGGACTTTGTTCCCCAACGCGTCGCCCTGTCAGTTGAAACCGGCAAAGACACGCTGACGGTGGACGAACCTGTCGCGCTGACCGCGCAAGGCACGTTTTTTTATGGCCCGCCCGCGGCCGGTCTGATGACCAGCGGCGGCATTGATTTTGCGACCGATCCCGCGCCGTTCACCGGCTATGAAGCCTACCGCTTTGGCCTGGTCGACCAGCCCTTTGAGGGCGATTATCACGAACTTGCCGAGCAATTGACAGACCAGAACGGCCAGCGCGTCGAGCAGATCGGCAATATTGACTGGCCCAGGACCAGCCATCCTTTGCTGGCCCGCATCAGCGTGTCGATTGCCGATGTCTCAAGCCGGCCGGTGACGGCGGTGCTGGGGCGCAAGGTGCGCGCCCGCGCGGTCGAGATTGGCGTCAAACCGCATGTCGAAGGCGGCTTTGCCGAAAATGACGAGGCGGGGTTTGATCTGGTCGCGCTCGATCAAAGCGGCGCGCCGGTCGCGGACCGTCCGGTGCGCTACAGTCTTGTGCGCGAACATTACAGCTATAACTGGTATGGCTCGGGCGGGTCATGGCGCGTCCGGTCAACCAGCTATGACGAAGCTGTCGAGGGCGGAACAGTGCGCCTTGGCGGCGACGGTACCGGCACACTGGCCCGCAGGCTTGAACCGGGGCGCTACCGGCTGACCGTGTCCGATGATGCGGGCACCTCGCAAGCCTCAATCCGCTTTCAGGTTGGCTGGCGCTGGGCGCCCACGCCGCCCGATGTTCCCGATGCGCTGGAACTGGTGGTCGAGCAAGATGATTTGAAATCGGGCGATGTGGTGAAAGCCTTTATCAAAGCCCCCTTTGCGGGCAAGGCGCTGGTCGCGGTCGCGCGCGAAGGCGTCCTTTATACTGAAACGATTGATCTGCCCGAGGACGGGGCCGAGATCGAAATCAAAACGCAGAAGGATTGGGGGCCGGGAGCCTATCTGATGGTTACTGCCTTCCGGCCTGATCTGTCGACACCGTCCCTGTTGCCCAGCCGGGCCATGGGGTTGCGCTGGTTCTCGCTCGACAAGGCCATGCGGGCGGTTACGCTGGAGCTTGATGTGCCCGGGATTGCCCGGCCCAAATCAACCATCACAGTGCCGCTCAAAATTTCCGATCCGGCGCTGGTTGGCCAGCCCCTCAATGTCACGCTGGCGGCGGTTGATGAGGGCATTTTGCAACTGACGCAGTTTGAAACGCCCGACGCGATCGGCCACTACCTGGCGCAACGCCGCCTGGGCCTGGGCATTCGCGACCTTTACGGCTATCTCATCCCGCCTGCCGAGGGCTCGGTCGGGGCGCTGCAAACCGGCGGTGACCGGGCGCGCATGGCGCTGGATGAAATCATGGTCAGCGCACAAAAGCGGCAGGATGTTTTGCCTGAACGGTCCACCAAGGCTGTGGCCCTGTTCCTCAATACCGCGCAAATCGGCGCTGACGGTACCGGCTCCGTCGAGCTTGAATTGCCCGATTTTGTCGGCCGCTTGCGGCTGATGGCGGTGGGCTATGGCGAAACCAGACTGGGCGGCGGCGAAGCCGATTTGATCGTCCGCGATGATGTCGCGACCGCCTTGCTGCTGCCCCGCTTTCTTGCCCCCGATGATGTCGCGACCGTGCCGCTCACCATCCATAATCTGACCGGCAAGGACCAGACTTTCACCGTCACGCTGGTGGCCGACGGCGCAGTCAAGCGCAAAGACGAAGCCCCGCTTGAAATCGCGCTCAAAAAGGATGAGCGGCGCGAAATTCCGGTCACGCTGATCGGCACAGGTGTCGGCGTGGGACGCTTTGCGCTGACCGTCACGGGCGAAGACAGTGAGACGGTGACGCGCGATTTTGCGATTTCGGTGCGGCCGGCCCAAGCCGCCTTGAGCACGCGAACGATTGACGTGCTGGAACCCGGCGCGAGCAAAACCCTGTCGGCGGATTTGCTGTTGCCGTTTTATCCGGGCCGGGCGGAACTCGACGTGACGCTGGCCGCACGGCCTGACTTTGATGTCGCCGCGCTGCTGCGCGCGCTCGACCGCTACCCCTATGGCTGCACCGAACAGACCATCTCCACAGCCATGCCCCTGCTTTATTTCGGGGCGCTGGCGCGCAGCGCGGGCATCGATGGGGATGAAACCCAGACCCGGCGCAAGATTGATCAGGCGATTTCCCGCGTGCTCAACCGCCAGACCGATGGCGGCGGGTTCGGCCTGTGGTCGGCCTGGCATGAGGGGTCGCCCTGGCTGAATGCCTATGTCTATGACTTCTTGACTCGCGCGCAGGCGCAAGGCTTTGACGTACCGCCTGCGGCTTACGCCCATGCTGAACATCGTCTGGAACGCCAGATCACCAAGGATGGGTCGGACCATCCCGAAGCACAGGCCTATGCGCTTTATGCCTTGGCGCGCACCGGCGTGGTGCCTGCCAGCACCGTCCGCTATTTTGCCCAAACCGAAGCGGAGCGTATGCGGTCCCGTCTGGCATTTGCCCATCTGGGCGCCGCGCTGGCCAGCGTGGGAGAGCGGGAGCGCGCCGAAGCCCTGTTTGAAGAGGGTTTGCGCACCAGCCGTCCCAAAAGCGTGTCGATTGACGATTATGGCTCGGACCTGCGCGACAGCGCCGCCGCCCTTGCCCTGTTGGCTGAGGCCTTCCCCGGCTCGGCGCTGGCGCAAAAGCTGGGCGGTGTGGTGGAGGAGCGCTTTGGACAGACGCGCTATTTCAACACCCAGGAACAGGTTTGGCTGGCGCTTGCCATGCACGCATTGAGCGGCAGTGAGGGCGCGGCCTTGTCGGTGGTGATCAATGATGACGCAAGAACCGAAGTGAACAAGCCGGTGCGGCTGAACCGCAGCGCGGCGAATTTCAAAGAGCCGCTTGCCATCACCAACAAGGGTGAGGGCCCGATTCGGCTAATCACCACCACGACCGGCCATCCTGTTGAACCGGAAAAAGCGGTGTCCAACGGCTATTCCATCACCCGCACCTATTACACGCTTGATGGCAAGCGTGCCGACCCTGCGCGCGTCAAACAAAATGACCGGCTTGTGGTGATTATCGAGGTGCGGTCGCATACCGGCCTGTCGGTTCAGAATGTGATGGTGGCGGATCGCCTGCCAGCGGGGTTCGAGATTGAAAATCCGGCTTTCGAAGGCGGTGACGGGATGCGCTGGTTTGATTTCCTGCCTGACATGTCGGCCCCCCAGTTCAGTGCCGCGCGCGATGACCGCTATATAGCCGCCTTTACCCTTGATGGCCGGACCGACCAGATCCTTACCGCCTACACGGTGCGCGCCGTCACGCCGGGCAAATTTGTGCATCCCGGCGTCTTTGTCGAAGACATGTACCGTCCCCACTATCACGCGCGCGGCCCGGTTGGCGCGGTGAGCGTCGAGAAGTGAGACGCTGGCTTAAAAGCGCAATGATTGCAGGCGGGGTTGCGCTCGCCGGTCTTGGCGTTACCGACCGTCTTGCCCCGCCTGATCTGAGCCGGGTGTCGTCAGTGTCGGTCGATGTGCTTGATGCCTCAGGTGCGCGGTTGCAAACCTATTTGAGCGCCGATGGCATGGTGCGGGTGAAGACCACCCCCTCTGAGGTTGATCCCCGCTATCTCGCCATGCTGGTGGCGTATGAAGACAAAAGGTTCTGGGACCATTGGGGCGTTGATCCCATCGCCATGGTCCGGGCGATTGTCTCAAGCCTCAAGGCGGGACGGATTGTGTCGGGCGGCTCGACGCTGACCATGCAAACCGCGCGGCTGCTGGAACCAAGGCCGCGCACGGTTGCGTCCAAACTGATCGAGATGGCGCGCGCGGTTCAGCTTGAAGCCCATTTCACCAAGGAAGAAATTCTGGGGCTCTATCTCACCCTTGCGCCCATGGGCGGCAACAAGGAGGGGGTTGAGGCGGCCGCCCGCTCCTATTTCGGTCATGGGGCGGAGCGGTTGAGCCTGACGGAAGCCGCATTGTTGGTGGCCTTGCCGCAATCGCCCACGCGGCTGCGGCCCGACCGTCATCCCGGCGCCGCCCGCAACGCGCGCAACGCGGTTTTGAAACGCACCGCTGACCGCATGGAACTGGCCCCCGGCCATGTGACGAGCCTTACGGCAGAGCGGCTGAAATTACGGCTCAGCCCGCTGGCGGATCACGCTTTTCACGCCGGTGCGCGGGTCAGGGCGGCCCATCGCGGAGAGGCGCGGATCGAGACTAGTCTGATCGCGGGCCTGCAATCAGGGGTTCGGCATCTGGTGCAAAGTCATGCCGGTATGGGCGACCCTGAAACCGCCGCCGCAGCCATTGTGATCGACAATCAAACCCGGCGCATCCTCGCTTATATCGGCGCACCCGATGCGGCCAATGCCAGACGCCACGGCGCGATTGATATGGTGCGCGCGGTGCGCTCGCCCGGCTCAACCCTTAAACCCTTTATCTATGGCATGGCGATGGATGAGGGGCTCGTGCATCCCCATACGCTGATCAATGATGCACCGACCCAGTTTGGCGACTATGCGCCGAAAAATTTCCGCGACCGGCACTATGGCGAAATCTCCATGGCTGATGCGCTGCGCCGCTCGCTCAATGTTCCCGCCGTTGCGGTGCTCGACCGGCTGGGGCCGGTGCGCTTTGCCGCGCGGCTGGGACGGGCGGGCGTGCCGCTGATTTTTCATGACCCGGCCGCCCGGCCGGGTCTGGCCATCGGGCTGGGCGGGGTGGGCCTCACCCTGGAGGATGTGGCAAGCCTTTATGCAGCGCTGGCCGATGACGGCATTGTCCGGCCCCTGCGTTTGACGGGCGCGTCTCGCGATGAAGGGGCTGAGCCGGTATTGAGCGCCTGGGCGCGCTGGCATCTGGGGGAAATTTTGCGGGCAAGCCCGCCGCCCGATACGCTTCTGGCCGACACTGCGCGCGCTGTTCCCCGCGCGATTGCCTACAAGACCGGCACCTCTTACGGCTTCCGCGATGCCTGGGCGTTTGGTTTCACCCCGCGCTATACGGTCGGGGTTTGGGTGGGCCGTGCCGATGGCACGCCAAGCCCCGGACGGTTCGGGGCGAACACGGCCGCACCGCTTCTGTTTGATATTTTCGACGCGCTGCCGCCTGGCGATCTGCCCCAACAGCCCTTTGATGTGGCGGACCTCACGCCGTTTGCGTCTCTGCCGCCGGGGCTTCAAACGCTGGATGGCGAAGGGGGCCGCTTTGCACCGGGCGCCCCGCCGCCGCGCATTGTTTTTCCGCGCCGCTTTGCCGATCTGGTGTTGCCGCCTGCGGGTGCGCCGCTGGTGCTGGAAGCCAAGGGCGGTGAGGGCGCGCTGACCTGGTTTGTGAACGGGCTGCCCCATCCGGCATCCGGCGGGGGCACCAAAGCGCAATGGCTGCCTGACGGGCCCGGCTTTGCCGAGTTTGCGGTGATTGATCAGAAAGGGCGGCGGTCGGGTGTGCGCGTCCGGCTGATTGAGCCGGGATCGGTCTTTGCGCTTACGGCGCCGCAGCCTTGAGCTGTTTGAGCACAATGGCTTCGTGGCCAAGCGGCGTGTGTCCCGGAGAGGTCGCCCGGCCCAGCGCCATACCGATCATGGTTTCGACCGCCAGCCGGTAAAAGCCGATTGCCTTTTTGGATGTGCCGAGCGTCCGGGCCAGAGCGGGATTGTCCTCAGGCGTAAAGATATGCTTGTAGCGTTCAATCTCATGGCCGAGGGAAGGCGCAAGGCTGGGGTCATTGCGCGCGGCCAGCCAGATTTCAATGACCGCCTTGAACTCGGGCTGGCTGACCTGCGCCCAGCATTGATCGATCCAGTCGGCGAAATCAGCGATCACCCCCATGCCGGAGCTGAGGTCCAGCAACTCGTCATAAATCTGCGCCATGGCTGCGGCGAGAATATCGGCAAGTCCGGCAAAATGATGCAGCAGTGCACCGCGTGTGACGCCTGCGCGTTTACAGATCTCAACCGTGGTGGTCCCGGCATAGCCGCGCTCAACCAGACTATCGATGGTGGCCGAGATCAGGCGCGCGCGCATGGCGGCGGAGCGGTCTTCCTGACGGCGTCTGTGCGGAATGGTTGCAGTCACACTTTTTGTCCTCTATAAAGACACTTACATACATTCATGAATGAATGCAACAAGAAGATCTATGGGATCAATGGGGGCTGAGGTGGCCAAACAAGACGCCGACTATAAAAGCGTAATCTGCTCAAGCTGCGATATTTCCTGCACCGTCACCGCCAAGGTGGTGGATGGGCAGGTGGTGAAAATCCAAAGCTCCGACAATCCCTTGTTTCGCGATCAGATCTGCATGAAAGCGATCTACGCGCCCAAGGGCTTTGCCCATCCCGACCGGCTGATGCATCCGCTCAAACGCGTGGGGGAGCGCGGCTCAGGCCAGTTTGAGCGTATCAGCTGGGAGCAGGCGATTGACGAAATCTGCGAAAAGCTGCGCGGTGTGGTGGATCAGTATGGCCCTGAGGCGCTGGCGGTTTCGACATCGGACTGGAACGGGTCAACGGAAAACGGCCTGTCGCGCCGGTTTATGAACCTGCTTGGGACACCCAATTATATTTCCGGTGTCGCGCTGTGCGCGGGCAACACGGCGGCGGTCAACCGGCTGGTCTATGGCTGGTACCCCTTTGCCGATATTGAACGCGCCGAATGTATTGTGCTGATGGGCCACAATCCCCGCCGCCATTCCTGGGTGCCGATCTACAATATGATCCGCAAGGCGCAAGCCCGCGGCGCCAAGCTGATTGTGTGGGACCCGCGTAAATCCGAAAGTGCCGAGCGCGCCGATCTGTGGTTGCCGCTCAAAGCGGGGACAGATGCGGCCATGCTGTTTGGCTGGCTCAAGGTCATTCTGGATGAGGGGCTTTACGATAAGGAATTCGCCCGCAAATGGACCGTGGGGTTTGAGGCATTCAAGGCCCGCGTCGATGAGTTTCCCTTGTCACGCGTGGCCCGGATTACCGGCGTTGATGAAGAGCTGATCGCCCGATCAGCCCGCCTGTATGCCAGCCATGTTGCCTGCATTCCCTGGTCACCCATTACTGACCAGCAGCGCAACTCAACCTCGGCCATCCGGCTGATCTGCGCCCTGCGGGCCTTGTGCGGCAATGTCGATGTGCCCGGCGGCGAGCCGCTTCAGGGCTTCAACCCCGATATCCCTGAGCTGTCGCATTATGAAATGCATGATGTGCTGTCGGATGAGCAAAAGGCCAAGCAATTGGGATCGGACAAGCATCCGGTGTTTACCTACCGGGCGATGGGACGGCTGGAAGAGGCGACCGAAAAGGTCTGGGGCTTCCGCTATGCCAATCTTGTCAAAGGCTCTTACATGGCGGTGCCCTCTTCGGTCTTCCGGGCGATGGCCCATGGTGACCCTTATCCCGTCAAGGCGTTCATCTTTCAGGGCAACAATCCGCTACTGTCCTACGCCAATATGAAGCTGATCTATCAGGGCATGATGAACCAGGATCTGATTGTGGCGCATGAGCAGTTCATGACCCCCTCGGCGCAACTGGCCGATTATGTCCTGCCGTCCGATGCGTGGACCGAGCGCAACTCTCTGTTTGACGGCTTTGCCTGGTTGGCGGTGACCAAGGCGAGCCAGAAGGCGATGGAGCCGCCGGGCGAATGCCGGTCGAGTTTTGATTTCTGGACCGACCTGGCGCACGGCATGGGGCTGGGTAATCATTTCCCGTGGCGCACAAATGAAGAGATGTTGAGTGAGCGGGTGCAAAAACTGGCGCCGAGCTTTGAGGCCTTTGCGGAAGAGTATGACGTCCACGTTCCGCATATGGCCTACAAGAAATATGAAAAGACCGGCTTTGCCACCCCCAGCGGCAAGGTGGAGCTTTATTCCGAATTGCTTGAAGAATTCGGCTTTGATCCGCTGCCCTATTGGCGCGAAGACCCGCCCGCTGATCCGGGCTTTAACCTCACTTTGTTTACCGGTGTGCGCGAGGATGAGTTCTTCCAGACCGGTCACCGCCACATTCCCGAACTGCGGGCGCGCAAGCCCGAGCCGCAAGCCTATCTCAACCCCAAGACGGCACAGGCCGAAGGGCTGGCCGAAGGCGACTGGGTCGAAGTTGCCACAAAGGAAGGGGCCTGCAAGCTCACCATCACATTGCACGAAACCATGCCCGAGGGGCTTGTGCGGGTGCCGCATGGCTGGTGGAAACCTGAAATGGCGCAGGGTGTGAAGGCGGGCCTGTCAGGCGCATGGGATTTTGCCGATGCGCAAATCTGTCCCGATGATGATGATTATCTTGATGCCGAGCAGGGTATCCCCCATTTGAAAGGCCTGCCATGCAAGCTGACCCGGCTTGGTGCGATGGAGGCGGCGGAATGATCTCGAAAGCCAAAACCGAACAGGGCACGAAAAGCCGCATTCGCACCATGATGATCGGCCAGCATCTGGCCCGCGCGGCGGGCAAGAAAAAGCACAGCCTGTGGGAAAAGCCTCTGGCGCTGATCATGGCGCGGCTAACCAAGCCCAAAGACATAGACCAGGTCTATCTGCGCGACGAAATGTGCGATGCGGGGATTGAGTTCTCACCCGATGAGCTGCGCCGCTTCCGCCAAGGGGAATAGCCGCTTCCGCCAAGGGGAATAAGTGTCGCAAGGCTGAAAATTCCAGCCAGATTGGGACCTTACCTGTGCGTGCATCGCACAACCAGCAGGCTTTCTTAACTCTTTGTTAACGACAATTCCCGAATTTCGCCGCTCAAGACGGGCGCAAGGGCGGCACGATGTTTGGCTGGATAAAATTCTCTACACTCAAGGCGCGTATTAACCATGTTGCGCGCGATGATGAAGGCGCGTCGGCCATTCTGATAGCCGGAACCATGACCTTCATGCTGGCAATGGGAACCATGGCGGTCGATGCCGGCATCATGATGCTGCAGGATCGCAAAATCCAGAATATCGCCGATATTGCCGCGCTGGCAGCCAGCCGGGATCTGGCGCGGGCGGACGAAATTGTTGCCCGCTCTCTCGAAGATAATGGCTATTCCGCCGATGACATCGACCAGATCGAGACCGGCAGCTTTGATCCACGCCGTCCGCTGGGCGCGCGGTTTGTGCCTGGCGGTGGCGGCAATGCGGTGCGCGTGACGTTGCGGCGTGATGTTGATCTGTATTTCATGCCCATCGTCAGCGACATGACCACGGTAACGGTGGGCGCCAGTGCGGTTGTCACCAATATTGAAGAGGGCGCGTTCAGCGCCACCACCGGCCTGGCCGATCTGGAGGCGGGTGTTTTGAATGCCCTGCTGTCGTCGGCGCTGGGCACATCAGTGTCGCTGACACTGGCCGATTATCGCGGGCTGGCGCAGACCGATATTCAGGCGCTGGGCTTTCTGGATGCGCTGGCGGCCAATGTCGGTGTCAGTGCGGGCACCTATAATGATCTGCTGGGCGCGCAAGCCTCGGTCGGCCAGATTGTCGATGCCATGGTGTCGGTGCTGAATGCCGAACAATCGCTCGACAGCAATGGCGTGACGGTCCTGTCGGCGCTCGAGACCTTGAGTGCGGATGCCCGCGCACTGAATGCGCTCACCTTCACCATTTCCGATCTGCTCGATCTGGGGGCGCTTGGCCTTACCGAAATCGGATCGACCGGCTATGTCAGCAATCTGACGGCGGGAATTGTGGCGATGGATTTGCTGTTCCAGTCGCTTTACTCGGGCAAGATGGGCGAGATTATGGATTTGGGCGTCGCGCTCACCGTTCCCGGGGTCGCTGACATTTCCGTCCGGCTTGCGGTGGGCGAGCCGTTGCAGGGTGATCCCTCCAACCCCCAGGCGCGGATTGTGATCGGTCCGGTCGGCTCGCAGGTTCACACCGCGCCGGTACGGCTTCAGCTCACGATCGGCTTGCTGCAGCTTCTGTCTATTCCCGGATCGGGAAACCAGCTGATCAATATTCCGCTTTATGCCGAGATTGCCGGCGGTGATGCCGAACTTGTGTCGATTGGCTGCGGGCTTAATCCGGGTGCAGATTCGCGTCTGGGCATCCGCGCATCGGCGGGCGCGGCCGATATCTTTGTCGGTGAAGTCAATGGCGGGGCGATGGAGAATTTCGACCGCACCGTGACGGTGCGCGATGCGGTTTTGATCAACCTGCCCTTGGTGCTGCGCCTGCGGGCGGCCGCGCAAGTCACGATTGATGGCGCCGGTCCGCAAACCCTGTCTTTCAGCGCAGCCGAAATGAATGTCCCCACCACCAAGCGGGTGGGCAGCGCCCTGTCGCTTGAATCGACATTCTCGACACTCATCTCCACCCTGTCGATCGATATTGACCGCGGCGTGCTGGCGATCCTGTCGCCCTTGATCAAGGTTCTGGAGACAGTGGTGATCCAGCCCTTGCTCAATCTGCTGGCTTCGGTCTCGTCCGCCATTGACCCGGCGCTGGCGGGATTGTTGCGGGCGCTGGGGGTGAGTGCGGGTTATATCGATGTCACCGCCTATGGCGCGCGCTGCGGCCTGCCCAATCTTGTCGAATGACGCGCCCCGGCCTGCCGACACAAATGTCAGAAAAATCAATCCTCTAACTGCGACATAAGCGACCCCCCTCCTTTCCGTGGGGGGACCTGTCACAGTCCCCGGCCTATCCTGCCGCCCAGTGAGTGGCGTGAGATTTGGTCTGACAAAGCCGGGGGAGGCATCCATGGCATCACGCAAGGACGATATCGCAAAGGCTGCATCGGAAAACACAGCAGCCATGAACCCGATGGTGGGGCTGAGCCGCGAGGATGTGGTCGGGACCATTGGCTCGATTGCTTCGGGCGCGATCCGCCATCCCTTCACGGTGATGGAACATGCCGGGCATTTTGGCCGGGGTCTTGCCGAAGTGCTGGTTGGCCGCAACAAAGACGAGCCCCACCCCAAAGACAAACGCTTTGCCGATGACGCCTGGCGCAAAAGCCCGATCCACAAACGGCTCTATCAAAGCTGGGCGGTGATGGCCAAAGAGGTTGAGGCACTCATTGAAGAGTTTGACCTTGAAGAAACCAACCACACCCGCGCCCAGGTTCTGACCTCGATCCTGACCGATGCGCTGGCCCCGTCAAACTCGGTGATCAATCCTGCCGTGTTGAAGCGCGCGATTGATACCGGCGGGCTCAACTTTGTGTCGGGCCTCAACAATCTGGCGAATGACATTCGCAAGGGCAATGCGCTGCCCGAAATGGTTGACACGTCGAAATTCAAGGTCGGCGAGAATATTGCGGTGTCCAAAGGGGCCGTCGTGCACCGCACCGACATGCTGGAGCTGATCCAGTATGCCCCGACGACCGAGACGGTGAAGGAACGGCCCATCCTGTTCGTGCCGCCCCAGATCAACAAATATTATGTGCTCGACCTCGCGCCGGGCCGGTCGCTGATCGAGTTTCTGACCAATCAGGGCTTTACCGTTTTCACCGTCAGCTGGTTCAACCCCTCGGCCTGGCAGGGCAGTTGGGGCCTTGATGCCTATGTCGGCGAACTGGTCGATGTGATCGGGGCGGTGTGTGAAATCACCGGCCAGGACAAGATCAATATCTCCGGCGGTTGTTCCGGCGGGATCACCACGGCGATGTTGTTGAGCCATCTGGCCGCCAAGGGTGATGAGCGGATCAATGCGGTCAGCTTCTGGGTCTGTGCGCTGGACCCCCGCCCCGAAGACAGTGAGTTCAACGCGCTGTTGACCGACCGGGGGATTGAAATGGCGCGCGCCCGGTCTGCCAAAAAGGGTGTGCTGACCGGCAAAGATCTGGCGACCGTGTTTGCCTGGCTGCGGCCCAATGATCTGATCTGGAACTATGTCATCAACAATTATCTGATGGGCCGCAATCCGCCCGCCTTTGACATTCTGTTCTGGAACCAGGATTCCACCAATCTGACGGCCCAGCTGCATTCGGATTATCTCGATCTGTATGTCAAACGCCCCTTCCTCAATCCCGGCGCCATGTCGGTGTGCAACACGCCGGTTGACCTCGGCAAGGTTGAAATCGACAGCCTGATCATTGCGGGCACCACCGATCATATTACCCCGTGGAAAGCATGCTATCGCGCCACACAGATGATCGGCGGCAAGACCGAATTTTTGCTGTCCAATTCGGGCCACATTCAGTCGATCATAAACACGCCTGATAATCCCAAGGCGAAATATTTCGCCAATCCCAAGATTGCCGACACGGCCGATCAGTGGCTGGAAGGCGCCCATGAGGTTAAAGGCACATGGTGGCTGCGGCTGGTTGAATGGCTGGGCGAACGTTCCGGCGCGGATGTTCCCGCGCCGCAAAAGCCGGGCAGCGACAAATTTAAAGTGCGTGATGAAGCGCCGGGACGCTATGTTCTGGGTTAGGTGAGACGGAGCCGGGACACAGGCGTGAGAGATATTATTCCGCGCGAGGAGCGCATCAAAGTGGCCGACACGAATTTTCGCTGCCAGATCTGGCCGGGCGATGACAGCCACAGGCCGCTTCTGGTGTGCAATGGCATTGGGGCCAATCTGGAATTGCTGTCACCGCTCGCTGAGCATCTTGCGGGCCGCACCCTGATCTTTTTTGATGCACCCGGCATTGGCGGTTCAAGTCCGCCGCGCTACCCCTACCGGCCCTTCATGCTGGCCCGCCGGGTCATGCGCATGCTCGACAAGCTGGGTTACGGCAAGGTCGATGTCATGGGCATTTCGTGGGGCGGCATGCTCGCCCAGCAGCTCGCTCTGCAATTTCCGGTCCGGGTGAAAAAGGTCGTGCTGGCGGCCACCGCGCCGGGTGTGACCATGGTGCCCGGCAAATTCGGCGCGCTGTCCAAGATGTTGTCGCCCAAACGCTATGCTGACCGCTATTTCATGGTGAAGAATTTCGAGACGCTGTATGGCGACCCCTATCACATTGCGGCGGACTATGCGCGCAAGCTCAAACGGCCCACGGTGCGGGGCTATATGGCCCAGATGATGGCGCTGTGGGGCTGGACCGCGCTGCCCTATCTGCCCTTGATGCGTCAGCCGACCCTGGTGCTGACCGGCGACAATGACAATATTGTCCGGGTGATCAACGGCAAGCTCTTGGCGGCGTTCATCCGCCGGTCCCGCCTTGAGATCATTGAGGGCGGGCATTTGTTCATTCTGTCCAATCCGGAGCAGACCTATCCGCTGATTGACGAATTTTTGTCGGCCTAAAACCGGTTGAAGCGAACGGCGTTTCGCGCTTCACTCCCGCCACTGTTATTCACATGGAAGGAGACCCGGCTATGGCTGAGGCTTATATCATTGATGCGTGCCGCACCCCGCGCGGCATTGGCAAGGTGGGCAGAGGCGCGCTCGCCCATCTTCACCCCCAACATCTGGGCGCGACGGTTCTGGGCGCGCTCCGCGACCGCAACACGCTCGACACCTCGAAAGTCGATGACATTATCTGGGGCACGTCGAGCCAGCGCGGCAGCCAGGGCGGTGACCTTGGCCGCATGGCCGCGCTCGATGCGGGCTATGACATCAAAGCCTCGGGCGTGACGCTTGACCGCTTCTGCGGCTCGGGCATTACTTCTGTTTCGCTGGCGGCCGGTCAGGTCATGTCGGGCCTTGAAGATGTCGTCATTGCCGGTGGCACCGAAATGATGAGCTATACGGCGGCCAGTGCTGATCCCAGCGTTCCCCCCATGCTCGACAGCGGCAATATGCATTTGCGGGAGTTGCACCCCCAGTCGCAACAAGGCGTGTGCGCCGATGCGATTGCAACGCTCGAAGGCATTGACCGCGAGGCGGTTGATCAGCTTGCGCTGACCAGCCAGCAGCGCGCGGCCCGTGCGCTCGATGAAGGCCGGTTCGACAAGTCGCTGGTTCCGGTGCTCAATCTCGATGGCACGGTCGCGCTCGACAAGGAAGAGTTTCCCCGTCCGCAAACCACGATGGAAAGCCTGGCGGGTCTGAAAACCGTGTTCGACATGTTCGCCGGTATCCCCGTCGATGATCAGGGCAACACTTACGGCAATCTGATCACCCGCATCTATCCCGAACTCGACGGCAAGATGACCCATGTTCACCATGCCGGAAACAGCTCGGGCGTGGTGGATGGTGCCGCTGCGCTGTTGCTCGCCTCTGAAGACGGCGTCAAAGCCAATGGCTGGTCACCGCGCGCGCGCATCGTGACGGCGGTCAATGTTGGCGATTGCCCGACGCTGATGCTGAATGCGCCGGTTCCTGCGGCCAAAAAAGCGCTCGACCGCGCGGGTCTGTCGAAAGACGATATTGATGTCTGGGAAATCAATGAGGCGTTCTCGGTCGTGGCCGAGAAGTTCATCCGCGATCTCGAACTGGACCGCGAGAAAGTGAACATCAATGGCGGCGCGATGGCGCTGGGCCACCCGATCGGCGCCACCGGCTCGATCCTGATCGGCACCGCGCTTGATGAGCTTGAGCGTTCGGGCGGCCGCTATGGTCTGATCACCATGTGCGCCGCGGGCGGCATGGCCCCGGCCATCATCATCGAACGCATCTAAGAGATTTTCTCTTCGAACAGACGGCCTCGCCCTCCAATACGGGCGGGGCCGTTTTGTGTTAGCGGCTGCGCCGCACCATCACCCGTGTGGCGACCAGAACGCCGATCAGCGCCGCGCCGATCAACAGGGTGGACAGCGCATTGATTTCGGGCGACACGCCCAGCCGCACTTTCGACCACACCACAATGGGCAGGGTCGAAGCGCCAGAGCCGGTCACGAAATTCGCAATCACCAGATCATCGAGCGACAGGGTGAAGCTAAGAAGCCAGCCCGCAGCCAGTGCCGGGGCAATCAAAGGCAGGGTGACCGAAAAGAACACCTTTATGGGCCGCGCACCGAGATCCTGGGCCGCCTCTTCCAGGCTGGGGTCAAGCTGGCCGAGCCGGGCGCGCACCACCACCACGACATAAGCCATGGCGAGCGTCATATGGGCGAGGGAGATCGTGGAAAAGCCGCGCGCGTGGGGGAAGCCAAGAAGGTTCTGGCTCGCCACAAACAGAAGCAAGAGCGCAAGCCCGATCATCACATCGGGCATCACAAGCGGGGCGGCGGTCAGCATGGTGAACAGCCCCCGGCCCCGGAAGGCGCCATGGCGCACCAGTACCAGCGCGCCCAATGTACCCAGGATCGTCGCGATGGTTGCGGAAAAACCGGCGATGCGCAGCGATAGAAAAGCGGCATCCAGAATCTGCTCATCGCGCAACAGCTCGCCATACCATTTGGTGGTGAACCCGCCCCACACGGTGACGAGCTTGCTGTCATTAAACGAATAGAGGACGAGCAGGACAATCGGCGCATAAAGAAAAGCGTAGCCGAAGCACAGCATGGACAGAAGGAAGGAGGGGCGCTTCATCACACTCTCTCCTCTTTGCGCAGCGCCTGGATGATCCCGGCGGGGACGACGAGCGCCAGCAGCATCAGGATGGCGAGCGCCGAGGCCATCGGCCAATCGACATTGCGGCTGAATTCATTCCACAAGACCTTGCCGATCATCAGCGTGTCGGACCCGCCCAGCAGGTCGGGAATGACAAACTCGCCGACGGCGGGAATGAAGACCAGCATACAGCCCGCCACAATGCCGGGCAGCGACAAAGGCAGGGTGACCGACACAAAGGCCCGCCAGGGTTTCGCGCCCAGATCGGCGGCAGCATCCAGCAAGCTGTGATCCATCCGTTCCAGCGCTGCATAAAGCGGCAGGATCATGAAGGGCAGATAGGAATAGACAATGCCGATCTGCACCGCGAGCGGAGTGTAAAGAATATGCAAGGGCTCACTGATCAGGCCCATCGCCATCAACAGCTCATTAAGCAGGCCCTGATCCTTCAAAATGCCGATCCAGGCATAGACCCGGATCAGGAAGCTTGTCCAAAAAGGCAGGATGACCGCCATCAGCAGATAAGGCCGGCGCTTTTCAGAGGCGCGCGCAATCGCGTACGCCATTGGATAGCCGATCAGCAAGGTGATCAGCGTGGCCCCCAAAGCGATCTTGACCGATGACCAATAGGCGCTGAGATACAGGCTCTCGCTGAACAAAAGCGCGAAATTATCGAAGCTGAGCGAGATTTGCAGCGTCAGCCCGTCGATCCATTCGACCAGCGGGGTATAGGGCGGCCGCCCGAATTCCTTGATCGATAGGGCGATTTTCAGAACGATCAGAAAGGGCAGCAGGAAAAACAGGCCAAGCCAGCCGAACGGCACCAGCCGCACCAGCGCAGCCCCCCAACTGCCATTCAGCCTGTGGGCCAGCGCCTTCACTGGCTCAAGACCACGGCATTGGCAGGGTGGAAGCTGAGCCAGACCTTGTCTTCCCAACTGGGCCGTTCTTCCAGATTGTGCCGGGCATTGGTCAGCGAGACCTCAAGCCGTTCGCCGGTTTCGATCTCGACATGATAGATCGACATATCGCCCAGATAGGCGATTTCCTTGACCGTGCCGCTCATCAGATTGTGGTCCGTGTCGGGGCGGGTTTTGGTAACCGCGATCTTTTCAGGCCGCAGCATGACCGACACGGGCGCACCTGCGATCAGCGGGCCGTGCTGTTCGACATGCACCGGGGCTGTGATGCCCGCGCAATCGATCACTACGCCCTCATCGGTCAGCGCGTCCACCGTTCCCCACAGCGTGTTGGCCACCCCGACAAAGTTCGCGACCACCGAGGTGGCGGGAAATTCATAAATCTCATAAGGCGTGCCGACCTGTTCGATCACACCGACATCCATCACCGCCATGCGGGTGGACATGGTCATCGCCTCTTCCTGATCATGGGTGACCATGATGAAGGTAACGCCGATCTTTTCCTGAATATTGACCAGCTCGAACTGGGTTTCTTCGCGCAGCTTCTTGTCCAGCGCGGCGAGCGGTTCATCGAGCAACAGGATTTTGGGCCGCTTGACCAAGGCGCGGGCAAGCGCGACGCGCTGGCGCTGGCCACCCGACATCTGGTCGGGTTTGCGTTTGTGGAAATCGAGCAGGCGGACCAGGCTCAACACCTCATCCACCCGGTCGCGGATTTCGCCTTTGGGAACGCCGTCCTGCTTGAGGCCGAAGGCAATATTCTGCGCCACGCTCATATGGGGAAACAGCGCATAGGTCTGGAACACCATATTGACCGGCCGCTCATAGGGCGGCACGCGGGTCATATCGATGCCGTCAATCAGGATGCGGCCCTCAGACGGTGTCTCAAAGCCCGCAATCATGCGCAGCAAGGTGGTCTTGCCGCAACCTGATGGGCCGAGCAGCGAAAACAGCTCGCCCCGATAGATTTCAAGATCAAGGCGGTTGACCGCGACCGCGTCGCCGAAGGTCTTGGTCACCGCCTCGATCCGCACAAAAGGTTCGGCGTCAGGGTCAGCCCAGGGGGCAAAATCCGCCGAACCCGGCTTTGTGCTGGGACCCGTCATTACTGGCCGGTCTTGATGCGCGTCCAGGTGCGGGTTTCATCACGCAGATAAGATGCGCCCCGGACCGGAATGGTGAAGAACTTGTCCCGCGTCTCAGCCGAAGGATATATGATCGGATCGGTGAGCCGGTCTTCGGTGACATGCTGGTCCGAGCCTTTGACGGCATTGGTGTAGCCGACCTCATTGGTGATCGGGCCAACCACGTCTGGCCGCATCATGAAATTGATGAAGGCATGGGCTTCGGCCGTATGGGGGGCATCGGCGGGGATGACCATCACATCGATCACCGCGTTGACGCCTTCTTTTGGCAGGACAATATCGACTTCGACGCCATTGCCGGCTTCGGCCGCCCGGTCGCGGGACTGAACAAGGTCACCGCCATAGCCCATGGCCACGCAGATATCGCCATTGGCGAGATCATTGATATAGGATGAGGAGTGGACATATTTGAGGTAGGGCCGCGCAGTTTCGAGCAATTGGGCGGCCTTTTTTAAATCGTCCTTGCTGTCGCTTGTGGGGTCAATGCCCAGATAGGCCTGCGCAGCAGCAATCACCTCTGAGGGATCATCCAGCCAGGTCACGCCGCAGCCTTTAAGCTTTTCCAGCCATTCAGGCTCAAACAGCAAGGCCCAGCTATCAAGCGGCGCATCCGGCGCAATCTCGGCCAGCTTGGCGCGGTTCACGCCATAGCCGGTGGGCGCCATCATATAGGGAACCGCATGGGCGTTGCCGGGATCATTGGGGGCAATCGCCTTCATGAAGGCAGGCTCCATATTCTCCCAATTGGGCAATTGGCTCTTGTCGAGCGGCTGGTAGAGGCCCGCCTTGATGCCGCGCGCGGCGTTCGGCACGATGGAGGGGAAGACCACGTCATAGCCCGAATTGCCGGCCATCAGCTTGGCTTCAACAATCTCGTTGGAATCATAGACGTCATAATTGACGGTGATGCCGGTCTCTTCGGTGAAGCGCGACAGCGTGTCTTCAGCGATATAATCGGACCAGTTGTAGACATTGACGACGCGCTCTTCAGCCGATGCGCCAAAGGCGGTCATCAGCGACAAAGCGGTGAGGGAGAGAAAGCGAACGACAGGGCGATTGGTCATTATGATCAACCTTTTCCAAGAGGACCGGAGGCAGGAGTTCAACGCCTTGCCGGATTATGCGTCGCTTACTGCAAAATGCAAAAAAAAGCGCGTGGAATTTTTGTGATTGAACGGCGTGCGCGCCATGCCGCAGGCGGGCAAGAAACGGGCCTAAAGGGCGTCCCTAAAGATCATTATAGACCCGGCCTTTCCATTGGGCGGTGCGCCCGCGAAAAGCTTGCCAGCCCGATGACAGGGTCATGGCCATATAAAGCAGCCCCGCCAGCGGCAGGGCGAGCGCTTTGTAAGGGGCCTGGTCATAAAGCTTGAGAGTCGGAAGATAGGTGGCCGCCATCAAAAGCCAGCAGGTCAGGCCCAGCAGGGCCGCAGGCGTACTGCCGAAAATCAGTGCCAGAAACGGCACCAGATACATCAGGATCAGCCCGGTGGCCGAGCCTGTCAGCATGACATAGCTTTTCTTGAGCTGCACAAAGGCTGAGCGCTCCACCATCGTCCACACCGACGACAAGGGCCGGTTGTCGCGCAGCGACACGGCTTCGGTCTTGGCCAGCCCGATCCAGGTGCGGCGCTCAGGGGCGGCCGCCTTGATGGTGCGGGCCAGCGCACAATCATCAATGATTTCGCCTTTGATGGCTTCAACCCCGCCTGCACGCTCAAACGTCTCGCGATTAACCAGCACGCAGCCACCGGCCGATGCGGCCATGGAGTCGCTTGGGGTGTTTGACCGGGGAAAGGGGTAAAGCTGCTGAAAGAAAAAGACGAAGGCCGGCATCAGCAAGCCGCCCCACAGGCCGCGCGCATCAAGCCGCGCCATCAGCGAGACGAGCGACAGGTTTTCCGCTTCGGCCTTGGCGACCAGCGCGCGCAGGGTTCCCGGTGCATGGACAATATCAGCATCGGTCAGCAACAGATATTTCGACGGTTCGCCGGAGATGCTCGCCAATCCGGTTTGCAGTGACCATAGCTTGCCGGTCCAGCCCGGCGCACGGTCCCGTCCCTCAACCAGGCTGAAGGGCCGCGCACCATTGGCTTGCGATTGCCCCATGGCGCCGGTGCCGTCGGTGCTTTGATCATCGACCAGCACCACGTCCAGCGGGCCGGGATAGTCGCTCGCCATGTGAGAGGCGATGACTGGGCCGATCGTTTCGGCTTCGTCGCGGGCGGGGATGACGGCGATGACGGCGGGCCAGTCTTGCGGCTCAGGCGCGGGCAAAAGCCGTTCGGACGCCAGCCAGTAGCCGCCGTTCAAAAAGGTCAGATAAAGCCAGATCAGCAGCGAGATAAGCGCAAGAATGGTCAACATGGGGATGGGTATAAAGCGACAGTCATTCCGGTCAAGCTTCTAAGCCATTGAATATTAATAAAAAATTATGTTTATTAAATCCTGTTTCTTTGACCTTCCCGGCGTGTGCCCGTAACATGGACAACGTGTCTGATGTGAGGAGGTGCGTATGGGTGTGTCCATTCACCAGCAAGTTCGGGTCGGGGCCTATGTGGTGAAACAGACCCTGCTCCGCCGGAAGAAATATCCGCTGGTTCTGTTTCTTGAGCCTTTATTCCGCTGCAATCTGGCCTGTCCCGGCTGTGGTAAAATTGATTTTCCCGCGCCGATCCTGAACCAGCGCCTGTCGGTGCAGGAATGCATTGATGCGGTGGAAGAATGCGGCGCGCCCGTGGTGGCGATCCCTGGTGGCGAACCGCTGATCCACAAGGAGATCGGCGAGATCGTCCGCGAGGTGGTGAAGCGCAAGAAGTTCGTGTCGCTGTGCACCAACGGGCTGTTGCTGGAAAAGAAGCTGCATCTGTTTGAGCCCTCACCCTTCCTGTTCTTCTCGGTCCATCTTGATGGGCTTGAAGAGGAGCATGACAAAGCCGTTGATCAGGAAGGCACGTTCAAAACTGCGGTCAAGGCGATCAAGGCGGCCCAGGAGAAGGGCTTCCAGGTCGCCGTCAATGCCACCGTGTTTGACAATATGAGCGCGCAGCAAGTGGCCGATTATCTCGACTTTGCCACCGATCTGGGCGTCAATATCTCGATCTCGCCGGGCTATGCCTATGAGCGCGCGCCTGATACCGAACATTTCCTGAGCCGGGAAAAAACCAAAACCCTGTTCCGCGACGTGTTCAATATCGGCAAGGCGAACAAGCGGAAGTGGAATTTCAGCCACTCGTCGCTGTTCCTGGATTATCTCGCGGGCAATCAGGAATTTCTGTGCACGCCGTGGGGCTCACCGACACGCAATGTGTTTGGCTGGCAAAAGCCGTGTTATCTGCTCGCCGAAGGTTATGCCAGTTCCTACAAGGAGTTGATGGAGACGACCGACTGGGAGGCTTACGGCACCGGACGGTATGAGAAATGCTCCAACTGTATGGCCCATTGCGGTTATGAGCCGACCGCGGCGATGGAATCGATCCGCGCACCGTGGAAGCTGTTCAAGCGGCCCAACTATTTCAAGATCAAGACTGAAGGCCCGATGGCGCCCGAGATTGACCTCAGCAAGGCCCGCCCGGCTGAGGATCATCACGACCGGCTGGTTGATGAAAAGCTAGAAGAGATCCACCGCGCGGCGTAACGCGTTTGGCAGCGCGGCCGCCAGGGCTTTGTGGGCGGCTGCTGAATCGCGACCCAAAGCCATCAGGCCGGGCAGCGCGCCGGGATTTTGAACAAGACCGAACAGGGTCGCAGCCAGGCGGGTGCGGCCCTTTTCATCGACCGCCTCCAGCGCGAGCGGCGGCAAAACCCGGTCGGATGGATCGGCAATGGCGCGGATTGCGAGCAGGGGCAGCGCGTAACGGGCGGCGATGGCTGCCACCGCATGGCTTTCCATATCAAGCGCGGCGGCGCCGGTCTGCTGATAAAGCGCGGCCTTGTCGTCAACGGAGCTGATGATGCGGTCAACGCCCAGCAATGGTGCTTCACTCAGCCCCAATGATGAGGCCGCCCGGTAGGTGTCGCCGTCTTCTGTCATGATCGATGATGCGGCCAGAACCGTGCCGGGCCCAAGCGTGGGGGCCAGCCCGCCGGCAACGCCAATGCTGATCAGGCCCCGCGCGCCGTCTGTGGCAAAGGCTGCAGCCTGTTGCGCCGCGCGTTCGGTGCTTGCCCCGGAAATGGCGATTTGGATCGGCAGGTCCCGGCCGGCCTTGGCGATCACATCGGCCTCGGATTGAAGCCCGCACACAATTCCGAAAAAACGCATCACATTTGTCCCGCACTGCTGTTAGGCTTGGGACGGGTGAGGACGCCCCAATAGCCGGAGGATATCCTATGGCTGAAATCACGACGATTGAAGCGCTGCGCGCCCATATGGGTGATGCGCATGAGCTGACCCAGGCAAAAATTACCGATGGCCTGTTTGAAGAAGCGCGCGATTTTATTGCCCGCGCGCCGTTGATCATGATTGCGACCGTCTCCAAAGACGGGCTGCCGACGGTCTCGCCCAAGGGCGATGCGCCAGGCTTTGTGGCGATCAAGGATGACAAGACCCTGCTGATCCCCGAACGGCCGGGCAACCGTTTGTGCCACGGGCTGACCAATGTGATCGACACCGGAACAATCGGCCTGATCTTCCTTATTCCGGGTCAGGAAGAAACGCTGCGTGTGACCGGCAGGGCCGTCATCAAGGATGATGCCGATCTGTGCGCGCAATTTGAGGCGCGCGGCAAGCCTGCGCTGCTGGTCCAGGAAGTGAACATCGAGACCTGCTTCTTCCACTGCGCCAAAGCCTTCAAGCGCAGCCAGACCTGGAACCCCGAAAGCTGGGGCGAGCCTTTGAAGATTTCCTTTGGCGACATCATCGCGCGTCAGGCGGGTAAGAAAGGCGTCACCAAATTCGCCATGGGCAAGACCATCGATCTGAGCGTCAAGGCCGACTATAAAACCAATCTTTAAAGCCGCGCAGCCACTTCAACCCCGACAATGCGCGGGGGGCCCGTGCGGGCGAAATTATCAATGAAGAAGAACCGGTTGTTGCGGTAATCATTGTTCAAAAGGTTGCGTGCATAGCCCATCACCGACCAGTGTTCCGCGACATAGCCGAGCTTGGCATCGATCAGGAACACCGGGTCGGTTTTGAACGCCGGATCGTTTTCCGGTGCCGACCAGGTGCCGCTTTTGAAGCTCATATCGGTGCGGGCAACCAGGCCGAAGGGCGCTTCATAAGACAGCCCCCAGCTTGCGGAGATGCGGGAGGCGTAAGGAAATTCATTGCCCGCCAGATCGGTGCCCGATGTGTTGAAGTCGAGAAATTCCGAATTCACATAGCCAAAGGCCGCATGGGCATAAAGACCTTCGGCAAGGGTGAAGCGGGCGTCCGCTTCAATACCCCACAGGCGGGAATGACCGGCATTGACCGTGATTGTGTCAAAGCTTGAGCCTGACAATTGCTGGCCCACCTGCTGGTCAGTCCAGTCAATATAGAACAGGTTGGCATTCAGGCTGTTGCCGCCAAAGCGTGTGCGGACGGCGAACTCGTAGCTCCAGGTATATTCAGGACCATAGTCCGCCACCTCGCCTTGAATATAGGCCCGGCTGCGCCCGCCCGCCCGGTAGCCGCGCTGAACGCTCAACAAGGTGGTGAGCTGCTCGCTCCACTCATACGACAGGGCGGCCTTGGGCAGGAAGGCATCAAAACTGGTGCCGCTGTCATTGGATGACACGCCGATCGGCACGCCGGGAATGGTGACGCCCGGCGGCAGGTTGAAGGGAACCCCCAGAACGGCCAGCGCGGTGTTGTCGCGATAGGTGCCGTCGATCTTTTCATAATCATAGCGCGCCCCGGCAGTGAGGGTGAGCCGGTCGGTCACCGCAAAATCAATCTCACCAAAGGCGGCGACGTTCCACAGATCATCCTGGGTGGCCGACACACGGGAGACGGTGACCTCGGCCAAAAGCAATTCCAGCGCCGGTGTCAGCAACCCGCCGACAAGGGGGACGGGCGGCACGAAAGAGCCCAGAACCAGAGTCGCGGGCGCCCCGATCGTGTCGTTCTGGTCCGATTCAATCATCGTGCCATAGACACCGACCACGCCGGAGAAGCGGCCAAACTCAAAGCCTGCGCGCAGCTCTTGCGACACGGTCCAGTCATCGCGGTAAATCTCAAACTCATTGCCCGGCTCGGCCGACTGATCGACATCTTCAATGCGGACATAGTCATGGAACGAGCCTGACGTAATCGCGGTCAGGGTGATGCCGTTGGCAAACTGATGATTGAATTCCAGCGAGGCGATCTTGTGTTCGCCGCCCTCCTTGGATTTGAGGTCCGATAGATTGTGACGATCATCGGGAAAGCGGCTTTCGAGAACCGTGTCTTCCCCGGCGGTACTGTCGGTATAGCTCACCCCCAAGAGAAGGCTGGTGTTGGGACCTATATCGTAGAGCAGCTTGCCGCGCAGGGTGAGCATGCGGCGGGCGTCAAAATCATCTTCGCCGCGCACCGGATTGTCGACCCAGCCATCGGAAAAACTGTAGTCGGCTGAGACACGCAGGGCGATTTTGTCCTCAAGGACCGGGACATTCACCGCGCCTGACAGCTGGCCGGTATTATAGGTGCCGTAAGAGGCGCGCGCCTTGGCGTCCCATTCGTGGGCGGGATCGGCTGAGCGGATGATGATCGCGCCAGCAAGGGCGTTGCGGCCCTGCTTGGTGCCAACCCCGCCGCGAAACACTTCCACCTGTCCCAGATCCCAGGCCGAGTAGGGGCCGAAGAAGGCTGACTGGCTGGTCGGCAGGGCGACATTATCGACAATGACCGACAGCAAAAGGCCTGTGCCGCCATCCCCGCCGGAGATGCCGCCCTGGGCGATGCCGCGGATCGAGAAGCCCTTGTCATTATAGGTCGAATTGACATTGGGGGTCTGCTCGATCACGTCATACAGATCCGACATGGTCGAGGCTTCAATGTCGGCGCCTGTATGCACCAGAACCGAGGCTTCGGTGTCCTGCAGGCTTTTGCCCCGCTTGGTCCCCTGGACGATGATTTCGTCTTTGGTTTCTGCCTTCGTCTCTGTGGCGGTTTCCGCTGCGTGTTCATCCGCCCATGCCGGCGCACTCAATCCCACACACAGCGCAACCGCGCCAAGCCACTGTTTGGCCATATCATTCCCCGCTTCAACCGTTCCCGATTAAAGTCATAGTGAGAATGATTTGCAGAATCAGTTAGTCACTCTGCCGCAGGCACCAGCATGGGTGTGACGGTGAAGGATTGATCAGCCGAATTTGGCTGGGCGTTTTTCAAGCTCGGCCATCACCGCTTCCATCTGGTTCTGGCTGCCGATGATCTTGTCCTGCTCTATGCTTTCTTCAAGCAGAAGATCAGCGGTGCTGAGATCGTAAGACCGGTTGATCAACCGCTTGGCGGCCTGCACCGCATCGGGGTTGCGGCCCACAATATGGCGCGCCAGGTCCATTGCATCGGCGTGCGGGTCTTCGGAGATTTTGGTGATCACGCCAAGCTCTTTGGCTTCGTCGGCCTCAAATATGCGGGCGGTATAGGTCAGCTCACGAATGACATCATCGCGCAGGATCGATCGCATGGTGACCATGCCTGACATGTCCGGCACCAGACCCCATTTAAGCTCCATCACCGAAAAGCGGGTGCCCGGCGCAGCAAAGCGGATGTCTGAGCCCAGCATGACCTGAAAGCCGCCGCCGAAAGCAACGCCGTGTACCGCGGCGATCACGGGCTTGGAACATTCCCGCCATGCCCAGGCAGCCGCTTGGGGACCATTGGCCAGTCCATTGGTGCGGCGTTCCAGGCGGCCCACGCCATCATCGGGCGCGTCATCGAGATTGCCGGTGCCGCCACTTTCGCCCATGGCCGACACATCAAGCCCGGCGCAGAAAGCCCGGCCTTCACCCGACAGCACGACGCAGCGCACATCGGGATCATCGGAGACTTGCTTGGCCGCAGCTGCAAGCGCATCAAACATTTTTTTGTCGAGCGCATTCATCTTGTCGGACCGGACAAGTTTCACATCGGCAATATGGTCCGTGACCGTGATCTGGACGCGATCATCCATGACAATCTCCATTGGTGAAATTTCAGATGGCCGCGAGTGTGCCGTCTCAATCGGGCTTTGTCACCCGATCAATGGGCGGGCTTGTAGGCCAGCCCCATGATCTTGATCATCTTGTCATGATCAAGCTTGAGCACATCGCCGCCGTCAAATTCAAAGCGGCGCCAGCCATATTGAATGCTGTTCTGGCTGTGATTGGCCATGGGGTGCTGGCGCGGCGTGTAGCCTTTTTTGAGCACCGGCAGGGCCTGCCAAACCAGACGGCTGCCAATATTGGCAAACATGGCCCAGCTTTTGACGGCCTTGATGGGGTTTTTCCACCAGCCTTCTTCGGCGTGCATATGGGCGTAGGCTTTGAGCGTTTCCACCAAGATGTGACTGCCGGCCACCAGCACCATCCATTTGCGGTACCATTCATCATCGCCATAGAGATAGTGATAGACTTCAAAGGCGGTGGCGCCATGCTCCACTTCTTCAACCTGGTGCCAGACCCACAGCGCCTTCATCACCGGGTCGGCATCTTCAAACCAGGCTTCATATTTATCGAGAATGATCAGGCCCGACAGGAAGGTGAAGGTCTCATAGCCGGCCGTGAAACCGACCAGCCGTTTCATGCTGTCAGTCTTCGCGCGGTGCGAAAACTCGGCTTTCGCATTGGCGTCATAGTCGGCAATCTTGGTGTATTTGGAGGCCAGAAACTTGTTGTACTCAATGAAGTTTTTGGCGTGATGGGCTTCCTGGCCGATGATCGCGGACATGTCGCGCAGCAGCGTCTCATCCTTGACCAGCGCCTTGGCGCGGCTGAGCGCGCGGACCAGATAGCGTTCAAAATAGGGGACATGTACGCCCAGCGCGTTGATAAACATGGAGAATTCGGGGCATGTGCGGCTCCAAAGCGGGTTTTGGCCCTCAATATCGGCAAACTGGAACTCAAGGGGCCGGACCGGATAATTTTCCATCGGATTTTGCGGAAATTCAGACATGGCATGCTCCCATCACGATTGTCTGGAAAATACCGTATTTGCGCGGGCTACGGAACTACCCGAAAATGGGTGGCTGGGAACTGTGTAAATTGGCGTAAACCTGTCCCAGACGGTTTTAATGGGGGTTTTAATGAACACGCACGCATCGCACCGATTGATCAAACATGGTGCCATTGTCATGATTTTCTCGCTGCTGGCAGGGGTGATGTTCACCTATGCGCTGATTGGCGGCGTCTCAGTGCCGCCGACCAGCCTGTTTTGGGAAATGGATATTCCAGGCACTGTCGATGGCTGGCGGCGCTTTCACACCGGCGCCATGATGAACGGGCTGATGGCCATTGGCCTGGGCTGCGCCATCCGCTTTGTCCGGCTTGAAGGCAACTCCGCTGCCATCGTGTCCTGGGGGACATTGGTGGCGATTTACGGCAACACTTTCTTTTATCTGTTCGGCCTGATGGCCCCCAATCGGGGCCTGTCGGTGGGCGACAATCAGCTTGGCGAAGGCACAATTGCAGGCATGTTCGCCTACTTCCCCGCCGTCGCCGGGATGCTGACCTTGTTTGTCGCCTTGTTCGTCTTTGTCTTTAAGGCCAAGCCTGCTGACTAAGCGGGCCGGTCAAGCCTGATAAAAGGGGCGGTCGCCGGCGATGGTGACCCGCTCCATCTCGCGCCGGGCGGGCCAATAGTCGGACGCGGCATAATGCTGAACCGCACGATTGTCCCAAAAGGCGATGGAGTTCGTCCGCCAGCGGAAGCGGCATTGCCGTTCGGGCA
Organism: Alphaproteobacteria bacterium; assembly: GCA_965227065.1. Taxonomy (GTDB): domain Bacteria; phylum Pseudomonadota; class Alphaproteobacteria; order SPJN01; family SPJN01; genus CBDDFN01. The sequence goes on from CBDDFN010000010.1 coordinate 359,562, forward strand.
GATGGGCTTGCTTCCACAAATGATTGAGCAGCCAGTCGCTTTCTTCAGGGGCCAGTCCGTTGATTTTGGTGGTAAAGGCGATATTGACATAGAGCGTCTGCGCACCGGTGTCGGGATGGGTGCGCACCACCGGATGGGTCTCAACCGGATAAAGCGCGCGCACTTCATCACGCTTGTCTTCAGGGATGCGGTCACCAAAGACACGCATGAAATCATGCTCCGCCGTCAGGCCCGACACAAAGCGCTTCATTTCCTCGGACAGCCCCTCATAAGCCGCGCCCATATCGGCAAACAGCGTATCGCCGCCCACCTCAGGCACCTCGATCGCGCGCAGAATTGAGCCCAAAGAGGGTTCAGGCCGCCACGTCACATCAGAATGCCAGGCATTTTCGCGGCCCTTGGAATTTTCGTCATGTACGATGCGCAGCACTTCGGGGTCGGGCTGGTCGCGGGGCGTTGCGGGGTGAATTTCAAGCGGGCCAAACCGGCTTGCAAATGCAATGTGTTGCGCCCGCGTCAGGGTCTGATCGCGGAAAAAAATGACCTTCCATTGCAGCAATTGCGCCTTGATGGCGGCGATGGTCGTGTCACTCAAATCCGCGCTGAGGTCAATGTCGAGCAACTCAGCGCCCAGCCCCGGCGTGAGAGGCTGAACGCGGAACGGAAGGGCTTTTTCCGTCTCGGTGAAGCTTTCCTGCAGTGCCATGCTGTATCCCCCTGTTTTGATGGAGCTTAGCAGAGCAGGGAGGGCGTTCAATGACAAAATGTCACAAAGCGGATGGCGATTGATGGAGATCAAGGCGCGCCAATGTGCGTTGCGCCAAATTTGCGTCACTCACTATTTGAAAATGGAGACCCACATGCCGTCACCCGGTGAAATCGCCAAGAGCCATTTTGAGGCGGCCTTGGCCGAAGCAATTGCGGCCAAGATCGATGCGGATACGATAGCCCGCTATACGCTGTCCCTTGTGCTCGACACCTATTTGAAGTCGCGCAGCGCCGATGACGTTCGGGCCGAATTGGAGGCGGCGTGCGACCATCTCGACCCGGATGAGGACTTCATGTTTATGCGCCCCTAAGGCGCGCGCGAGACGCTTTATTGCAAGGCGTCGGTGATCCATTGGGGAACGTCGCGGCCGGACTCGGTAAAGGCGGCGGCCGCTTCTTTGAGATCCGACACGAGATTTTTCTCAAGCAGCTTGAGACGCTTGCGCTCCGTGGCGGCACGCTCGTTGAAACCGTCGACATCCACTTCGTCGGCTTCAAAGGCGGCTTCTTCAAGCTCCTTGATCTTGGCTTTTGATTTGTTGATGTCGGCCATCCAGCCATCATAGGCCTGGCGATAGGCGTCGTTCATCGCCTGGGCTGCTTCGTCAACCTCGTCAGCGGCATCTTCCTGTGCCGGACCTTCATCGCTGCTTTCTTCACCGGTTTCATTGCCACTCTGGTCAGCGGGTGCTGCCGGCTCTGCTTCTTCAGCTTGCGTGTCTTGCTGCTCTTCTTGGGCAGGAGCGGCCGGTTCAGCCGACTTCGGCGTCAGGAAGCTGTTGGCATTGGCCGGTGCGATACCGGGGCGCTTGGCTTCTGCATCGGGATTGACCCATTCCGTGGCGGCTGGTTCGGTCTGTGCATCTGCCTCTGTCTCGGCGGGCTCTTCGGCAGGCTCCGCCTCAGTCTGGGCGGTCTCACCGGCAGGCTGGTCCAGAGCTTCGGGGTCTTGAAGCGTTTCAGCTTGGGCGGCCGGGGCGGCGGGCTCTGGATTGTCCTCGCTGGGAATGATTTGAACCGGGGTCCCCGCGTCGGAGCCGGCCTCATCCGCTTCGGCCTTCTCGGCTGCAGCTTCTTCAGCAGCAGCTTTTTCGGCAGCGGCCTTCTCGGCAGCAGCTTTTTCGGCGGCTGCTTTTTCAGCGGCGGCCTTCTCAGCGGCTGCTTTCTCCGCAGCTGCTTTTTCAGCAGCAGCCTTCTCAGCGGCTGCTTTTTCAGCAGCAGCCTTCTCAGCGGCTGCTTTCTCGGCAGCTGCTTTTTCAGCGGCTGCTTTCTCGGCAGCTGCTTTTTCAGCCGCTGCTTTCTCGGCAGCTGCTTTTTCAGCAGCGGCCTTCTCAGCGGCGGCTTTCTCAGCGGCTGCTTTTTCAGCAGCAGCTTTTTCAGCGGCGGCCTTCTCAGCAGCAGCTTTTTCAGCGGCGGCCTTCTCGGCAGCGGCTTTTTCAGCGGCGGCCTTCTCGGCAGCGGCCTTCTCGGCAGCAGCTTTTTCAGCGGCGGCTTTTTCAGCGGCGGCCTTCTCGGTAGCGGCTTTCTCGGCAGCGGCTTTTTCAGCGGCGGCCTTCTCGGCAGCGGCTTGCTCGGCAGCAGCTTTTTCAGCGGCGGCCTTCTCGGCAGCGGCTTGCTCGGCAGCAGCTTTTTCAGCGGCGGCCTTCTCGGCAGCGGCTTTTTCAGCGGCGGCCTTCTCGGCAGCAGCTTTTTCAGCGGCGGCTTTCTCGGCAGCTGCTTTTTCAGCCGCTGCTTTTTCAGCAGCGGCCTTCTCGGCAGCAGCCTTCTCAGCGGCTGCTTTCTCAGCAGCCAGGGTCTTTGCATCCTTGCCGACTGTGACCTGAGCGACCGGGCCGCCTTTCACCAGGCTTAAGGTCAGGGTGCCCAGCCTTGCAAAATCCTCGCCCAATGCGATGCCTTCGCTGCGGAACAGATTCGTATCCGCGCCGGTTTCGGTCAGCACGATTTCTTTTTCAACGCCCTCGACTGCATCGTGAACCAGTGTTGCGGTCAGGCTTTCGATCTGGACATCACAACCCTGGCTGGCCTTGGCCTCAACAAGCGCGGCCCGGTCATCGGTGGTGAAGGCGTCCTTCTCCCCCTTGAAGCCTGCCGTCATGAAGCGCAACGCGGTGGGCTTGAGCGTATCGGCGCGGCGCCAGACATAACCAAAGCCCTTGGGTTCGATATGCACAAGGGTTTCCGAGGCCGTCCAGCGGGCCAGAAAACCGAAATGGGTGACGTCGATCTGATCAGCGTCAACCTTGTTGACAACAAAGCGGGAGGTGGGCTGAGCTTCAACAATTTGCGCGCGAATTTTTTCCGATGGGACGGTGCCGCCGGTCCAGTGGCTTTGATCAGCCAGATCTTCAGCACCTTTGAGCGTATAAGTCAGCGTCAGCTTGCCATCTTCGATTTCGCCTTCATAGACGCGGTTGCGGGAGGGGACGGTCGCTTCGACCGCATCCTCATCGGTGGTGATGGTCAGCGCATATTCTGCATGCTCCAGCGTGCCGGTCTTCGACTGGACCCAGCAGCCCTGCAGCGTGTTGGCCAAATCGTCCTGCGCCATAGCCGGATAAGCCGCACTCAGTGCTGCGGCACTCACCATCATGGCTGCCACGCGGGCCTTCGCTGATCCCATTGCTTTTCTCCCCTCAATACCGCTGGTCTGCCCAGACCATACAGGACTTGGGTATCTGCCCCAAATCCCTAAGTCCATCAATAATTACACTTTTCCGGCGCTTTATCGCCACATCAAGAAAAAGCCCGCGAGGTTTCCCCCGCGGGCCCTGAGTTTTGGAAGGAACAGCCTGACTTCCTAGAAGTGCAGCGACAGCGCGCCGGAGCCGAATACACCGATTGTGTCGCGGCCCACACCTGACGCACCACCCGACAGCTGGAGCGATCCGGCCTGGCCGAGCCGGACCTTGAAGCCGCCTTCAAAGCGCCCCGACAGTTTGGATTCATCCAGTGTTGCACCGCTGGTGGTCGTCACCCCTTCAAAGCTTTGCGAGTAAAGCTCGCCCGCCAGATCAACAAAGGCGCCCAGAGCGGCATCTTTGGGCTCGAGCGCGAGCTTGATGCCCGCCGATCCGAAGCCTTCGGTGTTGGCGCTTTTGGGGATGGGGGTCAAAAGCGTGTCGGTGTAGCCCTCCCGCACATTGCGCGCGATCGAGGCCGACAGGCGCGGATTGATGACCAACGCGCCCTCGCGCCACAATCCGCTGACCATGCCCGAAAACACGAAGCGGTGGACATCGGCGCTGCCGGAAGCACCAAGGCTTTCAATGTCAACCTCGCCCCCTTCGCCATAGCCCATCGCAATCAGCGTGATGTGGTCCGACAAAGCACCTTTGACATAAGCGCCGCCGCCGAAGCGATGTTCTTCCAGCTCGACCCCCAGCGGGTCGGCCTCGACATCGGCATGACGGAACGACCCAAATGCGCCAATCGACAGGCGGTTGGTGAGTTTGTAGCCCGCACCGATCCGGCCATGCCACATGGGGCCATCCAGTCCGGCATCATCGCCGTGAAGCGCGGTGAACCGCACCGTCATCCACAGATGAACCGGAAGCTCAGAGCCCTGGCCATTGCTGGCATTGAGCGTGCTGACCGACAAGTCAATGCCTTGCCCGGCTTGGGCAAGATTGACGCTGACGGGACCTGCCCGCAGCCCTGCAATTTCGAGAATCACATCGGGAATGGCGGCCAGTTCCCAGATGGGGGAGCCCGCTGAATCAAGCGATGCCAGGATGGCGTCGACACGGGCCGCGATCAGGCGGGCGCGCAGCTTTTTACCGATTTCAACCGGATCATCATCGCCGGGCTCGTCAGGATCGTCAGGCGTGTCGGGATCATCGGGATCATCAGGCGTATCGGGGTCATCATCGCCATCATCATCCGGGCCCGTCGAATTGGGTGTGCATTGGCTGCGGAACACGGCCTGATCGGTGGATGCGCGGCCGGTGATTTCAAATTGCAGATTGCCGGTGGCGCTGGCGGTTTCACTCAACCCGTCACAGGCAAGCCCGGTGCACAGGCTGGTGCGGCCACCGCCCTGTTCAATCCGTTTTGACCTCAAGCGATTGAAAAGTGCCGCTTTTGATCGAAAAATCGATCACTTCACCGGCTTCGGTCTGCCCGCCATGAATGTAGATATTGGTTCCGGTGCTGAAGAAGGTCGATTCATTGAACCGGCCATTACAGCTCATATTCGCGGCCTGTCCATGCGCCAGCATCGGAAAAGCCAGTGTGAAGACAAAGGCGACTGCGCCTCGTCCAAACCAGGTCTTGATCATTTGCACCCACGCGCGCGCTTTCACGCCGCCCTCTTTCCTTGAACTCCGGCCCAGCCGGGCCCGTCTGGACCACACTAGGCAGGTGGGCAAATTTCCACATGGCCCAATTGGACTATCTGCGCTAGCTTTGTGATTTGCTATTGATCTCAAGTGCTTGGAGTCTCAAAGGGTTAATGGAGCGTTTGCCAAACAGCTTCGATTCGGTGTCGGCGATTTTGGAGGCGAGCTATCGTTATGCCGCCACGCCGGAAAACCCCGATCTGCTGTTCGACCTGGCCGAAATTGTCAGCGGGGCGGGGCTTGATACGTCTGATACGACAGCCCTTGCCATGGTGGAGCGGCATTTTGAACTGGCCGCCGCATTGGCCGCCCAGATCGGCCCCGGATCGCTGGGGTCTGAGCCGGTGGCGGACGCGCTTGTGCTTCTCGATGGCCGCCGCCGTGTGAAAGCGGCCGGCGCACAGGCCCGCCGCTTGATCGACCTGGTGGCGGAGCCTGGCTCGCACGATAGCGGTCTTGTCTTGCGGGATGAGCATGTTCAGGCCCAGTTTTCTGCCGCACTGCGCCGGATTGCGTCGGGGGAGGCGTCAAACGCCACCCTGCGGTTGCGCAACCATTCGGACGAAACAGTGTGTTTTGGCCATCTCACTCCCGACCCTGGGGACGACGGCTTCCGGCTGCATCTCATTGCGCCGGTGACCGAACTTGGGCTTGATTCAGCCATGCTGGCCGATCTGGGCATCACGCCCGCCGAATTGCGCCTTCTGGAACGGTTTCAGGATGGCCGGTCCCTGCGCGAGGCGGCAACCGATCTGGGCATTTCCTATCACACCGCGCGTAATCATTTGCGGTCGATCTTCGACAAGTTCGGCGTCAATCGTCAGTCCGAGCTGGTGCGCTACCTGACCATGATCGCCTCGGTCGCCGCGCACACGCCTGCGGTTCCTCAGGCCCGGCCCGCGCGCTTCGGGCTTGAGGCCGCCATTGCCGTTTACCGCGCACCGCGCACCCTTGCGCTCAAGAATGGCCGCACACTCGCCTATCACAGTTACGGCCCCACTGATGGTCAGCCTATCGCTATGGTCAATGGCGCGGTGACCAGCTTTCTGATCAGCGAGCCAATGTGGAAACGCCTTTACGAGCGTGGCATTCAGCTTATTGCGCTCCACCGGCCCGGCTATGGCGGCTCAAGCGCGGTGAGTGGCCTCAATTTCGAGATCATGCGCGCCGATGGTGCCGCTTTTGCTCAAGCCATTGCAGAAGACACAGGCGCGTCCCGCATTCCGCTGATCGGCTATTCGGCATCCTCCAGTCTGGCTTTGTCGGTGGCCGAAGGGTTCGGCGGTCGGGCCGGTCCGCTGGGGCTGATTGCGCCGCGCTTTGAACTGGCGCCCGATCCGGGGGAAGGCGGGCGGTTCTCCACACGGTTCTTCCGCGATTCCATGAGTGCGCCCTGGGCGATGGAATTTGGGCTTGCTGTGTTCCGCACGCGGCTGTCGGATTTGGTGGTCGGCCGGTTTCTTGACCGGATTTTTGAAGGCTCCCGGGTCGATCAAACCTATTTGACCGCGCATCCTGAGTTGCGCACCGTGTTGATAGAGGCGGCCAAGCTGGCCCTTGAAAGTCCCGCCCGCGTCATCTTGCAGGAAGCGCAATTGATGCGCATCGGGCGTGATCCGCATCAGCATAGTCTGACCCGGCCCTTAATTGGCTGGCATGGGGATTGCGACGGCATCAACCCGCTGGCGCAAGATGTGCCGCATTCGGTGTTTGACCGCTTTGAAGTGATTGAAGGCGGCGGGCATTTGCTGTTTGCCACCCATTTTGACCGCATCATTGATGATGTGCTGGCTGCGCTCTAAACAAAAAGCCCGCGCGGTTTCCCGCACGGGCTTTCAGGTCGATCTGCAAAAAACTTAGCTGGCGAGGTCGCGCAGCACGTAATGCAGGATGCCGCCATTTTGGAAATATTCCACTTCATTGGCGGTATCGATGCGGAGCAGCAGCGGAACCTTGCGGGTTGCGCCATCCTTGAAGGTGATTTCCGCTTCAACGGTCATGCGCGGCTTGATGCCACCGGCCAGGCCCTTGATGGTGACGGTTTCCGATCCATCGAGACCCAGCGTCTTGCGGTTGGTGCCTTCTTCAAACTGAAGTGGCAGCACGCCCATACCAACCAGATTTGAGCGGTGAATCCGCTCAAAGCTTTCGGTGATGACCGCCTTGACGCCCAGCAGATTGGTGCCTTTGGCCGCCCAGTCACGGCTGGATCCGGTGCCGTATTCCTTCCCGGCAATGACCACCAGCGGCGTGCCTTCAGCCTGATATTTCATGGCTGCGTCATAGATCGGCATTTGCGCGCCATCGGGATGATGGACGGTTACGCCGCCTTCGACGCCGGGCACCATTTCGTTCTTGATGCGGATATTGGCAAAGGTGCCGCGCATCATGACTTCATGGTTGCCCCGGCGCGAGCCATAGGAGTTAAAGTCAGCTTGCGCGACTTTGTTGGCCTTGAGATACACGCCGGCGGGGCTGTCGGGTTTGATCGCACCGGCCGGTGAAATATGGTCGGTTGTGATCGAGTCGCCCAGCAGCGCCAGAACACGCGCGCCTTCAAGATCGGAGAAGCCGCCAACCTCATGGCCCATGCCTTTGAAGTAAGGCGGTTCCTGAACATAGGTCGACTTGGTGTTCCACGCATAGGTTTCCGAAGGCTCGGCCTTGATCTTCTTCCACTGGCGGTCGCCGCCGAAGACGTCGGCATAGCGTTCGCGGAAGGCTTTCGCGGTCACGGTTTTGCGCACAAGCTTGGTGATCTCGGCATTGCTCGGCCAGATGTCGGCGAGCATGACGGGATTGCCTTTCTTGTCAGTGCCGATCGGCTCATTGGCCAGATCGATACGGACGGTTCCGGCAAGCGCGAAGGCGACCACGAGCGGCGGTGAGGCGAGATAGTTCGCGCGCACCTGCTGGTTGACCCGGCCTTCAAAGTTCCGGTTGCCCGACAGGACCGAGGCGAGCGCGATATTCTCGTCCGCGACGGTCTTGGAAATTGCTTCAGGCAGCGGGCCGGAGTTGCCGATACAGGTCGTGCAGCCATAGCCGACAATGTTAAAGCCGAGCTTATTGAGATCCTTCTGGAGCTCAGCGGCTTTGAGATAGTCGGTCACAACCTGCGAGCCCGGGGCAAGCGAGGTTTTCACCCACGGCTTGACCTTAAGCCCCTTGGCGACCGCGTTGCGCGCCAGAAGACCCGCGGCAATCAGCACATTGGGGTTTGAGGTGTTGGTGCACGAGGTGATCGAGGCAATGGCCACATCGCCATGGCCGAGATCATGTTTGGTGCCCGCGACCGGAACGCGGCGGTCGGCCTCGTCACCCAGGCCATACTCATTGGCCAGCGCATCGAGGAAGTTCTCGCGCACATGAGGCAGTTCCACACGGTCTTGCGGACGCTTGGGACCGGCAAGGGAGGGAACGACCGAGCCGATATCCAGCTCAAGCGTGTCGGTGAAGATCGGCTCAGGCGAGCGTTTGGTGCGCCACATGCCCTGGGCCTTGGCGTATTTCTCAACCAGATCGACGACCGATTTTTTGCGGCCCGTCGATTTCAGATAGTTCAGCGTTTCTTCATCAACCGGGAAGAAGCCGCAGGTCGCGCCATATTCGGGCGCCATATTGGCGATGGTAGCGCGGTCGGCGAGCGACAGCTCATCCAGGCCCGGACCGTAAAACTCGACGAATTTGCCGACCACGCCTTTGGCGCGCAGCATTTGCGTCACGGTCAGAACAAGGTCAGTGGCGGTCATGCCGTCCTTGAGCTTGCCGGTCAGTTTGAAACCGATCACTTCGGGGATCAGCATCGAAATGGGTTGGCCGAGCATGGCTGCTTCGGCTTCAATGCCGCCCACACCCCAGCCCAGCACGGCAAGGCCATTGACCATTGTGGTGTGGCTGTCGGTGCCGACCAGCGTGTCGGGATAGGCGACTTCGATGCGCTTGCCTTTTTCGTCCTTGGCTTTCGAGGTCCAGACGGTTTTGGCGAGATATTCAAGGTTCACCTGGTGGCAGATGCCGGTTCCGGGAGGAACGACGCGGAAATTATCAAAGGCTTTCGAACCCCAGCGCAGGAACTCGTAGCGCTCCAGATTGCGCTCATATTCCAGCGCGACATTTTCTTTCAGCGCCGACTGGGTGCCGAATTTGTCGATCATGACCGAGTGGTCGATGACGAGATCAACCGGAGCAAGCGGGTTGATCTTCTTGGCATCGCCGCCCAGATCGGTCATCGCGCCGCGCATGGCCGCCAGATCCACAACGGCGGGAACGCCGGTGAAATCCTGCATCAGCACGCGGGCGGGCCGGTAAGCAATTTCGCGCGGGTTTTTCTTGCGCTTGGCCCAGGTGGCGAACGCCTTGATGTCCTGGGTCTTGACGGTCTTGCCGTCTTCAAAGCGCAGCATGTTTTCGAGCAGCACCTTGAGCGAGTTGGGCAGGCGAGAGAAGTCGGTATCGAGCGCCTTCTCAGCCTTCTTGATCGAATAAAAAGTGTAGGATTTCGCGCCGACTTTGAAAGTCGACTTGGTCTTGAGCGTATCTTGACCGAGTGTCGTCATGAGAATCAGTCCTCTGGTTTGCCGGTTCGGGCAGGTCGTTGAACACAGCAGTCCGGGGATCGAGGAGTGCCTGCGGATGGCCCCGTGCTTTTTCAATGGGCCCGGTCAAGCTTGCGAACTTACTGCCATGCGTTGCCCCCCTCTTGGGCAATCTTTGCGGACACACACGGCAACCGGGACGAATTGCGTGGACGTTATACTCTTGCTCGCTTGCCATTGCCAAGCAGAACCCCCATTCTCTGGGCCGTTTTTTAGACGAAAGGCGCATGCAAATGGACGCAGTACGCACGGACAAGCGCGGCGAGGTCACGATTGTGACGCTCGATCGGGCGCATGCCAAAAACGCGGTCGATGGTCCGACCGCCCGCGCGCTCGCTGATGCGTTCACACAATTTGACCGTGATGACAGCGCCAAAGTTGCGATCTTTCACGGCGCGAACGGCACGTTTTGTGCCGGTGCCGATTTGAAAGCCGTGTCGGGCGCGGGCGAAATGAACCCGGTGACCACGCCCACAAGCGGGATGGATTTCGACCGCTACGATACCGGCCCGATGGGCCCCTCCCGCTTTGTGTTGTCCAAACCCGTGATCGGCGCGATTTCGGGCTATGCGGGTGGCAGGCGGGCTGGAACTTGCTCTGTGGTGTGATCTGCGCGTGGTCGAAGAAGACGCCATCTTTGGGGTGTTCTGCCGCCGCTGGGGCGTGCCGCTGATTGATGGCGGCACGGTGCGCCTGCCGCGCCTGATCGGCCATAGCCGTGCGATGGATATGATTTTGACCGGCCGGGCGGTCACGGCGCAAGAGGCGCTCAGCTTCGGGCTTGCCAACCGGGTGGTGGACAAAGGCGACGCGCTCAAAGCTGCGTTGGAGCTTGCCCAACAGATCAGCCAGTTCCCGCAAATCTGCATGCGCCATGACCGCATGTCGGCGATTGAACAATGGGACCTGTCTTATGAACAGGCCATGCTGAATGAAACCAATCATGGTTGGAATGCGCTGAAAGCCGGGGAGGCGCGCGAAGGCGCAACCCGCTTTGCAGGCGGCAAGGGGCGCGGCGGAAGCTTCGACAATCTGTGATGGTCGTGATGGTTGATCTTATCCCCGCGTCATTCCGGTTTTCGGACGGCAAATTTGTTTGCCGGACGGAATACCGGAATCTGGTGATGTGGCTTTTCCACGGATCGGGGCCGGGCCGCAGTCCGCTTGGTGCCATCAGATTCCGGGCAAGGCCGTGCGGCCTTCCCGGAATGACGAAGATGGATGGGCCATGACAAAGCTCAGCAACACCACCCTCACCGTCACGGGGCTTGGTGTCCTGCGCGGCGACCGGCCTGTTCTGTCGGGCGCGAGTTTCACGCTGGCGCCGGGCGGCGCGCTATTACTGACCGGCCCCAACGGGTCGGGTAAAACCACCTTGTTGATGACGCTGGCCGGGCTGTTGCCCCATCAGGCGGGAACAATTGCCTATGGGGATGGGGCGCTTGAGGAAGCGGTTGGCCTGTCAACGCATCTGGACGGTCTCAAGCCCGGTTTGAGTGTGCGGGACAATCTGGGTTTCTGGGCGGCTTATGCGGGTGATCCCGCGCGCATCGCATCCGCCCTGGAAACACTCAACCTCACCGCCCTGGCTGATCTGCCCACCGGTATGCTGTCGCAAGGCCAGAAACGGCGCACCGCGCTTGGACGGTTGCTGGTCTGTCCCCGTGCGGTGTGGCTGCTGGATGAGCCGTCCGTATCGCTCGACACACAATCGGTCGGCATTGTGACCGGCATGATTGCTCAGCACCGGGACGAAGGCGGCAGCGTGATTGTCTCAAGTCATATCCCGCTTGGCCTGGAGGATGCGCAAAGCTTACAGCTGGGATCACCGGGAGGCGCGGCATGAAGGGGCTGCTGGCGCTGATTAAGCGCGATGTGAAGCTTCAAACCCAGGCGGGCGGTTCGGCCTTTTTTGCCGTGCTGTTCTTTGTGCTGATTGCCTCGATTGTACCGTTCGGCATTGGTCCGGACCCCAAGGCCCTGTCACTGATTGCGCCGGGGATTGTGTGGATTGCCGCGCTCTTATCGGTTTTGCTGACGCTTGACCGGGTGTTTCAGGCCGATTTTGATGATGGCAGCCTCAATCAGCTGGTCACGCTGGGGCCCGCGCTTGAGCTGATCGCCTTTTCCAAGGGGCTCGCGCACTTTCTTGTGACGGGTCTGCCGCTCTGTGTCGCAGCGCCGCTGGTCGGTGTGATGCTTAATTTACCCGCCGAGAGCTTTGAACGCTTGATTGTGTCGGTCCTGCTTGGCACACCAGCGCTCAGTTTCATTGGTCTGATCGGGGCCGGTTTGATCGTGGGGGTCAGGCGGGCCGGCCTTTTGGTCAGCCTTCTGGTCCTGCCGCTTTATGTTCCGGTGCTGATTTTCGGCACCGTTGCGGTCACCGGCGGCGCAGACAGTGCGGCAGCTTTGCTGTTGCTGGCTCTGATCAGCGCGGGCGCGCTAGTGCTCGCACCATTTGCAGCGGCCGCATCCGTGCGGCTTTATCTGGGCTGAGAACAGCTTAGAGAAAAAGAAGGGAGGTCCGATGCAGCGTTTTGCCAATCCACGGCTGTTCCTTTCCATGTCCGGGGCGGTTTTGCCCTGGCTCAAGCCTGCAACGCTGATCGCTTTTCTGGCCGGACTTTATTTGAGCCTGGTGGTGGCCCCGGCCGATTATCAGCAGGGCGACACGGTGCGCATCATGTTCTTTCATGTGCCGGTCGCCTCGCTGTCGATGGCGATTTATGCGTCCATGGCGGGCGCAAGCCTCGTGGCGTGGATCTGGGGACACCGGGTGGCGGACCTGTTTGCCAAGGCGGCTGCGCCCATCGGATTGCTCTATACCGGCCTTGCGCTTTTTTCCGGCGCCTTTTGGGGCAAGCCCATGTGGGGCACCTGGTGGGTGTGGGACGCGCGGATCACGTCTGAGACGGTGCTGTTTTTTCTGTATCTCGGCTATATCGCGGTCTGGGACATGATGGATGATCCCGCGCGTGCAGCCAAAGCCGCCCGCATCGTCGCCCTTGTCGGCGCGGTCAATCTGCCGATCATCAAATTCTCGGTCGATTGGTGGACGACGTTGCACCAGCCTGCGAGCCTGATGAAGCTTGATGGCCCCTCGATCCATGCTTCCATGCTGTGGCCGTTGGGCGTCATGTGGCTGGCCTTTGGATTGTTTTTTATCACCGTCGCGCTGATCCGCACGCGCACTGAAATCTTCCGTCTCAAGGCCCATATGCGGGCGATGAGGCTGGTGGAGGCGTCATGAGCGCCTTTTTCGACATGGGCGGCTATGGCGCCTATATCTGGCCGGTGGTCGGATTGAGCCTAGTGGGCGTGATCGCCCTATATGCTCAAAGCGTAAAGAGCCACAAAGCGCTGGAAGACAAAGAGGACACGCAATGACACGCCGCAAGCAGCGCATCTGGTTTTTGATCGGCGGTCTGTCGGTGCTCGGCATTGTCACCGCGCTGATCCTGAGCGCCCTGTCCGACAAGCTCGTTTATTTCTATTCACCCACAGAGCTGACGGAAAAGACGATCCCCCAGGGCCAGTCGGTGCGTGTTGGCGGACTGGTCGAAGAAAGCTCACTGCAAGGCACCAACGGCTCGGACCTCACCTTTGTGATCACCGATATGAATGAAACGGTGAGGGTTGCCTATTCTGGGCTGCTGCCTGATCTGTTCCGTGAAGGCCAGGGCGTGGTGGTGGAAGGGGTGCTCAGCTCCGAAGGCACGTTGATGGCCGAGCGTGTGCTGGCCAAGCATGATGAAAATTACATGCCTAAAGAGGTGGCCGACGCGCTGAAGGAGCAAGGCGTGTGGAAGCCCGATGACACGCTGGTGCATGAGGAATGACGTCTTTTCTGCCTGAAATCGGAACCGGCGCGCTCAGCTTTGCGCTGATCATTGCCCTCGTGCAGGCCCTTGTGCCGCTTTACGGGGCTGCGCGCGGGGATTCCCGGCTGGTCGGGGTGGCGGTTCCCGCCGCCGTTATATTGATGGCGCTGACCACGCTCGCCTTTTGTGTGCTGATGCACGCCTTTGTGGTGTCTGATTTTTCAGTGCGCACGGTGGCGGCGAACTCCCACACGCTCAAACCCATGCTCTATAAAATTGCCGGTACATGGGGCAATCATGAAGGCAGCCTGCTTTTGTGGGTGCTGATTTTGAGCTGGTTTGGC
>CBDDFN010000011.1:0-12903 GCA_965227065.1 Alphaproteobacteria bacterium
GCCATAGATGAAGGTCACATCGGCATGATCATGGGCGAACTCCCGCAAGATCATCGGAATGTCGGTCTGCACATGGGAGGCGAAACTCAGCATCAGCGGCTGCACAACAATTCGTTTGGCGCCGCGCTCAACCAGATCGGTCAGGACCGTGGGAATGTCGGGGGTGGCAAGCTCTAGGAAAGCCAGCGCGACGGGCTGGCCCATCTCGGCCACCAGCCGCGCGCGCAGCTCTTCGGTGGCGATCAGGGCGGCCTGGTTGCGGCTGCCATGCCCCACCAGACACAGGGCGGTTTGGGGCAGCGGTTCAGAATCAGAAACAGACATGGGACGTTGAGGTAGGCCCGGCCTCGTCAAAGTGCAAGTGGGAAGTCTGCCCAATCTTGCGGCGTTTTGGTTATGGGGTGAGCATTTGCCGGGTCAGTTCTCGATTGAGATGCTTAAAAACACTGCATTTTTGACCGGTTTTAATTGGCACGATTTTTGCTTTTATAGATTTGTGAGGGTCGATGGCACTCGGGTCCGGTCCTCTTGGCGTCGTCCCTGGACGCACACTGCCCTGGTGCAAGCGGTGTCAGGCCGGACCCGAACCTCTCTATGAAAAGCCGTGCTATAAGGCACTCATGACGCTTTATTCCCACACCCATTCTGCGGATGATCCCCATCCTTTTTCGCCCTATCTCGCCGCCTTGGGCCGGGGGCCGGGACGGTCGCGCTCGCTCACCCGCGATGAGGCGTTTGAGGCCATGTCCATGGTGCTTGATGGCCGCGCCGATCCGATCCAGGTGGGGGCCTTTTTGCTGTTGCTGCGCTACCGGGCGGAAAACCCTGACGAGATCACCGGGCTGGTGGAGGCGGTGCGCCATCATGCCGGGCTGAGCCGCACGCTTGCGAATACGCATGCTCAGGCCGATCTTGACTGGCCCTCTTATGCGGCGGGGCGGACGCGGGGCGCGCCCTGGTTCTTGCTGTCGGCCTTGCTGGTTGCGCGCTCAGGCGTGCGGGTTGCGCTGCACGGGTTTAACTCACACCTGTCGGCGGGCACCCTCACCGAAGAGGCGATGGCGGCTTTGGGCCTGCCGGTTGCCACCTCGCGCGAGGAGGCCGCTGTCCATTGCGCGCAAAACGGCCTGAGCTATCTGCCCTTGCGCCATTTCGATGCCACCGCCCAATCCCTGCTCAGCCTGCGGCCTGTTCTGGGCCTGCGCACAGCGGTGAATACGGTTGCCCGGCTGATCAATCCCTTGAATGCGCCGACAAGTTTTATCGGCATTTTCCACCCGCCTTATCTGGATGTGCAGCTTGAAAGCGCCAGGCTCATGGGCAGCGCGCGCACCGGCGTGATCAGGGGCGGGGGCGGGGAGGCCGAACGCAACCCGTTCAAACCCTGTGCGCTCAATCTGAGTGATGAGCCACAAGACGCCTCGCGCCATGACTGGCCCGCCTTGCTCGACAAAGCCTTGGGGCCCAAGCCTGAGCCCAGACCGCTTGATCGTATGATGGCGGTGTGGCGCGGGGCGTTGGACGATCCGGTCGGCCGCGCGATGGTGACCGGAACCGCCGCGCAAGCCCTTGTGGTGGCGCGCCGGGCCGAAAAACCCGGCGCGGCCCAAGCGTTGGCGGACAGGCTGTGGGACGGGCGCCTAAAACCCTGAGAAGCTGGCAAATTCTTCCAAAGGCGCGCGCGGGCTTTCCAGCGTGTTGACCTGATCGGTCTCATCTTCATAGCCGATAGCCAGCGCACAGAAGATCATCCGCTCTTCAGGAATGTCGAGCAATTCGCGGATCGTGCCTTGCCAGATCGCCCAGGCTTCCTGCGGGGCGGTGTGCAGGCCATATTCGCGCGCCAGCAGCATGATCGACTGAATGAACATGCCCAGATCCGACCATTGGCCTTCACACATTTGCCGGTCGATCGAAAAGACCATGGCGACCGGTGCGCCGAAAAATTTGAAATTGTTGGCAAACCACATCAGCCGCCCGGCCTTGTCGTCGCGCTCAATCCCCAACGTGCCGTACATCAACTCGCCGATTTCAAACCGGCGGGACTTGTAAGGCTCCTTCAAGCCTTTGGGGTAGATGTCATATTCGGGACCTTCGCCCATGGGCTGTTCGGGCATCTTTTCAAACACACGCTTGATCAGCTCATCCTTGACGTCACCGGCAATCACATGGACGTGCCAGGGCTGCAGATTGCCGCCCGAGGGGGAGCGCTTGGCGGTCTCCAGAATTTCGCGGATCGTCTCTGCCGAGACGGGATCGGGTTTAAATGCCCTGCAGGTTTTGCGGGTCACAAGAGCTTGAGAGACGTTCACGAAGGCTCTCCTTTCGGAAGATATTGGGTTAGGAATAACGAACCCCGCCCTTATAGCAGGTTCGAAAGCCGTGTCAGAAGCCCTCACTCTTCTTCTTCAGATGGATAGCGATCTGGTCGAGATCATCGCCCGATCGCTTGCCATTTCGGTGTGTGCGGTGGCGCTGGCAGCGCTGATCGGCATACCCGCAGGTGCAGCCCTGGCGCTGGGCTCGTTTCGCGGGGCGGGCGCGCTCAATGTGCTCGTCAATGCCTTGATGGGCCTGCCGCCGGTTGTGGTCGGGCTGGTGGTCTATTTGATATTGTCGCGTGCCGGACCACTTGGGGTTCTGGGATTGCTTTATACACCCGCTGCCATGGTGATCGCCCAGACGCTTCTTGTTCTGCCGATTGTGATCGCGCTCAGCCGCGATGCGCTGGGCCATCATCAGCGCCGTTTGGGCGATTTGCTGAAAAGTTTTGGCCGCACCGGCCCCCGCGCCCTGCCCACGCTGATTGCCGAGGCGCGCTATGATCTGGCCACCGGCTTGCTGGCAGGCTTTGGCCGGGCGTCGGCGGAGGTGGGCGCGGTAATGATTGTCGGCGGCAATATTGAACATCACACACGGGTCATGACGACCGCCATTGTGCTTGAAACCGCGAAGGGGGAACTGGGCCTGGCTTTGGCGTTGGGGCTTGTGTTGATCATCATCACCCTCGTTGTGAACGCGCTTGCTGCGCGGCTGAGCCAAAGGCCGGTGGCATGGCAATAGAGCTGCGCGATCTCGCATTCGGGCCGCTTGGTCCGCTCACCCTGACGCTTGATCCGTGCGCGTTGACGGTGATTGTCGGACCCAATGGCGCGGGCAAAAGCCTGTTGCTGCGCCTGTTGCACGGACTTGATCAGCCCGCGGCCGGAACGCTGAGCGGTGTCGCAGACGCGCGCGCCATGGTGTTTCATGAGCCCATGATGCTCGACCGCTCGGTGCGCAAGAATCTGGACTGGGCGGCCCGCGTGCCGACCGCACCGATCATCGGGGCGACCGGCCTGGCAGAGCTTGCAGACCGGCGTGCAACCGCCTTGTCGCGCGGTGAACAGCAACGGGTGGCGTTAGCCCGCGCCTGGGCCAGCGCACCCCGGCTGATCCTTGCTGACGAGTTGACCGCCAATCTTGACCCGGCTGAAACCAGGCGCGTCGAAGGGCTGATCGGCGCCATGCGCGCGGACGGGATCGGGGTCATCATGACCACCCATGATCTGGGGCAGGCGCGCCGGCTGGCCGATCATATTGTCGTACTGGTGGCGGGCCAGTGTGTGGAAAGCACACCGGCCGCGCAGTTCTGGCATTCCCCGCAAAGCCCGGTCAGCACGCGCTTTGTCGATGGGGAGCTGCTGGCATGAGAGCGCTGTTGATCGCCTTCATCGTTTGTTGGGCCGGGATGGCGCAGGCCGCCCCCTTGCGGGTGGCCATGGTGACCTCGCTTGAAGCCTCCGGCCTTGCGCCTTTGATGATTGCGGCATTTGAAGCAGAAAGCGGTGACAAGGTTGAGGCGGTCTTTGTCGGCTCAGGCCAGGCCTTTGTGCTGGCAGCCCGGGGCGATGTTGATGTGATCTTGACCCATGATCCTGAGGGCGAGGAAGAATTGCGCACAGCCGGGATCACGCGCGCGCGCCTGCCGGTGATGCAAAACCGCTTTGTGCTGCTTGGTCCGCCCCGCGATCCCGCGCACATTGCCGATGCAGACAGTGTTTTTGAGGCGCTGTGCCGGATCGCCAAGGATGAGCACAGCTTTGTCTCGCGCGGCGACCGGTCCGGCACGCACCGGAAGGAACAAAGCCTGTGGCGGTCAATCGGCCTTTCGCCCGCCGGGCGCTGGTACCGGCCTGTGGGCAGCGGCATGGCGGCCAGTTTGCGGGTCGCCGGTGAGCTTCAGGCCTATGCGCTGGCCGACCGGGCCAGTGCGCTCAAACTCGGCGGGGCGGTGGGGCTGCGCCTGTTCAGCTTTCCCGACCTTGCGCTTGTGAACCGTTACGCCGTCAGCCTGATCAGCACCGAGATGCATCCCCATCTCAACCATCGGGGGGCGGAGCGGTTCGCGCAGTGGCTGACGGGCCCCGATTGGCAGGGGGTAACCTTGCGCTTTCTTATTCGGGGCAAGCCGGTCTATCGCCCCGCTCAATCACAAAGCGGTAGCCCTGATCGCTCTCAGATTGCTCAATCAGATGGTGCTGCGCTTCGGCACAAAAATGCGCCATGTCGAGCGGCGCGACGGGATCGGTTGCCCAAAGAGTGATGCGTGTTCCCGGCGCAAGCGGTTCAAGCGCTTTGCGCGCCTTGAGAACCGGCATGGGGCATTTGAGGCCGCGCGCGTCAATTTCGATCATCCCATACCCCGTCATTCCGGGACGGCCGCTAGAGGCGGCGCGGACCCGGAATCTGGGTGTGGCACGGTTTGAGCAAGGATCAGATCCCGGATATTTCGCAAGCGAAATTCCGGGATGACGGTGTGCCAGCTAGGCTTTGTGGCGCTGCTCAATCGCTGTGTCGCGATGGTCGGGTGTTTTTTGATAGACATGGCTGAACTCGCCCAACGCTTCGGCAAAGGCTTCGGCGTCATGATCTTTCTTGATCACAAAGGCGTCAATACCGACGCGGGCCATGTACAATAATTGATCACGCAGTACATCGCCAATGGCGCGCAATTCCCCGCGCCATCCCAGCCGTTCGCGCAGCAGACGCGCATGGGTGTAGCCCCGGCCATCGCCGAAGGTGGGGAAGTTGACCGCAATCAGCCCCAGCTTGTCGAGATCATCGGCGATCAGATTGGGATCATCGCCGGGTTCGATGACGACGCCCAGCTTGATGTTGCGCGCGAGCAGGGCATCCCGCTGGTCGACAAAACGCATCAGCGGCACAACCACCGCTTCGGCCTCAGGCAACGCGCCTTCAGCATCTGCGAAGGCCCAGGCGTCGTCGGCTATGATCCGGCCGTCTTTAATGAGAGCCATAGAGACGTTCCTTGAACGGGTCGATGCCGGTGCGGTTGACGGTGGCCAAAAAGGCTTCGCCCTCTTCCCGGATATCGAGATAGGTGGTCACAATGGTCTCAATCGCATCGGTGACATCATCGTAACCGAAGGACGGACCGACAATTTTGCCGATGGCCGCATTTTCGTCGGCGGAGCCGCCCAGCGTGATCTGGTAATATTCAACGCCTTTGCGGTCGACGCCCAGAATGCCGATATGGCCGACATGATGGTGACCGCAGGCATTGATGCAGCCTGAAATCTTGATTTTAAGCTCGCCAATATCGTGCTGGCGTTCCAACTCGGCAAACCGTTCGGCGATCATCTGGCTGACGGGGATGGAGCGTGCGTTGGCCAGCGAACAATAATCAAGGCCGGGGCAAACGATCATATCGGTGACCAGTCCCAGATTGGGAGTGCCAAGCCCCATCGCGTCGAGCGCTTTCCACACTGTGAACAGCTCATCCTTTTTGACATGGGGCAGAACCAGGTTCTGCTCATGGGTCACGCGGACATCATCAAAGCTGTGGCGCGTAGCGAGATCAGCGACCAGATCCATCTGCGCAGCACTGGCATCACCGGCTACGCCGCCAATGGGCTTGAGCGAAATATTGGCAATCGCATAGCCCGGCGTGCGGTGCGCGACCACATTGGTTTTCACCCACTGGGCGAAGCGGCGATTGTCTGCCATGGCCTGATCAAGCGCCTCGGACGTGTCGGCCAGTTCTTCAAAGGCCGGCGGGGCGAATTGAACGGCAATGCGGTCAAGCTCGGCTTGCGGCAGCTGGAACACCGAATCGCGAATGGCGTCGAATTCCTGCTCCACCAGACGGGTGAATTCTTCCACGCCGGTTTCGGCAACGGTGATCTTGATGCGGGCTTTATATTTGTTATCGCGGCGGCCAAGGCGGTTATAGGTCCGCAGGATCGCTTCAAGATAGGCGACGAGATCTGCGCGCGCGACATAGTCACGGATCAGCGGTGCGACGACCGGCGTACGGCCCTGACCGCCACCGGCAAAGATGCGGTAACCGATTGTGCCTTCATCATTGGTGACGATTTCAATGCCGATATCATGGAAGCGGATCGCCGCCCGGTCATGCTCGGTTGCCGAAATCGCAATCTTGAACTTGCGCGGCAGGAAGCTGAATTCAGGGTGGAAGGTTGACCATTGGCGCAGCACTTCGGCTGTAATGCGCGGGTCTTCCAGCTCCTCCGGCGTTGCGCCGGCATATTGGTCAGTCGTGATATTGCGGATGCAATTGCCGCTTGTCTGGATGGCGTGCATCTCGACATCGGCCAGCTCGTCCAGAATGGCCGGCACATCGTCAAGCTTGGGCCAGTTGTACTGAATGTTCTGGCGTGTGGTGAAGTGGCCGTAATCCTTGTCATAGTGGCGCGCAATATGGGCCAGCATATGCATCTGGTTGCCATTGAGCGTGCCGTAGGGGATGGCCACCCGCAGCATGTAGGCGTGCAGTTGCAGGTAAAGCCCGTTCATCAGGCGCAGCGGACGGAATTCCTCTTCCTTCAGCTTGCCATCAAGGCGGCGCTCAACCTGGCCGCGGAACTGGGTGGCGCGCTCTTTGACAAGCGTGCGGTCAATCTCATCATAACGATACATGGGTCTCAGTCCTCAGCGGCCTTTCAAGCGGCCTGTTTGCCCAAATCGGTGCGGATGGTCGGCCCTTTGGCGCGGATCCGCTCTTTCTGGCTTGCCGGTTCGCCCTCTGCGGTGACGTCGAACCAGTAAGCGCCGGTAATTTCATTCAGCGCTTCGCTTTGCGCGGCAATCGTGTCGAAGGAGGCCGTGTCGGCGTCAGGCGCGATGACATGCGCATCGGTAAAATGGGGCGACCAACGGCCTTCCGCCGTCAGATAAACGACATCGCCGTCAATCAGACGGTTGGCGGTCAACGCTTGCGGCAGTTTGATCTTGGCCATCGGTCGGGTCCACTTGTTGATGCGGGATTGCCCCGCGCTCCACTCATGCAGGACAATATGGGAGAATAGAATAATAAGTCAATCTTGTGTGTGGAATAAAATAATAAACATAAAAATAGTGTGATAATGTTTATCGTGCTGAAATTTCATTGATTTTAGCGTTCTGAGCGGCGCGCGCGCGCGTCCGCGCGGAATCGCCGCGCATCATTCCGGGCTTTTGGGGGTGCACAGCCTTGCTTGACGGGCTGTCAAAAAGACATAGTGTGCGCCGCAAAACGACCTGACGTTCTGTCAGGCGCTCTCCTGAGGCTTCCAAAACGGACGTCAATCATGCCGCAAGCGCCCATCGTGGATCGGCCGCTCAAAATCTGCCTGTTGGGCTACCGGTCACAGCCATTTTCGGGCGGCCAGGGCATTTACCTGCGCTATCTGAGCCGGGCGCTGCGCGATCTGGGCCATGAGGTCACGGTGATTTCGGGTGAGCCTTACCCGATGCTTGATGATGGGGTGACGCTGATCAAAATGCCGGGGCTTAATCTGTTTGCTGAGGAAAACTCCCTTTATGCGTTCAAAAAGCGCTATTTGCGGGAGCCGATCAATTTCTTTGAATGGTGGGATCACAATTCCGGCGGCTTCCCGGAGCCTTTGACGTTTTCTTTGCGTCTGGCGCGCTGGTTCCGCACTGAAAAGCCTGACTTTGATGTGGTTCACGACAATCAATGTCTGGGCCGGGGGCTGCTTGATATCAAGCGCCAGGGCTATCCGGTGCTCGCCACCATTCACCATCCGATTACCGTGGATCGCGATATTGCGATTGCCGCGGCGCCCAGCCGGATGCTGCGCCTGCTTGCCAAACGCTGGCATATGTTTTTGTCCATGCAGATTGCGGTCGCCCGTAAATTGCCCGCGATCCTGACCGTATCGGAAAGCTCCAAGCGCGACATTGCGCGCGACTTCAAGGTCAAGCCTGAGCGCATGCATGTTGTCTTTAACGGCATTGATACCGAGATGTTTGCGCCGAGGCCCGGCATTGCCCGGCGTGCAAACCGGATCATGGCAACCTCAAGCGCTGATCACCCCCTCAAGGGCCTTAACTATCTGATTGAAGCCTTGGCGCAATTGCGGGAAACACGGCCTGATCTGGAACTGCTGGTGATCGGTGCGCCCAAGCCCGGCGGACAAACCGAGGCGCTGATCAAACACCTCAATCTGGAAGACGCGATCAGCTTCCGCCACGGGCTGACGGCCGAGGAAATCGTTGATCTCTATGCTGAGGCGACCCTTGCGGTTTCCCCCAGCGTCTATGAAGGCTTTGGCCTGCCCGCTGCTGAGGCAATGGCGTGCGGCGTACCGCTTGTGTCGTCTGATGGCGGGGCATTGCCCGAAGTGGTGGGCGATGCAGGGATTGTGGTGCCCAAACAGGATGCCGGCGCGCTTGCCGGTGCGATCGGTCAATTGCTTGACGATGAGGGCTTGCGCGCGCAATACGGCATCAAAGGCCGGGAGCGGATCTTGCAGGAATTTACCTGGGAACAGGCTGCCCGCGAGACGCTTGGTCTTTATCAGGAGGTGATGGGTCATGCTGACCGTTAGATTTGAAGATATCGGCATTCAAAATGGCGACCGGGTTCTGGACCTGGGCTGCGGCGAGGGCCGGCATATTCACGCCGCCTTCCGTCAGGCCGATTGTCATGCGGTGGGCGTCGATCTCGGCTTTGACGATGTCAAAAAGACCCGCCAGTCCTATTTTGATGCCTATGGTGTGCCGCCGATCCATCATCAGCGTTTTTCGGTCGCTCAGGCGAGCGCGCTGGAGCTGCCCTTTCCCGATGCAAGCTTCGACAAGGTGATTTGTTCGGAAGTGCTCGAACACATTCCCGACTATGAAGGCGCGCTTGATGAGATCGCCCGGATTGTGAAGCCCGGCGGCGTGTTCGTCGCTTCGGTGCCGCGCTATTGGCCTGAACGCATCTGCTGGGCCTTGTCGGACGATTATCAGAAAGAGCCGGGCGGCCATGTCCGCATCTTCACCAAAAACCAGTTGCGCTCGGCCATCAAGAAGCGCGGCTTCAAACAGTATAAAGAGCATGGCGCGCACGCGCTGCATTCGCCCTATTGGTGGCTGCGCTGCGCGGTCTATGACCGTCAGGACGACCATCCGCTGGTCAAGGCCTATCACAAGCTTCTGGTGTGGGATTTGATGGAACAGCCGCTGGCGACGCGGACGGCGGAAAAACTGCTCGACCCGGTGCTCGGCAAATCGGTTGTTTTCTATTTCCGGAAAAAAGCGTGATTGAGCAGGTTCAGAAAAAGCTGACCCAGGCCCATGATTTTCCGGCCGAATGGTTCGCGCCGACGCTTGACTATATCCGCACCGTCCAGCGCGCTGATGGCTCGATCCCGTGGGAGGTGGGCGAAAAGCTCGACCCGTGGGATCATATTGAAAGCGCGATCGGGCTGACCATTGGCGGCTTTTTGGACGAGGCGCGCGCCGCTTACGCCTGGTCGGCCAACAATCAGATGGCCGATGGCTCCTGGTGGCCCGAATATGTCGGCCCGGTGGTGGCGGACGCCACACGCAAGGAAACCAATTTCACCGCCTATATCGCAACCGGCATCTGGCACTATTTTTTGTGCACAAACGACCGCGCCTTTCTCGGCCAGCACTGGCCGATGGTGGTGCGCGCCATTGAGTATGTGCTGTCGTTGCAATCGGACCATGGCGAGATTTTGTGGGCGGGGGAGCCGGACGGCACGCCGGGTCTTGATGCGCTGCTGACCGGCAACAGCTCGATCTTCAAAAGCCTTGAATGCGCCTATCTGATGTCGGTGGAGATGGGCGAGGCGCGGCCCGGCTGGATGGACGCCCGTGCACGGATTGGCGAGGCGATCCGCACCAAGCCCGACCGCTTCGACCGCACCTGGGACAGCAAGGACCGGTTTTCGATGGACTGGTTTTATCCCGTGCTGGCCGGGGTCTTTTCTGAACAGGATGCGAAGGCGCGGCTTCAAGCCCGCTGGGATGAATTTGTCGTCGATGGCATGGGCTGCCGCTGTGTGAATGATGAGCCTTGGGTCACATTCGCCGAGACCTGCGAGTTGATCATGGCGTTGTGCGCGGCGGGACAGCGCGACCAAGCCGCCGAGATTTTCACTTGGATCCATCAATACCGGTCTGACAATGGCGGCTATTGGATGGGCTATCAGTTTGACCTGAAAATCATCTGGCCTGAAGAGCGACCGGCCTGGACCTCAGCGGCGGCGTTGCTCGCCGCTGATGCGCTGACCGGCCACACACCGGCCAGTCATTTGTTCAGCCAAGCCGCGTCAGAAGACCCAGCGTCTTGACGCGCGCTTTAAGCTCAAACAGGCCCGAGCCAAGCGCCAGCTTGTAGATTTCATAAGGCGGGCGGCCGCCTTCTTCAGGGTTTTCAAAAATATCGTGGATGGCAAGCGTGCCGCCGGCCATGACATGGCGTGACCAGACCTGCCAGTCGGTCAGCGCCTGCTCCATCGAATGGCCGCCATCGATAAACAGCATCGACAAGGGCGTTTGCCAGTACCGGCCCGCCATGGCTGAATCGCCCACTACAGGCAGAACCGTCTTTTCAAGACCGGCCTTGAAAATCGCCCGGCGGAAATAAGGCAGCGTGTCCATCACGCCAAGATCGGCATCGTAAAGCTCAGCGTCGTGATAGCCCTCGCCCTTTTGATGCTCTTCCGAGCCGCGATGGTGATCAAGCGCATAGACGAGACCGCTTTGCTGCTCAGCCGCTTTGCCCAGATAGATGGTCGACTTGCCGCAATAAGAGCCGATTTCGAGCACCGGCCCCAGCCCTGCGCGCGCAAAGCATTCGTCATAAAGCGCCTGGCCTTCATCGGGATCCAGAAAGCCTTTGACCTGATCAATGTCGTAACTGAAAGGGGCGGGGGACGTCATGGGCAGGCCTCGGAAACCAAAAAGAAAGCGGCCCTTTACCACGGCCGCTTTCTGAAGACGAGGGGGCTTAATAGCCCGGCAATTGCGTTGGTCCGTCAGCGGCGGTGTTCCGGTCGTCGGGGTTGGACCAGTCATCGCCATAAGGCCGGTCATACGCGGGCTCGTTATAAGCGGGCTGGTCACCAGATTGGTCATAGGGCTGATCATAGGCGGGGTCATCGCGTTTGGACGGCAGGGGGCCGCCATCACGCTCCCGCCAGGCATGGTCGCGATTATAGTCTGAGGTTTCACGCTCGGGGTCTTCGCGCCAGGCTTTGTCTGAGGGGCCATGATCATGCTCGGCATCGCGCTGATAGTCATAGCGCGGGGTAGGGCGGGCGCTGCGCACCCCAAGCCTTGCGTCGCGCAGCTCATAACGGTCAAGCTCATCATCGCGATTGGCGTCGGCGCTGGCAAAGAAGGCCCATTGCGCGTCGAGGAATTCAAGACGGCTCATAATGCCGTCGCCATTGCTGTCGAGGCTGCGGAAATCGCCGCGGCGTTTTTCCATGGCGCGTTCGCGTTTGGCGGTGCTCATCGGCCGGTCCGACAGATGATCGGGCAGGGCGGTATATTCCTCCCGCGTCAAAAGCGCGTTCTTGTCCGCATCGAGTTGTTCAAAGCGCAGCTCGCGATTGCGGTCGGCGGCCTGGGCATCATCGCTGGCAAATTCGCGCCCTGCCACTGCCGGCACCGGGGCGTCAAGAAACTCGCCCAGTTCCACTTGATTATCGCGGTTATAGTCGAGATCGTCGAACCGGTCTTCAAGCTCATTGCGCCAGTCGCGCGCCATCTTTTCGCGCATCTTGCGGCCAAGCTCATAGGGGGCTTGGGCATATTCATCGGCATCAACGCCGGGCTGGCCATCAATGCGGGCCATCTGCCGGTACAGATCATCATAATAATCTTTGGCTTCGGCGCGGCTGATCACCCCGTCGCGATTTTCGTCCATTTCAGCCATGCGCAGCGCACTGGCGGAGCGGTCATGGGCCAACACACCGCCCGCGATCATCGGCGTGAGGATCAGGGCGGCAAGCAATGCGTGGGTTGAACGTGTCATCTGTTATCTCCGTTCCCTAAGATGGCCGGACGGTGCGGGGTGAATGAGACCGAAATGGGGCGCGCGGGGGGCGCAATCAGGGCCGGTAGCCGTAAGCGCGCGGCCCCAGATCGTGTTTGAGCAAGGGCCAGGACCGGGTGAGCCAGCCGGTCAGATAGCGGCGTGTTTCCTCCGGTGCGATCAGCTCATGAAAGCCGAAGGCTTCGGCGCGCGGGAAGGGTGACTGCATGGCGGCGAGCTTGGCTTCCAGTTCGGCGCGCAAGGCGTCGGGATCGTCGGCCTCGGCGATCTGGCGGCCAAACGCCACCGCAACCCCGCCTTCAACCGGCAACGCCCCCATCTCGGCTGACGGCCAGGCCAGCGTGTAGCAGCCCGGCCCGAAATGGGCCGCACCCGCTACCCCGAAGGTTTTGCGAATGATGACAGCGGCCCATGGCACCCGGCTTTCCATCACCGCCGCGATGGCCGCGGTGCCGTACCGGATGGTTCCCGCCTTTTCAGCATCCGGTCCGATCATGAAGCCCGGTTCATCAACAAAGCTCACGATCGGCAAATGGAACGTGTCGCACAGATCGACAAAGCGGCGGACTTTCTGCGCGCCA
>CBDDFN010000012.1:0-233713 GCA_965227065.1 Alphaproteobacteria bacterium
GCGCAAACATCCCCATATCATGATTGTCGAGGCGCGCTTTTATGAAGAGCTTGCCGACGAACTGGCCCAGGGCGCGATTGAAGAGCTTGAAGCCAAGGGCTGCACCTGGGAGCGCGTTGCGGTTCCCGGCGCCTTTGAAATCCCCGGCGCGATCCGCTTTGCGATTGACGGTCCGTGGGCAGGCGGTAATCCGCCATTTGATGGCTATCTCGCGCTTGGCGTCGTCATTCGCGGCGAAACCAGCCACTATGATTATGTCTGCGGGGAAAGCGCACGGGGCCTGCAGGACCTCGCACTGAAATATAAGGCGCCCATCGGCTACGGCATTTTGACGGTTGAGAATTCCGATCAGGCGTGGGCGCGGGCGCGCCGGTCCGAAAAAAACAAGGGCAGGGATGTCGCCGAAGCCTGTCTTGCCATGATCGATTTGAAGGCGCGCTTTGCGTGAGCGGTGAGCCTTCAAAATCCAACGAACGGCTTGAAGCGCGCAACCGTGCACGCTCCATCGCGCGACTGGCAGCGGTTCAGGCGCTGTTTCAAATCGATGTAAGCGAAACCGCCCCCGACGATGTGCTGACCGAGTTCCGCGCCCATCGCCTGAAGGAAGGGGAAGGGCGCGAAGGCGAAAGTTTCGGACCCGCCGATCTTGGCCTGTTCGACACTGTGATGGACGCCGCGCTTGATCATCTGCTTGACGTCAATGAGGTGCTGATTGCGACGCTGCCCAAGGAATGGAGCTTGCCGCGCATCGATTCCAATCTGCGCGCCATCCTGCGCGCCGGGGCCGGTGAATTGATCGGGTGCCCGCAAACGCCCGCCCGCGTCATCTTGAAAGAATATACTGACATTGCCGACGCTTTTTTCGGCAAGGCCGAAACCGACTTTGCCGCCGGTGTGCTCAATGCGGTGGCCCGCAAAGTGCGGGGGGATGAATTGAAATGACCAGGCGGGGCGGGGGGGAGTTCGGCTTTATCGCCAAGGAACTCGCGCCGCTGGCGCACCATCCCGCCAGCCTTGGTTTGAGTGATGATGCCGCCTTGCTGCCGCCATCCCAATTTCCGCTGATCATCACCAAGGACATGCTGGTTAAAGGCGTGCATTTCCGCAAGAAGGACCCGCTTGATCTGGTCGCTGAAAAAGCATTGGCGGTCAATCTGTCGGACCTGGCCGCCAAGGGCGCAAGACCGCTTGGCTATTTCCTCGCCATCAGCTTTCCCAAGGATTGGGACGACGATGAACGCGCCTTGCTGGCCCGGGGTTTTGCCCGCGCCCAAGCCCGGTGGAAGATCTCGTTGCTGGGTGGCGATACCACCGTCACACCGGGACGGCTGACCCTGTCAGTCACCGCGATTGGCGAGGCCGCAAACGGCCCGATGATCCGCCGCAATGGCGCGTGCACGGGCGATGAGGTGTGGGTCACCGGCACAATCGGGGATGCCGCGCTCGCACTCTCCCATGAAGACCCCGTCTTGCAGGCGCGCTATCTGATGCCAACCCCGCGTCTTTCGTTTGGACAGAACCTCGTTGGCATTGCCTCGGCCTGCATCGACATTTCAGACGGGCTGGTTGCAGATGCGGGCCATATTGCGGCCCAGTCCGATGTTCAGCTGGCGCTTGATCTTGACCGGGTGCCGCTGTCACGCGCGGTGCGTGTCATCACCGAAGCCGACCCCAAGGCCATCGACACCGTTATGGGCGGCGGCGATGATTATGAATTGCTGTTCACCGCATCACCTGAAATGGCCATGGCGGTGTCCATGGTGTCGGTGATGACCAGCACGCCCGTGTCCCGGATCGGGACGGTGGAACCCGGTGCGGGCGTCACGCTCAGCATCAAGGGCCGGCCTTTTGGCCTGCAAAAGCATGGTTTCCGCCACTTCTGAGCCAATATATCGCAACCAGCTTGCACAATTGCCGCAAGCCTGTGTGACAGAACTGTAAAACTCGCTTCCTAGGTTGGCCTATCAGCGAGGGGGATGGGTGCGCCGGTGCGGGATGCGCTCTCCTGGGATGCTGATTTCAGTGTGATGTGCAATCAGCGGGCGAAATCATGACAAACATATTCCGGCGTAAGCTTCTGGCGCGGACAGCTTTGGTGGCTGTGGGTGCAGCTTTGGTGACAACGCCGTCTCAAGCGGTGATCGACGAGATCGTCGTGACGGTGCAAAAGCGCGAACAGGCGCTGATTGATGTGCCGATGGCCGTCTCGGCCTTTGGCGGCGAGACGATGAAGGAATTCGGCATCCAGCAATTTGATGATCTTGCCGGATTTGTGCCCGGCCTTGAGGTGCAGGAGCAAAGCCCGAACAATCCAAGCTTTGTCATTCGCGGCATTACCTCAGATGACACAGCCCCCAATATTGAACCGCGCGTGGCGATCTTTCAGGACGGTGTGCCGTCCTCACGCGCTTCGGGTTCGTTCTTCGAGCTTCACGATATTGACCGGGTCGAAGTCGTCAAAGGCCCGCAGCCAACGCTGTTTGGCCGCGCTGCCCTGATCGGCGGCATCAATGTGCTGCAAGCGCGGCCTTCCTATGAAGGCTATTTCGTTGACGGCAATGTCGCCTTTGGCCGGGGCGAGGGGACCCAGCAGGAATATAGTCTGGTCGCCAATGCGCCTATCATCGACGATGTCATGGCCTTCCGCTTTTCGGGCATCTACAAAAAGCGCCAGGGCTATATCAACAATGTCTCGGCCACCGGCGGGGATGTGAACGGCGCTGAAACACTCGCCACGCGCGGCTCGCTGCGCATTGACCCATCAGAAAGCGTGCGCATCAACCTGATCTTCAACCATCAGGTGGACACGCCTCCGGGTACCGGCTTCAAAGCGGGCAAATTTGCCACCCTTGGCACCGACGCAAGCCCCTTTACCGACATTGCGATTGAAAATTTCAACGGGTTTGCCGATGGCGCCGATCTCGGTGTGCAGCGCGAATTGATGTCGTTCACCGCCATCGCCAGCTGGGACATGAATGACAGCTGGTCGGCGACCGCCACCTATGGTTTCCGCACCTACAATGCGCGCGAAGTGTTTGACCCTGACGGCACGAACTACCGGATTCTGACAGCCGTCAGCTCTGATGAAGGCACTCAGCACAGTCAGGAACTGCGCATCAACTATACCGGCGAGAAATGGCTCGATGGCTTTTTCGGCGTGAGCTATATCCGCGAGAAAGGCAATATCACCGTGCCGCTCGCCACCGATACCGGACAGGGGGTTCCCTTCCTGCTCGACTTCCTCGCCAATGGTGGGGCTGGAACGACAGAGCCGTTCCTGCCACCGTCGGGACAATCCTATGAAGAGGCGTTCCAGACCAACAACAAGTCCCAGGCCGTTGACCTGTTTGCTGATGCCGCCTTCCACGCCACCGACAAGCTCGACATCACCGCGGGCATCCGCTTCACCGCCGACTTTAAGGAGACGAGTTATCAGGGCGGAGTGACAACACCGGGCGGGCTTGCCGGATCGCTGGTGCCGTCCATCCTTCCCATCGGCGGCATTCTCGGGACGCTGACCGGCGCGCTGTCGAGCCTGACGGGCCAGTGTATTCCCGGTTCGCCGCCCGATTGTACGCTGTTGATCCCCGCCTCGCGCGGCGGCCAGCTTGTGACGGCTGAAGAGAATTATTCGGGTTTTGCCTGGCGCTTCAACGTCGCCTACCGCTTCACCGATGACCTCAATGTCTGGGCGAACTATTCGCGCGGCCGCCGCCCCGAAGTGTTGACCTTCAACACCCCGCAGGATGATCCCGATACGGCCGCCGATGAAAGCACCGAGAATGACGGCTATGTCATCCCGGTGTCGCTTGATGCCGAAACCGTCGATTCCTTCGAAGTGGGGGTGTTCTCCTACTTCTTCGACAATCTGGTGAACGTCAACGCCTCGGCCTATTATTACCGCTACAACAATTTCCAGACCTCGGTGATTGTTGGCGGTCAGGCTGCAGTGAACACGATCAATGCGGGTAAGGCGAGCGCGTACGGGCTGGAGCTTGCCGTGGTCGCCGATCCGTTCGAGTTCCTCAAAGTCTTTTTGAGCTACGGCTATAATCATGGCCGCTTCGCCGACGAGGATGGCGACGGCAAGCCCCAGCAATTTGGCGGCAACCGCTTCCGTTTGAGCCCCGATCACTCCTTCGCCATCGGCACGACCTTTGGCTATGAAACCAATTTCGGCACCTTCTCGGTGACGCCGACCTACACGTTCCGGTCAAAATTCTTCTTTGATGATGACAATGACCGGCCCGACCTGCAGGGCAACAATGACAATGTCCAGGATGAGCTTCAGGACGGGGTTGGCGTGCTTGACGTCACCATGCGCTGGAACAGTTCAGACGCCAATTACACGGTTGAGTTGTTCGGCAAGAACCTGCTGGATGAAGAATATTTGCTTGATGCGGGCAATACAGGCGACAGCTTCGGGCTCGCCACCTTCATCCCGGCACCGCCGCGCCTGATTGGCCTGCGCCTGACGGCCAGCCTGGGCTACTAAAAAAGCCGAGCGTCATTCCGGCCGGGGTGTGAGCCTTGCGCCGGAATGACGGTCAAAGGCGCTTTGCCTTCTGCCATTCGGCTTCCATCTCATCGAGGCTGGCCTCGGTGAGCCGCTCCCCCAACGCTTGTTCAACCGCGCGAAAGCGGCGGTCAAACTTCTCATTGGTCCGCCTGATGGCGGCCTCGGGATCAATTTTCAGATGGCGCGCGAGATTGGCCAGCGCAAACAGAATGTCGCCAAACTCATCTTCGCGTTCATCAGCATTCCCGGCCGCTTCAAGCTCGGCAATCTCTTCCTTGATCTTGGCAAAGACGGGGCCTGCTTCCCCCCAGTCAAAGCCGACACGGGCGGCGCGCTTTTGCAGTTTGACGGCGCGGCTGAGGCCGGGCAGGGCAGCGGGAACTCCATCCAGAACACTTTCGGGTGTCTCGCCGCGCTCAGCCTTTTCGGCCGCCTTGATGTCTTCCCAGCCGCGTGTCTGATCATCAAGGTCGGCATAGGAATGGCTGCCGAACACATGGGGATGACGGCGCAGCATCTTGTCGGAAATGGCGTGGGCGACAGTGTCAAAGCCAAACAGCCCGTCTTCGGTCGCCATCTGGCTGTGAAAGACCACCTGCAACAACAGATCGCCAAGCTCGTCTTTCAGGCCCTCCATATCGCCTTTCTCGATGGCTTCGGCGACCTCATAGGCTTCTTCAATCGTGTAAGGCGCAATGGTGCGATAGGTCTGCTCCACATCCCACGGGCACCCGCCATCAGGGTCTCTCAGCTTCGCCATGATTTCGAGAAGCCGGTCAATTCCGCTCATACTTGTCTCCCGCACCGTGTCTGATAGTCTCGCGCCCAATTGATATTCTGTCATAACAAAGGGGGCGTCCCGTGAAAAATCTGTTTTCCGTCGAAGGCAAAGTGGTTCTGGTCACAGGCGGCAGTCGCGGCATTGGCGAGATGATCGCTCGCGGCTTCGTTGCCAATGGCGCAAAGGTCTATATCTCCTCGCGCAAGGCCGAGGTCTGTGAGGAGCTTGCGGCAGAACTGTCCAGGGAAGGCACCTGCATTCCGCTGCCCGCTGATCTGGCCGGCATGATGGGGGTTGAGTATCTCGCCAAAGAGATTGCCGAGCGCGAACCCAAACTTGATGTGCTGATCAACAATGCCGGGGCCAATTGGGGCGCGCCGATTGATGAGTTTCCCGAACATGGCTGGGACAAGGTTCTGGAACTCAATGTCAAATCGATCTTCTTTCTGACCCAGAAATTGCTGCCGCAATTGCGTGCAGCAGCCAGCCACGAAAACCCCGCCCGGGTGATCAACACCGCCTCGGTCGATGGCATGCACGCGCCCGCGATGGAAACCTATTCCTATTCAACCTCGAAAGCCGCCTGCATCCAGCTGACCAAGCATCTGGCGAAACGTCTGGCGGCTGACAAGATCACCGTCAACGCAATCGCACCGGGGCCGTTTGAATCGAAAATGATGGCCGCCACGCTGGACGCCTTTGGCGATGCCATCCGCGATTCTGTGCCGCTGAAACGGATCGGAAAACCAGAAGACATGGCGGGCGTGGCCATCTATCTTGCCTCTGAAGCCGCATCTTATGTCACCGGGGCCACCATTCCGGTTGATGGCGGCATGATCACAACGCTTTAAGGACTTCATTCCATGAGCTTCATCGCGACCCTTATCCTGATCATATCCGTCATCGGCGCGGTGCGCGTGCCGGTCGGCATGCTGCCTTTGCAGGTGAGCTTTGGTTATGGCGCGCTCAACTTTTTCGGCCAGACATTGGCGGTGCCGTTCGCGGTAATCTCCGCCGCTTTGATGGTGCTGGACATCGTCGGCATCGGTCATGCCTTCTGGCCTGCGTTCGGCGCGCTGTTGATGAGCCTTGTGAATATCGGCATCGCCTTGCGCGGTGGTCAGGTGCTGCTTGAAGCGGTCGGGGCAGGGGACGCCTATACGGAGCTTAAATCCGATGCGCTGCGCACAGCTTTAAACCCGTTCAAGCGCGGCAAACCCGGTGTGGAAAAAATTACCGGCCTCAGCTACGGCGATGCGGGCTGGCGCAATCAGCTTGATCTTTACCGGCCCAAAAATCTGCCCGATGGGCCGATGCCCATCCTGATCCATGTCCATGGCGGGGCCTGGGTGATCGGCCAGAAAGACCAGCAAGCCCAACCGCTGATCCAGCATATGGCGTCCAAAGGCTGGCTGGTGGCTGATATCAATTACCGGCTGGGTCCGAAGAACCGTTTCCCGACCCTGATTGAAGACGTGCTGCGCGCCATCCACTGGATGAAGCAGAATGCCGCGCAATATGGCGGCAATCCTGAATTTGTGGCGATCACCGGCGGCTCGGCAGGCGGGCATTTGACGGCCCTTGCCACGCTCAAGCATGATCACGCGCCGTTCAAGACGGGCTTTGAATCCGCGGACTGTTCGGTTCAGGCTTCTATCCCGGTCTATGGCAAGTTTGATCTTCTCGACACGCTGCCCCATCTGGAAGGCGATGGGCCCGGCTTCACCCAGTTTATGGAAGAGCGCGCCTTGCCGCCTTATGCCGAGGATCCCGATCTTTGGCAAAATTGCAGCCCGCTGGCCAATGCCCGCGCTGATGCCCCGCCCATGATGATCATTCAGGGTGAGCATGACATTTTGATCCCCTTCCGCGAGGCCGACGCGCTTGCCATTGCGATGAAGTCGATTTCGCAGAACACCGTCATTCACGCTCATCTGCCCGGCGCCCAGCACGCCTATGATGTGCTCAACGGTCCGGTGACACCGTTCCATGTGGCGGCGATTGAAACCTTCCTTGATGATGTCCGCGACGGTGGTCTCAGCCAGCAATCTGCCTATTAAGCGCCGGCACAAGGGCTGTCATGCCCAGCGTGGCAGCCCCGCAATAGCCCGCCATCACCCATAGCTGGGTGGTGAGCGGCACGCCCGCATCAAGCGCCACGCCCATGATGAGCGGTGCGGCAGCTGTTCCAAACACCATGATCGCGCTTAACCCCGCCCGGATGGTGCCCAGATGTGCCACGCCGTAGAGTTCGGGCCAAAGGGCGCCGAACAGGGTTGTGGCGCTACCCGATGTCATGCCGAGCAAGGCCATGACCAAAACCAGCGCCTCAGGCGATTGGGCGAGGGCGAGCAGGGCGGCCCCGCAGCCCAGAGGGATCAGAAAGAAAGGGAGCAGAACGCGGGAATGCACCCGGTCAATCACCCGGCCCGCCAGCAGCGAGGACAGCACAAAGGCGATCGACATGATCCAGTAGCTGCCCGCAAACCAGCCCAGATCCCAGCCTTTGAGATCCACCAGAACCGTCTGATTGAAAAAAATGC
Organism: Alphaproteobacteria bacterium; assembly: GCA_965227065.1. Taxonomy (GTDB): domain Bacteria; phylum Pseudomonadota; class Alphaproteobacteria; order SPJN01; family SPJN01; genus CBDDFN01. The sequence goes on from CBDDFN010000012.1 coordinate 7,844, forward strand.
CGGTCATCAGCACCGGCGGCGCCATCACTCCGGTGAGCAGCCCGTAGAAGAGGGGGTCACGCAGCACTTCAGCCCGCGTCCATTGCCTCTGTTCGCTCGGCGGGGCGTCATCCAGGCTGACCGGATCATCCTGGGGCGTCCGCTCGCGCCTGATACACAGCATGAAAAGCGGTGCATAAAGTCCCAAAAGTAAAAGACAATAAACCTGCCAGCTCAACCGCCAATCGCCGGTAAGACCAATCACCAGAACCGCCATTGGCGGAAAGCTTGCCTCAGCCGCACTCAACCCCATCACGGCAAGCGAGACGGCCCGGCCGCGCTTTTTGACAAACCAGCGGCCCATAGCGGTGAGCGCCACATGGGTCATCATCCCTTGGCCGAACAGGCGCAGGCCGTAAAAGACAAAGCCCAGCATGATGGCGGAATTCACAAGGCTCATCCCCACACAGGCCAGCGCCAGCCCGCCAATCACACAAAGACCCAGCCAGCGGATCGGCCAGCGGTCGGCGAGTTTGCCCAACCAGATCAGCGTGATCGCACTGCCCAGCGTCCCGGCCATATAAAGCGCGGAGAAGGCGCTTTCGCTTAAGGAAAAGGCGGCTTTGAGCTCAGCAGCGTGAAGGGCGATAAAATAGGTCTGGCCAAAGCCAGAGCCCATCATCAGCAGGAACCCACCGGCGATCCAGTGGAAATCCGGCGCAAGCAGATCAGGCCTGGCCGAAGTGCGACGCTCAGGCCCGGTCATGTTCGAATGGTCATCGGGTGAGTTTTACCACAGATTGGTTTGCGGATTGGGAATGGGCTTGCCGTCCTGATAGGTCAGGAAGCCTTTCACCACACGAATGATCATCCAGACCGTCAAGGCTATCAGAATGACGATGCCAATGCCGATAAAGCTGGTCGCAATGCCCACAATACCGATGATTAGGCCGATCCAGAATGTCCGGATCAGGAATGTGTAATGGCTTTGGGCGGTTGCATCGGCATCGCCGCGTTTCATATAGGCCATGACAAGGCCGATCAGCATGGTAATGCCGACAATGAAGCTGGCCGCATACAGCACATAGACAAGCATGACCGTGTCATCTTTTTTAGCCGGCGTTTCATCCGGCGCACTGGTGTCAGCCGGATCATTCTGGGTTTGCAAGTCAGACATGGTTTGGTCCCCGCACAAGGTTGACGTGGGATCAGTGTAGCGCCCAATTGCGACGCTTGGCAGTCATTCTTTTGAAAAGCGCTGTGACAGAGCAGGGGGCTGCACCCCGCTTTTACCGGCAGGTGTAGATCCAGGTCAGATTGCTGGGATGCTCGCGGGCGGGATCGTCATTGCTGTCTGGATCCTTGCTCAGCGTCATCTGGCCGAAACTTTCAACCCGGTCCTGACCACCACAGTCGCGCGCGATCATCTGCGCGGTCATGTTCACAACCACCTGGCTGCGCGTGGCAAGGTCCATATTGGACATGGTCTGGAAATAGGCCGCCGTTGATGGCCGGACGACCATCAGGCGTGTCTCAGGGCTGCCGGGATTATAGTAGATGATCACAGTGAAAGGGGTCTCATAGGCCTGGGCGGTGAACACCTGGCGCGGCACCATGGTTTGCGAGGCCGCAGACGCCGCAATGGGCGAAAGCGCCAGCAACGCCACCATTGCGATTTGAGCCATCCGTTTCATCGTCACCCTCCCGACACGAAACTAGAGCGAATGCTGCCCCCCAGCACTTCAACGCCCGGTTTATTAAACTCTATTGGAAATCAAGGATTCTGCAATGGGCCTGCAACGCCGCAGGGAAGGAGGCGGTCAAAGCGCACATATCCACAGGGTTTTCATCCCAATATTACGCATAATATATATTATGGAACTATTATGTGGATGAAAATTGTGGATAAAAGCCAATCTTTGAAATCGCCCCGTTCTGTTGACGCTCAGATTCTGATTATGAAATTGCGAATTTGCGCACGCGCACAGCGCGCCAGCCGCACTGAAGCACGCCAGCCAACAAAGCAAGACAGTCAGGTCAGTCTAATTCCAGGACGTTGATCAGATGATCAGCAGCACGCGGCAGAAACATCCGGCGCTGAGACGCCGCCCTCTTCGCCGCAATCGAACAATCCGTAATGGGTGGAGAAATCGCCCAGCACTTCAAAATGTGCGCCAAAGCGCGTCTCGCTCACCATACGGGCGGTGTTGCCACAGACCGGGACGAAGCGGCCCGTCTCAAACAGATGATGATCATCAAGCGCGAATGACAGGCCATGATGCGGGATCGTGCCTTTGTAGCGCGCGACATGGCCGAAATCCTCACACCGGTCTTCCAGATCAAGCTTGAACGCCCGGATGGTCAGCGAGCTGAATTTGACGGCCCCCAGACGCTCCCGCAGCACCGGGTCTTCAACCTCAATCGGTGCGGTTGAACAGATGCGGTAATCAAGAATGCCCAGACTATTCAGGATGCGCCGGAAATCCTCGCCATAAAGCGCCCCGGCCAGACATTCCCCCATCAGCACCTGATCATGTTTGAGCGCTTCGGGAATACGGCGGCTGGCATAAACATCGGAGAAATAAAGTTCGCCGCCAGGCTTCAACACGCGGAAAATTTCCCCAAAAGTCTGCTGCTTGTCCGCCGACAGATTGATCACGCAGTTGGAAATCACCAGATCAACCGAATTATCCTCAAGACCAACCGAGGCCAGATCCTCAATCACGCCTTTGCGGAACTCAACATTGGGCGCCTTATAGCCAAACCGGCCCATATGCTCGTCAATATAAGAACGGGCGACGCCCAATTGCTCGTCAGTCATATCAACGCCGATGACACGGCCGCCCTCGCCCACCAATTGGCTGAGCACATAACAATCCCGGCCCGTCCCACAGCCCAGATCAAGCACGGTCAAACCATCCAGCACCGGCGGGATGGGAGATCCGCAACCATAAGAGCGGGCGATGATCTCATCAGCGACGCGGGCGGTCGGCTCGCGCAGCCACAAAGGCAGCGCATCAGCGGGACAACAGGCCGTGGTTTTCAGATCCGCCGCGCTTTGCAGAACCTCGCCATAATAGGTTTCAACACCGGCGCGGATATCGTCCTGCTTGTTCATGATCTCACCCTCAAAACAGCTGTTACTCAGACTGTCATAGACGGCACACCCGCGCGCGTCACCTCACGAACACAGCTCCGAGGCTCACATTATTGAGAGCGTAAGACAGTTCAACGGGTGGCCAACCTATCGGCTTGCGGCTTCAAGGAAGAAATCAAACGCGGCAAGACCGTGGAAAAAATCGGCATTGGTCGCCCCGAAATAGCGCGGATAATGCATTTTGGGATTGGGAATGGCATGGCCGCCATTCTCAATTTTGTAGTAGCGCGTGATCGGCTTGCCTCGCGCAATCCACTCATAGGCGGTGACTGAGCTGTCATCATCGGCGCGCACATCTTGAAGCTGATAGACCCCCGGCTCGATCCCCGCATAGCCATTGCGGTCAGCCCATTGGCGAATGGTGACATCGGGCGAATGCAGCGCCCCGTAATTCATCCACAAAAATTCCTGATCGCCGCCATCGTCGGGCAGGAACAGATCATTCGTCCCGGCGGTCAGAAAAATATCGATCGGTCGCGGGGCGCTGTCACAAATATCATTGCCGGGAAATTCCTGGGCGGCCGAGACCGGCGCAATCGCCCGGAAGAAGCCGGGATTGTCGCGCGCGATCCGGTAGACCATGGCCCCGCCATTGGAAAAGCCCGTGCCGAAAATCATCGACCGGTCAATATTGAACTCGGCTTCGAGCGCATCAGAAATGGCGGCCACATAGCCGACATCATCCGAATTGACCTGCCGGGTTTTGAGCGTTTCAAGCCCGCCCCGGCAGTCATTCCAATGTTTTTCAATCCCGTCGGGATAGACGATCAGCGCGCCATACTGATCGGCCCGCTCGTCCAATCCAAAGGCCCAGCCAACCCGGATGCGCTGGCCGGTTGAGCGCGCGCCATGAAAGGCAAAGACCACCATGGGATTTTCAGCCACTTCGCCGGGAATGTAGAGCTTGTAGGTACGCGTGCGGCCCTCAAACTGCATTTCCCGCCATTCCAGCGTGCCGGTTAAATGGGTTGGGCGGCCCGGCTTTGAGGGGATGAAATAATAGACAAAGGCCCCCGCTCCCACCGCGCCGAGCACGACGGTCACGACCACAATCCGCACCAGCCACTTGACCACACCAGACATGCACCACCACCTTCAGCCGCCTAAGGCCGCGCACCATAATGGCGTGCCGACCATTCGGCAATCACACGACCCATTGTGGTTGTAAGATGCGTTAGCTCTTCGTCTGATATGACAAAAGGCGGCATGACATAGATGACATTTCCAAAGGGCCTGATCCACGCGCCTTCTTCGATGAAGCGGGATTTAAGCCAATTGATGTCATGCAGCGCCTCAACCTCAACAACGCCGAGCGCGCCTTTGATGCGAATGCCGGTGACGCCAGCCAGATCCGCCAGCGCTGGAAGGCTTTGATTGAGATGGGCTTCAATGGCGGCGACCTGATCAAGACGCGGCTCTGTCTCAAACAGATCAAGCGAGGCATTGGCGGCCGCGCATGCCAGGGCATTGGCCATATAGGTTGGCCCGTGCATCAGCGCCTTCATCGGATCATCATCATAAAAGGCGTCATAGATTTTCGCTGACGCAATCGCCGCCGCCAAAGGCAGCGTGCCACCCGACAGCGCCTTGGACAGGGTGATGATGTCGGGGATCACGCCGGTTTGCTCACACACAAACATCGGCCCCAGCCGGCCAAAGCCGGTCATGATCTCATCAAAGATCAGCAGCAGACCATTTTCATCGGCCACCCGGCGCAGGGTTTGCAGCGTTGCTTCATCATGCATGACAAAGCCGCCCGCCCCTTGCACCAACGGCTCCACCATGATGGCGGCGCACTCATGGGCATGGGCGGCAACAAAACTTTCGAACGCTTTCGTGGTCGCCTCATCACGGGGCAGATCAATCACATGCTGATCGAGCAATGCGCCCTGAAACAGGCTATGCATGCCCTCGTCGGGATCACACACCGACATGGTCCCCAGCGTGTCACCATGATAGCCGCCTTTGAAGGAAATGAATTTCGACCGGCCCGGCACGCCGGTGTTGAGCCAATATTGCATCGCCATTTTCATGGCGACCTCCACCGAAACCGACCCGGATTCAACCAGAAACACATGGTTCAGATCACCGGGCAACAGATCAGCCAGCCGTTTGGCAAGCCGGAAGGCCGGCTCATTGGCAAAACCGCCCAGCATGAGATGGGGGAATTTCGCCAACTGGTCTTCGACGGCGGCGCGAATATGGGGATGGTTGTAGCCGTGGCACGCCGTCCACCAGCTTGAAACGCCGTCAATCAGCTCCCGGCCATCATGCAGACGGATGCGCGCGCCTTGTGCGCCGACCGCTGCGGGCATCACCGGCGCGGTTTTCATCTGCTGATAGGGCAGCCACATATGGGGCCGCCCGTCGATCAACCATTGAGGGTCGGACGTCATTCGGCGGCGATATGGGCCTCACCACCCGCTTCCATGCGGATGATGCCCAGCTTGGTGAACAGCGCCTCGTCCTTTTCCTGTTCTGGATTGGCGGTGGTCAACAGCTTGGGGCCGATAAAGATCGAATTGGCACCAGCCAGGAAGCACAGGGCCTGCAACTCGTCCGACATCCATTCCCGGCCCGCCGACAGGCGCACCACCGATTGCGGCATCATGATGCGCGCGGTTGCAATCGTGCGGACAAACTCAAGCGGGTCCAGCTCATCAAGGCCGAACATCGGCGTGCCTTCGGTCTGGATCAGCATGTTGATCGGCACGCTTTCAGGATGCTTGGGCAGATTGGCGAGCGTCACCAGCATGCCGGTGCGGTCCTTGGCGCCCTCACCCATGCCGACAATGCCGCCTGCGCAGACATTGATGCCTGCATTTTGAACGGTCAGCAGCGTGTCGATGCGGTCCTGATAGGTCCGGGTGGTGATGATTTCGCCATAGAATTCTTCGGACGTGTCGACATTGTGATTGTAATAATCAAGGCCGGCATTGGCCAGGCGGCTGGCCTGCTGACCGGTCAACATGCCCAGCGTCATGCAGGTTTCCATGCCCATCTCGCGCACGCCCTGGATCATGTCCACAATCGTGTCCATGTCGCGGTCTTTGGGGTTGCGCCAGGCCGCGCCCATACAAAAGCGCGTCGCGCCTGCATCCTTGGCCCGCTGGGCTTCATCGAGCACCTTTTGCACTTCCATCAGTTTGGTGGCCTTGACCGGCGTGTCAAAGGACGCACTCTGGCTGCAATATTTACAGTCTTCCGGACAGCCGCCGGTTTTCACCGACAGGAGCGTCGACATCTGCACCGTGTTGGGCTCAAAAAAGCGGCGATGAATGCTGGCAGCCTTGAACATGAGATCGTTGAACGGCAGATCATAAAGCGCTTTGGCCTCATCCTTCGTCCAGTCGTGACGGATGTCGCCGCCCTGGGGTTCGGCCCCGGTTCCCATGTCTCGCAGGCTGTTTGCCATCATGGCGCGCCCTTCCTCTCAAAGTGCTTGGATTCGCGCCACAATAAGGATCGCCGCAGGCACGTCAAGAAGGCTTTCGCACAAGCGAAAAGCCCTATAGTCTCCGCGGCCTCATGACAGATTCTCTTGACGATATTCTCAGCGCGCGGCTGGAAGCGCTCGATGCCGACGGGTTGCGCCGCACACTGGCCACAACCGACCGTACCGATGCGGTTCATGTGACGCGCGAGGGCCGTACGCTTCTGTCCTTTTGCTGCAATGATTATCTGAATTTGAGCCACGACCCCCGCGTGATCAAAGCCGCGCACGCCGCGCTCGACACGCACGGCACCGGCGCGGGCGCGAGCCGCCTGATCACCGGCAATCATTCGGTTTTAGCCGATCTTGAGGCGACGCTTGCCCGCATCAAGGGGACCGACGCCGCGCTCGTGTTCGGCTCGGGCTTTCTGGCCAATACCGGTATCATTCCCGCCATCGTCAGCCACGGTGACATGGTTGTGGTCGATGAACTGGCCCATGCCTGCATCTGGCTGGGCGCGCGGCTCAGCCCCGCGCATAAGGAAATCTTCCAGCACAATCATATGCTGGAGCTTGAAAAGATCCTCGCCACCAAGCGGGCGAAATATCAAAACTGCCTGATTGTCACGGACGGCGTCTTCTCGATGGACGGCGATTTGGCCCCCCTGCCCCAGATGCGTGAGCTTGCCGACAAATATGATGCCTGGCTGATGACCGATGACGCCCACGGCATTGGCGTGGTGGGTGGCGGCAAAGGCTCCGCCGCTGCGTTTGATCCGCCGGTTCCGGTTGAGCTTCAAATGGGAACCCTGTCCAAGGCGGTGGGCTCCTCGGGCGGCTATATCTGCGCGAGCCAGCCGGTTGTGGACTGGCTCGCCAATCGCGCCCGCACGCTGGTCTATTCCACCGGCCTTGCGCCCGCGAGTGCCGCCGCTGCGCTCGAAGCGCTTCGCATCATTGAGGCTGATGCGGATTTATGTGCAAAACCAATCACCAAGGCCCGACGCTTCACACGCGCGCTTAATCTGGCTGACCCCGAAAGCCCGATCGTGCCGGTGCTGATGGGCGATGAGGCGCGCGCCATGGCGGCGTCGAAAATGCTCGAACATGCCGGATTTCTGGTCACCGCCATCCGCCCGCCCACCGTGCCGGAGGGAACCGCACGGCTGCGCTTCACCTTCACCGCCCAGCATGACGACGCCGATATTGACCGGCTGGTTGAAGCTGTGAGAGGCGTGAAACCATGAGCCTGTTCATCACCGCCACCGGCACCGATGTCGGCAAAACCTATGTGGCCGCCGCCCTCATTCGCGGCTGGAAAGCGCGCGGGCTGACCGTCGGCGCCTTCAAGCCCGTCGTATCCGGTGTTGACCCCGAAGACCCCACCGGGTCCGACCCCGCCGTGATGCTTGAGGCGCTGGGCAAGCCGGTTACCACACAAACGCTGGATGAGATCGCGCCATGGCGGTTTGAGGCTGCTTTGTCGCCCGATATGGCCGCTGAACGCGCAGGCCAGTCAATTGCTTATGCCGATCTTCTCTCTTTTTGCGCAAAGTCTCGCGATGCGGATTTTGACCGGGTTTTGATTGAGGGGGCCGGCGGGGTAATGGTGCCGATTGACCGCGACCATCTGTTTCGCGATTTGATGAAAGACCTCGCCATGCCCGCGCTCGTCGTCGCAGGCTCCTATCTCGGCACGATCAGTCACACGCTGTCGACGCTGGAGGCGCTGCATATGGCGGCCATTCGGGTGGCCGGGGTCGTGGTGTCGCAATCGCTTGAAAGTCCCGTCCCGCTGGCGGAGACCGTTGCGGCCATGGAACGGTTTGCGCCTTCGGTCCGCTTCTTCGCGCTTGCCCGCAACGGCCGGGATGATGCAGCGTTGAGTGAATTTGTGGATGACGATCATTAGAATCTTAAGGGCATTGGCCAATTCACAAAAGATGCTGAATCACGTTCAGCATGACGCGCTAGAATTTGGCTGCAACTGCATGAAGGTGGTGTCGGCCAGCCGCACAAAACCGAAACGCTCATAAAAGCCAAAGGCATCATCGGTCGACAGAAGAATACGGCGCAGGCGTTTTGCCGTCGGCGTCGCCAGCATCTCGCCGATCATCCAGCCGCCCAGCCCCTGCCCGCGCACCGCTTCGTCCAAAATGACGTCAGACAACCAGGCAAAGCGGGAATAGTCCGTCACCAGCCGGGCAAAGCCCATCTGCGCGCCATCGACAAACAGTGAATAGCATACAGAGCAATCGACCGCGGTTTTGATGTCATCGTCGGACAGGCCTGGCCCCCAATAGCTCAGCTTGATCGACACCATCAGCCAGTCCCAATCGATTGCCGCCCAGCCCGTCCAGATCTCGGCACCGCTGTCATGGGTGGCGAGCAGGTCTTTCACAGCTCAATCACCATACCGTCAAAGGCAGGCTCCACCCCTTGGGGCAGTTCAGCCTTGAGGGTCTGATAATCAAGATCAACATGCAGATTGGTCAGCACCGCATGTTTGGGCTTGAGCTCGGAAATCCAGCCCAGCGTCTTTTCCAGATGCGCATGGGTGGGATGGGGCTTGTAGCGCAGCGCATCAATGACAAAGACATCAAGGCCCTGAAGGGCGGCCATCGCTTCATCAGTCAGATTGAGCACATCGGGAATATAGGCGAGCCCGCCGACCCGCCAGCCCAGCGCCATGCAGGTGCCGTGATCGACCGGAAACGGCGTGGCGGTAATCTCCCCCCCGCCTTCCCCGGCAATGGTCACAGGCTGATCGGTGACGGTTTCGGCCAGCAAGATGGGCGGATAGCCCGCCTTGCCTTCAAAGCAATAGTCAAAGCGCGCGGTCAGCGTGTCGAGCGTCTCGGCATCGCCATAGACCTGCACCCGCTTCATCCGGTTAAGCGCAAAGACCCGCAAATCATCAATGCCGTGCGCCTGATCGGCATGGGCATGGGTGTAAAACACGCCATCGACCCAATCGATCCCGGTTTTCAAGACCTGTTCGCGCAAATCGGGCGAGGTGTCGATCAGCGCGCGGGTTTCGCCCTGCTCGATCAGCATCGAACAGCGGGAGCGGCGGTTTTTCGGTTCCGCCGGGTCACACGCGCCCCAATGGCCGCCAATGCGCGGCACCCCGCCGGACGAGCCTGAGCCCAGAATGGTGAACTTCAGCCCGCTCACGCAAATGCACTCCGGTCGATCTTGTCAAACAGGGTGAAGAAATTGTCGGTCGTTGATTGCTCCAGCGCCTCAAAGCTCACCCCCTGAACCTCGGCCACCGTCTCAGCCGTGAGTTTTGTGTAGGCGGGTTCATTGCGCTTGCCGCGATGGGGCGTGGGCGCCAGAAACGGCGCATCGGTTTCAACCAGCGTCCGGTCGGCGGGAACGAAGGCGGCGACATCGCGCACGCTTTGCGCCTTTTTAAACGTCACAATGCCTGAAAATGAAATGTAGAAGCCCAGATCAAGGGCGGTGCGGGCCAGATCAGCGCCGGAGCTGAAACAATGCAGCAGCCCTTTGACGCCGCCTTTGCCGACCTCTTCGGTGAGGATTTCGGCGGTCTCCTCATCGGCATCGCGGGTGTGGACCACAACCGGCAGGCCGGTTTCGCGCGCCGCCTGAAGATTGACGCGGAAATTGGCGCGTTGTTCGGCGCGCGGGGAATTGTCGTAGAAATAATCAAGCCCGGTCTCGCCAATGCCGACCACTTTGGGATGCTTGGTTGCCTCAATCAGCCGTTCCACCGCCAGGTCGGTATGGTGCTGCGCCTCATGGGGGTGCACACCCACGGTGCAGAAAATATTGGATCGGGATTCGGCGATGGCGAGAATTTCGTCAAACTCGGCCATCTTGGTACAGATGGTCAGCATCAGGCCGATGCCCGCCTCTTCGGCGCGCGCAATCACATCGTCGCGGTCAGACTTGAAGTCGGGGAAGTTGAGATGGCAGTGACTGTCAACCAGCATTGCTACTCTCCTGTTTCGGGCTCGACAAAGCGGGGGAAGACCCCTTCGGGCTTGTCAATCGCCGTGCCGGGGGCGAGCCGGTCGCCAATGCCACCAAAGCTGCGATCCTCGATCTTGAGAAGATCCAGAAGCTTTTCAGCGCCCAGCGGCACCACCGGCTGAGCCAAAATACACACCTGCCGGATCAGCTCGGCAGTGACGTAAAGCACCGTCCCCATCCGCTCAGGATCGGTTTTTTTCAGCGCCCAGGGTTCTTCGGCAGTGAAATAGCGATTGGCTTCAGCCACCACATCCCACACTTCGGCCAGCCCCTTATGAATCGCTTCGTCGTCCATCGCCGCCCGCATCTTATCAAGCATACCGTCGGCCTGGGCGAGCATGGCCTGATCAGCCTCCGAATAGGCACCCGGTGCGGGGATCGCGCCGCCGCAATTTTTAAAGATCATCGACAGCGAGCGTTGCGCCAGATTACCCAGATCATTGGCGAGATCGCCATTCATCCGCTTGACCATCGCCTCATGGGAGAAATCGCCATCATTGCCGAAGGGGACTTCGCGCATCAGGAAGTAGCGCGTCTGGTCGAGCCCATAGGTCTGGATCAGTGCAAAGGGATCGATCACATTGCCGAGCGATTTGGAAATCTTCTCGCCCTCATTGGTCCACCAGCCATGGGCGAACACGCGTTCAGGCAAGGGCAGATCGGCCGCCAGCAGGAAGGCGGGCCAATAAACCGCGTGAAAGCGCAAAATATCCTTGCCGATAATGTGATGTGCGGTCAGCCAGCGGCCCTCGTCAAAACCGTCAGGATAATCCAGCGCGGTGATATAGTTGGTCAGCGCATCGAGCCAGACATACATCACATGCTCATCATTGCCCGGCACCGGTACGCCCCAACTGAAAGTGGTGCGCGAAATCGACAGATCTTTCAGGCCGCCTTCGACAAAGCTCACCACCTCATTGCGCCGGGTTTTGGGCGCGATGAAATCGGGATGGGCGTCGTAATAGGCGAGCAGCGGCTCAGCCCATTGCGACAGGTTGAAGAAGTAAGACGGCTCTTCCACCCATTCAACAGGCGCGCCGGTAGGCGCAAGCTTGGTGCCGCCGGGCCCCTCTTGCAACTCGGTTTCGGTGTAGAACGCCTCATCCCGAACCGAGTACCAGCCGGCATAGGCACCCAAAGTGATTGCGCCTTTTTCTTCAAGCCGGGTCCACAGGGCCTGGGTCGCCTTTTTGTGACGCTCTTCAGTGGTACGGATGAAATCATCATTGGTGACGAGCAACGCCTCGGCCAGTTCGCGAAAGCGCGGCGAGACCTGATCGACCAGCTCTTGCGGGGTGATGCCGCGCGCCTCGGCCGCCTGTTGGACCTTGATGCCATGCTCATCCGTGCCGGTCAGGAATTTGACATCAAACCCGTCCAGCCGCTTGAACCGCGCCAGCACATCACAGGCCAGCGTCGTATAGGCGTGGCCGATATGCGGCACGTCATTGCAGTAATAGATGGGCGTGGTGATGTAATAAAGTTTGTCGGACATATCAGACTCGGCCATGGGTTTGGCCCTGCTTCTATCGGCCCTGACAGGCGCCTGCAAGGGCCTCTGCCATGCGCAGGAAGTTTTGCCGCCGGTCCAGGAACAATCCCTTGGTCTGGCCCGCCCATTCGCCGAGCTGATCATGAAGCGCAATAAGCTTTTCAGGCCCCAGTGCCGACAGGGTGCGCGCGGGTCCGTCTTCGCCCTTGAGCAGCACCAGATCAGACACCGGCTGGCCCAATGCGGCCCCTTTGGCCAAACGGCGCAACCAGCCCCTGAGCAGCACCAAAGTCAGGTCAAAGCGGGCGTCGGCGCCGGCCGCGCCGATCTCGTCGGCAAGTCCTGCGGCCTGCAACCCGTCAAGCCGGGGCAGATCAGAAAACAGGTTAATCAGCGCCTGAAACAGCTCAAGCCCGCCCGCCAGCGCCAGTTCCAGCGCCCGGCCCGGCGCATTGTCGGCCAGATGGGCGAAGGCGCGCGCCTCGTCATCGGACAGGTTCGGCATGGCCTGACGCATCACCTGGGCAACCTCGGCATCAGCCAGCGGCGCAAAGCTGAGCGTGCGACACCGTGAGCGGATGGTGGGCAATAAACGGCCCGGTGCATGGGCCACCAGAAAATAAAAGCCGTCTTTAGGCGGCTCCTCAAGAGATTTCAGTAAGGCATTGGCTGAATTGACATTTAATTCATCGGCGCAATCAACAATGACGATCCGGGGCCCCTCTTCCGCCGCGCTCGATCCAAAAAAGGGTGTTAGCGCGCGCACCTCATCCACGCGGATATTGGCGCGGAACTTCTTGCCTGATGGATCCCAGGTGCGGCTCAAGACCCGCATATTGCCATGGCTCGCCTGACGGATGCGCTGGGATGCGGGATGGTGATCATCAAAGCCAAAGCCCGGATTTTTCGTCAGCAGCGTGGCAGCCGCCTGATAGGCAAAGCTTGCCTTGCCAAGCCCGCGGGGACCCGCCAGCAGCCAGGCGTGGTGCAGACGGCCCGACGCCACCGCATCGGTGAAGGCTTGTTTTTGCGCCTCATGACCGATTAACGCGCGGGCCTCACGGGGATGGGGCAGCCCTTCAATCTGGTCTGATTGCGGCAGCGCCTCAATTTCGCCCTGCAATTTGGGTGCGCGCGCCATGACCCTTAAAGTCCCAACCTGGCCTGTGCCACAGTGCGGATCGCATCTTCCACCGCCACCCTGTCCAGGCTGGCGTCGATCACAGCAACACGGTCAGGCTCACCCTTTGCGCGGGCCAAAAAGGCTTTGCGCAGCGTTTCGTGAAAGCTGAGATCCAGGCCCTCAAATCGGGTTTCATCGCCGGTGCGGGCCTTTGTGCGGGCGATGCCTTCGGACACATCAATATCAAGCAGAAGCGTCAAATCTGGGACCAGTCCACCCGCTCCCCATTCCGCATCAAGGGACGCTACGCGGTCAGCCCCAAGCCCGCGCGCCGCGCCTTGATACGCCACGGTTGAATCTGAAAAACGGTCACACAAGACATGAACCTGTTTGGCAAGCGCGGGTTCGATCACACGCTCCACATGGTCCCGCCGCGCGGCCAGCAGCAATAAAAGTTCAGCCTCAGCCGACCAGCGGTCGCCATCGCCGGTTACCAGCAGCTCGCGAATGGCCTCCGCCCCAATCGTGCCACCGGGTTCGCGTGTCACCACAACCGCATGGCCCGCGTCGCGCAAATGATCAGCCAGCGCCATGATCTGAGTGGACTTGCCCGCCCCCTCGCCGCCTTCAAAGCTGATAAACTTTCCGCGCGCAAATCCCATCAGTCAGACTGGCTGCCCCATAACAGATAGCCCAATGCGGCCTGAATTCGGCCAATCGCGCCCAACTGACCGACCGTTTCACCGGCCAACAAAGGCACAGTCATGGTTTCAAGATCAGGGCCTGAAATTTCCAGAACGCCGATCTGGGCGCCTTCATTGATCGGCGCGGGGATCGGCTCATCATATTTGGCGACCACCTTCATCTTGCGCTGGGCCTGTCGCGACAGCGTCAGTTTCAGATCATTCCCCAGCACTAGCGGAACGGTCTGCTGGCTGCCCAGCCACACCGCGCCATCGAGCACGGTTTCACCCTTGTCGAACATTTCGACATTCTTGAACTCGCGGAAGGCCCATTCCATCAGCCGCGCCGATTCACGGCTGCGTTCACGCACCGAGCCAAGACCGTTCACCACCAGCACAACGCGCCGGCCATCCTGCACGGCAGAGCCGACCAGCCCATAGCCTGCGGCCTCGGTATGGCCGGTCTTCAAGCCATCCGCGCCCAGATCGCGATAGAGCAGCGGATTGCGGTTGGGCTGGGTGATGTCGGCCCATTTGAACTCTTTCTCGCTGTAATAATGGTAATAGTCCGGGAAATCCTCGATCAGCGCCCGGGCAAGCCGTCCTAGATCGCGCGCAGTCATATAATGGTCGGGATCGGGCCAGCCGGTCGCGTTCTCGAAATGGCTGCCGGTCATGCCCAGTTCCTTGGCGCGGCGGTTCATCTGTTCGGCAAATTCTTCTTCGGTTCCGCCCAGCCCCTCGGCAATCACGATGCAGGCATCATTGCCGGACTGGACGATGATGCCGCGCAGCAGGTCCTCAACCCGAACCTCGCTATCGACCAGCACGAACATTTTCGAGCCGCCCTTTTTCCACGCCTTTTTCGACACGCCGAACGTGTCGTCCAGCGACAGCGAGCCGTCTTTCAGCCGGTCAAACACCATGAGCGTCGTCATCAGCTTGGACATGGAGCTTGGCGGCATTTGCTCATCGGCATTTTTAGACAGCAAAACCGTGCCGGTCTCAAAATCATAAACCAGCGCCTGTTTGGCCGGCGTATCAATGGCGAGGGCTGGAAAAGCCCCGGCCATAAAAAGCGTTGCGGCCAAAAGTGAACGTAAAAACTGCATATCAAAATTCCCGCTGATCAATCGACGATGATCTTTGCGCCTGCATAGCCGTCAGCCAGCACTTGGGCAAGGGTTGCGTCGGCCTGCCCGACATCACTGATCGGCCCGACGCGCACACGCGTCATCTCCCGCCCCGCCACCTGGACCGGTGACAACGTGATGGAATGGCCTGCCCCCAGGCTCAAGCCCAGCCGGTCAGCCAAAGCCTTGGCATTCATCGGATCTGAAAAGGCGCCGACCTGGACAAACAATTTGGGATTGTCGTTTCGCGGCGGTGCTTGCCGGGTTTGCGGCGGCGCGGCCGCCACCTGTGTCTTGCGCGGTTTGACCACGCGGACGCGCACCGGCGCGGTTCCCGCCCGGATGATGCCAAGCTCATGCGCCGACGCCCGACTCAAATCTATGATGCGATTGTGGGCATAAGGGCCGCGATCATTGACCCGGACAATCAGCCGGCGCTTGTTCTGCAAATTGGTCACTTCCACCCAACTGGGCAAAGGCAGCGTCTTGTGGGCGGCGGTGATGGCGTTCTGATCGAAGATTTCGCCATTGGCGGTTCGTTTGCCATGGAACTTTGGCCCGTACCAGCTCGCCACGCCGGTTTCGTCATAGTCAGGGTCAACCGCCGGATAATACCACTGGCCCAGCACCCTGTAGGGCTTGCCCACCTTATAGACACCACCGGGCGCCAACGGGGCCGCGCCCTCATGGGGCTTGCCCGGCGGCGGAGGTGGATTTTTGGCGATGGCGCGGGCGATTTTCTTGGGCGGTTCAGGGGCCTTGCCCGTCTCAGAAGAGCTTGAACACGCACTCACCCCCACAGCAAGCAGCAGGATCAGCGACCTAGTGAGCGGCCTTGATGCCATCTGACAGAACCCCCACGGCCAGCCCGTACAGATGGGCGCAATTATAGGTCAACACGGTTTTGTAATTGTGGTGAACCAGAAAGGCCCGTCCGTCGGTGCCATCGGGAATGACCAGATGCGCCAGATGTTCGCCCTCGCCAATCGGTGTGCCGTCTTTGCGCGTCAGGCCAAGCTTGCCCCAGTCTTTAAGCGGCAGTTGCTTGGTGACATCGGCTTTCATCGCCCGGCAGGATGGCTTTTCCACCCCCATCAGCCCATCAATGGCGATGGCCGAAGTTTCCGGTACGGTGACTTCAAACCCCCAGGGCTCTCCCCGCGCCCAGCCATTGTCGGCGAGATAATTGCCGATCGAGGCGAAGACATCGCCCTCATTGGTCCAGATGTCCCGCTTGCCGTCGCCGTCCCAATCCTGCGCCCAATGCATATAAGAAGTCGGGATAAATTGCGGCTGGCCCATCGCGCCCGCCCAGCTGCCCTTCATGATCGACAGATCGGCATAGCCCTTGTCGATCATTTGTAGCGCAGCCATCAGCTGCTTTTTGAAAAAGGCCGACCGGCGCTTGTCAAAGGCCAGCGTTGCCACCGCCGGGATCAACGGAATATTGCCGGTAATCGCGCCATAGCGGGTTTCAATGCCCCAGATACCGACGATCACCTCTTTCGGGACGCCATATTTGTCTTCGACCTGCTGCAAAAGCTCCAAATTGTTCTGAAGCTTGAGCCGGCCCATCTCGATCCGCTTGCCTGACAGGACAATCTTCAGATAGCGATCGAATGTCATCCGCTCTTCAGGCTGATTGCGGTCATGATGCACCACTTTGCGGATCGGCTTGATGTCGGCAAACGCCGCGTCAAGCGTGGCCTTGGAAATGCCGTCGGCCAGCGCCTCTGCCTTCACCTCGGCGATGAACGCCTGAAAGCCGGTTTCATCAATGTCCGGCACCTCGACAATGGGCGGCTCTTCCGCCAGTGCCGAATATGAAAACATCAGGCCAATCAGGCCAAGCGCAATCCGCCGCATAGTACCCCACTGAGAAAAGGCGCGAGACGTTAGTGTAGAAAGCCCCGCGATTCGCATCAATCACGGCGATAAAACGCACAAACTGGGGCAAGACTGTGACCGGTGCGCTATTGCGCGCCGATCTTGCCGATTTTGCCTTTGGGCAGGTCGATATAGGACAAGGGGCCGCCCTTTCCGCATCCCGTATCGAGATAAAGCGCGCGGCCGCCGGACTTGGCCTTGCGCCACACCGGCTGTTCACGCGACAGCGATTCATGGCCGATTACTGCGGTCATGTCCCTGGGTATGTCTTCAATCCAGTTGGCCAGACGCAACGGCTTGTCGGAATGATCGGTCGGGTCAACTTCGCCATACAGCGCGCGGAAGCGCAAAGACCGCATTTTGGCCTTGGGAAGTTTGGCAATTTCTTTTTCGGGTTGAAGCATGTCGGCATGGATTGCGCCGTGCGCAAAGATGTAAGGCGGCTCGACAATCCAGGGGGGTGCGGCCTCATAGGTTTTCAAGAACCTTTTGATCAACTTGTCCCGATCCGGCGCAGCGTCAATCTGGGCGAGCGTTTCCCCAAGCGCATTGCCGATGCGCACATCATGGCCCAGAAAATGCCGGTAAAGCTTGTCATCATGGTTGGACTGGACGAGCCGGGCGCGCCCCTCTTCCACCAGATCAAGCACGGTGCGCAGCACGCCGGGCGAATCGGGGCCCCGATCCACCAGATCGCCCAGAAACACAAAAGGCCCTTTGCTGCCCGCCAAGGCCTGGTCGAGCATGCCCTTCATTCCGTGAATGTCTGCAATTACGCGCATCACTCTAGTCTTAGGGGAAGTGCGGCGCGAAAACCATGCGCCATACCATTCCTCAGGATGCTTCGTGCACCATGCGCGTGGTTTTGCTGCGCGGGGCGCTTTGCGGATCGGGTCCGGTGCCAAGCAGCCAGTCGCCGCCGGTCATCGACACGCCCCACCACAGGCTTTCATTGTGGAAGTGGTGCCAGCGATGTTTCTGCACGATAGTCTGATAATATTTAAGGCGCGGCTTGTAGCGGATATGCGCCAAATAATGACACCATTCATAATGCAGCCCGAACAACGCATAGATCGTTGCGGCCGTCACCACCACCGCCGCCCCGCCGGTTGCCCAATAAAGACCGCCCAGAATGGCGAAATAAAGCGGAAAGGTGCGGAACGGAATGAACAGAATATCGAGGTTCCACGGATCAGCATGATGTTCGCGATGCTCGCGGCCAAAGGCTGGGTCAATCGTCCATTTGCCGATCGTGCGCGGCTTGAAATGCAAAAGCTGGGTGTGGATCAGCCATTCCATCACCGGCCAGAAGGCGATAATCGCACCGGCCACCACCAAATCTACCCAGCCCAGCGGTCCATGAAAGACGCGAGCAGCCAACATCATCACGCTCAACCCCATCAGGATGCGCGGGCTGCGGCCCTTCGCAAAGCGTTTGAGCGCTGCGCGGAGCGTGTCGGGTGAATCAGCCGGCGGCCGGGCCGGGATGCGCGTCGTATCAGTCATTGGTTCCCCATGAGTTTTAGAGCTTTTACTCTATTCATTCTGGGACTTCAAGCCCTCGCCTTCGCCGATCTGCTCGGCTATCAAATATTGAGAGAATGAGGGTAAGTGCCAAGCGTGCAAGCAAACATTTCACAGCAGGATCAATTCTGGCTTAACCGCGTGCCAATGCTGATCTTCGGCTATTTCGGGGTTCAGATCGGCTTGCGCTTTGCTCATCAAGGCGCGCTGGGTCTTGATGAGGCCGAAATCCTCATCACCAGTCAGCAGCTTGCCCTGGGCTATGGCCCCCAGCCACCGCTTTACAGCTGGCTGCAAGCCCCGCTCGTCTGGCTGTTCGGCCCCAATGCGGTGAGCCTAGCGCTGCTCAAAAACGCGCTTCTGATCACAACCTACACCAGCCTGTTTTTGCTCGGTGCGCGGCTTGGCCGAACCGTTTTTGCGCCTGCGCTGGCAGCCCTTGGCCTTTTGATTCTCCCGCAAATCTCATGGGAATCGCAAAGAGAGCTCACCCATTCTGTCGTCGGCGTCACGTTTTCAGCCCTGACATTGCTGCACTTTTTCCGCACCATTGACCAGCCGAGCCTGCGCCGCTTGATCGGCCTGGGGGCGCTCGCGGGCCTCACGCTGCTTGGCAAATATAACACCGCTTTGTTTCTCGGCGCGCTGCTCATCACCGCATTGAGCACACCGCAAACCAGCGCCCTTGTGCGCCAGCCCCGCTTTTTGATTGTGCCGGCGGTGGCATTGCTGGTGACCCTGCCCCACGGGCTGTGGATGCTCGCCAATGCCGATGCGCTGTTTCAAAGCAGCCACAAATTCGGCCTTGAAGCGCAAAGCGGCTTTGTGATGACCCGGCTTACCGGCCTTGCCTCCCTGCTCAATGCCACTGTGCAATTTTCGGCGCTGGCCCTGCTTTTGTTCGGGGCTTTGCTGATCAGGCCCAAACCCAAATCAGATCGCGATACGCCCGCACCCATGACGGGGTTCATGATCCGGCTTGTAATCACCGGATTGGCGCTCGTCGCCATCAGTGTCTTGGCGAGCGGCTCAACATCGGTCAAAGACCGGTGGATGCAGCCGGTCTTGTTTATGGCCCCGCTGGCCTTTGCCTTGTGGATTGAGACGCGGCTGAAGGCAGATCGAATGAAGCTGATCGTGCGGGTAGCCATGGGGCTGATGCTGCTTTTAGCGGTTGCTATGCAGCTTAATTTCCGCTGGGGCGGCTGGAACAAAGCTTCGCATTTTTCTGCACCCTATCCGCAAATTGCCTTTGCGATGAAAGTGGATGAGTTGAACCCCGGCACGATCATCGCCGACAAAACCTGGACGGCGGGCAATATGAAACGCGCGTTCCCCGACGCCCAGGTGATTACTCCACAAACCGCCACCTTGCCCATCAAGGTTGAAGAGCCTGTGTCGATCATGTGGTCATCGCACAAGCCCGCGCCACCGCCTGCGGACCTCGCCGCGCTTTATCAAAAACTCACCGGAAACCCGGTATCGCTCAAACCCGTGCGCGTCTATTCGGTTCCCTATCCGGTGGGCAAGAAGCGCAAGGTCTTGTCGATCGCCGCCTATGGCTGGCGCGAAAACCAGACCCCGCCGCAGCGCTACTGACCAGTCCTACACCCTGCGCCACGGCACCAGCGGATCGCGCCGCGCCTCAATATGAAACGCCTGCGCCAAAAGCTCATCGCTTAGCACCTCCCCCGGTGCGCCATGACCGGCCAGCCGCCCCTCATGCAAAACAAGAATTTCAGAGCAAAAACGCGCCGCCAGCGTCAGATCATGCAGCACCACCAGCACCAGATGGCCCGCCCGGGCCAGGCCGGCCAGAAGCTCCATGACATGCAATTGATGGTAGGGATCAAGGGCGGCGACGGGCTCATCGGCCAGCAGGATCGGCGCATCGGCCGCCAGCGCCCGCGCCAGCATCACCCGCGCGCGTTCCCCGCCCGACAGGGTTGAGACCGTCCGTCCCGCCAGCGCCAGGGTCTCGGTCTTTTCCATGGCACGGTGGATATCGTGCTCGTCCTCGGCGCTCATCCGGCGCAGGCCTGTCAGATGGGGCAACCGCCCTAGCGCCACCAAATGGCGCACTTCAAGCGGCCAGTGCGCCTCATGGCCTTGCGGCAAATAGGCAATTCGGCGGGCCCGCAAGCGCGGCGGCACGGAGCTGAGCGGGGCGCCATCAAGTGTCACCTGACCGGCGCGGGGGTCAATCAGCCCCGCGAGTGTCCGCACAAGCGTTGACTTGCCCGCGCCATTGGCGCCGACAAGTCCGATCAGACGGCCGCATTCAAGATCAATGCTGACCGATTTGAGGATATCCGCCCCCCCAAGGCTGACCGACACGGCATCGGCACAAAGCGAGGGCGGGATGGCCATCAGTTCTGGCCGGCGCTCAACCGCACACCAAAAAAGGCACTGCGGTCATAGGTCGAGAAGCCGTAATTATACTGATAATCGGCATCAAGCAGATTGATCACCCGGCCATATAGCTCAACCCCGTCCCAGACCTTGTATTGGCCCAGCAGATCAAAGCTGACCGAATTTTGCGTCTTGCCGAAACTTGTCTCGACCGTGCGGTTTTCGCTGCGATAGCGCGCACGCAAGGTCGCCGAGGCCCCGTCAACAGGCAGAACAGCGATCGATGTCGATCCGATATGGCGGGGTTTGCCGATGCTCACATTGTCGTCCAGGTCATCACTTTGCAGGAACGTATAGGCTTGCGTCAGTTCGAGCCAGTCACACGGGGCGATGCTGGCGGTGACTTCCACGCCGCGATTGAGTGTTTCACCGCGCTGAATATAGCGGAAGGTCGCCGAGCTGTAATCGATCTCATTGTCGATGCGCGTCCAGAAGAATGTGGCCGACAGCACCGCGTCCAGCGCAGCGACCGTGGCGTCAAAGCCGACATCAAAGCCACGCGATTCTTCGGCTTCAAGATCGGGATTGCCCGAGAAAGGATCAAACAGCTGGTAAAGGCTCGGCGCCTTGGCACCGGTTCCGTAGGACGCGCGCAACTTGACGTCGGCACCGCGCACCGGCTCGACCACATAAGCGCCGGTGAAACGGTAGGTGACAAAGGTGCCGAAGCGGGAATTGTCATCCCCGCGCACGGCACCGGTGAGGGTGACATCATCAAAGGGCGTCAATGCCACTTCACCAAAGCCCGACCAGGTGTGGTTGCCCACCGCCACGACCGTTCCGAACGCATCGGTTTCAGAACGTTCGATTTCAGCTGCTGCGCCGGCCACGACAGAGACCATGTCCGACAGATCATAAGCGGCGTGCAGGTCATAATTTTCCCGCTCGCCCTCATAATCGGCGACACCGCCTGAATAGCTGAAATTGCGGTCGGTCATATATTTGCTGGCCTGACCTTTAAGCCGCAACCGGCCATCGAGATTGGAATGGGTCAGCCGCCCGCCGATCAGATAGGATTCGCGATAGACCTCTTCAAAGAAGGTTGAATCCATGCCGGTGCCATCCAGATCAGCCTCGCTAATCGACCCATAACCGACCACCTCAGCCCGTGTCTTTTGGCTCAGATCAACGCCGAGATTTCCTGAAAACCCGACGGTGTAATAGGGATCATCCTCGCCCGCGGGACCCAGATCGGGATCAGCCACTGAAGGACCACTGGCGCGCGCGCCATTGACCGATACGCGCAAATCGACCGGCCCGCCTTTTGAGGCGGCCGATGCCCCGCCTGAGAACCAGCCAAACGAACCGCCTTCGGCTTCCATGCCAAGCCGCAAGCCGTCGGTTTGCTTGCGCGCGGTGTGAATATTGATCACCCCGCCAATCGCGTCGGAGCCGTATAGCGAGCTTTGATTGCCGCGCAGAATTTCAACCTTGCCGATGTCGAAGCTCGACAGATGCGCGCTTTCAAATTCCGATGCAATGAGAGAGGGATCACCCACCTCAAAGCCGTCAATCAGCCACAGCACCTGACCATTTTCAGACCCCCGGATCTGCACCGAGGTCTGGCCGCCCGGCCGTTCGGAGTTCACGAACAAACCGGCGGTGTCCAAAAACACGTCTTTGAGAAAGTCGATCTGGTTGCGGCGCAGATCAGATGCATCATAGACCGAATAGGCCGAGCCGACCTTGTTGGCTTCAAGCCCGATGCGGCTTGCGCTCACAACAATGCGCTCACCCTTGGGTGGTTCTGACGCGTGCGCAGATGCGCCGAGCAACAATGCCGTCGCGCTGACGGCGGATAATAAAATGCGGGACATAGTGTGTCTCCATCCCATGCGCCTCTGATGAGGCGTCCCCAAGCCAAGGAAAGAGGGTGAAGACGCGGGTTCACGCGGTTTCGGAAAGCCCCCTTCCCGTTCGCGTCGCCCCAACGGAGATCCGCGCCCCTGACAAATCCCGGTCAGATGGCGGACGACAGGACGGTCAGGTCTCCTGGCTTCCGGGTCGATGCGCACCCCCGCCTTCCCAACCCTTGCGGATCAGTGGCGTTTTTGGGGGTGAACTCTCCGGTTACAGTTGCGAGCTCAGCTGCCGAATTAAACGGCATTCCCTCGGTGCCCCGAAATGCGGGGAACCGTCCGAAGCGGGACGCTACTCTATCGTTGTGATGGTTCGCAAGTGCGGCGCGCTACCACAGCCGCTTGGCGCGCAGGATCAAAAGCAGGAAGAACGGCACGCCGAGAAAGGCGGTGATAACACCCAATTTGAGCTCATTGGTGGCCGGGATCAGCCGCACCAGCACATCGGCAAAGCTGAGCAGTGCGCCGCCTGCCAGGGCTGAAGGGATGATCAGGCGGGAGGGCTGATAACCCACCAGCCCGCGCATGACATGCGGCACGATCAGGCCGACAAAGCCGATCGCGCCCGCCACCGCCACCGCCGCGCCGACACCCAGCGCCACGCCGATCATCAGGCGCAGCCGCACGCGGTTTAAACGGAACCCCAGGCTGGTCGCAGCGTCTTCCCCCAGGCTTAAAGCATCAAGCGCGCGGGCATCCCACAAGATCAAAGCAAACCCCAACGCCATCAAAGGCGCGGCCAGCACCACGTGATCCATCGTCCGGTCTTGCAGCGAGCCGAGCATCCAGAACGTGATCTCAAGCGCGGCAAAGGGATTGGGCGACAGGTTCAGCGCCAGCGAGATCGCCGCCCCGCACAAAGTTGAAATGGCAATGCCCGCCAATATCAGCGTCAGCGCGCTTTCAGCCCCGCGTGCCAGTGTGATGACCAGCATAAGCGCCACAACCGCCCCGGCAATGGCCAGCAAAGGCAAGGCAAGCGGATGAATGCTCCACAACCCAAAATAAAGGGCAATCGCCGCGCCAAGCGCAGCCGCATTGGATGCGCCCAGCACCGAAGGCTCGGCCAGAGGATTGCGCAAATAGCCTTGCAGCGCCGCACCCGAAGCCGCCAGCATCGCACCCACCAAAAAGCCGGTCAGCGCGCGCGGCAGGCGTATATCATGCACCACCGCATCGACAACCGGGCCTGCCCCCACCGTCAGGCTCTGCCAGATGGTGGCGAAGTCATAGCCCGCCGGTCCCGTCAGCAGGCTGGCCGCCAATCCCGCTAGTGCCAGTCCAATCAGACCGGCATAAACCAGTGCCGGTGAAACGGTGCGCATTTGAGACGGGACGTGGGCCGCATCGACCATGATTGCTTGTCTGCCTTTTGTGAAACCGCTAAGCGGAGTGCATGAACAGTCTCGTTAAACTGGTTTTGCTGGCCGGGGCAAGCCTTGGTCTGTACAGCAATGCGCTGGCTGGACCGCGTGTTGCCTCGCTCAATCTGTGCGCCGATCAGTATATTCTGGCCCTGGCCCAGCCAGAGCAGATCCTCAGCCTGTCGCCTGATGCCCATGATCTGGTGCTGAGCCATGCGGCCCTTAAGGCGCGCCATTTTCCCATTACCAACGGCTCAGCCGAAGCGATCGCGGCGTACGGTCCTGACATTGTGTTTGCCAATCCATACGGCCGGGATGGCACCAAAAGCCTGTTGCAGGGGCTGGGCATCACCGTCATTGAACTTGAAGTGGCCCAAGATTTCGAGGCGATCAAACGCCAGACCCGGATTGTTGCCCGGGCGCTTGAGCAGACCGCCCGCGGCGAAGCGCTGATTGCGGATATGAGCCGCAGGCTAAGCCTAAGCCGCGCCAGCACACCCCGGCCCGTGGCGGTCAACCTGCAGCGGCGCGGCTTCATTGCCGGTGCGGGAACCTTGATTGATGCTGCAATGACCGCAGCGGGCTTTGATAATCTCGCACGGCAAATTTCAGGGGATGCTGTGCGTCAGGTCTCGCTGGAAGAGCTTTTGATCCACAAGCCCGATTTTATCGTGCTCAATCAAACGCTGACCAAGGCCGAAGACTGGGGCACCATTTTGCTTGAGCATCCTGCCCTCACCGCGCTTTACCCCCCTTCCAAACGTCTGGTGCTCGAAAGCCACTACACAGTGTGCGGCGGGCCCGCTTTCCCCGATGCGGTGGACCGGTTGCGCAGTCAATTGAACGCGCAGCGCGATTAACAGATAAGAAGCCCTGCGCGGCATAATCTTGCGCCATGCATCCCTTGCGCATGATCACCCTTGTGCTGGCGTCGGCCATTTTATCGGTGTTGACCGCCAATGCCGTTTTGATCGCCTTTCACCCGATGATCGGCGAATTGGAATCACTCGCGATCGACTTTGAAAGCTGGCTGATCTCGTTCTGGCGCTTCTGATTTACCACCATTTTTGTGGAACTTTCGTCCGATCCGGGCGGCGCGGCCGATATTAAAGCGTACTGCATTTTTGATTTGCCGATGCGCTGCCAGACCTCAAACAGCGTTAACCGAAACCTTTCACAATGCCCGGCATTCCCGTTACGGCACGCCATTGTCTGTCGCTATCATGGTTAAGGGCGGTGCGATTCACCCCTTAATCTGATACGCTGTCTGAGGTGGTGGGTTTGCGCCTGGCAGCGCTTGCCCAAAATGACGGCATCTGTTTGGACCCCGCAGCAAAGCTTAGCGGCGGGTTTACCCTGTTTTGTCACTCTGGGCTCAACGCACAGCGATGAAACCAAGGCGTTCCCGGTTGGGTGATGCCGTCAAAAAAACAAGCAAGTGCGCGTTAGGAGAGTGTGGTGAACAAAAATAATCAGGCAAACAGGACCCGCCCCAAGAAGGTCCATAAAAACAAGCACAATCGTCATGTCCGGTCGCTGAACGGACCGTTTAAAGCCGCGATGATGGCACTGATGCTCGTCATCGCGGCGCTGGCGGGTCCGCTTGAGGCCGTGGCGGCATCGCCGCACCGGTTCGAGAGTATTGATCAGGCCGATTGGACAAAAAGCGCGGTGCGCCGGGTCTTAAATGTCTTTGCGTTTGGCGGTCATGCCCATGAGGCCCAGATTGAAGCCTGGGCGCAGATGAGCCCGGAGGCCGCGATTGCCGAGATGCTGACCTTCGATCCGGTCAACCCGCTGCTGTCCCCGGCCGAGGATGGCGCGTCCAATCACGCCCATTCGCTGGTGGCGTTGCAGGACTTCTTTTCGGGCAATGACGGCGACAACCCGATCCGCCGTGACCAGCGCGCGAGCTTCGCCCATGTCAATATTCTGGGCGGGCTGATGTCAGGTTCCTACAAGCGCGCCTGGTGGCAGGCTGTGGCAACCCGCGGGGTCAATCCGGTGTTGCACAAGATGGCGTTTTACATCACCAACCATCACGCCACCCAGGAGATGGGCAATACCACGCCCTCTCTCATGCGCTATTATTATGATGATGTGCTGCAAGCGCTGGCCTTTGGTGACAGCTTCACCGCCATCATGATCCGCGCGGGCCAGTCGGCCGCCATGGCACAAGCCTATGGCCATTCCAACAACCGCATGATGGATGGTGAGTTTCACGGCAATGATGATTTCGCCCGCGAGTTTCACCAGCTTTTGTTCCGCATCATGGGCGAGACCGAAGACACTGACTATCATGAGAATGTCACGATCGAGCATACCGCCCGCGTGCTGACCGGCATGGGCATCGACAAGCAGGTCGATTTCCCGGTGACCGGCCGCTGGCCCGACTTTGTGGACCCGATAGATCACACCGATCACACCGATGGTCTGGGCCGTACGCTCAACAATGCCAGCAGCCATTACCATGACTGTCTTGAGGTGCTGCATGAACAGGTCTGCGGCGCGGATGCCTTCGACAAGCTTGAGGCGTTGGGCCAGGTGGCCGCCCAGCACCCCGAAAGCCTGCGCAATGTGCCGGCCGAAATTGTCGGCTTCCTGGCCGACGATGCGCTGAGCGAAGACAAGATTGATGTTCTGGAAAATGAATGGGTGTCCGCAGGTCAGGACTTGCTCAGCTTCATTCGCGCTTATGCCGCCTCGACCATGTTCCACTCCCCAACCCGGCTAAAATACTGGAACAGCTTTGACCGCCGCATGATCGGTCACAATCTCAACACGCTGGATAATGCGGATCACAATGCGCGCGGCATCAATATGATGGGCTTTGCCGGGGCAGAAGGGGCCGATGTGTTCGATCCCGCCAATCAGGTGTTCGGCGCGCAGACTGGCCGCGAAGTTGCCACCAGCCCGCAATTGTTTGCCACCATCTATGAAAATGCGGTGGAAAACGGCTCAGCCTATTTCAATCCGGTGGTCAACCGAACCTGGGCCAACCGGCTGAAAAAAAGCTGGCACAAGGACTGGCAACGCGAGGTGCCGACCGATCAGGACGGCAATTACAAGGTCAAGCATGTTGCCGAATGGTTGTGGAACCGCTTTGTCGCTGATGATCTGAAGAACTTCGACGTCATTGCCCGCGCGCAAATCTACGCCCTGCTTGCCACCGGCTATGATCTTGGCCGGGTGATGGAAGACCGCCACATGGTCGATGACGCCAATGTGGTGATCACCCGCGCGGATTTGGAAGATCCTAACCTTCCTGTTGCATCCTTGGTGGCAGAACTTGAAGGCGCGGAAGTCGAACTGGACGCCACCAATATGGGTCTGCGCGACTTTGCCAACAAACGCATCGGCTATGCCGTCGCCTTCATCAGTGCAACGCCTTATGTCTTTTACAGTGAGGGCCAATAATCATGTCCAAGCTTCACCTCACCCGCCGTGCCATGCTGCGCAACACCGCCTTGATGTCGGTTGGCGCAGCCCTTGGTCCCACCGCCTTTGCCCGGCGCGCCCAGGCGTCTACCGTCCCCACCATGCTGGTTCACACCATGCTGTATGGCGGGGCGGACCTGCGCTTCTTGTTTGCGCCGGTGCCGGGCTCGCCCACCGCGCAAGCCTATTTCGAGGCGCGTAACCCGCTTTACACCAAGCGCTTCGATGGCGGCTTGCAACCTTATGAGACCTATGAGGAGCTTTACGGCATTGAATACACCACCGCCTCCTATGGCGGGGTGAGCTTCGGCATCCACAAATCGGCCGACTGGCTGCATCAGCAGTTTGAGGCGGGCAAGGTTGCCATTGTGGCCAATGCGGTCTTTGCTACCAACCGGCGGCATGATCATGCCCAGCTGATGATGCTGGCAGGCGCAACCGATGTGCCGCGCAATGATTTCAACCGCTCAGGATGGGGCGGCCGCCTCGCCGAGGCGCTTGATCCGGCGATGGTCGTCTCCTGCTCCCCCCGTGTGCCGGTGTTCTGCCAGGGTACGTCGGGTCTCAACCGATTTGCGCCCATGGTGCATCTGGAAAATTCGCGCAAGTTCGGACTGCCTTTCGGCACGGGCCGTGAAGGCGGCACCAACCGGATTTTAAGCCGGGCGCTGACCGCCTATTACGCCGCGCGCGGGCCTGAAGTGCTCGCCACCACCGATCCGCGGCCCGACCGGGTTTTATTTGAGCATGAACATGCGCTCAGAAGCACTGGCGACGCCTTCAATTCCCGGATCGCTTCGGTCATGCCGTCGGCTCCGGCATCGATTGAAAATCTGCGCATGAGCACAAGCCCGGTCAGTGACGGCGCCTATTCCCGCGCCATCGCAAATCTCTATGACGGGCTGCATGCGGCCGACATTCTCAATATGCGGGTGGTTTATCTCGACCGCATCAATTGGGACACCCATAGCCAGGAACGCGACAAGGTGATTGCCGGTTTCTCTGATCTGTTCAGCGCGTCTGGCGGGATTGCCACGCTGGAAAATGAATTGGCGGTGTCCAACCCCGATGCGGTCGGCAAGCTGACCTATTCTTTTGGGTCGGACTTTGGCCGTCAACTCGCATCGAATGGCGATGGCGGAACCGATCATGGCGATGGCACCTATTCAGTCCTTGTGGGCGATCAGGTGCGTGGCGGCGTCTATGGCGAGATGTTTCCGCTGGCCGAAATCAGCACCGACGCCACCGGCACCATGCCCTACACAGCCAATGGCGCAGGCATTGAAGGCCGGACCGATCTGGCCCGCGTGTTCGGGGCCGCGTGCAACTGGCTGCAGGACGGTGCGGCCGACAGCGTCTTCCCCGGCTGGCAATCCTCATCCCTGGAAGAGAGTGTGAGCCTCAATCTCTTCACCTGATCCCATCCTTTAGACAGGGTGTCTTGGACACCTTGTCTAATATCATGCCCCATGCCATTCTGGCGCGGGGAAGTCAGATGACGAGTATTTGGGGGACACGATGGGTTCTGTAACGGGCAAGTCCCGTGCAAACGCCGATCCGGGGACCGGACGGCATGATCTTGCCATGATGCGGGCGATCGCGGAATTAAGTGAAAAGGGCCATTCCTTTACCGAAGTTCCCGTCGAGCTTCTGGCCCGCACGGCCGGTATTTCGCGCGCCACTTTCTATCTGCACTATCGCGACAAGGGTGCGCTGGTCGAGCGTCTGGCACTGCGCCTGTCAGGCGAAATCCTGACCATCACCGATCACTGGATTCGCTATGCCGACCGCGCCAACTGGGCCGATGTGCACAATGCCATGCGGCTGGTGGTCGAAACCTGGGAAGCCAATGCGACCATTTTCGGTCTGTTGATCGAAACTTCGGTCTATGACGCCCGTGTGCGTGATTATTACAATGAGCTGAAAAACCAGATCGCCATCAACACCTCCAAAGTGATTGATAGCGCCCGGGCGGCCAACACCCTCAACCCCGCCTGCCCCAAAGAAATCGCCCATGTGGTGGTTGAGGCGGTTGAACGCAGCTGCCATGTCTTTTCAGCCGTGCCGGGCCGCAAGCGCGCACCCTGGCTGGTCGATTGTCTGACCCATCTGTGCTGGTCAACCATCTATCATCCCGATATTGTGCCGGACAAACAGGCCCCGCTGTCCCGCGGATGAGGTATCCGATGTCCGAGCAAGAGACACTCACCCTGACCCATGGTGATCTGAAGTTTACCGCCTATGCGCAAGGCACCGGCCCCATCGCGCTGATGGTGCATGGCTTTCCCGACACGCTGACCAGCTATCGCCATCAATTGCCCGCACTCGCTGATGCAGGCTACCGGGCTGTGTCGGTGGCCTTGCGCGGGTATGAACCCCAATCCATTCCCGGCGATGGTGATTATTTCCTGACCTCGATTGCCAGCGACGTCATCGCCTGGGCCGACGAGTTGGGCGGGGGTCAGCCGGTCCATCTGATCGGCCATGACTGGGGCGCGATTGCCACCTATGTTGCAACCTCGATGGCACCCGAAAAGTTTCATTCGGCAACCACGATTGCCATTCCTGAAACCCAGCGCTTCTTGTCGTTTGGCACCCGCTCGCTCCGTCAGATGCGCAATAGCTGGTACATTGTGTTTTTCCAGCTTGGCCGTCTGGCCGACTGGGCCCTGGAGCGCAATGATTTCGCCTTTGTCGATATGTTGTGGCGGCACTGGTCACCGGGCTGGGACGCCCCCCGCGAAGAAGTGGAGCGGGTGAAAGCGGCCTTCCGTCAACCCGGTGTGAAGCTGGCCGCGCTGGGCTATTACCGCGCCTTCTTCAAGGCCGCCGACCCGCGCTATCAGGAAGCCCAGCGTTTGCTGGCCGAACCCTATCAGGTGCCAACCATGACGCTTCTGGGCGAAAAGGATGGTTGCCTCAATCATGAGGTTTCACTGAACTGCATGTTTGAGACTGATTTCAAAGGCGGGCTTGAGGTCCATTCCATCAAGGATGCGGGCCATTTCATGCATCAGGAAAAGCCCGGCGAGATCAACGCGCTGTTGATCGACTGGTTGAACAAGAACAACCCGCAGTAAGGCCCTCGCCCCCTACTCCGCCGCTGTCCGCAGCACGGTTCCCGCGCGGCTCAAACTTTCCACCACATGGCTCATGACAGAGGGTTCAATCGGTCCGGCCTGCGCATTCATCAGCTCATTGACCGCCTGAGTCACTTCGCGGCGGGCTGCATCAAGCCGGCAAATCATGTCATAAGCGCGAATGCCGGCGTAAGCGGCGGTGAACAGGCGTGAGTCGGTGACGGTGGGCTTGTCGAGATAGCCGTCCAGATCATAGCTCAACACGGTTTCGCGTTCGGGCGCGAGAACCTGCTGACCGGTCAGCATAATGAGACGCGGCCGCCACAAATAAAGTTCCCGCCGCAGCGTGCGGACAAGATCAAGTCCCGCCGTGTCCCGCTCCATCACAACATCGATAAAGGCCAGTGCAATATCGTCCTCGCGCTTGAACAGCTCAAGCCCGTCGGCGGCGGATGGCGCGTGGATCAGCTCCACCTCCTTGCCGCAAATCTGAACCCCTGCCAGCGTCATGTCCACGACGGTGAACACATCGGGTTCATCGTCAATTACTGCTATCTTCCAATGCGTCATCTTCGTTTACCTCCTCCGAGACTAAAGCCGGCCGCGCGCCGCGCACATCGCCCGCTTTGTTAGGCGCGGTGATCGGGGCCGTCAGAATGCGCGGTATGAACAGTGAGAAGGTCGTCCCCTCACCGGATTCGGATTTGACCGTCAGCCGACCGCGCAGCGTGTTGGTGACCAGATTGTGAACGATGTGGAGCCCAAGCCCCGTGCCGCCGCGCGCCCTGTCCCCGGTCACAAAGGGATCAAAGATACGCGGCATGAATTCTTCTGAAATGCCCTTGCCGTCATCGGTGACATGAATGGCAACCTCGCGCGCCTCCTTGTCGCCATCGACGCGCACGACGATGTGGCCCGGCTCCTCCCCATCATAGGCGTGCATCAGCGCGTTCATGATCAGATTGGTGATCACCTGACTGACCGCGCCGGGGAAACTGTCCATGGGGATGAGATTTTCGCATGTCAGTTCCACCGCCTGGCTTTTGCGGCGTATGGTCGGCTGCAGCGAGCGGATGAGCGATTCGAGCACCTCGCGCAATTCAAACTTGCGGCGGCCTTCCGAAATCTGATCGGTACCGACCTGTTTGAAGCTGCGGACCAGTTCTGCCGCACGGTCCATATTGCTCAAGATAATGTCGGAGGCTTTCTGGGCCTGGGCAAAATATTTGCGCAGCGTCTCTATATCGGGCTGGCCGGCATCCACCGCGCGTTCAGCTTCCCGCGTCATGCGGGCAAGGTTTGAACTGGCCG
Organism: Alphaproteobacteria bacterium; assembly: GCA_965227065.1. Lineage (GTDB taxonomy): Bacteria > Pseudomonadota > Alphaproteobacteria > SPJN01 > SPJN01 > CBDDFN01. The sequence continues at coordinate 39,721 of CBDDFN010000012.1, forward strand.
TCACTGCAATGCCGATCGGCGTGTTGAGTTCATGATTGACCCCGGCGACCAGGGCACCAAGGCTGGCGAGCTTTTCTGACTGGATCAGCTGATCCTGGGCCTGGGTCAGTTCACGAATGGCGCGCTCCAGATCGGCATTGGATTTGCGCATCGCTTCTTCGCCAAGCTTGCGTTCGGAGATATCGCGCAGAATGCCGACAAAGGTGGTGGTGCCTTCAAGACTTGCCTCGCCGACCGACAATTCCATGGGAAAGGTTGTGCCGTTCTTGCGCCGGCCTTCGACCTCCCGGCCAATGCCGATGATCTTTCGCGTGCCGGTCTTGCGGTAATTGGCCAGATAGGTGTCGTGCTGGCGGTAATAGGGATCAGGCATCAGCAATTTGACATTCTCGCCCAGCACATCAGACGGCGCATAGCCAAACATCAGCTCGCAGGCGGCATTATACATGCGGATCGAGCCGACCTCATCGATCAGGATCACCCCATCAACGGCGGTTTCAATGATGGTGCGCACCTGGGCTTCAGACCGGCGCAACCGTTCCTCCGCGCGCTTGCGGTCGGTGACATCGCGCAGAATGCCGATAAAGTTACGCTCGCCTTCAAACACCGCCTCGCCTACCGACAGTTCAAGGGGAAAGGTCGTGCCATCCTTGCGCAGCCCTTCAACCTCGCGGCCCACGCCAATGATCTGGGCCTGGCCCGTATCGCGATATTTGGCGAGATAGCCGTCATGCTCTTCATGATAGGGCGCAGGCATCAACACATTGACATTGCGACCTAAAACTTCGGCCTCGTCATAGCCGAACAGACGTTCGCAGGCGCGGTTGAAGCTCAAGATCTGGCCCCGGTCATCGATCACGACGATGCCGTCAACGGCCGTATTGATCAGGGTTTGCAGACGCGCACGTTCCCGCGCCAATAGCTCTGTTGGCATCATATTTTCCCGCGCCCTAAGCCTCTTTGTCCTACTGTCGGATTATTATGAATAAGATAAGGTTAATAAGCGAACAGGAAACACAGATCGGGGGAACAAAATGAGTATGAAGCAGTTTTATCTGGGGACCACCATCATCGGCTTTGGCGTTGCCCTTGTGCTGATCGCCCAATGGTTCAGCCAATATGGCATGGATATGGGGGCGGCCTGGACCCAACTGGTGGCAACCGACATGGCCACAATCGCCGCCTGGGATTTGAGCTGGAGCGCGGTGGCAGCGCTTGGCTTCATCATTGCCGAAGGTGTTCACAAATCGATTCGCGGCTGGTGGCTTGCGGTCATCGGTTCATTCTGTGTCGGTCTGTGCTTTGGCCTGCCGCTGTTTTTGTATTTGCGGGAGCGGGCCAAGGGTCACTAACCCGGCATCCCGTCAATAGCCCATGCGCTGACAGACATTCTGGGCGTCTGAATATTTCTGCGCCTCCGATGTCCAGCGAATACAGATACGCCCCCGGTTTTGCTTGTCACAGCCATGGACTGCCTTGACGTCAGCCGATTTTTCGTAAGGACCCCCGATGACCTGATAATGCGGGCCGTCAGTCCAGATTGAGGGGTCAGGCGGACATGGACACAAGGACGGGCCCGCCGCGCAGGATTTCTTGGTGCCTTCGCGGGCCTTTTGCTGCCATTGCGCAATTGCAGCTTGAACCGTCGTATCCCCGCCAATGGTGGTGTAGTAGCTGTAGCCGCGCACACCCTTGGCCTTGGGGTCCACCTTGATCACAAACACATGGAAGCCCCGATAGATATAGGACATCCCCCCAAAAAATTTGCGGTAGCCCGTGCCGGATTTGCGGACCGCATAGAAGCCCGGCGCAAGGGATTGATTGCCGCCCACGGGGGGTTGCGATGGCGGTGAGGGCTGATTGGGCGGCGTGGGCCGGGGATTGATCGTCCCGCGTGTCTCGCCTTTGCAGTTCCAGCCATTCCACTCCCGCGACGGGGGCTTGCTGCAATAGCTCCATTTGCCGGTGAATTTGTCGCCTGTGAAATCGGCAGTAAATCCGCCCCAATAGAAGGTGCCGTTACGCTGGGTGGCGCATTTCTCCGCCGCGCTTGGCTCAGACCAGTAGCCCGACATGCGGTTGCCGGTCCACTGGCCAGTGATCAGTGATTGGTCGCTCTCATAGCGCGCCACAATCCCGCGATGGGCGCCGGTAATGGTCATCAGATTGAAGGTCGATGAACAGCGCCCCGGCTTGCCCGGCCCCACGGGACCCGACAGGACGCCCGGAGGTTGTGTGGGCGGCTGCAATGGCGGCCGGGGTGGCGGCGTGCCACCGCTCCGCTCGCCATTGTCGCTGATTTTGGTGCAGGAAAACCGGCCTTGCCGTTCAGGCAGGCGGCGGCCCTGATAGGTCCCGCCCTGCCCCGGCTTGACGCGATATTCGCCCGAAAAGCCGTTTGATGTGACGCGCACATTGTATAGCTCGCCAAAACGGTTGACCGCCGGTTCTTCCCAGCGTCCCCGCCCCGTATCGGGATGCACCGTAATCACCCCTTCTTTGGAACGGTCATAGGTGCTCGAATAAAAGCCGATCCGGCCCGGTGTCCGTCCGGGGAAGCGAATGCGTTCAAACCCGCCCGTGCAGCTATAGGTGCCGGCAAAACCGTTAACCGGCGCAGGCTGCGGCGCACGGGTCACGCAGCTTTTGCTTGCCTGATCGAGGCTGGTGCCTTGCGGACAGGCGCAGCTTAATGTGGTGCCGATCATCAAGGGTTCTGAACCGCGTACCTTGCGTTCACAATGGGCGCGCTGATCGCCAGGGCTTAATTGTTCGGGCGGGGTGCGCATGCCCGCACAGACGTGACGGCCATTTTCAACCGCCGTGCCGTGGCGGCATTTGCAGGTAAAACCATCGCCGACACTGATTGCGGTCGAGCCGGGCAAACGACGGTTGCACGCCTCGGCCCGGTCAATCGGTTCCGGCGTATTGGTTCTGACCGGCGGTGGCGGCGTGTCGCCGCCGGGACAGCTGCCTCCTTGAGTGCCGATGGAGCAATGGATGGTCGAAGCTTCAGCCAGCCGAAGCTCGACATATTCCTTGAGCGTACACAGATTAAGCGATTTGAGCTTGCTGGCGAACGACCAGGCATGGGCTTCAGGCGTTGGACCTGCCAGCGGTGACGGCGGCTGATTGGCGGTGATGGTGGCGGTACAAGACCGGCCCACCATCCGGCCATATTGGTCATAGCGCAGGCGCGCGCCATCCTTGTTTTGCACCGGAATGGCGGTGCGCAGCCATTCGGCAATTAACGTCCGGGCCTCATGACTGGTGGGGTCAACCGGCGGCGGAGCGATAGAAGGGCCGTTCGCGCCCGTACCATTGCCGCCCCCTGTCCCATCGGTGCCGCCAGAACCATCAGAGCCCATCATGACGGGGCTGTCGTCACCATAGACCTGGCCCTGTTCGGCCTGCATGGTTTCATACCAGCCTTGCGCCACCGCCGGTGTGACCGTGGCGAACACAAACCCAGCGATGAGGATTATCATCCGCCGCATTGCGCCCTCTTCCATTCAGTCCAGCTTGGCCCGCCGCCATCGCCGGTGATGGTGACGCTATTTCCATCCCTGTTAGTGCGTTCATTGGCCTTGCGCGCCTCAAGATAAGGGCCCGCCACAATCGTGACCTTTGAGCCATTGTTGATTGTGTGGGTGAAGCGGCCGACCATTCCGATTGAGGGGCCAAGCGTACAGCGCGGGGAAAATAACAGCCCCTTGCGCTTGAGCGCCTGTTCCATCGTCTCGCCGCGGAAGACGCTGATCACCCGTTCCCGCACCTCGGTGCCGGTTCCCATCGGAGCATCATAGCCTGCATCGACATCAAACAACAGAAGTGAACGATTGAGCCGCACGACGAAATGGACACGCTCGGGGTCTTCGTCCGGGGCCGCATCGCCGCTGTCATCGTTTTGGGGCGCACGGGTCCCCGCAACCAGCCCGGCGGGCGGGCAAAGATCATCCCCGCTGGCAAAGGCGGGATCGCGCAAACGGTTGCCTGTCACGCCCTGTTCGGGCGCATCAAAGCGGATGCGGCTTTCGCGCGTGTAATAGCGTTCCTTGGTGCGGGCATGGGGGACAACCGCGTCCTTGATCTGCCATTCGGTGGCGGTCACATCGGCAATCACCGTGTCGTAATTGTCCGATTCACTCATTCCGAACACGCCCTGGGTGACATAATAGAACCAGGTCTCTTCGGCCTTGCTCATCTGCCCGCCGCGCACATAGGTGAACTGGCTTTTATCTTCACCGTCCCCGCCATCCTTGATCAGCAGATCATACTGGCTGCGCCGCCGGTCCTCAAAAAAACCGTCTATGGGACTGGCCTGCAAGGTGAGTTCCGCCCGTGTGGTCTTGACCTGGCCGGGGCCGGGAATATCGAGCGGCACTTCGGTTTTAAGCCACCGCTTCCCTTCTTTCTTCTGCGGCGCCCCATAAGGCCGGAGCCCCTCATTGTGACGGGAGGACTTGGCATTCTGGAACGCATAAAGCGTCAGGCTGCGCGGACCTGAACTCGCGCCCGACAAAGATCGTTCATCGCCCGTCACATAAGCCATATCCACGCTGGCGCAGACCCGCACCGCATAGGGTTTGCCGACTACAATCTCATCGGGCAGCGCATAGGCCACCCGGCGGACAACATCGACCACAAGGTCCTGAATGTCGCCGCTGCCCTGTTCGGGTTCGGGCGACAGATAATCATCAGCCACCTTGCGCGCGCGGCCATCCTTGAACGCCCAGCGTTCCTTGAACTCATCCCCCGCTTCCTTGATAGTGGCTTTGGGCTTCACGCTTTTGTCAAAGCTGCGCACCGAAATGCTGGCGCTGTCGAGAATGGTTTTGCCGTCGCGCACATCCATCGTGCCGCCAAAGCCCACCGGCACGATGATACGACGGGCGTTGGGCGTAACCCCCTCATCGCGCGCCGTGACACTCAAGATCAGCTCGCCCAGTCCTTGCGCGCCATTTTCCGATGGGGTGAGCTTGAGCAAGACCGTGCCTTCCGTGAGGTCCGCGCCGATCCCCAGTTCGGGGCCTTCGGGAAACTCCACTTTAGAAATGAAGCCGGGCTTTTGTTCGACCGCGACGGTGAACCAGTCCATGCCGACTGACTGGCTGGTGGCGGCCCAGCGTTCGATCACCACGCGCACTTCGGCGGAAATATCAGGCGACAGCTCAATCGGGTTGGCAGTGATGTCGGTTGGCGGCTCCCCGCCCGGCGCGGGCAGGTCTTGCGCGGCGGCGCCAAACGCAATCAGGCCAAGCAGACCCATCAAGATGAGCTTAGAACTCCTCATCTTGCCCCCCGCTTGCCCGCCGGACGGCCACCATCAGATCAAGCGTCTGCTGGGAGAAAAAACCCAGATAAGGCTCTGCCACATCCATTTCGCGCAGCGACAGACTGGCCTTGATGGCCTCCACCCGTTCCGTCTTGGCCTTGCCTTCAGGATCATCGCCGGGCTGGTCTTGCAGCGCCTTGGCGATCTGCGCTTCAAGGCCCGCGCGGACAATCTGGCTGCCGCGCATTGCCTCGCGCAAACGGCGCGTGTGTTCTGCCTCGTCTATCGGCTCGATTTTCCAGCCGCCCCGCTCCCGCTTGGTCACATCAGCGGGCGGGATCATCATCACGGTCGCCAGATCGGAATCAAGGCTGAGCGTATTGGCCATGGTGGACAAGAGCCGCTGGCTGTCAGCCATCCGCTCCTGCAAGGCGGCGGCATCACCCGATGATTTGAGCGCCTCAAGATCATCCATCGCCACCGCAGAGGTGCGCGCGACGATCTTGGCTGTCAGCCGCTCCATCATTGCCATCATGTCATGGGCCTGGGCGACCTTGTCGCTACCGCTGCCCTCCATCGCATCCCATGGCGTGGGGTTTTCCCCCTTCATCTTCATGCGCGACATCTGTTCGATCATTTTTAGATCGCCGGGTTCCAGCAGATCGGCATCCCCGCCCAGCGCGGCAAGCTCCTTATAGATTTGCCGGTGGTAGGAGGCATCCTCACCCGTCTCTGCGCGATTGCCGAGCCGGGCGTTATAGGCCTCATTGCCCTTGGGGTGGGCGATCAGATAGGCATCCAGCAGGCGCAGGAAATATTTCGTCTTGCCCAGTGCCTTGCCCATAACGGCCTGCTGGGCAGGCGCATCCATCGCCGATACCGTGCTGCGCGTATAATGCGGGTCCGTCAGGAAGCCCATATAGCGCATCATGTCGAGTGCAAGCCCCATGCCCTCAGACGGTTTGAGTTTGACCCACTGGCCAAGCGTTCCCCGCCCGGCCAGAACCTTGCCCGAATAAAGCGCATTGTTGATGAACCATTTGCCGCCCGCCTCGGAATAAAAGCGCGTGGGCGAAGCCTTGTTCAAAATTACATCCTTTGTGACCGAAAGCGTGCTTTCATTGCCGCTGTCAAAGCGCATCAGTGGCTGAACAAAGGCTTCCGAATCCATCGGGCTGTAATTGCCGCTGTCTTCGGTGGCGAGTGGCACACCCGCATCTTCAAACTTTTTATAAAGCGCCTTCGCAATGGCCGCGCGCTGATCAGTGGTGAGGTCGGGCCGGGTGAACAATGTAAAATCAATATCGGCAAGCACGCCCTGATATTCAGGATTGCCCTTGGCCGCCCCGCCTTGAATGATCACCTCAACGCCACTGGCGGCCGACGAATTCATAAACTCGGCCAAAATCTTGTTGATCTTGCCGATGCGCACATCATCGATGGCTTCGGCGATGCGGTTGACCTCGGCCAAGCCGGATTGATCATTGTCCGCCTTCGCCCGCATGCGCGCGGCTTTGAGCCCCTTGCGGATGGTTTCAATCGGCAGCGCATCGGTCATCAGATGATCGCGCAGCCCCATGGAATGTGTCGGGTCCGCCAGTGTTTTGAGCGTTGCTATGTCCGCAGAGCCATCCTCCAGCGCCGTCAGGGTCCGCCGCATCTGTTCTGCAGCATCCGCATGGGCTTTGGAGGGTTTGCGCCCGCCCAGTGCACCGGACACCTCACCATCGATATGATCAAGCGCGATGGCGCGCGCAGCGCCGCGCACCTCTTCTTCCCTGGCGCGGCTGCGTTCAGCGGCGTCTTCCACTTCATCCATCGCCGCGCGATGGGTCTTTGCTTCGTCAGTCCCGGCAAGGGTGACTGCGCGGGTAACCAGCGCCTCATTGGCGGCCTTGAGCGCCTCGACCGATTTGGTACGGATCGCCAGCATTGCCTCGGTCTGCATCTGATCAAGGCCCTTGAGAGCGCCATCCAGCGTGGTGCCTGCAACCGTCAGCCCGCGTGTCACCGCGCCGATATAGGCCTTGTCGCCAAGCCAGGCGGCATGACCGCCTTCAATCTTGCTTCCTGATTGCTTGACCGTGTCTTCGACCAGCGAAAAGACGGTCTCAAAGGCTTTCTGCGCGTCCTGTTCGCTCACCAGCTGGTCGGACTTCGCGGCCACGATCTGGGCGGCCGTGTTCGCCACCGCCTTGGTGGCCGAGGATTTAGCAAGCCCATAGGCCCCCGACGCGCTCATCTTTCCCGCCAGCGGATTAAACGCTTCATAGAGTTTCTGGACGGCGTTTACTTCGGCCGCCCGGGCGACCTGGGCCGCATCAGTCACCGTCTTTGTGTACACGCCCGCTTCTGTAATTTTGCTGGCGATGGCTTCGGCAGCAAGCCCCACCACCGCCTCAATCACGATCGCCTCATGCGCCTCTTTCCACAGCGCGACATAGACATCCACGGAATCAGCAAAGGCGGCCTTGGCCTCAAGCTGATCAATTTCGCGCTTGAGATTGATCGTGCCTTGAACGCCAAGAAACTTGAACCGCGCATTGACGACGCTTTCAAACTTTTTGGCGGCAATTGACGCTGCCATATATTGCCCGGTCAGGGCGGCATGGCGCAAATCAGCCATCGCCATATCAGCCATCTTGTCATAGCGGCGGCGCTGTTTGGCGCGTTCAAGCGCCATCAGGGAAAACGCATTGGTCCGGCCGGTTTGTGTGCGGGCGGGCGTACGGTTTTCACTGCGGGTGATTTCAGCTTCCGCAATCCGGGTTCGGGCCAGAATGAATGGCTGACCCGAATGGGCGATCAGCCCGGCAAGCTTGGCCGCGCCAATATCGGCCTGTTCAACCGCCAGCGTGTTCCAATCCCCGGCTTTCAGCTTGTCGCGATAGCGGTCCCAGCGTGACTGGGTTTGGACCAGGCTTTGAAGATAGGCGTCTTGGCTGTTGAAATCGCCAAAGGCATAGCCTGAAAAATTCTTCACCCGCTGCGACAGCTGACTGCCTTCCGACAGGATGGTCATCGGCGCATCAATCAGGATCATCTCAAAGGTCGCCCCCATCAGGCCGGGGAAGATGATCAGCGGATTGCTCTCAATGCCTTTGAAATAGACCTCGTACTTGTTTTTGAACCAGTCGCTTTTGGGGCTCATATAGGCGGCCAGCATGTCATCACTGACGGCCCGTCCGGGATTGGCCACGGTCTGGCCCCGGCTGGCCGACAATAAAACATAGGCCTCCGCCGTCAGCCCCTCATGGGCCTGCCGCATCGCGCCATGCCACAGCGCGGCCTGGTCGCGCAAATCCTCACACACCGGTTCCAGCACATGCGCCCAGCCGCCCTCGCTTGATGCCGTCAATTTATGTTGGCTTACCATTTCGGCAAAGGTCGTCTTGGCCCGCGTCGCGACATGGGGATGGGCATCCCCGCCGGGCCGTCCGCCCAGGTGACGGGCAAGCGCAAGGGCCTCATCATAGGAATGATGCTGGGTGAAATTCTGAACCGCCTTGAGCCGCCGGATATGCGACAGCTGAATCTCGGCAAATTTTGTCCACGCGGTTTCCATCGAGGTCTTGGCATCAACCCCGAACAGGCTCGCCACCGGCTTACCGAAATTCTCAATGAACGCATCGGTCATCGGCGCGACGATCATCGTATCAAGCCCAGTGCCGAGAAACTTTTTGCCAAGTGCCAGCAACACGGCGGTTTTGTTGGCCTGATCAAGCTGGACAAACAGTGAGGTCTGCACCTGGCCACTATCAATCAGCCCGTCGATGAACGTCTTGCCCTCACCGCCAATCTTGGCAATGGCGGCATCAAATCCACCCCCCAGATGCACCGCCTGGGTAAAGGCTGCCTCATTGCCAATCTCATCGGTGGCCAGAAGCGCGTAATAGCCAATGGCGCGCGCCTTGGCGGCCTTCAACCGCGCAGGCCGGGCCGTGTCCACAGCGACCCGCCAATCAGCGCTTGGATTGGAATGGAAATAAACTTCTTCGGCGCGTTTGACCTCGGCATTGAGGAACGCGCGCGCATGGGATTCCGCCAGAATGCGGACAATATTGGCCTGATGGTTGGTTTCAGCGACCAGATCGCGATAGCGCGCCGCAAGGCTCATCAATTCCAGCTGATTGCCCGCATTATTGTCATAGGCGTTGCGGTTGGCGATGGCTTTACCCATCGCATCAAGCCGCATCTCACCCAAAGCCGCAAAGGTTTCGCGGCGCTTCTCAATCAGACAGTCAAGCCGTTTGCGCTCGCCATCCAGCATTGCGGCACGCGCAGCTTCGGGCGCCCGGCGATACAGCGTTTCAGCCGCTTGCGTGTAGGTGAGCCACGCCTTGCGCTCCGCCTCGCGCGCCTTCGACAGTGCAAAGCCTTGCGCATACCAGTTAAAAATACCGTAGGTGAGAAAAGTGTATTGCGCGCCGATTTTTTCATCATCAAGCCGCTCACTGTCTGCGGCCCGCAAGGCCACACTCATGAACGTATTGGCGAGATAACGGCCATCGCGCCTGAGCTCCAGCACCGCCCGTTCGCTCGCCTTGGCGGGGGCGGCCAGATTGGCGGCGGCCGACGCAACGCGGGAGCGCGCGGCCTCCCCCACCACTTGGGGCGAGGTCTGTGTGTGAAAGCGGGTAGCCGGATCGCGCGGACAGGCCAGCAGCATGTCGCCCAGCCGGGCAAAGCGCGCGCGGATCTGCTGCTTGGTCACCGAGGTGGCGGGAAACTCGGCCGGATCAGGCATCGCCGGTGTGTCACCAGGCACCATCGGCTCATCCCGCGCAAGTGCCGGGTTTGCGAGCAGTCCCGCGAAACAGGCTAGAAAAATGAAGCGACGCGCAATCATACTGCCCCCTTGGAGGAACAGCCTGTCACAGCCTTATTTCAGAAACAAGAAAAGGTGGCCCGGCACTGGCCCACCCAAGACGTCGTGCCGGGCCTCGCAAGCGGACTGATGTGCAACGCGCCCGCTTGCGAATACAAAACACAGTTTGATCGTATTTCAGATCCAATACGTTAATGTCTGGAGATTGGTTCTGCGGCAATTTCGTCTGGCGAATGAGTGTGCTAGGGAATGATCAAACACGGCTTACAGGGTGAGGACGATGGCCACTACATTGCAGGAACTCGGCGTTGCCGGGCGGATTTTGATCGACCGGCTCAAAGGCGCACGTAAAACCGGCATGGGTCCTGATCCGGCCCAATTCGCCACTGATTTTACCGCGACGCTCAACGGGGCGGACGTCAAATGCGCCAAAGTGGTCGATGTGCCATCCAATCAGCCCCCTTGGCTTGATAGCGGCATCCACATTGAGGCTGGTGACGAAATCACTTTCATCACGACGGGCCGCACGGTCCTTAATGGCCCGCTGAATGTGTGGGTGCCGGCCAATTTTCAGATTTGGGGCAAGATCGGCGAGGCAGGCCCGGTGTTTCGCGGCGCGCGCAATACGTTGAGCTTTACCGCCAAATCAAGCGGCAAGCTTTATCTTGCAAGCTATTTCCCCGGTGAATGGAAAACACCAGATGGTCAATTGGCCGACAGTGTTGACCCGGCCGACTATCAAAGCTTCAAGGGCAATCAGAAGGCTGGACTTATCGTTTGGAAGGATACGGCCGAGGCGGGACTTGCAGGGCTTTCCCCTACAGGCGTAATGGCCGATTTGGTCGCCGCGGAATCCAGGCGGCTCACTGAGGGCGAAGCAATGCCGCCCAAGGATTGGAGTTATTTGTGGTATCTCGGCCCCGGCGAGATTTTTACCGTCGTAGAAGACGGCACGGTGGGCTGTCACACTCATGGCAATGTCGGCATTTTGCGCACCGATGTGGATGCAGTGCTGACGCCGAGTTTGCGGCTGTGCTGGTCATGGCTGATTGAGGAGCTGCCCTCAATGATCCGCGAAGACACGGTGCCGTCCCATGATTATCTGTCGATTGCGGTCGAGTATGACAATGGCCAGGACATCACCTATCACTGGTCCAAGAGCCTGCCGGCAGAGACGATCTATACCTGTCCCCTGCCCACCTGGAAGGACAAGGAAACCCATATTGTGATCCGCTCGGGCCTTGAGGGCCTGGGCGAATGGGTCGATGAGGATCGCGGCCTGCGTCAAGATTATATCAATGCGCTGGGCGAAACCCGCGGGCCGGTGCCTCAACGGGTCGTGCGCGTCTGGCTGATCGCCAATTCACTCTTCCAGCGCGGTACAGGCCGGTGCCAGTTCCGCGATATGCGGCTGGTGGACAATAATCTCATCGTCCCCGTGCGGGCCGATGATCCAAACGGCGGCTAGACGCTAGCGGGTGATCCGCAGCAACTGGCCCTCGTCTGAATCGGTCAGCACATAGATCGCGCCATCGGGGCCGACGCGGACGTCGCGGATGCGGTCTTCCCGATCATTGAGCAGGATCCATTCACGCACGATCTGGCCGTTTTCACGCTCCAGCCGGCGCAGATCAGCGCTTGCCAGTCCGCCCACCAGAAGATCGCCGTTCCAGTCGGCAAACATGTCCCCGCGATAGACCGCAAGGCCCGAGGGCGCAATCGACGGCACCCAGTCATAGAGCGGGTCTTCATAGCCCTCCAACGTCTTGTAAGGCGTGATCTGCGCGCCGGAATAATCCACCCCGGTCGTCACCACAGGCCAGCCATAATTGGTACCACCCAGCAGCAAATTCACCTCATCGCCGCCGCGCGCGCCATGTTCATGGGCAAAGATACGGCCGCCATCAATGGCGAGGCCCTGCACATTGCGGTGGCCCATGGTGAAGATTTCGGGCAAGGCCCCCTCAACATGGGAATAGGGATTGGAGCCGGGCGCCACACCGTCGTCATAGATGCGGATGATTTTGCCCAGATGATTGTCGAGCTTTTGCGCCTCTTCCCGGTAGCGGAAGCCATCACCCAGCGTCAGGATAATCGACTGATCAGGCAAAAAGCCGATCTTGCCGCCATAGTGAACCGCGGTTTGCTTCCACGGCTTGGCAACAAAGATCACACTGGGTTCGGTCAGCGCGCCATCCTTCAAAACCGCCTTCATCAGATGGGTGGCGTTGGCATCCTCATCACCGCCCGAATAGCTCAGATAGAGTTTGCCGGTGGTGGCGAAATCCGGTGACAGCGCGACCTCAAGCAGCCCGCCCTGGCCGTCATAATAAACGTCCGGAACGCCTGAAATCTCGGTCTTGCCTGCAGCGGTCACATGGATCAGCCGGCCGGGCTTTTCGGTGACCAGATAGGACCCATCGGGCAAAAAGGCGAGTGACCAGGGATATTCGAAATCCTTCGCAACCACATCGACTTGATAGGCCGCCTGCTCAATCTGAGGCTGACGGGCCTCATAGATGCTGCTGTCGCGGTCGGCACAGGCCGGGCTTGCGAGCAGGACGAGCGGGAGCAAAAACAGTTTGCCGAGTGTGCGAGACATGACTTTCCCCTGTTGCGGTTGTGCCGCTAAGATAGTGGGGCGTTGGCGCGGGGTCTATGGACCTTGGGGCGCTAACAAAAATGTGAGGGGGCAAAAATGCGGATTGTTGCGGGATATGTAGCGGCAGTTGTTGTAATGCTGGCACTGGGGGCGTTTACCGCCACCCAATATGATCTCAGTGCACTGGCCGCTGTCGGCGCGCCGGTCAGCATGGATCAGCGGCTGGCTATGGGACTTGCCAACATTCCCGCCATGGCGCAAATCTATGGCTCGCTGATTGCGGTGGGCTTTCTGATCGCTTTTGTGGTCGCAGGCTTCACCGTCAAGCCCTTGCCCCTGCCCCGCCCCGTCATCTATGCCGCCGCCGGACTGGTGGCGATTGCCGCCTTTCATTTATTGTCCGAGCCGGTGTTTTTCGGCGTGCCGCTGATTTCAGGCGCGCGCAGCCTGTCGGGCCTGATGGCACAGGCGGCCATGGGGGCGGTTGCGGGCTTTGTCTTTGCCCTCATCACTCGTCCGAAACTTGCGTGATGGCACGCAAGGCTTCCTTGTCTTCATTACAGCCTTCAAGTGCGGCCAGCAGATCAAGGATCAACCCCATCAGTTGCCGGTAGCTCGGTGTCTCTTCGGGGTATGGCGGCACCCGGCACGGCATCAGCAGCGCCCGGGGCGGTTCGGCGCGGACCAGCACCGGCTGCGGTGAAGGCCTCGCGCAGGACATCATCAAAAGGCTGAGCCACACCACGATCAGCGCACGTATCATCATCGGCGATCCTTTCAAGCTTCTTGCGGGATTGGGAGAGGTCATCGGCAATGGCGCGTTTGCGTGTCTGAAGCGCGGCATAGGCCTGTTCGCGGCGTTTGAGATCATCGCTGAGCGCGGTGCGCGCACGCTCCGACGCTTCGGCAGCCGCACGGATCACGCCAAGCTCTTCGCGCGTCTCCTGCAGTTCAGAGACGGCAAACCACAGGCCACCGGCGAGGGCGAGCATCACCCCGCCAAGCGCGCCGTAAAGCGCAAGGGGAAGGCTAGTCATCATCCTCGCCCTCCTCCATCAACGCCCGTTCAATGCGCACCATGTCGGGCAAAAGCGCCCAGGCTTGCGCGCCATCAACCGCCGCATCTGGCGCATCACGGTCAAGCGCGGCGCGGGCAAGCGCCAATCCGTTCAAACACAGCACAACCTGGCTGGGTTCAATTTCAACGCCCAGCACACCTGACCAGATGATGGCGATGCGCTCATAATGGGAATAGGCCCGGTCTGTGGCATCGCGCGCGCTCAACCGGCTGCGCACAGCTTCAAGAACGGATTTGGCATCGGCCTGGCCGCGCAACCGGGTGACGTCCCCCATCACTTATCCTCCCGCGCTGACAAGCTCTTGCCGCGTAACTCACGGATGGCGAGGTGAATGCGCAGGCCAAGCAGGACCAGCCCGCCGACAAGCGCAAGGGTTTCAGCCGTCTCGCGAAGATAATCGAGCCAGACAAAAGAAGACACGGCCGCCGAAGCGACCGTGGTGTCAATCACAGTACGGTGCATAACAAACCTATGGGGTGGGAGGACGGTAAAAACTGCGCAAGGGCTTTTCCTCATCCGGGTCCTCATGGATCGTGCGGATGAGATTGGCGCGGTCACTAAAGGCAACCTCACCAAACGGGGCATAGACAACAGGCCCGCTGGCGCTGAGCGGCGCTGCCAAAGACAATTGCAGCGTGTCGCCGATCCAGTCCGAACCGGTGATCGCAATTGGGACGAATGGTGTGTCGGCGTCGGCGATGGCAAGGGCTTCGGGATCGGCGGGCTTGTGAAACGGCGCCGCGTAGGCGGCCTCTGACGGTTCATAGCCAATGTCCAGATTGACCAATGTGGGCGAGCCTGTATCAAAGCCCACCGACAGGATTTTAGGACCCAGAGTCAGATTGGCGGTTTCCCCCAGCACGTGAATGGCAATCGCATCGGCCCAGCGGCGGGCGTAGATTTTCAACTGTTCGCGGCTGGGATGCACCGAATCTGAAAGCTCCAGATCATAATGCTCCCCGCCATGATGAATGTTGGCGTTGGATGCAATAAGCCCCAGATGGATCTGGCGGATGCGTTCAAGCCCCCAGCGCGTGTCTGCCCCGCTGCGCCGGCCAACCGGGTTGATCAGTATGGCGGGGGTCTTGGGGGTCTCTGCGGCCTGGGCCATGGCAATGAACTCGGCAAAGATCGTTTCAAGTGCCGATTGATACGCTGCCATCCGGCCCGTCATGGCCGCATTGTCTTCCGCATCGGTCAGAATGCCCGAATCGGCCTCGCCCTGACCCCAGCACAGAACATCAATCGTGTTGGCAAGGCCCGCAACAATGTCGCCGTAAAATTTGATCAGTTGACCAGTATCGCCGGGATCAGCGGCACGCGTCCAATAGCCTGACGAGGAGCCTGCCTCGATCTTATGGTCATAAACCGCGAACGAGCCGCCCGACGCCAGATCAATCAGATCGGCGCTTGCATTGGGGGTCTTTTCAATCAGCCGGGCAATGAACTCTGCTGCGCCTGCGCGATAGTTCAACAGATCAGGCAGCGATTGGCCCGCCAGACCGACAACATAGTCGCGCGGGCTGCGCGGGGTGGATTGGAGTGTCAGGGCCATCAGCTTTCCTCATCCATTTGAAGATTGGCGATTTCGACAACCGCG
Source organism: Alphaproteobacteria bacterium (assembly GCA_965227065.1). Taxonomy (GTDB): domain Bacteria; phylum Pseudomonadota; class Alphaproteobacteria; order SPJN01; family SPJN01; genus CBDDFN01. Next base: position 55,105 of record CBDDFN010000012.1, read on the forward strand.
CGCACGATTTTGGTGTTGGGGTTGTAGAACTGAACTTTGCCCGCCGGGGTTGGATTGTCGGGCGTATTTCCCATCACGCGGATGGGTTCATATTCGGCTGGGGTGATGTGGCTGGGCGCATCATCATCGACCAGGAAATATGGCTCGATCGCTGTTACGTAGAACCCCTCAACATTGGACAGATGATCATAGGGCGTTGCCTGGCTGAAGCCGTCCGGCAGCTCAATCAATGAAGCGTTGGCGGGATTGTCCCCACTGCCATGGGGCAGAATGCTCCACACACCGATGAGACGCCATTTGCCATCGGCTTCCTGGTACCATCGCTTGATTGTCGTCACCGCACCATGATCGGCTTGCGCCGCGTCGGGATAACTATGGGCGGCCGCGATGAAATAGGTTCCAGCGCCGGTCCGTCGTATGGTGACAAAATCCCCCGGACCCATCAGCAGCACTTCATCAAGACTGCTCAGCCCGGCAAATTTGCACCCCGGCCCGGGGTCTAGCGCACAGGTCTCAGCCGCACCATTGGCGAAGTGATAGGGTTTGTAAAAATCAAGGTAGTGCAGATCGAACACCACATGGCCCGAATTGCCGACATTGTCATAGCTTTCATTCCAGTGAACCGTGTGGGCATCTTCAGAATTAACCACCACAATCGTATCGGCATGTTCGGGCAGGTAGAGATTGCGCAACCCGCTGTCGAAACCAAGCTCTGAGATGCGCACCTGTTCAACCGTGCCGGTGCCGGTGTTGGCTACGGGAAAGTAGAGATTATCATCAGGCAGGCTGCGCTGATTGGCTGACCGGATCGTGTCGTAATTCAGCGGCACAAAATCCGCCGCCGTTTCATGGACATCCTGTCGCTTGGCCTCAACCTCATCGGCAATGGCGGTCAATGTTTCAACATTTATGTCAAAGGCAGTTTCAAGCGCGGCAAATTCCGACTGGGTCAGGCTGGATGCGCGTGGCGCCCCGCTTAGCGGATCAAAGACCAAGAACCGGTCCCGCCGTTCGGCAATGGAAGGCAGCGTCCCGACCGGTGTCGTGACCTCTTCGCTATAACTATCGGCCCCCGGCGCGTCGCCTGCGGGAAAATGCAGACTGCGGGCAAGTTGGTCGGCAAGTTGCTGGTCGATCATGCGGCTGTGATCAAGCGCCTGTTCAATCCGCTGGGACGCAAATTCGGTATCAACATCAAAGTCGGCGGGCTGCGTCACCGCCATGGTTCTAACAAGGGTGATCACCTCGCCAGATTGCGGCACATGCTCTTCATCAAAGGTGATTGTGCCGCCAAAAGGCGAGCCCTCACCCTCAAGTTCATAATGCTGGCCAAGCTGGGCAAGTGAGATTTCACCCGTGGTGAGCCGGCGGTAAACGGTGAGATCACCGGGCTGAAGAATGGGAAAGGGAAAAGAAAAGGCGCGCGAAGCGCCATCGCCCTCAATCGCGATTGAGGCCGTTTCGGTCGAGATCGTCATAGCCGATCCTTGTCTGTTTACGGGGTCAGTTGGCTGGGGAGACAGCTGGGACGTCAGCTGGGGAGGTTGGAGGTCGCAGCGTGCTTGCGCCGCCACATATAATTGCCGGTGGCCGCCGCCTGGACGGTGCTGGCGCCAAAAATTGCCGCCCATTGATCAGGCATGGTGATTAAAACAACCACCATGCCGATCAGCCCGACCCACAGTGTGAGCTTGGACAGTGACACCACGGTGCGGTTCGGCTCCATCAGGTTGAGCAGGCGTAACAGTTTGAACGCCGGGCTCGTTCCGGCGAAATAGTGATCACCAGATAGCATCAAAGCCCCGGTCATCAACGTGAACGAAGCTGCGATAGTGAATGCCCAAACCCTGAAACCCTACCGCGCGGGCGGCATCAATCAGGGTCTGCTTGTCATGGCCATCAAGGGCTATGTCGAAGGCTGTCGATGCCCGCTGCGGCGTTGACAGATGCTGGCTGTTGGCCGCACCGCCCACAGACTTGTTGTGCTGCGGGCAACGGGCGGCGGAATTGATGGTGAGCGGCCCCATCCGGTCGCGCAGCGCCTGCAGCTTATCAAGGGCGGCCTGCGAGATATGGGCGATACCGCAACAAGGACAGGCAAGCTCAGCCCGGGTGAAGTTGGGACGCAGATACGCGGTCATGGCAGCCACCAGAATTCAACCGCCCATTTCGACAAATCAAGCGTTTGCTCGCCCGCAACAGGGTCCAGTGTTCCGGTTGCACCACCAATATAGCCATACGCCGTGAGCGTACCGGCATCGGCCTGCACGACAATCGGCTCATAGCTTCCGCCCAGTTCGCCGACCGAGGAGACTGTCAGCGCATCATACTGGGCAAAGTCACCATCACCGCCGGCATCGGTACAAACAAGATGCACACCGAAGACGGAGGGCCGGGCAGCCTCTCCATGGGTCACACTGATGCCCCCCGCCACATGCAGATCGGCGGCCGATATCTGCGCGCTGCGCACCGGCGTCTCGCCGCGCGCCACCCAGTTGCTGCCATTATAGATCCAGTAGTCGGGCTTGCCCGGCCCCATATCCGAGTTGATCACCTGATCCCCGCGAAAGGCCGTCAGCGTTGGCACCGCCGTCCCTGCCCCGCGCACATTGTTGTAGGCGACAAAGGATTGGGCGGCGGCAATCTCATTGGCGCCGCCGGGGTTTTCAAAATCAATCGAGGGATCATCGTCATCGATGTCGAGAACATTGTCGTGGAAACAAAGCCCCGTCACAGCCTCAACATCGGGACTGGTCGTCATGTGATCAATGAAAATGGCCGGCCGGCCGCTGGCGGGAATGTTGAACCGGTTGGATGATACGGTCAGCTGATCAATATTTCCCGCCGGGATCCTGATCGCAAAGCCATTGGACAGGGTGAAATTATTGTCGGCAATCACAAGATTGTTGACCGCGGAAAACGCGCCGGTCGTCCCATCCTTATATCCCAGCAGGATACAGTTTGACGTGTCGGGCAGCGTGCCGCTTTCGACGAACACATTGTTGCGGATGAAAAGCTCGCCCCCGCCGTCAAACTCGCTGACCTGAATGGCGCGGTTGGAATAGACAAAGCGGTTATTCTCAATCGAGACATAGCCAATGGCCGATGTTGAGAACATCTGGAAACAGGCATAGCCTTCAAAACTGTTGGAAAAAATCGCCACCTCTTCAATCGGCAAATCAAACTTGATGCCGTCCGGCACATTGACGAAGCGATTGCCCGCAATGGTCAGCCGTGATGTCCGGTCCGTCAGGTCGATTCCGTGTCCGCCGCCGCCATCAACCGCCACCCCGTCATAGGCGATCAGATTGTTGGAGATGACCGCTTCTTCCCATGCCTGAACTTCTGAATTGTTCTGCAGATTGACCGTGTTGATCTTGCGGCTTACCCGGATGGTTGCGCCATCAAGCGGCACATGACCCGCATTGAAGATGACCTTGAAGGGCTGACGTGTGATTACCCCCCACGGTTCCGCCCCTTCGACGATATAGTCTTGATCGGCGCCATAGAGTTTTTCCACACCATCAATCGTAACAGTGATGTCGGGTTCTCCGCCCCATTTGATGCGGAACTGGCCATCGGCAGAAACCGTCCGGCCACCATCAAGCGTGATGGTCTGATCACCAATATTGACGGTATAGTCATCGCCATACGTCAATGTCACCCAGGTGCCGTCGACTTTCTCGCGCACAAGCAAGACATCGCCCGACGGGACTTCATAGCCATACGCGATGACATTTTCCCCGACATCGTCCTCATCGCTCGTATAGGTCTTGCGGCCAAAATAAAATGGAAAGGGCGTGTCAAATGTGCTGGTTGCGCCATCGGCGGTGAACTCAACGGCGTAATCCGTCACAAAATTATTGCCATCGACCAGCACATAGCGCACTCGCGCGGCCTCATCATCCAGCACCGATTCCCGGCCTTTTTTGATTTCAAGCTGCGAGGCGTAATTGCTGTAAAACTGGTTTGACTGGACCAGGATGCGCTTGCCGGCCGCCATATTGATGTCACAGCCATCGCGCGCATTATTGTAGCAAATATTGTTGGCCACAATCAGCGTGTCGGTGACCGATCCTTCATCGGTGCCGATTTTCAAACCATCGCCATCATTGTTCCAGCATGTATTATTGAGCAGATAGTTCCGCATGCCCCCGGTGATCGCCATGGGCCAGCTTGGTTCGATATTCGGCGCAATGGCGGTGGTGCCGGTGCATTTGTTACCGACGACATAAAGGTCTTCACAGCGAATGCCGCGGACCTGGTGACGGCCCCGTTCAAAGAAGCAGTCCATGACCGCACAATGACGCGCCGGGAATTTTTGCGGGTCAAACACACCCTCTTCGATTTCAACCATTTCGGTTTTTTCATCGATCAGGACCATATGTTTGGGAAAGGCGCGGGTGTTGGCATCGACCGCTTGGGTGCCGATGAAGCGTAGCCGCTCAAAAATCACCCGGTCACTGACCGAGCGGAACATGTAATAAGGCTGAACAGAGGGCGCATCATCGTCAATGTCACCATATGTGTCATAGGCGATCGGCGGCTCAGAAAAGCTTTCGTCGGGAGGCGCGGGCAATAAGACGGCATGATCCTCGCTGAACAATCTGCACGGCGCGGGAATGTCCACCCCTTGCACCCGGTAGATCCCGCCGGTGAAATCAACCGCCCCGGCGGCCTCAACCCCCGCCCCCGGATCGGCGGCGGATGCGCGTTGGCAGGCTTTGTCGACGGCCGCCTGAATGGCTTGGCTATCATCGGTGATACCATCACCCACCGCGCCGAAATCCTTCACATGCAGGACATTGGAAAAACGCTCTGCCAGGGAGCGCAGGGTCGTCGTCCCGGCGGCCAGAATTTGCGCAGTGGAGGGATTTTCAAGACCGCCCGTTCCGTCAATCAGCAACCCGTCCAACTGATCAAGCGTCAGCGTGGCACTGACCGTGGGTTGTCCTTGCGCATCAAAGCCCAGAACCCGGCCCGCGCGCGCACTATCGGATGGCAAGATCATCTCGGGCTGGGTATCGACCCCGTCCAGAACGCGCGCCCGCACGCTTCTGTCCACACGCTCATGAAGGTCGGCGAGCTGCATGGCAACCCGGTCAAGGCTTTCTTCGATCCGCTCTGAGGGAAACTCGGTATCCTTGTCATAATCAGCTGGCTGATTGACCGGCGTGCGGCGCAAAAGAAGCACTTTGGCCCCTGGTGCGGGCGGTGAGAAAAAGCTCACCGTGCCGCCATCGGGATGACCGGCATCAAGGATTTTATAGTCACTGCCCCGCACCGCCAGGCTTTCAGAGCCAAGCGGGCTGAGCAGATGAACGTCCAGATCGCTGGGCGCGGCAATCTCGAAGGGAAACACAAAGTCGGTCGAGACGCCGTCGCACACAAAGCGCACCGACGCCTTCTGGGTCGTGATGGTCATGACACATCCAGTATTTTAAAAATGAAAAATAGGCAGATTAGCTCTGGCCAAACTGCTGGCTGAGCGTTGCCAACAGCTTTTCACCCTGTGCCGCATTGGGAGAAAAGGCTTGACCGCCAGTGTCTGCAGCTGGCACGGCGCGAGGGTAGCGCTCGCGAAAAATCAAATCATAGTCGTAGACTATCGCTGCGCGCGTCTTGTCGATGACTTCAATAAGGCGGCGGCGGCGCTCCGCATCGGTGGTCGTCACGTGCCGATAAGACGGTTCTTTCAACAACGCCAGAAGCTTGGGTTTGAGCGTCTGCGCAATTTCCGTCACCATGTCGCGATACTCATCACCGGCCAGTTCGACATCTCCGGCAATTGCTGTGGGCATGGCAGGTTGGATATCAAGCCGCGCCAGTTCCAGATACAACGCATCCGGCTTTTCCTGATCAGTGTAGAATGCCGGCATTTGATCGGCTGAAATGCCGGGCGGAAGCGAAACCTCATCACCCAGAAGGTTGATACTATGATGCCTGCTTTCCCATTCCTCTTTCAATTCCGACTGGGATCGGAGCAAATCTCTATCAAGACCGTCGTGCAGACTGTTCCTCGGAACACTTTGCGCCACCGTTTGCGCAAAGTCTTCAGCCGATTGATCTGATATCCGACTGCCCGGCAGCCCATTCCATGCCGCACTGATGATCCGGCCAAAGACAAGAACCGGCCGCCGTTGCCCGAAATAAGCTGCGAAGGCTTTGACAAGGCGGGCCGCATGCTCATCCCGCTTGGCCTGATCAATGTGTGCAGACAGTTCAGCAAACCGAACCACCCGCCGCATCAGGACGCCCAAAGCCCCCATAGTTTCAAGCCCGATCCATGTGCTCCCCAATTTGAGAGAATATTCCCTGCGGGACTGATCGGCCCATGCTTTGCGAGCAAACTTATTGTCTGGTTGAGCGCCGGCAATCAATCCATCTTCCATCAAGGATACAATGGCAGCGACGGCAGCAGCGCCCATCACATCTGTTCCATGATCAATCTTGGCTTGATCAGACTGTCGCAAGCCTTTCCCGCCCGCATCTTGATTTAATGATTGCAGGGTCGCCTTGAACGCCGGGGCAATCACCGATGCACCAAAACCACCCCAGCCCATTTGTTCAAACGCGTCATCGAGAGCGTCGTCAGACAAGAGCAAGAGATCAAGACCATCACGCCGCGCTTGATTGAGATCAGCTTGCGAGGGGGCGCGAAGAAAGTCATAAAAAAGGGCTTGCCGGTCAGCTGGTGTTTCACCGGCTGCAGAGTGCTGGTTGGCCAATGCTACCAAGCCCGCTTTTTCAGCGGCAGCCCAAAGTGCCTGTGTCATTTGATCTTGTCCTGCCACATTGTGAACGCGCATGGCCCGGAAAAGCGTTCCAAACCAGCCCTGCGACTGGCCGACCTTTTTTCGCAAAACCTCATTGTCTGAGCCGTCGCCCAAATCTGGCTTTGCCCATGACGCTTGATTTTCATAGAAGAAAACCGACTTCAACCAGTCCCGGAGTCCATAGACCAGTGCCGGCACCGCATGGGGACTGCTTTGCTCGCCACGCGATCTGCGCCCCGTGGAGGATGGCGTTTCAACGAAAATCTGGCTGGAATAAACCGCCTGGCCAAAGGGTCTGTTCGACAAGGTTTGGCTTGGCGCGTTAAAGGCCAGCTGAAAGGCCTGCTCCACCTGACGAGCGGAAACGGCGTGCGCGGCACTGCCCACAAAAGCCAGGCGCTGTTCAGCTGTGCGCAAAAGATTGAGCCTGCGCGCGATGAGCAAAACAATGTCCAAGCCGCCCGTGCTGGCAATCATCTCGTGCATCTCGCGGGAACCGTCTTGATCCCCTTCGCTTAGGATCACGAACCCGTTCATTGCTTTGCGCGCTTCCGCATCATCACCTAGAAAATTGGCCCGGAATGCCGCGCCAACCGCCATAGCCCGCCTTAGCGCAAACGCTGCGACAGTGGCATCTTCGTGGCCTGATGTGCTCAGGGACAGGATCTGCCTGTCAATTGACTCAAGCAACGCGATCGCACCGGCAAGCGTATGAAAGTCCATGTCCTCATTTTCGCGGCGCGATGACAATTGTGCTTCACTCACGCTTAAAAGACCTGCGAGCTTCATCCTATGCTGATTAAGTTGCGAAAGCGCGCGCCAATCATCATCATTCAGCACATAGCGAACCAACGGGCCGGTGATAGTCCGCCCCAAATAAGAACTGGGTTTTTCGTAAAACCGAAGCACATTGTCTGAGATACCGTGTTCATCGCGCGTTTTGGTCTTGGAATGATAGCGGGCGAGATCCAGGGCATTGTCGAGCTGTTCCAAGCTGGGGGCGACGAGCAAACTAAAATCCAGTGACAGATCGATGCTTTCATCCCGCAACGGATTACTCAGGCTTACCAGATGTTCAGAATGCTCACCCAATTGTGCGCCCGGGTTATAGCGGCGCTTGGCTGCCCGCGTGTGAATGGTGTGAATAAAGCGGTCGAGCGGGGCATTATCAGCAAACGCTTCATACAGTTTGACGACCACACCCCACAGGGATTCGATTTCCTTGGCACTTGCCAGCTTGTTACCAATCCGATGCGTGCTGGCCAGTTTCTCGGCTTTGTTTACGGACTTGTCCAACAACACACCGAGGTCTGGTGCGAACTTTGTGATGGCTTTCTTCAGCCTCTTCATATTCACCGAGTGGCCCACCAGCATCTTGATGGCGAGGGCGAGCTCTTTTTTCTGCTCAGTCGTTAAGCGCTTGTTGCGTAAATCCTTGATCTTGCCGAGCGTCTGTTTGGTTCGCCGCAGTTCAAAATAAAGAAATCCCGCGAGACGCGCGACTTGCTCACCAGGCTGATCAGCAACAGCTGCCAGCATCGGCACTGGATCATATTCGTGCTCAAGAAACGCAAAATAGTCTGCTGCTTCATCCTGTCCTGTAAAACCCGCCAATCTCCCCAACACGTTATAAATGGCGCTCGCCCCGCCACCCACTGGCCGGACACCAACGGATTTATAGATTTGTTGATCAATGTCGCGAGCAACCTTGTTGATGGAATCGGCGGCGCCATTCCAGAGCTGGATGGCTGTCTCATCGGGGTAGCTGACAATCTGGTACGCAGCTTGTGCTGCATACAGTCCGCCATGCAGACCATGTGCGATCAGGGCTTCATCACTTTGTTTGGCCATGCCGCGCATAAAGTTGAGTTTCTGCTCAACCATGTCGGGCTGATGCCCGTGATCGACGGCACCATCGGCGCCAAACTCGCCCGGCGATTGAGATTCCTGTTCCAAACGGTGCAATTCACGCTTTAGCGCGAGTTCCGATTGCTTCGCAGTGACATCGAATGCGTTCTGATCCTGTTGCGGCACAGGCTGATCTTCCCGCTGATATCCGTCTTCATCCGGTACCACCATCGATGGGGCTTCACGCCTGTCCTCCTCCACAACAAAAGAAAGGTCGTTTGAAGTCTGGACCTGTTCCTCACCATCCGGCTGAAACTCTGCTTGCGGAGCCTCTGTATCAATGAAACCGGTGGTGTCGGAAGGTCCTGACGGGACAGTGGCATCACCTGCTTCAATCGCCTTCGGCGAAGATCGCTTTGTTTCGGCCTCATGAATCTCCGCAGGCTGGTCTTCATCATCTTCAAAATCTTTTGCCAGCTGTTCCAGATAGTTGAGATTGTGATCATCCTGGACAGCGTTAAGTGTGCGCAAATAGGCCGGGCCAAAAGGTTCAGTGTCATTCATAAGAGGATCCTTTTTACGATCTTGTTTTGTTCTTGCTAATGTTTCGGCTTGTTTTTAAGGTGACGGGTGAGTGGCAATCTGGCGGGAATTCTTGAATGAGTATTTTGCTCGTACTTTTGCTCGGGCTGCCTGGAACGCCCGATCCGGGGGTGCCGCAAAGCGTTCAGCTGGAAACATCATACAGCTGCCAGAGCACCACCCTGGTGGACCCCGGCCATCAGCTTTTCGATACGGGCGATAGTGACCAGGGCGCCAATGCCCCGCCGGTTTATTCAAGCTTCTGCGTCAGGGGCATGGCCGGCAAGACCGATCAGTTCGGAAACATGCACCCGCCCAAAGCGGCGCGCGCGGCCTTTATTGCCGTGTTTGACAAACGCACGGCGGCACAAAAGGCTGGTGTGCAGATATTCTTCAGCGCCTCAATCGAGCAGTGCGAAACAAGCCGCAAAGCCTATCAGGCCCATATCGGCGCGCTTCTTGGCCTTGATGAGGACGCCCCGCCCTATCCCCGTGCCGCCTGCATTCGGCTCTATGGCAAGCGCAGCGAGAAAAGCAAAAATGTTCCGCCGCTTCCGCCATCCGACCGGCTGGTGATCGGAACCGATGTTCTTGACCCCGCAACCGCACAGTTCTGGACAATACCAGTTGAAACTTTACAAGCCTGTCTTGCGGCAAAGAAAGCCTTGGGAAAACCATTTGATGCCGTGAACAGCTGGCAACCGGTTCAAAACGGCATGCACCGGCCGCTGATCGGCATGTCCTGCGCCTCGATTTTCGACCCCTTTGTGACTCGGCCCAAAGACATTGACACAATGCCTGAGCTTCACGTCATGCTGGCGGGCTTCATGACCGATAATGGCCAACCGATACCCGGCAAACCTGCGGTGGTGCAATTTCCAGTCCGCAATTTTGATCGCTGTGAATCAACCGGCAGCGGTCTTGAATTCTACATCGCCACCGCAGCCCCGGAATTCATTGATTCTGAATGGCTGAGAACCCAGATGGCCGTCACCTGTATTCCCCTGCGCGAGGCCGACGCCTTCGATTAAACCGCCCCGCTCATCCTGACCATGTCGCCCATTGCTGATCCTGTTTTGTTCTTGCGCACCCATGGCTGCGCGCCTATGGTGCGAACGGGTGGCGCTGCTTGAGTGTAAATGGTGAGGCAACCATGAAGGTGTTGATGATCATTCTGCTTGGCCTGCCTGGCACACCTGATCCCGGAGTGCCGCAGAGCTTTCAGCTGGAATCCTCTTATGGGTGCGATTGGTCAACCAACGCAGATCTCAATGTTCATGTGTTTGACATGAAAGATGCCGACGGCGCGCAAAATGAGCAACCGGTCCACTCCAGCTTTTGTTACAACGCCACCGCCGCCAAGATCGATCAATTCGGCAATCTTGAAACACACTTCACGGGTGCCAAAGCTGCTTTCATGGCAGTCTTCGACAAACGCATCACGACGCAAAAAGCAGGTGTCCAGTTCTTTTACACCCCGTCATTTTCCCAATGTGAAACGCGCCGCGACGATTATCAGGACCATATCGGCAAGCTGCTCGGTCTTGCCGACAACGCCGCTGCCTATCCTCCCGCTGCATGCATTCAGCTCACTGATAAAACAATAAACGCCAGACCGGCCGGCACAACGACATGGCTCACACACAGGCTGGTGATCGCCACCGATGTCCTTGACCCCGCAACCGCCCAGTTCTGGGTTTTGCCGATTGAGAATTTGAAAGCCTGCCTGGCCGCCAAATCGATGGTCACGCAGAGATTTGAGCAGGCCGCCGCTCAAGGGCCGATCAAAAGCGGGATGCACCGGCCCAAAATTTCGCTGTCCTGCATCGAAGTCTTTGATCCGGAAAATCTGCCCCCCATGCGATCGAAAAAATTGTCGGGAGATGCGGTAATGTTGTCGGGCATCGTAACCGATCACGGTCGGCCCATTCCGGGCAGGCCCGCCGTAATTCAAGTTCCCATCCGCAATATGGACCGGTGCGCAACGGCCGCGAAGACCCTCCACAATGATTTCAGCACCGCCCAGCCAGATGCTGCAGACGCCGGCGGGACGCGAACTCAGCTGGCCTTGGCCTGCATCCCGCTGCACGAAAGCGCCTCCACACAATAAATCGGCGAACCCTATGAGGCGTTGAAAACTATGCTGTTGCTTGTAGCGAAAATGCCATGAAAACGCTGATGATCATTTTGCTCGGGCTGCCTGGAACGCCCGATCCGGGGGTGCCGCAAAGCGTTCAGCTGGAAACATCATACAGCTGCCAGAGCACCACCCTGGTGGACCCCGGCCATCAGCTTTTCGATACGGGCGATAGTGACCAGGGCGCCAATGCCCCGCCGGTTTATTCAAGCTTCTGCGTCAGGGGCATGGCCGGCAAGACCGATCAGTTCGGAAACATGCACCCGCCCAAAGCGGCGCGCGCGGCCTTTATTGCCGTGTTTGACAAACGCACGGCGGCACAAAAGGCTGGTGTGCAGATATTCTTCAGCGCCTCAATCGAGCAGTGCGAAACAAGCCGCAAAGCCTATCAGGCCCATATCGGCGCGCTTCTTGGCCTTGATGAGGACGCCCCGCCCTATCCCCGTGCCGCCTGCATTCGGCTCTATGGCAAGCGCAGCGAGAAAAGCAAAAATGTTCCGCCGCTTCCGCCATCCGACCGGCTGGTGATCGGAACCGATGTTCTTGACCCCGCAACCGCACAGTTCTGGACAATACCAGTTGAAACTTTACAAGCCTGTCTTGCGGCAAAGAAAGCCTTGGGAAAACCATTTGATGCCGTGAACAGCTGGCAACCGGTTCAAAACGGCATGCACCGGCCGCTGATCGGCATGTCCTGCGCCTCGATTTTCGACCCCTTTGTGACTCGGCCCAAAGACATTGACACAATGCCTGAGCTTCACGTCATGCTGGCGGGCTTCATGACCGATAATGGCCAACCGATACCCGGCAAACCTGCGGTGGTGCAATTTCCAGTCCGCAATTTTGATCGCTGTGAATCAACCGGCAGCGGTCTTGAATTCTACATCGCCACCGCAGCCCCGGAATTCATTGATTCTGAATGGCTGAGAACCCAGATGGCCGTCACCTGTATTCCCCTGCGCGAGGCCGACGCCTTCGATTAAACCGCCCCGCTTATCCTAGTCGGCGGAAAACTTTTCCCATAGCCGGATCAGATCGGTTTGTTCGTTCACGTCGCGCTGGGACAAAAAATTCTGCCGCTTTGCCGTGAGAACCCGCCGCGCGCTTGCACGCTTGTCAAATTTACCATGGGTGAACACCATATAGGGCGTGCGGTCCGGCTCCGTCTGTGCGCTGGCCTTGAAGCGCTGGACGACCGTTTCCGATGCTTCGGCCGGGGTTTTGCCTGACAAGACCTCGGACTGGAAAAACCGCCGCGCTTCAGCTGCCAGCAAAATATCATCGCTGTCATTGAAGCGCTTATAGCCTTCGGGTGATTGAAACACTTCCCGCATCCATTGATTTTGGGCGGTCTTATATTCCTGGCTTTGCATCTTCTCCGCGCCGCTCAGATAGGTGCTAAACTCATTGAGCGTTTCACGCGTGATCTGTCCGTCAATGGCCGCCGCCATCAGGTCGGTCGCATCCAAAGTGCCGGCCTCAACCTTGTCCATCAGCCTGTGCACCGCCAATGGCGCATCAACACGCCCAAACGCATCGGCCTGATCAACCAGACGATAGGCGCTCAGCTGATCATACTGCGCGGTGGAAATTGAACGATTATCGAGCGCGGCTTCAAGATCTTCATCGCTGAGATCACCCCCAAAGGCTGATTTTGCCATCTTTGTGTAAGTTTGGCTGCGGGCATGATGAAAACGCTCTAGCTTGGTTTCTTCATTGAGCCGATAGCCCTGATCCCGGCGCGCGCGCATCTTGTCGATACGCTCCTTGAGCATGGCAAGCTGATCGGCATCGAGATGCTTGGCCGCCATGCCACTGATCGTTTTGTCAACCTCGACGTCACGGCCCTCAATCAGCATTTGCGAGGTCGCCGCCGTGAAGGCGCGCAACGTTGTTTCCTGCTTCCACTGCTCGACCTGATCAGGATCAAGCGCGCCAGCCTCGATCATCGCCGCGGCAGTGTCACCAATCAACGGCAAGGAATCAGACAAGGCAGCGGGATTGTTCTTCAATCCTGCATGAATTGTGTCCGCGCGCGTGCCGAGATAGGCGGTTTGCTGTTGATAATCGCGGTGCGCTTGAATGCCGGAAGCCAGATCTTCAACATATTTGTTAAGCGCCTCATCATCGGCCGCCGCTTGCTTTTGCGCCCGGCCATCAATCGCATAAGACCAGCCATTATTCGCATTCATACGCTGACGCACAGCCTGCCTGCTGGCATTCGCTTCTGCAACGGCGGTTTCAGGATCAAAGTCAGGCCGGTCTGCCAAATTGCTCATGGTTTCATGGGCGGCGCGCTGCTCAGCGTATCTTAGCTCTGCATTGTGCGCCTCATTCTTCTTCATCAGCTTGGCCCCGGTTGCAATCACCGTGTCTGTTGCTTCATCAAGTCCGGGAATGCCACGCACCTTGGTCTGTTCCATCGCGTGATTGTTTTTCAATTCGATCACCGGCGATGTCATTTTGATTTTTGCCATGATCACCCCTCCTTAAGCGGCCAGCAATGAGCCGGTTTTCGAGGCCCCGGTCAGGATCGTACCGGCAATTGCCTGATTGCCTTCAAAGCGCGCCAATCGTGCTTGAGCCTTGGCCGCCTCGATACTTTGCTCGGCCTCAAAGCGCTTGGTCAGAACATCAAGCTCAAAATTGCGCGCCATCTCATCGGCCACCAACAAGGGTGTGCCGGTGGTCGAGACAATGCCTGCGGCGGACATTGTGGCTTCCGCGGACGACATTTGCCGGCGTACATCCTTGCGTTGACGGCGTTCCTGCTCCATCGCGTTCTGGCGCGCCTGTTCAGCCCGGTTCTTGGCCGATTGGACATTGTAGCTTGCTTGCTGGGCCTGGGCGGTGGCTTGCATTGCTGTTGAGGCAATCGCCAGAACCGCCAATGCAGTTACATCACACATTAGTCGTCTCCTACCAAAAGTTCTGAAATCAACGCGACAAGGGTGAAGGGTTCGGGACCGTCCGCTTCAAGGGTTAACCGCCCGTCCGTGTCAAAGCCTTCGTCAATCTGCACGCGTTTGTCGCCGGTGAACCAGGGCGGTGCGCCATCCAGCGGATCAGTCCCGTCGCGGAACACCAGATCGCGCAACCGCCCCCCCTTGCGGCCAATGCGTCCGCCGCCGCAATCGCGCAGCCGCAGTGTCGTGCGGTGAATGCGCTTGCCGCGGCCTTGAATGGGGCCGGTCGCGGTGGGTTGGGACGCCCGCAAGGTGGTGACGCGGGAAGCATAACCCAACCCGATCAGCACTTTGCTCGCCGGGGTGGCAAGCGTGACCGCCCCGTCTGTCACAACAGTGTCAGGCCGCCGGGCGCCATCAGCCCAGACCTGCACGGTCTTGCCTTCCAGATGATCCAGATTGTCAAACCGGGTTTCAGCCGCCCCCTGATAGGCCACCGCGCTATCGAGATAGATCGCGCCGTGCTTGTCATCGGGGCTGACCGAGTCAAAGGGCTGGGCCTGCCGCTCGATATAGCGCTGCGGCACTCCGCCGATTTCGCGCCGGACCACAGCCCAGATTTCATCGGAACTGCCATCGGGCGTGGGAATGACGGCCATGGACTCAATGGCGCCATCGGTTTCAATGCGCTGCCAGCCGACCACTTCCTGATCACGCCGATAGGTCATGGCGACCGCCTTGCCGTCCGAGCGCAAGGCCCAGACCAGGCGGTAAGGCTCCTGCGCCCAGGCGAGCGAGACCAGCCCCTTGACCGGATAATCAAAGTAAAGCTCCGGCGCGGCAATCACCGCCATCGGGCCAACCCCATCCATACCCGCCACCAACCCCAGCGTTGAGGACCAGTCCAGCGTGGCCAGCGAGGGAACCGTCGTCAGGGTCAGATCCGTCACAGCACAAATACTCCCGAACCCGACGGTGAGACGGTCACGTCGGCATTCAGCGCACCGGGCAGCCCGCCAATGCCGGTATCGATATACAAAAAGGCCTGATCGGAATGGGATGCATTGTAAAAGACAATGGCATTCACCGTGGCGCCTGCCGAATCAACCGCGCCAAAGTCGATCTGGCTGCAGCTGATGCCCCCGCCTGTGACGGAAATGCCCGTCACGTCGGCCTCGGCAACCGAATGGCTGCTGATGGTTGAAAAGGCATTGGACCCCGCGGCAAATGTGTAAGTGTCGGCGATCAACGCGGCCTTGATCGTGTCTGAGCTGAAATCGATCTGCCCGGTCAGCAAATCATTTTTAAATCCATCGTAAAAACTGTTGGCCATCATTGGGTCTCCGGCTTGGTGATATGTTCTGAAAGCAAGGTAAGATCAGGCGCCACATAGCGATCCTGTTCGAAGGAAAAGACGATCTCGTGCACCCGGCGTCCCGATCGCGAAACATTGAGCACGAGGGAATCGACGGTGACCGGCGCCGTAGGGCCTGAGCCGACATCGGTCTGATCGCGCGCATTGACATTGGTGGGCGTCACCACACCGCCAAGCTCGCTTGGCCCGACCACGGTCTCGCCATTGGTGGTATGCGCGATGAGAGAGCGGCCAGAGCTTAAATGCAGGATGGCGTTGACGGTGCGTGAACCGCCCGACCCTGCCGACAGCGTGTAGATATAGGCATCGGTGTCGAGCGATCCGGCGGCAAAATTCTCAAAATCATTGATCTGGCTGGCCCAAACGGTTTGTGGTGATGTCAGCGAACCGGCAAACACCAGCCTTTGTTCAAAGAAGGCCACCGCACGCGGATAGCCGTAGATGGGCGACCAGGCACCTTCAGACCAGCTGCGCGTGCCGTCACCCTGGGTGACCGATTGCGGCAAGACCGCATCGATCCCGCGCGTGATCTGCTGCACCTGGGCGGTGGCCACCATCCCGCCGGGCTCAACCGCGGTGATCCGCACCACGCCGTACCCTGAATGCAGATAGCGCCACAACACATGATCACCGCTTGCGGGGCCGTCCCACTCCTCGCCTTTAATGTGGCTTGGGGTGATCCGGCCCGTTTCGGTCCCCTCAACGGCGATATAGACATTACCGTCTGAGCGGGCGCGGGTGGCCGCCCCCTCTCCCACTTCGGCAATGGTGGAGACATTGATATTGACGTCCCATTGTTCATGGGCGGAGCCGTCTTCTTCATCAAGCTTGAACAGCGCCCCGACATGACCACGCATGAAGATCGGATCGGTGGCGGTCAGCGTAACCGTACCGCTGACACCATCGGCTTTGATGCGTGTGTCGGTAATATTGAGGTCGCGGAACGGGCCGTTGCGGAACAAAACCTGTTCCATCCGCCAGTCGGTGTGATCATAACGCGCCATTTTGTAAACGGGATGGTCGGGATGGGCGAAATAGATCACATCGGCCGACTGGGCGAAGGTCAGCGCTGTGATCTCCCGGCTGCTCCACGGGGTTTCAATCTCATAAGGCTCAGCCGTCACCGGATCGACAATCAGCCCGCCATCCTTGAAGAAGCGCATATAATGGTCGCCGATTTCGATGACATAGGATTGCCGGGTGGAAAAGGAAAACGGGATCAACCGGCACGGCGTGTCGCGCAGCCTGGCTGGGACGACGAACTGAAATCCTGGCCGCCGTGTAATGCCGCCCTGGGGAATGATGTGAAAGTTCGTGCATTCCTCCAACCCGCTTTGATATTTGGCATGGTCGGACCGGCCATGCATGGCCGGTGACAGCTCGCCTGAGGTGAAGCTGTTCTGGATGGTGGAAAATCGCGGCATGGCGGCTCCTTTCAGCGTCGTGCGCGCAACAAAAAAGCCGCCGGGCGGGTGCCGGGCGGCTCAAACAAGCAAAAATTTTGTACAATTTCAGAAGAGTTTAGTCCCCGTTTGCCATGTTATGCACATCCCACAGCTTCTCCACAGCCTTATCCCCAAGTGCATTCACACATTATCACTGAAAAAAAGGGATTTTTCATGCTTATCCCCACATTTCACAGGTGTGGACAGAAAATCTGTGGATGGTGCATTAAAGCTTGTTGCGCCACTAGATGTTGTGTCTCATTATGGTGTTGACGCTGGGGAGGTTGCCCCGCATCGGAACTAGCACTTCCGACACGGGGCGCATCCCGGCTCCGCACACCCCTAGAGAATCGGGCGCGGAATTGGAACGTAGCTCTATCAGCCTTATCCGCTGTATGTACCATGTCAACCCGGTTCTCGCTCACTACAGAGGAGACCTGATATGGTTTACCTGCACTCAACCGCCATTCGTCGCGTTGAATACGACCACGCAACCATGAGCATGCAAATTTGGTTCATCGAAAGCGGCGGACCTTACAACTACTGCGGTGTCCCTCAGCATGTGTATGAAGCGCTGGTTAGCGCCCCATCTGTTGGCGGATATTTTAATGCACACATTCGCGACCGGTATCAGTGCTAGTCATAATTGAATGTGATTGTGCACGGCCCACACGCTGATATTGTTCGCTTTTCGTTGAGTGTTAGTGTGTGGGTCGTAACGCCAAGACGACCATTGAGCTCCCATTGCAAGAAACAAGTAGGAGTGATCCCCACCACCCGGCGCCATATGAATGACTGCACAATCCAACTCAGCTTACTCATACAGAACCTCCATCAGATCTTCTGCTCCCTAACCCGCAGCCAGCTGGGCACCTGGGGGTGGATGACACCGCTTTCCTGACCATCGCGGGTCATGGCCGCCTCCATCGCGCGCTCATAAAGCGTCATGGCGCGTTCGGACTTGACCGCGCTTTGGGTCAAAAGCGGCGCGATCTCATTGGCGATCAGATAAACCAGCGCCTGAATAAACAAAGGTGAAAAGCGCTGGGGGTCGGTCACCCGCTTGATATAGACAAGCTCTAAAGGCGCATCGCAATTGGCAAGCACGGCGGGTGCATCCTGATGGCGTTCTACCGACCAGCAGGCTTCGGCCGCATCAAGCGCCGGGATCGTCACGACATGCAGATAATCGGCCGGCAAGGGAAACGCCTTGTCATATTCAAACACCGGCTTGACCGATGATGCGGGCAGCCGCGCGCGGCCAATGGCGAAATTCCACGGATGGGATTTCAGCAGGAAATCGCGCAGCCGGGGATAGGCATCCCGGCATTGCCGCGCCTCGACCGTATCGTCGGACAAGGCCGTGATCGGCTCGACACCCAGATAACGCAGGCTTGCGTTGCAGATGCCGGCCTCGGAATAGTCCGCCAGGCTCGCCATATCAGCTCACCACTTCATCGGCCGATTGCAGCACATGCTGAATGATGCGGTTGAGGCCCAGCACAATTTCGCGCTTGTCGAGACCGGCCGCCGCCGTCACTTCGATATCGGCCAAAGGCTCGCCAATTCCGGCGGCCTCAACGTCATCGGCAACATCTTCAAGTTGGTAAGAAAAAATCGTGGCCATCGGGCCCTCCTTCATTGAGATAAAAAAACCGGCCCGGACGCGAACGCCCGGACCGGTCAGATGTCAGGTCGGTGAGAGGTGGATCAGTCGAGCGTGTAAAACAGCTCAAGCGTGATTGATCCGCCCGCATCGGCGGCGGCATCAACCAGCGTGACGACAATATCGACGAGCTCCTGGGGGTCTTCGGTGACACCATCAACGAAGTCCCACACCGGCAGCCCCGCTGTTGCAGGGTCCTTGATCACCCGGTGCGATCCCGCAACGGTGGCATCAAGACCGTCATTCAGCGCATCTGCGTCGGTGACGAAGCTTTCTGCGCTGGACGCAATACCGATGTCGAGCGTGGGCGAACCACCCTCGTCCAGATCATCGATATAGAGCGTCGAGGCGAGCAGAATGCGCGCATCAGAAGGAATACGGGCAAGCGTATAGGTCGAGCTTGCCGAGGCATCAACACTGACCTCAACCGTGTCGATCACCCGGTGGATCCGCGCACCGGCCAAAGTGGACGGCACGCGTTCGATCGGATCGCTGGTGATTTTGGAATAAACCAGCGCGCCTTTCAGATGTTCAACAGCCATGATCAGGCTCCTTCTTCTGCGCTTTGGATTTTGACGACTTTTTCTTCTTCAAGCCGCACAGCACCCAGCGTCAGACGCGCATAGACCTGCATGGGGTGACCCTGCTTGTCCCGGCGCGGGCTGATGTCGGTCTGGATTTCATTCCAGGTGCCAAGATGCATGCCCGACTTCACCCACACCGGATTGATCCGCTCGCCGGTGCTTTCGCTCAGCAAACGTTCGGAATGGATGAAGTTGATGCCGAGCCAGCGCTTGACCATGCCGTCATCATCAAACACCGGCCGCGTATTGAAGTCGGTCGAGGTAATTTCAACCTGGTTGAGCAGATTGTCATGTTGCTCGGCGCTGATCGCGCAATAGATCGGGTCGCGTTCAATATCGACCTCGGCGGCCATCAGCATTTTCTTCGCCGCTTTCAGCTTGGCAGCAGTCAGCCCGACATTGTCATGGACAATGGTCTGGCTTGCCAAAAATGGCCGGCTGGTTGAGCCTGTCTTGCCCGACTTTGCCGTGCCGGTCATCGCCTTGATGATCGTGTCATCAATCTTGCGATTGAGGCTTTCCACCGTGCGCTGGGTAAACGCGCCGGTGGGTTCGATGGCCGTGCGCATCTTGTCGAATTCATCGACAAACAGCGCAATGTCCCAATCGGTGGGATAGACCCAGCGCCGATCCTGGGCAATGTCCTGCGGGACAATGTCGGCATAGCGCGAGGTGACTTCCCGCGCATCGACCGAGCCGAACTGCTCGACCGGAACACCCGCTTCGCCGTGATATTTATCTTCGGTCACAGCACCGCGGAACCGCGAGTCAGCCTGATTGAGCAGCATGTAAATGTTGCTCTTAAATTCAGTCACCGCGGCATGAAAGACTTGGTTAGACATTCCTGTCCTCCAAACATGCGTGCGCGCATGAGCGTGCTTCGCTCCGCCTGCCTTCGCCGAAGCAAAGCTTCAGCTTTGCGCAGGCAGGCGAAGGGGACGCTGATGCACTGTCACGCTGGTTACGATTTGTCAGAGAGGTTGCCCGCCGGCTGCCTGGGTGCTGCCGATTGCACGGACCTGTCCATGAAAGGGTTCAAGGCCCCCTTCCGCAGGCCGCGGTCTTTCCCGCCGTCAAAGGGGCAGCCTGGCTAAAAGTGCGGCCGGGCGCTTGTCCTTGAATGATGAATTTTGAGAATCAACCTTGAAGAGGCCATCTCCAAGTGTTCATATTATGTTCTATTTGCTGTCCCCGCGCAAGCAAAAAAACCGCTCGACCGGATTACCAAAACTTCTGAGATTTTTCTGAGCAATCTGAGGTTTTCCTGAGGAATGCGGTCAAAGCGGCCTGACAGGATTGCATCCACCAAAAATGTGGAACATTCCTTGAGCCTGGGATCATATCGGGGATTTGATTATGGCGCTTCTGGGGAACATTTTGCTTGGCCGTGGTTTTCGGCCACTCGCGCGCGACGACGCCTATTCGATTGACGAAAATGGCGAGGCCACGGTCAAGCCGGTGGAAAATGATTCCGCCAACCATCCGCTGCTTCCCTATCAAAAGCTGATCACCTCGGTTGATTCCGGCACATTTCTGGGTTTGGTCTCGATTTCAGACGATGGCAAATCCCTGATCTTCAATCCCGGAACGGCCTATGACTATCTGTCGGCAGGCGAAACCGCGACCGCCACCCTCACCTACACCATGCGCAATGCCTGGGGAACCTGGGACAGCGCCGAGATCACCTTGACCATTGTGGGCGAAAATGATGGCCCCGCTGCACAAGATGTGACCGGTTCGGTCTCCGAAGACGGCTCCACAATGGTGACCGCCCTTTTCACCGACCCCGATGCGGGGGACAGCCACACATTCAGTGTGGATGATACCGCCACGATCGGCAATGTGATCAACAATGGCGATGGCACCTTCACCTATGATGCCGCCGGTGCGTTTGACAGCCTCGCCGAAGGCGAAACCGCCACCGACAGCTTCACCTATACGGTCGATGACGGCCATGGCGGCACCGATACCGCAACCGCATCGATCACGATTACCGGCGTCAATGATGCCGCCGTGATCGGCGGTGATCTCGGCGGCGCGGCCGACGAAACCGATGCGCCGGTGACACTCACGGGACAGCTGACCGCAACTGATGTGGACAATCCCGACAATAGCTTCGTTGCCCAGTCCAATGTGGCCGGCACCTTCGGCACGTTCAGCATTGATGCCTTTGGCGCCTGGAGCTTCACGGCCAATGCCGCCTTTGATGCGCTGGCGGTGGGCGACAGCCATTCCGAAAACTTCGGCGTAACCTCGATCGACGGCACGACGAGCGCCGTCACCATCACCATCAGCGGCACAAACGACGCGCCGGTGCTGATGGATGCCACCTACACAATCCAGCAGCAGGACAGTCTCACCTTGCCGGTCGATGCGCTTGTGGCGGCCCTGGCAAGCGATGTGGACAGCGATATATTGACAGTGTCGCGGCTCGACGGAACCTTGCTTGGCAATGATGAGCTTCTTCTCACCGCGGGCAATGGCGCGCTGGAATATTCGGGGTCGCTGGGGCTCATCACATACACGGCCTCATCGGACACGGTGTTTCTCGCCGAGGGCGAAAGCGAAACAGACAGCTTCACCTTTACGGTGGTGGACGAGCATGGCGGCGAAAGCACGGCAACAATCGACATTGTCATTGAAGGCGTGAACGACGCGGTCGCATTCAACACCGCCCCTGCCGCCGGCGGCGTGACCGAACTGACGGCCTACGACATCAACGGTGGCTCGGCAACTCTCAGCACCTCAGGCACGATCGGGTTTACCGACCTTGATCGGACCGATGCGCATTTATTGAACGTCAGTGCCGATGGTGCGGGCTATCTGGGGACGTTTTCAGCCTCCATCACCTCCAATGACACCGCGTCCATCAATGGCGAAGTCAGCTGGAGCTTCAATGTCGAAGACGCCGCGCTCAATGCATTCACCGAAGGTGAGGTCCGCACCCAGACCTATACGCTCACCATCGAGGATCCGCTGGGGACCGTGAGCACCAAAACCGTCACCATCACGCTGACCGGGTCGAACGACGTTCCCTGGGGGTATGAAGACCATGTCAGCACGGGCGAAAATACGCCGATCATGATCGACGCTCTGGCAAATGACGGGGGCCCGGATGCGGATGACATTCCGCAAAATTTAACCATCACCCAGATCACGTACGCCAATCACGGCGGCACCTTTTCGGTTGTCGATAACAAGATTTACTTCGATCCCGGCACCGACTTCGATTTTCTTGCCGCCGGCGAATCTGGCGGCATCTCCGTCCGGTACGTCTTTGAAGACCAGCACCATCTTCAAAATGAAGATCATGTTTTTCTAACGATCCATGGTGAAAACGATGCGCCGGTTGCAAAAGATGATGTGGCCGCGATCCTGACGCCGACCAGCGGCGACATTCAGGTCAACACCACCACCAGCCATCAGCAGAACGAAGCCACGGTCACAGCGCTCAGCGACGGCGGATTTGTCGTCACCTGGACGAGCACGCATCAGGATGGCCATTATCGCGGGATCAATGCTCAGCGCTTCGATGCCAACGGCGTCAAGCAGGGCGCCGAGATCGTGGTCAACACCTACTATTGGGAAGACCAGACGCATTCGAGTGTCGCGCCGCTCGACGATGGCGGATTTGTCGTCATCTGGCAGAGCCCCAATCAGGACGGATCGGGCCTGGGCGTTTATGGCCAACGCTTTGACAATCAAGGCGAGAAAGCCGGCGGCGAGTTCATGGTGCACACATTTACCGATAACAATCAGTTCCATCCCAGTGTTGCGCCGCTGGCCGATGGTGGTTTTGTCGTCACCTGGACAGGCCCTGATCAGCAGTTTTCCGATTCTTACGGGCTGGGAATTTACGCACAGCGCTTCGATGACCAGGGCATGCGGGTTGGACCTGAAACCGAGGTTCCCCACGAACTGATCCGCGATCAGCTGCATTCGAGTGTTGCTACACTCACCGATGGCAGCTTCGTGGTCAGCTGGACATACAACACCACAGGCGCGGCCGATGATGAGGTCTATGTCCGCCGCTTCGGCGCGGACGGTGAAATGCTGACATACGACATCCTGGCCCATGACAGCTTTGAACCTTTTGAGCAGACACTGTCGAGTGTGGCGGCCCTCGCCGATGGCGGTTTCGTGGTGACGTGGCAAAGCCGGGCCGAGCGGCCGTGGGACGGGGATGGTTCCGCCAATGGCATTTTTGGCCAGCGCTTCGACGTCGATGGCAACAGGGTTGGCAGCAAGTTTCAGGTCAACACCGAAGCCAATGATGATCAGACCGCCCCCTCTGTGGCGGGCCTGCCCGATGGCGGGTTCATCGTCACCTGGACCAGCACCAATCAGGACGGCAGCGGCCTGGGGGTTTACGGCCAGCTGTTTGATGCCGACGGTCAAAAGATCGGCGATGAAACGCTGATCAATGAAACCGTGGCGGGCGACCAGTCCAGCTGGCTGGACAATGGGGCCTTTGCGACAACAGTCTTGTCGGATGGCACCATCGTTTCAGCCTTTTCAGGGCCGCAAAACAATGGCGATGTCTTTGTCCGGCTGTTCAACTCCACGCTCACCGATGAAGATGCGGTGGCGACCCTGCAATCTGCCGATCTGCTCGCCAATGACAGTGATGTGGACAATGGCAGCTCCCTCACTATCGCCGGCGTCAGCACAACCAGTGCGCTGGGCGCGGCAGTCACACTCAATTCCGATGGCACCATCTCATATGATCCGCGCGGATCCGAAACCTTGCAAATGATGCAGGATGGCGACAGCCTGACCGACAGTTTCACCTACACCGTGTCGGACGGCCTGGGCGGTACTGACACCGCCACCGTCAGCCTTGATGTTGCCGGCCGGGGCGGTGCGCCGATCTTCGGAAACGGCCGATTTGCTCAAGGTATGACCTTCGAAGAGAATGACATATTTGGTGGCCCTGGTGATGAGCAGCTTTTTGGGGGTGCCTACGCCGACACCATGTTTGGCGGTGACGGCAATGATGATTTCCTGCCATCCGATGGAAATGACGTGATATTCGGCGGTGCAGGTAATGACTCAGTGACCGCATTTGCGGGCGATGACAGTATTTGGGGCGGCGCTGGTGATGATAATATCAACGGCCAGCTCGACAACGACATTCTTTATGGCGGCTGGGGCAGCGATTTTTATCACGGCGGGAGCGGCGCCGACCGTTTCGTGATGGAAACCGGCGATCCAGATCTGGCAGAGACCGACACATTCAATGATTTCAATGCCAACGACGGGGATCGGATCATTTCGGAAATTCCCGGCCTGGCCGGTGTGGACGACTTCTTCGCGCTTGCGTCCGGGGACGGGGCGGACCCCACCCGCGTTGATGATGGCGACCAGTTGGGGGATTTTGCCATCGCCAGCGATGGAACCGATCTGACGATCTTCATCGGGGCAGACGCCATCATCATCAGGAATACCACCTCTCTGGGGGTGGATGATTTCGTCTTTATCTGATCAGGCCATGGTGCGGTGCTTCAACCGTGAAAATCACCCGAAATTACTTCAAACTTCTGAGGTTTTTCTGAGGAATTGCCCCTAAACCCCTTAGTTCTCTTGTATTTTTCGAAAAATCACTCAAGGGTGAGATTTGGGGAAATTCATAAGGGAATCATACAATGGCATTGCTGGGTAATCTGTTGCGCGGGCGCGGTGTGCGGCCCGAGGCGCGCGATGATGAATTCACGATTGGCGAAAATGGCGAAACCACCGTCGATCCGGTCGGCAATGACGTCACCAATCACCCATTGTTCCTCTATCAGAAGACCATCACCAGCGTCGACAAGGGCGATTTTCTCGGCTCGGTCACCATCACCGATGACAAGCGCAATCTGATCCTCGACCCCGGTTCGGCCTATGATTATCTCGCCGAGGGCGAAACCGTAACCGCCACCCTCACCTACACTATGCGCAATGCCTGGGGCACCTGGGACAAGGCCGAGATTACCCTCACAATTGTGGGCCAAAACGATGCGCCCGATGCTCAGGACGTTACAGGCTCGGTCCTCGAAGACGGCACAGCCCTCATCGCGGCCGACTTCACCGACCCTGATGCCAATGACAGCCATTCCTTGAGCTTTTCGGGCGCAACCGGGTCCGTCATCGACAATGGCGATGGCACCTTCACCTATGATCCCGACGGGGCGTTTGAATATCTGGCTGAAGGCGAAACAGCGACCGACAGCTTCACCTACACGGTCGATGACGGCAATGGCGGCACCAGCACGGCCACGGCCACCGTCACGATTACGGGCGAAAATGATGACGCAACCATTTCGGGCGACACAACAGGCGACGTTGAAGAAGACGGCACGCTGACAACCGGCGGCACGCTCGCCGTAACCGACCCCGACCATGACCAATCCGCCTATCAAGCGGTGGCCCCTGCCGCCCTTTCGGGCGTTTACGGCGATTTCACCTTTGACGCGGCAACCGGCGTTTGGACCTACGGCTTGCGCAATGGCGATGCGAACGTCAATGCACTGACCGAAGGCGAACAGGTCACCGACACGCTCACCGTCACCTCCCTTGATGGCACGGCGTCGGAGACGATCACCGTCACCATCACGGGCAACAATAATGCGCCGACCTCATCGCCGGTCGATCTGGGTGCCGTGGATGAAGACACGCCGCTTTTGATCACCCAGGCTGACTTGCTGGCCAATGCCAATGACACGGACGGCGATGCGCTGACCGCTTCAGACCTTCAAATCCTGACGGGCAATGGCGCGGTCATGGACAATGGCGACGGCACATGGAGCTATACGCCCGCCTTGAATGACGACACGGAAGTGAGCTTCGGCTACGCGATTTCCGATGGCGAGGAGGCGATTGCCGCGATGGCGAGCCTCGACATCACGCCCATCAACGATGCGCCGGTGGCCGTGGATGATGATTTCACCAGCGACGCATTCGGCACCACGGTTGATACGCAGCAATATCGGAATGCCGGCCTGGAGGGGTTCGGCGAAACAGATTATAATGTGACCTACTTTGTCCAGGCCTTCACGGCGGGCGCCGGACCGCTTGACGCCGTTTCGTTTGCGACACAGTTTCAGTCCGAGACGGGGTCTGACCCGATTGAGTTCCGCCTGCTCGTCACCGAAGTTTCGGGAGACGGCGCAACCCTCCAGCCGACCACTGTTCTGTTTGAAAGCGGCACGCTGACCGGCGCGGGGCCCGGTGATACAGGTTCCGTCACCACAAATGTCGATCTTGGCGGGCTCACCCTGGTGGAAGGGCAGCGCTACGCGCTGGTCTTCGATCTTGTTTCGGAATTTGACGGCGAGCCGGGCGGCGGTCAACTTGCCATGACGGCCGGGACCGACCGGATTCCGGGTGAGGGCTTTTATCAAAGCTATGCGAACACCGGCGCGCGGGAAACGGACTTTGCAGCCGGGTTGATCACCTATCCGGACGCAAGCGTGGATATCGCGCTCACATTCGAATATGGCCCGCCTGCGCTGACTGACGAGGACACGGCGATCACCATCGATGCCGCGGATCTGTTGGCGAACGACAGCGATGTGGACAATGACCATGGCGATCTCACCATCGGCTCGGTCAGCGGCACCAGTGCGCTGGGGGCTGCTGTCAGCCTCGATGGCAGCGGCAATGTGGTCTATGATCCGACGGGTGCACTCGATTCTCTCGCCACCGGCGAGACGGCGACCGATAGCTTCACCTATACGGTGTCGGACGGTGCGGACAATTCCGACCCTGTGACTGTGACCTTCAACGTAACGGGCGTCAATGATGCGCCCTCGATCTCTGGCGGGCCGCAAACCGGCACGATCAATGAAAGCGCGCCTTACATCAACACGGCGAGCTATTCCGCCTCGGGCACCTTCACCTTCACCGATGCGGATGTGAACGACCCGGTGCCGAGCATTTCCTTCACGCCGCACGCCATGGGCTATGTGGGGACGTTCGAAACGCTCTATTTCCCCGATACGCCGGGCTCATTCTCATGGAGCTTGACGGTCGATGAGAGCGCGATTGACGGGCTCGACGACCACCAAAGCCTCGTCCAGACCTATGATGTCACCGTCGATGACGGGTTGGGCGGCACGTCCACCGAAACCGTCACTGTCACCATCAATGGCCATGACGAGCCCATGGTGCTGTCAGGTTTTGCCATTGGCACCGATCCCGAAGTGGGCAATTCCGAAACCAATCCTTTCGTGTCGGTCGATCGCGTGACCAACCCCAGCAATGGCGGACACGATTATTACCAGTTCGACGTCGCCTATGACGGCACGCGGGTGGTGATCGATCTTGATCATGGCTTCGATGAAGGGGTGAGCTTCGACAGCGTGGTGACCCTTCGAAATACAAGCGGCGCCCAGATCGCTTCTAACGATGACTCACCTGTCGATCCCGGCTCGGTCGAATATTTCGGCGGAGGCAATACGCCCGATAGCTATCTCAACGTAACGCTCGACGCCGGCACCTATTTCATCGAGGTTGAAGACTACTATGCGGACATCTATGTGGGCAGCACCTATGAGCTGCAGGTCTCGATGAATGCCGTGACGCTTGATTTCGAAACGCCCGACATTCCTTCAAACTCTGTCGACTTTCCCGGCACGTTTAGCGAGGATGGCATGTTCTTGACGGGGGGCGGCCCTAGTCTGGCTCATGCCGACCACCCCGGTTTGATTGCCGCATCAGGTACGCAGACGCTTTACACGCAAAATCCGCATGGCGGGTTGATCGATCTGGTCCACGCCGATGGCGGCGATTTCGATCTACAGGCCGTCTATCTCGGCATTTTGGTAGGTGGCGGGCAGGGAACGCACACCGTGACCATCTCTGCTTACGATGATGGCGTTCTGGTGGCGAGCCACGATATCACCGGCACCGCCGGCTATTTGGGTGAAGTCGATTTCGGCGCCCAGTTCGGCAACGCTTTCGATTCAGTTGATCGGGTGGTCTTTGAAGGCGCGGCGCCTCCTGCAGGTTCGACCAATGCGGGCTTCTGGATCGACGATCTGACGGTCGCGCTGGTCTAGGCGCACCGTCACCCCCCGCGCCGGCCAATAACTCAATCAACTTTTAATAGTCGCATTTCGCCCGATTTCATGTTCTGATTACATCGGGATGTATGGAGGGAAGCGTTATTGATCAGCGCACAGCGCTGTCAACGCTAACATATTGGGGGATTTACAATGGGATTGCTGCGCAATGTTTTAACCGGTCGCGGTGTTCGCCCGGAAGGCCGTGATGATGAACTCACCATGGGTGAGAATGACAGCACCGAGTTCCGGCCCACCGACAATGATGTGTCGAACCACCCTCTGTTTCCCTATTGGAAAGAAATTACCAGCGTTGATGTGGGTGATTTTCTTGGCACGGTCGAAATTATCGGTGCCGAGGCGCGTTACAATCAACTGCGGATCACGCCCGGCGCGGCCTATGATTATCTTGCCGAAGGTGAAAGCGAAACGGTCGAGATCGGCTACACCTTCCGCAATGGCTGGGGCACCTGGCATGAGGCCACCATCTTTTTGACCATCGAAGGCGAAAACGACGCGCCTGACGCTGAGGATGTGAATGTTCTGACGACCGAGGCTGCTATCGGCGATCTCGGCACCAATGGCATCACGATCGCGCCGGTCTTCACCGACCCCGATGCGAGCGACACCCACACAATCGCCATTGAAAGCACCAGCGGTTTTGCCTTTGTCGGGGTCAATCCCGACGGCACGATCCAGTATTACTCCGGTGCCTTTGATTATTTGGTGGGTGACGGTGAGACCATCACCGACACATTCACCTATTCGGTGACCGACAATCACGGCGCAACCGACACTGCGAGCGTGACCGTAACGATTGAAGGCGACAATGACGCGCCGGTCGATTTTGTGACCGAGGCGGGACTGAGCCCTATTTTCCCTCCCAATGTGGCAGGCGGCGTCTTCGTGAGCGAGTTTGCTGACGGCACGCCCGAAGAGGGCGGCACGCACATGGTGCAAGGAACCCGGGCCGAGTTCTTCGACGATGTGAACGATACGCAGACCATTTCGGTGTCGTTCGTCGGCTCGGAGCTGAACAATGCAGCCTCCACCATTGGTGCGCTTGGCACGGTGAGCGCAGTGAACGAACAGCCAGATCCGGCATCGCCCCGGCACGTGTACGGCATCGATATCGAGGTATCGGACACCGCGCTCAATTTCCTCGGTGAAGGCGAAGTGCTGCGCCAGACTTATGATTACACCATCACCGACCAGCACGGTGCGAGCGCGACCTATCAGTTCTTTGCGTATTTTTACGGCGCCAACGACGCGCCGTTGGCGTCCGATGTCATCGTCCTTGAGTCGGAGGACTGGCCCGGCGGCGTTATCAGCACGGTCATTTTTGACGCTGATGTGAATGACACGCACACATACACTGCCGATACGACCGGCACGATTGGCAGCGTCATCAATAATGGCGATGGCACGTTCACCTACAATTCAAACGGGGCCTTCAATTCCCTCGCTGTTGGGGAAGAAGCCACAGACAGTTTCACCTACACGGTCGATGACGGTAATGGCGGCACCGACACGGCAACCGTAACGCTGAATTTCACGGGTGAGAACGATGCGGTGGTCGTAAACCCGATCAGCGGTTCGGTCTTTGAAGATGGCCCTGCCCTGACGCTTGCGGCTGATTTCACCGACCCCGACCTGTCCGATACGCATGAGCTGACAGTGATTGTGTCCTCCCCGCAGGGCCTGATCTCCAACAATCTTGATGGCACCTTTACTTATGACCCCAACGGCCAGTTTGACTATCTGGCAGAGGGAGAAACAGCCACCGAGACCTTCACCTACACCGTGTTCGATGGCACAAGCATTGCAAGCTCAAGCCTGACCGTAACGATTGTGGGGCAGAACGATGCGCCGGAACTGACAATCACCGACACCCTCGAAATTGCGGAAAACTCGGTTGCGGCGGCGCTGATCCCCGGCACAATTGTTGATCCCGATGCGACCAGTTTGACCTATGAGATTGCCGGTGGGGCTGATGGAGCGCTGTTTCAAATCGTGGGTGGAACGGCCATCCGCTTTTCAAGCCCCCAGGACTTTGAAAACTTTGGCGATGCTGACATGGACGGCCAATATCTGGTTGATCTTGCAGTGCGTGATGACGCCGGTGCCATTTCAAACACCGAAACACTGATTGTTCAGCTGACCGATGTGGATGAAGGCCCGGTGCCTGCAAATCTGCTGATCACCTTCGATGAGTTTGCCGAAAACGAAGCCTTTGGCGGCACCGAATATCAGGGCTTTTTGTGGTCGACATCGGGCTCGCCTTTGTCGACCGGTTACTGGGACTCTGACGGCGATCTTGAAGCCTTTTCGGGCCTCACCACCGTTGCGTTCGAACGGGCTGACGGGGCTGATTTCGATTTGAATGCGCTTGAGCTGGGCGCAGGCGACTCAGCGAACGGCACTTTTGTGCCCACCTTTATCACCGTTCGCGGCTTCAATAATGGCACGCAGGTACACAGCCAGCTCATTAATCCGGTTTTCGACGGCATGTTCCAGTTCGATATGGTTGACGTGGCCTTTAATTTCACCGGGGTTGACCGGATCGAAATTGAGGCTTCCGACGGCTTCTTCGCCATCGACAATGTCGACGTCGATGTGTTGCCGCTTGCGCCCAACACGGCGCCGGTTCTGGACGCGGCTGATCTGGTAACGATTGCCGAAAACGAAACCACGGTGGCGGTGCCTTCCACCATCACCGACCCCGATCTGGGCGACACGCATACGTTCGTAATTACCGGCGGAGCGGATTTTGACCTCTTCACCATCAATGGCACAACCGGCGCGCTGACATTCGACGCAGCGCCCGACTTTGAAATGCCGCTCGATGATAATGGCGACAATATCTATGAGGTGAACATTCGCGTTTTCGATTCCGACGGCGCGATTTCCAACACCGAGGCTGTGCAGGTGCAGGTAACCGATGACCCTGCCGAGACCACGCCGCTCTTGCTCGATTTTGAGGATCTGGGCGGACAAATTCTCGGGAACGGCGATCCCTTCTACAAAGGCTTTACCTGGAGTTCGCCGACAGGCTTTGGTGCCAGTGACTATGACACGAACGGCGATGATGAAATCACCGGCGGCCTTGACAATTTCAGCGTCGAGCGGACCGATGGATCCGATTTCGATCTGACTTCATTCGACCTTGGTGAGGGCGGGTTTGCAGGCGACACGTTCTTCAACGCCAACTTCGTTACGGTGACCGGCATGCGGGACGGGGCATCCATCGGGTCGCAAACCTTTAATGCCGGTATTGATTTCGACAATTTCGGCATGACGACTGTCTTTGTGGGCTTTACCGATGTCGATCAGGTGATTTTCAGCACTGACGGGTTCTACGCCCTCGACAATTTGGATACCGAAATTGTGATTTAGGCCTGGAATCGGCAGAAAGGCCGGTGCACCACGCGCCGGCCTTTTTTTCGTTCCGCGCAGGGATGCGCCCCCTCACCCATTGGGGCCGGGATAGGCGATGGCGTAAAGGTGCCGGCGCTCATTCATCACCTGTTGATAGCGCGGGTGGCGCTTGTCCATCATGATCTTGATGGTTTCAGGATCCGCTTCGAGGCGTTTGATCTCGGCCTCGGCACGGTCGGGCGTCATGGCGAAACTGTCGGGCGCATGGCCGGTGACGAAATTATGATCGCCCAGCGTCCGGCCCAGTTCGGCAAACCGTTCCACCATTGGCGCATAGGACATTACCGCGGCCATATGCTGTTCAGACGCGGTATCGAGGCCGATAAACTCGGCAAAGCGGCAGGCGCAGCGATGTTTGCTGTCAAAGTCGGACCCCCATTTGCGTTTCAGCCCATCAAGGATTTGGGTGACATGGGCGCGTTGCTGGTCCTGCGCACGGGTCACCATGTCGGTTTGATAGCGCGCATAAGTATCTAGCACGCCCTGGAGCTGAAACGGGGCGAGCTTCAAAAAGGCCGCCGCCTCGCGCGCGGTGCGCTCCAAATTATCATCATAGCCCATGCCGTCGGGCAGATCGGGCCGGGTGAGTTCATAGCCATCGGCATGGGACGGCACGCCAAGCTCGCGCCAGCCTTCCCACTGGGCCAGCTCTTCGCCCTGCGGCGGTGCGGGAAGCCGTTTCTGGCCGACATGCTTTTCGAGCGACGCGTAGGAGCGGACGGCATCGGCGGGTTCTTTCCAGCCTTTCTGATTGACCACTTCGCGGGTGTCATGGGGCAGATCACCCCAGCCGGATTGTTCGGTTTGCACCTGGCTTGTCACCGTGGTGGTGGTGCGGGGTTCGGGATGGGCATCAAAGTCGGACATTAAAAACCTCGTTCAGTTTGGGTTTGGGGTTGGGTTTGGGGGAGCGATGCGGCGTCGGCTGTCACACAGCCAAACAGCGCAAGGACGAGCAGCCCGTCGAGCACCAGCCCGCGGAGCATTGTGGGGGTCATGCGGTTTCCTTTGTGGGAGATGTGAAAAACCCCGCAAGCAGGCATCAGCCCGGCGGGGGTGATGTGAAGTTATGAAAAATAAACCGGCGCGGTGCCGGGGGGTTGATTATTTTTAACCGTCAAGAAATTCCGACAGACCTTCCGCCGGCTGCGTTTCGTCCGGTTCATCCAATATGCTGTGTGCGCCTGAGTGTACCGTCTCGACAAATTCTCGAAGGTCTCTCAGGCGATCATCATCAAGCGGAATCTCATCCATCAGTGTGGTGACAAATTTCCGCCCATGTCCCCCAATGGATTTACAGAATCCCTCAATTTCGCCAACCGGCACCAAATAGATTCCAATCTTTGAAAGCGAATCCTTAAGGGCCTGATAATCCGAAGACGCGTTTCCACTTGGTAGTCCCGCCTCTCCCGCTTTTTTTACAATATGCCAAGGCGACCTTTGGTCGAAAATATCAACAATCGTCGCCTTGGACGGCATTTCATCTTCAGTATTTTCAAAAGCCGCAATTATTTCGCGCTTGATTTGGCTGGAGGATTTGAGTGCGTTTGAATTATCAATTGCGGATTGAACTCGACGCCAAATAGGTTCCAGGGCAGTCCAGTTTCCCCCAAAAGCGTTTACGGTATCCCGAACCAATGTCATTTCACGAATGAAATCCAGATCAATCACCGCCTTGGTCGGAACACCAACTTTCCTCAGCACATTAGCAATTTTTGGAATGGCATGTTTGCCGCCGGTTGGAACGTAGGCGGTGTCTTTCCATCGCTCGCCGCTTACTGTTTCCAAATGATCAGCAACGGCGTTGATAAGGCGGCAATCGCTATGATCCTCACAAAGAATGGCTTGTTCATGAAACACGCCATCTAGCGCATTTGAATATCGAAGAGCTGGAGTACTCCAAAGTTCTTCAACTGTTTCTGCGTCGGCTTTAGATACTCTGTTTACGTCACCTTCACGCCGAATTCGAAGAATACGAACATTGCCTTTTGTCCCTTCTAGGAACCCCCTCATCACATCACTGCTATGCGTTGCGACGAACAGTTGCCCCGAAACTTCTGAAGCCAAAGTATGGCCCAATTTTCGCATCTGCGGAGGATGCAGAAAGGCTTCGGGTTCATCGATTAATGTGACGTCTAAACTCGTTACCAGCGCCTCAAACAAAATTCCTGCGTAACTTTTTATTCCATCGCCCTGGTCTGCCAGTTTTGGATATGACCTGACATAATCGACATATTCATCCCCGGCTTTATTCTCAATTGCTGAGTCTGGAGGATCTCCCACATGTATGGGAATTTTGAGTCCACCCCGAAAATCAATTAGCAAATCCCTTCCGAAAGCTTCCTTAAAGAGAGCGCTGATTTTGGCCATCTGGGTTTCACTGTCATACAATACATGCTGCGGTTTACTTTTTTGTTGGTCGCGCGCGACGTGTTTTGGCTCATCACAAATTCTCAACCGGTCGTCAGCGCTAATATTCTTAACAAACCCACTTATCAAATGATCAGAAAGATGATTTCTGCCCAGCAAATTCCAAGCACCGTCTGCAATTTGCCAATTGCGATAACGATACCCTCCATCAAAGGGTGTTGCGTTCTCTTTAAGGAACTCCTCAAGCTCTTGTGCAGAACCGACTTGATACAATCCGATGTCTTGCAACACTACACTGCGGACACTTTTCCCCCTAGACGCGATGAGAACCATATCTCTCAAAAATTGTGATTTTCCGCTATTGTTCGGACCGACTAAAATGACTTTGTCCTGAGGGCCAAACTCAAAAACCTGACCACTTGAGAATGTAACCGAGGATATCGAAACTGTAGGCTTGTCTACCATAATAACCCGCAAGGATTTTCGAGATTTTCAAAATATTTAAGCCGATATAAGTAATCAAAATCGAACGTTTTGGCCAGCGAATGCGCAAATCAAGACCCAAAGATCAATGCGCAAACCTTCTCATCACTCCCCTCGGTCTTCGCCAGGTTTCTCCGACACACGTTCCATCTTTTCAACGCGCAGCCGGAAGCGAAATGTACTGACACCCGGTCCAAAGACCCTCTCGCGCTGTGCAAGCGTTTTGGGATGGATATCCAGCACACAAATTTCATTCGGAGGACAGGTGTCGGCATCAAAAAGACCCGACGCGCGCACCCATTTCCGATGCAGATGCTTTGGAAAGTCAAATCCGCTTCCCGGAACCCCACTCACGGTTAGGCAATCACCAACATTTATCCGTACGGGATTGGCGGGAAGAACAGGACACAAAAGACTTATCGGCTTGCGAATATAGAACCCTTCAACAATCACCGGTTCGTCAAACAAAGGCGGATCATGATTGACAAGCCTCTCAATCGTGTGAGTGGGCTTAGGAATTATTGGAGCGGCCGGTTGCTGGGATGGCGTGCAGCCCATAAGGCTCGCGACCAACGGAAGAAACGCGAAGCACAAGATAATCCGATGTCCCGTTCTTCGGAGCATCACTCCCCTCGGTCTTCGCCACGTTTCTCAGTTGCGCGTTCCATCGCATCAACTTGCAATTCAAAATCATATGTTCCGAACCTTGTCCCAAAGACTTTTTCCCGTTCAGCAAGTTCGTCGGGACTGGGATGAAACAAACAAATTTCGCCAGGTTCGCATGATCGCGTGTTGAACACACCAGACACGCGCACCCATGCCCGATGTAATCTTTTCTCAAAATCAAAATGACCGTCACGAGGTCCGTAGATCAATAAGCATTCACCCACACCAACGGTTACACGGTTTGATGGAAGCGACGGACACAAAAGACCAATTGGCTCAAACAGGAAAAAGCCTTCGACCCGAACTGGCTCATTCACCAAAGGCGCATTTGCTTCAACCAACTGTTTGATTGTGTGAGTTGGTGGGGCAATCTTGTGTTCAACTGGCGCAGGCGCCTGGGTGCAGGCCGCAATCATCGCGGCCATCAGAACAGCCGTTACGCCTTGCAATACAGCCCTCACCCGCCTCATCATCGCTCGAACCCCCGTCCACCATCGCCTCCATTGTTCATACTATGTTCCAAGCACCGTCCGCGCGCAAGGCTCATATCCGTCGGGCGGCAGAAGCGCTGCGCACCATTGCGCAGCGCCCCACCCTTCCCGGAAGGCCAAGGCCCCGCCCGGCATCAGGCGGTACCGGGATAGGCGATGGCGTAAAGCCGGCGGCGATGGGCGATCATCTCGTCATGGCGGGGGTGTATTTTGTCGAGCAGGATTTTCTGGTTTTCCTCGCTCGCCTCAAGCGCTTCGAGTTCATCTTGCGCTTCGGCCTCACTCATGACGAGCCCGTCGGGCAAGCCCTTGGAGAAGCGTTCATCGCCGACCAGATCCGCGCCCAATTCGGCAAACCGCTCAAGCATGGTTTCATGACCCATCTCGGCCATCAGGCGGCGTTGGGAATGGGGCGGCAGGCTCAGATAATCCATGAAGCGGCTGGCCGCTTCCATGCGGCGTTGAAAATCATGGCCCCATTTGCGCTTGAGCGCGTCGATCACCGCGCCAGTGTCATCTTCGGCGCGGGCCTGCGCGGGGTTTTGGGAGGGCGTGTCATAGTCAGTCATAGTCGGCATCGTCTTCGTCCTTGGTTGGGAGGGTAAAGCTCTCATCGAGCATCAGGGGTGCGAAATCATCCGCGGTGAGCCGCATCATGCGGGCAATGTGCAAGAAGGTCTGGCGTTTGCCCTCGGCAATGCCGCGGTCAAATTCGGCTTCGCCTTCAAGCGGGGCGGCGACATGGCAAAAGGCGCCCAGATCGCGCAGCACAAGCGGTTCGGCGGCAAAGCTGCGGGCATAGGCGCGCGCAACATCGCCGGCCTGATCGCCCCACAGACGGGCGACCAGTTCGGTCAGCAGTTTCATGGTTTTTCCTTTGGGGTTAGCTCAGGCAAAACGCCTGGGATGTGGGGGCGTTAATAAAGCCCCGGCACGAGCGGGAAATATTCACCGGCCTTCTCGGACTTGCGGTAGCACACATTGCCCTCACCCGCATACGTCGCGTCATCGAAGGTGCGGACTTCGTGGACATCGTAGATGACATAGGGATAGCCCAGCGCGGTCTTGATGAAGCCCCCGGTGATTTCGACATAGTGCTTCTTGCACTCACTTCCTGCCTTATATTCCACCCAGTCAAACAGAAGGTCCTGATAGCGGCTTGAATCCAAAACACGGACCACATCTTGCCGGCGCAGCACAAGCGCCGTGTCTTCGGTTGCGCTCGCCGCGTCTGGAAAGAGATAGAGGTCAGCCGTAGGGGTGCGGTATTTCTCCATCAGGGTGCGCTGGAGATAGCCCCGCACTGTGCGAATTTCGACAGTATCAGCGACGGCACTACGGATGGTTTCCGCGACACTGTGTGCAGAAGGCCGCTCATAATCACCGGGCATGGCCGGCTTGATGATCTGATAAGGCTCAGCAAGGCGCCGGATTTCAAAACGTTTTACGTAGGCGTCAAAATGGTCCTTGTCCGTCTTCCGGTCCCATAACAGGTCCGGTCCCATATCGAGATGCTTGCCATCTTGTTTTCGATGAAAGCAAAGAATACCCCGGCCTTCAAATTCACCATCGGGCCACACGCGAATTTCATCAACCTCGTAAATGAGGCGCGCCGTATAGCCGGACCGGTGAATATAACGCCCGGTGATCTGCGCATAGTTGAAAAGACAGGGATGCTGATGGCCTTGATGGGACAAGCCGGGAGAGCCGACACTGCTATCCCAAACCCCAATGTCGGGTTCGGGCAGCGCTTCGCTATTCCACTCC
Organism: Alphaproteobacteria bacterium; assembly: GCA_965227065.1. Lineage (GTDB taxonomy): Bacteria > Pseudomonadota > Alphaproteobacteria > SPJN01 > SPJN01 > CBDDFN01. The sequence goes on from CBDDFN010000012.1 coordinate 92,683, forward strand.
TCCACGGCCGCTTTGTCTTCAACCATCAGAATGAGGTCGGCCCACAAAGCCAGATAGCCCCGCACCGTGACCGTATGGTCCTGATAGGCCGCCCCGTCCTCAAACAGATGTGCGACAGTCACAACTCCATTATGGCCGGGGGCATCGTCACATGCGGCAAGCCCAAGACCGATCAGGCCTGCAATCGTGATGGCCTTCATCCAGCGATACATCCCATCCTCCACGCTTTACGGGTTGAATATTCGATAGTTCGTCTTGTTTATGACGGCGATGACCGGGCGGCCTTCTTTTTGGGCCAGGGCGGCATATTTATGCGCATTTTTTGCAATATGGGCTTCATAGGCGTCGAGGTTTGGCTGTCCGGGCCTGTACCAGTCCGGCGCCACGGCGATCACGACCGCAAACAGTCTAAAGCGATCACCAGCACCATCTTTCGAGGTGGTTGCGTACTCACGATCACCGCCTTGGGCCTGAAATTCGGTGGGGATTGTGTTGTAAACCCCTTCAGCTGAAATGCCGACACCGGTCCTATATTCGGTCCGCGCACCAATGTCTTGCGAAGGAATTTTTTTCAAAAAATTTTGTTCATTCCGCTGACGATCCCAATCCCTTCGCTCAACTGCATTCTCAATCGTCTCGGCAACACCTCTCGCGACTTCCTCGCGGCGAGAGAGATTCACACCAAACACGTCATCTGAATGAGGAACAAGATCCCCATAAACTGATTGCGAAAGCGTTTGTCCGGGAGTCACAGACACTCTTTTGCTGTTGTCCATGATCCGCAGAATGTTCGGCGCTTTGTTTTTCAGCCACTCGCGATCATTGCGCAATGCATTGTCCTTGAAATACTCCCCAGGACGAATGCGGGGTTCAATGACATTGCGATTGAGGTCGATGGGCTCATCGGGTTCCTTCTTACGGATAAAATCCTCCCGATACTCAGGATAGCTGTAACGCGGATCGAAGGCGAGTTGCAGCGGTTCACCCTCGTCCCCGGTCTTTGACGATGCATAGGGATCGCTGAGCAAAGATTGCGGTGCGACATCCGCCGAAGTCAGGCGCACCGGGTTTTGCTGCGGCGCGTTGGGGCGCATCGCATCACCGAAATCCGATCGAACCGTCTCAGCGGTGTCGGCCAGCACGCCTTGCGGGCCAAGCGGTGCCGGACGCCCAGCCGGATAGGGTGCAGCTTGGGAGGGTGCCGCCTGGGCGGGTTCGGGCTCCCCCGGCTGACCATATTTCTTGATGAAACTGCGCGGCAGACGGCCTTGCACTTCATCGCCCAGATCAAGCAACCGATCCATGGTTTCTTGTGAATATTGATAAGGCATCGCAAAACTTCCGTTCACATAATGTTCTCATATCATCCTGATCGCAAGTCTTATTGGCCACCTTGCGGCAACTGTCCCAGCGCACCGGCGAGTTGCTGGGCAATGCCCGCGCCCTGCTCGCCCTGATTGAGCGCCTGTTGCTGGGCTTGGGCCTCTTTGCGTTCAGCGCGGATCTGCTCCACCTCATCGCGGCTTTTCAAAATGGCGGCCGGTGCACCATGGCCGTCTGCGATGCGCCGGAAGGCTTCATCAAAATCGATCAGATCGGCAATTTCGGGACGGATTTGCGCCAGCCCCACCACGCTTTCAAGCGCGCGGGAAATGGTCAGCGCATCCTGGGTGCGCTGCTGACGGGCGAGCGGGCTGACATAATCAATTTCGATCTGTTGGCCATCAAGCTCCGGCGGTGGCGGAGGCAGATCACCGGCGCGGACCAGCATGCCGAAGCGGCGCTTGATCAGCGGCGACAGGAACTCAGCCTGGATGCGGCCCAGATTGGGGCCAAGCAGGCGCATCTTTTCTTCCTGGCGCTGCATGACTTCGGTCGCCGTCATGCTCGCCTGATCGGACATCAGCAACAAAGAGGCATAAAAGCTTTCGCGGATCTGGCTTTTCAAATCCTGGATCATCTCGAAAGTGAGCGGAACATTGCCACCCGTCGACAAGGGATGCACAAGCTGGCGGCCTGAGCGCGACACACCGCCGGGCGTGTAGCCCGAAGGGTAAAGCCGGGCGATCTTGATCAGCCCTTCATCGGGACCCAGAAGCGGCGGATCGGCCACCATCTGGCCGGCGCGGATATTGGTCTTGACCATTTGCTGCAACTGCAACAGATCAGCCAGCGCCTGTTCCCCCCGGCCCCGCCCGTAAAGCTCACCGCTCGCCAAGGCCCAGCGCGGCACTTGGTAGGGAAACTCGTCAAAGCCGCCCTCATCCACCAGATGGCGGTGATCAAGCTCAATATAGGCCGAGCGGAACGCCTTGCCCGCCTGGCCCATCGCGCCTTCGGTAAAATTGGGATTGGGTTCGGTGACATGCAGCATCTTGATCTTGGCACCGGGGCTGCGTTCGGCCAGCTCACGCGCCTTGGTTGAAGCAGCAGAGCCGAACCGGCCCACAAGCTGCCGCGCGGTCATGGTGAATTCGCGATAGAGCGTGTCGACCTCTTCATCCTCATTGACCGCAATGAAGCATTCCGACAAGGGCCGCACGGAATCGAAAATACCGCCGCCCTGCGCACGCTCGGCTGAGAAATGAACAGCCGTTCCAAAGGCGGCGACATCGGCATAAAGGGCGGGCACCTCATTATAGAATTTCGACACGCCGGTGCCGAAACTGTCGAGCAGAACCTTGCCCGCCGCCTCGAGCCACTGTTTGACCGCGACCTGATCGTCAAGTTCGCGATGACGCGTCTTGAGCGCAAACCAGCGATTGCCGGGGCTTGTCATCGCGCCATAGATGCCGGCGGCCAGATTGTCATTGGCGACAATGCCGGTGGCGTCATAAATCTTGCGCCCCCGCCGCGCGCCCTCGGTCGGGGTGGTCTCAAACTCCTCACGCAAGGGGCGGATCAGTTCGGCAATCTTCTGCCATTGGGATTCATAGGGCGAGCGTTCGGCCTTCATATCCTGAAGGCGCGAGATCGCCTCAAGCGGGTCACGCATGGGGGCGTCCTTTCATGGGATTAGGAAACAAGCGCGGTGAGCGCAGAGCCGGTCTTGCGGCTTTGGTAAGCGGTGATGTGGGTGATATGGCCGCCCAGCATGCTGGAGCCACCGGGGAAGGACCCCAGCGTCAGGCTTGCGGGCGCAACCGTCCAGGTCTCCCCATCGCTCATTTGTGCCGATGATGTGATGAGCGTGCGGCCGGTGCCATCAAAGGCAACCGCGCACAGGGTTGGTGCGCCCCAGCTGGTGGTGACACCGCCAACATTGGTGGCGTTGACCGTGGCGTTCAGATAGCCGCCGATTTCCTGCACGAAGCGCGAGGCTGAGCTTTCAATCAGAATGCCGCGCGTGCCGCCGCCGCCATCGTCAGGCGCATCAACGCCGATCACAAGGGTCATGGCCGATGGTGACCACCAGCTTAGATTGGCAAACGTGCCAACCGGTGCGCCGTCAAACAGCGCCCCCTGCCCATCCAGATCAAGCGTTTCGGCGAACAGAGCCGATTGCGCGACCTCTTCGCTTGCCAGCATGTAGCGGTCTTGCACAAAATCCGCTGCCATGGCGGCCTCGGCGGGCCACCAGTGTTGCGGGCCGTCATAACGGCGGCCAAGCGGTGTGCTGACAAACCCGGCCCCATAGCCGCCGGCCCGGGGCGGGCCATCGCGCCGCACCAGGACCGAAGAGCCGAAGGCATGCCGTGTCATTGGCTTATCCGGACTTTGACCGGACCGGCTCCACCGGTCAGGCGCAGCCGGTATTTAACGCCGGTCTCAGGCTCGAAATGAACATCCTCGGCGTCTGCGGTGTAGGTTTCGACAATGCCGATGGTGACTTCATCATCAAAGGTGCGTTCCAGCACCACCGTGTCGCCGGACATTCCGTTGAGCGAGATATTGAAATGGCCTTTGAACTGGCCAAAGCTTGTCTCATCAGACGTGTCGGTGAGCGTATGGGTGACAAGCGCGTAAGGACGTGCGGGCATGAGAATTTTCCTTTCTTAGACAGAACCGCCAAGCACCGATGTCTTGGCCAGCGTGGGGGATGAGAGATCGCCTTGCCCGCCGGTCAGAATGGTCGAGGCATAGCCTTGCTGGCGTGCGCGGCGTTCGCGTTCACGCCGGGCGGCGGTGTTGGTATCAACATCGGTCGGCGGGGGAATGACGGGCTGGGGTTTGGGGGTTGAAAAACACATTGCTGGGGCTCCATGCGAGTTGAACATAGGTTTCACCGTTCTTGCCCAGATGGGGGCAGACGGCTTATTCTTGGGCGCCCAGGATCTTCAGCCAGCGAATGGCCTCTGTGTGATCGCAAAGCGCCCGGCATTCCCCGCGTGTGATGCCGGATGCGGCCATAGCGGGAAAAAGGCGGTGTTTGAGATAGCGTGTCAGCGGCAGGGCGATTTCGCCGAACCGGCGGGTGGCAAAGGAAAAGACCTGCACGGCAACGGGCGACAGGAAGCCCGCGCCAAAGACGCAAACCGGATCAGCGCCGATCAGCGCGACCTGGGCGACAGGGCCATGCGCGGCAATGGCCATCACCCGGCCGACCAGCTCTTCAGGATCGTCTTCAAACAGTCCGGCATAGATTTCGCGTTCGTCCCATTCGCGCATGCGAAGGGCGACGCTGCGGACCGTGTCGGCCCGCGCGGTTTCAAGGCGCATGAGGATACTCACTATTGAAATAATCCCAGTTTTCTATATTCTCGCACTTCAGTTATTCAACTGAATACATTCATATGGAGGAATAATGGGACAAGTTGTCATAACGTGCAAAAACACTGGAAAGCTTCTTTCAACTGGCATTAGCATGGATAAGAAATCATTTGATTCTTCTACTCTTTCCAACAATTCTGTATCTTGTCCCCATTGCGGGCAATGCCATGTTTGGAATAAAGAAGACGCACATGTTGTCGATTAAAATATTTATGCGGCAATGGACAAGTTAATTGCCACCGCATCTTTTCCAGCGAGTAATTTGATCAGTTTGTGTCGAATTTTGCGAAGCATTTTTTTCTCCTTTGCTTTGCGGGGTAATGATTTTCGTCCCATTCGCTCATGCGAAAGGCGACGCTGCGGACCGTGTCGGCCCGCGCGGTTTCAAGGCGCATGGGGATGCTCCTTCTGTAAGGGGTGTTAGGGACCCGGGCTCAATGACGGGTTTGAATGAACGGGGAGCCAGACCACGCCGCGCAAGCCTGGTCTGCCATGACGGGCTGGACGCCGCTCCGATCCGAATTGTGAGTGTCAGTCACTCACCGGTCTGCCTGTTTCGCGATTGGTGCTGAAACGCCCATTCAGCCGCGCGTGCCTTGGCGTTCCAACGCCAGAAGAGCGGGTCATACAGATCAAAATCGAAATCCGGTTTCAGGGCCATCTTAACCCCGATTGTTCACACAATGTTCCTATCGGTGTCCCCGCGCAAGTCTTTTCAATCAAGCGCCTCAATCATGCGCACGCTGAGTTCCATGTCGGGAAAAAACTTTTTCGGCGGACGGCTCTGCTTCGCCTGCTCCTCTGCGGGAAGCCGGTCATATTCAGCCCGCGTCAGCCGCTTGTCGTCAATGAAGCAGCGCGGTGTCTGACGGCGGATGGCGGCAGACCCATTCAACGGACCGTCTTCACTATCGCGATGCCATTCAAGCTCATCACGCCAGACCTCAAACCGGCAAAGATCGAAGTAAAACCGCCCCATCACTTGGGCGGTCCGCCCATGAAGATCAGCGGCGTGGCCGATTGCATCATAAAGCGCGATGCAGAAAGGCGGACGGAAATGATAAATAGTTTGCGGTGGCTGATGCGTGCATAACAATCCGGCGTGATGGTCATACACGCCCGCAATGCGGATCAATTTGTCATCATAGCTTCTGGGACTTGCAAAAAGCTGATCCAGCGAAACCGTCCAAACTTTTTCATGCCGGAACACCCGATCAGCCAGCCCCAGGCCAATCACCAGAACCAAAACCGCGATGACGAGATTTCTTCTCACGGGCCCGTCCCATCAGCCATAGGTGTGACAGGCTCGACCCACCACAATGTCATGGGACGAATTTCTGTATAACGCGGCCAGTTCAACCCATAGGCTTGCATCATGATCGACCAACGGGTTCCCCAAAAGCCGTAATGTTGAGGACCTTCACGCAGCCGGACAAAATGATCAGGCAACATTGTCTGGAAGTTAAATTCCCCGCGCAGCGTCACCGCCTTTCCTGTCATGGCCTCAAAGCCGGTCCTGTCGGCCAATGCCATGGTTGTCACAGCCACAAACACGCAAAATGGCGGACGGTCGTGATAAAGGTCAGTGTCAAAACTGCGCAAACACAGCCAATCCCGTTTGGCCCGGCCGACATCGGCATAGGCAATACCCCTCACCTCAACCAACTGGTTTTCAAACGCATGAGGCTCGGCCAAAAGCTGGTCCAATGACACGATGCGCGGGTCATCAGCGTGGGCCGGCTGGGTGTTCATCCAAAGGGCTATAACCAGTCCCAAGATTAGTACGCTAAGTTGCATGCTTTAAAGCCATCTGATTTTTCGAGCTTTCTTTGAGCGGCGTCCAAACCGCTTGCGTCATCATAGCTGTGACTTCATCGGTCAGGTCAGGCTTGATCCCCACCGTGCGGGCATCGATGGCGGCAAGGGCGGCACGGCGTTTGCGCATCAACTCTTCAGGCGTGTTGCGCGCCTCGGCTGCGGGGCCGAAAAGCGGCTCATAGGGGTCGCGTTCGCCGGGGTTCGTATCAGGGTCGTGCGCCATCAGCACCTCCATAAGTTCGCATTATGTTCCAATTATGAACAACAGGCAAGCCAACAGCCAGAATTCCATCGGCAGCGCTGAGGTGATCGCGTGTAGCGCCTTCCCTCTCCCCTCCCTCCCCTCGCGGAGCGATGCTGGCCTGGGCGCCCTCGCCCCTACCAGTCGAGTTCGTCATAGCGCTTGATAAGGACGGTGCCGTCGAGACTGTCGAGGTCGCGGCGGTTGCGGTCATCATAGCTGAGTTCGGTCTGGCGGTGGGAGACCCGGCCGGCGCGCTCATCCAGACCGATGGCGAGATAGCGGAAGGCGTCTGCCGCATGGCTCGTCCAGTCATGTCTGGGTTTTTGTTTAAAGGCGCGCGCGACCGGGTCCCAGTCACGATGATACAGGCGGAGCGCATCCAAGCCCTTCTCGGTACGTTTTGTATCAAACACTATGCGCGGCAGGATGGCCCGCGCCGCCTGTATTCCGTCGTCAAGCGGCAGGTTGGGACAGACCTTGATGGCCGCGCCCAAACCAAGCGCCTGCAATGTTTCAAGCCGTGATTTTCCGGTGCCCAGTTCATGGACTTCGACATCATGGGGCAGGATATGGCTGTGATAGAGATAGGGCCGTTCGCGTATGGCCTTGACGTAATGATCAAGGCCCTGGCCCGCATTCTCATAATAATCGATCAGGCGGATTTCCCGGCCCGTCACTTGCGCAAACCAGATGGCGGTGGAATCAGAAAAGCCCAGATCCCAGGCCGTCACCACCTCGATCTGCGGGTCCCACGGCACGCGGGTGATGCGGCCCTCTTCTTCGGCCCGGCGGATGAAGTCGGCATAATAAGCCCCCGGCACGCCCGCCTCGAAGGAACACAGATATTCCTGATCAAAGCGCGCTTTGCCTTCGGCCTCGCCATATTCGGCGATATATTCGGTCAGCTCGCTTGACAGGGGCCTCGGCACTGAACACGCCGGAGCGTTCAGCCGACAGCACCTCGGTAAACCAGTCCTCATCGCCCTCATGCGCGCGCAGCATGCGCCAGGCATGGTTGCGGCCGCGCGGGGTGGTGTTGAACGCCGCCCAGCCGCCATTCTCCAGAAGGATCGGCCGCAGATAGGCCCAGGCCGAGGGATTGGCGAGCGCCCATTCAGAAAACACAATGCCGATGGGCGGGGCGCCCACCAGGCTGTTGAAATTGTCCGAGCCGACCACTTGAAAGGTCGAGCCGTTCTTGAAGCGGATCATCATGTCCTGCTCACGCGTGGTGGCGCGCAGGCCATGGGGAAAGGCGTCATCGATGCGGCGCTTGCCGGTGTGGGGGTTGATCGCTTCCCAGATGGCTTTGCGCGCCTGGCTCGCTTCGGGCAGCATGTACCAATAGGTGCCGACCCGTTCCTGCGTGGCGCACGCCATGCGATGCAACAGCACCTCATCCTTGCCAGAGCGGCGATGCCAGATCGCAAGCGCGCGCTTGCCGCCATGTTCTAAAAAGGACCAGAAGGGTTTTTGATAATCGCGCGGCGTCCAGTTATGGGGCAGCCTAATCACACTCTCCGGTGTCTGGGGGGTCTGGGTCACACGCAGTCTCCACATCAAACAGGTCGATCATTTCGTCTTGGGCGACAGAAGGCGCCGGCGAATGGCGGATGATTTCCACCCGCAACACGTCGGAGACCGGGCCTGCGCCGGGCTCTGCCGGGGCGAGCACCGCCTCGCCATAGCGCTTGGGCGCCAATTGGGTGATCAGCCATTTGCGGGTATCCACACGCAGCTTGTCGCGCGCGAGATCACCCTCAGGGTCATCGGAAATGGCAAGCGCCTCTTCGGCCAGCCGTTCCATCTGCACCTGTTTGGCGAGCGCATATTTGGCGCGGAAGCCATCGCGGCGGGGGTCCGCCAGCCAGCGCATGATGGTCGAGGTGCCGGGCATACCGTCGATCTTTTCGATCTGGCGCAGGCTTTTGCCCTCGGCAATATGCTGGCACAGATCGCGCGCCACCCGCTCAGAATAGTTGACCCGCTGCTGAGGCAACGGGTTGCTCATGGGCGCCGCGTCCACCGCGCCCGCCAGAGCGCCTCACCCACCGCCCACAGGGCTTCCAGCGGCCAGAGCGCAGCAGACAAAGCGTCTTCGGCAACCGTGTCGGTGTAACGGTCGCGCAAATAAAGATACACGCGTGCAGCAGCAAGCGCGTACAGCCCGAAGGCCATCGCGAGGATCATGGGATTTTCCTTTGGTTGGAGGATTATGACGCGGGAAGCGTCGGGGCGGTCATGGCGCGCTGACAACCACACAATCATGGAGAACAAAAAGAGTTGACCACAAGATATAGACGTGATCTGTTCATTTCTGCGCCGCCTGACGGTGGTTCAACAGGCATGTTGAGTATCTAAGTCGGCTACGGCGTTTCCTCGTGGAAAACAATCGGAACAACCATTTTGCTGGCTCCGGACTTTCCAATGCAACGAGGATCATTCAAACCGGCTTAAGACGGAGAGAATGAGCCGATGATCGAGTAAACGGCGGTTAATCCGTTACCTCGCGCGATAACACCTTATCCTTCTGGATACGGCGCGTCGTGATCCTGAAAGGATCTGAAATGATCCGGTTCGTGATCACACTCCAGATCAGAGTTGATGTTGCGGCAATTATCCGTTCCATCACACTGTTGATCTGGCTAATCGCATAAGCGGCGCCCCGTCGGCTTCATCCGACGGGGTTTGCGTTTACTCCAGCACCTCAAATTTGGTCACGGTCAAGGTTTGCTCGGCCAACCACCATTTATTGCCGGTACAAATGGCATCAACATTCTTGCAGTAACCATCCTCATAGCGGCCCCACAGCTTGAGAAGCTTGCCATCCAGGCCGTCATAATCACCGGGCGGATCGCTAGAGCGCCGAAACAGAACAATGCAATTTTCCGGCTGGCTCGCCTTCGGATCGCTCACCGGCGCGCCTTCACAAACCATTTTTGTATGACTGATGCTTAACCTGCCAACGACAATGATGCTCTCGCCGCTATAGGTCTGGGATTGCTCTAGAACCTCGGCCACACGCAACGCGCCAGCTTGCGCAATCCGATCCTCAACAGAGATTGAGCAGGCAGAAAGAGCGGCCACGAGAAGCAACCCCACCAGCATGCGTCTCACGTTAATTTTCTTCATAATACCGCTCCGGTAACACACCCTGCTTCCGTTGATACCTTTCCAACGCATTCTCTATCTCCCTTCCACGGCGCTTCCCGATTGTGCCGCGAATGAGTCTCGTCCGGTATTGTCCCCGCAATTTCTCGACGGCAATGACAGTGTTTCCCCGAACAATATAGAAAGGCGTTCCTAACTCGACTGACCCATAGTCCGCCGGCCCAGGGACAATAGAGGCGTCCGATGCCAAAGGATGTGTATGCCCATCTGCGGCCCGCTGCTCTCGCGGAATTGGCGGCGTCCCGCTTGCACCATAATTGCTCATCGTCTCTTCTTGGTTGGTGTCATTCTCAGACAAGACGCGGAACCGCGTACCATCATGATAGAAAATATGCTCTTTGGTTCGGCTTTGCGGGATCCAGTCAGGCAAATCATAGGCTTGGGCATCAATTTCAGGTGTCGAAATGACGTCCTCGCGATCGGTAATCTGCGGAACAAAGACCGGCGAATAATACACACCGGCTTCATGATCGCTTTGCTGCGTTGGTGTGTTAAGCGGATTATCAAATGATGTGTCGGCGGGCGAAACCGGCATCGGCTCTATCGGTGCACGGTGAGGTTTCTGATTAGACCCATCCTGCGGCACACGCGACGCCGGTAACGATTCCGGCTCAACATTCAGCACCCGCTTGCCCGTCTCGATATCAAAGCCCAGCGCCTGGGCTGTGGCGGCAAATTTGCGCCGCAGATCAACATTTTCGGCCCGGGCAAACTGCACTTCGTCAGAAAACGAATGTCCTTCCGGCAGCTCTTCCCTGAACGCGAGCTCCTTTTCGGTCGGCCTGGTGCTGAATTGGAAGAATTTCTTCTGGTTCATTGCCGTCTCCATTGTTGCCATTATGTTCTTAAATAGATTTCAAAGCAAGCCACGCCCTTGAGGCGGAAAACCGTCACACATCGGAACGCTTGTCTGGTCTGATGGAAATATGGCCAGGGCGCATCTGTCTGGCTTGCACACAGAAATAAAACCAATGTCCCTGTGAGTCAACTTGTTTTTTTGTTTTTCTTATAGAGAAAGCCGGGCTCCCCCATCTGTTGGGAAAGCCCGGCCCGCATCACAAATCAGGCAAAGACCCGATCAGGCAAAAACAATATCGTCGGCGCTGAGGCTCGTCACACCATCAATCAGCATACGGTCGCCGCCGCCGAAATTGATGAACAGGCTGCCATTTTGCAGGCTGACCGTGACGCCCTCAGCGCTATCGCCGGCATCAATGACGCCGTCATCGCCGCCCGAACTGGCGAGCTTTTCAAAATTGCCGACACTGTCGAGGCTGTTGAAGTCAGAGACGAACACATCCTCACCGCTCACAAAGTCCATGACCTTGTCGAAATCCATACCCGGATCGATCAGGAACTCGTCGGCGCCGTCACCGCCATAAAGCTCGTCAGTGCCGATGCCGCCTTCAAGCGTGTCGGCGCCCGCGCCGCCATAAAGCTTGTCATTGCCGGTACCGCCGAACAGATCATCACTGCCCTCGCCGCCCGACAGATTATCGCTGCCCGCGTCTCCCAGCAGATCATCATCGCCAATGCCGCCGACCAGCGTGTCATTGGCGGTGCCGCCATAGAGATCATCATCGCCGGTTCCGCCATTGAGCGTGTCGGTTCCGTCGCCTCCAAACAGCACATCGGCAGCGGCATCGCCGAACAGAGCGTCAGCCCCGGCCTCACCAAACAGCTGGTCATTGCCTTCGCCGCCATAGAGCGTATCGAGTCCGACGCCGCCATTGACCACATCCATGCCGTTCTGGCCAAAAAGCGTGTCATTGCCGCCATCGCCCATCAGCGTGTCATTGTCATTGCCGCCATACATCTGATCATTGGCATCGCCGCCGGACAGAAAATCATCACCGGCCTGGCCGTACATTTCATCCAGACCCGCGCCGCCATAAAGCTCATCCATGCCAGAGCCGCCATAGAGCAGATCATTGCCGCCATCAGCGACCAGCACATCGTCACCCGACCCGCCTTCCAGCCGGTCATGCCCGCCCCGGGTGCGGATATAGTCATTGTTGGTGCCCCCTCGCGCCAGATCATTGCCGCCGCCGGAATAAAGCTCGTCATCGCCCGCACCGCCTTCAAGCAGATTGGCGCCGCCCGCAGCGGCATCAAGCCGGTCATTGCCGTCACCGCCGAACAACTCGTCATTGCCGCCGCCGGAAATCAGGTCGTCATCGCCCTCACCGCCGTCCAGCGTGTCATCCCCGCCGCCGCCGATCAGATCATCATCCCCGGCCTCGCCAAACAGCACATCCTCGCCGCCCGCGCCTTCAAGCCGGTCAGCCCCTTCGCCGCCATAAAGCGTGTCATGGCCGTTCAGCCCCTTGAGCAGATCATTGCCTGTGCCGCCATAAAGCACATCAGGCTTGCCCGAACCGCGCAGCTCATCATCGCCGCCTTCACCATAAAGGCTGACCGAGACACCGCCGCCGACGATCAGATCGTCAAACGCAGTGCCAATCACGCTTTCAATATTGCGGATAATATCCCGGCCTTGGGTCGCGCCGATCTGCTGACGGCCGGTATTGCCCAGAAACAGCCGCGCGGCTTCATCCATCGCGCTCAGATCAAGCGTGTCAATGCCGCCGCGGCCATCAACGAAATCATCCTCGCCCTGGTTCTGGGTGAGAATGTCATTGCCGTCAGTACCAATAATATCTGCCATAGTGGACCCCATCCCGGGACTGGCCATCGCCGTCCCGCACCAGATTGTCAAAGAGGGGGAATCACGCCCCCAAGCCCACCTTGGTGTGCAACCTGCCCCAGAATCAGGGAGGGGTCAAAGCAAAAGGCGCTAGGACACGATAAAGTCGCCGAGATCAAGGCTGCTCACGCCGCTGAGGATCAGCCCGTCGCCCGACCCGAAATAGAGCGACAGGCCATCGATTTCGGCAACCACGCGCACGCCCCCTGCGGTGTCGCCCGCATCGATCAGCCCCGCATCGCCGCCTGAACCCGCAAGCGCCAGCAGCTCCTCCATCGTGTCGAGTTTTCTGTGCGATGACATCACAACATCGTCGCCCGTCGTGAAGTCGGTGATGGTGTCGCGGCCCATGCCATCGCTGATCCTGAATTCATCAACACCTGCCCCGCCAGTCAGCTGATCAGTGCCGCTCCCGCCGATCAGATCATCATCGCCCGCGCCGCCCACAAGCGTGTCGGCCCCGGCACCGCCGAACAAATCATCATCCCCTGCGCCGCCCTCAAGCAGGTCATTGCCGCCCTCACCGAACAGCTGGTCAGCGCCTTCCCCGCCATAGGCCGTGTCGGAGCCTGTTCCGGTTTCGACATGATCATTGTCGGCCCCGGCATAGATCAGATCATTGCCGCCGCCGCCATAGAACGTGTCATGGCCCTCATTGCCGAACAGACTGTCACCGCCATCCTTGCCGAACACAATGTCATCGCCCGCATCGCCATTGAGCGCATCAGCCCCGCCCGCGCCATAGAGCACATCATTGCCGATGCCGCCAAAGGCCATGCCAAGCTGGCCGTTGAGATAAAGCGTGTCATCCCCGCCATCGCCGAACAGAGCGTCAAAGCGGCCCCCGCCCGCATAAAGCGCGTCCGCGCCATCACCGCCATAGATTTGATCTTCGCCGCCCCCGCCATAGAGCGTGTCATGGCCGTAATCGCCGTTGAGAAAGTCGTCGCCATCATTGCCATGGATGATGTCATCGCCATCACCGCCATAAAGATCATCAAAGCTTGCCCCGCCGCGGATCAAATCGTGGCCCGCGCCACCCATGATGATGTCAAAGCCCCGGCCGCCGTACAGCCGGTCATCCCCCGCACCGCCATAAAGCATGTCGTCCATCGTGGTGCCGCGCAGTTCGTCATCGCCGCCGGTGCCGAATATCTCAGCCATGTTGGTCTCCCCCACGGATCACCAGCTTGTCGATCCGTCCGAACAAATCAATGTTGAAATAGGATCGTTTGACCCTCGCCCGTTCCGATTGAACGATGAGCGAAGTTTTCGGGTTCGTCAAAGAAAAAGACGCCGGAGCGTGAACCCCGGCGTCTCAATCATTTTCTTAAGTCTGGATTGTCTTAGACAAACACAAAGTCGGTCGAAGCCAATGTATCAACGTCGAACTTAAGCTGATCACCGCCGCCGAAATCGATCACCAGATTGGTGATGCCGCCAACGGTGATGGCGCCGAAGAAGTCGCCATCATCAATCACATTGACATCGCCCGATGACGCCGCGAGCGCGGTGAAATCGGCCAGGCTGTCCAGATCGGCAAAGGCGGTCGCGTCGATCAGATCATCACCGGCAACAAAGTCTTCAAACTTGTCTTCGCCGCCGCCGACTTCACCAATGATGGTGTCGATGCCGGCACCGCCATAGAACCAGTCATTGCCCGTGCCACCCATGAAGGTGTCATTGCCGTCGGAGCCCATGAACAGGTTGCTTTCGGAATTGCCGACAAACGTGTCGTCGAAATCGGTACCGATAAAGCCTTCGATATTCTCAAAGATGTCGGTACCCAGCGTGGTGGTCAGCGACTGGACTTCATCCTCATCAAGGGTGAAATCAATGCCCGCTGATGCGGCCGAATAGTCGATCAGGTCACGGCCGGTGCTGCCATACATGCGGTCATTGCCCGAGCCTGCGATGAACAGATCATCGCCCAGCCCGCCAAAGGACACATCATCACCGGTGCCGCCATCAAGCGTATTGGCGGCAAAGAAGAACTTGCCGGTGCTCAGCGGAATGGCATTGCCCGCAAACAACACGTCATTGCCTGCATTGCCTTCGATATAGTCATCGCCCAGGCCGCCTTCGATCCGGTCATCACCGTCACCGCCGGCTGCAAAATTGATGCCGCCTTCCAGAATGATACGGTCATTGCCCGCGCCACCAAAGGCTTCGTCATTACCCGCGCCGTCAATGATCAGATCATCGCCGTCATCGCCGCGCAGCATGTCATTGCCGATGCCGCCTTCAAGACGGTCATTGTCGGCACCGCCATACAGGCTGTCATCGCCGTCACCGCCGACCAGACGGTCATCGCCGTCCCCACCGGCCATGTCGTCATTGCCTTCATCGCCGACAATGATGTCGAGCCCGGCATTGCCGCGCAGAATATCATCGCCCAGGCCGCCATAGATGATGTCATCGCCATCATCACCGCGCACCAGATCGTCATCATCGCCGCCATAGATACGGTCATTGCCCGCACCGCCGCGAATATCGTCAAAACCGGCATCCGCAGTGATCGTGTCATCGCCGTCGCCGCCATAGATGGTGTCGGAGCCCGCGCCGCCGATCAGGCGGTCGGCACCGTTAAAGCCGCGAAGGATATCGCCGCCGTCGAGACCATCGATTTTGTCGTCATCATTGGTACCGCTCAAAAAGTCAGCGCCACCGGTTCCGGTAATATCAGCCATCAGGACATCCCCTAAAAATACAAAGACCGTTTCAAATTATAGCAGATACAGCAGTGTATGAAAGGGAAGCTTCCGTGAAATCAAAGCGCTACGAGATTCGCTGGAACCTGGATATGACACAAAAAAGACGGGCCGCGCGTTTGTCACGCACGGCCCGCCTGATTTCTTGTTAACCGTTTAAATGGTAATGAAATCAGCGCTTGTCAGGCTTGAAACTTGTTCAAGCGTCAGCGAACTGCCATTGCCGAAGTCGATGACAAGATCAAGCGTACCCGACACCGAAACCGGGCCCAGGAAGTCGCCTGCGTCAATCTTGCCCGCATCGCCGCCGGACGCCGCCAGGGCGTCAAGTTCCACCGTGGTGTGGAAGAAGCTCAGATCAGAGGAATCGATCTTGTCGCCGGAAATCTTGCCGCCACCCGACGAGAAACCGACAATCGTGTCATTGCCGTCATCATCGGCGATCACATAGATATCGCCACCGGTCCCACCGATCAGCAGATCATCGCCACGGCCGCCATTGAGCGTATCCGAACCGCCATCGCCGCGCAGCTCATCATTGCCTTTGGAGCCTTCCAGGCTGTCATCGCCTGAACCGCCATACAGGCTGTCATCACCTTCGCCGCCATGGAGAATGTCGCTGTCATCGCCACCGGCGAGCAAATCCATGCCCAGACCGCCATACAGCGCGTCTGCGCCGGCATCGCCGCGCAGCTCGTCATCACCGTCATTGCCGTGCAGCAGGTCAGAGCCTGAACCGCCATAGACAGTGTCTGAACCCGAACCGCCAAACAGGCTGTCATCATCATCCAGACCGGCCAGCACATCATCGCCGGAACCGCCGATCATATAGTCATTGCCTGAACCACCGCGCAGGATATCATTGCCGGCATCGCCATACAGAATGTCATTGCCCGAGCCGCCATAGATGGTGTCGTCATCATCGCCGCCATAGACACGGTCATCGCCCGAGCCACCATAGATGGTGTCGAGACCGGCACGCCCCAACAGAAGGTCATTGCCGCCGCCGCCAACGATCAGATCATCGCCGTCATTGCCATCAAGCCGGTCGTTGCCGGCAAAACCACGAAGTTCGCCATTCAGGCCAGGGTCCTGAGTGTAATTATCATCACCCGGAGTACCGTTAAAAATATGGGCCATTGTCCTCTCCCTACATGTCCTATGAGTTAAGACACGCCTGCGGAGAAGCCCGCATACGCGTCACTGCATTTACTGTCACTTGCCTTCCCCAAATAGAAAACTACACGAACATTTGAGACTTCGCCAGTCCAATAACCCACCCTTTGGTGTTGCTTTCTTCACACAAAAGGCCCGCCCCGCTGCAGAGCGGAACGGGCCTTTTTCTGGATTTTTAAATTAAAGCCTAGATGTAGATGACGTCGGTGCTTTCCAGGCTGGTGACACCGGTCAGGGTCAGCACATCGGTGCCGCCAAAGTCGATGACCAGATCAGCACCGCCTGAAACTGTGATCCCGCCCAGACTGTCACCGGCATCAAGCTTGCCAGCATCGCCGCCGGTGGCTGCAAGGGCTGCGAAATCGCCGCCATCGCCGAGATCGTCAAAGGCGACCAGTTGCAGACGGTCACCTTCGGACGCGTCGAAATCAACGATCGTATCGGCATCATCGCCATCAACATAGACGAACGTGTCGGCGCCATCGCCGCCGATCAGCGTATCGTCTTCCCGGCCGCCTTTCAGGACGTCATTGCCGCCGTCACCGCGCAGCGTGTCATTGCCTGCGCCGCCATCGACATTGTCGTCATCATCGCCGCCATACAGCGTATCAACACCGGCCGAGCCGCGCACATCATCGGCACCCGCGCCGCCGATCACCAGATCGTCGCCGCCGCCGCCATAGGCGAGATCAACACCGTCATCACCGCGGATTTCGTCATTGCCGTCATGACCGAACATGACGTCATTGCCCGCGCCGCCATACAGGAAATCATCGCCGTCGCGGCCAAACAGGCCATCGCCGCCATCTTCGCCGACCAGAATATCGTCGCCGGCGCCGCCGTCGAGCTGATCGTCATCATCATAGCCGCGCAGCTGGTCATTGCCATCGCCGCCATAAAAGACGTCATTGCCGAAGCCGCCATACATGACGTCATCACCGGCACCGCCATAACCGCGATCATCGCCCTGGCCGCCATAAAGACGGTCCGCGCCATCGCGGCCAAACATCAGATCATTGCCCAGAAGACCGATGATCGTGTCATCGCCTGCTTCGCCATCAAGACGGTCATCCCCAAACAGACCGCCATACAGGACATCATCGTCCGGCGTTGCATCAATATTATCGTCGCCCGAAGTACCGTAAATCGTCGCCATGCTACTCACCCCACAAGGATCCAGAAAAAACAAAAAACAATGCGACCCGGCAAGCCGCACCAGCCCGCAGGTCTACGTAATAGACTAGCATGATCAAGATTTTATGAAAGCCGCTTATGGTCTGATAGTATTCAGAACACATGGCGCTCGCGTTATAAAAAACCCCCGGACCGCAAAGCCGCCCGGGGGTCTTTGGTTTTGTGCGGTTTGTCCCTTAGGCGAAGGTGACGTCCCCGGCATCCAGTTCGGTCACGCCGGTCAGCCGGGCCACATCGCCCGAGCCGAAATTCAACACCAGTGTGCTGCCGGCCGAGGTGACCGTGATGCCGCCAAAGCTGTCCCCGGCATCAATCGTGCCGGCATCGCCGCCCGAAGCCGCAAGTGCTGCGAAGTCACCCGCATCATTGAGGCTGTCAAAGCTTGAGACCAGCACATCCCCGCCTGAGAAGTCGGTGATAGTGTCGGTGGCCATGTCTTCATCGAGATAGAAGAAGTCATTGCCCGCACCGCCGGTCAGCGTGTCATTGGCCCCCCCGCCGGTCAGCCGGTCATTGCCGTCGCCGCCATCGAGCGTGTCAGCACCCGCACCGCCAAGCAGACGGTCATTGTCGGCCCCGCCAAACAGCGCGTCATTGCCCTCTTCACCAAACAGCGTGTCGACGCCCGCGCCGCCATAAAGCGTGTCAATCGCGGTGCCGCCGGTCAGCACGTCATTGCCGTCATCGCCATAGAGCGTGTCTTCATGCGCGCCGCCCAGAATGCGGTCATCGCCCAACCCGCCATAGAGCGTGTCAGCATTGGCGTCGCCTTTGAGGATGTCGTCCCCGGCGTCGCCATACAGAACGTCGACACCATCGCCACCGCGCAGCTCATCATTGCCCTCGCCGCCTGACAGGACGTCATAGCCTGCATCGCCGAGCAGCAAATCATCCCCGGCACCGCCGAACAGCTCATCAGCATCGCCGCCGCCGCGAATGAAATCAGCGCCCTCTTCGCCGAGCAGCACATCCTCGCCGCCGCCGCCTTCCAGACGGTCATCTCCTTCGCGGCCAAGCAGACGGTCATTGCCTGCGCCGCCCAGAATGCGGTCATCGCCAAGCCCGCCATAAAGCACGTCAAACCCCGTGCCGCCGAACAGCTCGTCATTGTCGTCGCCGCCATAAAGCGTGTCATCGCCGCCATCGCCGAACAGATCGTCAGCGCCTGCGCCGCCATAGACTTCGTCCCGGCCACCGCCGCCGATCACCGTGTCATTGCCGTCCCCGGCTTCAACATAGTCATCGCCGCCGCCGCCGCGAACCACATCCGAACCGCCGCCGCCATAGATGGTGTCATCGCCGTCACCGCCCTCAAGCGTGTCGGCACCAGCACCTGCGCCACCAAAGATGGTGTCATTGCCGCCAAGGCCGCGAACCAGGTCCGCGCCTGCGCCGCCATCGAGCACATCATCAAAGGTGCTGCCGCGCAGCTCGTCACTGCCGTCCCGGCCATCGAAATTAACCGCGGTTGAGCCGCCGACAATAAGATCATCAAAGTCGGTGCCGATGACCCCTTCAATATTGCGGATAATGTCGATGCCCTGGCTGGGGCCGATTTGTTGCTTGCCGCCATTGCCCAGAAACAGGCGGGCGCCTTCGGTCATCGCCGAAAGATCAAGCGTGTCAAAGCCATCGCCGCCATCGACAAAATCGTCTTCGCCGGCATTCTGGGTGAGCGTGTCGTCACCCGCAGTTCCGATAATATCAGCCATGGTTTTCCCCCAATTGGCGTGTGTTTCAGGTTCCCCAACCCTTTAGCCAGTCGTGACTATGCGTCATTTTAAAGATAATTGCCATAATATAAATGTACTACGGCACGCCGGGCGATACCGATCACCCCAGCCCGTAATGATCGGCCAGCGCTTCCCCGCTCAGTCTCAGCGCGGTCATGACAGCGGCGACCTGGCGGGTGGCCGAGCCATAATCAAGGCCCCGGCCCATCTGCACTGCGCCTGCGGCGATGCCATCGACACAGACGCGCTCGATCAGCTCAGCCTGCGCGGCCCCCAAGGCCCGGCGGGCGGCTTCGGCACGCTTTTTGGCATCAATCTGCCGGGCGGTGAAATCATCACCGCCGCCGCCATCAACGCGCGGGGCGTAGCGTGCGGTGACAGAGCGGTCGCGGCGGGCGAGTTCCCGGTCGGTGCAGAATTTATCCAAACCGAGATATTGCTTCTCGGTGATCTCGCCCCGGCGCAGCATGCGGGCATGCGGTGTGGTGTCGAGATTGACCAGCCCGCCCCGGCCGCGCACGGCCACATAACGGCCATGGGCGAGGGTTTCGCGGGTCGGCTTGTCCCGGCCCAGATCGGGGTCGCGCAGAATTTTGCGGCTTTTGCGTTTTTGGCTCATGGGGCCTCCACTGGCAGGGTCAACAGACGCGCCACGCGCTGCGCGCGGGCCAAGGCGTCATGGGGGATACGGGTTGCGCGTTTGCGGATTTCCGACGGCGCGGGAAAAAAGGTCTCTTCGCGCAAATGCGCTTCAAAGGCGGCCCGCACACACGGTCCGGGCAGATCGGCAAGGGCGCTATGAAACAGGGTGACGACGCCTTCGGGGCTGACATCGGCCCCGGTGCGGCCGCGCTGAACCAGCGCCAGTGCCGCCAATTGCTTGGCCAACTCACTTTTTGACAAAGATTTGAGTTGACGGGACAGGCGCTGTTGCTCGCCGCGCAGCCACTCGGCCTCAGCCGCTGTCAGGTTGCCCGTCAGGTTCAGATTCGGCGCAGCGAGCCGCGACTTGAGCGAACAGCTCGGCGTCGCTGGCGCGGTTGGTGCGGGCGGACTTGGTTTTGGGTTTGGCATGATCGGGTCTGAGCGTTTCGGCATGTGTTTCGGCATGGGCTTCGGCAATGGCCTGATTGAAATATTGGAAGGTTTGCGGCGGGGGTTTGTTGGCGCGCAGCCGCGCCTCAACCCGGGCCGAGATCACCGAAAGGATCAGGGCGCGCGGCACCCCCTGGGCAAGCCACAGCTCCACCGGGTCAAACTTCACCCCGGTGGCGTTGCGCGGTTTTCCCAAAGCTTTCAAAAGCTGTTTTTGAAAGGTCGCCGACAAGCGCTTTCTGGGTTCTGGTTTCTGGCGTCTGGCTTCTGGCTTAGGAGAGGCCATATCAATCTTTTCAATGGCTTGCGCGGGGTGTTTGGGCAATCTTTTGACAATCTTTTGGCAATCTTTTTCCAGTCTTTTGAGAAAAGATTGTTCAAACTCTTCCAAATCGCGTGACGCCCGCACATTGATCAACAAGCCTTCATGGGCCACCAGCTTGCCCGCCTCGATCAGACCCTGACGGATACGTCTCCACCGCCGGGCGGTGACACCCACGGTCTTGGCAATTTTCTGATCATCATCGATGAGGGAATGGCCCTGCTCATGAATGCGGGCCAACACACGCATATAGGCTCCCTGCTCTTCCAGGGTCAGCTCGGCAGTTGCGCCCAGCCAATCCTTGGGAAACAGTTTGAACCAGGGATTTGCCATGCCTGCACCACTCCGAAAAACGCGGACGGCGGGGGGATGGTTGAGAGGGGCCATCCCCGCACCGCCGTCCTGCCCTGCCCGCGAGCGCGGGTGGAGGGGGCGACCCGGCCCCAGCAGGCAGAACATTAAAAAACTAATATACTGGTATATTAGCGCACACTGATTTATGGTCAAGAAAAAAGAACATTAGAGGTACATAAAAAAGGGCGCGCCCGGATGGACGCGCCTCCCTGTTATCAGATGCTGCCCGATATCAGAGCAACTGTACGGCAACATCATCCTCGACAAAGACCGTCGCACCACCCGCCACATAGGCATTGAACAACACGCCGGTGCCCAGCGCATCAACGCCGGTATCGCCGATTGCAAAGGCGGATCCAATCTCAACCTCGTCGCCTCCATCGCCGGTGATAATCAGCGTGTTGGTCGTTTCCGACAATTGCACCACATCGGCGGGACGGTCGATACGGACCGTATTGTTGACAACGCCGGACAGGTCAAATTGCTCAATATCCTCAATTTGGCCAATCCGGTCTGACAGGGTAAAGCGGCCGGTATTGGTGTCATCGAGATTGAGCACGTCGAAGCCCAACCCGCCATCAACCCGGAAGAAGTTGCGTGAACCAACCGCGATCACATCATCACCTGCGCCGGTGCGGATCACGTCCGAGCCACCTTCGCCCGAAATCACATCATCACCAGGCCCGCCGATCAGCATATCGCCACCGCCGGTTCCGGTGGCAATGACCGCATCAAGCGACTGGTCGAACAGCCCGCCATACAGCAAGGTCAGCTCACCCGAATTGGTGCCGCCCGCATCGCCGCCCAGCGCGCCGATGACAAAGTCGCCAAAGCCGTCACCATCAACATCGCCGACCCCCACACCCAGCGCAGTATAATCCTCGGCATTGGCGCCAACCACTTCAAAGCCCCGCGCCTCATCGGGCAAGATGCTGCCCAGATTATAGCTGCGGGTCGCGCTTGAACCATTGGTCCAGTCATCACCGCCAAAGACGACATAATGCTTTCCGGCCAGAAACCCGCCATCATCATTGCCCAGCGCGCTCATAATCAGATCATCAAAGCCATCACCGTTGATGTCCCCGCCGCGCCGGACAAAACCGGCAATATTATTGTCGCCCTCCCCGCGCAGGAAGAACGCCTTGTCCTGACCGACATTCCGCAGGTCGAGCACATCGCGGCCATTGCCGTCGATCGCGCCCCATTGCCCCGACCGGCCATACACAATGGCCGCAGCCCCCGCGCTGACCCCGGTTGCCGATGAGCCCAAAGAGCCGATGGCCAGATCATCAAAGCCATCGCCGTTGAAATCGCCCAGCCCTGTAACCGTGATACCGAAGCCATCATCGGAATTTTCGCCATGGATCACCACACCTTCGTCAGCCCCCAGATCGGCCAGATCAATGATGGCCCGCCCGCCCGACACGGACCCGAACGAGCCTTCGGATCCGAAAATCACATAGCTCGCCCCATTTTCGATCCGCAAAGGCGCACTGACCTGATTGGCGCTGACGATCAGATCGCCCAACCCATCACCATTCATGTCGCCGCCATCAGCAACCCAAATGCCCGAATAGTCGCCCGCCGCGCCGCCGCGAATGACAAAACCCTTGTCAGGTCCCAGATCGGCGGTGGACAGCACTTCCCGGCCTGTCCCATCAACCGTGCCAAAGCCGCTTGTGGAGCCGAAAATAATGTAGCTTTGCCCGGCTTCGGTGCCGCCCTCACTATTGGCCGCCGCGCCAACGGCGATCTCGGCCAGCCCATCGCCATTCATATCCTCAACCAGCGCCAGCGCCGCGCCCAGCAACGCCTGGGCTTCATCGCCTTCAATGATGAAGCCCTGATCGGGCGTCAGTGTCGTGGTGTCGATCACTGGCCGGCCGCCTGAGCCGATAAAGCTGGGGTCTGCGCCGCCGTAAATGACATAGGCTGCCCCCGCCTGGGTGCCGCCATCATCATTGTCTTCGGAACCGACAATCAGATCATCAATTCCATCACCATTGATGTCCTTGCCGGCGGCTACCATAACGCCGAGATAATCACCGCTGTGATCGCCGCGCACGATAAAGCCCTGATCGCCATTGAAGCTTGAACTGTCAGCGGTCGATCCCTGTTGCAGGAAGCCGTCCGTTCCGGGCCGCGCGCCGAAAAAGACATAAGCCTCACCCGCAAGCGTGCCGCCATCATCACCGGCGGCGTCACCCGCCACAATGTCGGCCAGCCCGTCATTGTTGATGTCGACATAGCCCCCGGCATTGATGAAGCCCAAACCATCGCCCGACGTGTCACCGGCAATGCGCACACCGCGTGTGGCATCCAAAGTGCCAAGGTCAAAATTAAACGAGGTGGCGGACTCATCGATATTGGTGATGGTGACAAACAAGGTCTCGCTGTTCGAGATCAAATCACCATCGGTCACGGCAAGCTCAACTTCAAAGACATTGTTGCCGTCAATATCGGCGGGGAAGTCATAGTCCGGCGCGGAGGAAAATTCGAGCGTTGCGCCGCCATCCACTTCAAACAGATGACCGTCTTCGCCACCGACAATGATCAGATCAAGCGGATCACCGTCCGCGTCGCTGGCTGTGAATGAGAAACCCGGCAACGAGGTGCCGCCTTCTGGCCGGGACAGCGTGGCATCATCGATCGAGAACACTGGCGCCTCATTGCTTTGGCCAATGCCCGCAATGAAAATCGCAACATTGTTCGTGCTGACATTGCCGTTCTGATCGGTCAGGCGGATGCGGATCGTGTCGATCGCCTCCTCGCCATCATTCAGATCATCAAATGCGCCATTAGGGTCATAGACCAGAAAGCCGTCCCCATTGACCGAAGCGAGCCCCGCGGAGGCATTGTCCGGCGCAATCGACCAGGTGATGACGTCATTGGCGTCCGGGTCGACAATATCGAGCGTCACGATCGAGGGCGCGTCATCCTCATCAAAGAACTCACCAGCGGTTGAGATGGTGGGGGCATCATTCACACCATTGATGGTGACGCGCACTGTCGCGGTTGAACGGTTTCCGGCACCATCCTGGATGGTGTAGGTGAAACTGTCTTCAAGGGTTTCGCCCTCGCCCAGACTGTTCGTCCCGCCGGGCAGCGTATAGGTGACAATGCCGCCGCCCTGACGCACCGCGCCCAGCGTGCCGGTGGTATCAAACGCGCGCACCTGCAGCCCGCCGCCGAGCGGATCGTCATCATTGTCGAGCACAAAGATCTGAAACTCGCCCGCATCCTCGTCAATCGACGCGGCGTCGTCATTGGCTTTAACGGTGACTTCTTCGCCGACGCCGGTGACAAAGATTTCCGAGATATCATCATTAAATGCGCCATGTTGGTCCGTCACCCGAACCGTCACATAGTCATATTCCGCAACACCATCGTAGAGATGATCAAACGCGCCATTGGGATCATAAACAAGCGAGCCGTCTTCATTGATAAAAGCAAGGCCGCGATGCGTGCTTTCGGGGCTGATCGACTTGGTGACCGTATCGCCAATGTCATTATCATGATAAAAAATACGCATCGTGATTGGACCGCCGTCTTCCGCAACCGATCCATTGTCGGGCAATGCATGAGGCGCTTCATTCTGTCCATTGATGGTAACGGTCACCGTCGCTGTTGACTGGCGCCCCTCGGAATCCTCGGCGGTATAGCGGAATGTGTCGGTGGCCGTACCGCCCAGCGGTGTCGACCAGCGATCATTGGGATCGTAGAAAACCTCCCCATCCACCAATGTGGCAAGGCCCGTGGTGCCAATCGTGTCGATGGACACAACCCTAAGGCCGCCGCCTTGCGGGTCATCATCGTTGGACAAGACATCCAGCATGACCGCAGGACCATATTCATCCACAGCCGCCGCATCATCATAGGCGGTCACGGCCGGCGCGGTACGAAGTTCAAAATCATCTTCCGTCAGATCGGCTTCGACATCAATTCCGACAAAAACCAGATTAAGATCGCCGATTACGAATTCACCGTTCCGATGATAGAAGTCATAGATCGAATTGACGTCTTCGCTGATCGTAACTTTGACCTTGTCCACACCCGATTCAAAATCGGCGATATAGACGATCTGATCAGTGTCGGTGACCTCAAAGCAATCAGCCCCCGCCCCGCCGGTCAGACGGTTGGTGTCGCCCGCCGCCGAACGCGATACCAGCGTGTCATCGCCCGCGCCTGCGCTCAAATCATCATCGCCATCGCCGCCCTCAAGCCGGTTGACGAAATCATCACCCACAATGTCGGAGCCGAAATTCCCCGCAATGACATTTTCAAAACTGTGGATCGACTGCATGCCAAGCCCGGCCGCATCAATCACCTGGCTGCGGCCATCCATGAGGTCGAGCGTCAGGAAGGCAATGCCATTGGTGAAATCCAGCGTGTCGGAGCCGTCATCACCCCTGAGCGTATCATCGCCCTCCGACACAATGATCGTGTCATTGGCATCACCGCCGCGCAGAAAATCGACGCCTGCGCCGCCATCAAGAATGTCATCGCCAATGCCGGCATAGATCACATCATCGCCGTCGCCGCCGAACAGCTGGTCATTGCCGATATTCTCGTTAAAGCGGTCATTGCCCGCCCCGCCATAGGCAATATCATCGCCTGAACGGCCATTGAGCGTGTCGGCGCCCTCGCCACCATACATCACATCATTGCCGCCGCCGCCATCGACCGAATCGTCCCCCTCATCACCATGGACTTCATCATCGCCGCCATCGCCGCGCACGCCGTCATTGCCTGCGCCGCCATAGACGATGTCATTGCCTTCGGTGCCGTAGAAAATGTCAGCGCCCGCGCCGCCATAGAGCGTGTCATTGCCGTCATAGCCCCGGCCATAATCATTGCCGTCACCGCCATAGAAAGTGTCATTGCCGGTGCCGCCATAATGGGTGTCATCGCCGTCATCGCCGTGAAGTTCATCATCGCCTTCCGAACCGATCAGACGGTCATTGCCCAGCCCGCCATACAGAATGTCGTTTTCTTCTTCGCCATCCATACGGTCATTGCCGTCATCGCCATACAGCGTGTCATTGCCTTCCGATCCGCGAATGACATCGCCCTGATCGCCGCCATAGGCGATATCTGCGCCAAAGCCGCCGACAATCTCGTCATTGTCGCCGCCGCCATACAAGAAATCATCGCCATCACGGCCGCGCAGCTGGTCTTCGTGATCGCCGCCATACAGAAAATCGATCGAGGCACCGCCATCGACAAAATCCCGGCCACGCCCGCCGAAAATATCATCGTCCCCGCCGCCGCCATAAAGAACATCATCGCCGTCCAGGCCGGTGAGTTCGTCCATGCCGTCATAGCCGGAAAGCCGGTCATCGGCGTTTGTCCCTGTCAGGACATCATTGCCGTTGGTGCCGTTGATCGTTGCCATTTTGCGCGTCCCCAAATGGCCAACCATCCCTTGCACGCGCAGCTATCCCGTGATCGCGCCGCCTGTTTTTTCGGCGCGAAATCGCACATAGCGTTCATCTGCAAAGGACGGATTGGTCCACCAAATCCGATCCACCACCCTGAGGTGCACGCTATCAAATTCACCCTATAGGCGAAAGTAAAAAGGCCCGGATTTTGTTAAAGGACAGAATTTTTTAAACGACAGTTATGTCAGTTTCTGTCCACACGCGGACCGGGCCGAAATCATAGGCATCAAACAAACGCCCATCACCGTAAAGATCAAAGCTGCTCGCCATGATGGTCCAGCCGGGGCCCAGATCGACCACATCGCCTGCATCGCCGGTCACCACCAGCTCATCGGTGGTGCTCGACAGGGGCTCAACCGAAGACGCATCGACAATCACCAGCGTGTCGGCGGTGCTGCCTTCCAGATCGATGGCTTCGAAGTCCGTCAGGTTGGAGAGATTGGCCCCAAGGTCAAAGCTTGCACTGACGCCGTCAAGCCCCAGCGTGTCAAAGCCGGTTCCGCCCTCGAGAATGTCTGTGCCGCCCGACCACAAGATCAGGTCATCCCCGCCGCCGCCGTAAATCTCGTCATCACCCGCCCCGCCCCGGAACACATTGGCCTCTTCAGTGCCGGGTCAGGACCGAGGCCACATCAGGCGCATAAATCCCTTCAATGGATGTCAGCCGGTGGCTGCCAAGCCCCGCGCCCGCAATGGTTTGGGTGCTGAGCGACAGTGTGAGGGCAAGCCCCGCCGT
Organism: Alphaproteobacteria bacterium; assembly: GCA_965227065.1. Lineage (GTDB taxonomy): Bacteria > Pseudomonadota > Alphaproteobacteria > SPJN01 > SPJN01 > CBDDFN01. The sequence continues at coordinate 120,095 of CBDDFN010000012.1, forward strand.
CCCGGCGGAATAATCGACAATATCAAGCCCGTCATCGCCAATCAGAATATCATCGCCCAGGCTTGCAATGATCAGATCATCGCCATCGCCCATCAGGATCGTGTCCTTGCCATCTCCGCCATTGGCCGTGTCGGTGCCGGTGCCGCCATAAAGCACGTCATCGCCCTCACCGCCCAGCAGCACATCTTCGCCTGAGCTGCCATAAAGACGATCCGCGCCGGCGCCGCCTTCAAGATGATCCAGGCCGGTGCCGCCATCGAGCACATCGTCATCCTCGCCGCCATAGAGCGTATCATCCCCGGCATCGCCCTTGAGATTATCGAAGCCGTCGCCGCCAAACAGCCGGTCATCATCCTGCTGGCCGACCAGCGAGTCATTGTCGGCATCGCCATAAAGCGTATCTTCCCCGACAGAGCCCCTCAGCTTGTCATCGCCGTCACCACCAAACAGCGTGTCGGCGCCATCATTGCCGACCAGCGTGTCGGCCTCGGCGCCGCCATAGACCTCATCATCGCCGTCTCCGGCCTGGACATAATCGATCCCGGCATCGCCATGCACACGGTCATTGCCGGTGCCGCCATAGATCAGATCATCGCCATCACCGCCGCTGATTGTGTCATTGCCAATATTGCCATAGAGCACATCGCGCGCCGCGCCGCCCGACACCATGTCATCGCCGGTTCCGCCATCAATCGTGTCACTGTCGTCGCCACCGCCGATTGTGTCCAGGCCCGCGCCGCCATAAATGCGGTCACGCTCTCCACCACCCTCAATGATGTCATCGCCGTCTTCGCCGGCAATATCATCGGCGCCTGCGCCGCCATAAATCGTGTCATTGCCGATGCGGCCGCGCAGCACGTCCTTGCCGTCATCGCCATAAAGCGTGTCGTCGCCGCCATCGCCGACAATCACATCATTGTGGTCACCACCATAAATCTCATCCGCGCCGTCACCGCCATTGATCGTGTCATAGCCTTCATTGCCCTCGATCCGGTCAGCGCCGCATCACCAGAATCCGGTCATCGCCCAACCCGCCGAACAGATCATCGCCGCCCGCGCCGCCAAAGATCAGGTCCACACCCTGGCCGCCATAGATTTCATCGGGGCAATCGCCGCCATAAAGCCGGTCATCGCCGCCATCGCCAAAGATCAGGTCAATACCCTCGCCGCCATAGGCATAGTCATTGCCGCCCAGCGCGGCGATCTCGTCATTATTATTGCCGCCGGTCAGCACATCATTGCCCGGCGTGCCGATCAGCGTCATAGCCGGATCAAGCGGGGTGGCGATGGTCATGTCGGCAAATTCGAAAAACTCGACATTGGTGACATAATCAATATCGCCGGAGAAGATATGCTCCACCACCACATCCCCGCATTCGGTGGTGATGATATAGGCCGCGCGGTTAGCGCCATAGACGGCCGTGTCAGTGCCTGCCCCGCCTTCAATCAGGTCAGAGCCGCCGCCGCCGGTGATACGGTTGTCGTCCCCCGTGCCTATGATGGTATCATCCAGGCTGGTTGCAATGACATGCTCGAACTCTCCCAATGGCGCGCTCCCGCCCAAGAGGCTGGACAGAGTACCGCCTGCCAGATCAAAATCCAGCCCGTCACTGCCAGCCAGCAGCACGACCGCGCCGGCGTCGATCAGATCGGATCCGGTTCCGCCATAATAAGCGTCACCCGTGAAGCCTGCATTGGCCAGCCGCACAACATCATCGCCGCCGTCGCCGCGCACCGTGTCGGCGCCGCTGCCCGCGGCCAGATCATCATCGCCATCACCGCCTTCAAGCACATCATCGCCATTATCATAGTGGATGATATCTGAAAGCCCGGTCCCCAAAATAATTTCGACACCAGCCAGAATGGTCACCCCGCCAAAGCCGGTGAAATCATACACGCCCGTGCCGCTGTTAAAGCTGATCGAAACCGCCTGGCCGAACCCCGAAATATCGCTCAGATCAAGCGTGTCGATACCTGCGCCGCCAAACACATTGTCGATGAAATCATTATCAAAGATGCGGATCGTGTCATTGCCTTCGCCGCCGCGCGCATTGTCAATCCCCTGGCCGCCAATGATCACATCATCACCGCCATTGCCGAAAATCGTATTTTGACCCTCATCATAGCGAATGACATCATTGCCCTCAGTGCCCCGAATGATCTCAAAGCCTTCAATCGTGGCAGGCCCGCCGGTTGCGCTTTCCCACACATTGGTTCCATCGGGGATCGAGCGGTTGATCGTGACCGCGCTGCCGAACAATTCCAGCGTGTCTTCACCCGCGCCGCCAAAAACATTGTCGGCCGGGCCAAGGGTGACGCGCACCGTGTCATTGCCGGTGCCGCCATAAATGAAGTCGCGATCAAGCCCGCCATCAAGCAGATCATTCCCGCCCTCGCCATAAAGCTGGTCAGAGCCGCGATCATGCTCAATCTGGTCATCGCCCTGGGTGCCGAAGATCACTTCGAAATTCTGAATGTCGCGCGTGCCGCCCTTGCCCGTAAAGGTGCCCGGCCCCGGAACGATGGCGTCATAGCTGATGGTCACCGCCTCAAGCGGATTGATGATCCCCGACAGATCAAGCGTGTCGATGCCTGCGCCGCCATCAACATGATCGATGTCCTCGCCATCGAGGATCGAGATCAGATCATTGCCAAAACCGCCCGCGCACATCATCGGTGCCGCCGCCGCCGCGCAACTGATCATCACCGTCTTGCCCCAAAATGAAATTGGTGCCGCCATCGCCGATGATCACGTCATCCACCTGCGTGCCGGTAACACTTTCAATGTTCAACACGGTGTGCGTGCCGCCCTCGCCGGTGAAGTTGGGGGTAGCAGTGTTGGACAGATCGAGCGTGACCGCACCCGATGCAAGTGTGATATCGCTCAAAATGAGATTGTCAAAGCCGTCCCCGCCATCAATGTCATCAACAATGTCGCCATTCAAAATGATGAACGTGTCGTCACCCGCACCGCCAAACAGTGCGTCGGTGAACGCGCCCCCATTGATCTGGTCATTGCCGCCATTGCCGAAAATCGTGTCCATCCCCGCATCGTTGAACAGCGTGTCATCGGCCTGGGTTCCCTTGATGATCTCAAAGCCCGTGACCACAGTGGTCCCGCCCACCCCGGTCAAGCCGCCCCCGGTTAGCGTGACGCCTGCGCTAAAAACATTCTCAAGATTGAGCGTGTCGGTGCCGGCCCCGCCATCGGCATGGTCAACCTCTTCGCCATCAAAGATCTGCACCTCATCATTGCCGGTGCCGCCAAAAAGATCATCGAGCCCCGCACCACCGATCAGAAAGTCGTTCCCCGCCCCGCCATAGAGCGTATCCTCGCCGCCATAGCCGTTCAGCTCGTCGTGGCCGGAGCCGCCATAGACCACATCATCATTGGCCGACCCAAACAGGATGGTGCTTTCATCGATGCGCGTGGTTGCCTGACCCTCATCGCCATATAGGCTGATCACACTGTCGCGGGGATCAAGAATACCCGCCTCGATCGAGCTGCCCCTATTATAGGTGAACAGGATGCGGCCATCGCTCGCCTCGCTTAATGCCAGAGCGGGGAAAATCATGCGCCACAGTGGTCAGCGTCACGACAGAGCCAACCGGTGCCAGCAGATTATCAAAGCGTTGGCCATAGACGGTGTTTTCTTCCCCCGCCCGGTCTATTTCATAGGCAATGAAAAAGCCGCCATTGCGCAGGCTGATCGTGTCGTGAAGGAAAACCTCCTCGGCTTCGTTCACCAATTCCACCGTGCTGCCAATCTTGACGCCGCCCAGTGTGAAACGCTGCGCGACAATATCGAACTGCCGCGGCGGCTCGCCAAGCGGGCCCGGTGGCGTGTAGTCCTCCCACACAGCCAAAACCGTTCCACCGCCCAGCACTTCGACCAGGGGCTGTCCGGTGAAATATTCCTGGGGCGCGATTTCTGTTGCGGCACCCAGCGTGCCATTGGCCTCAATAACGCGAAAATAGGCTGTGTTGCCAACCAGAGAGTATTCTTCGGTGCCTGGATCGTAACTTGATTCGGTCACCACATAGGAAACCACCGTCTGGTTCGACGCGGTAACGGCAAGCTCATATTCATACGGGTTGAACACCTGCAAATTGTCAGGCGCCCCCTGGCCTGAATAAATGGTTGTCTCAGACCCCAGCGTTCCATCTGCGGCAATGCTCAACACACGCAGGTCATAGGCAAAATTACCATTGCCGTTTTCAACCAGATAGGCTGCCTTGAAACTGCCATCGGGCATGGCAATCAGCCGGACCGATTCAAAGGATTCAAAATAATGCCCGCCGGTGACCTCGCCGCCATTGACGAAGGCGCCCGTGGCGTCATGAAGCTCAAAGACGATGCGGCGCCCGATCGAGCCCTCTGATTCATAAGCCAGCAGAAACCCGCCATCGGCGGCGGGGGCCGCAATCGGCCGCTCATCATCTTCGCGGTCGGCCAGGAAATTCAGATCAAAGCTCGACACCACCACCATGCCGCGCGCATCATAGATCGTGCCGCGCACATCGCTGTAATCAGAGGGATCGCTGGCGGAGCTTTCATAGGCGCTGACCACCAGATAATTCCCATTGCTCAGCTTGGTGATCTGGGGGCTGAAAACATGCGAGCCTGACGTGTGAACGAAAGACGGCGTTTTCCAAACAGTGGGTGTGGTGGTCATGGCGCCCCCCTTGCTGACGTCCTGAATACTGAAAAACTATAAAAGTTTATTTTTCAGCGGGGGGCAAGCTTGCCGACAAAATCTGCATCATTGAGCGCGGCGTTAAGTTCGGCCCGCGTCAGCCATTGATCGAGCTTTTTCAAATCGGGTTCATCGCGGAATTTGGCGTGCGCCAGAACCCGGCTGGGATCAAATCCGCCGGGATAGTCGCCCAATTGCGCCAGATGAAAGGCGCGCAACGCTTCATCCCGGCCAAGCGTTTGCAAGGGCGGTTCCACCGGCAGGGCTTCAAACAGCGCAAGCGCCGCCCGCGTCTTTGTCAAAATATGATCCGCGCCCAGATCAGCTTCTTCAGGGGTGCGCAAAATGCCCAGCCGTTTAAGCCCAAGCCCCAGCGAGCGGGAGCCTGACAGCACCGACAAGGGCGCGGCCAGCACCAGCCCGCCCGACACAGGCAACAGCCAGTAAAACAAATTGGGATGCAGCACATAGGCAAGACCCGCCAGGGCCACCCCGCCCGCCATATGCCGTTGATGCCGGCGCAGCGCATCACGCCATGCCACCGCGCCATCATCGCGCCGCTGGGGTGCCCAACCCGCATCCCGGCCCAGCAGAATATCGCGCACAATGCCGGTTTGGGCAGCCATCAGAACCGGCGCATAAAGGGCTGACAAGACAATCTCGACCAGCACACTGACCAGCACCAAAGGCCCGCCAAAGCGGATGAAGCGCGCCGGGTTCAACAGGGCCGACAAAAGCCCCAGCGCCTTGGGCAGCAACACCACCGCCATGGCGACAAAGAACAGGCCGATGGCGCGCTCGGCATCAAAGACCGGCCAGTGGGGGAAAAGCCCCGGCGCGGCAAAATATTCAGGCCGTGTCAGGGCTGCCTGAATGGCAATGGCAAAGCCCACCCCCACCAGCAAGAACCACAATGGCGCGGACAGATAGGCCATGATACCGGTCGCAATATGGGTGCGTGAGGACAAGGCGAGCCCCTGCGCGGTGACCATTTTGATATGTTGCAGATTTCCTTGCGCCCAGCGGCGGTCGCGCACCATCACATCCATCAGGCTGGGCGGTGCCTGCTCATAGGTGCCGTCCAAATCGCTGTCGAGCACGACCCCCCATCCGGCACGGCGCAGCAATGCGGCCTCGATAAAATCATGGCTAAGAATATGCCCGCCAAAGGGCGGCTTGCCTTTCAGTTCGGGCAGCCGCGCGCTTTCGGCAAAGGCGCGGGTGCGGATGCAGGCATTATGGCCCCAGAAGTTTGATCCCCGGCCATGCCACCAGGCAAGCCCCGCGCCAAACACCGGCCCATACAGCCGGTTGGCAAATTGCTGCAGCCGGGCATAAAGCGTCTGCCCGCCCATAATGTTGGGCAGGGTCTGGAGCAGCCCGATCCCCTCGTCCGCCCCCATGCGGGCGGCCATCTTGATCATGGTTTCAGGCGCCATGACCGAGTCGGCATCGAGCACCAGCATCAAGGGCCAGTCACCGCCAAAGCGCATCACCCAATCGGCAATATTGCCCGCCTTGCGCTCAACATTGTGGGCGCGGTGGCGGTAATAGACCGGGCAGCCAGCGGGCGCGGCGCCGATCAGCTTTTGAAACACCACCTCTTCATGCACAAAGGCGGCCGGATCGGTGCTGTCGCTCAACAGGAAAAAGGCGAACTGGCCGGGGGCTTGTTGAGCGAGGCCCTGCGCCATGGCCAGAGCCGCTGCCGCCACAGGCTCGGGCGCTTCATTATAGACCGGCAGCAGAACCGCGGTTTTAAGCGCCGGCGCGGGGTCCGCGGGCTTTTTCGTCCGCCCCGTCAGGTCCGCCCACAGCCGGTGGATCAGCCCCAGAACCGCCTGAGCGTGGGAAAAACCGATCCAGCCAATATTGACGCTGAAAACGGCAAGAAAGACGAGCTGCAATTCCGTCGGCCCGCCCGGCGCAATCACTGCATTCATTTCAAACACCGCATAGGCGGTCAGCGCCGCCGCCCCCAGCCCGACCAGCGCGCGCGCCAGCAAAGTGCCAAACGCCCGGCCCGCCTTGCCCGGATAGGGTTTGAGCGGTTGGCGCGCGGCATTGCGCGGCGCCCGCGGCATGGCGAGCGAGCTTTCAGGCGGCAAGGCGCGCATCATGATGTTTTGGGGAGTGTCCGTCATCCAATCCTCGTCATTCCGGGGCGGCCGCCCAATGTCATTGGGGGCCGAACCCGGAATCTGAAACCCGCACCGCTTCGCCCGTCATCAGATCCCGGATAGTCCGCTGCGCGGAATTCCGGGATGACAAGACGCTGAGCCGTCATTCCGGGGCGGCCGCCCAATGTCATTGGCGGGCGAACCCGGAATCTGAAACCCGTACCGCCGCGCCCGTCATCAGATCCCGGGTTCTGGCTTTGCCAGCCCCGGGATGACGGCTTACAAAATCGTTTCATACAAATCACGCCAGACCGGATTGTGGGCTTCAATCAGCTCAATCTTCCATTCCCTGCGCCACTTTTTAATTTCCTTCTCTCTCAGAATGGCGCCTTCCATTGTTCCATGCTGTTCAAACCATACGAGATTCTTAATCTGATACCGATCGGTAAAGCCGCGAAACTCACCCTTCTTGTGACGCGCTACGCGGGTCACCAAGTCCGATGTCACCCCGGTATACAGAGTTCCATCCTGCCTGCTTGCCATGATGTAGACACAAGGCAATGTAGACACAAGGCAGCTTCATACCACACCCGTCATTCCAAGGCTGCCGCCCAATCTCATTGGAGGCCGAACCCGGAATCTGAAACCCGCACCGCCTCGCCCGTCATCAGATCCCGGGCTCTGGCTTTGCCAGCCCCGGGATGACGGTGCTTTATTGGGGCGCGCATCATGGTGCGATCCAGCGGGCCAGCCAGGTTTCGCCGATGGCCCCGCCGTCAGGGCCTTTGAGCGCGAGCCGCAATTCACACAGATTGGCGCCTTCAGGATCAAAGGTCACAAAGATGCGCAAGCCGCCGGTTTCAGGGTTGTCCTGCACCAGCGTCTCGACAATGCGGCCCGCACTGGTCGAGGCTTCGGTGGCCGCATATTCGGCCCCGCGCGCAATCGCAATGTCATAGTCGATGGCATATTGCGGCAGATCGGTGCCGAACTTGTAGCCCTTGGCCGCGCGCGTGATCCGGCCAAAGCCGCGTTGCAGCGGCACATCATTGGGCCAGAACAGACGATAGGCATAGCGGTGGCCCTCTTCGCTGGGCGCCAGCGGATTTTCAGGCCGCCAATACACCACCATATTGTCATTTGTTTCCGCCGCAGACGGAATCTCAACCAGCGCCACATGGCCCCGCCCCCAATCGCCTTGCGGGATGACCCAGCCGCCGGGACGGCTTTCATAATGGGCTTCAAGATCCTGATAGGCGCTGAATTCGCGGGTCCGCTGAATGAACCCGAAGCCGCGCGGTCCCTCATCCATAAAGGCCGAGACCTGCAGGCTGCGCGGATTGGTCAAGGGCCGCCACACCCGCTCCCCCCGGCCTGTCAGCATGGCCAGCCCCTCACTGTCATGGACCAGCGGGCGGTAATCGGGCCGGTCGGCGCGGTCATTGGGGCCATGCATATACATGCTGGTCAAAGGCGCGATGCCCGCATGGGTGAGCGGCTCACGCGGAAACAGCACCGCATCCACTTCCATATAGCTCGGATCGCCGGGGAAAATGCCGAACCGGTAAGCGCCCGTCACGCTTTGACTGTCGAGCAAGGCATGCACCACCATAGTATTCTGGCCGCCGCCGGGACGCTCGACATAAAAGGCGCGGAAGATCGGAAACTCCTCACCCTGGGGCTCAGCAACATTCAGCGCCAGCCCGCGCGCCGACAGACCATAGGTCTGGGCAGCCGACACCATGCGGAAATAGCTCGCCCCCTGAAAGACGACAAACTCGTCGGCATAAGCGGGACGGTTGATCGGATAATGTAACCGGAACCCGGAAAAATGGTTGAATTCTGAAAGACTTACTGCTGTGTGTTGATCTTCAGTCTTAAATGTATCGGGATCAACATGAACCGGATAAGCCTCGCCAGAGGCGACCACAAACAGCTTGATGCCTTCGCGGTACAAAAAGCCCGGCGCAAAGGCTTCGAGCGAAAAGCGCGGCTCAGGCTCCGGCCACAGGGCCTTTTGCTTGTTAAAGCGGATCTGGCGGTACTGATCATAGCCAAGCTTGGCGAGCGATTGGGGCGCCACGGGCAAGGCGGCAAAGGGCTTTTCGGCACGCTTGCGCGCCGCCTCGATCAACAGATCGCGCGAAAATGTGCCGATGGAGCCTTGCCTGGACAAAGCCCGGGCCGGGCCGGAACTTGCCGCCCAACCCGCCAGTGCCATTAATTGCGCCCCGAACGCGCGCCGCGTCAGCGTCATGTGTCCCACCTTGTCTCCCTAGTCCGTCCTATCGCGTTACGGAGGAAGCTGGGCGAAATCAAGGCGGCATAGTGTGCGTGTCAGACCACCATCGCGCTCCTCGTCAACGCGGCCGCTCACGCATGACAATCGGAACTGATGCATGTTGGGTCATCCATCGATGCGTGTCAGGGCATATCCAAGATTGGCAGGTTTTAATATCGGACCAGCGGCCGGACACATCTTCTCCCACAAGCGGCTCATGATGAGCGATCCGATTTCTCAGTTTATTTACCGCTTCCAATTTACTTTTGACGCTGGTGAGTTTTCGCTGTTGCGGCAAATTCGGAAACGCCGTGAACAGATGGCGACTCCAGATCTGACGGTTGTAGCGCTTGTTCAGGCACGCAACCCAAAAGCCAAAACTCAGATCGGCGACAATCTCATCATGGGTCGCAGCACGCTTACGCCTTCTTGATATGCGATCGGCAGATTTTCTTATTTCGTCAACTGTTTGGGGCTGAAGGAGCCCGCGCGCCAACACCGGATTGCTCCAGTTTGCGCCGATTACACCAACCAACACTGCGTCAATTGCGTTTCGCAGACTTACCTCTAATGTCTGGATGGGAAAATAGAGACTTTGGGACATTTTGATGTTCCACAGATAAAGGTTCATCGCCAAATTATCATCGTGTCCCGACGCACGCTTGTAGGTCCCCAATCGCGCTGACGAAAATCTTCTTTCCAAGACCGCTCGCGCTTGATCAGTGAGCGTGTATGTCGATTGGGGTTGACGCAGAGGCATGATTTTCTTATATTGTTCTCGGATGCTGTTGTCTGCCACTGATTTCATGCAGCTGCAGTTAGATAGAGCCCCCGGACAGCTTCGGCCCTCCGGGGGTTTCGCTTTCTGAAGACGAAATTACCGAAAATTGCCTTAAATCACCATCACATCAGTGTCGACAAAGACGCTTTGGCCGCCTTGCATATACTGGTCGAAGCCGCCGAAAACCGGCAGGCCGCTGACACCGCTGGCCACCAGGACAAAATCATCGCCCAGATCCAGCGTGTCGACACTGTCGCCCCTGACGAACAGATTGGTGCCGTCATCGGCCAGCACGCGCACCAGATAGGCGTCATCAAGGATCAGCGTGTTGACGAACAGCCCTTCCATATCAAAGACCTCGACATCTTTGAGGTGATCAAGCTCGGCACGAGTATCGAAGGTTAAATGGGCGGCGATGCCCACCGTGTCATAGCCGGTGCCGCCATCGAGAAAGTCGCCGTCATTCCAGATCAGCCGGTCATCACCGCCCCGGCCCCTGAGAATATCAATGCCCTGATCGCCATTGAGCACTTCATCGCCCTCTTCGTCCGAGCCGATCAGCAGATCATCGCCCCAGCCGCCGTAAAGCTCATCATTGCCGGCACCGCCGATCAGCGTGTCATTCCCGTCACCGCCAAACAGATCGGAGTACCCCGCAGGCGGGCGCGGATCATTGATCGCGCGGGCATCAAGCCGGTCATCACCCTGACCGCCATACATGGACGATTGTGCGGCCCAAAACCCGTTGCGGATATAGTCATTGCCGTCGCCACCATACAGATGGTCGGTGGCATAGCCGCTCGAGCCGCCATAGATCGTGTCGGCCCCCTCGTCGCCATAGACAGTGTTGCCGTTATATTCGGTGCCGCCATAGAAGGAGATGAAGTCATCGCCTTCGCCGCCCCAGACCTGATCATTGCCAGGCCCGCCCTTGATCCGGTCATTGCCCGCGCCGCCGTAAATTTCATCGCGCGCCTGTTCAACGTCCAGATCGACAATCCAGGCAATATAGTCATCGCCATCGCCGCCTTCGATCACATCGCCGTCAAAGGAAAAGCCGGTGCCGGAGGTGAAGGTGATATGATCATTGCCCGCGCCGCCGATCAGATGGCTTTTGCCCTCAAGCTCTTCAATGATGCGGTCATGGCCTGCGCCGCCATCGGCAATCCCGCCGAGCAAATCATCAGACATCCGCGCATCAAGCTTCAAGACATCATCATCATCACCGCCAAAAAGCTGATCGGCTGCACCGCCGGTCAGATCATCTTCCCCGGCCCCGCCATAAAGCTGATCGACACTGTGGCCAAGCGCCTCTTCAGATCCGTAGCCGCCAAACAGCCGGTCATCGCCATCCCCGCCATAGAGCAGATCGCTCTCGTCCCCGCCGTCCAGCCGGTCATCATTATCACCGCCATACAGCATGTCCTCGCCGAACGAGCCGATCAGAATGTCCGCCCCGCCGCCGCCGACCAGCGTGTCATTGCCAGCACCGCCCAATAGCTTTTCATTGCCCGTGCCGCTTTCGATATAGTCATCGCCATCGCCGCCCAGGATCTGGTTGGTGTCATGCGAGCTGGAAATGATTGTGTCATTGCCCGCCCCGCCATAGACGTCCGCGGCAATTTCGGCCCCGATCAGAATTCGGTCGGCGCCCTCGCCGCCCTCAACCAGCGTGTTGGCGCCAAAACGCACCGCATCCATGGTGCGGATGCGCAAATCGATCACATCATCGCCCGCGCCGCCGAAAATGTCGGCATAGCCAAAGCCGGTGTAATAGCGGAATTTGACCGTGTCATCGCCGTCGCCGCCCTCAATGGTGACCTTGCCAAGTTCATCGGTGATGTCGAACACGATGAGATCATGGCCCAGCCCGCCAATCAGCACATCATCGCCGCCATTGCCGCCGATCAACACATCATCGCCGTCGCGCCCCTCAAGACGGGAGCCGTCGGTCGAGGCCACAAAACGGTCGGACGACGCCGTGCCGATTACATTTTCCAGCCGCAGCACGCGGTCGCGGCCAAACCCGGCCATGATTTCCTGTTCAGTGGTCTGGCGCAAATCGACTTTGGCGGGGCCTGCAAAGCCGCTCAAATCCAGCGCGTCGATGCCGCCATTGCCATCAAACAGATCATCATCTGCTGTGTTCTGATCAAATGTGTCGTCGCCTTGCGTGCCGATAAAATCCGTCATCGCCTCAACCCTTTAAGGGCGCATCAGCCCACTGACACGCCTTGTCTGGCAAAGCGCGCCCCCGTCAGGCCCGGCGCACTTGATGAAATTATTCACCTTGTACCACGCGCATATGAAGACAAAAAGAAAAGACCCGCCCTTCTCATGGGAAAGGCGGGCCTTTATTGGACTTTAACCGCTGATTAAGCGGCAAACGCCTGCAGGCGCTTTTGGATGATCGCTTCGGCTTCGGCCATCATCGTGTCGATCAGCTCTTTACAGCTCGGCACATCATGGATGAGGCCCGCAACCATGCCGCACGAGAAGGCGCCCGCATCCATCGCGCCTTCCATCATGATCTTGGGATAGACGCCCGCGACCTGCTCGACAATGTCGGTGATCTGAAGCTGGTCGCCCTTTTCCTTTTCAATGCGGATGATCTCTTCCACCGCATCATTGGTCAGCACGCGCTCTGTATTGCGCAAGGACCGCATGATGAGCCGCGTGTCGAGCTCCGAGGCTTTCACCAGCGCCTGTTTCACATTGTCATGCACCGGCGCTTCTTTCGTGGCGATGAAGCGGGTTCCCATATTGATGCCGTCGGCGCCAAGGGCGAGCGCGGCCACAAGCTGGCTGCCGGTTCCCATGCCGCCTGAGGCGACAAACGGGATTTTGAGCTCTTCGGCGGCGCGCGGCAGCAGGATCATATTGGGAATGTCGTCTTCGCCGGGATGGCCGCCACATTCAAACCCGTCCACCGACACGGCATCACAGCCGATGGCTTCGGCTTTGAGCGAGTGACGCACAGACGTGCATTTGTGGATGATCTTGATGCCTGCCTCTTTCATCTTGGGCAGATGCTCTTGCGGGTTACGGCCGGCGGTTTCGACAATCTTGATGCCGCCCTCAATGATCGCGTCGATATATTCAGGGTAAGGCGGCGCAGTGAAGGCAGGCAGAAAGGTCAGGTTCACGCCAAAGGGCTTGTCGGTCAGCTCGTGACATTTGGCGATCTCCTTGGCGAGATCTTCAGGCGTCTTCTGGGTCAGGCCGGTGATGATGCCAAGCCCGCCCGCATTTGACACGCCCGCGGCCATTTCGGCAAAGCCAACCCAGTGCATGCCGCCCTGGATGATCGGATGTTCAATGCCGAACAGCTCGGTAATCCGCGTTTTCATACTATAAGCCCCTCATGGTGGTCTTGATGATGATATGGGTTTCGGGGCGCACTCTAGCGGGCCGCGAAATCCTGTCCAGCGCTTTTTGGGGTTTTACCCTAAATTCCGGTTACCCTAATTCGCACGCCCCAATCGAGAAACCGCCATCGAAAGGCCCTGATTTGTGTGCCACGGTGCAGCCCGTTTCGATTGAAGGACGTCCCATGATCCGCTTTGTCGCCGCCCTCCTGTTCAGTTTTGCCGCCGTTCTGCCCGCTTTGGCAGAGCCTGTGACCGAGGTTGAAGCCCGCCGGATGGTGGCCAATGCCGCCAATGATGCCGAACGGCTGATCGCCCATGAGCGGCTGGCCGAGGCGCTGGAGGCGGCCGACCCCGCCGGTGCAGTGGCCGCCCGCATGGTGGCGGTTGGCATTGCGCGTGATATAGCCAAGCTTCAGGTCGAGCTGACCTTGCTGCCGGATCTCACTTCGGGGCAATTGCAAATCGGTGCATTCTCTGACGCGCTGTCGAGTGCCGACCGGGCGCTTGAACTCGCTGAGCGGACCCGCGCGCCTGCGCCGCTTTTCCTACTGCTCAATTTTCAGCGGGCGCGCGCACTTGGCGGGCTTGATCAATTCGATGAGGCGGTGGTGAGCGCCAAGCTTGCCCTCAGTTTTGCCGATGAAGACCGGCCCAAGACACGGGCGGGCCTGCACAAGCTGATCGGCGCGCTCTATCGCAAAGCCGGTCATCTGGGCGCGGCGGCCGACGCCATCCGCACAGGGTGTGACGAGCTTGACGCCTATCGCCATTCATCAGCCTATAAAGCGCTCGCCATGCCCCATACGCTGTATGAGGAACTGGGTGATGTCGAAGCCGAGCTTGGCCGTAAGACCGAGGCCCGCACCGCTTACGGCAAGGCCAAACAGGTGCTGACCGCGCAACTGAATGAAGCGGGCGCCTCGCCGGGCCAATCGGGCCTGACCGAAGCGCAGCAAAATTTGCAAACCGCCAATCTTGAGGTCATGGCCGGGATCGATGCAAAGATCGCGGGGTTGAATTAAAGGCCGCGCACTGATGCACACAAAGGTGAAACATCGGCGGGTGAAACTTTCGAAGCTTCGGCGGTGGGCCGGCATCGCGATCTACAATCTACGCCTGTGGCTCGCTGATCTTTATCGCCGGTATCGCCTCAAAGAAGCTGAGCCCGATCTTCAACGACTGCTCTCAGTCGCGCGGGTGCAATGGCGCATCATCGGGCTGGAATGGTTCGCCCCTGCCCCCGACCGGGCCATCGCGGCGATTGAAGCCTATCATGCGATTACCCTGCCGCCGGCCTTGCGCAGCTTTTACCAAACCTGCTGCGAGCTTGACGGGCTGAACGCCCATTCCGACACTTGCATCTGGCCGCTTGATGCGCTGGAGGTCAGCCATTCGATTGCGCGCGATGGCACCATCTTTATCGGTTTTGCCGATTGGCTGCTGTGCTGTGATGTCTATACGCTGCGCATCGATCCCGATGGCCGCGAGGCCGGGGTGTTTTCACTTGGATTTAAAGACCGCGAGCTGTGCGCCGACTTCCGCTCATTCGTGCAGATCATGCTTGAAGGCCGCGTGATCGACTTTCCCCACTAGCCGCGCACCCCGCCCTTGATCATGGCTTCGGCGGCTTCGATGACGGCCAGGTTCTCCGCCTCAAGGTCAAAGCCTGTGGGGTCGGCCTGCCAGCGTTCAAAGATCTGGATATTAGCTGACACGATCATGGACGCAATCAGGAAGGCGCGGCGGTCATCGCCCGCCATCCCGAACTCATCGGCGATATAGGCGGTGAAGAGCGTGATTTGCAGCCGCTCATAGCGCAGCCAGCTCGCCACCAGTTCAGGGTCGGCGCCATGGGCGGCCCCCACCGGAATGCCGGTGCGCCGTCCCTTCGCATGCTGGCGCGCAGCATGATGCACCGCTGCCCGCAAAAAGGCGAAAAAGCCCACACCTTCGGCCCGTGCGGCGGCGACGCCCTCTTCAAGCTCGGCCATTTGCGGCTCACTCAAGGCGGCAAACAAGGCCCCGCGGGTTTCAAAATGATTGAACAGGGTGGTGACATGCACATCCGCCCGCTCGGCAATGTCGGTGACCGTGACCGAACCTGCCCCCCGCTCCCGCACCAGCGCGTTGGCCGCGGCGATGATCTGCGCGCGGGTCTTTTGCTTGCGTTTGTTGCGCCTTGGATAGGCGGTTTGCGCACCTGATTGCGGTCCTGATTGCGGTTTTGTCATGCATGACTCCATAACACTTGATTATTCTATAAAACTAGATTTTAATAATCGCAACGCTCGGGATGAAGCGGATTTTGGTTTGGGGACGATGATCATGGCCTTGTCAGAACAAGAAATGGCGGAATTTGAACGCTGGGTTGAAAGCGCGCAGCCGCCCCTTTCTGGCGATAGTGCGGCCGGCGATGGCATTGCGGGCAATATGGGCCTCAAAATCGGCGCCCTGATGGCCCATGCCGCCCTTGCTGAACCCGAACGCACCCAGCAGATTTTTGATGCCATTACCGAGGCCTGGCTTGATGAGCCCGACGGCGCCAAGCGGGCCGATCTTCTGCGCGCGCGCCTGCCTTTTTTGAGCGATGACGCAACCAAGCCGACAACGGTGCCGCGCTTTATCTGGGACCGCTTCTGGCCGATCGTGCAGGAAGCGCCCAGCGACATTGATGCTTTGGGGTTCACCGGCGCGGTGGCTGCGATCAATGTTGAAGAAGACCTGCCCACGCGCGAGCGCTGCGAACGCGCACTGTTGATGCATGAGGATGTGAAGACGCTTCTGGCCCAGCCCGAAGTGCGCCTGACCATGAAGGATCTGGAAGGCTGGCCCGACGGCTCGCTGGGCGAACGGCTCCACACCATGCTGACGGAAAATAATTTCGACATTGAGGTGCTTGATGCCGACGGCGTGGTGCTGGAGGGGGACTTCCCCGCGCTTAACCGCACCAACCGGCGCATTCTGCAATTGCATGATGTCTGGCACCTGTTTGCCGGGTTTGATTTTACGCCGGGCGGCGAAGTGGCGATTTCAGCCTTCCAGCTTGCCCAGTTCGGCCAATCCTATTCGGCCCGCTTCCTGGCGGTCACCACCACGCTGATTTCCATTCACGCCGCCCCGATTGCTGATCTGTTCATCATGCTGATCGCCGAGGGCTGGCGGCATGGCCGGCAGACCCCGCCGCTTCTGTCTTATCCCTGGCACGAGAAGCTCGGCCAGTCGATCGAGGCGCTGCGCGATGAGGTCGGCGCAACAGAATTTCAAAGCCAGATTGCGGGGCTTCTGCCCGCAGCCTGACCAACAGACGCCATAAGGCGCATTGGGGGAAATAATGGGGGATGTCATGCGCCTGTGGGGCGCCACAGCAATGCTGTGTCTGGCCGCGTGTCTGATTTCATCAGGCGCGCGCGCTCAAGACGCCGAACAAGCTCAAACCACCGAACCAATGGCGGAACCAGCTTCGGCCACCCGCCCCGCACCCAGGCTGGATGAGGTGATCGTCACCGCCCAGAAGCGGGCCGAGGACATTCAGGACGTGCCGATTGCCATGTCGGCGCTGGGCGAGGAGGAGCTTGAGCTGAAAGGCATCGGCAATATGAACGAGGTGCAACTCGTCACGCCCAATGTCTCTTTCTTCACCAGCTCCTATTTCAATCTTCTGTTCGTGCGCGGCATGGGCTCTGACATCAATCAGGGCTTTGAGACATCGGTGGGCCTGTTCATTGATGGTGTCTATTATGGCCGCCCCGCCTATTTCGATCAGGACTTTTTTGATCTCGAACGGCTTGAAATCCTGCGCGGGCCGCAAGGCGCGATCTTCGGCAAGAACACGATTGCCGGGGCGATGAATATCGTCAACCGGCGGCCTGAATTCGGCTGGGCCGCAAATGGGGCCTATACGCGCAGCGTGTGGGGGTTCCGCCGCTATCAGCTTGCCCTCAATGCCCCGATCCTTGAAGACCGGCTGGCCGTCCGCATCTCGGGCAACTGGCATGACAGTGACGGCTTCACCCGCAACAGCGAAAAAGACGGCCGTATTGAACCCAAGGAACGCAACCGCTATGGCCGGGCGGCGGTGCGCGCGCAGGTGACAGACCGACTCGACGTGACGCTTCAGGGCGCGTTCACCTCCATCGACACGGATGGCCAGGGCAGCCAGGTCTATGCCGCCACCGATGATCAGGTCGCCCTGTTTGAGCTTTTTGATCCTGAGTTTGAAACCGACCCGTTCAACAATCAGGGATCGACCGACGCGGACGAGTTTGGCCGCCGTGATCTTTGGATGGCCACGCTGACCGCCACCTATGATTTTGAAGGCGGCCTTTCGCTCACCATGATCACCGGGCTGACCGGCTATGATGAAAACAAGCAGGTGGATGTCGATTTCTCCCCCGCCCCCATCCTCATCCTTGAGCAGGAAGAGGACTATGACCAGATCAGCCAGGAAATCCGCTTCACCTCGCCGCTTGGTGAGCATTTCGACTGGATCGCGGGGCTTTATTTCTTCCGCTCTGAATTTTTCGGCTCGCGCATTGTCCAGCTTGTCCCGCTTGAAGATGCAGTGGCACAAATTCCTGATGGCTTGCCGCCGGGCCTTGCGCAGGACACGTTCCTCACCCTGCTTGGTGCCGTCTCACCCACCTTGTTTCAGGCGATTGGCGGACAGGGTGAAGGGGCGGAAACCTCGAACAATTTTATCGAGCAGACCACGACCACTTTTTCGGCCTTCTTTCAGGGCAATTGGCGGTTTGATTTCCTGCCCAAACTCAAAACCACAATCGGCGGGCGGCTGACCCATGAGATCAAAGAGGCGAGCAATATTCTCGACCTCACCGGCCCCGGTCAGGGCCTGCTGTTCCCCGCCGTCATTCCCGGCACCGAGGAATTTGAGAGCGAGGGCCGCCGAACCGAGACCTTCTTTCTGCCCCGTTTTGTGCTCGCCTATGAATGGTCTGATGACATTATGAGCTTTGGCCAGATCACCTTCGGGCGCAAGGCCGGCGGCTTCAACGCCGATGCGATCAATGAACGCGAGACGACCTTTGAAGAAGAAACCTCGGTGTCTTACGAGATCGGCTTGCGCTCGGAATTTTTCGGCGGGCTCGCCCGGTTCAACGTCACAGGCTACTGGTCGATCTTCAATGATTTGCAATTGTCGGCCTTTAACGGCCAGACCTATGTGGTGCGCAATGCCGCGCAAGCCACCACACGCGGGGTGGAACTGGAATTCATGATGGCGGTGGCCCCCGGCGTGATCTTTTCGGGCAATTACGCCTTTCTCGATGGCTATTATAACAGCTTTCCCAACGCCCCCTGCCCGGCCGATCCCGGCGCGACGGAGCAGCCGACCGATTGTGATCTGACCGGCAAACGGCTGGCCAATGGCGCACGCCAGACCGGCTATGCCGCGCTCTTGTCAGATCAGCCGATCAAGACGCTGAGCTTCGGCCTGCTCGACTGGCCGGTCAATCTGTTCGCCATGTTTGAGTTTGTGTTTCAAGGCACGCTGTTTAACCAGATCGATCTTGACCCGATTGATTCACGCGGCAATTCCATCGGCTTCAATGCCCGCTTCGGCGTGCATGACCCCGACAATGTCTGGTCGGTCATGCTGTCGATTGAAAATCTCACGGCGGAAGACGTGTTTGTGCCGGGTGCTGATGTGCCGGTCTTTGCAGGCGCGCATTTCGGCGGCGGCATCAAGGGCGCCACCGCGCTTGAGCTTGACGTCCGGGTGAAGTTCTAGACCGCCACGGCCAGATCATGGGGCAGGTCAAACAAGGCGCCAATGAGCTGATCAGAAACGATGGCGCGCGCGCTGCCCTGGGCAAACAACCGCCCGTCTTTGAGCGCAATCACCCGGTCGGCAAAGCGGCGCACCAAGGCCAGATCATGCAGCACCGCAAAGACGGCAGCGCCTTTTGCGGCCTCAGCCTTGGCGCTGCGCAGCACATGATATTGATGTTTGAGGTCAAGGCTCGCGGTCGGCTCATCCAGCATCAGAATGGGTGCCTCAACCCCCCTGATCTGGCACAGGGCGCGGGCGAAATCAGCGCGCTGGCGCTCCCCGCCCGAAAGCGTGTCGGCGGTGCGCGCCTCCATCCCCTCAAGGCCGGTCTGTACAATCGCATCCCAAACGAATTGTTCGCCTTGGCGCGTGCGGCCATCCCCAAAGGGTGTGCGGCCCAACGCGACAAGTTCCAGCAGGCTGAGCCCCGGCGCGGCATCGCCGGATTGCCACATCACCGCCCGGCGCATCGCAAGCTGCCCCGCAGTGTAAGATGACAATGGCGCATCATGCAGCGACACGTGGCCTTCATCGGCGCGCCATTCCCCCGCCAGACATTTGAGCAATGAGGATTTGCCCGCCCCGTTGGGGCCGATCACCACGGTGAGCTGACCCGGCGTCAGCGCCAGATCAATGCCACGCACCACAAAGGTGCCACCACGCTTCACGCCAATGCCGCGCGCTTCAATCATCGCCGCCTCACCAACAGCCACAGGAAAAACGGCCCGCCCGTCAGCCCGGTCAAAACCCCGATGGGCAGATCAGCGGGCGCCACAATCACTTTGGCGAGCGCATCGGCAATGACAAGCATCGCCGCCCCGCCCAGCGCAGACGCCGGGATCAGAATACGCTGATCGGTCAGTCCGATGAGCCGCAAAAGATGCGGCACCACCAGCCCGACAAAGCCGATCATGCCCGACACCGACACCGCCGCGCCGACCACCAGCGCAACTGCAAGAATGGCATTGCGTTTCAGGGCTGCCACCGGCACGCCGAGCGAACGCGCGGTCGGCTCGCCCAGCCCATAGGCGTTAAGCGCAGCGCCGCAGGCCAACAGGACGGGCAGGCCGAGCATAATCAGAACCGCTGCCATGCCGATCATCTGCCAATCGGCCTGGGCCAGCGATCCGAGCAGCCAGAAGGTCAACGTCCGCAAGGCGGTGTCATCAGCAATGAAACTCATCAGGCCCAGAAAGGCACCGGCAACGGCATTGATGGCAATCCCGGCGAGCAGCAGCCGGGCGACATCAAGGCCTCCCGTCAGCCTGCCCGCCAGTCTGCCCGTCAGCCCGCCTGAACGTGCGCCAACCGCCAGCACCACCAGCAGGGCAGCCAGCCCGCCGCCAAAGGCTGCGAGAGGCAGAAACAGCCCGCCAAGCCCCAGCACGATAAAGGCCGCCGCCCCCATGGCCGCGCCGGATGACACGCCAATCAGGCCAGGATCAGCCAGCGGGTTTGCGCAGCAGGGCCTGCAACACAGCCCCTGATGTGCCAAGCGCTGCGCCGACCAGCAGGCCAAGAACGACGCGCGGCCCGCGCAGATAGGTCAGAATATGCCGGTCCCCGCCTTCGCCGGTCCAAACATTTGGCAGGCTGACCGCCGCCGGGCCGGTCATCAGACCCACCAGACAGGCTGCGGTGAGAAGAATGACAAGCCAGATCAATGCGCTTGTGTGGCGCGCGCGGATCGCCGCAAACAAGTCAGACGCGGGTGGCGTGGCCATGACACTCATTATTCAAACAGATCGGCGCGCAGCTTGGCGATGGCGGCCGGTGTGCGCGGCCCAAAGCCCAAAAGCGCCATGCCATCGACAACAAACAGCTTTCCATTCCTGACCGCGGGGCTCGCCTGCAAGGCCGAATGGGTCACAATAGGGTCGAGCCCGCCCATCCGCGCCACCGTATTGCCCATGATCACAATCGCATCGGGCGGGGTCGCAAACAGCGCCTCCGGGCTGACCGATTTATAGCCCCTAAAGGCGGCAAACAGATTGGTTCCGCCAGCCAGCGTGATGGCCGCATCGGCCGCCGTCTCGCGGCCCGCCGCCATCACCGCCTGACCATTCATCGACAGGATGAACAGAACCGACGGCGATGGAGCCTGAGGCTTTTCGCTCAGCGTGGCCATCTCCGCCCGCACCGATTGCGCCAGCATCTCGCCCCCTATCCTTAAGGTCAAGAGATTCCGATATATCCATGATTTTATTGATAATACCGCCTGTATCAAAGGCCTTTTCAAGGCGCAGCAAGGTAATGCCGGTCGCTGCAACCTTGTCGAGCACGGCATCGGGTCCGGCATCGGCCGAGGCGATCACCAGATCGGGCTTGAGCGAGACAATCCCTTCGGCCCCCAGGCTGCGGACATAGCCCAGCTTGGGGATGGCGTGGGTCCCGGCGGGATAGACGCTGGTGGTGTCGGTGCCGGCGATGGCCGCGCCTTGACCGAGCGCAAAGACAATTTCGGTGACATCCCCGCCCAAAGTGACAATGCGTTTGGGGTCCGCCAATGCCGGGCTGGTCGCAAAGGCAAAGGCAAGGATGAGGGACCAGAAAAGCTTCTTCACGTCATCCCGGGCGAAACCAAACCTGGTTTGGATGAGACCCGGGATCCAGACAAAGGCACCGCCTGTCAGGTTTCTGGATCCCGGCTCGCGGCTTTGCCTTGGCCGGGATGACGGCAATGAAGGCGCAGGGCTCATGCCGCCGCGCTTTCAGCCCGTGTCAGACCTTCGGCCAGCGCGCGCCAGTCTGCGCGTTCACTTTCACCGGGTTTGCGCTCACCAAACATCTGGGCAATCAGCGTGCCGTCTTCGGCATAAAGCTCAACCGAGGTGACCATGCCGTCGCTGGTCGGCTTGCGCACCAGCCAGGCCGCTGCGACCAGATCGCCGCGCAGATGCATGTTAAAAGTCGGGTCGAGCACATTGTACCAGGGCCCCATCACCTTGAGATTTTCGACCGGGCCGGTGTGGATCTGGATACAGCCCGCATTGCCGACAAACACCATGATCGGCACGCCGCCATCGCGCGCGCCTTCAAACAGATTGGCAAAGATCGTGGCGGGCAGCCGCTCGGCATACTCCGCACCGGCAAGCCGCAGCGCCTGTTGCCGCCCGACGCCATAGTCGCGCAGCAGATGGATGAAATCATGGGTGTCCTGCAATGCCGCCCAGTGCGCACGCATGCCTGCCACATCAATGTCGCTGTCGGGCGCATCAGCCTTTTGCGGCACCGGCGCCATCACTTTTTGCTCCGGCGTCTGATCCTCATGGGCGTATTCGGCGACAATGGCGTCATAGGCCGCCGCACCCTCATCGGACTTCACATAAATCTTGTGAACCGCCGTGCCATCGCCATCAAAGAATTGCAGGGACCGGCGCGGTCCGGTCTCGATCTCATCAATGACTGAAAAGCCGTAATGCCAGCGGCTTAAAAACAGGCGCAGATCAACATCGTGATTGAGCACAAGGCCCATGCCCGGCCCGACATTCACGTGATCGAATGTGCCGATCTTTTCATGCACCACATACTCATTGCGGGTCAGCACCATGACAGTGCCGAGCTTTTGCGCCTCTTCAATCAGCGCGCCCAGCGGGGCCTTGAGCCGGGTGACACCGGCATGACCGGTGCGGCAGGCAACCAGTTCGGCCTCCGACACGCCCAGCTTCTGCGCCGCGTCGCGCACACGCATTTTGGGCTCTTCCGCCATAAGGGTCTGATGCGCGTCATAAAGCGCGCGGCCTGCAAGGTGATCCATTTGCTGTCGTTCCATTCAAGCTTGAAAACTGGCTTTCTCATAATGCGAGTCATTTTTAATTGCAAATCATTATCGCTGTTGATAATCACTCGCATCTTTCGGTGAGGGCCGAGACACACAAGTGGGTTGGGGTAAAACCAATGAATATGAACCTGTCATCGCGCGGCGGCCTGTTGCTGCGCACTGTTTCCATTGCAGCTTTGCTCGCGGTCCTGCCCGGTGCGGGCGTTGCAGAAGAGCAGAAAGTGGCGTCGATCCAGCACACCGACGAGACCGGTGTTCCGCTCGACCGGATCAGCGTGGAAGGCACCCGTTTTCCGATTGCCGCCTTTGATGTGCCGGCCAGTGTCAGCGTCATCAACCGCCAAGAAATCGAGGACCTCAACCCCTCCTCCCTGTCCGATATTTTTGAACGCATCCCCGGTGCGCAGTTTGACGGCGGCCCCCGCCGGTCGGGCCAGACCCCCTCGGTGCGCGGGCTTGGCGGATCAGGGGTTCTGATCACGCTTGATGGCGCGCGGCAAAGCTTTGTGTCGGGCCATGATGGCCGGATTTTCGTCGATCCTGAAATCCTGTCAGCGGTTGAGGTTATTCGCGGCCCGGCCTCGGCGCTGCATGGCTCAGGCGCGGTGGGCGGTGTGATCGCGCTGCGCACGCTTGATGCCGCCGATATTGTGGGCGCGGGCGAAAGCGCGGTCCTTTCACTCAAAGGCGGCTTCGACACGGTGAAGGATGAACGCCATGTCACCGGCACGGCTGCCTATCAAACCCCCGACCAGAAGTTCGGCGTGGTCGCATCAGGTACTTTCCGCAGCTCAGACGACATCAGGCTTGGCAGCGGCTTTGACCTGCCCGCTGATGACAAGGTGGTCTCCATGCTGCTCAAAGGCACCGGCCAGGTAACCGATGCGCTCAAGATCACGGCGGACTGGATCCGCTACCGCCTCGACACCACCGACCCCGCCAACCCGCAGCAAAACAATATGGCTGATCCCTCCAATCCGCTGGTTGACCGCAAGGTCTCGTCCGACACCGGCATTTTGCGCGCCGATCTGAACCCGGCGGGCAATGACTGGATCAATGGTCATGCCGCCGTCTTCGGCGCCCTGACCGAGGTGGAGGAAGATGAGGTTGCCAACACTGACGCTGTGACCCGCAAGGTTCGCTCCATCGGCTTTTCCGGCGTGAACAATGCCGAAGTGACCGATTGGCTGACGCTGACGTTCGGCGCTGAAGCCCATCATGACAAGCAAACCGGAACCGACAACACGTCTGCTGACGGCTCCCGCGGCGGGGTGCCGGATGCCAGCGCGCAATTTTATGGCGCCTTTGTGCAAGGCGAGTTCCGCATTGAAGATGTCTTGCCCGGAACGCTGGCCTTCCTGCCCGGCGTGCGCATCGACCGCTTCATCTCTGATGCCGATGGCCAGGACAAGACCCGCGACATTGCCGTGTCGCCCAAGCTTGGGGTGCGCTACACGCCCAATGACTGGCTGATGCTGTTCGGCAATGTGGCGAAAGCCTTCCGCGCGCCGAGCTTCAATGAAATCTATGCCGATGGCACCCACTTCACCATTCCGCTTGGCTACACAACCATTGTGAACGCCTTCCAGATCAATCCTGATCTTGAACCCGAACGCTCGCTCGCCTTTGAACTGGGCGGCGGGATTGATTTTGCCAATGTGGTGCAAGGCAAGGATCGCATCGCGATGAAGGCAAGCTATTGGCACGCCAAGGTTGATAATCTGATCAACCTTTATGTCCAGCTCGACAGCACCTGCTTCATTCCCGGCTTCCCTTGCACCTCGGCCAATTCGTTCAGCCAATATGTCAACACCGACGCCACGCTGGACGGAGTTGAGGTGGAGCTCAATTATGATTCGCCCAATATCTACGCCCATGTGACTTTCTCGGCGATCAATGGCGATGAGGACTATCCCGTCGCGTCGGAACCTGTGGGCATTGCAGCGCTTTACCCCAACAAGGTGCGGATTGATCTGGGTGCTTATCTGGTGGAAAGCCGGGCGCTCAAATTCGGCACCCGCATGACCTTTGCCGATGATTTCACCGAAGGCGCAACCAGTGCCGAGGATCGCGATGGCTATTCAGTGTTTGATCTTTACGCGGTCTATGAGCCGGTATCGGGTATTTTGAACGGCTTGCGCATCGATCTGGCCGTCGAGAATATTGCCGACAAGGACTATGAAGTCGTCTTTGCCGGAACCTCTGAAGAGGGCCGCAATTTCAAGGCGGCCGTGCGCTACCGCCTGCCGCTTTAAAAGCGCGAAAATTGGGTGCAGGAGGGCGGTGGCGCCCTCCCCGTCCCTTGGGCATACTCACACCGGTCTGACCTCCGGGGAGAGTGTGCGATGCGCCACCTGAATTTCATTTTGGCCCTGCTGTGGCCCCTCTTATGGTCAGGCCTTGCAGCCGCGCAAGACAAGCCCCTGCCGCCCCTGTTGAGTGCGGCGGACGAGCTTGCCATCCTGCTCAGCGCCGAACCCGTCCCGCCCAAAATCTCCATTCCTCGCAGCACCTTGCAGCTCACCCAGACTTTGCGTCAGACCAAGCGGGAGGCCGACTGGGCTGTCCGGCAAGCCCTGCCTGCCGATCAAACCCGGAAAGCGCGGCAAGCCTACGCCGATGCCGCCCGCGCCTATGTCCGCCAATTGCGTCAAATCCCTGAATGGCGCGAAACATTCGGCCCACGGCAATCAGCCTTCGCAGCGCTGCGCGAAGCCCCCGGCGCAGCGGCGCTAATCTATCGCAGCCGGATCGAGCGGGACCCGACATCGGCATTGCTGGATTTCATTGATCGCAACCCCGCGCTTGATGCCCGCGCCAAGAACGGGCTGTTGGCACTGATCGGCCAGGCCTTGGGCGCCTACACGATCAAGGATGGGCGGTTATTGCCCTTCATGCGCTCCCTCGCCGATCAGCATGATCAAGATGGCCTCTATTGGCGCAGTGTCGGCAGCCTGTCTTTTCGGGCCGGTGATCTGAGAAACTGGGAACTCGCAGCCCGGCGCAGGCTCGCCCTGGCCGTCACGGCGGAGCAAAAAATGTCCGCCCTGATTGATCTGCGGGCCATCTTGCAAACCGTTAAAAAGACCGATGCGATGGACCGCAACAGCGCCGCACAGATTGCCCTTTACAACGCCCATCCTGCCCCGCGCCCCTCCCGCTGGCACGGTGAGATTGAGAACCGGTTGTGGCATCTGGGCCGCGCGGCTGAGCAGGCCGGTCAGACCGGCACGGCGCTCACCTTCTACTATCAATCCATTTTGGTGAACCGGCTCTCCATCGCCACCGCAAAGCCGAACGAACGGCCCAGCCGTCAGTTTAACAGTCTGAATGTGTGGCGCGATTTGCGCGATCTGCTGATCAGGCTGGGCCGCATCGATGCCGCCA
The DNA here is from genome assembly GCA_965227065.1 of Alphaproteobacteria bacterium. Taxonomy (GTDB): domain Bacteria; phylum Pseudomonadota; class Alphaproteobacteria; order SPJN01; family SPJN01; genus CBDDFN01. Next base: position 146,302 of record CBDDFN010000012.1, read on the forward strand.
TCGCGACCGCCCGGCGTCACAATCAACTTTTTGAACAATCAGACCGCGACCCCTTCACCGGTGCACCGCGTAATGCCGATTTGGCTGCCCGCGCCACCGCCGTCCTCGCGGGGCTCTATTGCCGTCAGGGCCGGATTGAAGACTGGAAAGACACCATCTCCAAAGCCGCAGACCTGTCAAACAAGCGGGGAATTTTCAACCGCCTGGCCGCAGCTCCCGCCGGCAGCATCGACATCGCGCTGATCGTGGCGCGGTGCTATCTCGACCGGGGTCTTTATGATGATGCGCTCACCCATCTTGATCACACCCTCCACGCCGCCCATGCGGTGATCGCCCAGGGCCCGCAAGAAACCAGCACTGCGCCAAGCCTGATCCACCATCTGCGGGCGCGTCAGAAGTTTGAAAAGCTCTTGGCCGCCACCAGCCGCCTGCGCACCATGGGGGCTGGTGAAGTCCGCGCCTTCATCCTGCGGTCGGAGGTGCTGGACCGGTTTGGCCGGACGGACGGGGCGCGCCGATCCCGTGCCAAGGCCCATTTCATTTTGCTGATGAACAGTCGGATCAATCCCTTCACCCAGCCGGTCAAAAAAGACCCCGCCAAGCTGCGCCAACTGGCCACCGTGCTGGAACAGCAGGTCCCGCCCTTTCAAAGCCGCTATCGGTCCCGCTGATGACGCGCCCCGAATTTTCCCCTAAAAGGTTCAACCCATAAGCTTTTTGACGGAGTGGGTAATGGCTGGGCGCATCCTTAAAAGACCTTTGGCAGGTGTTTTAGCGGGACTTTTCAGTGTGTTTTTGATGGCGGGCGGCAGCGCCCACGCCAAGGCGCCCGAAGAATCAGACTATGAGATCGCCTCGCTGATTGCAGGTCTGCCCTCGGTCGTGCGTGTTTTGGAAGAATGGCTCGTCCCCGAAGAAATCGCTAAATATGAAAGCCTGGCCGAGCGTCATCAGGCCGCCATCAAGCAGGATCAGGAAGCCCAGTTCGGTCAGGATTTCCTTAAATTGCTCGACACCACGCTGGTCAGCCATCCCCGCCTTCAACGCCACACGCGCGCATTGCGGTCGGGCTTGCGGGCGGCTGCCCATTCGCGCGACGGCTTCGCCGCAATCCAGGCCTATAATCGGGGCCGGCGTCCGCAAGCGGTCCGCGCGCTGGAAGAGCTGCTGAGCGACCCGCCGCAGGGCTTTACCGCGCTTCACCTCGCCTGGCTTGCCATGCCGAGCTTTGCGCGCGGCGACATTGCTGAAACCGATTATGTCCGCATTCTGAACAAGGCGGTCAATCATGCCCCCGGCGAGCCGCTCTTATGGGTTGAGCTGATGCAGGCCGCCCGCCGCGCGGGAGACGATGCCCAGATCAGCAAAATTTTCAAGGAAGCCCAGAGCTACGCGCCCGACAAAATTGCCAGCGCTCGGCTTCTGGTGGGGCTCGCCCAAATCCGTTTCGAGCAGGGTGATCATGAACGACTGATGCGGATTGCCCTGATGGGCGAGCGCGAGATCGAGCATGAACTGGAGCGCGATCACAAACAGCCCGATCTTGGCCGTACATTTGTTGAGCTTCTGGGGCTGGAGCTTGAGGCGCTGACCGCCTATTCGCAATTGGAGGCGGCCGTCGGCATTGCGCGCAAGCAGCTCCATCACGTCAATCAGCTGATCCTGATTTCCAAGGATGACATTCCCCTGCGCACCATGCGCACCGACACTTATCTGCATCTCGCGCGGCTGTTATACGGGCTTGAGGATTTTGAAAACGCCAAGCTCTATTTCACCCGTGGCCGCATCTATCATGCCGAAGCTATGCGCACCTATCCGCGCAATCGCAGCTCACGCGCGGGCTTTGCGCTTTTGTCGCTCAAGCTTGGGGATGTGCTTGCGCATATGGACCAGCCCGCCGAGGCTGAAAGAACCCTCAATGAGGGCGTTGAGATTGCCAAACAGCTCAGCTGGTCCGACGACACCGACCCCCAGGCCTGGCGGCTTCTGGGTGACATTAATTTGCATCTGTCACAGATCAAACAAGCCGCAAAAGATTATGACGGGGCCTTGGCCAATGCCCGCGTGGTGGTCACCGCGCGCGAAAAGCTGATCGCGCTGGAGCCTGAAACATGGTGGCATCGCGCCGTGCTGATTTCGGCCCATGTACTGACCGCCGAAATTGAGCGCGACCGGGGCGATGAGAAAGCCGCCCTCGCCGCGCTGGACGCCGCCGCCAAAGCCAATGACGATCTGGCCACGGAGAAGCCGGGCCTCAGCGTCACCGATTCAACGCGCAAGAAACTGGCGGCGATGCGGCGCCAACTCACCGGAGACGCGCCCGATGTGTCCGCCGCCGCGCCAGAATCCGGCGAACCACTCAACCTGCTGGCCGAGACCCAGGCGGCCGGTGAACCCCAGGAACCTGCAGAAGCGCCGCAAGAGCAGGACGCGCCTGTCCTGACCAAAACACGCCCCGTGGAGAGTGTTGAGCCGGTCGAGCCCGACAGTCCCAAAGCCGAAGAAGCCCCGGCTGAAGAAGTCCCCGCTGAAGACAGCCCCAAAGCCGAACCACAGCCCGAACCCGAAATGGTGACTGAGCCAGTGACAGAGCCTGCGCCTGTTTCCGAGCCAGAACCCCAACCGGCGGCTGCGCCTGAGCCTGCCCCACAGCCCGAACCGCAAGCCGAATCTGGCCCGCGCAAGGATTTGACGACCGAAGATGTACTGGGAATTGAACAGCTCAGCCCGCAAGGCAATGAGATCGACGCACCTGCGGCAGATGGACGGACCAGCCGCGTCCCCACCACCGAAGCCGAAGACCGGATCAAGCAATTGCCGCGCACCGGGCAATAAACCACGCAAGCGCGATCCCGATCGCGCACAGATCGCGCGTAACTGGCGCGCTGTCTTGGACCTGCCATAATGTTTCGTGCATACTCGCCGCACGGGTGGGCACTCCGTAAAATGGAGGGCCTGGATGGTGCGTAGGGTTCTGACCAGCTTTGTTTTGACGCTGGGTGCTTTGTTTCTTCCGCCGATCAATGCGGTTGCCCAGTCTGACGATGCGGCGGGCAGCTTCATTATTGATCCCGGGACGGAAGCCAGTATTTTCCTGCTGTTCAGCGACGTCATGGCCGATGCAGCTGATCACAGCAATGTGCCGGGCCTTGAAAGCCGGATGAAAGCGCTCAAAGCCAGTGCGCGGCGGCGCTTTGGCGATCCCACCGAACCCTTTCCCGCCGCCGAAGTTCCACCCCTGATTGCAGAACTGCGCCGCCTGTTCTGGCGCGCCGACTATGAAGGAGGCGAGCTGGAAGAGGCACTGGCCGCCCTGAGCGGAAACCCGCTAAGCGCACCAATCCTCTTCCGCCTCAATTTTGATGATTTCGGCCCCGCGATCGCACAGCTCGACCAACTGCGCCAGGACGGCACGTCCGGCTTCACCACCCGTCACTTCCTGACAATCCTGCACGATCTGGGACAGCGCGGCGCGATCACACACCAGGCGGTGCGCAGCTGGTTTGCCCATTGCGCCGGTGAATTGGCAAGCCGCCGCCTCCACACTTCCCGCCAGGCCGCCGATGATCAAGCCTGGTTATGGGTCAAACAAGCGTGGCTGGCCTATATGGCCAAAGACTATGAAAGCGCCGCATCCCTGGCCCGGGCCACACTTGATGCGAAGCCCGCGTCGGTTCACACGATCGAGGCGCTTGAGGTTCTGTTCAGCCTTGCCCTTCGCAACAAAGACCACGCCCAGGCGATCGCGCTTTCCCAACAAGTGTTTGACGCCGCCCAAGCCGAACCCGCCGATCCCATCATCGCCCGCGCGCAAGCTGCCTATGTCCGCCGCGTCATGCGCTCAACGGTGCATATCTACACCGCAATGGGTGAGGATGAGCGCGCCTATGAGATGGCGCACACCGCCATGGCCGCTGCGGAGCGGGCCGCCTTGTCCGCATCGGGCCAGGACCGCCCGGCCCGTCTTTTGCTCGCTCATGCCTATGGTTTGACCGCCACGGCCGCGGCCCAGACCGGACGCTATGGCGAAGCCAACAGTCTTTATAAATCGGCCTATGATCTGATGGTGGATTTGACGCGGCTTGCGCCATCATCGGGCGGGCGGATCTATAATCTCGTCAATTTCGCCCGCCGTTACGTCCATTCGCTTTATGCAACGACGGCCGACCTCACCGACAACAAGGCGCGCGCGGCGGAGCTGATCAGCATGGTGAAGGCCCGGCGGGCCGCCCTGCCCCCGCCCGGACAATCACCAAAACCCGATCTTGAAAGCGACAAGGAAGCCCCCCAATGACCAGCCTTCAGCGGCTCGCATGCGCGTGCATCATTATCTTTTGTGCCGCCCTGCCGGTGCGTGCCGCCGACCAGCCATTACCGCCGGGCGCGCGCTATCAGATCGCGCTGGCACTTTATTCCACGCCTAAAATTTCCCGGACGGTGAATGACTGGTCAACCCGTCTCGACCGGGAACGGCTGACATTCGCCGTCAAACAGCTCAGAGCCGCACAAACCGATCTGGAACGCGATGCCGGCGGGATCGCACTCATCGGGGCGATCAGCGAGATTGTCACGCCCTATTGGGACGCCCGCGATGTCATGGCCCGTCAGTCCGATGCTCTGCACGCCGCGGTGCAAAGCCCCGGTGGGCTTGAAGCCATCACCCTTTACAACAAACAAAAAGAAGACGAAGCGCTCGCCGCGCTCGCCGCCATCGCACGCGATGCTGAAGGACCGCTCACCCTGCGCCATGTGGCCTGGCTGGCCATCTTTCCCTATGCGGAGGGCTACTTTCCGCCCGAAAAAATGAAGGCGCTGCTTCGCGAGGTTGTCGCCGAAAATCCCGGCGCCACGCTGTGCGCCATCATGCTGATGGAATTTGCCATTCATGATGGCGATGGTGAGCAGGTCCTGAAACAGCTCGATTTTGTCTTAACCCATGCCGGGTCAGCCGCCGATCGGCTCGAAGCTATGCTTGCCCTGGGCGAAACACTCGCACGCCATAATGGCTATGATCTGGCTGCCAATGTCTGGACCGAAGCGCTGGCCCAGGCCGATGCGGTGCTGGCCGACCAGCCATCACTGCGCAGGGTTGAAAGGCTGCGGCTGGTGATTGCCCGCCGACTGGCCCATCTGGCCGAAATCACACAGAACACAGATACGCTCCAGCCCGCCAGCAGCACCTATCTGGAGGCCGCGCTCAATCTGCACAAAAAAGACGATGACAATATGTTCAGCGTCTATGATCTGGCCCAGGCTTATGCGTTTCGCGGCAAAGCGCTGTTTGGAAATGACCAGGCACAAGACGCGCTGCCGCTGCTGGGCGAAGCGACCGAACTTTATCTGCGCGTGCTGCGCGACCGGCCCTATCTGTTCTGGGGCTGGGTCAATCATGCCAAATCAGGCTTGATCACCGCCCGGACCTTTGATGCGCTCAAGCGCCGGGAAGAAGCCCTGGTGTGGGTTGATGAGGTCAGCAAAATCGCAGAGCCCCTGACCAGCCCGGACGCAATAATCGCTGAACCCTACAATGTCCTTGCCGAAGCCCAGATGTTGAAAGCGCAGCTCTTGTCGGGCCATGCCGGGCTGGAGACAGTGCTGGAAGCGCTTGATCGTTCAATCACCGCCCAAACAACACTGGTGGCCATGCGCCCCTCAGTCTGGCTGAACCGCGTGCTGTTGTCGGGCGCTTATTTGTTCAAGGCCGAATTGCTTGAACGGAACACCGATTATGAAGGCGCGCTGGCTGCCCTGGCCGGGGCCGATCAGGTCAATCCAAGCCTGATGGCCGACCTGCCCGATCATGACGGCGCCAAGGCCGCCCAGGCCGATATTGAGGCTTACCGCGCTGAGCTTCTTGAAAAATCGAAACATGCACAGTGAGGGTCAAAGGATGGGACATTGTTTGAAACTGGCCGCTTTGACGCTGTGTTGCGACCTTGCTGCCCTGCCGCTTCACGCCGAGGAAGCCGCCCCTCCAGCTGGCGAAACCTATACCGTCATTGTCAAACAAGACCTTGTCGCGCTTGAGGTGCTTCTGCAGTCACAACTGGCTCAGAACGTCATCAACGAATTGGGCGAACCAGACCTGAGCAAACGGTTCGCAGCCCTGAAAGACCGGATTGTCGACCGCTATGTCGATCCCGCCCGCATGGTGCCGGTAGAAACGGTGAAAGCATGGCATGCCGAGTTGATCCGCCGGGACTGGTGGTTTGAGCAGGACAGCGACAGGCTTTTGCAAGCCTTCAAGGATCTGGGCGCCCCCCGAAACCGGCGAGATCATGCTGCTGATCCTGTCCCGATCCGCCCCGGACCCTCTCAACCCACTGCACTGTGATTCGGTATCTGAGCATTGTTGACGCCGAAAACGGCAATCTCCGCCAGGCCCTGGGCCGTGCCGCACAAGCCCGGGACTGCGTAACCCGGTTGCGTGAGGCTTCTCCCGATAGGGACTATCAGCCGGTTCTTGCTGATATTGATGAACAAATCCGGCATCTGAGCCAGACGCTTGAAGAGAAGGAGTAACCGGCGCATTTTTCCGCCACATTTTCGCCCTATTTCCCCCCTGCAATAAATTGGTAACGTCGTTAACGCCGTCCCCACAAGGCGGCGATCAACCAACAGGGGGTATCCCACAATGACGAAAACACTCACCGCGCTCGCCGCAGCGCTCGCTCTTGGTTTTGCGCCCGCCGCATGGGCCGCCCATCATGAAGAGGCTGCCGAAGGGGCAGAAGCTGCGATGGAAGAAGCCGCAGACGGCGCAGAAGCTGCCGCCGAAGAGGCCGCCGCTGAAGGCGAAGCCGCCGCTGAAGACGCTGCCGCAGAAGGCGAAGCAGCTATGGAAGACGCTGCGGAAGAAGCTGCTCCGGCTGCTGAATAAGCAGACCCGGCTGATTGAAAAAGGCCCGGTGGGGAAACCCGCCGGGCCTTTTGTCTGTCACAAATCCGCAGACATCTAGCCGGGAATACGGACCATCATTTTGGAATAGCCGTTCACGAAATTTGATTCGACGATTTCAGGCTCCCCGATCATTTCAATCCGGTCCCAGCGTTTGAGCAATTCCTGCCACAGAATGCGCAATTGCTGCTCTGCCAGGCGAAGCCCCATGCAGCGGTGAATGCCAAACCCGAAGCTGAGATGGTTGCGGACATTCTCCCGGCCGATTTTGATCTGGTCGGGATCGGGGAAGGTCTCGGCCTCGTGATTGCCCGAATAATACCACATGACGACCTTGTCGCCCTTCTTGATCTGCTTGCCGCCCAGTTCGGTATCCACCAAAGCGGTCCGGCGCATGTGAGACAATGGCGTCTGCCAGCGGATCACTTCGGCCACCATGGCATCGATCAGGCTTGGGTCGTTGCGCACCTTTTCAGCCTCTTCGGGGAACATGTTCATGCAGCGGATCGTGGCCGACATGGTGTTGCGCGTCGTGTCATTGCCGCCAACGATCAGCAGCAACAGATTGCCGAGATATTCAAGCGGGGTGGCGTTGCGCGTTGCCGGGCTGTGCGCCAGCATCGACACCAGATCGGTACGCGGGGGTTCATTGACCCGCTGGTTCCACAGCTCGGTAAAATAATTCAGGCAATCGACCAGTTCAGCGATGCGCTGTTCCTGGCTTTCCACCAGGGGCGAGCCTTCTTCGGCGGTGGCCACGTCAGACCAGCGGGTCAGCTTGGCACGGTCTTCAAAGGGGAAATCAAACAAGGTGGCCAGCATCATGGTGGTCAGCTTGATCGAGACATGCTCCACCCAGTCGAACTCTTCACCCACCGGCAGATCATCGAGCACCATGCAGGTCCGCTCCCGGATCAGATCCTCAAAGGATTTGAGCGAGGGGCTCGCGGCAATCTTTTGGACCGCCAGGCGCTGATCCTGGTGGCGGGGATTGTCCATGCCGATAAAATTGACAATCTGGAAGTCTGAATCGGCATTGAAGATTTCATCGGCAATCACAATGCCACCAAGCTCCGCCGCGGAGGAAAAAATCTCGTTCGCCGTGTCGACATATTTGATGTCGTCATAGCGCGTGATCGACCAGTAATCGCCATATGGCGTGTTTTTGGCCAGATGCACAGGGTCTTCCCGGCGCAGCTTTTCAAAGATGGGCAGAACGTCTTCATTCTTCCACAATTTGGGGTCAGCCACATTGATGCCGCCTTCAGGCAACGCATTGTTGAGCAATTCACCCAAATCCGATTGCTTGTTCATTGCTTCCTCTCCTGTCGCAAGCGGACATTACTTTTGGTCCCGTCAGGCTCAATTGGACCAAAGCGGGCTGTAAAATGCGCCCCCTTTAAAGGGTGGGTTTGAAAGAATTGGTGCACTGCATGATGGTCAAATCTCCCATTTCCCGTCACATTCTGTCTCCATAGTGGGAAGAACCGCAGCACATGTTCTGACCATGTTGAAGGGGAGATCAGGAATGAAACGGAGCCATCTGGCAGCACTTGCGGGCCTTATCACGTTGGGACTGGCAACACCGGCGTTGGCCGAAATGCGCGCGCCCGGTGTGGTGATCGCCCAGCCCAAAGCCAACACGGTCATCGAACCCGATGCCAAGACATTCATGGTCACCGGCTGGGCATCCGACAGCGGCGATGCCCGCTGTTGCGACTTGCGCATTTCCTATCATCACCAGGCAGATGGCGGCTCCAGCGGCGACGATGACGGCCGCTGGGTCACCTTCCTCACCAACACGCTTGAGGCTGACAATCTGGTCGGCGGCATTCTGATCGACCCTGACGGGCTGATTGATGGCGCGCTGACATTGGTTGATCCCTCCGACACCAAGGCGTTCGCCGCCCACCGGGCCCAGCTCACCACCGATCAGGTATCGGACTGGAAGATTGAGCTGTTTTCCAAAATCGACGGGGCCCTTCTGGCCAGCCAGCCCTTCGGTCTGCGCGGGCGGGCCACCGCCAATGCCCCTGCCCCGCAATTTGCGCCGGTGACCAGCGCCGAAGACCTCGAAGCGCCCTCCACTGCGCCGGAGCCTGCCACCGCGCGCGGTCCTCAGGCCAAGGCGATTGCCGCACAGCTGGCCGCCCTTCAGGCCAAAAATCTGGCCGCAACCAGCAGCGGTCCGAAAGAAGGGGCAGCGCAAATTTTAATTACCGCTCCGCGCGTGGATGACGGCGGCGCGCCGTTTCAAGGGTCTTTCCCGCTGCAAATTTCAACTACGGATCCCGCCGCGCTTGGCCGCTGCTGCCAGCTTGTGCTGTCGCATTATGCGATCATCAATCAGCCCGACGGCTCCACCCGGTCGGACTGGGTGGCTGCGGTCAGCACGCCTTTGGGCGGTACGGTTCTGGAACAGGGCCTGCTGTATGACATGACTGACGCGCGCGAGGCGGCCCGAACCCGCTATGAGGCCGACCCGGTGCGTTTCAAGGCCCAGCTTAAACGGCTGGAGGCCGGGGCCCCGGAAAACTGGCGCATTCAGATCCTCGCCGATGAGGGCAGCAATGTCGCCGGAGACGCAAAAGTCATCACGCTTGCACCGTAAGAAAGCGCAATCGGTATGAACAAACCGGCCGGCGTCATTCTGTGTGGCGGACACTCCCGCCGGATGGGTGAACCCAAGGGACTTGTCCTGTGGCAGGGAGCGCCGATGATCCAGGCGGTGATTGACTGGATGACGCCTCATGTCGATGCGGTGGCGCTCGCCACCGGCCCGCACGCCGCCCTTTATGACGGCTTCGGCGTGACTTGCCTTGATGATCCGGTGGCAGGCCAGGATGGGCCTGCCATGGGCCTACTTGCCGGGCTGGAATGGGCTGAGGCGCTGGGTGCCGACCAGCTTTTGCTCGCGCCGTGCGACATGCCGGGCCTGCCTGATGATCTGCCCGCGCGCCTTACCGCGCCCGGCTTTGCAACAAGCCCCAGCGGCAATCATTATGCGTTGAGCCTGTGGCCGGTGGCCATGCGGTCCAGGATCGAAGGGCTGGTGATGGATGACGGGGTCCGCGCGCTGCGTCACCTGCTCGACCTGATCGGTGCGGGGCCAGTCAGCGACCCGGCATGGCCCGGATTTGCCGATGTGAATAACAGGAATGGTCTGTAACCGTTTCACCCCGCCCCTTCTTGTTTGGAATCGCCGCGCGGGCCTCTAAACTCCCTCTTAACATTTGCGGTCTAAATTTCGCTTAACCATAAAAGCATCTCGTCAGGGAGCCCCCTTCATGTCCCGCACGCTGACCTATCTCTACGCCTTTCTGCTCGGCTTTTTCGTGCTGACGGCGGCTGAGGCGCGCGAGCAGATCGCGGTGGAGCGGACCGGCCAGTCCGCAGCCAAATGGTGGTTTTATGTCAATGTCACGCCTGCTGAACTCAAGGCCAACGCGCAAAAGCATGGCGCGCGCATCATTGATCTAGATATCAGCCAGTCGAGCCCCTTGCGCGTGTCAGCCACCCTTGTGTCCAACAAAGGCGCCTATCGGTCGGGCTGGTGGTGGTATACCGGGCTGACGGAAGCTGAGGTCAATCAAAAGACCCAGGAAAACAAGGCAAGGCTGATCGACATCGACCCCTATCATGTCGGCGGTGCGCTGCGCTTTGCCGTGGTCATGGTGTCCAATCAGGGCAAGGCGCAAACCGGCTGGTGGTGGTATCACGGCCAGACCATGGATGGCCTGAAACAAAGGCTGGCTGCAAATCAGGCCCGGCTGGTCGAGATTGAGCGCTACAAGCACAAGGGCCAGACACGCTTTGCCGCCATCATGGTCAAGAATACCGGCCAGCGGGCGCAAAAATGGTGGTGGTATGTGGGGCTCAGCGAAAAAGAGCTGAACGCCAAAATCTTTTCCCACCGCGCCCGGCTGCTTGATGTTGAAACCTATGAGACCAATGGCGGCAAACGCTTTGCCGCCGTGCTGATCCCGGCAGCGGGCGAAAGCCGCTGGTGGTGGTATCACGGCGTGTCCGCCCAGGACCTTAAAATCATGGCCCGCCGCCATGGTGCACGCATCGTCGATATTGAAGCGCCGGGCTATGGCATCAAGAAATATTCCGCACTGATGACCGACAATGGCATGGTGCGCTCAGGCGATTGCGGCGGGCCGCTAGCGAGCTTTGACCGTGAAATCGTCAAGACGATGAAGCGCTATAAAATCCCCGGCGCGGCCGCTGCCGTGGTGAAGGATGGCCGCCTCGTCTATGCCTGCGGCTTTGGCTATGCTGATCTCGATGCCGGCACGCGGGTGGACCCCAAATCGCTGTTCCGGCTGGCGAGCATTTCAAAACCCTTGACCGTGTCTGCGCTCAAACGGCTGCAAAATGACGGCGCCCTGACGCTGGGCGATGGCATGATCACCCGGCTTGGCACCAACAAGCCCGGCGGGAACTACAAGGACAGCCGCCTGAAGAATATCACCCTGCAGCAGCTTGTTGACCATCAGGGCGGATGGGACCTCGACAAGCTCGGCTTTGATCCGATGTTTTATTCCAATGAGGTCGCGAATGCGCTGGGTACCAGCCGCCCCTCAAGCTGCCCCACCGTCATGCGCTATATGTTCACCAAAAAGACGCTCAACTTCGCGCCGGGCTCCGACCAGTTTTATTCCAATTTCGGCTATTGCGTTCTGGGCCGGGTGATCGAGGCACAATCGGGCATGGCATACGAACAGTTTGTCCGCGCCAAGGTGCTTGGCCCCGCCGGTGTGTCCTCGTCCATGCGGGTCGGTCACAGCCTGGCGTCGCAACGGTTTAAAGGCGAGGTCAGCTATTACGACATTCCCTTTGCCGACCCGGTCTCGGCCGTTGTTCCCGGCGGGCCGAAAAAAGTGCAACGGCCTGATGGCGGCTTCCATCTTGAGGCGATGGACGCCCATGGCGGATGGGTGTCATCCGCGCTCGACATTGCGCGCTTTGCAAGCTTTGCCGAGCCCCAGCCCTGGGGCGGTTCATGGAACTTTGAAGGCTCCCTGCCCGGCACCCGCTCACGCGTCGAGCGCAGCGCTGATGGCAGCCTCGTGGTCGCGCTTTTGTTCAACACACGGCCCGTGGACGATATGGACAAGGTGATTGATCGCGCCATCAAGGGCGTGCGCTTCTGGCCCACGCCCGACAAATGGGCGTCCTACGGCTATGGCACCAATCTTCAGCGCGCCGTGGGCAAGCCCGTCCGCGCCGTCACCGACACAGCCGGTGGCGTGACGCGGGAACTGGGCAAGCTGCCGGGGCGGTTGAAATAGCGCCCCGCGCCTTCACGCTCTCTACTTGACCCAGGCGCCCGGCACGCGGCTATAGCCGATGGCCTCATAGACCGCATCGATCAGGCTTTGACCCCGTTCATTGAGCAAAAGCCCCGGCCCCATCTGGGACATATTGTAGGAGAAGGCGAGCCCGCATTCAGGATCGGCAAACCCGATGGAGCCGCCCGCGCCGACATGGCCAAACGCCTTCTCGCCAATCACTGCCGACATTTTATCGTCGCCGGGCAAGGCATAATTGTCCATCGACTTCATAAAGCCGGATGCAAAGCGTGTCGGCGCCAGAAGCGTGGCATCCCGGCTGGTCGCGACCGTGGTGATCCCCATTGATTTGACCCGCTCAGCCGAGAAGAGTATAACGCCGCCCAACGTACCGCCGGCGGCCACCACTTCCCAGATACGCACCTGATTGCGCGCGTTCGACACACCGCCAGCGCCGGGAAGTTCAGCCTCAAGATTGGCCCGCTCATTGGGCCACCAGCCGCCCAGATTGAGGAAGCTTTTGGAGGCGAGCGAATCAGGCTGGGTCAACACCGTCATCAGCCATTCGCCCAGATCCTCCCCTTCTGCCGGGGCATATTGTTCAATCGGCGCAATATGCATGTCGGCATCTTTGGGAATGCCGATATAAGCGTCCTGCGCGCCGCACGGCTCTGCAATTTCTTGCCGGAAGAATGTGCCGACCGACATGCCCGCCACCCGCCGGACAATCTCGCCCACCGTCCAGCCAAAGCTCAGCATATGATAGCCGTTGCGCGTGCCGGGAACCCACCAGGGTTCTTCAGCAGCGGTGCGCTCGATCATATAGTCCCAATCGCACATGCCGCCTTCGCGGATCGGGTCCTTATAGGCCGCGACGCCGGTTTCGTGATTGAGCATCATCTGCACGGTGACCTTGTCTTTGCCGTGCTGGCCGAATTCGGGCCAGATGTCGACCACCGGCATGGTGGGGTCAAGCGCGCCCCGGTCGATCAGCATATGCGCGCACAGGGCGGTCATCGCCTTGGTGTTGGAGAAGATGCAGCAGACGGTGTTTTCGTCCCACGCCTCGCCGGTTTCCTTGTTGGCCACCCCGCCCCACAGATCAAGCTGGGTTTCGCCATTGAGCGAGACGCAAACGCTCGCCCCCAATTCGCCGCGCTCGGCAAAGTTTTTCTCAAATTCCTCGTGAACGCGCTTGAACGCGGGTTCGCACAAACCCTTGACTGCCGACATGCCCCTGACCCCTGTTGTGGTGGTAATGATTGATCGGGGCGGAGTTTAGGCAGCCCCCTTGCGTGAGGGAACCCCCCAACACCCCACCCTTTCCTTTGTCATCCCGGGCCTTTGTCATCCCGGAGGACGCGCCAGCGTCAATCCGGGATCTGATGATTGTTGTGGCGGTGCCACGATCAGATTCCGGGTTCGCCCGCCAATATCATTGGGCGTGCGCCCCGGAATGACGGGAAACACTATGGAGAACGCGTCATCCCGGAGGACGCGCCAGCGTCAATCCGGGATCTGATGACTGTTGTGGCGGTGCCACGATCAGATTCCGGGTTCGCCCGCCAATATCATTGGGCGTGCGCCCCGGAATGACGGGAAACACTATGGAGAACGCGTCATCCCGGAGGACGCGCCAGCGTCAATCCGGGATCTGATGACTGTTGTGGCGGTGCCACGATCAGATTCCGGGTTCGCCCGCCAATATCATTGGGCGTGCGCCCCGGAATGACGGTGACCGGCGATGGCTCCCCGCCCGCGCCTAGAGCTGAACCCGTGCGGTCAGATAGATGGTGCGGGGGTTTTCATAAGCCTCGATGACATAGCCGCGATTGACCTGACCCTGACGGATCGGGATGCGCTCATCGGTGAGGTTTTCGCCCTGAATGCGGATATTCCAGCGCCGGTCAATGTCCCCCAGCCCCAGCGTCGCACGATAGCGTATGGTGAAGGGGTGCTTGTAGCGCGGATCAAGCGAGAAGTTCGAGAACTGCTCGGTCTGATAATCAAGCCCGCCGCCCACGGCAATCTCTAGCCCGGTCTTGCCCAGGGGCCATGTCATCAGCGCAAGTACGGTGCCGGACACAAGCGGGGTAATCGCAAAGGGTTTGCCGGTGGCGTCGCAGCGATTATCCGCATCGCCATCGGTATTGGCATTATCGAGGAAGCAGCTGTTGAAGGTGAAATCGAGATATTCAGTGTCATTGACGCCGAGCGTCGAGAACAGCGACAGCCAGTCATTGACGAGCCATGTGAAGTCCGCCTCGATCCCCCGGCTGCGCGCCTTGGGGGCGTTTTCAACAATCGACTGGCCAAGCCCGATGCCCAGATCAGACTGGCGGGATGTCAGCACCTGAAAATCTGTGACCGTCAGCCAGAAGAACGAGATATTGAACCGCGCTGCGCCATCGGCGAATTTGGTCTTGATGTCAAAGCCCCAATCCTGCGCCTTCTCGGATTCATACAGCAGTTCATCATCATTGTTACGGAACGCAAAGGCGTTGAAGCCGCCCCCCCGGAAGCCCTGCGCCCAGTGCAGGAAGAAGCCGACATCGGGCGTCATCTGGAAGGTCAACGCCACACGCGGCACAAATTGCAGCTCTTCCCGGTCGCGCTGGGTGGCATATTCCTCCACCCCGGCAATGGCTAGGATCGGGCTTGGGGTTTGCAAATGCTGCTGAAAGAAGCTTGCTTCTTTGGTTTCGTAAGACAGCCGTCCGCCCAGTTGCAGCCCCCAACGCTCGGAGAAGTCCCAGTCAAGCTGGGCAAAGACCGAATAGGCTTTCGAGGTCTGGTCAAAATCCTGCACTGCGAATTCGGCATAATCATCAAGCAATGGCAGGCTGTCGAGCGGCGGGACAATGCCGAGCACCGCCCCCAGCAGGTTCTGGATCAATTGCGGCTGATCGCCGCCAAGCCCGGTTGCAAGCAAATCAATAATCGGCAGACCGAATTCATAACCAATGCCCCGGCCAATAATTTCGCGGCGCTGAAAATAGGTACCCGCAAGAATGGAGGAGGTTCCAAGCTCCATCCCGAACAGTTTCTTCAGCCCCAGAAATCCATCCAGAATGGGTGATTCCACGCGGAACTCAGCCGTGATGGTGGGGGATTTATCCGCATCGGTTCCCGACAGCGCGTTGGCGGGCGTGCCGTCAATATCAAGCCCGGCGGAGCCTTCCAGCACCGAATAGCCGCCAATCGCCACCAGGCCCCACTCGCCCACCTCACCGCGCCATTCCGCAGTCAGCGTATTGAGTTCAACCTCACGATAATCTGCCGAGTTGATCGTGCCTTTATTGTTGGCGCGGATGAAGTCAGCACCCGCATCATAGGAGCGGATCGTGTTTTGCATGGCCGGGCTGACATCAAACATTTCAATGCCCGCGCCGACCGCTTCAAAGCGCGTATGTTCAAAGCTGATCTTGAATTCGGTTCCCCACAGATCAGGCAACAGCAATTTGGCGCGCAGCCCTTCGCGCTTTGACCCGCGCCCGCGCGTCGGCGCATCTTGCGGATCAAGGGCGGTGTTGGAGACAAAGCCGTCGCGGTCATCATACAAAAGCGCGATGCGGCCCAGCAGCTTGCCTTCAATGATCGGCCCGCCAAAGGCGCCTTCCAGACGCTTGCGCTGAAACTCGCCCAGCTGGCCATCCAGATAAAAATCATACTCATCGCCGGGATCGCGGGTGATGATATGCATCAGACCGGCCGTGGTGTTCTTGCCGAAGGTCGTGCCTTGCGGCCCGCGCATCACTTCAAGGCGCTGAACGTCAAACAGCGCGCCGGTGAAATATTCGAGCCGCGTGTAGGGAATGCCGTCAATCGCCACGCCTGCGGGCGGCTCAAACGCCTTGTTGTTCTGGTTGGTGCCAAAGCCCCGGATGCGCGGCAACAGGAAATAGCCCGCGTCCGTGATCTTCACATTGGGGGTGTAAAGCGAGGCGGAATTGATGTCGGTGACCGACCATTCTTCCAGAAACTCACTGTCGAGCGCGGAGATCGACAAAGGCACTTTCTGAACCGACTCGGTCTTTTTTTGCGCAACCACCAGAATTTCATCCAGCGTACGGTTGGGCTTGCGCGCCGGGGCAATCGCCTCTTGCGCCACAGTCTCTTGGGCGCTGGATTCCTGACTGTCCGCCTCCTGGGCGGCCACCGCGCCTGTGCCAAAGCCCGCCAAACCTGAAATCACGATCAAACGCAGCAGCGTCCGCATGGTCGTCCCCCATCCTCTTGTTTGACGACATACTAACGAACGTTAGTTTTTATCGTCAAGCTTGAATTATGGCTGTTATTATGGATATATGGGCATAACAATAACGTTCGTTATAGTGTTTGGGGGAGAATATGACCGACAGCGCACCCTTGCGCCGCCTGCCCGCTGATGAATCGCTGCTGCCTGAAAAGGTGCTGCCCCAAGGCACGCCGGGCAAGATTCTGATCGCCGCGCTCAAGCTTTTTGCCCATCACGGTTATGAAGGCGCGTCGGTGCGCGATATCTGCGCGGAGGCGCATATCTACGCCACGACACTTTACGCCCATTACCCGTCCAAGGAACATGTGCTGGCCGAACTGATCCGGCTGGGCCATATCGAACATTTGGCGCGTGTGCGGGCCGCCCTGCTTGAGGCGGGCAATGATCCGCGCGAACAATTAAGCGCGATTGTCAAAGCCCATGTGCTGGGCCATTGCGAATTTCCGCTTCTGTCGGTGGTGGCGAGTGCCGAGCTGCACCAGCTGTCGGCAGAGCTGGCAGGCCCCAGCCTGGCGCTGCGCCATGAGGCCGAAACATTGTTTGTTGATATTCTGGCGCGCGGTCAAAAACTGGGTGCCTTTGACATGCTCGACCCCGAGCTTGCCTTGCGCGCCATATCCTCCATGGGCATCCGCGTGCCGTTCTGGTTTGACCCTGAAAGCGGTCGCGACCCTGAAACCATCGCGCAATCTTACGCCGACTTTGCCCTGCGCATGGTGGAGCATCGCTGATGGCTCTGCTGATCGGACTGGCCGGAATTGCCGCCGCGCTCATTGCCGCGAAACGGTTCGGACTGATGAACCGCTACACTGACGTCTTTGTCGTCCCGCTGGCCGTGTTCGCGGCCGCACTGGTCACGGGGACAATCGGCGATGGCCGCACCGCGCTGATCTTCACCGGATTGGGGCTGGCAGCCATCCTCTGGTCGGTTTTCATCGCCCATCGCGCACCTGCCCGGCGGCCCGATCTGGAAACCGAACCGCCTTCCGGCGCAGTACCGCCCAAGGGATGGTCAACCCATCTGCAAGCCTTTCTCGCCATGATGGTGTTCAAGACGGTCAAGCGCAAAGACCTTGAAGGCCCGCTTCACCCGGAGGTGCGCAAGCACAGCGATCTGGTGTTTGGCACTCTGAACAGCCCCCAAGGCAACCGCACTCTCACCCTCAATCTTTATGAACCCAAAGACAGCAAGAGCCTGCGGCCCGCCATCCTGTTTGTGCATGGCGGTTCATGGAAGATGGGCGACAAGGATCAGCTTCATCTCTACGCCAATCATTTTGCGCGCGCGGGCTATGTCTGTGTGTGCATGGAATATCGGCTGATGCAGGAAGCACCCTTCCCCGCCGCGCTGGAAGATGTTCTGACTGCGGTACGCTGGACGCGCGCCAATGCCGACCGCTACGGCATTGATCCAGACCGGCTCGCCCTTTCGGGCAATTCCGCAGGCGGCCATCTCGCCATGATGGCGGCGTTTGGAGCCAATGATCCGCAATGGGATCGCAGCGCGGGCCACGCCGATCAGGATGAACGGGTCAAGGCGCTGATCAACATTTATGGCGGCTATGACCTCACCGCCGATTGGGTGCGCAAGGAAAACCATATCCGCACCTTTGTGAATGCCGAACCCCATCAGATCGACAAGTTCCGCACTGCCTCGCCGCGCTATCACCTCACCAAAGATGCGCCGCCGACCCTGATGCTGCATGGCACGCTTGATCTTCATGCGCCGGTTCAGCAATCCGATGCGCTCGCTGAAGACCTCAAGCGGCTCGGCATTCCCTACCGCTATGGCAGGCTTGATGGCTGGGCGCATATTTTCGATGCGACCGAACCGGGCTTTGACTGGTCAATCCGTTGGATGTCGCCCTTTCTTGCGGAGATGCTCTAGATGAAATGGCTGTGGCGCATTCCCGCTTTGCTGATCAGCCTGGTGCTGGTTGGGGTGATTGTCTTTGTCTTCTTCATGGGACCGCCTGGCCCGCCGCCCTTTGTGGAAAAAGCCCCTGATCCGAAAGGCCGGCCCAATATTCTGCTGATGCTGGCTGAAGATCTGTCACCGCGCATCGGCGCCTTTGGCGATGCCCAGGCGCGCACCCCCCATATTGATGCGATGGCGCGCGCGGGCGTGCGCTATCCCAACACCTTCACAACATCGGGCGTGTGCGCACCAAGCCGCGCGGCGAGTGTGACAGGCGTGCATCAAGGCTCCATCGGGGCGCAGCATATGCGGACATCCAACCGCAATTATCTCGCGGTTCCGCCCACCAAGCTAAAGGCCTTTCCCGAATTGCTGCGCAAGCAAGGCTATTACACCTACACCAATTCCAAGCTTGATTATCAGTTCTCCGGCGTGCGCAACGGCACCGGCCCCTTCACCATCTGGGATGATGAAGGCGATGGCGCAAGCTGGCGCAATCGCGGCGATGGCCAGCCTTTCTTTGCCCGGACGAATTTTTTCGTCACCCATGAAAGCGGCGTGTTCTCCCCGCTTGGCACCTGGCCGCGCTCACCGCTTCATCTGGCAGTTCAGCTTTATCGTCATCACCGCTATGGCACCTTTACTGAGGCTGAAAAGGTCGATCCCGACAGTCTCATTCTGCCGCCTTATTATCCCGACGTGCCGGAGGTGCGCGGCGACCTTGCGCTCCATTACGCCAATATTCACCGGCTGGACCGGCTGGTGGGTGAGTTGGTGGAGCGTCTCAAATCTGACGGGCTGGCCGAGGACACCATCATCATCTTCACCACTGATCATGGCGATGGGCTGCCGCGCCACAAACGCTCTTTGTTTGATACCGGCATCAAGGTGCCGATGATCATTGTGTGGCCCGAAAAGTTTCGCCCTGCGGGGGTTGAGCCCGGAACGCTCGACACGCGCATGGTCAGCTTTGTTGATCTGGCACCGACCATCTTGCGCCTTGCCGGGGTTGAGGTGCCCGACTATGTGCAGGGCTATGATTTTGTTGAAGGCCCCAGGCATCGTTATGTCTTTGCCGCCGCCGACCGGGTTGACGAGATCACCGACAAGCAGCGCGCGGTCCGCGATGAGCGCTTCAAATATATTCTGAGCCACCGGCCTGATCTGCCCGGCGGCCACAAAGCAGAATTTCGCGATCATCTGGCGAGCATTCGGGCGATGCGCAAACTGTATGAAGAGGGCAAGCTGCCGCCCCAACAGGCGCAATATTTTGAAGGCCCCGGTGTGGAACAGCTTTATGACCTGGACGCTGACCCCAGCGAGCTCAACAATCTGATTGATGATCCCGCCTATAAGCCGGTTGCCGACCGGCTGCGCGGTGTGCTGACCGATTGGGTCGCGCGCATGGGCCCGCAAATGGATATGCCTGAGGATGAGCTGATCGCCTCGATCCTCGACGAGAACGGCGAAATCCGCACCACGCCTGCGCCTGTGATCCACGAACAGGACGGCACGATCACCATCACTGCAAGCGAGAATGCCTCAATCGGCTATCGCTGGGATGATGGGGACTGGCAGATCTACTCAGCCCCCCTCACCCCGGTTGAAGGCGCAACCCTTGAAGCCAAGGCGGTGCGCTATGGCTGGCATGAAAGCAGCGTGGTCACCCTTCCCTGAGCGCTCACAACCCAAGGGCGGAGCGGATCAGAAAGCCCACTGTGGCGACGGTGAGCACGCCCGCCGCCCACAGCGCCACAAACCATAGAACCCGCTTACTCATGATAGCCCTCGGATGGATCAACCTTGCCGCGAAACACCCAATAGGCATAGGCGGTATAGGCCCCGATGATGGGCAGCAACACGCCTGCCCCGACCAGCAGGAAGCCCAGGCTTTCATCGGGTCCGGCCGCATCCCAAATGGTGATCGAAGGCGGCACGATGTTGGGATAGACCGACAGGCCAAGCCCGGCAAAACACAGCACGAACAGTCCCAATGACCCCAGAAACGGCCAGGCATCCTTGCCCCGGCTCAACCCCGTCATGATCACCGCGCACATAACCAGCACCAGGAGAGGAACAGGTATGGTGTAGAGCAGTGCGGGCCAGCTCATCCAGCGTTCATAAAATTCAATATTGATGATCGGCGTCCACAATGTGGCCCCGGCAATGAACCACAGGATCGCGAAGAACGACCATTGCGCGACCCGGCAGTTAAATTCATAGAGCCCGCCTTCGGTCTTCATCACAAGCCAGGTGGAGCCAAGCAGCACATAGCCGCACACAAGGGCTGCGCCGCAATACAGGCTGAACGGCGTCAGCCAGTCCCACCAGCCCCCCGCGTAAGCCCGGTCAACCACCGGAATGCCTTGCAGCAGCGCGCCCAGCGTAATGCCTTGTGACAGGGCCGCCACCAGCGATCCGCCAAAGAAGGCAAAGTCCCAGAAGCGTTTGCCGCGTGTGGTACGCCAGCGATATTCAAACGCCACACCCCGGAAGACGAGGCCCAGCAACATCGCGGTGATCGGCGCATAAAGCGCGGGCAGGATGATCGCGTAAGCCAGCGGGAAGACCGCATAAAGCCCCCCGCCGCCCAGCACCAGCCAGGTTTCATTGCCGTCCCACACCGGCGCCACCGAATTCATCGCGGTGTCGCGGTCGCGTTCTTTTTTCAAGAAGGGAAACAACAGGCCGATGCCCAGATCAAACCCGTCGAGCATCACATAGGCGAGCACCGCAACCGCGATCAGAACACCCCAGATCAATGGCAGATCAAACATGACGCGCCTCCGCTTTCTGATGCTCGGGTTTCAGCCAGTCGGGCAGGAAGCTTGCCACCCGCATGGGCGCCTCCAGCCGCATATCATCATCGCCCTCGCTGGGCGGCTTGTTCATCATGCGGAAGAGGTAGAACACGCCCGCGCCGAAAACGATGAAATAGACGATCACAAAGGCGATCAGCGAGGCCCCGACGGCAGGCGCATCAATCGGCGCAACCGACTCGGTTGTCCGCAGCAGGCCATAGACGGTATAGGGCTGACGGCCAACCTCGGTGGTGACCCAGCCTGCCAGCACCGCGATAAAGCCCGCGGGCGTCAGCACGACAGCGGCCTTGCGGATCATCTGATTGGTGTAAAGCTGGCCACGCAGGCGCAGCCACAAGCTCCACACGCCAAGCCCCGCCATCAGAAAGCCAAGCCCCACCATGATCCGGAACGACCAGAAGACAATCGCCGCATTGGGCCAGTCTTCCTTGGGGAATGCCTCAAGCCCTTTCACCTCACCGTCCCATTCATGGGTCAGGATCAGGCTGCCAAGCTTGGGAACTTCAACCGCATATCTGGTTTCCCCCGCCTCATTGTCGGGCAGGCCAAACAGGATGAGCGGCGCGCCTTTTCTGGTTTCATAATGGCCTTCCATGGCCGCGACTTTCATCGGCTGATGCTCAAGCGTGTTCAGCCCGTGCAGATCACCGGCAAAAATCTGGATCGGTGCCACAATCGCCGCCATCCACAGCGCCATGGAAAACATCAGCTTCGCGGTGCCATTGCCTTTCTGGCGGATCATGTGAAGCGCCGCCACACCCCCCACCACAAAGGCGGTGGTCAGATAGGCCGCCAGCACCATATGCACCAGCCGGTAGGGAAAGCTTGGGTTGAAAATGGCTGCCCACCAGTCAGCCGGGATAAACTGACCGACATCATTGATGGCGTAGCCTGCAGGTGTTTGCATCCAGCTGTTGACCGACAGGATCCAGAAGGCCGACATCAGCGTGCCGAACGCCACCATCAGGGTCGCCACAAAGTGAAGCTTGGGCCCCACCCGGTTCAGCCCAAACAGCATGACGCCGAGAAAGCCGGCCTCCAGAAAGAAGGCGGACAAAACCTCATAGCCCATCAGCGGGCCGATGATCGGGCCGGTCTTGTCGGCGAACACGCTCCAGTTCGTGCCGAACTGATAGGACATGACAAGGCCCGACACGACACCCATGCCGAAGGCGACGGCGAAAATCTTCAGCCAATATTTGAACGCCGCCATATAGACGGGCTTGCCGGTGAACAGCCACAAGCCTTCCAGCACCGCCAGATAGGACGCCAGTCCAATCGAAAAGGCGGGAAAGACAATGTGGAACGACACGGTGAATGCGAACTGGATACGCGCCAAAAGCACGGCATCGGCCATATCAAACATCAGGCTTCCTTCCCCGGATCAGGGGTTGAACTCTAGAACCGTTCCAAAGATTAAGGGGCATTTGCTTAAAAGCAATATTTTTGATA
The DNA here is from genome assembly GCA_965227065.1 of Alphaproteobacteria bacterium. Lineage (GTDB taxonomy): Bacteria > Pseudomonadota > Alphaproteobacteria > SPJN01 > SPJN01 > CBDDFN01. The sequence continues at coordinate 168,947 of CBDDFN010000012.1, forward strand.
CAAGTTTTATAGCGACGGAGTGACGCGAGATGAAACTGACCGCCTACACCAATTATGCCCTGCGTATTTTGATCTATTGTGCGCTGCGTGAACCACGCTTGTCGAGCGTGCCGGAAATCGCCGAAGCCTACGGCATTTCCAAGGCCCACCTGGTCAAGGCCGCCCATCAGATGGTGCAAATCGGTTATCTCACCAGCGTGCGGGGCCGCTCTGGCGGCATCCGTCTTGCCATGGCGCCCGAAGAGATTATCGTCGGTCAGGTTGTCCGCCATACCGAAGGCGATCTTGATCTGGTCGAGTGTTTCAATCCCGACATTAATACCTGCCCACTGATGGAGGTGTGCGAATTGAGCCAGACCATGAAGCGCGCCCGCGACGCGTTCTTGGATGTGCTCGACCAAAAGACGCTGGCCGACATCACACGCAACCATAACGCGCTGGCCATCCGCCTTGATCTCTTTGCAGACGCCTGAAACTTGCCATTGCCTGCCTGAGACATGACCCGGTGTGCCACCCGTCCGCCTTTGACTTGCACGCAACCTCGATAAAGCCCGACACTCGTCACAATGCTGCAAACAAGCAGCTGAGGGAGGGAGTGATGAAACTTTTGACACCGGCCTTGCTGGCCGCGCTATTGCTTATTGGTGCAACACCACAAGCCCAGGCGCAAAGCGCACCCGCTGCATTGCCGCTCAATGTCCAGGCGCTGGGTGATCTGACCCAGGTCGATCTGGCATTGCTTCCGGTGCTGGAAAATCCCGGCCGCATGATCGGCCTGATTTCGCCCCACACCCTCAATGCCACAATTGCCACCGTGTCCACCCTGCCCGGCGTTTCAAGCCAGCCGCCCATCGGTGCCATTGTGCGCGGACTTTTGTCGAATTTCTAAGCGCTTGCGCGTTTCAACGTCCGTGCTAGGCTTTAAAGAAAAAAGGGGGTGAGCCATGCTGCAAGCGTGGACCACGCAATCGATTGCGCCGCAAGACCGCTATGATTTTGTCGTCGACACAATCAATGCCACCGTGTGCGCCTGTTCGGTTGAATGCGACATAGCCGCTGACCGCTATGAAGCCCAGCTGGAACATGTCGATCTGGGTATGGTGTCCATGCTGCGCTACACCTCGATCGGCACCCAGATCGCCAACCGGACCCAGCGCCATGTGCGCACCGACAATGACGATTCGGTGCTGCTTTATCTGCCCTTGAGCGCGGGCATGGCGGTCGATCAGGCCGACCAGACCACCCATATCAAAACCGGCACCATGTCCCTGTTTGATCTGGGCCAGCCGCTGAAAGGCTATTTTGTCGGCGGCGAAGGCGATCTGACCGCGGCGATCAATATCCGTATTCCCGCCACCTTGCTGCGCGCGCGTGAGCCGCGCATCACCGGGCTGTTCCGCCGTCCGCTGACGCTGGGCCGGGGATCGGGCCGGCTGATGATGTCGCTGATCTCCATGGCGATTGACGAAGGCCCCCATATTGCCGAAGCCGCCGCCACACCGCTTGGCCATGCCATTGTCGATGCGGTGTGCTCTGTCGCTGCCGAAGCGATGAGTGACGGCACCATGCTGCCGGGCCGTCAGGACAGCAGGGCCTTGAGCCGCCAGCGCATTGTCGATTTCATCCAGGCGCGGATGAGCGATCCTGACCTGTCGGTGGAAGAAATCGCTCGTGTGCTCAACATGTCAGTGCGCTGTGTGCATCGCGCCTTTGAAGGCAGCGGCGAAACCGCGGCGGGCTATATCCGTGAACAGCGCCTGCAACGATGCCGGGCGGAGTTGTGCGACCCCGCCATGCGCGGGCTTGCGGTCGCCCAGATCGCCTATAGCTGGGGGTTCAAAGATGTCGCGCATTTCTCGCGGGCCTACAAATCCCGCTTCGGCGTACCGCCCAGCGTGGACAGGCAGCGTTCATATTCCTGATAGAAAGCCTGAATGCGGCGTTCCTGCCGCGACAGACGCAGCTTTTTAAAGCCGCGTGATTTCATGCCCGCCTGCACGAATGGCACAAATTCAGAATCCTGATCGAGCACGGTACTCACACTGACCTCGCCATGTTTGAGGCGCACGCGCTCAGGCCGCGGCACCTCACCCGACAAATCAATATCGGGTGCCCCCATATAAAGCGGCAGGCGATAATCAGGGTCCTTCACGCGGTGGGCATAGGCGCTGACATCGTAATAGCATTTTTCCGGGTCGGACGGATGGGGCCGGAAGCGCATCATCAAAAAGCCTTCGGCATGCATGTTGAAGGTCGTGTTGGGAAAGATGAAATAATTGCCATCATCGGTCAGCTGGCTTGGCGTGTAGCGGGTGAAGTCCATCCCCGCCTCGGCCGCCCAGTCAAGCTTGCGCTTCTGGATCGCCGCGCGAACCTCATCGGCCCGGCCTTCAAAATCGGCCGGGTCAAGCCCGACCTCGGCCAGCATGGCCGTCAGCTCCGCCGTCAGGCTCTTGGGGTTTGAGCTGCGGGCGCTTTTCACACCCACCGGCAGGATCATGCGCGAATGGCCGTTTTCGAAGAAATCATGCTGAAGGTGATAATCCTCAATCCACGACAGGCCCTCAGGATGGCGGCGATGAATGTGATAGCCCTCCATAAAGGCATCCAGCGCCACCTTCCAGTTGACCGGCCATTCAATCGAAAAGTCAGACACCATCACCATGTCTTCCAGCTGATAGTTGGCCAAAACATCAGGCAATGGACCCAGAAACTCCGCCAGGCTCGGCGGGGTCTCGGCCATGGAGACAAAGACGAACCCGCCCCATGTGTCGACATGAATTTGCGGCAGGCCGGGCCGGTCACAGATCACCGCCTCTTCAAACGTCTCTTCATCGGTGATGCGTTTGAGCGTCCCGTCAAGCTCCCAAGCCCAGCTATGAAAGCCGCAGACAAAACTGTTTGACCGGCCGAAATCGTCCAGCACCAGACGCGCCCCGCGATGCTGACAGACATTGTAAAAGGCGCGCAATTCGCCATCGGCGGCGCGCGAAATGATGATGCTTTCAGGCCCGATGTCGAAGGTGAACCACTGGCCGGGCTCAGCCACATCCTGGGTCCGCCCCGCGATCAGCCACTGGGTGGCAAACAGTGCATCCATTTCGCGGCCCAGTTGGGCGGGATCAAAATAGTGATCATAATCGGTGATCAGGCCGGGCCCGAATTCAGGATCGGGAAATTTGCGGTCAGGGTTTGTGTCGTCCGCTTCGGGATCGATCAAAATATTCGCAGGCTCATCGGTCAGCGCGTAGTCCATCTCGCTCCCCCTCAGAATGTCCAGTCAAGCCGCGCAAGGATTTTGCGGGGCGGCGCATAGGTTCCGTGCGCACCAAAATCGTGCAGCAAGGCATTCATCAAATAGGCTTCGTCCGTGAGGTTTGACCCGATCACCGAAAGACGCACGCCCGACCGTTCATGCAGATAGGAAATCCGCGCGCCGATGATGACAAAGGCCCCCTGCTCCACCGTGTTCTGGGCATCATAGAACCAGCCTGAGGCGTAATAGATGTTGCCTGAGAGATCGAGCGGCCCGCCCCACAGATTAAATGTGTAGGTGGCGTCCGCATTGGCGGTCCAGCGCGGTGCGCGATTGAGCTGATTGCCGGAGAAGTCGCCTTCAAAGGCAAGGCCGGTCTGCTCATCATAGCCGGTGCCGAAATATTCCCGATATTCGCTTTCAATCCAGGCCGCCCCGCCATTGATCACCAGATCAGGCGTCGGTGCGACCGACAATTGCGCTTCGGCCCCATAGACCCGCGCATTGCCTGCATTTTCAAGCCGCGCCGTGCCTGAACTGACAATCGAGACCACCTGCACTTGCAAGTCCTGATAGTCGTACCAGAAGCCCGCCATGTTGAAGCGCACGCGATTGTCGAAGAAGTCGCCTTTAAATCCAACTTCAACCGATGTGATGAATTCAGGCTCAACCGGGATCAGCGGCTCAAGGATCAGCACCGGGTTCCAGTTGCCCGACTTAAAGCCCTCGGCATATTTGGCATAGTACAGGACATTGTCGGGCTTGTATTCCAGCGAGGCCATGGGCGACCAGGCGCTCCATGTCCGCTCATCAGGCGGCGAGCTCAATATGGTCGGCTCGAACGGCAGGCCAAGCAATTGAACCTGCGTTTCGGACTTGAGCAGGAAGCGCGTCTCGGTCGAATAGCGGATGCCGGCGCGGACCGTCACATCCTCCCACAGCGTGTAGGAGGCATTGCCGTACCCCGCCCATGCCTTGGTTTCGATAATGCCGGTGGTGATCAGCTTGGCAGCATCGGGAAAACCGCCGGGGAACAGCCCGCCGATCAACTGACCAAGCCCCAGCGGGCTGATCAGATCCTCAAGCGCGCCGAGCGTCGTGTCGAGCCCCGCGGTCGGCCCCAGCGAGATTTCCAGCGGGTCAAAGCCGCCCTTGGATTTGAGGTAGAACGCACCGGCGAGAAACTGGAAGGGATGGTCCCACAGGCTCGCAATCTGCACCTCCTGGCTGTAGCTTTCAGAAAAGCCGCGCGGCACCGGCACTTCCTCAAGGTCAGCTTCGGTATAATCAAGCTCGATAAAGCCGGAATTATCCGTATCGAGATAGGCCGAGATCGACTTCACCTCAATCCAGTCATTGGCATAGGTCAAATGAATGTCGAGCGCGGTGTTACGATACTCATTGAAGTAAGGCCCCCGGTCGGCATTGGATTTATAAGGCGTGTTCGAGGATTCGGTGCGGCCACCGGCCAGTTCGGTCAAAAGCGAGGTGCGCAGATTGTTCGCCACCGTCGTGTCAGGCCCGTAATGGTCGGTCAGATAGCCATTGATCAAAAGCTCAAGGCCCTCAAACGGCTCCACCAGAATTTTGGCGCGCACGCCCCAATCCTTGACGTCCTCGATGGGGAAGCCATTGGGGTTGATGTTCTCGTAATAGTGATCCGAGCGGTCGTAATAACCCGCAACCGACACTTTCAGCCAATCCATGATCGGCCCGGTGATGAAGCCATCAAAGCCGATCCGCTTGTATGAGCCGCCATAGACGGAGAAATTGGCATTGAGTTCATCGGCAGGTTTGCGCGTGGTGATATTGATCGCCCCGCCCGTTGTGTTGCGCCCAAACAAGGTGCCTTGCGGGCCTTTTAGAACCTCAACCCGTTCAACATCGGCAAAATGCTGGATGGAGCTGTTGGCGTTGGGATTATAGACGCCATCGAGGAAGGTCCCGATGGAGCCTTCCGAAGACGGGATCGTGCCGTCCGACCCAATGCCGCGAATGTAGATATGGGCATAGCCGCCCTGGCTGTTATAGACCATGCCCGGCGTTTTAAGCTGAAGCCCGTGGCTTTCGCTGATATTGGCGTTTTTGAGATCATCGCCCGAGAATGCCGACACCGAAACCGGCACGTCCTGCAAGCTTTCTTCCCGGCGCTGGGCCGAAACGACAATTTCATCAAGCCTTGCCTGGCGAACCGGCGCCTGTTGCTCCGGCTCGGCCTGCGGTTGCTGTACTGTGTCCTGTGCGGCGACCGGCATGGTTAGTCCCATTGCCAGCAGCGCGGCCATACTGTGCGCCCTCACCCGGCACCCCCCTTTTGTTATGGATGCCAGTGTGTTGGAGCTTGCGCAACACCGCTATGACACGATGCGCCTGAGGCTTTGACGTCCCGCGCCGCCGACAATTGCCCTAAAGCAGCGCCTCGATGCCGGTGCCGCCGATCACCGCGCGGATGCGGGCCTGATCAGCGTCAGCCAGGGCCCCAAACGCCTCGCGCAGCCACATCAGGCATTTGCCCTGATAGGGAAAGGCTTTCTGGGTCCATTGCGCGCCGTCAATTTCGCACTCGACCATCTCCGCCCCCGCTTCCAAAGCTTTGGCATTGGCCAGCAGGAAAGGCGCATAGACCCGCCCGATTTCTGCCAGCAGGGGCTTAAGACGCGCGGCCTGATCCTCAAGGGGTAGAAAGCCGTCATCGGTCACTGTGAGGCCCGACAGATCATCCACCCGTTCCACCCAGGAGCGGATGCGCGGTGCGGTATCGCGCGAAACTTTGACCGGCGTGGGGTCCACGGTGGTGAGCTGGGTCAGCTGGCCATAAAGCGCAAAGTCGGCCGAAGACGGGCGGGTGCCGAACACATAGCCCGGCCCCTCAATCAAGCCATCCAGGATTTCCAGAAAGCGGACATAGCTTTGTTCAATCACATCGCGCGTGGTGTCGTTGGAGCCCACCACCCAAAGCCGGTCCACCTGGCGCTGGGCAAACGCGCCGCCAAACTGTTCGGCCACATCACCGGGCAAGGTGGGATCGTTCCAGAAGGCGAGCAGCGGTCCGCCATGGGCAATGTCATCATCAAAGGCCCAGCGATAATGAAACATCGCCTTGGTCAGCCACTCATCGCCGTAATCTTCCACCAGCGTGTTCAAAAAGCCCAGCGCCAGATCATCAGGCAGGACGGAGCGGCCGGAGAACTCTGTCTCAAGCCGGCGCAGAATGGGCGAGGAATCCACCACTGCCTCAACCCCGTTTTCACCGTCAAAAAAGAAGGTCGGCATCAGCGCCACTTTAGGCTTGGGCAGATCGGGCCGCTGTTCGATCATCCGGCCCCACAAGACCTCATAGGCAATGCGGCGGTAACGCAGAATGGCCAGCATTTTGCGCGTGTAAGGCGATCCCGGCGCGCCGTGAAACAAAAGCGGTTTTTGCACTGACATGAAATTGTCCCCCTGTGTGCCAAAACCCTAGCCAAGCCCTGTGCGCAAGCCAAGACCCCCGCTTGCCTATCTTTGTGAATTTTCAAACAAAATCGCACGCCATCCCCGAACCGGGTATGCCCAAATCACCGCAACCGGCTTACCCCGGTCGCCAAACATGGATTCGGCGCGAAAAGGGTATGTCATGGTCAATTATGTGGGAACGGGGTCTGCCAACATCTTTGTCGGATCGCCGGATGCTGATTTCATTGAAGGCTTTGGCGGCGACGACACGCTGTCGGGCGAAGGCGGCAATGATGAAATTTATGGCGGCGCGGATAATGACGAGTTGTTCGGCGGCGATGATGACGATCTGCTTTATGGCGGTACCGGCGATGACACGCTCTTTGGCGGCGGTGGCTTCAATTTGCTGTTTGGAGGTGATGGCTTTGACACGCTGCAGGGCGGCACGGCCGGCGATGGCCTCTATGGCGGGCTGGGCGGCGACATCATCCGGGCCGGTCAGATCTCGGACGGCAATGGCGGCTTCCGCCCTGATCTGGGCTTTGACGAAGTCGTCGGCACGCTCGCGGAACTTGACGGCGACTTGATCGAGCAGTTTGCAGGCTCGCGCAGCTTTGCCACGCTCGCAGGACCGCGCGACCGGCTGATCATCAATGAGCTTGTCGACCCCGAGGATATCGGCGGCATCTTTGACCTGACCGCCATGACGCTGAGCCTTGATATTGATGCCGATGATGATGGCGTGCGCGATGCCTTCTTCACCTTCACCGGCTTTGCCAGCTCCGGCATGATCATTGAGCAAACCGCCACCGACACCCGCATCATCTTTGGCGGCACCAATTCCAGTAATACGATTTACGGCATTCAGGGCGATGACCGCATCTTCGGGCTTGACGGTGATGACACGATCATTGCGCAAGACGGCGATGACGTCGTGTTTGGCGGCAATGATGAGGATGAAATTTTCGGCGGCGACGGCGCTGATCAGCTGTTTGGCGATGATGGTGCCGATATCATTCGCGGCGGCGCTGGTGGCGACCGGCAATATGGCGGTGGCCGCTTCGGTGTTGACGGAGATGAAGACCGGTTCATCACCGGCATTTCAGATCTCGACGGCGATACCTTTGTGTTTATGGACACAGGTGAGACCAAGGATGTGATCGAGGTCAGCGGTATCACCGGCCCTCTCAGCGTGACGGGATCTTTCAATCCCGGCTTCCCGGCCACCGGCATCCCCAAAAGCTATGCGATCACTCTGATCGACAATGGCACGGTCGTCGGCACGTTCCGCGTGGAAGAGTTCGCCCGCAATGGCGCTTCAATCTCGGTCGACTCGACCACCGGCACTGCGAAGTTCAAGTTTGGCGGTTCGGCACAAAACGACACGCTTGTCGCTATCGAGGACGAGGTGATTGAGGGCCTGGACGGTGACGACAGTTTGCAAGCGGCCGTCGGGTTTAGTGGCACCCTGTTTGGTGGCGCCGGCAATGACGAGCTGAGAGGATTCAACGCTGACGATTTTCTGTCCGGTGACAGCGGCAATGACACTTTGTCGGGCCGTTCGGGACATGATGAGGTGCGCGGCGGCGACGGCAATGACACCGCCTATGGCGGCGATGATGAAGACTCCATCTTCGGCGGCAATGGCAATGACACGCTGCATGGCGATGCGGGCGGCGATCTGATCTATGGCGGGCTTGATACCGACACGATCTATGGCGGCGAGGGTTTTGATTCCCTGTTTGGTGATGAAGGCCAGGACGAGATTTTCGGCGGCGATGATGCCGATGAAATCTATGGCGGTGACGGCACCGACTTCCTCTATGGCGATGACGGCGACGATTATCTTGAGGGCGGCGCATCTCAGGACTTTTTGTCGGGCGGCAGCGGCATGAATGAGCTGGTCGGCGGCGGCGACAGCGACTTCCTGTTTGCCGGAAGCGGTATCGACACCCTATATGGCGGCGACATCACCGGCGCGGGCGATGGCGTGACCGACTTTTTCCAGGGCACGGTCAAAGACTTTGACGGCGACACGCTGGCTGATTTTGAATCCGGCCAGCTTGATGCGCTGGACCTGTTCGGCACACGCCTTGATGTCAGCGACATTCGCGGCGGGTTTTCCGCAAACTACAGCAGCTACACACTCGAAATTGACAGCAATAAAGACGGGCTGCCCGATGCCAGCCTCAGCCTCGATCTCAATCCCGGTGAAGGCGGCTTTTCGTTTACCCGCACCGGCTTTGACACGGTACGCCTGCGCTTTGGCGGCACGGGCGGCGATGATCTGCTTTATGCCGCAGGGACACGCGACACCATTGACGCGCTGGGCGGCAATGATGTGCTGTTTGGCCAGGCAGGCATTGATCAGATGTTCGGCAATCTGGGCGATGACCAGCTGTTTGGCGCGGAAGGTGATGACCTGCTCTATGGCGGTGTCGGGGCTGATCTGATCGAAGGCGGCCAAGGCTCCGACCGTATTGATGTCGGCGCAGCCGACGGCTCGGTCGATATTGTGCGCGGCAATCCGCTGGACATGGATGACATGATTGAGGGTTTTGAGACCGGCCCACTCACCCACCGCAAAGATATTCTGCGGGTTGAAGGCCATATCGGGCCGGATGATATTGCGGGCTTTTATGACGAGGTGCAGGAAAAATACGCAATGCAGTTCCTGCCCAACCGGTCGGTTATCCTGAACGTCTTTGTCCTCGACCAGGGGTTGAGCTTTGATTACTCCACTCCGGGCTATACCGACATCCGCTTTGGCGCCAATGTTGAGGGCCACACGCTTTATGGCATGGATGACGCCGATGACACCGCCCTTTCCGGCTCAACCGCTGATGACACCATCATGGGCCGGGGCGGTGAAGACCTGATTGATGGCGGCTCAGGCAATGATGCGCTTTATGGCGGCGATCAGGCCGACATTCTGATCGGCGGGGCCGGCACCGACGCCTTGTTCGGCGGCGCAGGCGACGACATTTTGCGCGACATAGATCTGGCAGGCACGACATTTGATGGCGGTGATGGTTCCGACGTGGCCGACTTCACCGCACGCGGCTTGGCGCTGACCGTCAATGCCGCATTGCAAGCCGGTTTCACATCTATTGAAGGCGTCATTGGCACCCGCTTTGACGACACGATTATTTCAGGCATGGGCGATGCCCGGCTTGAGGGCGGTGACGGTGATGACCGGCTTTATGCCCGCGACTTCAACGACACAATCTTTGGCGGTTCCGGCAACGACACGATCAAGGGCCGTGGTGGCGATGATATGATCTATGGCGGCGATGGCGATGACATTTTGATGCCCGGCGATGGTGCCAACACGGTTGATGGCGGCGCAGGGATTGACCGGATTGACCTGATGGACATGACCGAAGGGGCTAATCTCGATCTTTTGACCGGGGTCATCACCGGCCTTACCAGCGGGAATGGCGGCTCCGTCTTTAATGTCGAGGACGCAGCGGGATCAAATTTCGACGACATATTGCGCGGCAATTTCGGTGCCAATGATCTGCACGGCCGGGGCGGCAATGACCAGATCGGCGGCTTTGACGGTGATGACTACCTGACCGGCGGTGCGGGTGATGATGAGCTGTTCGGCGGGCTGGGCAATGACTTGATCCGAGGTGACAGCGGAGAAGACCGTATGGTGGGTGAGCGCGGCGATGATCAGCTGATCAGCGCACTGGATGGTGAAACCGACATTTTCGCCTTTGACTATGATACCTCAATCCAGGGCGGTGACGGGCTCGACATCATTACCGGGTTTGAACTGGGCATTGATCTGATCGAAATTGCCAATGTGACGTTTGCCGATCTCGAAATCCGCGATGTCACCATCGGCGCCTATTCCGGCGTGGGCATCGAATATACCCAAAGCTCCACCATCGCCGAGACGCTTGCCATGACCAATGTCACCACCGGCGGCATTCTGATCGTCAACCAGAGTGCATCGGATTTTTCCGACGCCGACTTTATCTTTGTGTGATCAGCAGATCAGCGAGTTGATCGGGCGCAGCCATGAAACTCAGATGGCCCGCCTGATCGATGAGCTGTAATGGCCAGCCCATGGCTTGCGTATAACTCAGAACAAGATCAAGCGGCACGGTCTGATCGTGGCGGCCATGCAAAATATCAACCGGGCAACCGGGCTTGGCCGACAAGCTCCAGCCGCCATTGGCGAGCATCGTGTCCTGCACAAAAGCCTCAACCTGGCTTGAAGAATGAAACAGATAGGCCCGCCACAAAGCGTGCAGAATTTGCGGGTCTTCAAGGGCTGCAAGATCAGCGGGGGCATCTTTAAAAAAGATGCGGCCCATACCTTCGGGCCCTGCCTTGGACACGCGCTGCATCCCCATCTTGACCAAAAGCCGGATCAGCCGTGGCGAGACATGGGCGGCCAGCGCAATGGCACGTTGGCCCACCGGCATATGCTCACCCTTGCGGGCATCAAAATCCGGCACGGCGGGACTGAGCAGAACCAGCCGGTCAACCCGGCCGGCATGGGCGGCGGCAAACTCGGTCGCCATCATAGCCCCGACCGAATAACCCAGCACCGTGGCTTTGGAAATGCCCAGATGATCAAGCAGCGCACGGCAATCGCGCAGCGTATCGCCCATATGCCCCGCCGGGTCGACAGACTGGGTGGTGCCTCCATAGCCGGGCCTTGCAGGCGCGATAAAGCGCACGCCATCGCTCACAAAACGCTGATGCAATGAGCTGACCGGTTCGCGCCCGCCGATCGAACCATGCAGAAACAGGACAGGCCGTCCCCCGGGGTCACCATATTCCAAATAGTCAATGACACGCCCGCTGTCTCCGGCCACAATTTCGCCGGTTGCCGGCCGGGCCTGCACAAAGCTGAGCAGATCAGACACACGTTTGATGCCCGACAAGAGCCGCAGCAATTCAGCTTGCGTCCCGGTTTCTGTCTTGCCGGTCAAAGCCTTGATTTGTGCGCGCACGGTTTCAACCGACCGGCCGCGATAGGCGGCAATCTCGGCAGGGCTTAACCCCCGGGCAAGGCCGCGGGCAACATCGACTTCACTGTCGCTCAGCGCAAAAATCGACTTGATGCGCGCGGCAAGCGCATCACTCCACCCCTCATTGATCGACACCACAAACAAGGAGGAGCGCTTTTCATCATTGTAGCGCAACGCGATATAGCTTGATTGCTCGCCCCCCTGCCCGCGCAAATCCGTGGCGCGCAGGACTGTCCAGTCCTCGCTTTGCACCTGCAACAGCTTTTTCAGACGCCGGTGGGAATCAGGCGTGAAGCCAAGCGTATCGGCAAACTGGCCGGCATGAGCGCCCAGCCGGTCGGCCGCTTGCGCATTGGCCGCCAGCACCTTGCCGGAACCCGCCACGATCAATACTGCGGCTTCATCCTGGGCTTTGGGGTCAACTGCTGCCGTCCACAGCTGATCGGCCAGGGCCTCAACGGAATCGGAAATCTGGTCAAAAACATCCCGCGCCCGTGCAGGATTACGCCGGGCCAGCGCGATGACGGTTTCCGACATGGTGTCGAGCTGTTCAGGGTCCGCCAGAACATCAAGCGCTGCGCGGGTTAACGGCTCATCCGTTTCCCGCGCATCATTTTTGTCAGTCCCGTCAAACTCTTGCCCTACCATGGCATCCTTGTGCCAAAAGGATGCGGTGGGGTGCAACTAGATTTCGACCCGAAGCCGGACCAAAACCGTCCGCGGCGGGTTCGACTGGGCAATATGGGCGCCCAGCGCAATCGGCGCGTCAAACGAGGTGAGCTTGTAAATCTCGTCGGTGATGTTTTTCACCTGGACCTCAAGGCTCCACAAATTGTCGATATGGCGCAGACCGGCACGGGCCCCGAACAGCCAATAGGCTTCCTGGCTGTCGCGCGGATCAAGGTCGGGGTCGATAAATTCAAAGCCTCGATAAGAGGCCGAACCCGCCATCAGGCCCAGAATATTATCAAGCCCGATCCAGCTGAGCGGGAAGGCCCAGATGGCGTTGATTGACCCCGTCCATTTGGGTGCGCGGAACAGCTGCTCGCCCGACAGATCGGTCGAGGTTTGCGGCGGCACATTCACCGGACCTTGCAGCGGGAAACAGTCAGGATTGGTGTGCACCTGGGTGGGTGCCAGCGTATGACAGCTTGCGCCCGTGAACTTGACATATTCACCATCAAGATAGCCCATCGAACCAACCAGCACGAGCCCTTCAAAGGGCGAGACGGTGACATCCATTTCAACACCGCGCACTCGCACCTCTTCGGCGTTGGACGATTCAAAGGTGATCGTCTCAAAGGTCGTGACCTGATAGTCCTCATAGTCGGTCCAGAAGAAGCTCAGATTAATGCGCGCCAGACCATCAAGAAGGGTCGATTTGAAACCAAACTCATAGTTGGTGGAGCTTTCAGGCGCGAACTCGACATCTTCAATCTTGAAGCTCGCCACGTTGAACGAGCCTGAGCGGAAACCCTGCGCATAGGTGGCATAGACGGTCAGTTCTTCAAATGCCTCATAGGTCACCGAAACTTGCGGCGAGAAATCGGTATAGGTTGATTTGAAGACCTGCTGATAGCCATTCTCGGCCTGGAACAGCAGGGTGCGCCAGATGATCGAATCATCAGCCGCACTCAAATCGGCATCAAATTCCTTATGCTCCCAGGTGTAGCGGCCGCCAACCTTGATCGACAGATCCTCAGTGACATGCCAGGTGGCCTGACCAAACCCGGCAAGTGACAGTGTATCGAGAATACAGTCACAGGTGATCAGATCACCTTCAAACAGGTTGAGCCCGCCGCCGGTCAGCCCGTTGATCAGGCCGGTAATGTCATTGAGCAGCCCGCCAAGCAGACCGCCAACACCTGGTGCGTTGGTGGGCAGAAGCGTTCCCAGAACATCCAGCACCAGCGTCGTGTTGAGGTCGCGGAACAACAGCCCCTCGCCCAGCGCATCGGAATTACTGCGGAAGGCGAACACACCGGCAATATATTCAAAATCGCCCGGCGGTGAGGTGACTTTCAGCTCTTCAGAGATTTGCCAATATTTGTTTTCAAAGGCGAACTCGATCAGCGGGAAAGCGGTCATTTCCAGATCGCCACCCGAATCATCGCCATAAGAGCCATAAGACGTCACCGACGAGATATTGTGCTCGCCCCAGTCATAGCTGACATTCAGCGAAAGCAGATAGCCATCCCCGATGGCGGTTGCACCATCGCGGCTTGATCCGCGGCGGTCAAAATCATCTTCGAAATTTGGGTCTTGCAGGCGGAACAGCGTCTTCCAGAATTCCGGCGTGTACGTCTGTTCGGTCGCGCCCCACTGGCCGAAATCATAATCGAAATAGGTGCCTGCCAGCGTCACCGACAAATCTTCGGTGATGTCGAACAAAAGCTTGGCGCGCATATGCAGCGTTTGCTTGCCGCCAATCGGCACGTCGGGGTCAAAGACGTTTTCGGTGTGCGGCTCGTTCTCGCCATAAGACACGGCCAGACGGAAGGCGACCTTGTCCTCAATGATGGGACCCGACACCATGCCGCGCAGCTCACGCGTTTCAAGCTGGCCAATTGTGCCTTCAAAGCGGCTTTCCCATTCGTAAGTCGGCGAGCCTTGCGTGACATTGATCACACCGGCGGGCGAGTTCCGGCCAAACAGCGTACCGTTGGGACCTTTCAGAACTTCCAGCCGTTCAACGTCGAGGAAGCCGGCGCGCAGAAATTCCACACGGGCGACATAGACGTCATCAAACATATAGGCGACAGCCTGTTCGGCCATCACATTGACTTCCGAGGTCCCCACCCCGCGCATATAGACGGTGAACCAGTCAGTGTTGATCGAGATATTGGGGACAAGCTGGGCGATATCGTTGAACTGTGTGACACCGGCATCACGCATATCATCGCCCGACAGAACCGAAACCGACATCGGGACATCGCGCACATCTTCTTCGCGGCGCTGGGCGGTCACCTTGATTTCGTCGAGCATCATGCGGCGGCGGCGCTTGGGTTCTTCGGTTGCGGCACCGGCAGCCTCTTCAGCGCTGCCTTCCAGTTCAACCTGCGCTTCGGCTTCGATCGCCGCCTCGCCGTCCTGCGCCCAAGCGGTAATGTGGAACAAGCCCGTCAGCCCGAGCGCAACCGCGCCCGTCACCCAAAACTTTTTCATGGGAACCCCCCAAAAATGCATCCTCAGCCCTGCGGATCTCACGGGCGTGCCAACGCCCTACCCCTGTCCGCTAGACACTGTGTCTAACGACGATAACCCAGGAGATCAAGCATTACAACTAGGGCGGGTTTCACATTTTAAGTTTGTGCAAGAGCTTGCGGTGGCCGGAATGAAAAAACCCGCCTAAGATCGCGTCATTATTGATATTTTGGGGGACATTCTCATGCAACCTTATCAACCTTTGTCGCGCTCCATCGCGGGGCTGACCGCCCTTGTCACCGGGGCGGCATCGGGCATGGGGCGGGCCACCGCCCACCTGTTCGCTGCCGAGGGCGCCAATGTCGCCGTCACCGATCTTGATCAGGCCGCTTGCGATTCGGTCGCCGCCGAGATTGCCGCCGCCGGCGTGCCGGGCAAGGCCCTGCCGCTGGCCCTGGATGTGTCCGACACGGCGGCCATCGGGTCGGTGGTCAGCGCTATCGTAGACGAATTTGGCGGGCTCGACATTGTGGTCAACAATGCCGGTTTCTCCAAACTCGCCATGATCGGCGATGAGGCCTATGACGATGTCTGGGACCCAACCATTGCGGTGATGCTGTCGGCCCATCAACAGGTGGTGCGCGCCGCCCTGCCCCATTTGCGCAAGTCGCAAAATCCGCGCGTGGTCAATATCGCCTCCACCGAAGGGCTTGGTGCGACCACCGCCAACAGCCCGTATGTGGCCGCCAAACATGGGGTGATCGGCCTGACGCGCGGCATGGCGGTGGATCTGGGGCGCGAAGGCATCACCGTGAACGCCATTTGCCCCGGCCCCATCCGTACCGGCATCACCGACGCCATCCCCGAAGAGCACAAGGAAATCTACGCCAAGCGCCGGGTTCCCCTGCGCCGCTACGGCATCCCCGAAGAGGTCGCGCATATGACCTTGTCGCTGTGTCTGCCCGCCGCCAGCTTTGTCACCGGCGCCCACCTGCCGGTAGATGGCGGGCTGACCATCAAGAATGCATAATCGCCGCCCCACCAGCGTCATGATTGGCTGTTAGGGATCGCACAACACATAAGGGGGATGCGATATGAAAGTGATGATGGCCGCTTTTCTGGCAGTGCTTGTTGCGACGCCTTTACTGGCCGAAGACACCTGGCAGCCCGCCCATGGCGAGACGCTGTATTGGCAAATCGCCGATCACAAGGACCGGGTGATCGGCCACACGATCCAGCGCTTTTCCCGCGCCGACGGTGCGCTCACCATGACGCGCAGCCAACGCATCCGCATGCGCAAATTCATGATGAATATCAAGCTTGATCAGGACGTGACGTCGGTATGGGACAAGGAGGGTCTGCGCTCGCTGCAATCAAGCACCATCGCCGATGCTCCAGTCATGTCGCGGGATTTATCCCTCACCGTTACCCGGCTTGACGATGGCAAGCTCAAAATCGTGTCATCCGAGGTGGGCGAAAAAATTGTCGATCAGCCCGCCTGGCCGATGACGTTCTGGCATGGCTCTTTTCTGCGGCGCGAGCAATTCTTTGATGCCGGGCTGGGCCTGATCAAGCCGGTCACCAAAACCGGTCTGGGCGCGAAGGAGCTGGACGTTGCAGGCCAGACCCTGTCGTGTGAGGGCATGCGGGTTGAAACCAGCAATCATGAAGACAAGCCGGTCACGATAGAGCTTTGGTTCACCCAAGGGGGCGAGCCCTGCCAGATGGATTTTGAAGGCCCGATGGGCGCCTCAAGCGCACGCCGGGTGACACAAGCAGCCCTTGTAACAGACCATTAACGTGACCGAGCATTAACGCGGCGGGGTGATCTCGGCGACGGAAATGCCGAGCAATTGCCAGCCCGGCGCCCATTCAAACATCAGATCAAAGCCCAAAGCCCGGGGCCTGAAATCAAAACTGCCGCGCAGCCGCAGCACACCGTCCTGGTCGATGCGCGGGGGAATATGAAAGCGCGGGGCAATCAACAAGGCACGGCCGACATCAAGCCGCGCGGCGCGCAAGGGTGCAAACAGATCAGCCAGATCCTGCGGCCGGTTCCGGCTTTGAAACCCCTTTGAACCCAGCGCATGTAAAACGGTGTAATTGCCTGTGCGGTTGGCGTGATCGAGCGCCACCATGGCACTCCACACCAGCCTTGCCTGTCCCGCCTCATCGGGCATCGGCGCACGGTCTTGCGCCTGGGCGGGAGCAGCGATCACCATGATCGCAAAAAGCAGCCGCCGCCCGAAGGCGACGGCTTTCATCTTCGATAAAACAGTCCTTACCACGACAGGGTCGCGCCGGCGCTGGCGCCGACCTTGCCGGAATCAAAGCCTGCACCGACACCGGCATTGAGGGTCAGCGTGTTATTCACGCGCACCGCACCGGCCGCCGAGAAGGCCCCTTTTTCATCGTAATAGCCGAAATTACCGGACAGGGCGAAACGGTCACCCGCGCCAACAATCGGTGTCGGCATGGACAAGGCAAGTGCTACGCCTTCGCGCAGATCGTCCACCTCATCAAACAGCTTGCCGCCGTCGGTGGCCAGATTGCCCGACGCGTCCGAGGTCACGACCTCAAGGGGACCTGACTGGGCAGCCCTGCTGGCACTCGATGTAATGCCCGGCGCGGTATAGGTGTTGGAGCCTGTGCCAAGCACAAACTGGTTGGCCCGTGTGGTCGTGGCCCCCGCACCCAGCGCGGTCGAATTGTCGAACCCGGCTGACGACCGGTCACCCACAGCGGTTGAGCGTTCACCGGTCGCGCTGGCCGCCTCACCCACGGCAAGCGACCGCGTGCCTTGGGCGCTGGCCAAATGACCAAAGGCATGGGCGCGTTGGCCCGTGGCATTGGCACGCCAGCCAAACGCCGTCGCAGCGGTTCCATTGGCAACACTTTCGCCACCAACTGCGGTGGTCGAGGTGCCATCGGCACTGGCATTGTCACCAATCGCCAGCGCGTCAACGCCATTGGCTTCGGACTGATTGCCAATTGCGGTCGAGAACGCCGATTGCGCATCAGCATCTTCACCAATGGCCATGGAGCGTTCGCCGTTCGCTGTCGCCAGGTGCCCAAAGGCATGGGCGCGTTCACCGGTAGCGTTTGAGCGCCAGCCAAAGGCCGTCGCAGCGGTGCCATTGGCGACACTTTCGCCACCGACTGCAGTGGTCGAGGTGCCATCGGCACTGGCATTGTCACCAATCGCCAGCGCGTCCACGCCATTGGCCTCGGACTGATTGCCAATTGCGGTCGAGAACGCCGATTGCGCATCAGCATCTTCACCCACAGCCATGGAGCGTTCGCCGTTCGCTGTCGCCAGGTGCCCAAAGGCATGGGCGCGTTCGCCGGTGGCATTGGCACGCCAGCCAAAGGCCGTCGCAGCGGTGCCATTGGCGACACTTTCACCACCAACTGCGGTGGTCGAGGTGCCATCGGCACTGGCATTGTCGCCAATCGCCAGCGCGTCAACGCCATTGGCCTCGGACTGATTGCCAATCGCGGTCGAGAAGGCCGATTGCGCATCAGCATCTTCACCGACAGCCATGGAGCGTTCGCCGTTTGCCGTCGCCAGATGGCCCAGCGCATGGGCGCGTTCACCGGTAGCGTTCGAGCGCCAGCCGTAAGAGGTCGCCGCAATGCCATCAGCATTACTCTCCCCGCCGACCGTCGTCGTGGAATTACCATTGGCGTTGGAATCCGAGCCAATGGCAATCGCGTCATTGCCATCCGCGCTGGGCCCCGCGGCATCGGCATCATCGCCGTCGCTGCCAATTACAACCGAAGCATCACCCAATGCGGTGGCCCCGGCCCCGCATTCGGTCGAATTGGTGCCTGCACCGGCATTACAATCCGGCGTGGCATCAGCGCGGGCCGGGCTGCTCAAAACAAGCATGAGCGCCACCGCAGACGCGCTGGTTAAAAGACGTGAATGTGTCGACATGAATATCCCCTGTTAAACCCCGAATGCTCTGCGGGTTTGACGCGCGCAGAATGAAGTAGCGCGATGAGGCGCTACTGTTCCCTACGCGGTGGGAAACAGGTTGGATCTCAAAATATCGAAATTATCTATAAAACCGGATCAGACTGAAAATTGCGCTGGAATCTCAGGGTCTTCGGTGTCGAGCAACGGCACGGCATCCTCGCCAATCGCCTGATAGGCGGCTTTCCATTCATCGACCCAGTCGGGGTCTTTGATATGGCTGGGATGATGGCCCGGCAGCATGCCTTTCAGCATGATCGGCCCGATGCCCAGGAAGAAGCGGCGCACCATCTTGATCAGGCGCTTGCGGCTTTTCTTATCGGTCCAGCGGCCATCGACTTTGAGCATCTCCCGATAGCTCAATTTCGAATAGCGCATAATGTGCAGGCTGGCGAAAAAGATGCCGTAAAGGCGCATAAAATAGCTGCGGGGATAGAGATAGCGGTAAAGATCAATGGCGACCGTCTTGTGCTCAATCTCTTCGATCATGTGCCACAGCACCAGCGAGGTCACGATCGGGTCAGCGCCCTGGAACAGCGCGCCGCGCTCTTCCACCAGCCAATGGGTCAGCCCGATTGACATGGTCTCAAACCCGGCTGTGTAAGCGAGACGCCATTTCAGGCTCTTGGTTTGATTGTAACGGACGAAATCAGCACCCATCGCCTTTTCATACTGCTCCAGCCCCGGATAGGCTTTTTTCTTGAGCAGATCATTAAACTTGCGGTGGTTCTGAAAATGCTGGCCTTCCTGGGCCATGAAGCCCTGGCAATCCTGAATGAGGCCGGGCTCCTCCACCTGTTTGAGCCCCTCACGCATGGTTCGGATCAAAAACGGTTCGAGATAGGGCATGGTGACCGAAGCGCCCGACACCATATGGCCGAACTCGGGTTCATTGGGATGCCATACCGGGTCAATCGTGTCGGGAAACTCAAACGGCACTTTGCGGACCGTCAGATCATGCGGTGCAAACTGTTTCATACCGAATGCCTCCTTTTTCGCCGCCTAGCTTTTGGGCAGGCTGCGATAATGTTTCCATGCGCCCCACACAAACAAGGGCAACGCGATATGGGCGCCGAGGAAGGACGGCCAGCCCGCCAGAAAAATCAGATCATTGGCGAGGCTCGGCTCGAACGGCTCGCCGCCAAAGGCCAGCCCGCGCGTGCCGAACCAGGCGTTGAACGCCGCGGGCACCGTGAACAGCCAGCCAAAGGTGATGGTGGCGATGACCACGATACGGGCCTGAAGCGCACCGAACTTGAAATAAGGCGCAGCAATGCCGATGGCGATCAGGATCAACCCATTGGTAATCGCTTCCATATGGGCCATGTTCCAGGCGCGCCGGTCACCGGGGACAGCCGCTTCCATATGGACGATGAAGGGCCACAGACGAATGCCTTCCAGCAGAAACACGAAATAAAACCAGCCGATAATCAGCGCGGTCAAAAGCAGACCCACACCGTTCAGCACCAACAGGCTGCGTTGGCGTTCTGTCATCATTGCCCCTCCCCGGACGTCTTTGTGCTTTTCAGCACGCCATAAAGTCTAGGGTATCACCCCATGAAACACGCCACTCGGCGTGGGGGGTTATTCAGCAGCGTGTTTTACAGCGCCCATCCGGGAAATAGCGTCGCCATAACGGCCCGTCGCTTTCTCCAGCGGGAAACAGGCGCCCAGGCCAAATTCCGGCATATTGCCATAAACCGCTTCGACCTGGCCGGGCTTGACCGCATAGGTTTCATGCCAGATGCCGACATCGCCTTTGAGTCCAACCACCTTGTAAAAATCGGCCCAGGCGGGCTTGTGCTCCAGCCCTTGGGCATTGGCGTAATGGTGCAGCTTGTCGAAGCTTTCCCAATATTGGATGACGATGAAATTCCGGCCTGTGCGGACATAATAGGCATGCATCATGCCCAGGTCGCGGTTGGCCTCAAGCTCTTTGATCATACGCGGCATGGCGCGCGCCGTGTGCAGCCATTTGCGCAGCTTCCACCAGGCATTGACGCGCATCCCGATCAGAAAAACGACAAACTCCCGGTCGATCACCGGGGCAAGCCTTTCGGCGTGAATGACGGGGCTCATGCAACCCTCCTCCCTGTTATGGAAGAAGTCTCGCCAAGCCCCGCCGCCATGCCAAGTCTTTTATGCGGGCTGCGCCGCGCTCGCATGCTTGTCAGAGCCAAACAGCGGATAAATCGGCGCATTATTGGCGCGCAAGATCGGCTCAATATCCCGGTAGAGCGCATGATAGTGATAAAACGGCACGCGCGGGAAAAGATGGTGGATGCCGTGCAAATCCTGGCCCAGCCAGAACCAGCGGATCGGCCGCGCCCATTTCGGCGCAATCAGATGAGCGGTGCTGCGATAACGCTCGGTCTCGGTATAGGGATAGTGGGGCCGATAAGCAAACCAGTAGACCAGAAAGTAGAGCGCAAAGGCGTAAGAGAGCACCAACAGCGCAAGCGCTTCCCAAAATGGCGCGACCGCAAAGAAGGCCAGGCGCCAGCCAATCATCACCACAATCTCGGCCAAATAGGCTGCGCGCAGGCCAAGCGGCACGCTGCTCCATCGGCCTTCCTGAAACGGATAACCACCCGCCTTGATCAAGAACTGAAGCGCAACCTTGCCGAATTTAAGCGGGTTGCTGGCAGACCCCGCCAGCATCGCATCGGGATCGCGCTCAGGATCATTGGTGAAACGGTGATGGACCAGATGCTCGGTCCGGTGACCGGCAAAGGGTACCAGAATGAACGACGCGTTGAGAGTGCCAAGCACGGTGTTAAGCCAACTCAGCGATTTGTGGTTGCCCGCAATATTGCCATGCGCGCCTTCATGCACCGTCGTGTAGGCCATGTAGGTCAGCGCCCCCAGAAGCGGCGTTGCAAGCCAAAAGGACAGGCTGCCATTGGCGAACAAAACAAGTGTGGCAACAGCCCCGGCCGGCACCGCCAGCCCAAACAGGATGGTTGGCCAGGCGAGCTTGCCCATATAGTTTTGTGCCGCTCTGTTGGCCTCAACATTCATTGCGCCCAAATCCGTGCTCATTGCCCTCTCCTTGTTATTGTGAGCGATCATGACCCGACCATAGCGGCGCCCCCCGCCGAGAGGGAGGGCTTATCGGGCCAAAAACAGGGCATTAGAGACATGGCGCAGGGCCTCAATGGTCCGTATAAAAAGAAAAAGTCTGGACGCTTCACGTGCAAGATCATGTTCTTCATTCGCTGACCATTGCCCAGGTGATGGTGAATTATGCCCTTGAACGCGGGGTCGCAACCTCTGCGATCCTCAAGGGGACCGGTATTGATGATGCCCAGCTGGGTGATCCTGAGGCGTTGATTACACCCGATCAGGAACTGGTTCTGATTTCCAATCTGCAAGCCGCCTTTGCCGACACACCCGCGCTTGGCTTTGAAGTGGGGCTGCAATATGCGCTGAGCACCTTCGGAGTCTGGGGCTTTACCCTGTCGATTAGCGAGAATATGGCGCAGGGGTTTGAGCGAGCGGTGCGCTTTCTGGCGCTGTCGACAGCCTATTGCGCGGTCGGGGTAGACCGCGGTGCCCGCGAATTCCGCATTACTTTCAATCCTGAACATATTCCGCAAGCCCAGCAGCGCTTTCTTTTGGAACGCGATATGGGGACCGGCCTCCGGCTCAGCCGTGAGTTCAACAAGAACAGCCAGCCGGTGCGCGAGATCCAGTTTGAAGGCCCCCCGCCGCCTTATCAGGATCGTTTGCAACAGCTTGCCGGTGTGCCGGTTATTTTCGGGCAGATCGACAATGCCCTTGTGGTTGATGCGCAAACCGCGATGGAGCCCAACGGGCTTTATGATGAAAAGCTGGTGCGCCTGATGGAAGATCAGTGCCAAAGCCTGATGGACCGGCGCCAGATCGGCGGGCTGTCGGGACAGATCCGCGGCAAGCTTCTAGGCGGGCTTGGCCTGTCTGCCAGTCTCGATGATGTCGCTGCAGAAATCGGTATGACTGCGCGCACCCTCAGACGCAAGCTGGAGGAAGACGGCACCAGCTTCCGCGAGATCAGCGACCTTGCCCGCCGCCAATTGGCGGAACAAATGCTTTTGAGCACGGCAGTGAAGATTGACGAGCTGGCCTTCCATCTGGGCTATTCAGACACGGCCAGCTTTACCCGCGCCTTCCGCCGCTGGCATGGTATGAGCCCCGGCGCGTACCGCGCGGCTCAGTCCAATTAAATCCCCGGATCGACGCCGGTCTCGGCAATCGAAACCTCCCACAGCTTGCGCGCCACATCATCCTTGCGCGCCCGGCCCGCAATCTTGGCGGGACCGGCCTTGCCGCGTGCCTCGTAAAAGCCTTGCGGGCCGAAATATTCCCCGCCTTTCACCTCGGTGGTGGCCGCCATCAGGCTGGGCCACGCGCCTTGCGCTGCGGAATTGAGCAGCATGCCGACAAGCGACATGGCACCGGGAATGACATTGGGGATGTAGCGCGACAGTTCGGTCGCCGCCACGCCGGGATGGGCGATGACCGAAATGGCCGATGCGTTTTGCGCCTTCAAGCGCCGGTCAAGCTCAAGCCCGAACATCATATTGGCAAGCTTGGAGGCCGAATAACGCTGACCCCGCTTGTAGCTGTTGTGAGCGTGCAGATCGTCAAAATCGAACACGCCGTTTTTGTGCGCGATGGAGCTGACCGAGACGACCCGCGTGCCATCGCCCAGAATCTTGGGCATCAAATGACCGACCAGCGCAAAATGGCCCAAATGATTGACGCCCATCTGACTTTCAAAGCCCTGCTTGGTGCGCTGAAGCGGCGGCACCATCAGACCTGCATTGTTAATCAGACAATCAAGCTTGGGCTCCGCCGCAATCTGGGTGGCTGCCGCCCGCACTGAATCAAGATCATTCAGATCAAGCGCGACAAAGCCAAGATTGGCATTGGGCGCGCTGTCGCGAATCTCCGACATGGCCGCTTGCGCCTTTTCAGAACTGCGGCAGGCGAGCAGCACGCGCGCGCCCCGTTCGGCCAGCACGCGGGCAGTGTGAAAGCCAAGCCCGGTGTTTGAGCCGGTGACCACAAAGGTCTTGCCCGACTGATCGGTAACGTCGTGTTCTGTGAACATGTCTTTCCCCCTTGAGTGAGGCCCAGACTAGGCCGCCAACCCCATTTGTTCCAGCTGTTTGGCGGTTTCAACAACGCTTTGGCGGGCATCGCGCGGTTGCCAGCCGAGGATTTTGCGCGCCTTGTCGGCGGGTGTGATGACCGGCTTGCCCAGCGTGTTGAGCGCGGAGCCAACATCCTTGTCGAACAGCGCAACGACGCGCACGACAAAATTCGGCAAGGTGATTTTAGGCGCCTTGCGGAAGCCCGCCTCACGCAGGACCGCCGCGGTTTCGGCCATCCACAATTCGCGTTCCGACACAATGAAGCGTTCGCCATCACTGGCGGGATTGGTCATCGCCAGAATATGCGCAGCGGCCACATCCCGCACATCGACATAACCCAGATGGTGGCGGATGGCGGCGGGCAGTGAACCATTGATCAACCGTTCAATCACTGAGTTGGACGTGCCGATATCATCGGACAGGGACGGGCCAACCACCATGACGGGGTTGATGACGCTGAGCGACATACCTGATTGGTCCGACGCCATGAAATCCCAGGCGGCCATTTCGGCCAGCGTTTTGGATTTGTAATAGGCGGAACATTTGGGATGATCGGCGCGCGACCAGTCAGCCTCGCTATAACGTTCCTTGCCGTCGAACGTGTCGGTGATCGCCGCGCAGCTTGAGGTCTGCACCACCTTTTTCACCCCCGCTTTGGCGGCGGCTGTCAGAACCCGCACTGTGCCTTCAACAGCAGGCTTGATCATTTCATTTTCATCATCGGGTTCACCGATGAAAAAAGGCGATGCAATGTGCAGAACATAGCTGCAGCCCTGCACCGCTTCATCCCAGCCTTTATCTTTGAGCAAATCGGCCTCAACCAAAATGAGCATTTGCGAATTGGAGCCTGATTTCGACAGCGCTTCGCGGATTTCACTCTCGCGTTTCATCGAGCGCACCGTGCCGCGGACGGAATAGCCCTGGTCGAGCAATTGTTTGATGGCATGAAGGCCGATATAGCCCGACGCGCCGCTGACGAGAACGGTTTCCTGGGTCATGGGTTCATCCCCCCTTTTTGAAAATCATCTGCTGGACTTGCCCCGGCGAAACAAACAGGTCATATTACTGACCGCCGGTCACTTTATACTCAAGATAAGTGACCGATGGTCAGTTGTAAAGAGGGTAGCGAAAAAATGTCTGAGCAAACGCTCAAGCGCGCGCGCAGCACCGAGGCCAAAGCTGAAAGACGGGAAACCATTGTGGCCGCCGCCGACATCATGCTGCGCGAAACCGGGTTTGATGATTTCTCAATGGCGGGCCTGGCCAAACGCGCGGGCGTCGCCAAAGGGACGCTCTATCTCTATTTCCAGACGCGCGAAGAGGTTTTTCTCGAACTCACCAACCGGCTGATGGATATCTGGGCTGAAACCCTCACCGCCGAAATCAGGCCCGGCATCACCGATACGGAGTTTTGCGCCCGCTTCGGCGCGCTTGCCTTGAATGACCCTTTGCTGCCTGAACTGGCGTCCCGGCTGACCATGCTGATTGAACACAATGTGTCGGTTGATGCGCTGGTTTTGTCCAAACGCGCCTGGCCAGACCGGGTGATGACAATTGCAAACCATCTTGAAACCGCGCTTGCGCTGAAGCCCGGACAGGGCCTTGAGCTGTTTGCCGCCCTCGCGCCTTTGATGATCGGGGCCTACAGTTCCGAACTGAAAGCCCCTGATCTGATCGCCCGGCTGCCAGACGATGTGCAGGGCATTATTTGCATGAACGGGTTTGAGGAGCGCTTCGCCCCTGCCGCACTTTTGCTGCTCAAGGGTTTGCGCGCGTCCTAGGCTCGACTATCATCTCCCGCAAAAAGCAGGGGAGAGACTGACATGAAATATCAAACGTTCGATCCAATCCTGAAAGCCGATGAGGCCGACCGCATCAAACAGATTGCGCGCGCCTTCGGCCCTCACGGGATTTATGCACAGGCCCCCCATGACGGTTTTGGTGCGGGCATCCCGCAGCGTTATGACGGGCTGCTCGATTTTCTATCGGTGCACAAGGACGCCCCTCTCGCCGAAATGGATTTGGGCCAGCTGCAATCGCGCACCATGTATTTTCGCGAGACTTACGCCTATGGCGATGATGTCCGCGCGCCGGGCATTGAGCCGTTTTTGTACAATGAACCGATGATTGAAGCCGCCCGCGCCATCTTCAACCGACCGGTGATCGAACCGGCCATCGTGTTTTCCAATATCATGCTGCCCGGTCAGGGCCTGCACACCCACACTGATGTGCCGGAGTTCAGGGGCGCCAACCGCAAAGAGCTGCCCGAGTGGCTTTTGGTGGCCATGCATCATTCGGGCCTGTTTGAAGACTGGCGCATGCCGATTGCAACCTGTGTAAGCTGGTATCACAGCCCCGCCGGCGGGCAGTTTGTGTTCTACCCTGACGGCGCCGGCGGTGAAGCGATTGTGCATGACATTGCCCACAATACCGCCGTCATCATGGATACCGACACACTGTTTCATGCGGTCGCCCCGATTGCGGAGGCACAAACGCCGCTGCCGACCCTGTCGCTTGATATGAAAATCCACCCCGTCAGCGATGATGAATGGGAAGTGCGCGATGGCGATCAGGTGCTAGCCACCTATGGCTGGGACGCCATGCGCCTGTCGGTGTCATGGAAAGCCTATTGTTTCGCGTCAGAAGACGAGCGCGACGCCTGGCGCACCAATGCCGATGATCTGACGCTTGATTTCATTCTCGACCGGCTGTTTACCGAAATGCGCAAGCGTGGCGTGATGGGCGATGAGCCGCCCAGCGAGGGCCTCGCCGAATTGATCATCGGCACCTTCATCCACTATCCGCCCGGTCACCCGGTGATCAGCCCTCTTGCGTTTGAGCAGGCCGCCTGATCACAACGTCACAAGATCGAACGTATAGTCATAGAAGCCGTCGCCGCCATCATTGGCGGTGGCGCCATAATGGGTGACGATGGCGGTATAGAGCGCGGTATAGGGCGCATTGGCCGTGATTTCAGGATCACCGAACGGACCGGGATGCGCGATTTCATCATCACCCGTCCCCAGATAGTTCGGGTCCGATGAATCGATTTCGGCGCCAAACTGCCCCGCCGAATCGGTGACCGCCCCGGCAAACAGATACATTTTAAGATCGACTTCATCTTCCAGCCGGTTGGCGGACAATGTGACCTGATCGCCCGCATCCGCGGCGAAGATCCAATACTCCGACAATAACGGGTCGGGCTCGTCCGGCCCCACCCCGACAGCGATCTGGCCCATGGCGCTGCCCGTTGGATCGGTGATAACACCGGCAATGCCGGTTGAGACAAAGACGCCGCTAGAGCTCCACACGGTCGATCCACCCGACACGTAGGAATCGTACAATATGCCATCGCCGAACAGATCAATATCGACCTGATCTGCCGCAAAGCCCCGGCCCAGCAACAGACGCTCTCCCACCGAACCGCGAACCACAAGCTCATCAGTGGTTGAAGACAAGGCCGCCACCGTGGCCGCGTCTTCAATCCACAGCGCATTGACGTTTTGCGTGCCGTTCATATTGATCATCTCAATATCGCTCGCCACCGCCACAATATCGCTCAGATCGGTGATCGCATCGGTGATGGCATCAATCATCAGCGTGTCGAAACCGGCCCCGCCATCATAGCTGTCAGTGCCGCCCGACCAGCCGAACGTGTCATCGCCCGCAGCCCCGGTCAGCGTGTCGTTGCCTGCCCCGCCTTCAAGATAATTGTCGGCATCATCGCCGGTCAGCACCGAATCAAAGTCCGGGGCGATCAGCCCTTCAATCGAGGAGATGCGGTGGGTGCCAAGCCCTGCCCCGTCAATGAGCTGGGTCGAGCCATTGTTGAGCGACACGGTCAGCCCCGACACACCGGCCGAATAGTCCACCAGGTCAAAGCCGTCATCGCCCAGGATCAGATCATCCCCCGTCGAGGCGATAAATGTGTCATCGCCAAAGTCACCGCGCAGAATGTCGGTGCCTGCACCGCCATCAAGCAGATCATCTTGCAACCCGGCATAGAGCTGGTCATCACCGATCCCGCCATAGAGCATGTCATTGCCTGAGACGCCGAACAGACGGTCATTGCCATCGCCGCCATACAGCGTGTCATTGTCCGCGCCGCCGTCAATGGCGTCGGCCCCAATGCCGCCCCAGGCCGTGTCATCGCCGTCATTGCCCTTGATATTGTCGTCGCCTTCCTCGCCGAACAGCATGTCATTGCCGTCCTCACCGGTCAGCGAGTCCCCGACCAGACCGCCATACAGCGTGTCATTGCCCAGATGCCCGCGCAGCCGGTCAAAGCCATCGCCGCCATACAGCGTGTCATCGCCGGAATTGCCGACCAGCGCGTCGTCATCCTCTTCGCCATAAAGCGTGTCATTGTCATCGCCGCCAAGCAGGAAGTCTTCTCCCGTGCCGCCATGCACCTCATCTTCGCCCGTACCGGCATAGACAAGTTCGTCCCCGCCGCCACCGAAAATGTCGTCATCGCCTTCCGAGCCGAACAGCCGGTCCCGGTCATCGCCGCCATAGATGTCATCATCGCCGGCGCCGCCATCAATCGTATCAATACCTGCCCCGCCATAGACCATGTCGGCGCCGGCATTGCCCTTCATGGCATCATTGCCCTCGCCGCCATAAAGCGTGTCATTATCGTCTTCGCCGGTAATGTCATCATCGCCAATGCCGCCATAGATCAAATCCATACCGGTCCGGCCACGCAACGTGTCGTCACCCTGATCGCCATAAAGTGTGTCGTCACCGGCATCGCCGACCACAATGTCATTTTCGGTGCCGCCATAGATTTCGTCGTCACCATCGCCGCCATTGATATTGTCGTTGGATGCGCCGCCTTCGATCGTGTCATTGTCGCCATCGCCAAGGATCCGGTCCTGGCCATGACCGCCATAGATGGTGTCATTGCCGAAACCACCGCGCAGAATGTCATTGCCGCCCTCACCCATGATGAGGTCAAACCCGTTCTGACCGCGCAGCTGATCGTCATCCTCACGGCCCTCAATCGTGTCATCGCCGTCACCGCCGATCAGCAAGTCGGCATTGGGCGTCCCGATCAGGGTTTGCGGCGGCGAGACAAAAGCCGCCAGCGAGCCTTGCCGGTCGGCGAACTCAAGCCGCTCGACATTTTCCACCGTGTCGGTGCCGTCAGCGCCTGCGCCATCCAGGTGCGAAACAATGATGAATCCATCAGAGGCAAAGAAGGAATAGTCGATCGTATAGTCGGCGAAGTTGCCGTTGTAGATCGCAACATCGGTGCCGTCGCCGCCATCAATGGCATCATCGCCGCCATTGCCGCGGATCAGATCATCGTCCAATCCGCCAAAGATGACATCAAGGCCCGCGCCACCATCAATCTCGTCAAAGCCCGCGCCGCCGATCAACAGGTTGGAGCCTGTCACCGCCGACAGAACATCATCGCCATCGCGGCCATCAAAGACATGGTTTTCAAAGCCCAGCATGACATCGCCACCCGCCGTGCCGATGACATTTTCAATCAGCTCAAGCGTGTCCACATCACCATAGGTATCGACGGTCTGGAACAGGTTGGGACCCGCGGCGGTGGTGAAATCAACAAAGACCGGCAAGCCGCCAAGCTCTTTTGAATAATCAACCGTGTCGGCACCCTCGCCGCCACGCAGATAATCATCGCCTTCAAAGCCCGTCAGAATATCATTGCCCTGCAGGCCCGATACGCTGTCCGCACCCGCCGAACCCAGAATTTCATCGGCAAAGCGGGTCAGCGTCACCGCCTCAATATTCACCAGATCAGCGATCTGCCGCAAAGGCCCGGCCGCAAGGTCGAGATTACCGGCATCGCGGGTGAACACTTGCTGGGTTGCAATATCGTACTGAACCGCCGCGCCGAACATCGAGAAGTCGGCCGTGTCATAGCCGTCCCGGCCATTGAGCTGGTCATGACCGCCTTCACCGGCAATCGCAATGTAGTAGAGCGTATTGTCATCTGCGGTGCCAAACAGCGCATCATCATCCCTGGTGCCTGCGACACCCAGGAAGTCAAAGAGCGTGTCGGAGCCGACCACCGTACCGGTGGCAAAGGACACATTGAGATCAACCGTTACGCCGCCTGACAGTTCGGAATAATCAATGACGTCAAAGCCCGGCGCCGTGCCGAAACCGCCTGCGTGATATTCATCATCGCCGGTGCCACCGATGAACCAGTCATCGCCTTCAAAGCCGTAAGCTTCATCATTGCCCGCGCCGGTTTTAATCACATTGTTGGCAGTGGTGCCGTAAACTTCATCATCACCAGACCCCGAAATCGCGCCCTCAAAGCCATCGACAATGTCAGACCCGATCGCGGTTGCCGCTAGATCATTGGCGGTGTTGAGATCAAGGCTGATGTCGATGTCCCCGGTCGCAGCGGAATAATCGATCGTGTCGAAGCCCGCGCCGCCAAAATAGCTGTCATTGAAGCCGGTCGCACTCACACCCGCGCGGACAATATCGTCGCCATCGCCGCCATAGAAAGTGTCGGCACCATCGCCATCGGTGAACTCATTGGCAAAGCCATCGCCGATAAAGGTGTCCACAAAGCTGGTGCCGATGAAATGCTCAATCTCAATGGCAAAGTCGGTATCGCCATTCTGGTCAACCACCTGATAGGGGCTCGCCAATGTCGTGCCGGCAAGGTCAATCAGCACACCTTGGGTGCCGCCATAATAGCTATAGTCGAGCGTATCGTACCCGCCGCCGCCGACAACTTCATTGGCGCCTGCACCGATCAGGAACAGATCATTGCCCTGGCCGCCATCAGCATCAAAATCACCACCGCTGAAGATAAATTTGTCGTCGAACGCGGTGCCGCGCACCTGCTCCATATTCTGCAAATCAATGATCTGGTCATAACTGGGGCTTGCAGGCGTGGTGGGCAGATAAAGCGTCTGTATCCCGCTTATACCAGCCGTCAGATACGCCTCGATGGCGAAACCAAAGCGCGACAGGTCGGCCATGTCGGTACCGGCCCCACCGTCAAACAGATCATCGCCCGCCTCATTGCCGGCGCCGCCGGCGGGCGGCGTGTCAGGATCATCGCCCGCGCCATAGACGAGAATATCATCATCATCGCCGCCATAGAGGTCATCATCACCGGCACCGCCGCGCAGCGTGTCATCTCCACCGCCACCCAGCAGATCATCATCGCCGATGCCGCCCGACAGATCATCATTGCCCGCGCCGCCGAACAGATCATCATCGCCTTCATCGCCGAACAGCATGTCGTCATCATCGCCGCCGCGCAGCACATCCATGCCTTCATCGCCGATCAGCAGATCATTGCCGCCATTGCCTTCAATGAGGTCATTGCCGAGATAGCCGAAAAAGGTATTGCCGAAATCATTGCCGTAGAGCTGGTCGTTAAACTCGCTGCCCGCAAAACCTTCGATGGAAACGTAGATGTCTCCGGCGGCATAGCCTGAACTGCCCACGCGCAAATCCGCAGAAATGCCGGTGGGCGCATTGACGAAGGACACAAGATCAAGCCCAGGCCCGCCGATATAAAGGTCAGCGCCCAGTGAGGCTTCAAACAGATCATCGCCTTCAAGCCCGCGATAAGTGTCACGGTCATCGGTGAACTGGCCGGAGAAATCATCCGCACCGGACGTGCCAAGAAGATTAAGGCCATAAACCGGCGCGGCCGCGGGCGGCCCCGCAGGGGCAATGCCGGGCAGTCCGCTCAGATCAATCGAGCCGGTCTGATCAAGGAAATCAAAGGTGAAGTCGAGCCCGTTGCCGCCTTCGGCAAAATAGTCACGAATGGTGATATCAACGCCTTTGCCCGGCACGCCGGAGATTTTAAGATCAACGCCGTTTTGAACCGAAAAGTCGACATCAGCGCGGTTGAGATCATTGAAATAGATCCGTCCGCCATTGAGCGTTTCGCCCGCAATCAGCTTCTGGCCATGGCCATTGGCATAAGTGTAGGTGTCAAAGCCCGCTCCGCCGAACAGCAAATCCTGGCCCAGCCCGGTCACCAGCACATCATCGCCATCGCCGCCAAACAAGGCGCCCTGACGCAACGGCGCCATCAGGAAGTCAGCAAAATCCGACCCTTCAATGGTGACATATTCAATATCGGAGATGAATGTGCTGCCCTGGCTGTGATCATAGCGATAATCAATAAACGCCGGGCTGTTGGAATAAAGCGTGGTGAGGCTCGCCCGGTCCGTTGTCGCGCCAATGCCGGACCCGGCAATGTAAGGTGAGCCGATCTGGTTGCGATTGCCGTCAAGCAGCGTGACGGTGAAGGCATCAACGTCCGCCAGGAAGTTGAGCACATCCTCACCCGTGCCGCCGATCATGTCGGCATTGTCACCGAAATAGTTCAGCTCATCATCGCCTGCGCCGCCATCGAGCACGTCGCGCTCGCCCGGCGTACCGCCGGTTCCCGCAAACAGCGTGTCATCGCCGTCACCACCAACAATATGGTCGGCCAGCTCACCGCCATAAACCGTATCATCGCCTGACCCCATACGGACATTGAGCCGTTCAAACCCGCCCACATAGGTGCCATTGCCGATATCCATCAGCGTGTTGAAATTACCTTCAAAGGCGGTGCCGTCATCGGAGAACACGTCGGTTCCCTGGCCGGGCACCTGGCCCGCGCCGGTGCGGTCCGATGTTCCCAAAATGAGGTCTTCGGTTTCGCCATCAAAATTCGCGATCAGCAGATCGGCATCGCCGACACGCTCGCCGCCCAGCGTGACAAGGCCATATTGATAAACAGCCAGATCATCAAAGGCATCGGTCCCGGCCACGTTCACATGCTCAAAATCTGAATAGATGACACGCGTGCCATTGGTGAAAATCTGAAACTCGGCCGCCAGCGGCAGATTATCAACCGCGCTATCGAGCTGGGGCGCGGCTTGAGCCTGCACCAATGATCCCGCCGGTCAGATTGGTGCCGACACCGTCCTGATAAAAATAGCTCAGCGCAGAGTTGAGCGCACCGACCACCAGATGATCATCGCCATCGCCACCGCGGGCAATGTCTTCACCCTGGCCGTCATAAAGCACCAAATCATCGCCAAGCCCGCCAAACAGCTGGTCATTGCCGGCCGCGCCGAACAGCTGGTCGGAGCCTGCGCCGCCATCGAGATAGTCATCGAGATCACCGCCCTGGAAATGATCATGGCCCGACCCGCCAATGATGACGCCGCGTTCAAAACCTGAGACCAAAAGCCCGTTTGAGAGCACACCGGCATTGTCATTGGCATCGCCCAAAATGAGTTCAATGCCGTTGAACTGGCCGGAGAAGTCGGCCGCAAACACATCGGCATCACCAACGCTTTCGCCGCCAAAATAGCTCGCCCCACCCTGGTAAAACACCAGATCGTTATGGGCGTCGGTGCCGGTGACATTGACATGCTCAATGCTGCGGAATTCCATGAACGGATCATCACCGCCCAGCGTGTCGCCAAACCGAATGCCGGTGCCGAAATCGAACGGCGTGGCAAATTCATCAAAGCCTGTCCCATCGCCCAAAAGCGTCAGGCCATTCAGAAGCTCGGCAATTGATGCGGAGTGATCAAGCACAACCGCGCGCTGGACATAAGGTGTGCCAACGGTCGAGCCGGTATGATTGCCGCCGTCAATGTAGAAGCCATATTCAAGACCCAGACTGTCAGCTTCGGGCGTGACGATCAGCCAGTCATGATCGGAATCAAGAACCGCCGCGCCACCGTCATCGCCATCAATGCGGTCATTGCCGTCATCGGACCACATAAAGGCGTCATTGCCCGAGCCGCCGACCAGAATGTCCTGCTCGGTTGTGGCTGTATAAGTTGCTGCGGAAATCGAGGTGTTGCCGCCTGGCGCGGTGAACTCGGTGAAGGCCACGCCTGTGAACGGTTCAAACTCACCGCCATCAATGACATCGTCGCCATCGCCGCCGAAAAACCCGTCGGAGATTTTCCGCCCAGGAAGAAATCATCCTCGCTGGTGCCTTTGGCAACCAGCCGTTCAAAGCCTTCAATCACCGAATAGCCGAAGGAGTTCAAAATCTCAGGACCTGTGTGACCGATCCGGTCTTCCGCGAACAGCACAACCCCGGTCGTGACACCCATGCGGGTTTCATACGCGCCGAAATCGGCAATCAGCGTATCCATCTGATTGATGGACGAGCCCCCCGTGACGACATCTTCGCCATAGGTGCCGTCACCGCCGAAATATTCCAGCCCGCCATTAAACAGCGCAATATCGTCGGCATAGTCGGAGCCCAGGAACGACACGCCTTCAATGTCGGAATAAAACCGGCCATTGGAATAATAGCTGGTGGCGAGCGGTCCGCGTGCCAGATACTGCACTGCGTCGCGATCAGCATCGGCTTGCGCCATGGCATCGCGGTTCTCAGCCAGACCCGTACCATAGCTGGTGGTATCACCGAACGTTCCACCGTCATGAAGCTCAAGCTGGAACACCAGCGATGACACCGGATCAAACGGGGTGGAGCCACTGACCACATCAAGCGTCTTGTCTTGATTGACCAGAACCGAGACTTCGGTGAACAACAGATTGTCGCCCGTTGCCACGCCGGGAATATAGGTGTCGTCGGCTTCATAAACGCCCAGATCAACGCCCGTGCCGCCGAAATAATTGTCGTGCAGCGAGTTCGAGCGATCCAGATTGTTGGGCAGAATGTCGTAGTGATGAACGATGACGTCATCACCGGCCTGGCCGAACGCATAGTCGGTAAACACATCGAAGAACAGTTCGATATAATCCTGGCCACCGCCGGCCTCGAACCAGTCTTCAAACGGACCTGAGGTCAAAAAGTCGTCGGCCGAACCGGTGCGCAGCACAAAGCTTTCAAAATTCTTGATGGTGATATTGCCCGCAATGGTCACGCCATCACCGGCAAAATTGGCTTCCGAAGCATCAAATTCGATCGCGACGCCGGGGCGCGAGGCCCCGAAATCAGCCACAAATGTATCAACCCGGCCAAAGAAATTGTTCGCTTTCACCGGCTCAAACTCATCGCCGCCATCATAAAGCCGGTTCACCGTATCGGTGCCTGTGTGAATGATCAGATCACCTTCGATCCCGCCTTTGACATTGACCGGAACCGTGGATGAAAAGCTCTCATAAACATCGGTCGGCGCGCCTTCAGTATGGCCCCCGCCCAGCCGTTGATAGCGAATGTAAGAGGCTGTCGCGGCATGGTTGAGCAGATCGGCGGCAATAAACTCATTGGCTCCAAGGCCCGATTGATAAAGCCCGGTTGCCGGTGAGCCAAACGGCGTGGTGCCCGCATGTCCCAGCAAAGCGCCAAGCCGCCCCGGTGCGCCGCCCTCGTCAGGATCAAGATTGACCAGCACGAAATTGCTTTTGGCCGGATCAGAGGGCAGATCAACCGTTGAGTCCGCGCCGGTCGAAAAACCGTCAGCTGCGGGCTTGCCGTTCCACAACAAGGTCAGATGATTGTCGGTGCCATATTGCGCCGGTGTGTTGACGCCATCAAACACGGTGCGGATCGTGTCATTGCCCGACGGGCTTGGCCACAGATCGCCAAACACCGCCGCGGCGGCGTCCTGATTTTCCTGCAAGGCGGCGTGATAGGCATAAAGGCTGTGCACCGCGTTGGTGGCATCGGGGTCCCAACCATCGGGCGACTGGTTGGTGACGAAGATTTCATATGTGTCGGTGACCTGATTGAAGACGCCGGACTGATAGCCCCAACTGTTGGGGTTGGTGCCAGCGGACACGGAGGTGAATTCGCCGGTCTCAAGATCAAATTCGTCGGTGTAAAAATCAAACAGCTTGGCCTGGAAGCCGCCTTCGGGAAACTCAAGGCTCAACAGCGGGCCAAAGCTTGCCGACAGTCCCGGCGGAATCCACGCGCCCTGGATCGAAGCTTTGAGCGCCTCAATAGTGATCGAGGCATCAATGCCGATGCCGACCGAGTGTTTGAATGTGGCGCTTGCCACATCGTAAAAGCCCTGCACGCCAACGCTTCCGATCCCGCCCAATGCCGTCACTTCAGGCACGGTCGGCAAAGCCAGCGACAGATCATCATCACCCAGCACGCCGGTAACGACCTTGTCGTCGGTAAAATCTAGCGGTGTGCCATTGTCGGACCGAAACACGACGTCAATGTCGGGCCGGAAATCGGCATCGTCGCTGTCGATGCGCAAGGACAGGTCTTCGGTCAGTACCGCGCCCGCGCTGGCATCAATGTCGACCATCACAGCGGCGAGCTGGATTTTGCCTTCGGGGATGAACGGCACATATTCGTTCACATCAAAAACATGTTCGGCAAAGACAAACTCGCCAACGCCTTTGACCACGGCTCCGATGCCGGGGATTTTGCTCGCCAGATAGATCAGCAGTTCATCCAGATCAGCGGCCAGTTCGATAAATTTGGTGTCGGAAAAACCCGATGAACTGACATAGGCAGAGCCAAAGCTGGTGCCGGACGTATCCGCGCCGGTGGGCAGCCGGCCGATCAGCTCAACACCCTGAATCAAATCGACCGACAATTCGGTTGTCGGCGAGATGTTGATCAGCGGGATAGGACCTTCAAGGGTGAACAGGTTGATATTCTCAACCTCGCCTTCCACCAACCCAAACGCATAATATTCTATGTCACGCAAACCGGCGGTGGCTTCGATCACCACATCAAGCCCTGCGCCCCGGCCCTGTTTGAAACCCTCCGAGCTCAACGTCGCCTGACGCACCGCATAGTCGGAAACATCAAAGACCACTTCTGACTGGCCCGGCAGGGTCACATCAAAGGCCGACTGAAAATTGACGTTCACATCAATATTGTAGCTGGCATCGAAATGCCCGCCCGAGCCAAGCTCGGCATAGGCTTCCAGCCCGATCTTGAAATCAAGATAGGCCTGACCCTTGGCACCGGCGACCAGAATGTCAAAATCAAAATCGTAAGTGAGTTCGTCGGGGTCATAAACCAGAAGGTCTTCCGTGCTGATACGGAAATCGGCAGCCGTTCCCGGTGCCCACAGATTCTGGTTGGTCGCTTCAAAAACAAGCGACGTGACTTGGGTTGCCATGATGCCCACACTCCCTCTTTGAAGCATCGACACTAGCACCCCAATCCCGTTGCCCCGAACAGTTTCGGGCCAATCGGGCTAATTTATTTAAAGGATTTCAAAATAATCGCAAAATTGCGCCGCGCACGCACCGCACCGGCGTCCAGTCGGGCGTCCAGACAGGCGGCCCTGCTAATTCTTTTCGCCGCCCAGAATCCCAAGCGTTCCCTCAAGAACCTCTTCAACCAGCGAACCATCATCGGTCCCCGTAACCGTAATGGTTATTTTTTCCGACATGACGACGGGATCATGCGGAACATGGTTGTGATCGGCCAGAAGCAGTTGCAGCGTATGGATGCCCGGTTCCAGATCAATTTCAGCTTCGGTCTGGCCGCCGCCGAAATGGACATGGTTTTCATCAGCGGGAAGATTTTCTTCAAGCGCCTCTCCTTCGGGCGCATCAACATCAATCAGCAAATGATGATGGCCGGTGCCTTCCATTTCGACACCTGCGGGGGCAATGCCCATGCCGCGCAGGCCAAACAGGACGCGCACCGGGCTTTCCACCTCGGCCCCGTCTTCAGGCGAGATAATGTAGACTTCCGGGGCGGTCTGCTCTTCTTCGTGATGCTCACCAAAGGCCGCGCCGCTGACCATCAGGGCCGCAATCGTCAATCCGCTGAGAAGTTTCATCATGTGTCCCCTGAATGAAAAACTGAAAGAAAAACCGGCCCGAAGCGTGACAGCCCGGACCGGTCTTCGCAAGTCTCAAAAGCGGGTGGCGGACGCTCAGGTTCCCGCCGCCGACATCAGGCAGGGATCGGCCGTGGTGCACAGCGCTTCCCCGGCCGGCTCACTGCTTGCCGGCGCGGCGCTGATTTCTGCCTCAGCCTCCGGCTCGGCCAGCGATTCAAGTTGAACCTCGTCAGAGGGGACGGATTCAACCGGCGTGATGTCGGAGAACTCTTCCTCGTCGGTGGCCGGCGCACCATCGGTGGCAGCAGGCGGCAGGACCGGCATGGCGGCCTTATCAAGCATCAGCTTGTACTGCCCCATCTGGACCTTGCCGTCTTCTTCATCGGAAAAGGCCCACATATCCTTGTTCGCGCCGTCCATGATGAGCGAATAGACCGCAAACTCAATCGCCTCACGCAGCGCCAACTGCGGCGGTGAGTTGCGGGTGAAGCCCGCCTCGATTTCCAGAATGTTGGACACGCCGATAAATTTGAACACCGAGCCGCGCACCAGCATCGAATAGATCCGCTTGGTGGTCGTCACCGAAGAAATCACCCGGCCCGACTTGACGCTGACCAGTCGCAGATTGACCGTCACAACGTCCGACCGGTACTGCGTGTCGCCGCCAATACCCAGATAGCGCGCGCCGACACCGCCGGTGACGGTGTTGGTTTCATAGGCGACAACGCCGCCTTCAATGATCGTGCCGGCAAAGACCAGCGGCGGCAGTTTTTCAGCCTTGTCGCCCAGGAATTGTGCACGGGTCGCCTGAATGACCTGACGCTCACGCAGCAGGTTTTGCAGGCCGCGCCGTTCAACAACATTGAACCAGCTTCCCTTGCCTGCGCGCAGCAGCACATCAACCAGGATCGCATCGGCCCCTTGCGTCACCGCACGGGAATATTCCGCGAAGCTTTCATTGGGTTTGTACTGGCCGGTCAGATCGGCAAATTCATACACCGCAACATCGACCATCTGCTTGGGTGCTGACAGCTCCTCCAGCAATTTGGTGGATTTGGTGCGCGCGATCGGCTCGGCCTGATCGCTCATCGGGTCCATCTCACCGCCTACCGTACATCCGGCAAGCAAGGCGGCCATTCCAAGGGCTGCAAAAGTTTTCCGCATCATTCCCCCCTCCTTCATATCGAAACGCAACACCGCTTAGGGAACCATGTTCACAGGCGGCGGGACCTCAAGCACATTGGTCGTGATGCCGTCGGTCACCGTGATCCGTACCCGGCCATTGGGCAGGGTAATGTAATCAACCGTGGCATCATCAAGCGTAAAGGTGCCGGTCGGCGGGGCGCCGTCCTGGAACACCGCCCGGATCAGCTGGCTGGCAGACGCGCCAATAATTGATCCGCGAATGGCATCAGCGAATTGATCGGCCGTGGACGGCTCCTCAAACAGGCTCGCCAGGCTGTCATCTTCATGCTGGTTCTGGATTTCGGCCGATTGCAGCAGGAAGCTGCCATTGAACGGATCACCGCCAAAGGACGGGTTGATCGGCCGGTAGGTGATTTCGCTCGCCACCAAGGGGCTTGCAATCAGCCCCCCAACGGCAAGCACAGCCAGTGTTTTCTTGAACTGCATCATCAATGCCCCTCTCTTGAAGTGTTTATGGCGCAACCGTCTTGGTCAGACGGCCAAATTGCGTGTCCAGTACGGCGACCGCTTCCCGGCCGGACCCGCTGAAACTCAACGAATCGGACGGCACGAGTGCGCTGGTGCCGCGCTGAACATGCACCACAAGTTTGTTCGCCCCGGTCGGGTCGATATCGATTTCGGAATGAAGGCCCGATCCACGCTGATCCACCAGCACCGCGCTGGAAATTCCGCGCATAGTGAGGATCGATGTATTGTCGGTGCCAACCTGGCTGACATAGGAGAAGTTACTGGCCCGGGTCAGCGAAAAGGCGGTGTTGTCCATGCCCGACTGGAACAGCACCGAGGTGGCCGAGAACGGTCCGGGCAATTCGGGGCCAAGCGCAACCGCCAGACGCCGGAAACCCGACAGGTTCTCAAGGTCACCATCAGCGCGCGCCGTGGCAATAATTTCAGACGTCGTGCGATCGGCAATTTGCCGAACACGCAATTCATCAACCGCCAAGGCTGGCACAGTGCCGAGCGCAAGTGCGCTGATTATCAGGATTAGACGTTTCATCCTCATCCCCCTCAAACGGTCCCTCAAAGAGGCAAGACCGCATCCTTGGCTTCGCAGGTCTGGCCGGTCAGACGTTCGGTAACTGTTAGCGTGAACTCGATCCAGCCGCCTTCGGTCAAATTAAACTGTGCCGCCCCTGTACGAATTACATCACCGGGCAAGAGATCGGCCTTGCCCCGCTGTTCCGTGGCACCTGAACCGTCCGCATCAATCTTGAGAACCTCAAGCGAATAGTCGGCTTTGGCAGGCTGGGTGGAACGCATAAGCCCATAAACCAAAACGCGGTCGTCGTCCCGGTTGACCACAAGCCTGCAGTCAAGCTGGACAAAGATTTGTGCCGAGGCCGTGCTTGCGCCAAACGCAAGCACGGCCAGGCCGAGAGCAACCCAAAGGCGCATCATCCTGTGATGACCTTACGGGGCGGGCGTGTAGCCCTGATGCATGGTGGCGCTCAAACCAAAGCCGATCTGGTTTGAAACCACAACATGACCCGGACCGCCGGCTTGGCGCACTTCAAGATCGTTGCCAAAGCCGCTTTGCAATGCGGTCACAGAACCACCGAAGTTCGGCAAACCTTCGTCAAACACACCCTGTTGGATGTCAAACGAGTTGAAGCCGCCTTCTTGTTCAACTTCCATCGTGTTGCCGAAGCCGAACTGCTCAGCCGTACCGGTTTGATCCGAATCGTGCTGAGTGATCGTCATGGTGTTACCCACGCCTCGCTGTTCCAGAGTGGTCAGCGTCTGATCTTCATTCTCTTGCAGAATGGTCATCTCATTGCCGTCACCAAACTGAAGCACGCGATTGATCACGTGACGATGACCGAACTGGTCGATCGTTGCGGTGTTATTTGAGCCGATCTGGCCGGAGATCTCGACACCGTCGGTCAGGATGTGATCCTGGCCGCCGCCGCCCAGACCGGGGAAGCCGGTTTGAGTGAAGTCGGCGACATTATCAATGCCGATTTGCGCGAACGGTGCAGTTTCGGTGCCGATCGACTGATTGGTGCCGTCCTGCACATTGGTTGCCGAGTTGCCGAAACCCAGCTGGAAGACATGGATTTCATTGTCATCTGCGTATGCGCCGGTAGCCGTCAAAGCCAGCAGAGCAACACTTGCCATCAAACGTTTCATAATTTTTCTCCTCGCCCTGGGCTTACGGGTTCTGCTGGTTCAAGACCGAATTGCCCACGCCGATTTGCGTGGTGGTCTGGAACTGGTTCACGCCCGACTGGCGGCCGACGAACTCGTTTGAAGCGCCGAACTGGGCAACTTCAAGCGTCGAGCCGAAGGCCGGACCGTTCACATTCGAATCCGGGAACGCAAAGGTACCCTGACGGATTTCGATTGTGTTGTCCGCACCAACCTGAACCGCTTCGATCAAGTTGCCGAAGCCCGCTTGCACGGCGGTGTAATAGTTGTTGCTGCCTTCCTGGCTGACGATCATGTCATTGAACGCGCCGATCTGGAGCGGAATGTCGATGATATTGCCTTCACCGTCCTGGCTAAGATCGAGATCATTGTCGAAGCCGCCATGGATAATGTCGATGATGACATTGCCCGTGCCAACCTGGTTGATCACGATGTCATTGAAGGTGCCGAACTCAATCGCCACACCGCCAAGACCGCCACCGCCGACAATGTTGCCATCGCCTTCCTGGTTGATATCCGCTTCGTTGAAGAAGCCGCCCTGGACGAACGGTGTCGCCATCGAGCCGATAAAGTTGGTGCCATCTTGCGTCGACACAAAGTCATTGCCCACACCGAATTGGTCGAGATAGACCTCATCGGCAATGGCAGTGCTTGCAAGCAGGCTCAATGCGCCTGCTGCGACCAGTACCCGTTTCATGATGTATTCCCCTTTTTGCCAAGCGGCTAAATAGAAACGCAATCGCCGCGCTCGAAACTCAGCAATCCGCTACACCCTCCCAAGGGCAGATCGCGTCGATCAATATTAGACGCCTCCATTTTTAACCAAACAATCTTTTTAAAAATTTTTTCGTCCAGATAATTGATTTTCCATGACATTTTGCTTGCCTATTAACCGATCCGGGTATTTTGAAACAAAAATTTAGTCCATTTGAACCATGTTTGCGCGACAACCAAACAGAACTGCATGGCGCACACATCCGGCGGCCTGCTTACTTACCGGTCATTTCAGCGCTCATCGAATCGTCAAGATGCACATATTTTATGCAAGCCTGTTTTTTGGGCATTTTTTTCTTGACGCGCTGCAACAGGCTCGCTGTAATTGGTCCCGTTAATAGCGGCTAGGGTTCCGGCGCATTCCTCAAACCAATTTGCGCGACTGGTCCGAGAGCTGCTGCCTTGCCCTTCTGTATTGTGTAACGGGCAAGGTCCACGGCGGGAAAA
Source organism: Alphaproteobacteria bacterium (assembly GCA_965227065.1). Taxonomy (GTDB): domain Bacteria; phylum Pseudomonadota; class Alphaproteobacteria; order SPJN01; family SPJN01; genus CBDDFN01. Next base: position 211,171 of record CBDDFN010000012.1, read on the forward strand.
AAGCCCGGGAGGACTGAGCTGCGGAGGCCGGATTGCCGGCGGCACTCATCCTCCGCGTGGGCCCGGTCCTCCAAATACCCTGGAACGGTCTTTGGAGGGATCGAATGAAACGCTTGTTCACAATCATCGCTTTGGGCGTCAGCCTTCTGGCCAGCCCCGCTTTCGCAGAAAAACGCGACAGCTTCAAATTTGCCTGGTCAATCTATGTCGGCTGGATGCCGTGGGGCTACGCCTCGGACGCCGGTATCGTCAAAAAATGGGCGGACAAATACGGCATCGAAATCGAGGTCGTGCAGTTCAATGACTATATCGAGTCGATCAACCAATACACGGCCGGCGCCTATGACGGAGTGACGGCCACCAATATGGATTTGCTCGCCATCCCCTCCGTCGGTGGCATCGACACCACCGCGCTGATCGTTGGCGATTTCTCGAACGGCAATGATGCGGTCATCTTGAAAGGCGCTGAGGATCTGGGCGCCATCAAAGGCAAGCCGGTCAATCTGGTCGAGCTGTCAGTGTCGCATTATCTGCTCGCCCGCGCGCTTGAAAGCGTTGGCCTGTCTGAGAAAGATGTCACCGTCATCAACACGTCCGACGCCGACATGGTTGCCGCCTACGGCACGACCGATGTCGAAGCGGTCGTGACCTGGAACCCGCTGGTCGCTGAAATCCTTGAGGTGCCTGGTGCCTCTTCGGTTTTCACCTCGGCTGACATTCCCGGTGAGATCATCGACATTGGTGCGGTCAATACCGAGGTTCTGGCCGAAAATCCCGACTTTGGCAAAGCGCTGGTTGGGGCCTGGTACGAGACCATGATGATCATGAGTTCCGACACCAAAGAAGGCAAAAAAGCCCGCGCCGCCATGGGTGAAGCCTCTGGCACGGACCTTGAGGGCTATGACGCCCAGCTGGCCTCCACGATGATGTTCTACAAGCCCGCCGAAGCGGCTGCGTTCACCATCTCAAAGGACCTGCCCACCACCATGGAACTGGTGCGCATGTTCCTGTTCAAGCATGGCCTTCTGGGCGAAGGCGCAACCACGCCCGATGTGGTCGGCATTGCCTTCCCCGAAGCTGAACCGCTTGGCGATGCGAACAATATCAAGCTGCGCTTCAATGCACAGTTCATGCAGATGGCCGCCGACGGCGCGCTTTAGTCCCGACCATGACGGGGCGCGCACAGCGTTGCGCGCCCCAGCGGGGAGAGTTTCATGTCCATTCGCCTGATCAATCGAAAACCATCGCGCCGCGCTGCCATATTGATGGCCGCGATCCCCTTCGTGCTTCTGGTGATCGCCTATCAGTTCGGGTCTGACGCGCGTCTTGCCGACAACCCATCCGACAAGCTGTTGCCGGCCTTTTCAACCATTGGCGGTGCGATCGAACGGATGGCGTTTCAGCCTGACCGGCGGACAGGCTCCATCCTGTTATGGGTTGATACCGCCGCCTCTCTGCAACGATTGGGGCTTGGCGTTCTCATCGCCACCCTGATCACCATATTCATTGCCCTGCCCGTTGGCCTCTTGGCCTGGGCGCGCGCAGGCCTCAAGCCGCTGGTCGATGTCGTCGCCGTCATCCCCCCGCTTGCGGTGCTGCCCATCCTGTTCATTGTCTTTGGACTTGGCGAAACCGCCAAAGTGGCCTTGATCACCATCGGCATCACGCCCTTGATGATCCGCGATCTGATTTTGCGCATCGATGCGCTGCCGACCGAACAGTTGGTGAAAGCCCAGACGCTGGGGGCTTCAAGCTGGTCGATCGCCATTCGCATCGCCTTGCCACAGGTCATGCCCCGTCTGTTGGATTCGATCCGTCTGTCGCTTGGCGCAGCCTGGCTGTTCCTGATCGCCGCTGAAGCCATCGCGTCGCAAAGCGGGCTTGGCTACCGCATCTTCCTGATGCGGCGCTATCTCGGCATGGATGTCATCCTGCCTTATGTGGCGTGGATCACCCTGCTGGCCTTCACCATGGACTGGATGTTGTTGAAGCTGCGCCGGCGTCTGTTTCCCTGGGCGGAAGGAGACCGGGCATGAGCGCGATTGAGGTCAAGGATTTGTGGAAAGCCTATGGCGACACGGTGATTCTGGAAAAAGTTTCCCTGTCGATCCGCTCTGGCGCATTCGTGTCGCTGGTCGGCCCGTCGGGCTGCGGCAAGTCTACCTTCCTGCGTATCGTTCTGGGTCAGGAAACCCAGACGCGCGGCACCATCACCATTGATGGCGAGCCCTTGTCGGCTGAGCCATCGGTGGATCGCGGCGTGGTGTTCCAGCGCTATTCGGTTTTCCCGCATTTGACCGTTACCGGCAATGTCATGCTGGGCCTCGAACTCGCGCAAAGCAAAATATTCAACCGGCTGTTTGGTGCTGCCCGCAAGGCCGCCAAAGAAGAGGCGCTTGAATGGGTCAATCATGTCGGGCTTGGCCATGCCGCCGACAAATATCCCCATGAGCTGTCAGGCGGCATGCAACAAAGGCTCGCCATCGCGCAAGCCATGATCAAGAAGCCCAAAATCCTGCTGCTCGATGAGCCGTTCGGCGCGCTTGATCCGGGTATCCGCGCCGATATGCACAAGCTGATGCGCACCCTGTGGGAAGAAACCGGCATGACGGTGATCATGGTCAGCCATGATCTGCCCGAAGCCTTTTCACTCGGCACGCGGGTGATTGCGTTTGACCGGGTTAAGGACCGGCCCGAGGAGCGCGACGCCTACGGGGCGACCATCACCTTTGATGTCGAAACCAAGCAGCCCTTCAAGGCGATGTGGAAGCCTGAGCCGGTGACAATCGAACAAATGAAAGAAGAGATGGGAGAAGAGTTGTGGAACAACGCTATCTCAATGTAGGCGGCGATATTGAAGCGGCCAAAACCCGCTATTATGCGCTGAAACAAAAGGGTCAGGAGGCCGGCGAAAAAGCCCCCCTGCCCCGCAATGCCGACACGATCACCGACACTGTGCTCACCGACACGCTGCCCGGCGGGTCATATTGGCACGGCCGGATTGCACGGGGTCGCACGCTGCGGCTGACCAACACAAACGCCACCCAGGGCGTCGCCGTACTGCTTTATAACGCCCATGATATTTCAGAGCGTTTTAATGCCGGGGACACGGTGAAGGTGCAATGGTCGGCACGGCTGGGCCACGGCAATCTGTTGTTGTCGGCGATGGGCCGTGCGCTCGCCACCATCACCGATGATCGCTGCGGCTATCATGATGCGATCACCGGCCATTCGACCAAAGCCTCGAATGCCGCCCGCTATGGCGCTGATCACTATCATCGCAACGCCCAGGACGCCTTCATTCTGGCAGCCATGAAATATGGTATGAATGAACGCGACGTCTGCCCTTCGATCAGCTTTTTTGCACCCGTTTCGACGGGTGATGATGAGCAGTTCTTCTGGGAAGACGGCAAGCTTGCGCCGGGCCAGTTTGTTGATCTGCGCGCCGAGATGGATTTGATCGCACTGGTCGCCAACTGCCCCCACCCGATGGCACCGGGGGCCGCTTATGATCCCAAACCCATTGACATTGCCGTCTGGCAATCGGGCGCAGCAACCCCGGGCGACCCCTTCGTCACCGCGACCGAAGAAGCCGCGCGCGCCTTCGACAACAGCTTTGCCTATCTTGAGGAATGCCCCCATGGATAACGCGCCTTTTTACGATGAAGTGATTGCCGCCTGCGCGCCCTGGGGCCATCCCCTCAAGGCGGGAGAACGGTTGCGCATCATTGACATGGAAGGCTGTCAGGCGGTCGACACGCTGATCTACACCGCCGACCAGCCGGAGTTTGAACGCTATTGCGCCCAAACCACGGTGCGGGAACAAAACAGCCCTTATGTCAAAAAAGGCACCAGGCTTTTTTCCAATCGCGGCCGGGTGCTGGGAGAGGTGATTGAAGACACATGCGGGTATCATGACACGTCGGCTGGCGCCTGTTCGCGCGAGGCCAACACTGTGCGCTTTGGCCATCACACGCGCTATATGCATGCCTGCCGCGAGAACTTTCTGATGGCGCTTGCCCCCTTCGGGCTTGATGCGCGCGACATGGTTTCCAACATCAATTTCTTCATGAATGTGCCGATCAAATCCAATGGCGATCTGGCCATTGTCGATGGCGTGTCCAAGCCCGGCGATTATGTGGAGATCAAAGCTGCAACCGATTTGCTGGTGATGATTTCAAACTGCCCGCAGATCAACAATCCCTGTAACGGCTTTGAGCCGACACCCATTCGCACGCAAATCTGGGCGGCCCAATGACCAAAACCATTCTGATTGCCAATCGCGGGGAGATAGCCTGCCGGGTCATCCGCTCGCTCCACGCCAATGGCCACAAAGCCATCGCCATCTATTCCGATGCCGACCGGGGCGCGCCCCATGTCCGCATGGCTGATGCCGCTGTGCGGGTCGGTGAGGCCCCCGCTGCCCAGTCTTACTTGCAGGCCGACCGCATCATCAAAGCCGCCCTTGAGCATGGCGCTGACGGCATTCACCCCGGCTATGGCTTTTTATCCGAAAACGCCAAATTCGCCGAAGCAGTCGAAGCCGCGGGCATGGCGTTTCTGGGCCCCACGCCCGAGCAGATCAGAAATTTCGGATTGAAGCACGAGGCCCGCGCGCTGGCTGATAAGTTCGGCGTGCCACTGACGCCCTCCTCGGGCTTGCTCGACAGTGTCGAAGAGGCTTTGGAAGAAGCCGCCCGCATCGCCTATCCCGTCATGCTCAAATCCACCGCTGGCGGCGGCGGCATCGGGATGAGCGTGTGTCAAAGCCCCGAAGACCTCAAGAAAAGCTTCGACAGCGTCCGCGCCATGGCGGCCAATAATTTCGCCGACAGCGGCGTATTTGTCGAAACCTTCGTCTCCGAGGCGCGCCATATCGAGGTGCAGATTTTCGGTGACGGCAAGGGCAAGGTTTTAACCCTGGGGGAGCGGGATTGTTCGCTTCAGCGGCGCAATCAAAAAGTGATTGAAGAAGCACCCGCCCCCAATCTGGCCGACGACACACGCACCGCTTTGCATGATGCCGCCCGCAAGCTCGGTGAAGCGATTGCCTATCGCTCGGCCGGGACGGTTGAGTTTCTTTATGATGTGACGCGCGAGGCGTTCTATTTCCTGGAACTCAACAGCCGCTTGCAGGTTGAGCATGGGGTGACAGAGCTTGTCACCCGTATTGATCTGGTTGACTGGATGGTCGAACTGGGCGTTGGCGACCTCACCTTGCCCGACCAATCTCAGATCGAACTGAAAGGGGCGGCCATTGAGGCGCGCGTCTATGCCGAAGACCCGTTTCATGATTTCCGCCCCTCGACCGGCACGCTGATGCATGTGGACTTCCCCGGCACCGTCCGGGTCGATACCGGTATCGAGGCGGGCCAGGAGGTCTCCCCCTACTACGACCCGATGCTCGCCAAGGTGCTGGCCTTTGCCGGGACGCGTGATGAGGCGCGCACTCAATTGATCACAGCCCTCAACGAGACCGCCCTGTTCGGCGTTGAAACCAACAAGGCCTATGCCGCGCAAATTCTCGATGATGAACCGTTCAAGACCGGCACGGCGCTGACCAAGACGCTCAATGATTTTGAATATAAAAGTGCCGCCATTGATGTCATTGCGCCAGGTGCGATGACCAGCGTGCAGGACTGGCCCGGACGGCGGGGCCTGTGGCATGTCGGTGTGCCGCCCTCTGGCCCGATGGATCATCTCAGCTTCCGGCTCGCCAACCGGCTGGTGGGCAATGCCGAAGACGCGCCGGGGCTTGAGATCACCGTGCAAGGCCCGGTTTTGCAATTCCGCAGCGCGGCCACCATCGCCTTGTGTGGCGCACCTTTTGAGGCACGGCTTGATGACAATCCCTTGCCCTTGTGGGAACCGGTTGCGGTGCGCGCAGGCCAGGTGCTGACCATCATGGGGACCAAACAGGGCCAGCGCGCGAGCCTTGCGGTGCGCGGCGGCATCAAAGCGCCTGACACATTTGGCTCAGCCTCGACATTCTCGCTGGGCAAATTTGGCGGCCCCTTCGGGCGCGTGCTGCGCGCGGGCGATGTACTGCATCCCGCAGACAAGACCGATGGTGAGGCGGGCCTGCCCCTTTACCCCTCGATCCAGCCGGTCATTGGTGAGGAGTGGATCATCCGCGCCCTGCCCGGCCCGCACACCAGCCCGGATTTCTTCACTCCCGCCGACATTGAGACGCTCTATGACAGTGTCTATGAGGTCCACTATAATTCAGACCGCACCGGCGTGCGCCTGATCGGCCCCAAGCCCCAATGGGCGCGGTCCGATGGCGGCGAAGCGGGGCTTCATCCCTCCAACATTCACGACAATGCCTATGCGGTCGGCACGCTCGACTTTACCGGCGACATGCCCATTTTGCTGGGTCCCGACGGCCCGTCACTGGGCGGATTTGTCTGTCCTCTCACCGTAATCGAAGCGGATTTGTGGATCCTGGGTCAGCTGCGGCCCGGCGCCAAAGTCCGCTTCAAAAAGATCACCCACAAGGCCGCGATTGAGGCCCGGCTGGCGCAGGATGCCACGATTGAGGCGCTCGCGCCCGCACGCCCCGCGCTCGATCCGCGTCTGGCCCCCAACTGCCCCGATGATGCAGTGTTGTTTTGCGATGAGACGCGCGCGCCTGCGCTCACCATCCGCCGGTCGGGCGAAGACAATGTGCTGATTGAATATGGCCCGCTTCAGCTTGATCTGGCGTTGCGTGCGCGCGTGCAAGCGCTGTATGCGGCGATGCAGTCCAGCGGGCTCACCGGGCTTGTTGATCTGACGCCGGGGATCCGCTCGCTGCAAATCCATTTTGACAGCAAGCAGCTGCCGCTTGATCAACTCATCGCCACTATTGCCGGGGCCGATGCGCGGCTGCCCGACCTTGAAGACATGGTGCTGCCCTCGCGCATCGTGCATCTGCCTTTGTCATGGGATGATCCCGAAGCGCAGAAGGCTGCGCTGAAATATCAGGAAACCACCCGGCCCGATGCCCCCTGGTGTCCCTCCAACATTGAATTCATCCGCCGCATCAACGGGCTTGAAACCGTCGAAGACGTCAAGCGCGTGGTTTATGACGCCGCCTATCTTGTGCTGGGCCTGGGCGATGTCTATCTCGGCGCGCCGGTCGCCACCCCGGTTGACCCGCGTCACCGGCTGGTCACCACAAAATACAATCCCGCCCGGCCCTGGACGCCCGAGAATGCCGTCGGTATTGGCGGGGCCTATCTGTGCGTCTATGGCATGGAAGGTCCCGGCGGCTATCAACTGGTGGGCCGCACAATCCAGATGTGGAACAGCTTCCGCCAGACCGATGCGTTCACCGATGATCATCCCTGGCTGTTGCGTTTCTTCGATCAGATCCGTTTTTACGAAGTCTCCGCCGAAGAGTTGAAAGAGGCGCGCACCGCCTTCCCGCTCGGTCAATTCCCGGTCAAGATCGAAGAGACGGAATTTTCCTTCAAGGACTATCTGGGTTTCCTTGCTGACAATCGCGCCGCCATTGATGCGGCCAAGGCCCGCCAGCAGGCCGCCTTTGATGAGGAGCGCGAGCGCTGGGCCAAGGCCGGCATTGCCGCAATCATGGAAGAGCCCGACGAGGCGCCCGAAATACCCGACATTGACGTGCCTGAGGGGGCCTTTGCCATCACCGCGCCGATGGCCGGTGCAGTGTGGCGCGTCTCCAAAGCGGTTGGCGATGCAGTCACGCTTGGTGATGCCGTGCTGATTGAAGAGGCAATGAAGATGGAGGTTCCCGTCCCCTCCCCCAGCAACGGCACTGTGTCGGACATTTTTGTGGCCGAGGGCGATGTGGTGGCGCCGGGCCAGATTCTTGCGGTGGTGACGCCATGAAGCTGTCCAGCCTTGATCTCACCATCCCCGCCTTGCAACGCGCCTATCAGGACGGCGTCTCTGTTCGCGAGATGATGGGCGAAGTGCTGCGCCGGGCCGACGCCTATGCCACGCTTGATCCGGCTGTGTGGATCGCCCGTCTGTGTGACGATCATGTCATGGGCTTTGCCGATACGCTCGATGCGCTGACGCCTGAAGAGCGCTTTGCCAAGCCGCTGTTCGGCCTGCCCTTTGCGATCAAGGACAATATTGATCTTGAAGGCGTGCCGACCACGGCGGCCTGTCCGGGCTTTGCCTATGAGCCTGCCGCATCTGCCGGGATTGTTGATAGGTTGATCGCCGCGGGGGCCGTGCCGGTCGGCAAAACCAATCTTGACCAGTTCGCCACCGGCCTTGTCGGCACGCGATCCCCGTATGGCGCGCCGCGCTGTGTTTACAATCCTGATTATATTTCGGGCGGCTCCTCATCAGGGTCCGCCGTTGCGGTCGCCGCTGGTCTGGTGAGCTTTGCGCTTGGCACCGACACCGCCGGATCAGGCCGCGTCCCCGCCGCGCTCAACGGGCTGGTGGGGTTCAAGCCGACACCGGGCCTGTGTTCCACCCACGGGATTGTTCCGGCCTGCGCCTCGCTCGATTGCCCGTCGATCTTTGCCCTGTCGGTTGAGGACGCCTTGCAAATCCTCACCATCATGGGCGATCAGGCCGCGCATCCCGTGGCACGTCATCAGGCCCTGTTCGGCATTTTGAAAGAAGAGGACCGGCAATTTTTCGGCGATGAAGAGGCCGCCGCGCTCTATCAAGCGATGATCCAGCGGGCCGAAGCCGCCGGCCATTCGTTGATCGAAATTGACTATGCCCCGTTTGCCGAGACTGCCGCGCTGCTCTATCAGGGCCCCTTTGTGGCCGAACGTTATGCCGGTGTGGGCACCGCCATTGAACAGGCCCCCGAAGGGCTGGATGAGACGGTGGCAGCCATCATACTGGGCGGCAAGGACAAGAGCGCCGCTGATCTGTTCACCGCCCAGGCGCGGCTTGAAGAGTTGCGCGCCCGCGCGGAGGCTTTGTTTGCCTCGCTTGATGCGCTTTTGCTGCCGACCTGCCCCACCGCCTACACAGTCGATGCCGTAATGGCCGATCCCGTCACGCTCAATTCCCGCATGGGGACCTACACCAATTTCGTCAATCTGATGGGGCTTGCCGCCATTGCCGTTCCCGCCGGAGCGCGCGACAGCACGGGCGTGCCGTTCGGCGTCACCTTGGTGGGGCCGGGCGGATCGGATTTTGATCTCGGCGCCTTGAGCCAAACCCTCTTGGAGACGCAACCGTCCGAGCCGATGGAGATCGCCGTTGTCGGCGCGCATCTGCGCGGCCAGCCGCTCAACTGGCAATTGACCGAAAAGGACGCGGTCTTTGTCCGCCAGACCCTGTCGGCGCCCACCTACAGGCTTTATGCGATGGAAACCGTGCCGCCCAAGCCGGCCTTGGTGAAAAGCCAAACAGGCGCGGCGATCGAACTTGAAATCTGGCGCATGGATGTGGCCCAGATCGGCGCGCTGCTTGCGCAAATCCCGGCGCCTTTGGGGCTTGGCACGGTTGAGCTGATTGACGGCAGCACCGTCAAAGGCTTTATCGCCGACCCCACCGCGCTCGACATCGCCCAGGACATCACGCCGCTCAAACGCTGGCGGCGGTTTGTGGGATAACAAGCGGCCTAAGAAAGGAGAGCGCGCTTTGAGGGATCGGAATACCTTTCCGTAAACACTTCTTGTGCTATCGAATAAAATTCATCAAAAACTTCCCATGTGAACGGAACGGCTTTTCTGATCCTTAAATTGCCAAGCATTTCTCTTTTTTCATGTCGGTCCAAACGTTGGTGGGCCTTTGTTAACTTTTCATCTTTGTTCGGAGCGGCGTAACGACCTGACCAATAGAGTGTCTCTGTCATCAACGTAAGGTGGACCAAATTCTCATCACAAAGATTTGCCAGATTTGCTTTCTGCCACAGATTGTAAACATCGTGCGTAGCGGGCGGTGGTTCTCCGCTTTCCAAACAAATAAGTGCCTTCAAAATCAGCTCAATCGCGATCGATGATTCGCGCACAAATCCCTCGGATAACGCAATGCTAGAAGTTCCAGTGTAGTTGATTTTCTCCGCACGCTCCGTTTCAGCTCGTTCTTTCTCCTCCCAAAGAACATATGCTGTGAATCGAGCATTCTCAGCTCTTCGTAGAAAATGAAAGGGGGCTCGACGCTTTTGATCCCAAACCGAATCATTGCTTGAATTTGATGATCCCTGCATTTTCTGACCCCGGAATAAATGATGTTAACCTCACTTATTTACCCGTCCCCAGATCAACCTCAAGCGAACTGATCGCCGAGACGAAATTGTTCGCCGAGATGGTCTGCTTGCCGGTCCATTCCATATTGGGGAAGCGTTCCAGCAGTTTGGTCAGCGCGACTTCCAATTGCATCATGGCGATGCGCTGGCCCAGACACACATGGGGGCCATGGCCAAAGGCGATATGATCGCCGGCATTCTCCCTGTCGATATCGAACACGTCCGGATTTTCAAATACCGCCTCGTCGCGATTGCCGGCCGCATAAAAGAGCATGATTTTCTCACCCTCTTTCATCTTCTGGCCGTTAATTTCAGTGTCTTCCTGCAAGGTCCGGCGCATATGGATGACCGGTGAGACCATGCGCAGAATTTCCGGGATCGCCTTTTTGATATTCTCAGGATTGTCGATCAGCTTTTGCTTTTGCGCAGGGAATTCCTTGAACAGGCGCAGCGCGCCCGACAGCGAATTGCGCGTCGTGTCGTTGCCCGCAAAGATGATCAGCAGCCAGGCTCCATCAAGATATTCCTGGCTGAGTTTCTTGCCATCCAGCTCAGCGGTTGCGATGCGCGAGAGCAGATCATCGGTGGGGTTCTTGCGTTTCTTGGCGAGAATTTTCTCACCATATTTGAACATCGCCCGGATGTTCCACATGAAGCGCAGGAAATAGAGGAACGAGATTTTCTCATCGCGCTGATATTTGCCCGCAAGCTCCAGCGTTGATTCCAGATAATGCATCCAGCGGACAATATTGGGCCGGTCACGCTCGGGAATGCCCATCAGCTCCGACAAGGTGTATAGCGGCAATTGCTCGGAAAACACTTTGACGAAATCAACAACCGGGCCCTGGCGTTCGAGATCATCACACAGCTGATCGACCTTCTTTTCCACCCGCTCGCGCAGGCCCGCCACATATTGCGGGGTGAAGAAATCACGATGCTGCATGCGGAACTGGATGTGATAGGGCCGGTCCAGACAGATCAGCGTGTTGAGCGATGCGCCCAGCAGCCGCTTGAACTGGATCTGACCTTCCACCCCATAGGTCATGTTGATGCCGCCCCGCTGGCTTGAAAAGATTTCGGGGTTAAGCTCGACATGCTTGATATCGTCATAGCGCGTGATGGCGTAAAAGCCCTGGCCTTTCGGCACATCAAACCAGGCGACCGGAGCCTCAGCGCGCAGTTTGGCGTAGTAATCGAAGGGCTGGCCCTTGGTGAAGGGCTCCATATGCGCCAGCGAAGGACCTTGCGGGGTGACATAGGCCAGCGGGAAATCGGGCCCCTTGTCCAGAATATCTTCTTGGAATGTCTCGGTCACAGGCTGCAGCATGGCACTTACTCTCAAGAAAATTGATGATTGGGTCTTGTGTACAAAAATCGTGACGCAGGCGTCAATTGTGACCCGACGTCAAGCGCGCTGATCCAAAGTGGCGCAGGCGAACACACAAAGCTAGGATGGTATGTGACGCCGCATATGAGTATCAGGCCCATGACCGCAGTTTCCAAAGCCGCCTTGAAGGGCGGTGGCACCAAAAAGGTGCTCTACACGCTCAACACCATTCGCCGGATTGGCCTGAAAGATTCGGCCAAGGCCCTCAATGCGCACAATGCGTGCAAGGCGTGCGCGCTGGGCATGGGCGGGCAGATGGGCGGCATGACCAATGAGCTGGGGGAGTTTCCGTCTGTCTGCAACAAATCGGTGCAGGCGCAATCGACCGATATTCAGCCCCCTATTCCCGAAGAAATCTTTGCCCATACGCTCGACGAATTGCGCGAGCTGACAGGCCGCGAAATGGAAACGCTGGGCCGGCTCAACACACCCCTGTTCAAGCCCGCCGGGGACACACGTTACCGCCCGCTTGATTGGGATGAGGCCATGGCGCTGGCGGCGGGCCCGCTCAAGGCATGCGACCCGGACGAGACTTTCTTTTACGCATCGGGCCGGTCATCGAATGAGGCGGGCTTTTTGTTTCAGTTGCTGGCCCGCGCCTACGGCACCAACAATGTCACCAACTGTTCCTATTACTGCCATCAGGCAACATCGGTGGCGCTGAAGGAAACCATCGGCACCGGCACCTCGACGGTTGAGCTGGCCGACTTGACTTTATCGGATCTGATTTTCGTCATTGGCGCCAATCCCGCGTCGAACCATCCCCGCTTCATCCACAAGCTCAAAGGCGTGCGTGACCGGGGTGGCGCGGTGATTGTGATCAATCCTGCCCGCGAACCCGGCCTGGTGAAATTCGCCGTGCCGAAAAGCCCCGCCTCCATGCTCAAGGGCGGGGACGCGATCGCAACGCTCTATCTGCAACCCCGCATTGGCGAGGATATGGCGCTGTTCAAGGCAATCGCCCTTGCCCTCATCGAGCAGGACGCGCTGGCCGCTCCGTTCATCGCGGACTATTGCGAGGGGTTTGACGCCTATCGCACCGAGCTTGCCGAGACATCCATCGACGCGCTCAGCGCCCGGTGTGGCGTGCCGCTCGATGACATTCGTCAGGCCGCGCACCTTTATGCCAGATCACAGGCGGCCGTCTTTGCCTGGGGCATGGGCATGACCCATCATGTCCACGGTGTTGAGAATATCGAAAGCATTGCCAATCTCGCTTTGTTGCGCGGCATGGTGGGGCGGCCCGGTGCGGGGCTGTTGCCGTTGCGCGGCCATTCCAATGTGCAAGGCATCGGCACCATCGGCGTCAAGCCGGTGCTGGACCACGATGTGTTTGAACGTATGGAACAAAGCTTCGGCGTAAGCCTGCCGCGCGCTGAGGGCCTCGACACGATGGCGTGCATGCAGGCCGCTTATGAGGGCCGCATGAAAGCAGGTGTCATCATGGGCGGCAATCTGTTTGCAGCAAACCCCAACACGCGCTGGGCGCGGCAAGCCCTTGATCAGGTGCCGTTCAAACTGTTCCTCACCACCACCCTCAATCAAGGCCATGTCAATGGCGTGGACAGCGGCGAAAGCCTTATCCTGCCCGTGACTGCGCGGGATGAGGAATGGCAGCCGACAACACAGGAAAGCATGTTCAATTTCGTCCGCCTGTCGGATGGCGGCATTCACCGGCTGGACGGGGTGCGGCCTGAAAGCGTGATCCTGGCCGATCTCGCCACCGCCCTGCTGCCCCACAGCGCAATCCCTTTTGGTGCCTTCAAGACCCATTCGGAATTGCGCAAGGTGATCGCCGCCATCGTGCCGGGCATGGAAGGGCTTGCCAGCATCGACGTCGCCCGTCAGGAATTTCACATTAAGGGCCGCGTGCTGCATGAACCGGTGTTTGGAACCGATACCGGAAAGGCCCGGTTCCGCACACTCGCCCTGCCCGACACAGCGCCCACCCAATTTGTGCTGACCACCATGCGCTCGGAAGGACAGTTCAATTCCATCGTCTATGAAGAAACAGATAGCTATCGCGGAACACAATCCCGCTGGTGCGTGCTGATGAACAAGGATGATATTGCAGCGCTTGGCCTGGGCGAACGCGCCACGATCCGCTCCGCCCATGGTGAAATGCGCGATGTGGCGGTTGAGGCTTATGATCTGCCGCGCGGCAATCTGATGGCCTATTATCCCGAAGCCAATGTGCTGACCGGCACCGCGGTTGACCCCCGCAGTAAGACCCCGTCCTTCAAGGCCACGCCGGTCACCATCACGGCCTAGACGAGGCTGTAGCCCGCCTTGGGGAAATGGACATGCACGGTGCCGAGCCGGTCTGATGTGCGCGCGATGATCCAGCTTTGTGCTGTTTCCCCGACAAGATCACCGCTGGTTTCAGCCCGCATATAATCAGACGGCGCGACGGAAACTGCGCGCCGCTCCACCGCCGCCCCGCCGGCCAGCGGCGCAGGCTCCGCCTTTGCGGCGACATCCAAAGACGCTTCGGTGGACATCTCATCAAAGCTGCCATGACCAAACGCGGTGATACGATCGCGCCAGGCCACAACCGCTTGGGCCGAGGAGGGAAATTTACCGCCCGCTGAAACCGAATTGATCCAGATGGTGTGATAGGCGGCAAAATCGCGAATGTCGGGGCTTTCCCCGCCCACAAAAGGCTGGTCCGCCAAACGCTGGGCGAGATCATCAATATGGGCCGCCCACATCTGCTTGCCTTCGGCGGGGGAAAAGCCGCCCATACCGCCCTGCTTGGCGGCTGATGCCCGGTCCGCCACCAGCTTGAAGAACCCAAGCCCGCGTTTCGACAGGCCCGACATCAGCATTTTGAGTTTGGGTGCCACCATGATGCCGGCGATGAAAATGTCACCCTCGGCATGATCAAGAAAGGCGCGCACAACATCATCGCCGGTGAAGGGTGACAGCTCGGCCTTGCCGGTCCGGGTCGCGATCTGATCGGCAATCAGCGCGGAATCGCAATAATAATCAGCCCCGTCCTGCATGACCGGAATGCGCCGATACCCGCCCAAAGCGGGATCAAGCGAGGGCCGCGGCGGCAGGGGCGGCACATCCACCGATGTCCAGGACAGGCCGGTGTAGCCCAGCATGACGCGAATTTTCTCTGCATAAGGCGATTCAGGATAATTGTGCAGAATGAACATGGCAGACCCCCGGTTAATATCCATGTCAGATACGTTAGCATGGCTGCGCCGGATTTCTTACTCGGCTAGAAAAACACCCCCCATCGCCGGGTGATTGACGCCACCAGCCATATTTCGGATGAAGGGATATCTGATATTCAAACCGAGTCCGTCATGTCTGATCCCACCCATCATTTCTTCGACGCGCCCGAAGCGCGCGTGTCCTACTATGAATGGGGACCCGAAAACGGCCCCACCGTGCTGATGATCCATGCCACAGGTTTTCATGCCCGGGTGTTTGATCAGACAATCAAGCATTTGCCCGATGGCTTGCGGATCGTGTCGGTTGACCAGCGCGGCCATGGCCAGTCCACCGCGCCGGGGCCGATCCAGAGCTGGGCGGAACCGCCGCGCGATATCGCGCCTTTGATCGACCACCTTGATCTGCGCGGCATTGTCGGCGTCGGCCATTCCATGGGCGGGCATACCCTCACCCAGCTTGCCCACCAGATGCCTGAGCGTTTCAAGGCGCTGGTGCTGCTTGATCCGGTGATCCGCGATCCAAACAGCTATGGCTTTCAGATGCCGCCGCCGTTCGACAAGGCCGAGACACACCCGATTGCGCGCCGCCGGTCAGATTGGCCCAGCGCTGAAGCGTTCTTTGAGCGGCTGAAAGATCATGAGCCCTACAGCTTCTGGACCACGGACGCGCTGTGGGATTATTGCCGCCATGGTCTTTTGCCCAAAGATGGCGGATTTGAACTGGCCTGCCCCGGTGTCATCGAAGCGTCGGTTTATGTTTCAAGCTCATCACTGTCACTGCACGAAATTGTGGGAGAGATCACCCAGCCCGTCACGGTCGTACGCGCCAAGCAAGGCGGGGTGATGGATGGCGGCAAGATGGATTTTTCCATCTCCCCAACCTGGGTGGCGCTTGCCGATCATTTCCCGAACGGACGCGACATCTTCCGGCCCGACCTCACCCACTTCATCCCGATGCAGGACCCTGAGTTCAGCGCCCAGGTGATCAGGGACGCCGCCGCCTAACCAAACGGCACGGCAAGCTCAAGCGTCAACGGATCATTCTGGGCCTTTGCATGGGCGCGGACCCGTTCGATCAACCCGCCGCGTATCTGGTGCTTGACCCCGCCAAAGGCCGGCTGGGCATCCAGGCTTTTTGCGCGGGAAATGGCCGTATCGAGCAAATCGCCAGGTGCGCACAACTCATCCACAAGCTGGGCCTCACAGGCCCGCGCCACACCGATGGTGGAACTCGACAAGGTCAGATAGCGCAACAAGGCTGGTTCAATCTCGGCCCGGATCACCTCCAGCGCCCCGGCGGGAAACGGCACCCCGGCTTGCGCCTCGGTCAGGCCAAGCTTGATTGCGTCATTGTCAGCCGCCAGCCGGTAATCGCCCGCCAGCGCCAGCACCAGCCCGCCGCCCAGCGCATGGCCGTTGATCGCCGCCACCACAGGCTTTGTCACCTCCAGCAAGGCAAGCGCCATGCCGGTAATCCCCTGAATGAAACTACTGCGCTGATCGGCGTCATAGGTGACGAGCCGTTTGGTATCGACACCGGCGCTAAACGCCTTGCCGCGCCCTGTGAGCACAAGCGGCGTATCCACGCTTTTGGCCGCCTCGGTCACCGCGGCAACCTCCTGAAGGCCCATGGCATTGACCGGCGGTGTATCAAGGCAAAAGACGGTCACGCCATCCTGTACGGAAATCTCAAGCATGGGCCACCGCTTGTTTGTCACGCATCAGGGCCATGGCCTGAAGGGCCGCGCCGCCGATCTCGGTCACCAGAAACAGGCCGAACATCAGCGACAGGCCAATCTGGCTCACCCCATACACAAGGATCAGCGCAACGCCGATCCGCGCAATCGTATCGAGCAGCGTGTTAAGCCGGCTGGTTTCGCGAATGCGGATGATCGACCAGACCGCCGCCAGAATGCCGACAATATTCATGAAGATCAGCCCCAGCGGCGTCATCATGCCAAGCGGGCTTTCCAAACCGATCATGGCGTCCAGGTCGCCAAAGATCGACAGCACCAAAAGCGCAACCGGCGGAATGGCCATCGGCCCGACCAAGACAAGATCGATCATCGCCAGCCGCGCGATAAGTTTTTGAGATTTCGGATCCATGAACAAGCCTCCCCTTTTTTGATAGGGGGAGCTTAGTGCGCAATGGACGCATTTCAAAGCACCACCGCACGTCATCCCGGAACCCGTGTCGCCCGGCCACAAGGCCGACGGCGACGCGCGTATCCGGGATCTGATCATAAGGCACTGCCGCGCTGGTTTCAGATCCCGGGTCTGCGCAGCGGTACTGCGCACCGCAGCGCGCACGGGATGACGCCCGCGTTAAAGCCCCAGCCGGTCGAGCGCGGCTTGCACATCATCGGGCGAGGCATCGTCTGCCAGCCGGACATAACCGGCCTCAGCCGCAGACAGTTCCGCGCCCGCATCATCGAGCACGTCAAAGCCATCGGGCGCACCGCCCCCGACAATAAGCAAGGCCAGACCATTATGTTCGGCCACATTTTTAAGCGGCCCAAGAAAATCTTCGGCCCTGTCATCAGGCTCCCGCAGAAGCAGCGCGGCAGCCCCTGCGCTGGCCAGAACCCGCGCAAGGTCAGACAAAGCAAGGCCCAGATCATCAATATCGTCTTCATCACCGTCGGGGCCTGCAAGCCCGCTTGGCCCCGGCAGGCTGACCGCCACCGGCACGCCAAGCCCTGAAACAGACGCGAGACCCGTCTTGATTTTCTGGGCGGTCTCATCACTTGTCAGGCTTTGTTCGGCATCACCCGCGTCAATCAGACTGTCGAGATTGATGTCGAGCACCTCAGCCCGGATGAGCCCTTTCAGATCGCGCGAAAAGTGGCCGAGCGTTGCGGGGTCAGACCAAGGGTCTTCTCCGTTTTTCAGCAACGCCCGGCCAAAGGACCAACCATCAATCCACAAGGATGGCCGGAGGAAACTCATCGCGCTCACTCCGCCGCAACGGTGGAGGATTTCAGGGCGGCCAGCTCTTCTTTCAGCTTGTCGACCTCAACCTGCAAGGGATGCGGCATCATGATGGGCGGATCGGCAAGACCAGCGGGCCGCTTGCTTTCAGGCGTGCCGCAATAGACCATCGAGGGGTCTTCCCAGCAGCCATAATAAGGCGCATCAAAGGTCGGCTGATCGCGCGTCCACTCGGCAAAAAAGGCGTCAAACGGCTTGGAACGTTTGATGCGCTCAGCCCTTGCATCCTCGCGCGCCTTCTGGGTTGCCTCTTCATCAACCCGCAGCGAGCGCGTGTCATAAACCACCTTGTACATGCGGTTGACGGCGTCTTCGGACAACAGCCCTTCATCGACATCTTTCATGACATTGACCGGATCACGCAGCAGCGGATCGCCCATGCCCCCGCCCGCGCCTTGTGCGATCATGTAAAGATCACCGCGATTGGCCAGCGAATAAGGCAGCGACATGGGATGGGTCGTGTATTCTCCGCCGCTGATCGGCCGGTCATTCATCATCTCTTCGATGGTGTAGCGGAACTCATCGGGATTGTTTTTCAGCAGCTCATACACATCGACGCCGCTGACCCGCGCCAGCGGATAGGTCGGGCAGCCATAGCCGCCAAACAGGCCCGGCACGCAGGGAAATTTGACGCCCATAGCCGTGAGCATGAAGCCCCAGACATCCGACGAGCGCGAGGCGAGCATCATCTGATAGCCCATGCCGCCGCGATGGGTGCCGAACGCCTGATTGTCCCGCATGAGTTTTTTGGAAACGAGCTGGCAGAACGGCATCTCCTCTTCCATGAATTCCTGCTCACCCAGATCAGCCATTGAGGCAAAGATCGGCGCGCAGGAATGCTGCCCGTCACGGTCAACCAGCGCACCCCCGCCCATGCCGTTAATGTCGGCGCAGACATTGCCGACCATCTCGCCATGCTGGGTCACGCCGCCAAACAGGAAAGTATTGATCATGTTGAACCAGGGCGCGACGACGCGGGTATATTTGTTGGGCGCCGAATGCAGGAACTTCATCGCGCAGACTTGGCCGACCGACCAGGCGGTAAACACCGACATCATCGATTGCGCGTTGGGCGTCTGGAAGCTCGGCTTGAGGATCGAGGGTGTGTCGAAGATAAATTCGACAGGCTCCAGAACCCCCTGGTTGCGCGGCAGATCAGGCCAGATGAAGGTCAGGAAAAGCTGGGCCAGCATCCCCTTCACGGTAATGTCGAGCGAATTGTTCGACCGGTTGGCAAATTCGGGCGAAGAGCCGCGATAATCAAAAATGATCTTGTCGCCCTGTTTGCGCAGCGCCAGATTGATCTTGATCTGGGCATTTTCACGCAATGTGCCATCGGTCCACCAGGCATGGCGCACCACCCCATCGGGCCATTCAGCCAGACGCCGGCGCACTTCAGAGGCGGTGTCTTCCAGATTGGTCCGAAGCGCGGCGACAACCGCCTCCTTGCCATATTCGCGGATCGCTTCATGAATGCGCTGTTCGATGCGCCGGCAGGTGACCATTTTCACCTTCATATCGGCATATTGCAGCTTGGGCTCGCGCACCGAATTTTGCAGGAAGGTCACAATGTCTTTCTTGAGCGTGTAGTTTTCAGCCACGCGCCAGGGCGGCATTTTAAGCCCCTCGTCCCAGATCTGTTCGGCCATGGAGGGCATACCGCCGGGCTCAATCGCGCCGTTCTCGCCTTCATGGACGGTGGCACCGGCCCAGGCAACAATCTCGCCATCCCAATAGACGGGCATCATCATCGACTGGTCGGTGTTGTGGGCCTGACCATAGCGCGCATCATTGACCAGAAAGACATCGCCTTCCTTGATGCCGACGGTGGGTTCATCCTTCCAATATTTATTGATGAACTTGATCGGGTATTGAACAAGGTTACAGAAGATCACCACCCCGCCCGATGAGGCGATGGAAAGATCACCCGCCGCCGTATAGACCGCCGAGACACAGTCGCCCCATTTCGCGCCCGGTGCCGCGCCCATGCCTTCCAGCATGTCGAAGCTTTCATTAACGCCTGACAGGATGCGTTCGCGCACAATCTGCAGCCGGTTGGGGTCATTTTCCTTGGAGATGCACGCTTCTTCAAAGGCGGTGCGCTCCTCAAGCCCATGGTTTTCCATGATCTCGGGATCGGGTGCCAAAAACAGATTGGCTTCCTTCAGGAACGTTTCAACATTGCTCAGCTCATGCTTATCGGTCATCTGAGCCTCCCTTAATTTTGTTTTTCAAAGAGGGCTGAGCCGAAGCGGCCCATGGTCAGTTTCCAGCCCGGCTCTACCAGGAAGGTCGTGGCAGGCGTCAGCACCACCGCAGGCCCTTCAAGCCGCGATCCGAACTCCAGGTCGTCGGAGGCATAAAAGGCTGTCTCGGCGGGGCCAGACTGATAGTGGCATTCTTGCGTCAGGAAGGGCGCAGGCGCGGGTTTGGCGTCGCTTTCTTCGGGCAGAATGTCTTTGAAGTCATGCGGGTCCATCGAGGCATAGGTCGCCACCCGCACCGTGTTGACGCGGATGCCCGCCTCAGGCGCTTGACTGCCCTCGCCAAAGCGGCGGCCATAGTCGCGCGCAAAGGCCCCGATCAGTTCAAGCAACTGGTCCGATGTCGTGATGCGGTTGTTTTCCGACACGACGGCGGTTTGCGCGAGCTGATTGCCGTAGCGCATGTCGAGTTCAAGCCGGTGATGGATCTTGTCGGCGGGAACGCCCTGCCGTTTCAGATCATCGGCGCCTTTTTTCTCAAGCTCGGCGATCAGCGTATTGAGCGTGTCGAACTCTTCAAGCAGCGACCGCGTGTTGCTGTCATACAAGGTCAGATAAACCGATTTCTCGTGAATATGCATCTGATCCATATTGCCCGCACCGACGGCGGAGAAGATCGCCGAAAATGGCGGGCAGATGATGCGTTCAACACCCAGAACACCGGCAATGCCGCAGGCATGAAGCGGGCCATTGCCGCCATAGGCCAGGATCGTGAAGTGGCGCGGCTCAAAACCCCGCGCGCGCAACTCCTTGGCGATGCCGTTTGCCATGTCATTATCGACCCGCTCGCGGATCGCAAGGGCGGCGCCGGTGACATCCATACCGAGCGGTTCGGCCACCTCTTTTTGAATGGCGCGTTCGGCCCGCTTGGGGTTGAGCTTGATCGAGCCATTGGCATAGCGGTCAGGCAACAAATAGCCGAGCATGAGATCGGCATCGGTCGTGGTCGGCTTGCGCCCGCCCTTGTCATAACAGGCCGGACCGGGGTCGGACCCCGCACTTTGCGGACCAACCGCCACCGCGCGGCGCAGCCGGTCATAGCTCGCGATCGAACCGCCGCCCGAGCCCAGCGTCACCAGATGAACCATGGGGATATTAACGAGCCAGCGGTCAATCACGGGGTTGAAGTCGTAAAACTTGATCCCGCCTTGCACCACAAGACCAATGTCGAAGGACGTCCCGCCCATATCGGTGCAGACAATATTGCCCAGCTCATTCTGTTTTGAAAAATGCTCCGAACCATGAATGCCCGCAACCGGACCCGAATGGATCGTTTGCAGCGCGTCCGAGGAATTAAGTTGCGCCATGCCACCGGAATTGTGGATCACCAGCATGGGCTTTTTATAGCCGTTTTCGCGCAGGTTCAGTTCCAGCGTCGACAGGCCGTGATACATGGCCTGGTGCAAAAATCCGTCCAGGATGGAGCTTGAGGTGCGGGCATATTCGCCTTTGCGCCCGCCCACCAGATGGCTGAGGATAATCGGCGCAGCGCCCAGCATATGCTCAGGAAATTCCTCGCGGATGATCGCCTCGACTTCAAGCTCGTGATCGGGATTGACCACCGCATTCATCAAGGACACCACAAAGGCTTCCGCGCCCCGGTCCACCAGACGGCGGACGGCTGCGCGCACATCTTCGGGATTGATCGCCATGATCACTTCGCCGGTTTCGGCAATGCGCTCACGCAGGCCTTCAATCATCTGAATCGGCACGATGGGTTCGGGCCGCTGGCCATTGGGCAGGTCGCGCTTTTCAGCATCGGTCAGCCCTTCGCCATAGCCGCGCCCCCGGCTCAAAGGCACCGTGCTTTCATAGCCCGCCGTGGTCAGCAGCGCCACGGACGGCCCCTTGCGCTCGATCAGCGCATTGGTGCCAAGCGTTGTGGCATAGCGCACCGAATCCACACCTTCCATCACCTCTTCAAGGCTCAGCCCGATTTGGTCATAGGCATTTTTCAGCGAGGCGTTGAAGCCCAGCGCCAGGTTCTGATGGGTGGTCAGCGCCTTGGCTTCTACCTTGTGGTCATCCCACACCAACGAGCAGTCGGTGAAGGTGCCGCCAATATCAACAGATACGCGTCTCATAAGCCCCTCCCCCTAGTGACTGTGCTTGGGTGCGATGAAATCAGGACCGATCACCGGGCCGGCCAGCGGCTCACGCTTGTCCCACTGGGCCTTGAGCGCATCGATATCGAGCTCGATATCGTGGGCGGGCGGATGGCCCGGGGGCAGATATTCAACCTCAAGCAGCGTGCCGCAATTGGGGCAGCAATATTCCAAAATTGAACACCATTGCGGGTCGGGCGAAAAGGTGAACTCATACTTGCTGGGATCGATGATCGGCGCGTGCACCTCTTTAGGGTCACGCGAAGACACCAGACAGCCGGTTTTGTAGTTTTCACGGGCTGGCGCAAGCGTGTGATCGCAGTGATCGCAGCGCCAGGTTTCATCATCAAGCTCAATTTGCAGAGCAGTGGTCACATAGACTCGCATTTTCGAGTGCTCCCTGTTTTATGCGTTGTGGGTGAGGAAAA
>CBDDFN010000013.1:0-115130 GCA_965227065.1 Alphaproteobacteria bacterium
AGATGCATGACACGTTCTATTTTCCTGAAAAGGCCGAGGGCGAGCGCGCGGTCTTGCGCACGCACACCAGCCCGGTTCAGGCGCGCACCATGTTGAGCGAAAAGCCGCCCCACCGCTTCATTGCGCTGGGCCGCACCTATCGCAATGATTCTGATCAGACCCATACGCCGATGTTCCATCAGGTCGAAGGGCTTGTGATCGACAAGAAGATCCATATGGGTCATCTGATCGGCACGCTGGAAGAGTTTGCCCGCGCATATTTTGAGGTGGACAATCCCAAAATGCGCATGCGGCCAAGCTATTTTCCTTTCACCGAACCTTCAGCCGAGGTCGATATTGGCTGTTCGCGCGAAGGCGGTGAGCTCAAGCTTGGTGAAGGCGATGATTGGATGGAAATTCTGGGCTGCGGGATGGTTCATCCCAATGTGCTTAAAAATTGCGGTCTTGATCCCGATGAATGGCAGGGCTTTGCCTTCGGGATGGGCATCGACCGGATCGCGGGTCTCAAATATGGCATGCCCGATCTGCGCTCTTACTTTGACGCTGATTTGCGCTGGCTCAAGAAGTACGGGTTCCGCGCCCTGGATGTCCCAAGCCTGTGGGGAGGGCTCAGCCGATGAAATTCACACTCTCCTGGCTCAAGGATCACCTCGACACTAAAGCTGATCTCAAAACCATTTTGGACGCCCTGACCGATATTGGGCTCGAAGTGGAAGGCGTGCGCGACCCGGCGGCCGAAATGGCGCTGTTCCGGGTGGCCGATGTGCTTGAGGCCCAGCCCCATCCCGATGCCGACAAGCTGCGCGTGTGCAAGGTTCGCGCCATCACCCAGGAGGGTGAGGAAGAGCTGCAAGTCGTGTGCGGCGCGCCCAATGCGCGCGCTGGCATGAAGGCGGTGTTTGCGCCTGTCGGCTCTTACCTGCCTGCGGTGGACCTCACCCTGACCAAAGCGAAGATTCGCGGCGTTGAAAGCTTCGGCATGTTGGCCTCGGAACGTGAGCTTGGCCTTTCGGATGAGCATGACGGCATTATCGATCTGCCCGCCGACACGCCGTTTGGCACACCGGCTGCAGAAATTTTCGGGCTCGATGATCCCGTGATTGAAATTGCCATCACACCCAACCGGCCCGATTGTCTGGGTGTGCGCGGCATTGCGCGTGATTTGGCTGCGCGCGGGCTTGGCACGCTTAAGGCTGATCCGGTCAAGCCTGTCAAAGCTGCCCATGATGAGGCGCGCGTGATCACCACCGATGCGGCTGCGGCCTGTCCGGTGTTTGCGGGCCGTCTGGTCACAGGCGTCAAAAATGGGGAAAGCCCCGACTGGCTCAAAAAACGGCTTGAGGCCATTGGCTTGCGGCCGATCTCGGCGCTGGTCGATATCACCAATTATATTTCTTATGACCGGGGCCGGCCGCTCCACGTCTATGATGCCGACACGCTCACCGGCGCGGTGTCCGCACGGCTGGCCAAGGCGGGTGAACGCTTCACCGCCCTGGATGAAAAAGACTATGAGTTAACGCCTGAGGATTGCGTCATTGCCGATGAAGCCGGTGTTCTGGGTCTGGGTGGTGTCATGGGCGGTCTTGCGTCGGGCTCCACTGAGACCACGCAAAATGTCCTGATCGAATCAGCCTGGTTTGAGCCGGTGCGTATCGCCATGACCGGACGGCATCATCAAATTGAATCGGATGCCCGCTACCGCTTTGAACGCGGGGTGGACCCGCAAAGCGTTCTGCCCGGTCTGGAGCAGGCAACACAGATGGTGCTGGAGTTGTGTGGCGGCGTGCCCGGCCCGGTGACGGTAGGCGGCGACGTCCCCAATCCGGCCATGACGATTTCCTTCCGCACCGACCGGGTGCAGGAATTGACCGGCATGGTTCTGACCGAAACCCGCATCGCCGATATTTTGCGTGCGCTGGGCTTTGGTGTGGAACTGGCGGGCGAGGGGCGCTTGACGGTTCAGGTGCCAAGCTGGCGGCCGGATATTCACGGAACCGCTGATCTTGTTGAGGAAGTCGCCCGCATTGAGGGGCTCGACCGTATTCCCGCAACGCCCTTGCCGGTATCGTCGAAAACCCGCACCAAGATCACCACACCGTCGCAAGACCGCCGCCGCTGGGCGCGCCGGGCGCTCGCCTCGCGCGGATTGCATGAGGCGGTAACCTGGTCGTTCATGGCAATTGATCACGCCAAACTGTTTGGCGGCGACAATGGGGCCATCCGGCTGGTCAACCCGATCAGTTCCGAACTGGATACGATGCGGCCCTCCATCATTGCCAATCTGGCGCAAGCCGCAGGGCGCAATGTGGCGCGCGGCACTGACGATATCGGCTTGTTTGAGGTCGGCCCGCAGTTTCAGGGCGACCAGCCTGCTGATCAACAGATTGTGGCGGCCCTTGTCCGGCGCGGGACAACCGGTGGACGCCACTGGTCGGGCAGCATGCGGCCTGTCGACTGGGCCGATGTGAAGGCCGATGCGCTTGCGGTGCTCGACGAGGCGGGCGCTTCGGTAGGCTCCGTTCAGATCACGGCCGATGCGCCGGGCTGGTATCATCCGGGCCGGTCGGGCGCGATCACGCTGGGCCCCAAACGCATTCTTGCCCATTTCGGTGAGCTTCATCCGGCTGTTTTGAAAGCGCTCGACATCAAAGGCTCGATGATGGCGGCTGAAATCTATCTCGATGCGGTCCCCGATCCCAAGCAGAAGCCGACCAAGTCCAAAGGTGCGCTGGACGCCTCTGACTTCCAGCCCGTGTGGCGCGATTTTGCCTTTGTGGTCGACCAGTCGGTCGAGGCCGGCAAACTTCTCAAAGCCATCGCCGGTGCCGACAAGGCGCTGATCACCGACACTGTGGTATTCGACGTCTATCAGGGGCCTGGACTTGAGGAGACTGAGAAGTCGGTCGCGATTGCGGTGCGCATGCAGGCGGGCAAGACGCTGACCGATCAGGAAATCGAGGCGGCTATGGACAAGATCGTCAAGGCGGCAGAAAAATCAGCCGGGGCGCGCTTGCGCTCCTAACCGGGCGCGCGCACTATAGGCGCGGGTGCTGGGTTGGAGATGGTGTGATGCGTTTGATTTCGGTCTTTGTCGTTTTGCTTGTGGCGGCCTGCGGCCCCAAGGTTGAACCGCCTGTGGGGGCCGCCCAGATCGGTGTTTCGGAAATGGAAACGCTGGGTGCGGCGGTGGCGCGCGAGATCAATCTGATGCGCAATGATCCCTTTGCCTATTCGGTGCGGGTCAAGGCGATGAAGAGCTATTTCAAACATTCACCGTCATGCGAACCGCCGGCTGATCCCTGCCGGCTGGTCCTGCCCGGTGAAGTGGTGATTGGCGGCTTTAACTATCGCAGTTTTGACGCCGCCATTGACGAGGCGGTTGAGGCGTTGCGGGCGGCCCCCGCCTTGCCGCAATTTGCGCCCAGCCGCGCGCTTAAACAGGCCGCCGCGACCCATGTTGCCGACAGGGGTGCCCTGGCGGGCAACACGCCCCATAAAGGCAGCGATGGTGCGAATTTGCGGGAGCGGATCAACCGCAACGGCATTGCCCGCGGCAAGATTGCGGAAGCCATCATGTATGGCCAGCAAACCGCCTTTGGCGTCGTCTCAGCCTGGCTGGTCGATCGGGGAACTCCCAACACGCTGCACCGGAATATGCTGCTTGACCCCCAATTGGGGGCCATCGGCGTGGCGTGCGGGCCCTCAGACAAGCACCGGCTGGCCTGTGTCGCCAATTTTGCCGACAGTGTGTCACAGTAGGCTGTGACGATCTCTCTTTGCTGGCCTTTGGGCTTGGTGTAAAAGCGCGCCATGGTCGATCAGTCACATATCCGCAACTTCTCCATCATCGCGCATATTGATCACGGCAAGTCCACTTTGGCGGACCGCCTGATCCAACGCTGCGGCGGTCTTACCGACCGTGAAATGTCTGAGCAGGTGCTCGACAATATGGATATTGAACGGGAACGCGGGATTACCATCAAGGCCCAAACCGTGCGGCTCACCTATGAGGCGCAAAATGGCGAGACCTATGAGCTCAACCTGATCGACACGCCCGGCCATGTCGACTTCTCCTATGAGGTGTCCCGCTCGCTGGCGGCCTGTGAGGGCTCGCTTCTGGTGGTTGATGCCAGCCAGGGCGTTGAGGCCCAGACGCTCGCCAATGTCTATCAGGCGATCGAGAATGACCATGAGATCGTGCCGGTCCTCAACAAGATCGATCTGCCCGCGGCAGAGCCTGAGCGCGTGTGCACCCAGATCGAGGACGTCATTGGCCTTGATGCATCAGAAGCCATTCACACCTCGGCCAAGACCGGCATCGGCATCGATGATGTGCTTGAGGCAATCGTGCACAAGCTGCCCGCTCCGGCGGGTGAGCGGGACAAGCCTTTGAAAGCGCTTTTGATCGACAGCTGGTTTGATCCTTATCTTGGGGTCACGCTGCTGATCCGTATCGTCGATGGTGCGCTGAAAAAGGGCCAAAAGATCAAGATGATGAATGCGGGGACTGAATATCAGGTCGAGCGCGTCGGGGTGTTTGAACCCAAAAAGGTCATGGTGGATGAACTCACCCCCGGCGAGATCGGCTTTATGACTGCGGGCATTAAAGAGGTCGCCGACACCAATGTCGGTGACACGATCACCGATATCAAGAACCCCGCTGACAAGGCGCTGTCGGGCTACAAGCCCAACCAGCCGGTGGTGTTTTGTGGCCTGTTCCCGGTGGATGCGGCCGATTTTGACGAGCTGCGCGAAAGCATGGCCAAGCTGCGCCTCAATGATGCGAGCTTTGAGTTTGAAATGGAAAGCTCAGCCGCGCTCGGCTTTGGGTTCCGCTGCGGCTTTCTGGGGCTGCTTCATCTTGAGATCGTGCAGGAGCGGCTGGAGCGTGAGTTTAATCTCGATCTGATCACCACCGCGCCCTCCGTGGTGTACAAAATCCACATGACCGATGGCGAAGTGATCGAGCTGCACAATCCCGCCGACATGCCCGATGTGGTCAAGATCGACCATATTGAAGAGCCGTGGATTAACGCGACCATTCTGGTGCCCGATGAATATCTCGGCGCGGTTTTGAAACTGTGCGAAGACCGGCGCGGCATTCAGCAAGACCTCACCTATGCGGGCACCCGCGCCATGGTGGTCTACAAGCTGCCGCTCAATGAGGTGGTGTTTGATTTCTATGACCGCTTGAAATCCGCCACCAAGGGCTATGCGAGCTTTGATTATACGATTGAAGGCTATGAAACCGGCGATCTGGTCAAAATGTCGGTGCTGGTCAATGCCGAGCCGGTTGATGCGCTGTCGATGATCGTGCACCGCGCCCGGGCCGAGGCGCGCGGCCGGGGCATGTGTGAGCGGCTGAAAGATCTGATCCCGCGCCAGCTGTTCAAAATCCCGATCCAGGCGGCGATTGGCGGCAAGGTGATTGCGCGCGAAACCATTTCAGCCATGCGCAAGGATGTGACGGCGAAATGTTATGGCGGCGATGCGACCCGGAAGAAAAAGCTTCTCGAAAAGCAGAAGGCCGGTAAGAAGCGCATGCGCCAGTTCGGCAAGGTCGAAATCCCGCAAGAGGCGTTCATTGCGGCCTTGAAAATGGATGATTCTTAACACCAGCAGCGCAGGGCCGGCGTGAGCGCCTGTTAAGCGCTGCTCGGCTTCTTGGTTTTGGCGTAGCCCAGCCCCATCAGAATGGTGCCCGCAAACAGGCCGATCAGGCTCGCCGGCCATAGCAGGATATTCAGCATGACCGGGTCCCACAAAGGCGGCCACAAATAGCGTTCCAGCACCACTTGCCAGCCATTGAGCAAGGCAGGCGCAAGCTCAAACCACACATCGCCAAGCGCTGCGAATTCAAAGCCGCCATTATCGCCCCAGGCGAGCAGATCAAGCACGAGTTGTGCCGCGCCCGCGAGCCACAGGATCAAACCGGTGATGAGTATCAGCCTCCACATGGGACGACGCTAGCGGCTGGGGGCGCGGGGCGCAACCGGGCCTGCGACCTGAAAACGCTGCAAAACAGACTTGTGATGGCTTGTGATCGGAAGCGGGGACGCTATAGTGCGCGGCTCGCATGCGGACGGCGCGTTCACGCGCAAGGTCCCGGCGCTAGCGGAGGGGTGGCCGAGTGGTTTAAGGCGCACGCCTGGAAAGCGTGTTTACCGAAAGGTATCGAGGGTTCGAATCCCTTCCCCTCCGCCATTAAAAAGGCCCGCCCTTGTGGTGGGCTTTTTTGATGGCGATGGGACTGGGTTGAGAAGCCTTGTTCGTCAGGCGAAGCGCGCAGCGCTGAGACGGGCGGAAGGAGGGGCGCAGCCCCGACTGAGGCCAATCCCTTCCCCTCCGCCAGCCTACGCTCTTTGAGCTTCGGCTGGCTTACGCCTTTTTCACAAATTCCGATTTCAGCCCCATGGCGCCGATGCCGGGGATGGTGCAGCTGATATCGTGATCGCCGTCCACCAGGCGGATATTCTTCACCTTGGTGCCGACCTTGACGGTGTTTGAGGTGCCTTTGACCTTGAGGTCCTTGATCACCACAACCGTGTCGCCATCGGTAAGGGGATTGCCATTGGCGTCGGTGATGGCCATCTGCGCTTCGGCTACTGCCTCCTGCGCGGGGGACCATTCATGGCCGCATTCGGGACACATCAGCAGGGCGCCATCTTCATAAGTGTAGGTCGATTGGCAATTGGGGCAGGGTGGTAAGCTATCCAAGGTTTTCTCTCTAACTGGCTGTGACGGCCGGACCATAGCACAAGGCCCCGCGCGGGACCGTGCGCCTTTCGCAGCTTGCGGTGGTCTGACACGGCGTTAAATCTACTTTCATTAGATAACCCTTGCGCTCAGCGAATTTTGGCGTTTATCTATGACCATTAGAAAAGATTGGCGTGACGCCGGTCTCACGGCGGCGGGCAACGCCGTCGGGTTTGGATCAGGGAGAACGAGACCATGCGATTTGTGATGATGGCAGCGCTTGCGCTGGGTTTGTGGAGCGGTACGGCGGACACTGCGCGCGCGCAGGCGATTGTTGATCCGGCCGATGTCGTGGCCTATATGGCCGGCGCGGATCCGGCTTCGCTGGCCAATCTGGCGCCATTGCTGCCCGCCGCACCGGGTGCGTTGATTGATGTGGGCGGTTCTGTCGGGGTGCCTTTGGTGTTCAATCTTCTTCCCGTAGTTGATGTGCTGGCGAACAATCCCGGTGGCTTGCCCGGCTTGTTGCTGGGGGGTGGCCCGCTCGTGTCGCCGGCGATTTCGGGCCTGCCGCCAATCCCGCTGATCAATACACCGCGCCGCTAAGGCGTCTTGGTGCGATACTGGGTGACGCTGGTTTGACGCTGGCCCGGTGCGCGCACGCCACCTAAAGTGCGCGCATCACACCATTGAATTAGCAGGGCAGTCATGAACCTTCACTTTTCACCCGCCGATGAAGCCTTTCGCGCCGAAGTGCGCGATTTTCTGGCCGATGCACTCACGCCTGAGCTGCGCGCGACCGCACGGCGCATGACCAGCGTCTATGCGCAAAAAGAGGTTGGTTTGGAATGGCAGGCCATCCTGCATGAGAAAGGCTGGGCTGCGCCGTCCTGGCCGGTGGAGCATGGCGGGTGCGACTGGACGGTCTCGCAGCATTATATTTTTGATACAGAGCTTGCGCGTGCCTCAGCCCCGCCTTTGTCACCCATGGGGATCGGCATGTGCGGGCCCGTTTTGATCGGCCATGGCACCGAAGCGCAAAAAGCACATTTCCTGCCGCGTATCCTATCAGGCAAAGATTTCTGGTGTCAGGGCTATTCAGAAACGACGGCGGGGGTCCGATCTGGCGCAATTGCAGATGAAGGCAATCGACGATGGCGATGAGTTTTGTCTGCACGGGTCACAAGATCTGGACGACCCATGCCCATGAAGCCAACTGGATGTTCTGTCTTGTGCGGACCGATGGCTCAGGCAAGCCGCAGCAAGGCATTACCTTCCTGCTGATCGACATGACCGCGCCGGGCGTGCGGGTTGAGCCGATCATTATGAGCTCGGGCGAGCATATTCAAAACACCGTCTATTTTGACGAGGTGCGCGTCCCCAAGACCAATGTTGTCGGCGCGGTCGGCGCAGGCTGGGGCGTGGCCAAATATTTGCTGGAATTTGAGCGCGGCGGGACAGCCTATGGCCCCAAATTGCTCGCCCGGCTTGACGGGTTGCGCCGCGCCGCCCGGGAGCTGGGGGCCGATATTGCCCCGCAACTGGCCCGTGCAGAGATTGCGTGCCGGGCGCTTGAAGCGGCTGAGCTGCGCCTGATGGCGGAGCTGTCCCCATGGCGGCACGCCGGGGCTGAAAGCCTCGATGATGAAGGTGCGCGGCACCGAGCTGAGCCAGCATCTCACCGAACTTGGCCTCGAGATTGCGGCCACCTACAGCCATCCCTTCCAGCCCCAGCACACCGCCCCAGGCGGGCCGGTGGCCGGGATCGCGTTGCGGAATGACATGCCGGTCGGACCCGAAATCGGGCTGACGGCGGCGGCCAAATATCTCAATGACCGGGCAGGCTCCATCTATGCGGGGTCAAACGAAATCCAGCGCAACATTCTCGCCAAGGCCCAATTGGGGCTTTAGGCGCTCTGCTTTGTGAGGGGAATTGACAAAATCCGTCTTTTGCCTTAAACCTAACGACATTAGATATATTGCCCGGCACCGGACAAGACAAGACAGGGGACAGCTATGAGCAGCGCGCAGGCCCACAAAACTGCGGATGAGCCGATCAAACTGGTTCAGGTTTTTCGAGGATCTGACCGACCATCAAAAGATGGCGATCCGGTCGATCCCGGCCCATGATCAGGCCGAATTTTTCCAGGATTGAAGAGACGCGGCCCGCGTCGATCTTTCTGGATACCGCCCGGTTTGACGCCGAACAGGCCAACATTTTCCGCAAGCTTGCCGTGCCGGTGACCCTGTCGGCGCTTTTGCGCCCCGGCTCGGTCATGGGCCATGACGATCATGGCCTGCCGCTGGTCTTTGCGCGTGACAAGCAAGGGGTGGTGCGGTGTTTCCTCAATGCCTGTATGCACAAGGGCTCGAAACTTGTGGAAACCTGCGAGGCGCAAAAGGCGGGCAAGATGACCTGTCCCTATCACGCCTGGACCTTCGGGCTTGATGGCACACTGATCGCGGTGCCGCGCGAGGAAACCTTTGACAATCTCGACAAGGCGTCCCGGCATCTGAAAGAGCTTCCGGTGCGCGAGGAAGGCGGCATTGTCTGGGTCATGCTCGACAAGAATGCGGCGCCTGATTTTTTCTAGCGTGGATCAGCAGACCTCTGCCGATCTTGAAGCGTTTCAATCTTGATCGCCAGCATGTTTATGGCCGCGAGCGGTTTGAGCTTAACGCCAATTGGAAGCTGGTGCTGGAACCGTTTTTGGAGGGCTATCACGTCCAGCGGCTGCACGCCCGGTCCGTCGGACCGATGTTTGCCGATGTGCCGACCGTCACCCATCAGATGGGCCGCAATCTCAAACAGACATCGGGCAAGATGAATTTCACCCCCGACTGTCTCGATATTCCCGGCGAGAACATCCACAAATCGGTGACCCATGCCTATCAGCTGTTCCCCAATTGTGTGGTGATCACCAGCCCCTATTACATATCGGTGATGTTTATCGTGCCGCAATCGGCAGACAAGACCGTAGTCGATTACATCATGCTGACCCGCGCCGAAGCCGACAATGACAAGGCCAAGGAACTGTATGAGAAAAGCTACCGAATGGTGCTGGGCGTGTTTGGCGGGGAAGATTTCCGCGCTGCAGAGTTGAGCCATGCGGGTCTGTCGACCGGCGCACTCGACACAGTCGTTTACAGCGGATTGGAATCCACCATTCCGCTTTACTACAGAACACTTGAAAGCCTGCTTTAAGACAGGTCTGGTTTGGGGGCACCATGCAAACCGTTTCCGATGCGCTCCGCTGGTGGGCGCATATCACACCTGATGTGCTGGCCTTGTCGATTGACGGTGATGCGATCAGCTATCGCGCGCTTTATGACTGGTCGGGCAAGATCGCAGCGCGTCTCTTGGCGATGGGGCCTTGTGCCGGGGGACCGGGTGTCGATTGCCGCGGCCAATTCCGCTAATTATTGCGCGCTGATTGCCGGGATTATCCGGGCGGGCGGCACGGTTGCGCCGCTCAATATGCGTTACACAAAAACCGAAGTGGCCGAACTGGTGGAGGATCAAACCCCCCGCTTTGCCTTTGCCGATGAGGCGCGGCTTGGCCTGTTTGAGGGGCTTGAGCCTGAGCTGCTTGATCTTGGCGTGGTGCGCGACTGGCGCGATGACGGCCTGGCTGACCCCAGGGTGGCTCATGATCCTGATCAGGCGGTGGTAATCATCGCCACCTCAGGGTCAACCGCCAAGCCCAAGGGTGTGATGCTCACCCATCGCAGCATGACCAGTTATGCCGCCGCCTGGGCGGTGGAGGAACCTCATTGCGCAAAGGGTGCGCGCATTATCGTTCCCGCACCCTTGTCGACCTCGGCGGGGTTTGTGCAGCTGATCCATTATACGGTTCTGGGCTGTTCACTCCATTTCGTTTCGGCCTTTGATCCCGATGCCTTCCTGGACTTGATCGTCACCAAGCGCATCACTGGCTTTGGCGGTGTACCGTTGTTCTTTGAGCGCATCGCGCAGACATCAGGCTTTGCCCGCGCGGACTTAAGCTCGGTCACCATGGCCACAACCGGCGGGGGCGGCGGTTGCCGCGTGCGTTGCAGGATGTTTGGGGGGAGCGCGGCGTGGTGCTGCGCCAGATCTATGGCCAGACCGAAGCGGGGGGCAATGCCACCATCATGCCCGAGGCATTGGCCGGTGAGTTTCCCGAAAAATGCGGCCGTGGCGGCGTCTTCACAGAGCTTGCCATTGCCGGTGAGGATGGCGCCCATCTGCCCGCCGGAGAACTGGGTGAAATCGTGCTGCGCGGCCCCGGCATCATGAAAGGCTATTGGAACAATCCCGAAGAAACGGCGCGGGCGCTCAAACAAGGCTGGCTTCACACCGGGGACCTCGGCACGCTTGATGAGCGGGGCTTGCTGCAATTTGTCGATCGCAAGAAGGACATCATCATTTCAGGTGGCCTCAATATTTCAGCCGCCGAAGTCGAACGCGCGGTGGCGGGCTTTGAGGGTGTTGCCGAGGTGATGGTGATCGCCGCCAAGGATGCCAAATTCGGTGAAACGCCGATGGCGGTGATCCATGCGACAACCGACATTGATGTCGCTGCGCTGATTGCCCATTGCAATGACAGGCTTGCCGATTTCAAGGTTCCGCGCTATGTCGCCATAGAGGCTGGGCCCTTGCCGCGCACCGCGACCGGCAAGCTTGCCAAGCCCGTGATGCGTGACAAATACAGGAATGCTGCGGAGTGCCTGCCCAAAATCAGATAGATCATGAGACCTTTCCGGTCCCCACCACGGTGGAGGGCATTACGGCGGCATGGCTGACGCATGCCTTGTCGCGCGCCTATCCCGGAACGGTTGTCACCCATGTCACGCAAGGGGCAATCGTCAGCGGCGGCGCCACCAAAGTGCGGCTGCTGCTGGAGTATAATTGGGCTGGCCACCGCCACCGCTTGCCGCCCAGCCTTTGGTTCAAGGGCGGGCTGGAAGCGCATAGCCAGACCGCTCCAGTGATTGAAGGCAATGCCAGCGAGGTGGGGTTCTATACCGAGCTTGCCCCCGCGCTCAGCCTTGATGCGCCGCAGGTTCTTGTCGCCTTTCGCGATCCGGTGAGCGGCGCGTCAGCCATGCTGATGGAAGATTTGCTGGCGCGCAATGTCCAGTTTGGCCATGCCACACGGCCCTTGTCGCCTGATCCAGCTCGCCCATGTGCTTGACCAGCTGGCGGGGCTTCACCGCACCTTTTGGGAGCGGGATGTCAGTGTTTTCTCCTTTCTTAGTCCCGGCGGCTCTCTGGTTTCGGGGGGAATTCTTGATGCCATGTATGAAGATGAGAACTGGGACTGGTGCCGGTGGCGCAATCGCGGCGCGGGCCTTGTCGGCCTGTTTTGATGACAAAGAAGAGCTTGCCCGCCGCGTGATGACGCTGATGCTGCATGATGCTGAACATGCCAACACCATCGTGCATGGCGATCCCCATCCTGGGAACCTGTATTTCGCCCCCGGCCGCGGGCCTGCCTTGCTTGACTGGCAAACCGTGATGCATGGCTATTGGGCGCATGATGTCGCCTATGCGCTGATGACGGGGCCTGTCGGTCAAGGACCGGCGGGGCATGTGAACGCGAGCTGGTTGACTATTATATCACCGCGCTCGCCGCGTCGGGCATCAAGCTTGAGCGCGCCGGTGCCTTTGATGATGTGACGCGGCACTATCTGTTTGGTGTCGGCTGGGCCTTATGCCGTCCCGAATGGCACGCCGATGATGTCAGTGATGCTTTTGCTGAACGCACATTGGCGGCCATCCGCGATCACAACAGCTACAATTGCTGGTAGACTAGCCGCGCATGATAATGTCGGCGGCGCGCCAGGCCATGGCCATGGTCGGACCATTGGTGTTGCCCGACGGGATCATCGGCATGATTGAGGTGTCCATCACCCGCAAACCGTCCACCCCGCGTACTTTGAGCGTGGGATCAACCACCGATGTGGCGGGGTCTTGGCCCATGCGGCAACTGCCGACGGCGTGATAGCCGCACGTGCCGAACCGGTCATAGGCTTCAATGATCTTGTCGTCGGTGTCGAAATCCGGGCCGGGCATGGTTTCTGTTTCAATCAGCTCTTTCAAGGGCGATTGCTGGGCCAGCCGCCGCGCCATCTTGACCGCGCCGATCATGGTTTTGCGGTCTTGGTCAGAGCTGCGGTAGCCCGCGCGCAATTCCGGCGCAGCCTCGGCATCAGATGATGTGATGTGAATACTGCCCTGCGAGGCCGGGCGCAATGGATAGGTGGTGACATGCATGCCGGGGATGCGTTCAACATCTTCGCGGTTCTTTTCAAAGTCGAAACTGAACGGGGCCAGCAGGAATTGCGCGTCGGGACGGTTAAGGCCCGGCTCGGTTTTTAAACCAGGCAATCTGTTCATAGGCCGCGGCTGCCATCGGGCCCGAGCGGGTTAGATAGTATTGCAAAGCCGACTTGATCAGCCGCCAGCCATAATAGCTTTTATTGTGCGAGATATCGGTGTTGAGTTTCCACTGAACGATCAGGCCACGATGTTCGATCAAATGCTCGCCCACATTGCGGTTGGCATGCACCAGCGCGATGCCCAGCGCGGCAAGCCGTTCGGGGTCGCCAATGCCGGAGCGTTCAAGAATGCCCGGTGACGCCATGGCGCCGCCTGCGATGATAATTTCGCGTGATGCTGCGATGGTCAGGGGCGCGCCATTTTTTCGGGCGGCGACGCTGCGGGCCCGCTTGTCCTCAAACACCACCTTGTCCACCGTCACGCCTGTCATCACGGTTAGATTGGGGCGGTTGCGGATGGGGTGAATAAAGGCGGTGGCCGCCGACACCCTCCGCCCCTTGTGAATGGTGCGCGGGGCATAGCCAATGCCTTCAATATCATTGGGCGCATTGACGTCGGGCTTGTGGGTCCAGCCCAGGGCCTGACCGGCCTCAAACATTGCCTCGGTCAGCCGGTCTTTCAGGGTCGGCAAGGTGATGTTGAGCGGGCCGTGATCCCCACGGGTTTCATCACTGCCAAGTTCATGGCTTTCCATGTCCTTGTAAGCCTGGCCGATCTTGTCCCATGCCCAGTCGGGGCTGGTAATTTCGGCAATCGCGTCATAGTCGGCGGGCTGGCCGCGCACATACATCATGCCGTTGGTGGAGCTTGAGCCGCCCAGAACCCGGCCGCGCACCCACATCTCCGATGTGTTGGCATTGGCCTCTTCGGGAACCGACGCATAGGCCCACAAATGATTGGGATCAGCCATCACCTTGGCGAGCCCCTTGGGCATATGGATGAAGGGGTGTTTGTCCTCGGGCCCTGCTTCGAGCAGTACAACGCGAACCGCCGGGTCCGCCGAAAGGCGGTAGGCAAGCACACAGCCCGCCGCGCCGGCGCCGATGATCACATAATCATAGGATGATGATGCGGTTTGATCGTGGTTCATTCACCCCTCCCTGTTTTATCTATGTGTCATAGATATAACGATCCGGGCAATCAAATCCACCAAAATCGGTGATCCACAAAGGGTTGCGCAGGATTGACAGCGACCATCGCCGCGTGTATCTAATGACATTAGATAAAAAGTCTATCTGGGAGACGGGTGATGGGACAAGAAATTCTGCACAAAAATGTTCCCGACCATGTGCCGGCCGAACGGGTCTATGAATTCGACATTTACAATGATCCGCGCCTTGGGGGGGAAGGGCATGCCGACTATGCCTTCTTGCACGCCGAAGCACCGGACATTTTCTACACCCCCCACAATGGCGGCCATTGGGTTTTGACGCGCTTTGAACATTGTTTTGAGGCGGTGCGCGATTATGAGCATTTCTCGGTGCGCGAGATGCAAATTCCGCGTGTGCCGAACCCGCCGGTGTTCATTCCCCTCAGCCTTGATCCGCCTGCCAACATTCCCTATCGCAAGGCGCTGACACCGATCTTTGCGCCCAAGAATGTGGCGCGCATGGAACCAAGGGTGCGGGAGTTTGCGATTGAGATCATCGAACCCTTGATGGCCAAAGGCGGCTGCGAGTTCGTCTCTGATGTGTCATCACGTTTCCCTGTTTCGGTGTTCATGGAGTTGATGGGGCTTCCGCTTGATCAGCTGCGCGCCTTCCGCGACATCGCCGACAGCTATTTCAATGCGCGCACGGGCGAAGAAAATGAAGCCGCGGTGGGTCGCATCATCGGCATATTCATGGAACTGATCGCGCTGCGCCAGGCTGAACCGCAAGATGATCTGATCTCCAAAATTCTCGAATTCGATATTGGGGATCGCAAGATCGCCCAGGAAGAAGTTCTGTCGATCTGCCTGATCCTGTTTCTGGGCGGCATGGATACGGTGACCAATGTCAGCTCTTACGCCTTCCGTCTGCTGGCCCGCCGGCCTGACCTGCAAAAGCGGCTGGCCGAAGACAGCGACGCCATTCCCGCCTTTATCGAAGAGGCGTTGCGCAGTTTCGGGGTGATCAACAACCCCCGCATCGTGACACAGGATTGCGAGCGCTTCGGCATCGACTTCAAAAAAGATGAGATGATCATCTGCCTGATGCCGCTGGCCGGGCGCGATGCCCGCAAGCATGACAAGCCCCATGACTTCGACATGGACCGGGAAAGCTCTGAGCATATGATTTTCTCGTCCGGTCCCCATTTGTGTTTGGGCCAGTATCTCGCCAAGCTCGAGATCCGCATTCTGATTGAGGAATGGCTCAATCGAATTCCTTTGATCAACGAGGTTCCCGGCACCACCTACACCAACCGGTTCGGTATGGTCATGGCGCTGGAAAGCCTGCCGCTCAGCTGGAACACATAAGTCAGCTTGGGGAATTTGGGGATGGATGTTGAGACGCTGACCACAGGCGCCGATGGCCCTTATTGGCAAGGGCTCGCCCAGGGTGAATTGCGCCTGCCGCGTTGCGCAAACTGCGGGGCATGGCACTGGCCGGCGGTCTTTCGGTGCGCATCGTGCGGCGGCTGGGAGATGGAGTGGCCGGTGATTGAGCCGCGCGGCACCGTCTATAGCTGGACCCGGACATGGCATGAATTTCCCGGGCTGGAAGGGCTGGCGCCGCCTTTCATCAGCGCTACGGTGGAAATTGCGAATGCGGGTGGCCTGCGGTTGATGGGCTTGTTCACCGATGCTGATATTTCCATCGGTCTGCCGGTGTCGGGCGTGTTTGCCACGACGCGCTGCTTTGAGGCCGACATTCCCGCCCTGCATTGGTCATCGGCAGGGGGACGCGTATGAAGGGCATAGCATCGATTGCCGGGGTTGGCCTGGTTCAGTTCAGACGGGGACAAGCCCCGTTGCCCGAACCCGGGCTTCTGGTTCAGGCGATTATTCAGGCCTGTGACGAAGCGGGGTTTGACCCCGCGCTGATTGACGGCTTTGCAACCTATGGCGATGACAAAAATGAACCTGTCCGCCTGATGTCTGATCTTGGAACCCGGGAATTGCGCTGGGCGAGTCAGGTGTTTGGCGGTGGCGGTGGCGGTATTATGGGGGCGTTCGGCCAGGCGGTTGGCGCGATCGCCACGGGCCAGGCCCGCGCGGTGATCGTCTATCGCGCGCTGGCGCAAAATCACAGCGGACGGTTGTCGGCTGCGGTGATGGCCCATCATCTCACCGGGCATCTGATGGGGGCGGGTCTTGTCACCCCGGTGCAGGTGTGTGCGCTGCGCGCCCAGCGGATGATTGAAAAAGGCGGTGTGCCGCACGCGGCCATCAAAGCCTTTGTGGCGGCCAATGCCTATCATGCCGAACGCAACCCTGATGCCATGGCCTATCAAACCCCGTTTGATGAACAGGCCTATGATGAGGCGCGCTGGATCAGCGAGCCGTTCCGCCTGCTTGATTGCAGCCGGGAAAATGACGGCGCGGGAGCACTGCTGGTGGTGGCCGCTGATCAGGCACGTGATTTGCAGCAAAAGCCGGTTCACATTGTGGCGGTGGCGCAAGGGGCCGATCAGGGCTGGGGCGATCTGCTCGACAATGACGCCGATGATCAATATATGACCGCGGGTTTCCAGTCGGTGGCGCGCAATCTGTGGTCGATGAGCGGGCTGTCCCCGGCTGATATCGATGTCGCCCAGATCTATGAAAATTTTTCCGCCCAAGGCGTCGCCTCGCTGATCGATCATGGCTTTTGTTCGGTTGAAGAAGCGGCCGACTTTATCCGCACCGAAAATCTGATTGCCCCTTCGGGCCGCCTTCCGGTCAATACGGCGGGCGGCAATATGGGGCAGGGTTTTATTCACGGGATCGGAATTCCGATTGAAGGGGTGCGCCAGTTGCGCGGACAATCCGTCAATCCGGTTGCTGGTGCCAAGACCTGTCTGGTGGCGGGCGGGCCCGGTGCGCCGCTTGTCAGCTCTGCAATTTTTTCCAATACGCTTTAAAGGATCTCCGCCATGGATTTTGACCGCGACTACCGCATACTTATCAATGGTGAGTTGGTTGACGGCGCCGCGACGCTTGATGTTATCAACCCAGCCTCCGGCAAGCCCTTTGCGTCTTGTCCCAAGGCCGGTGCGTCAGAGCTTGAGGCGGCTATTGCTGCCGCGCAGGCAGCGTTTCCCGGATGGAAAGCCAAATCTGTGGATGAGCGCCGCGCCGCGCTGACGGAGGCGGGACAGGCCATCATGGCCCATGCGGATGCTTTTGCGAGCTTGTTCACGAAGGAGCAGGGTCGCCCCACTGAACTCGCCAAGCAGGAAATTATGGGCGCGGGCTACTGGTTCCTCGCCACAGCCGGGCTCGATCTGCCGGTTGATGTCACTGAAGATACCGATGAGCGCCGGGTTGAAGTGCATCACGAGCCGCTCGGCGTTGTCGCCGGGATTGTGCCGTGGAACTTCCCCATTTTGCTCGCCAGCTGGAAAATCGCGCCCGCGCTTTTGACGGGCAACACGATTGTGGTGAAACCCTCACCCTTCACCCCCTTATGCACCTTGAAGATGGGCGAGCTGCTTGCCGGGTTCTTCCCCAAAGGGGTGCTCAATATCATCACCGGCGGGGATGAGCTGGGGCCGATGATGACGGCCCATCGCGGCTTTGCGAAAATCTCCTTCACCGGCTCAACCGCGACCGGCATTAAGGTCATGCAGTCGGCCGCCGCTGACCTGAAACGCATTACGCTGGAGCTTGGCGGCAATGACGCCGCCATCGTCATGCCCGACGTCAATCCCGACAAGGTTGTGCCGCAACTCTTCACCGGGGCCTTTTCCAACAGCGCCCAGATCTGCGTTGCCAACAAGCGCCTTTATGTGCATGAGGAAATCTATGACCAGGTGCGCGATGGCATGATCGAGCTGATCAAGGCCGCCGAACTGGGCGATGGGTCGGAGCAGGGCACAG
This sequence comes from Alphaproteobacteria bacterium, assembly GCA_965227065.1. GTDB lineage: Bacteria > Pseudomonadota > Alphaproteobacteria > SPJN01 > SPJN01 > CBDDFN01. The sequence continues at coordinate 18,024 of CBDDFN010000013.1, forward strand.
AGTTCGGCCCGGTCCAGAACAAGCTGCAATATGACCGGGTGATGGCCTTGATGGCCGATGCCAAGGCCGAAGGTCTGGCGCTGCATCACGGCAAGCAAGGCCCCAATGAGGACGGCTATTTCGTACCGCTGACGCTGGTCGACAATCCGCCGGAGGATTCGCGCGTGGTGCAGGAAGAAGCTTTCGGCCCGATCCTGCCGATGATGCGGTTCAGTAATCTGGATGATGTCATCGCCAAGGCCAACGCCACCGAATACGGGTTGGCGGGTGCGGTGTGGTCGGCCGATCTGGACAAGGCGGTCGAGATTGCGGGCCGCATGGAAACTGGCACGGTGTGGATCAACCAGAACCTGGCCTCGACCCCGCTGACGCCGTTGGCGGGCCATAAGAAATCAGGGTTCGGCGCCGAGAACGGCATTTATGGCTTGCGAGAGTTCACCCAGCCCAAGGCGGTCTATATTCCCAAATCAGCCGACGCGGTTCGCTGATTCTTGCGGCGGGGCGGCGCTGTGGCGGCGCTCCAGCCCATCGAGAAAGGCGCGGATCGCCTCTTCAAACATGGCTTCATCATTGAAGGCATTGCTGCGTACCGCCTTGCCCAGATTGGGGTAGGTGTCGAAATCAAAGTCGGGCATTTGCGGTTTTTGATGGGCGCGTGAGGAGGCTGCGAACAAGGCCGAACCATAAGTCAGCTTCTCAAGCCCATCGAGCATGGTGAGCTGAATATCGACCGGCAAGGGGCATTGCCCGGCCCAGAAATCATAGGCGCGCAAAAAGATGTGGCGGGGAAAATATTCCAGCAGCAAGGGCGCGGCATTGGGATGGCGCAGGATCGTCCGCCGGGTTTCGATACACAGGGCGGTGATTGTGTCGTCCCACTTTTCACGCATGATGGTCGGCGGGTCGATCTCATTCAAAATATGAAGCGCGACTTCGGCCAGCAGATCGGCCTTGCCCTTGAAATGATAATAAAGCGAGGGCGCTTTCACCCCGATATGGCGCGCCACCATTTCGACGCTGAGCGCATTGAGCCCCTGAACGTCGATAATATCGAGCGCGGTATGTACGACCTTGTCGCGGGAAATGAGGGTCTTGGATGGACGTCCCAAAGGAAATTCCTTTCTTGCATCATCGTTAATCTACGCAGCTTAGGTGGAAAAATCCACCCGGTTGCTGCGCTCAATCCGGCTTGACAGGGGATAAATCTAGGGGTATTAGAATACCTAGAGGTCTTAGATAAAAGACCTGTGAGGATGGACAAGGGTAGGGGGCTCAATCATGGCATTGAAGCGGATTGGTCTGTGCACGGTCTCCGTGCTGGCAATGGTTTGGGCGCTGGGTGGATCGGCGGCTCATGCGCAAGAAGATGGCGGGTTAGAGGCCGAAGCTCAGGCCGAAGCTCAAACAGGGGCGGACGCTGTTGCCGCCAAAACCGATGACGACGCTCAAAGCGAAGCAGCGCCCACCCGCCCCAAAAGCCGTCTGGCCGACGAAATTGTGGTGACCGCGCAAAAGCGGGAAGAAAATGTCCAGGATGTTCCGGTTGCGATTGCGGTGTTTTCGGCTGAAACACTCGATGCAAAAGGCATTGATGAGCCCATCGACCTCGCCCAGTTCACGCCGGGCATGTATTATGGCAGTCAGGTCAATTTTGCGATCATCTATCTGCGCGGGGTGGGCTCGGATGCCTTCCTGCCCGATTCGGATCCCTCGGTTGCGACCTATATTGACGGCATCTATTACCCGTTTGCCAATGGCCAGTCCCAAGCCTTCGGTGCGGTCGAGCGCGTGGAAATTCTGAAAGGCCCGCAAGGCACGCTTTTTGGGCGCAACGCAACCGGCGGGGCGATCAATGTCGTGACCAAGGCCCCCAATGTCGAAGAATGGGAAGCCTCGCTGCAGACCTCCTATGAAAGCTTTGACACGTTTAAAGGCCGGCTTTACGTCAATGTACCGATTGCCGACATTGCTGCAGTTTCGGTCTCGGGCATCTATCACACTGGCGACAATTACTATGAGGGGACGCGCGATAAAGGCCGTCTCGACCTGCCGCGTGAAATTTCGCAAGGCTTCCGTGCGAAGGCACGCATTCGCCCCATCGACACAGTGACGGTCGATGTCAGCTACATCAAATATCTGCAGAACGGGCTTGGTTCGTCCGCCATGCCCAATGTCGCGCCGAGCCTTTTGTCCCAGGCGCTGGGTATCCGGGCGGAAGAAGACGACTATCAGGTTGATGTTGATGTGCCCTCTTACTTCTCGCTCGACAATGAAGTCTGGTACGGCCAGATCGAATGGAACCCCCGCTGGTTCGATATGAAAATTCTTGCCAGCAAGCAGGACATCAAGACCGACAATAATTACGACTTTGACGGTTCTGACACGCCGTTCATCACCTTTGATGCGCGCGGACAGTTTGCCGATGTGAAAACCGCCGAAGTGCAGTTTCTGTCCAATGGCGAGTTCGGCCCTAAATGGCTTGAATGGATTGTGGGGGCTTACTATCTCACCCAGGAAACCGGCTTCCCGCGCAACCGGCTGTCGGTGGCCTCGCTTGATCTGAGCGATGGCGGCCTGTCGATCCCCAACCCGCTGGGCGGCCCGCCCTTGCCGATTTTCCTGCCCAATCAGCTGGTCAACTTTCTGGGCAATCTGCCTTTGCCGATCCCCGATGGTGTGTCGGTGGTTCTGGTATCCCTGCAGGAAGCTGAAACCTTTGCTTTCTATACCCAGGAAACCATTCACTTTACCGACTGGATCCACCTGACCCTGGGTGGCCGGTATCAGACCGAAGAGCGTGCGGTGATTGAATCAAGCTCCAATCTGGGTTTGCTCAATCAACAGGATATTGAATTGCTGAACTTCACCCCGGCGCCGCAGAAATCGAGCAACTTCTCTCCCAAAGTCAGCCTGGCGGTCGATGTGTTTGAAGATGCGATGGTGTACGGCTCTTGGACCAAGGGCTTCAAATCGGGAACCTTCAACACCACGAACATTTATGATGAAGCCGAATATGTCGAACCCGAAGAGGTTACGACCTATGAGCTTGGGTTCAAATCAACCTGGTTCAACGGCTTGCTGACGGTGAATGGCGCGGTGTTCCAGAACGAAATCGAGAATCTGCAGGTGCTGTTCATCTCGCTGCTCGCGGGCGGGGCGGCGACGCTTGAAAATGCCGGCGAAGCGCGCATTCGCGGCTTTGAACTTGATTTCCAGGCAAGCCCCTTGCCGGAATTGCTGCCCGGTCTGGTCATCTTTGGCGGCGGTGCGTTCCTGCAGGGCAAATATATCTCTTATGAAAACGGTTCAGGCTATGACGAACAGACCGGCCTGTACAACAACGGCAATGGCGACTTTTCGGGCAACCGGACGACGCGCACGCCCAAATTTTCCGGCTCGCTGGGCATCAACCAGCTGTTTGATCTGGGTCCCGGCGATCTCGAAATCGGCGGCTCGCTCTACTATAATTCAGGCTTCTTCTATCAGGCGTCCAATACCGATATCTCCAAGCAGGACAGCTACATGATCGTCGATGCGCAAGTCAGCTATTTCCATCGCGACTGGGGAGCGCGGCTGACCCTGTTCGGCAAGAACCTGACCGATGACCGCTACACTTACACCCAGTTCCATACTGATGCGGGTCGGCAGGATTATCTGGCACCCCCGCGCAGCTGGGGCATCCGCCTCAACGTGGACTACTGATCTGGCCGCTTACCCAGCGTGTCTGTTCTCAGCCAAACCGCGTGAAGCCCGCGCCATTCCCCCCCTGGCGCGGGCTTTTGGTATGCGTGTCCCCGCCCCTCACCAAGAGGGGCGTTGCCCGCAAAACCCACCGGACATAGTGTCAGGGTTCAGCATTCAAATGGGGGGTCCGATGGACTTTGTCACAACCCAGATTGAGGGGCCGCGCGCGACCGTCACGCTCAACCGTCCCGACAAGCGCAATGCGCTTAGCCTGCAAATGATTGAAGAGCTGCGCGACACCGGCCGGGCGTTGCAAGAGCAGCATGATTTGATGACGGTCATTGTCACCGCGAACGGGCCGTTTTCCGCAGGCGCTGATCTTAATGATCCGCGCGGTCAGGCGGGCCGGCATGCCACCATGCTGGAGCGCCGCCACGCTCTGAAACTGGGCGGCGATATGTGCAAGGCGTTTGAGGATATAGAGGCTTACACGATCGGTGCGATTGAAGGATATTGCATCGGTGGCGCCTCGTCGCTGGCCGCGTCGCTCGATTACCGGATCATGGGCCGGTCGGGTCATATGCGACTGCCGGAAATTCCGCTGGGTATGAATATGAGCTGGCAGACCATTCCCCGGCTGGTCGCCCAGATCGGCCCGCAACGCACCAAGCAATATGTCATTCTGGGCGAAAAGGTTTTCGCCGATGACGCCCTTGCCTGGGGGCTGATTGAAGAGATTGCCGAGGATGGTGAAGCGCTGGCCCGTGCCGAGGCGCTGGCGGTGCGGGTGGAAGCCCTGCCGCCCATTGCAGTGCGCATGTCCAAACAATCGGTCAATGCGGTGGCCAATGCGATCAATCACACCGCGACTTTCATGGACCGGGATCAATATATGCTCGCCACCTCAAGCGAAGATTTCCGCGAGGCGGTTAAAGCCTTTCTTGAGAAACGCACCCCGTCCTTTAAAGGCAATTAGTCCCGCCCCATCAAAGGATCGGGGACCGGTGCCGCACAGCGTCTAGCTTTGTCAGTCATGGGCGAAGACCCGGACCAAGACAGGGGACGATGATGAACGACGGGGTTTTGAATGATCAATACAGGATCGGTGATGACGGGCTGACGCGTCAGGCAATGGCCTCCATTGGCGGCATTGCCTGGGGCACGATTGGTTTGCTGCTGGGCGCCTGGGCCGCCTTTGGTGCGGTGTGCGCGGCTGTGGTGATGGACGCCTTGCCGATCCTGGCCGGGACACTGATCAACGGGGTGCTGATCTATTTCATCTACACGCCGATGCATGAGGCGGTGCATGGCAATTTTCAGGGCAAGGTGCGGTCGGCCAAATGGCTGAATGATTTTTTCGGCACGCTCAATTCGGTGCCATTGATCCTGCCTTATCACTGGCACAAATATACCCATCTGGCGCACCACAATTCGACCAATGAGGAGGGGCTTGATCCTGATCACTGGATGGCGGTGCGCGGGGTGGGGCCGATCGTGTTTCGCAGCCTGACCGTCGTGCTCGGCCATATGGCGTTTTTCCTGCAAAAGCAGGCAGGCCGGGTGACGCGCAAACATCTGATCTATGGCTGGCTGGAAGCTGCGGTCACCTTCGCCATTATGGGCGCTTTGATCGCGTCGGGCCTGTGGCTTGAGGTTTTGTTGCTGTGGGTGGTGCCGCAATTTCTGGGCTTTGCGCTGGTTGGCTTCTTCTTCGACTGGCTGGTGCATGTGCCGCACAAAGAAACCGCGCGGTTTCGCGACACCTCCATGTTTCGCTTTCCCGAACCGCTCGATACGCTGATCTGCTGGCTTTATCTGTGGCAGAATTATCATCTTATCCATCATCTGTTTCCGCGCCTGCCGTTTTACCGGATGCGCAAGGTCTACCGGCTGATGGGCGATGATCTGGCCGAGCGAAAGTCAGCGATTTATCGATTTGGCGTATGAACCAAAAAAGGCGCCTCGCGTGAGGCGCCTTTTGGTTGAAACCGATAGGGCGGCGGATCAGGCGGGCTTGTAATCCAGCGCCATGATTTCGGCCATCTTGTCATGGTCAAGCGCGAGCACATCGCCGCCTTCATGTTCAAACCGGCGCCAGCCATATTGGATCTTGTTCTGGCTGTCATTGGCCATGGGATGGTTGCGCGGGTGATAGCCTTTCTTGAACACCGGCAGCGCGTTTTTGACGAAGCGCAGCAGCATGACCTGGCAATAAGCGAATTTGGACAGGCCCTTGAACGGGTTTTTCCACCAGCCTTCCTTGGTCATCATATGCGTGTAGCATTTGTTGGTTTCCATCGCGATGTGCAGCAGCGTCACCAGCACCATCCATTTGCGATACCATTCATGCTTGCCGAACAGATATTGATAGACCTCAAAGGCGGTCGCGCCATGCTCGACCTCTTCGACCTGGTGCCATACCCACAAGGCCTTCATCACCGGATCAGCGTCTTTGAACCAGCGCTCATAATTGTCGAGCACGATCATGCCGGCCAGAAAGGTGAAGGTCTCATACCCGGCGGTAAAGCCGACCAGCTGTTTCAGCCCGTCCTTCTTGGCCTTGTTTGAAAACCATTCCCGCGCATGCGCATCATGTTTGGCGACCTTGGGATATTTGTGCGCCATGAACTTGTTATATTCGATGAAGTTCTTGGCGTGATGCGCTTCCTGGCCGATGATTGCGGACATATCGCGCAACAGCTTTTCGTCTTTGACATGGGGCTTGGCTTTGGACAAAGCGCGGATCAGGTAGCGTTCAAAGTACGGCACATGCACGCCCAGTGCATTCACGAACATGGAAAATTCAGGACAGGTCCGGCTCCATAACGGGTTCTTGTTCTGAATGTCCTCGAAATTAAATTCGAGCGGACGGACCGGATAATTGTCCATCGGGTGTTCTGCAAATTCGGTCATCGAAACCTCCCATCAAGGCCGCGCGCGGGTGGCCCGCGCCTTCTTCGCTTGATGGCACAATGACGAATTGATCATGGGAAAGCGCCGAACTTTCGGTTGGGCGCTGCGATGAAACACACTTTGTTTTGAATTGGATAAGAAAAAATCACCCCATCAAAAGGTGGGGTCTTGGCTAGATCAACTCTAGATCGCGTGCCCGGGCCACAGCCGCGGTGCGGTTTCGCACGCCGATCTTGGAATAGATATTATGCAGGTGCCATTTCACGGTGGGCTCTGAGATGAGCAGTGCATCGGCGAGTTGCCGGTTGGCCAATCCCGACCCGACCAGTTTGAGGATTTCAACCTCTCGGTCGGTGAGCGGCTCAAGCAGGCCCTCATCATCCTCACTGTCGGAAAGCACGGCATCATCGGGATTTTCGCCTTTGAGCAGGGCTTTCAGGCGGCGCTCAAAAACCACTTTCTGATCAAAGCTTGCGCCCAGGTCGGTGTCGGAGCGGCGCTCATGAATAGCATCAAGAATGGCGAGCACAGGCTTGCCTGCCGACACAATCGGCCAGGCGTGATTTTCCTGTGCGGCCACGGTCAAGGCCCGGTCCAGTTCGCGCGCCGCTTCAATGTCGCGGCCCGATTGCCACAGCCCGACCGCTTTCAAGGTTTGCAAAGTCAGGGTCTGCAAGCCCCGCCGGTCGGAATTGGCGGCACTGATCAGGGTCGACAGGATCGGCACCGCATCGCCGGGTCTGTCATCGGCAATCAGCAGGCGGGCTTCGACAACCCGCAAGGCCTCGCGCATTGGCTTTTTGGTGTCGGCGGTGACCATCGCATGATCTTTGTTCGACAGGTCGGCCCTCCGCACGGTTTCATACGCGCCTTGCTGATCGCCGGCAAACAGTTGCAACACCATCTCTTCGATAGCGAGCATCACATAAAGGCGGGGCTGACGGGTCGACAGGGCAATGTCCTGGCCGTGGTGTAGAACCTTGCGCGCCGCTTCGATCCCTCTGGTCCAGGCTTCAAGCCGCGCTTCGTTTCTCAGCGCGATGGCGAGCGGTTCCACCGGACCAAACAGGCTTGAAAAGCGTTTGCCGTGACGCAAATGCTCTTCGGTCTGATCAAACTGGCAGCGCTGGGTCGCAATCTCGGCATTGGTCAGCCCCGCCATGCCGACCAGAAAATCATAACCGCCTTCGGCATGGGCATTGCGGCGCGCACGGTCTGCATGTTCCTGTGCGGTCGACAACCGGCCCATTTCGGTATTGGTCAGCGCGTGCAAAAAATCTGCCCACACGGTGGCGTAGACCGACCCGGCCCGATGGCCGTAAGTGTAAGCATCCGCCGATGTCCGGGCCGCCCGCTCAAGATCCTGGCTCGCCAATTGCGCATAGCTCATTGTGTTGGACACTGACGAGATCATAAAGGGTTCGGTTTCGGGCAAATCCTGGCGCATGGCGAGCGCTTCGGATTGGCCAAGCGAAATATGATCTTCGCACACATGGGCGATGCATTGAATTGTGCGCGCCATGCGCGAATAATATTCCCGGTCTTCGTCATCGAGCGCCCAGATCTTGCCGCCATCCTTGTCGATCTCCGACAGGACATCGGCGGACAGATCAAGCGCGATGGCCGTGTCACGCGAAAAGGCGCGCGACCAGGCATGGCCCAGCACGATATCAGGTTTGGACCGCCGCCATTTTTCGGGCAGCCGCCGCATCCAGTCCAGAATGGTGTGATGGTCGCCATAATATTGCGCCACCAAAGGCGCGCGGTCGGCAATCAGATCGGCGGCCTTGGCATAGTCTTCGGCCTGCAACGCATATTGAATGGCCTCGGTAATCTGGCCATTGTCTTCGCACCATTTGATCGCAGTGTGGCAAATCTTTTGGTAGCGGTCGGGCTCGGTCCGTTTGAGCTCAGCCGCCAGAAATTCCGCAAACAGATGATGATAGCGGAACCATTCCCCGGTCCGGTCCAGCGGGATGATAAACAGATTGTTGCGTTGAAGATGGCTTAACATATCCGCCGATTTCGGATGGCCTGAGACGGCCTTGCACAATTCGGCATTCATCCGTGCCAAGGGGGCAGTACGCAGCAGGAATTTGCGCGTCGAATCAGGCTGGCTTTTCAGCACGCTTTCCACCAGATAGGCGGTCAAATCCTTGTCGCGGCCCGAAAAGCTGTCGATCAATTCAGTGGCTGATCCGCGATGGCGGCGCAGCGCAATAGCGGCCAATTGCAATCCTGTTGGCCAACCCTCAGTGGTGGCCACAAGCCGGTCAAGATCGGCGGATGGCAGTTCAATATCGTGCAACTGACCCAGAAACTTTTCCGCCTCTTCAGAGGTAAAGTTGAGATCATCCTGGGTAATCTCGTTCAGCGTTCCAGCCACCCGGCGGCGCGCGAGATCAAAGTGCAGATCAGTCCGGCTGGCGAAAACGAGCCGCAATTTCGGTGGGGCATGGGCGATCAGCGCGTTCAAAAAGCCGATGATCGTGTCATTGGTGATGTGCTGGACATCATCCAGAATGATCGCGCAATCGCGATTGATGGTGGTGATTTCGCTGAGAAGAGAGCGGAACAAAGCCTCATGATCGCGCAATACACCCGATTGCAAAAGCGCCATTTCGCGTTCGGCGAAGGGCTGGGTGATGGCGTTCATGGCGGTGATGAAATAGGTCGCAAAGACCGAAGGGTCATCATCATCGGCATCAAGCGACACAAAGGCGATCCGGCAATTCTGACTGCTTAATTTTGCGGCAATCTGAGATATGAGCGTTGATTTACCCGACCCGGCGGCTGCCACAATCGACATCAGACTGACGTGTGATTTGTGATCGGCAAATTCGCCGATCAGATCGGTGCGCGGCAAGGCGCGCGCATCCGCTTCAGGCGCATGCAGCTTGGTTGCAATCAATCGTTCGCGCAACAAAGGCGCGTTCTCAACAGACATTCCTCGCCGTCCCCACGCTATGCCCCCATAGCGATATTTTGTGTGACGCAGCGGGCTGTTTTCGAAGAGGCCCACCCCGTTCGAAACCCTCGTACCCCAACCTTGTCCCGACCATACCAAACTTTCGTTTGGGGTCACGTGCAAAGACGCTTCCTAGGTTTGAGCCAACAACAAGGCTTTACGAGCTGGGGGTTTTTGATATGCGAGCGACTTTCGCGGGCCATTCGTGGCAACGCCTTGGGGCGTATGCGTTTTCGGTTATGGCGATTGGGCTGGCGCTGGGGCTTGGCGCGATGGCCAATGCCGACAGCGTTGGTAAAGTGCCGGACAATCCGGCGGGTGAACGGCTGCGTGTCGTTCCAGATAATCTGTTTCACATCAAATTTGTGGATGATAGCCGGGGCTATATGACCGGCTATCACGGCACGCTTTTGCGCACCGATGATGGCGGGGAAAGCTGGCGCTATCTGCCGCTCAACTCCCATGAGCTGTTGCGCCGGGGTGCTTTCCCCGCGCGCGACAAGGCCTGGCTGGTCGGCCATCGCGGATCGATCTTCCATTCCGCCGATGCCGGGGAAAGCTGGGAGGTTCAGCACCGTGAGGAAGGCATTTATCTGCGCGATGTCGCTTTCTTGAACGAGACGACGGGCTGGGCGGTTGGTCATGAAAACACCATCCTGTTCACCACCGATGGCGGCAAGAGCTGGGCCAAGCAGACCATCGCCGATTACACCCGCCGCGATAAAGCGCGCCTGTCGGCGATTGCCATTCTGGATCGCAACCGGGTTGTCATCACCGGCGAGTTCGGTGTCGCTGCCTACACAACCGATGGCGGGGAAAGCTGGAACCATGTGGTGATTGACGGTGAGCCGAGCATGACCGCGATAGCCCATGCGGGCGAACGCATCATGGCGGTTGGCCTGGATGGTGCCGTGGTGCAAATGGCGTTTACCCCCGACGGCTTTGTCGCTGAGCGCCTGCCGCTCAACATCCCAACCCATTTGCTGGATATCCGCTTCACCAAGGTTGGCGTGCTGGTGGCGGGCTTTGGTGTGGTGGTGCGCTGCACCGATACGGGCTGCGATGTGCTGCCGCCCGCACCTGAGCTTGAAACAAATTTCCTGTGGTTCGGCGGCGTTGATCTCGCGCCCGACGGTGCGATCTGGGCAGTGGGCCTGGGTGGCACGGTCGCCCGTGCGCCCAGCTTCCAAGACCCTGTCGAAGCCCATTTCGTTCTGGGTGGTCCCGGTTGGGACGCAGCCCGGACGCGCGAATAAGGAGAGACGAAAATGATACAGTCCCTTGCCCGCTTTACCGTCGCCAATTCGCGCAAATTGCTGCTGATCTTTGGTGTCTTGTCGATTGCCGCCGGCTATTTCGCAGCAACCCAGTTGACCATGCGTGTGGCACTGGAAGAATTGCTGCCCGCCAGCCACAAAAATGTTGAGCTGTTTGCCCGCTATTCCGGTCAGTTTGGCGGCGCCAACACCACCATTGTGTCGGTCCGCAACAAAAACGGGATGATCTACGACCCCGAATTTCTGCAAACCTACAAAGATGTGACCGACAAGGTCTTTTTCAATCAGGACACGATCCGTCCGCTGACCCAGTCGCTGGCCTTGCGCAAGACCAAGGCGGTGCAGGGCAAGGCGGGGCTGGTTGAAATCGTCTCAACCATGTGGCCGGGCATTCCCAAGACCGAGAAGGATTTGACTACGCTGCGCCAGCGTGTGCGCGCGCAGTTCCAGGGCTATCTGGTCTCGGATGATGAACGCTCTGCCGTTGTGATTGCCGAGTTCAAGGATGAGGCCGACCCGCTTGCGGTTCAGTCGTTCCTGGAAGAGTTGCGGACCGAGTTTGAAAGCGATGAAGTTGAAATCGCCATTGTCGGCCGGCCCTTGCTGCTGGGCATTATCAAAGGTGCGATTCCCGATGTGATTGTCATTTTCGGCATTTCGATCCTGATGATCGCGATCATCTTGTTCACCTATTTCCGAAGTTGGCATGGTCTCGTTGCACCTTTGCTGACCGCCTCGGTCGTGATGGTGTGGGGATTGGGGATTGCGGGGCTGTACCGCTACAATCTTGACCCGCTGCTGGTTTTGTTGCCGGCCTTTATCTTTGCGATCGTGCTTTCCCACGCCGTGCAGCTCACAAGCCGGGTGCTTGAAAACTGGCGTGACGGTATGGAGTGGGAAGAGGCGGTCGAAAACGCTTTGTCAAACCTGCTGTTGCCGGGCCTTGGCGCCATCGTCACCGATGCGGCGGGCTTTCTTGTGCTGCTGCTGGTTGACATTCCGACGGTCAAATCACTCGCCATTGTGTGTGCGCTGTGGCTGTTGTCGATTATCCCGGCGCAAATCTTTGCCGCCTCGCTGCTTAGCTCGGTCAAGCCGCCGAAAAACTTCCGGGTCGGTTTCCCCGGTATGGGCAAGCTGTGGTCGGTGCTGAAATTCCAGTCAAGCCGCAAGCCGATTGTGGCGCTGGGCGTCATCGCGTTTGCCGGTGGTTTTTACGGCATGCAGAACCTGACGGTGGGGGATGCGGAGGGCTCGGCCATCCTGTGGGAAAGCTCGCGCTTCAATCAGGATACGGGTGTGGTGAACCGCAACTTCTCCCGGCTCGGTACCGATGTTTTGCAGGTCTATGTCGATGGCGATGACAAGGCGATTTTGCAGCCTGAAACCCATCGCCGGATCGAGGCGCTGGACCGGTCGATTTACGAAACCGTCGGCGCCGCGCGTCCCGCGCAAAGCCTGGTGCCGATCGTCAAGGCGATCAACATGGTGCTGTGGGAGGGCGATCCGAGCTACTTCATCATTCCCGAAACCGAACGCGAAGTTGGCCTTAACCTTTATATGTTCCGCTCGCGCGGGGAGCCGGGTGACTTTGCCGCCTATACCAACCGGGACTGGTCCATCGGCTCGATCTCGTTCTTCATGTCCAACCATGCTGCGCCTACGGTGACCGACATCACCACCAAGGTCAGCAATTATGTCGAAGAGAAGAACGCCGAATCGACCACCCAGTTCCTCTATTCCGGCGGTCTGATCGGTCTGACCGAAGCGACCAATACGGAGCTTGCGCAAGCCAATGACCGCATCTTTGTAGCCATTGTGATTGTGATTGCGCTGTGCGTGGGGGTCTTCACCCGCTCTGTCATCCTGACGGGCATCATTTTGGTCACGCTGCTTGCGGCGACCTTCCTGACCTATTCGCTGATGACATTCGCAGGCATTGGCTTGTCGCTTGCGACCTTGCCTTTGGCCGCACTCGGCATCGGGCTGGGGGTCGACTATGCGATTTATCTGGTCGGCCGTCTGCGCGAAGAGCAGGCGAAGGGCGAGCCGGGCACCAACCCGCTCAAGGCCGCTTTCCTGACATCGGGGGGCGCGATCATTGCGACCGCACTCACCATGATTGTGCCGCTGCTGCCCTGGGCAGTGATGTCGGCGCTGAAATTCCAGGCCGAGATGGGCGTTCTGCTCGGTGCCGTGCTCGCGCTCAACATGATCGGCGCGATCATCGTCATCCCCGCTGCGATCTGCTGGTTTCGCCCGAAGCTGAACCAGGCCAGCGATGAAGCCGCCGTTGGCGGTTTGGCTGAGCCGGTTCCGGCAGGCCGCTAATGGGACAGTTTTTTCTTTCAAACGGCAGGGGGCTGCCGGTGCGTAAAAGCCATGGGGGGCATCAGATGCGCAAAGTGACAGGACTGAAAACAGGTGCGGTGGCCCTGGCGGCCATGATGGTGGCGATGTTGCCGGCCAGCCAGGCGCAAGCGGGCTTTAACTGGGGCGGGCGCCTCAAGCAGGGCATTTCGGTGGCGCTCGACCAGGAAGGCGGGCCTGAAATCGGCCCGGCCAATTACACGATTGAACTGAACACCGAGTACAAGATCGGCCGGACCATCTCGATCAATGGTGACTTCTGGCTGCGCGGCGATCATTTCTCGCTGCTGCGCAAAAGCGATGGCCTGATCGACCGGGGTATCCAGTCGTTCAACTCGCCGAACTTTCTGGGCCAACATGGCTTCCGGCTGAACAAGGATCGCGACATTTTCAGTGGCGATGTGCCGTACGGTGAAGACAGTCAGGAAGTGCTGCGCTTTGACAAGGTGCGCGACATTATTCGCGACTTTTCAATCAGCTGGCGGACCAAGAACCGTTCGGTCAAGATCAAGCTGGGCAAGTTTCAGCGTGGCTGGGGCCAGTCGGACGGCTTGCGCCTGATCGACCTTTTGAACGCCCAGGATTTCCGCTCCCGTTTTGCGCTGGGTAATCCCGATGAAATCCGCATCCCGCAAACCGGTGTGGCGGTCGATCTTGATTTCAAACGGTTGGGAATTGATGGTCCCTTCTCGTGGATCGGGATGAACAAGCCGGCCTTTGAGCTTGTCTATTATCCGGAAGTCCAGCACAGCCAGTTCATCGTCAACAACCCGACCCCGTCGGATCAGACCGCGGGCGGGATTTTCGGCTTTCCGTTCCCCGCTTTGATCGATCCCGTATCGGGGCGCGGTGATGTTTATATCGGCGCCAATCTGCATGATATTGAGCACAAGCAATGGGACTGGCTGAATGGTGAGCTTGGCTTGCGGTTCACCTTCCGCGCGCTCAATGCCACCTGGACGGTCAACGCGCTGTACGGCTATCAGGATTTGCCGGTCGTGACGTTGCGCGGCGGCACGCTGATTGTCGGCAATGCCTATAATGATCCCTCAAACTCGATCCTCAATGTACCGCTGACCCAGCAAAACTCGATCCTCGCGACTTGGGGGCCGGGCATGTATATCGACCAGCTGCGGCTGTTCAATGGCTCTGGCAATTTCAACATTCTGGGACTGGGCGGTCTTGTCAGCAATCTGACCGGCCTGCTGGGCAATGTGATCTCAGGCGTTCCGCTGACGCCCTTTGCCTGTTCAAACCTGCAAGTGGTTGGCGGCTGTTCGGTCAATTTCGATTTCAATCTTGATTATGACTATCGCCAGAAGGTCATCGGCTTCTCGATGACGCGCGAAATGAAAGAGATTGAGATCGGCCGCAAGAGCGTCTCGCCGGTTATCCGCATCGAGGCGGCGATGGAAAAGGACAAGCCGTTCAACAATATGGTGACGGTGAACCAGTTTACCAATCAGGCCAATGGTTCGGCCGCCCTGATCACCTCGCCTGAGGCGGCGATTTCGCGTTCTGACCAGATCAACATCATGGTGGGCTTTGACTTCCCGTTGTGGGTGCCGTTCTGGCGCGAGCAGCGCAACTCGATCTTCACGAGTTTCCAGTTCTTCAACTACTACACGGTGGATCATGAAAATAAGGTCTATCAGGCGCCTTACATGTTCACCGAGCTTGAGAAGCATCAGCGCTACATCACCTTCCTGTGGATCGGCGAGTTCTTCAAAGAAAGCCTCGTGCTTGAAGGTCTCGTGGTTTGGGACATGTCCAAAGAATCGGTCGCGTATCGCCAGCGCATCGACCTCAACATGTTTGGCGACAATATCCGTCCACGCATTGAATGGATCCACGTTCATGCGGAGCGGGAAGAGGGCGCGCTCGGCTTCATTCACGATGCCGACTTCCTCGAATTCTCCATCACCTATCAGTTCTAAGGGAGGACACAATGGGACTGAAAAAAATTGGGGCCGCGCTTGTTGCGCTTGGTCTGTCGTTAAGCCCCGCGGTCGCCGAAGATGCGCCCTGGGTTCAAGAATGGAAGGACCTTGCGGCCAAGTCCGGCTTTGAAGGCCATGCCAAATTTGCCGAACTGGTGGCGCATCCCGATGCGGTGAAGCTTGCCAAGGAATGGGCGGCGTTCCGGGGTTATTCGGCCCGCTCGCTGCTGGCCAAGGAAAACATTCCCGCCGACCTCAAGCCCGGCCTTGAGATCACCAAGGACAATGCCAGCCAATATCCCTGGCTGAAGGATTATCTGCCCAAGCCGTCTTATGACCAGCTAATGTCAACCGACTGGTTCAAATGGGGCAAGATCCGCATCGTTCCGACCACGCCTTACTCACTGCCCAAGAACCGCTTGGCGGCGACCAAAGCAGCCCTGGCCGCAGGAGAAAAATTCTCGGTCAACGAAAAGGGCGAATTGCTCAATGCCAAGGGTGAGTTTGCGCTGACCGAAGGCGAGGCGCTGCCCTTCACCGATCCCAAAACCGGGCTTGAGCTTTACTGGGCCTTTCTGGGCCACGGCATTGCCAATGAAAACCTGGCGTTCAAGCCCCTGGCGCTCGAAGCCTGCCTGACCTCGAACAAGGTCGAGCGGTCCTTCAAAATGCATCTGTTCTGGCAGAAGATGAATGGCCGGGTGTCAATCGAACCCAAGGGAGCGATTGATGGCGAAGAGGGTGTGATCGAAGGCGGCTCCGTCGTCTTTTTGGAGCCCTATGACGTGCAGGGCCTCGCCGCCGCGCGCCGCCGGTTTGCGTCTGCCGACAAGCCCGATGACTTCCGCGCCTTTGTGCCGAGCCTGCGGCGCACGCGCATCCTGTCAGGCTCCGACAGTCAGGACCCGATGGCCGCTGGCTTTGAGGCCACCTGGGATGAATGGCGTCAAACCTGGATGAAGCCCGATCCCGAACAGTTTGAGTTCAACATTGTCGGCGAGACGGTGATCCTGAGCCAACCTGAAACCGGCCATGCCTATAATCCGGCGCACAACACTGAAAGCCAGTGCGAGATTGAATGGATTGATCTGGAGCTGCGTCCGGTGTGGATCCTTGAAGTGATCGATAAGTCGGGCAACTATATCTATTCCAAGCGCCGGCTCTATATCGATAAGGAATTCTGGTATGCGCAATATCAGGAAATGTACGATCAGGAAGGCAATCTGTGGCGCATCATTGATGATGCCCGCGACATGGTTCCTGAAACCGGCCTGTGGATGTGGCGCAACTATGTCCACTGGAATGTGATCTCCAAGCGTTACAACCGGATCGAAATGACGGCCGATTGGAATGTGCTGGACGAAGATATGTCGGGTCTGTTCGACATTGATGTGCTGCGCGACTACTAAGCGCGCGCTGATCGACAAGGGGGCGGCTTCCGGGCCGCCCCTTTTTCCTATGGGGTGAAAGCGGAGGGCTTTGTGATGAACACCACCCATGTAAACCGGCTGATCAAGCATGGCGCAGCGGCCATGCTTGTGGCGCTTGCGGCGGGCTTTTGCCTGATCTGGTCAATGATCGGCGGGGCGAGCCTGTCGCCGGTTCCGATCTTTTTTGAGTTTGAGATGCCCGGCTCTGTTGAAGGCTGGCGCATTGTGCATATCGGTATGCTGATGAACGGTATGATGGCCATTGCGCTGGGCGCGGCGGTTCGCTATCTCGCCTGGGGCGGATCGGGTGCGGCCTGGGTCAGCTGGGGCACTGTGATCGCGGTGTGGGGCAATTTCTGCTTTTACCTGTTTGGCATGTATGCCCCCAATAAGGGCGTGACCGCCGGCACCAATGCAATGGGGGAGGGAAACCTCGCCGGCATGCTTGCTTTCTTTCCCGCCTTTCTGGGGGCAGTGACGCTCGCCATTGCCTTGATTGCGATCCTGCGCGGCACCATCCGAGACTAGACGAAAATACGGCCGCTCGCCGGGGGAATGGCGAGCGGCCGTCAAGGTGGCGGGCCGCGTCAATAGGAAGGGGGAGAATTTCCTCTTCATGCGGCCGGCAGGATTGGCGGGATGGGATCAATCGTCGGTGGCGACCCGTGCGGTCAGACCCGCAAGCGCCTCTGTCACGGTGATCTGGCAGCTCAAGCGGATTTTCGGATCAGCACGTTCGAGAAAATCCAGCATGTCTTTTTCTTCATTTTTCATTGGCGGCAGTTTGACGGCGGAGCCGTTCTGCACCGCAATCTGGCAGGTGCCGCACACCGCATTGCCGCCGCAATCACCGTCAATGCCCAGCACCTCGCACACTTTCGCGCTTTCCATCAGGGAATGACCCAGCCGGGCCTCGACTTCGCGGGCTTCGCCGTCCCGGTCAATCAGGGTGATGGTCACACTGTCTGTCATATTCGCCCCCCTAAGGCGTGTAGTGTCATCCATAGACAAGCATGATTTGGTGCCCCTCTGCCCCAACCTTTGATGGGGGGATTTGGGTAGCGGTGGGCGGACACTCAGCCTGAAAAAAATGTCTGGAACAGCTCTTGCCGGAGGGAGGCCCAAATGACCGCGCAACCGATTGATCCCGTACAACCATCGAACCATCTGGAAACTGTTTTTCGCAAGCAGCGCCTGGCGTTTGAGCAGGAGCGCTACCCCAGTGCGGCAACCCGCATTGACCGCCTGAAGCTTATCAAGGATGCGCTGTTGATGAACCGCGCCCGCATCATTGATGCGCTGAATGAAGATTTCGGCAACCGGCCTGCAGAAGTGACGCGGCTTGCCGAGATTGGCGGCTCGACCGGCAATCTGGATTATTGCGCGTCCCATGTGAAACGGTGGATGAAGCCCCAGTCGCGCGGCGTGTCGATGTGGTTCATGCCCGGCAAGAACCAGGTGATGCCCCAGCCCAAAGGTGTTGTCGGCATTGTGGCGCCGTGGAACTACCCGATCAATCTGGCTGTTGCCCCGCTGGCCGCGGCGCTGGCGGCGGGCAACCGGGCGATGATCAAAATGTCGGAATTCACGCCCGCATCGGCCGCCTTGCTGAAAGAAATTCTGGCCGAGCTGTTTGATGAAGATCTGGTCGCGGTGTTTGATGGCGGCCCTGATGAGGCGGCACAGTTTACCCGCCTGGCGTTTGATCACCTGCTGTTCACCGGCTCAACCGGGGTGGGCAAAAAAGTGATGGCCGCGGCGGCGGAAAATCTGACCCCGGTGACGCTGGAACTGGGCGGTAAAAGCCCTGTGCTGATTGATGAGGACTTTGATCTGACCGAAGCGGCCAATCGCGTGCTGTGGGGCAAGACCTTTAATGCCGGTCAGACCTGCGTGGCGCCCGATTATGCACTGGTGCCCAAAGGGCAGACCGGCCGGTTTGTGGCCGCGCTCGACCAAGCCTATTTCAAGCATTTCCCACAAGGGGCGGCCGATGACAGCTACACTTCGGTGATTGATCAGCGCAATTATGACCGCTTGCGCGATTTGGTTGAGGGCGCGCGCGCCGCGGGTGCGGAAATCCATGAAATCGAGCAGACAAGCAATGATCATGTGACCAAGCGCAAATTCCCGCTGACGCTTGTCATCGACCCGCCCGCTGACAGCCGGATCATGACCGAAGAGATTTTCGGCCCGGTTTTGCCGGTGCTGGAACATGAAGGCCGGGGCCACGCCATTGACCGGGTCAATCAGGGCGACCGTCCGCTGGCGCTTTATTATTTCGGCAAGGATGGCGCTGAAGAGGTGTTGCAGCAAAGCCATTCAGGCGGCGTCACCACCAATGATGTCATGCTGCAATATTTGCAAGCCGATCTGCCCTTTGGCGGCACGGGTGCAAGCGGCTTTGGCGCCTATCACGGCAAGGAAGGCTTTGAAACATTTTCGCATATGAAAGCGGTGTTCCGGCAGCGGGGATTTGGTTCTTTCACTGGACTTAAAATGTTATATCCGCCTTACACCGGCCTTGCCCGCCGGCTGATCACCATGATGGGAGGTTAGTGCCGTGAAGAGCATTGAGGGTTTTGATTTCTATGTCCGTACCACGCCGGATGCGGCGTTTATCTGTTCCGAGCTTGGGGATTTCAGCCATGCCGAGGCTGACCGGCGGATCAATGCGATCCTCAACGGATTAACGGCCCTGGGGCTTGGCCGCACCGATCATGTCGGTGTGGTGGCGCGCAACCGCTGGGAATTGTTGCTGCTGTTTCTGGCAAGCTTGCGCGGCGGGCCGGTTCTGGTGCCGATCAACAACCGGCTGGCGCCCGCTGAAATGGTGTGGATCCTTGAAAACGCTGAATGTACCGCCTTCATGGCCGAAGAGCCATTTGTCGAGGCGCTGACCGGCAAGGTCCCCGCTGACATTGCGGATGATCGTATTTTCTCTTTTGATGGTGCCAAAGACGGGTGGCGCGATTTTGCCGATCTCTATCAGGGGCAATCGGAAGCTGATCCCGTATTGCCTATCGCCGATGATGACACGATCCTGCAAATCTATACGTCTGGCACCACGGGTCTGCCCAAAGGGGTGATGCTGACCGAAAAGAATTCGCAGAATTTCATCACCGGGGTGATGACGGCCACCGATCTTGATTTCATGCCTGGTGACCGCATGTATGGCGCGCTGCCGCTGTTTCACATTGGCGGTATCGTCACCGTGCAATGGGCGATGAGCCGGGGTGTGACGATCTTCTTGCGGCGCGACTTCAATCCGGTTGAGGTGGAAGAGATGCTGGCAACCGATGCGATCAATCGTGCGGTGATGGTGCCTGCGATGATCCAGGCCTGCCTGATGGTGGGGGGCGAGACCAAGCGCGATTTCTCAACCGTCAAATCCATTTCCTATGGCGCCTCGCCGATCAGTTCGGCCGTGCTGAAAGGCGCGGCTGAGCGCTATGGCTGCGACTTCAGCCAGATTTACGGCATGTCGGAAACCTATGCGGTCGGCACCATGTTGTCGGCCGCCGACCATCGCCGGGCCCTGACCAATGACCGGCCTGATCTGGTCGCTGCGGCGGGCCGTCCGCTGGCCGGCTGCGTCATCACGATTCGAGATCCCGCAGGCAACGCCTTGCCCTCCGGTGAGGTTGGCGAGATCTGCATCCGCTCCGACAGTGTCATGAAAGGCTATTGGCGGCGCGACGATGCCACCGCCGAAAGCATCAAGAATGGCGAGATGCACACCGGTGATGCGGGCCGCATGGATGAAGAGGGCTATGTCTTCATCGTTGACCGCATCAAGGACATTATTGTGTCGGGCGGCGAAAATGTCTCGTCGATCGAGGTGGAAGAAGTGCTGATGCGCCATCCCGCCATTGCCGAGGCGGCGGTGATCGGGGTTCCCGACCCAAAATGGGGCGAGGCGATCAAGGCCATCATCGCGACCTCGGACGAGGTGTCGGACGAGGATATTATCGCCTATTGCCGGGAGCATCTGGGCGGTTTCAAAATTCCCAAATCGGTTGACCGGATCGAAGCCCTGCCGCGTAATGGGACGGGCAAGGTGCTCAAGGTCAAATTGCGCGAACCCTATTGGCAAGGCGTTGAGCGCCGCGTTTCTTGAAACCTGAATCAAAAGGATAGGCTGATGGCCGATTATGTGAACCGGCAGGACCTTGCTTTTCAATTGTATGATGTCCTGAACGTTGAGCGTTTCGGCACCTTTGCGAAATTCGAAGGCCAGGATCGCGAGCTGTTCGATCCAATGATCGAGACCGCCTACAAGATCGGTGAAGACCTTTATCGCAATCATGTGGTGAAGGCCGATATTGAAGAACCCGAATTCGTTGATGGAACAGCGAAGATCATCCCGGAGGTCAAGCAGGCGCTCGATGCCTATGTCGAGGCAGGCTTTATGGGCGCGGGCTTTGATCCTGAACTGGGCGGCATGGGATTGCCCTTCACCGTGTCCCAGGCGATTGCCTATATATTCTTTGCTGCCAATCTGTCGACGTCGGGCTTTCATATGTTGACCATCGGAGCGGCCAATCTGCTGGCGGAATATGCCGATGATGCGCAGACCGAAACATTCTTGAAGCCGATGATTGAGGGGCGCTATTTCGGCACCATGTGCCTGTCGGAAACGCAAGCCGGATCAAGCCTTGCCGACATTCGCACCCGCGCTGAACCGCAAGAGGATGGCACCTATCGTCTGTTTGGATCGAAAATGTGGATCTCGGCGGGCAATCATGAGTTGAGCGAGAACATCATCCATCTGGTGCTTGCCAAAATTCCTGGCGGCCCGGCGGGCGTGGGCGGAATTTCGCTATTCATTGTCCCGAAATATCTCGTCAATGAAGACGGAACACTCGGTCCCCGCAACGATGTGACCCTGGCAGGCCTCAATCACAAAATGGGCTATCGCGGCCTGCCCAACACGGTGTTGAGTTTCGGCGAGGATGGCGGTGCGACCGGCTATCTGGTGGGGGAGGCCCATCGCGGACTGGGCTACATGTTCCACATGATGAATGAAGCACGCATCGGTGTGGGCTCAGGCGCCACCGCCATGGGTGAGCTCGGCTATCATTTAAGCCTTGAATATGCCCGCGAACGGCCGCAAGGACGCAAGCCGGGCCAGAAAGACCCTGAAAGCCCGATGGTGCCGATTATCGAGCATGCAGACGTCAAGCGTATGCTGCTGCAGCAAAAGGCATACACCGAAGGCGCACGCATGTTGTGCCTCTTCGCCTCAACCCTCGTCGATGACATTACGGTCTGCGATAAGGACCAGGCCGCGAACGCTCATTTGCTGCTCGAATTTCTGACGCCCATCGTCAAAAGCTGGCCCTCGGAATATTGCCTGCGCGCCAATGAGCAGGCGATCCAGATCCATGGCGGTTATGGCTATACCCGCGAATATGAGGTGGAGCGCGTCTATCGCGACAATCGGCTCAATCCCATTCATGAAGGTGCCAAAGCCATTCACGGCATTGATCTTCTGGGCCGCAAGGTGCGGATGAAACAGGGTGCGGCCTTTGCGGCCTTTGCCGAGGCCATCAAGGCGGCCATCGGCAAGGCCGAAGGCAGCGGCGTTGATCATCATGCCGAACAGCTGCGGGCTGCGTTTGAACGTGCCACCGAAGTCACGCGTAAAATGGCCGAGCAGGCCGGGGAGGCGGGCGAGGAAGCCTATCTGGCGAACGCCACGCTTTATCTCGACATGATGGGCCATCTGGTCATTGGCTGGCAGTGGCTTGATCAGGCGCGTGTGGCATCGCAAAAGCTTTCTGAAGGCGCTGGTGAGGAGGCGTTCCTGAAAGGCAAACTCGCTGCGGCGGATTACTTCTTCGCTTATGAGCTGCCCCAGATCGAAAGCCAATGTGCGCTGCTGGAACGGCTCGACACGACCTGCATGCGCGCCGATCCTGCGTGGTTTTAAAACATCTGGCCGTCTCGTCTTAATCTCCGCTGTGGACTTTGTCTCCCGCCCCCTTAATCTGACGTCTTTCTATTCAGATCGACCGGGCATCAAGACCGGCACAAGGGGGGAGAGAGGGATGGTGCATCCTGACATCAAGGTGATGGGTGATATTGCGCGTGTGCATGGCCGCGACAAGCCCGACGCCGTGGCCTTTATCTGTGACGACCGCACCACGACTTACGGCGCGTTTGACCGTCACTGCAATCAGGTCGCAAACGGTTTGCTGGCCGAGGGGCTCGGCCCGCAGGAGCGGATCGCTTATATCGGAAAGAACTCCGACATCTACTATGAAATGCTGCTGGGCGGTGCCAAAGCCAATCTCGTCATGGTGGCGGTTAATTGGCGGCTGGCCCCGCCCGAAGTCGCCTATATTCTCAAGGACAGCAAGGCGAAGGTGATCTTTGTCGGGCCGGAATTTGTGGGCCTGATCGATCAGATCAAGGATGATCTGCCCGATCTTGTTCGCGTCATCCCGGTTGAGGGTTTTGAGGCCTGGCGCGAGGGGTTTGAAGCGGATGATCCGCATGTGCCGGTGAGGGAGGCTGATGTGGCTGTCCAGCTCTACACCTCCGGCACGACGGGCCACCCCAAAGGCGCGCAGATCACCCATGGCAATTTGAATGCGTTGCGCAACGCCCAGGATGAACCGCCAGTGTGGAACACATGGACCGAGCAGGATGTGTCATTGGTCGCCATGCCCAACTTCCATATCGGCGGCACGGGCTGGGGCTTGTCGGGGCTGACCCCCGGTGCGCTCAATGTTGTGATGCCGGAGTTTGATCCCACCCTTGTGCTCGACTTCATTCAGAAATATCGCATCTCGAAAATCTTTCTGGTGCCCGCGGCGATGCAGATCATCGTGCAGGACCCCCGTGCGCGGGAGACCGACTTTTCATGCCTGTCTTACATTCTGTATGGTGCCTCTCCCATTCCGCTCGATCTGCTGCGCGAATGTATGGAGGTTTTCCAGTGCGGCTTTGCGCAAATGTACGGCATGACCGAAACCACCGGCACGGTGTGTGTTCTGCCACCCGAAGATCATGACCCGAACGGCAATCCCAAAATGCGGTCGGCGGGCAAACCCTTGCCCGGGGTGGAGATCGAAATCCGCGATGAAGACGGCAATGCATTGCCTGCGGGCGAAGTGGGGGAGATCTGCATCAGGAGCGGGTCAAACATGCCCGGCTATTGGAACTTGCCCGATGCGACGGCCAGCACCATTGGCGATGATGGTTGGTTGCGGTCGGGTGATGCGGGGTACAAGGATGCGGATGGCTATGTTTATATCCATGACCGGGTCAAAGACATGATCATATCAGGCGGCGAGAATATTTATCCCGCCGAGGTCGAAAGCGCGATCTATGGCCATGAGGCGGTGGCCGATGTCGCCGTGATCGGCGTACCGGACGACAAATGGGGCGAGGCGGTCAAGGCCTGCGTGGTTTTAAAACCCGGCACACAAGCCCGCGCCGATGACATTATCGGCTTTGCCCGCACGCGCATCGCCGGGTTCAAATGCCCCAAATCGGTGGACTTTATCGAGGCCCTGCCGCGCAATCCCTCAGGCAAGATTTTGCGCCGTGAACTGCGTGCGCCCTATTGGGCGGGCAAGGACCGGGCGGTGAATTAGGGCGCTGTCGTCGTCGCTGTCCAGAATGACGTGCGAACGCACGTCAGAGCGTATCGAGCCCGACCTGTTTGCTCAACAAGCGGGTGCGCCAGCGTGTGGGCAGTTTGGCCAGCGTGACCGCCAGCCGGGAGTTATGGCCGATACGCCACATTGGGGCAGGGTCGTTGCCGAGTTTGGCGATCACAGTGGCGGTGAACTCTTCGGCCGGTGTCGCATTCTGCTGGCTGAGCTGTGCGCGCTTCATAATGCCATCGCGGATCGGCGCATAAAGCGACTGGCCCGACAGCCAGCTTGCTACCCCGGCTTCGGCCTTGTTGCCAATGTCGGACTGGATGCCGCCGGGCTGGATGGTGACAACGCGGATGCCGAACGGCGCCAGTTCGATCCGCAGCGCTTCCATCATGCAATGAACCGCCGCTTTGGATGCGCAATAAGGTCCCGCAAAAGGCGTGGTCAGAATGCCCGACACCGACCCGATCTGGATGATGATGGGGTGATCGGCCAGGCGCAGCACGCGCAGACATTTCTGCGCCATGATGATGGGGGCGATCGTGTTGGTCTCAAACGTGTCGCGCATCACCTGGGCGGGCACCTCGATCATCGGTCCCATGGCGGCAACACCGGCATTGTTGAGCAGCACATCAAGCTTGCCGTAGCGCGCCTCGATATGAGCGGTGAGCGCCTCGATGGAATTGGTGTCATTGACATCAAGCGGCTGGACATCACAGCCCATGGCGGCGAGGTCATGAAGCGTTTCAGGTTTGCGCGCGGTGGCGATGACCTGATCGCCATTTTGGGCAAAGCCGCGCGCCAAGGCATTGCCAATGCCGCTGGAGCAGCCGGTGATCAGAACGATGCGCGACATGGAAGCTCTCCTCAGCTCAACTGGCGGGGGCGGTAGATCGCGGAATGCGTGCCGGACATGACCGCGCGTCCCGCACTGGTGATCGCCACATCAAGATCCACGATCAAATGGCCTTTATGCTCGTAATTGCGGGTGACCTGACCGCGCGTCTCAAATGGCTCGCCATCGGCAAGCGGGGAATGAAACACCACGTCGCTTGCAACATGGATCCATGGGCCAAGCTTGACCGAATAGGCGAGCACGAAATTGGCCCGCCGCAGCAAAAAGCCCGGATGGGCCGGACCGGCGTCGCGGAACAGTGGCAAGTCCTCGCTGACCGCATCGAGATACCAGCGGCATTCCTCGCGCACGAACAGCTCATCCATCGTCCCAAGCACCAGCCCTTCGGGCAGGCTTTCAGCACTGGCGTCGGGCCGGTCTTTTGGATGGCAACGCTCCGCCCTGGGCAGCATCAGGGGCGCGCGCTTCGACAGCTCCATCGCGCCGGTCGCGCACAACTCAGTTGAGGGCGTCGAGACACTGAGTGTGCCGTGTTGGTCCGTGACAGAGGTTTCATCGCCATCAAAGACCGGCTTGATGAATTTCGCTGATAGCCGACCGCCATTCAGAAAATCCGTGCCCCAGCGCGCGCAGGGCAGATGCGCCATATAGGCAAAGACCTCGACACCGGGGACGAGCCCGCCGGTGAAGCCAAGCTTTCCGGCCACGCCATCATCATGGATTTTATTGTCGGAGAATTTCGCCGTGTTGAAGGCGGTGAGCGTGTGGCGGTTCATTCAAACAGAACTTTGAAATCGCCATAGCCTTCTTTTTCAAGATCGGCGAGGGGGATGAATTTAAGGCTGGCCGAATTGATGCAATAGCGCAGGCCGGTCGGTCCGGGACCATCGGGAAAGACGTGGCCCAGATGGCTGTCGCCATGTTTGGACCGCACCTCGGTGCGCACCATGCCGTGGCTCGCGTCTGATTTTTCGACCACATGCGCGTCCTTGACCGGGCGGGTGAAGCTTGGCCAGCCGGTGCCGGAATCAAATTTGTCGGTGGAGGCAAACAAGGGTTCGCCCGAAACCACATCGACATAAAGCCCCGCCTCCTTATTGTCCCAATAGGCGTTGCGGAACGGCGCTTCGGTCGCGTCGTTCTGTGTGACCTCGTAGGCAAGCTTGTCGAGCTTTTCGATGGCGTCTTTGTCTTTGGAATAATCGGACATGGACTTCTCCCTTGATGGTGGAGAGCTTATGTGGGCCGCCCGCCAATCACAAGCCAGTCAAGAGCTGGTGAGGGCGGGCAAGGTGATGTCGGCCCCGATCACCTTTTGCGATTGTTTGGTGCTCATCATCCGGTAGGACCAGATCATGGCGCGCCGCAGCGGGGCAAAACGTGTCTGGTATAAAAAGCCCGACGCGGCGGCATTGCGCACCATGGCTTGCCAGCGTTTCCATTGCCGCGCTTCAAAAGCTTTGAACGCGGCTTGCGGATCAGCCGGGTCAAACAGCGCGCCCAAAGCGACAGCATCTTCCAAAGCCAGCGATGCGCCCTGACCCAGCGAGGGCTGGATCGGATGGGCGGCATCGCCGATCAACACGGCGGTAAGCGGTCCTTGATAGCGTTGGGGTGGGCCGTCCTTGATGGGGTGAAACAGGATGGTGGCCGGATCGGTCTGGGCGAACAGTGCCGATGCCATGGGATGCAGCGCCTCAAACCCCGCCTTGCACTGATCAAAATTGGTGCTGTCTGCGGGCCGGTTCACAAAGCCGAACCAATAGGTTTCGTCCGGCCCGGTGTCGAAATAGCCGAAGCGCAAGCCTTTGGGACCGTAGATTTCACCGCCGGTGCCGCGCTCAAATGGATGGGGGCCATGGGCGATGCCGCGAAAGCAGGAATAGAGCCGTGTTTTAAGCGTGCCGCTGCGCGCAGGTGAGCCCGCCCCATTGGCAAAGATGACAATGTCCTCAGACAGGGCGGCGGGGTCTTCGATGCGCCGGCCGGTCACGATGGGCGTGTCGACACTGTCTTTCAGCAGGCGGAACAGCCGCCCGCGATGGGCAATCCTCGGAACTGCGCCACCGGCTGAAAAATCAAGCTCTTGAGACTTGAGATGTTTTTCCCGCCAGCGAATATCCACCCGCCGCCAGGGTTCCGACACCGCCTCAAACCCCTCCATCAACCCCAGAGCTGATAAGGCGGTTTGCCCGTTGGGCCAGATTGACAGGCCCGCGCCAAGCTCGCCCAATTCGGGCGCGGCTTCATACAGAGTTGCGCCAATGCCGCGCAAGGACAGGGCGCGCGCCATGGCGAGCCCGGCAATGCCTGCCCCGATGATTGCAATATCGCCCATGGTTTCCCCGCCCTGAATGCTATGGCCGTCATTCTGAATCAAGTTCGGGATGACGGTGCGTCTTTGGCTAAAGCGTATCACTCCATCGGCCCAATCGATACTCCGACATCGGCACCACGGTGATCGTTTCAAAGTCGATAAAGGCTGCGCAGCTCGCCATCATCTGTTTGAAATGGGCGCGCTCTTTATCGGGGTCGCCATCGGCGTCAAAGAAGACGGCACGGTCGTCCATGGCGGTGTCGGGGAAGCATTCCTCGACGATCCCCGCCCAGGATGGCGCATCCGCAGTCAGCGGCCGGGTGATGATATTCTGGCAATAATAGAAATTGGCCTGGGTCTCGATCGCGACGCGCGTATGGGTGTCCATCCAGTGGTTGAGCCATGCCGCGTGGCTCAGTGTTGCGGGAACCTCCAGAAACGTCACCTGATTGAAGCCGCGTGTACGGCCCGCCATATCCGCCACAACCGCGCGGTTGGGCAACGCACAGCTTTCAGCCACGGCATATCCGGCAAGCCGGGGGCTCGCCTGGCCCAGGATGGTGGCGAAAATCTCGCGCTGATGCGCAGCGTTGAGCCAGAAGCTGACTGTAGCGTCGGGCGCCTCATGACGTGTCACCATGCGTAAGCCGCGCGCGGGGGCGACCGCTTGATCGGCAACATTGACCTTGATGCGGCCAGCCCCCCGGTCGGCCATCATGGGCGCAATGCGCCCCAACAGCGTGTTGCGGAAATCCTCTGCATCTTGGGCATCGGGCTTCCACAAGCCATAGATGAGCTTTTCCATCTTTTGCCAAACCTGCCAAATTCGCAAAAATGTGACCGCAAAATAGCGGAAAACATGAATCCAGTTTGACAGAACTGTGCAATTGCGCAACTTTAAAGGAAACAAATTACGCAAGCGAAGTGGGGGACGAATGGCACGGCTGAGCGGAAAAACCGCCATTGTGACTGGCGCAGGCCAAGGTGTCGGCCAAGGTATCGCCTTTTCTCTGGCTGCTGAGGGCGCCCGCGTGGTCGTCTCGGGCCGTACGGTTGAAAAGCTCGAACAGACGGTTTCTGAGATCGAAAAGCGCGGTGGCACGGCCCTGCCGGTGGCGTGCGATGTGCGGGTTGAAGATGATCTGATCGGGGCGATCAACAAGGCGGTGTCGGAATTTGGCGCCCTCGATATTCTCGTCAATAATGCCCAGATGGTGCCGCTTGGCAAATTGCTGCGCGTCTCTGATGAGGCCATCGATGATGGCTGGACGTCGGGGCCTTTGGCGGCGATCCGCTCAATGCGCGCGGCCTATCCCTATTTGAAGGACACCAAAGGCTCGATCGTGAACCTCGCAAGCTCTGCGGCGTTCCGATGGGATGCCAGCGGCTATGGCGTCTATGGCGCGGTCAAAGAAGGGATCCGGCAGGTGACGCGCGCGGCGGCGTGTGAATGGGGCAAGCATGGCATCCGCGCCAATTGTGTTGTGCCGCTGGCTTTGTCGCCGGGTATGAAGATGTGGACCGAACATAACCCCGAAGAGGCGGCCGCCTTTGTCCGCACCGTGCCGCTTGGCTATGCCGGGGATTGTGAAAAAGATATCGGCCAGACCGTGGCGTGGCTTGTGTCGGATGAGGCGCGCTATGTCACCGGCCAGACCATCGGGCTTGATGGCGGCCAGGCGCGGATTGGAGGCTAGGCGATGACCGATCCTGTTCACCCCGATCCCATCCAAACCGGCGATGCCTGGGCCGCCTTTTGTGATGAGTTGAAAGAGGCAGGCCAGCTTCTGCTGCATCCCGACAATCCTGCCGACAGTTTCACGCAAGCAGAAGGCGTGCGCTATCTGACACGGCTGTTGCGCATGGGATTTGAGAATTTCATCGAATATCGCGATCCGCTGTTTCCTGAACTGCGGCGCTCCGCCCATGAGACGATCAAGCTGGGCGGTGACAATCCCGACAATATGTATTCAAACGCTGCGATTGATGGCCGCTGCGACTACCGCATCACCGGCACGCGCGGCACCGTCCACTATTTGGGCTTTGGCACGCAGGAAGGCAATTACGGCAAGGGCGGGACGCTGCAAACCTCCGGCTATCTGGAAGCCAAGGATATGCAGATCAATGACGATGGCAGTTTTGAGATCATTGCCAGTGTGAAAGAACAACCGGGCAATTGGCTGCCGATGAGCGAGAAAAGCTCCATGCTGCTGGTCCGGCAAACTTTTGCCGACCGCAAGGCTGAAGTGCCAGCGGTGCTGAAGGTTGAGCGTATCGGTCAGGAGCATGACTATCCCGCCCCCTGGTCGGCCAAGCGCATGCAGCGGGGTTTGAATGCGGCGCTGGCTTATCTCACCGGCTCGGTCAAACTGTTCCTGACCTGGAGCCATGAGTTCGCCACCTATGAGCCCAACACCTTTAAGATGCTTGACCCAGAGCGCGCGCTGCGCGTCGGCGGCGATCCCAATATCCGTTATTTCTACGGCATGTATGAGTTTGCCGACGATGAGGCGCTGATTGTCGAAACCCCTGTGCCGGACTGCGATTTCTGGAACATCCAGCTGTGCAATTTCTGGATGGAGAGTTTCGATTATCGCTACTTCCCGGTTCATTTGAACAGCCATATGGCGGCCCGGAATGAGGATGGCACGGTCGCCGTCATTGTCGCCCATCAGGTGCTCGACAAGCCCAATGCGATCTGCACGGCAGGTCATGACAAAGGCGTGCTGATGTGGCGGTGGATCGGTGCGGATGATCATCCCGTTCCCACGGTGCGCAAAGTCAAAATCTCGGAGCTTTCATAATGCAAACCCCGCCTTTGGAACGTGATGGCTTGATGGCTGCGGCGAGCGCGGCGGCCGGTCTCGATGATTATGGTGATCTTTACTTTGTCGAAGCGCTTGATCAGTTGATTGCGAGCCTTGAGAAAGACGCCAGGATCAATGAGGCGGGCCGCAAGACCCGCGCGCTGCAATATACCAACATTCTGATCAACCGGCTGCGGGCCGAGGATCACTTCAAGCGGTTCCCGGAGATTCTGGAACAGGACATTGCGGTCGATGCCGTCATTGTCGGGCTGCCGCGCACCGGCTCAACCATGCTGCACCGGCTGCTGGCCGCGGATCCGGGCAACACTGCGATGAAGATGTGGGAAGGCTTCAACCCCTCACCCTTCCCCGGCGAGGAACGCGGCAATCCTGAAAAGCGCCACAAGGCCGGTGAGCGCTCAGCCGCGCATATCAATGCTTCATCGCCGGGCTTTGACGCCATCCATGAAGTTGATCCTTATGCGGCGGAAGAAGAAATTCTGCTGCTTGAACACACATTTATGAGCTCGGTCGCTGAAAGCGCCTTTTATGTTCCAAGCTATGGCGAATGGCTGATGGCAACCGATCAGACCCCGGCCTATGAAGACCTCAAACGGTTCCTCAAATTCCTGCAATGGCAAGACCCCGCTCGCGCGGGCAAACGCTGGGTGTTGAAGACCCCGCAACATGTGCCGCTGGTTGATGTTGTCTTGAAGGTTTTCCCCGGCGCCAAGATCATCATGACCCATCGCGACCCGGTGCAGACCGTGCCGAGCTTTTGTTCCATGGTGTCGTCATATTCCATGCCCTGGACCGAGGCGCGCGATGAAAAGGCCATCGGCGCCTATTGGAACCATCGTTTGAAATGGAACCTTGAGCAATTCATGGAAAAGCGCAGCGTGATTGGCGAAGAGCCGTTCATCGATGCCGATTATCGCGACACGCTCAAGGATCCCATCGGGACCGCGCGCAAGGTCTATGATCATCTGGGGCGCGGGCTTGATCCATCGTCTGAACAGGTGATGCGCGACTGGTCGGAAGAAAACCAGAAAGACAAGCATGGCAAACATGCCTACACGGCCGAACAATTCGGCTTGAGCGACGATGGCATTGCGCAGGACTTTGCCTTTTATCGCGACCGTTTCATTCTGTGACAGGGGGGGCATCATGCTGCTCAAAGACAAAGCCATCATCATCACCGGCATCGGGCCGGGCATGGGGACCAAGCTCGCCCAGATTGCCGCTGCCGAGGGCGCGAAGATCGCCATCTGCGCGCGCAATGAAGAGCGCCTTAATGAGGTTGCCGACGGCATCAAGGCCCAGGGCGGTGAGGTGATCGCCGTGCCGACCGATATTTCAGACCGCGCGGCGTGTGACCGGCTGGTTGATGAAGCCGTGAAGGCGTTCGGCCGGGTCGATGGGCTGGTCAATTCCGCTTACAAGCATATCGGCTTTGCCCCCTTTGAAAAGGCTGACCTGAACGCCTGGCGCGACTGCATGAATGTGACTTTCTTTGGCACCATGGAAATGACGCAAGCCGTCATCCCCGCCATGAAGGACAATGGCGGCGGCGCGGTCGTCAATATCAACACCATGGCGGTTAAAAAGCCGATGCCGGGCGAGGGCGGCTATGCGGCGGCAAAATCCGCGATTGCCGGTGCGACCCGGACGCTCGCCAAGGAATTGGGGCGTTATAATATCCGCATCAATTCAACCTTTATGGGGTGGCTGTGGGGCGCGCCGGTGCAGGGCTATGTGAGCCACGCCGCCAAGAGCCAGGGTGTGCCCGAAGAGACGATCATCAAGGGCATCACCCAGAACATTCCGCTCGGTGTCGTGCCGCCCGATGAAGAATGCGCCAAGACGGTTTTGATGTTTGTGTCGGATTACACAAAAATGGTCACCGGGGCGTCTTTGGACGTCAATGGCGGTGAACATATGTCGAGCTGAGGAAAAGACAATGGCCCTTGATCTGGAATCCATCGAGCTGATCAAACAGCTCAAGCACCGTTATTTCCGCGCCATCGACACGGCTGATCTGCCCTTGGTCACCGACTGCTTCGTTGCCGATGCGTCGATCCATTATATTGGCGGCTCCTACGAGATTGAGATGGAGGGCCGCGACAAGATCGTTGAGTTTATCGCGCAAAGCTTTCATGCCGATGCGGCTGCCATGCATACCGGCCATCATCCCGAAATCACGGTTGAGGGCGATGCCGCAACCGGGCTGTGGTATCTCAACGACGTCTTTTATGACCTCAATTACAAGGTCTGTACGCGCGGTGTTGCGATCTACAAAGACACCTATGTGCGCACCCAAGAGGGCTGGAAGATCAGCCATTCAGGCTATGAGCGCGTCTGGGAAGTCGTTGAGAAATTCGGCGATGAGCTGACCTTCACCAAGCGTCTTCTAGCCGAGACGGGGCGGAAGAAAAGCGCTTAATATTTGCTCAAATCAAGCAGTTTCCAGGTGCCTGAGGCATTGGCAATAACCTTGCCGTCCGCCCACACCCGGCCTTGAACAAATACCATGCCGCGGGTGCGTTCCACCGTGTCGGCGACGCATTCGAGCAACACGCCTTCGCGCACCGCGCCGATAAAATTGACCTGAAGCCCGACGGTAACCGAAGGCGCGCCATCGGCCGCTTCCCACGCGGCGGCGCCCAGCGCCTCATCAGCCAGCGTCATGATCAGCCCGCCATGGCCGCGCCGGTGGCCATTGGTGTGCTGTTCTTCAATGATCAGGCCAAACCACAGCCCCTCGGCACCCATTGGGGTGGGGGCGCGCTTGCAATAAAACGGCCCGGCATGATTGCCAAAAAAGTCGGGATGCTCGCCCTGGTCGATGCCGATATAGCCCTCGGGTTTGGTCATGATTTTTGCGCCTCTTCGGCCAGTTTCAAAAAGGCGGGCGGCTCACCCCCGCCATGGACCTCAAGGCACGCGCCGGTGATGTAGGACGCCGCCGGGCTTGCGAGAAAAAGACAGGCTTGGGCAATGTCGGCGGGAACCGCCATGCGCTTCATCGGCAGTTCAGCTTCGATACTGGCGATGCCTTTTGCGCCGCCATAATGCTCTTCGGCGGCCTCGGTCTTGATCAGCCCGGCAATGATCGCATTGACCCGCACATGGGGCGCCCATTCCTGCCCCAAGGACAAAGTCAGGTTCAAAAGCCCCGCTTTCGCCGCCCCATAGGCGGCGGTGCCGGGGGAGGGGCGGACGCCGGAAATGCTGGCAATATTCACAATCGCGCCGCCATCCCCCATGGCCGCATGGGCCTTTTGGGCAAAGACCAAAGGTGCGATGAGGTTGAGCCGGATGATGCTTTCGGAAAAGCGGGGGCTTGCGGTGGCCGCATCGGCCGGTGGGCTGCCGCCGGCATTGTTGATCAAAATATCGAGCGCGCCGGTCTTTTCTGTCGCCGCCGCGATCACCGCATCAATCTGGTCGGGATCGCGGACATCGGCGGACACAAAGCGCGCGGCCTGGCCGTCCGCTTCGGGCAGGCTGTCAGGCTCATTCCGCCCGCAAATCACCACATGCGCTCCTTCGGCCAGAAAAGCCTCGCTCACGCCACGTCCCACGCCTTTTGCGCCGCCGGTGACAATCACCGAAGCGCCGTCAAATCGTTTCATAATGCCCCATACGCCCTTGGTTCGATTTTGCGAATATGGTAGTTAGAGCGCCATTCTATTGCCTTAATGCGCAAAAAGACAATGCGGGGGAAACGCATTTGGTTGATTTGACCCAAACAATTCCGGGTATGGCCGCCCGCGCGGCAGAGCGTTTCGGCGCCCAGTCGGCGCTGGAAGAAGATGGCGTGCAGCTCAGCTTTGCCGATCTTTACGCCGAAGCGCGCCGGTCGGCCAAGGCTTTCCTCGCCCATGGATTTGAAAAAGGCGACCGGTTTGCCGTTTGGTCGCCCAATGCGCGCGAATGGGTGCTGGCCGCGTTGGGCGGCATGATGGCCGGGGGCGTGCTGGTGCCGATCAATACCCGGTTCAAGGGCGCGGAAGCCGCTGACATCATTCGCCGGTCGCGCGCCAGGGTTTTGTTTACCGCCAAAGGTTTTTTGGGCTTTGATTATCCCGCCATGCTGGAGGGCGAAGACCTGCCCGATCTCGACCGCACGATTTTATTGCGCGGGACCGAGGGCGAAACATTTACGGAATTTGTTCAGTCGGGCGCGGCGCAATCCGACACCGCCCTTCAAGACCGGCTCGACACGATCGGGCCTGATGATCTGTCCGATATTATCTTTACCAGCGGCACGACGGGCCGGCCCAAAGGCGCGATGACGGCGCATGGTCAGAATGTGGCCGCCGTCACCGCCTGGTGCAAAGCCGTCGGTGTCGATGACACGGACCGTTATCTGATCGTCAATCCCTTCTTCCATTCCTTTGGCTATAAGGCCGGTTGGCTCGCCTGCATCATCACGGGTGCCTGCGCGCTGCCCCATGCGGTGTTTGATGTCGACCAGATCCTCAAACGGATTTCCGATGACCGGATTTCGGTCCTGCCCGGCCCACCGACGATCTTCCAGTCGCTGATCAATCATCCCTCTTTGGCCGACGCTGATATTTCGAACCTGAAGAAAACCGTCACCGGGGCCGCATCTGTTCCGGTCGAGCTGGTCAAACAGATGAAAGAAGTGCTCGGCTTTGAAAGCGTTCTGACCGCTTACGGGCTGACCGAAAGCTGCGGCTTTGTCTCGCTCACCGACGCCTCGGACGATTTTGAAACCATCGCGACGACATCAGGCAAGGCGATGGGCGGGGTTGAAGTCAAGCTCATCGATGAAAAAGGCCTGACCGTCAAACCCGGCACGCCCGGTGAGATTCTGGTTCGCGGCTTTAACGTCATGCAAGGCTATCTTGATGATCCGGCGGCCACCGCTGAGGCGATTGACGATAATGGCTGGCTTCACACCGGCGATATTGGCGTTCAAAACAATCGCGGCTATCTCGCCATCACCGATCGGGCCAAAGACATGTTCATCACCGGTGGGTTCAACTGCTATCCGGCTGAAATCGAAAATGGTTTGTTGCGCCACGCGCTGGTGGTCGATGCCGCCGTCATCGGCGCACCTGATGAGCGGATGGGCGAGGTCGGCCACGCCTTTGTGGTACTCAAGCAAGGTGAAAGCCTCACCGGAGATGATCTGATCGGCTGGGCGCGCGGTCAGATGGCCAATTATAAAGTGCCGCGCTTTGTGACGGTGGTCGAAGAACTGCCGCGCAATGCGTCCGGAAAGGTCCAAAAATTTAAACTGCGCGACGGCGCGTGAGGGAGTGAGTGATGGTTGTTGCCCGTGAAGAAACCCAGGAAAAAATGAACCGCCAGATTTTTGGCGCGTCCAAAAACAAGCCTTCGCAAACCTATACGGCCGCCGACCGGTATGAGCAGTTTGCCGCCGAAAAGCCTGATGCGCCGGCGGTGCGTTGGCATTCCCGCGAATGGACCTATGCTGAGCTGAATGCGCGCGCCAACCAGATGGCGGTTGCCTTCCGTGACAAGGGCCTCACACGCGGCGACACGGTTGCCTTCCTGATGGACAATCGGCCTGAGTTTTATATTGCGGTGCTGGGGCTGGCGAAGCTTGGCGTCGTTGCCTCGCTGATCAACACCCAGCAAAAGGGCGAAACGCTCAAACATTCGATTGAGCGCGTGCCGCCCAAAGCCATTGTCACCGGCTCAGAACATCTGGCCCATCTCAAAGACAGCTATGCGCAGGCGGCCGCACCGGTGTGGGTGATCCATGATGAGGAGTTTCCGGCCGCTGAAAATGATCTTGCGGGCTATGCCGAAGACATCACTCCCCTGATCGATGCCGCCGATCCGAACGCTTACGACAAAGCCTGGCGAGAGGGCCTCGTTGCCGGGGACATGTTTGTCTATATCTTTACCTCCGGCACCACGGGCCTGCCCAAGGCTGCCAAGCTTTCCCATGTGCGCTGGCTCAACACCGGGGATGGCATGTCCGCCCTGCTCGAATTCCGGCCCGATGATGTCTTTTACTGTGTGCTGCCGCTTTATCATTCGGCAGGCTTCATGTCGCTGACCTCCATGTGTCTGGCCGTGGGTGGGTGCATGGCGCTGCGCCGGAAATTCTCAGTGTCGAATTTCTGGTCTGATGTGCGCACCCATAAAATCACAGTGACCCAATATATTGGCGAGATGTGCCGCTATCTGATGGCGCGCCCTGAAGAGCCCAATGACGCCGACAATCCGCTTCGGGCCATGATCGGCTCGTCCATCGGCATGGATATCTGGCAGCGGTTTAAGACCCGCTTTGATGTTGAACAGATATTTGAAGGCTGGGGCTCGACCGAAGCCAATACCGGCATGACCAATGTCGATCAGAAGATCGGCGCGGTGGGCCGGGTGCCCAACAAGCAAATGTCGAACATCCGCCTGATCAAATATGATCTGGAAGAAGACACTCATATCCGTAACGCCGACGGCTTTTGTCAGGAAACCGATGATGATGAGGTGGGCGAGCTTGTCGCCATGATCCTTGACCTGCCCGACAGTGCGGCGGGCCGGTTTGAGGGCTATTCCGACCCTGACGAGACCGAGAAAAAGATCCTGCGCAATGTCTTCACTGAGGGTGATGCCTTCTGGCGGTCGGGCGATTTGTTCCGCCGTGATGCGGATGATTATTTCTATTTTGTCGACCGGGTCGGCGACACGTTCCGCTGGAAGTCGGAAAATGTCTCCACCATGGAAGTCGCTGAAACGCTGGCCGACTTTGACGGGCTCGCCTTTGTCAATTGCTATGGCGTCAAAGTGCCGGGGACCGAGGGCCGGGCGGGCATGATCGCAGTGACGCTCAAAGACGGGGCGTCCTTTGACCCCAAAGCCTTTTACAGTTTTGCCACTGACAAGCTGGCCCATTATGCGGTGCCTTTGTTCGTGCGTGTGACGGCCAATATGGACATGACCTCGACCATGAAAATCCGCAAGGTGGATTTCCAGCGCGCCGGCTATGACCCCGCCCGCGTTGATGGCGATGCGCTCTATGTCAAAGTCGATGCGGACGGCACCTATGCGCCTTTGAGCGATGAGGCGCTGGCCAAGGCGGACATTGCCCCGTTTGAAAGTGAATGATGCCGTCATTCCGGGGGAGCCGCATCAGCGGTGACGCCCGGAATCTGATGGTGATGAGTTTCCACGAGCAAGACCTGCCCGGATGAAATCCAGTGCCACCAGATTCCGGACAAGCGCGCTCGCGCTTTCCGGAATGACGCGTGGGGGCGGGTAAGGCCCCAGCCCATTCCCTTCCCGCAGGGCGCTTGTCCGACACGACGCCGTGTCAGCGGCTGATCGTGTTGGGCATGCCAAGCCCCATCGAGGCCACCATGGAACGCATGACTTCGGCCGCCCCGCCGCCAAATGTGTTGAGCTGGGCCATGCGCACAATTTCATCGACATAGCCATTTTGCACGCTGGCGGGGCCTTCGCCATGGATGGAGGCAACCGCGCCATTGAGCTCGGCAATGCGGCGCATCACTTCGACCAGCTCAACCGTTGAGAAGACTTTGACGCCCGACGCAAGCGCGTGATCAACCCGGTCATTGTCGATCTGCCAGGCCATGCGCCAGTTAAGCTGGCTCATCGCTTCAAGCCGGACATAGATTTCAGCGACCTGTTGCTGGATTAAGGGATTGTCGAGCGGCCGGCCCGGGGCGGCGCGCAGGTCCGCAAGCGTATCAAGGAAGCTGCGCACGCCATTGATCGACATGGCCGCCAAAGAGATGCGTTCGTGATTGAGCTGGCTGCGGATAATGTTCCAGCCATTGTTAAGCCCTCCAACGACATTGTCTTGCGGCACCTGGACATTGTCATAATAGGTGACATTGGTTCTGAGCCCCGCGACCGTGCGGATGGGGGCGAGCGAAAAGCCGGGGTCCTGGCAATCGGCGATCATGACCGAGATGCCGGTATGGGGCGGCTCGGCGCCTTTGTCGGTGCGGGCGGCAAGCCAGATATAATCGGCCCCGTCGGCGCCTGAGGTATAGACCTTGGTGCCGTTCACTGCATAGACGCCGTCCTTGAGATCGGCGCTGGTTTTGAGCGAGGCGAGATCGGTACCCGCCCCGGCTTCGGAATAGCCGATGGCAAAGACCATTTCACCGGCGGCAATGCCGGGCAGATATTTCGCCTTTTGCTCCGCCGTTCCGAACTGCATCAGTGCGGGCGCAATGGTTGAAATGGTGACGACCGGGAAGGGCGCGCGCGCCACCCAGGTTTCTTCAAACAAAATAAGCTGATCGATCATGCCGCGTGCCTGGCCGCCAAATTCTTTGGGCCAGCCCAGCGTCAAGACACCATCCTTGCCCATCTGGCGGGACGACCTCGCGGAAGACCGGGCCACCTTCAATGCCTTTGGTGGCCGCGACCCGCTCAGGCGTCATCAGATCCTTGAAATAGGCTCGCAGTTCCTGACGCAGGGTTTTTTGGGCGGGGCTTAATTCAAGTTTCATGGCGCAATTCTGTCGATGGGCAATTGATCTTGGGATGGAGATATACTACGATTTTTTTGAATTTGCATTCAATTTTGGAATCTCCCCGTGGATTTGACCCTGACCGAGGATCAGCAGGCGATTGCCGAGCTTGCCGGACGCATCATGACGGACATGATGGCGGACGATAAGCGCACCCGGCTTTATGCCGGTGACGCGCCGTTTGACCGGGATTTGTGGGCGCAATTGGCTGAAGCGGGATTGCTGGGCATTTGCCTGTCTGAAGCGGTGGGCGGCTCGGCCATGGGGCTGTTTGAGCTTGGCCTGTTGCTTGAAGCCCAGGGCAAGGTGCTCGCACCGGTTCCGCTGTTGACCGGGGCAGGGGTGGCGGCTCTCGCGCTCGACCGGTTCGGGGATGACGCATTCAAGCAAGACTGGCTCTCAGGCTTTATCGCGGGTGAAAAAATTCTGACCGCTGCCATTCCCTCAGCCAAGCTTGGCGTCTACGCCTTGCCCGTCTTTGCCGAAGGCGCGCTTTCGGGCAGTTTCGACATGGTGCCGTTTGGCGCGGCTTCAGACGGACTGGTCGGCTTTTGTGATGCCGGACTGGTGTTTGTTGATCTCAAAGCCGCAGGCGTCACGCTCACGCCGCAAGAGGGGATGAGCGGGGAAAGTGCCGATTATATCGCCTTTGATAATACCCCGGCGGTGCTGCTCGCTGACAATGCGGCTGCGTCTCCGGTGCTGCATACGGCGCTTGCTTTGCAAGGGGCGTTGCAGGTCGGCGTGCTGGAAGAGACGCTCAAACGCACAGCCGAATACACCAATGAGCGCAAGCAGTTTAACCGGCGTCTGTCGAGCTTTCAGGCGGTCAGCCAGCAGGCGGCTGATGCCTATATGCTGATTGAGACTTTGCGCACCATGGTGTGGAAGGCTTTGTCGGTTCTGGAAGACGGCAAAGACGCCACGGCTGAGGCCCATGCGGTCAAATGGTGGTTGTGCGAGGCGGGCCACAAGGTCGGCCACACCGCGCTTCATCTGCATGGCGGGATCGGCCAGGATATTGACTATCCGATCCATCGTTACTTTCTTTGGGCCAAACATCACGGCATGCTGTTTGGCACGCCAACCGAGCATCTCGCGGCGATCGGGCGCTATGCCGCCCACGCGCCGCTTCTCACCGACTTTGTCACAGACCACAACAGGGCAACGACATGAGCAACAAAAAGGCATTGGAGGGCATCACCGTCCTCGATCTGTCATCGGATCTGGGGTACGAGACCGGCCGTTTCATGGCCGATTGGGGCGCCGACGTGATCAAGATCGAACCGCCGCAGGGCGATACGGGCCGGATGCGCGGCCCCTTCCTCGATGATGATCCCGATCCGCAAAAAAGCCTGTTCTGGGCGGTGCGCAACCGCAACAAAAAGGGCATCACGCTCAACCTTGAGACCGAAGAGGGTGTTGCCCTGTTCAAACGTCTGGCCTCTGAAGTTGATGTGCTGATCGATGCCTATCCGCTCAACTATCTGCGCGACAAGGGGTTGGGCTATGATGTTTTGAAGGCGCTCAATCCGGGTCTCGTTATGGCCTCGATCACGCCCTTTGGCCAGACCGGACCTTACAGCCATTATCGTGGGTCTGACCTCACCATCATGGCCTGGTCGGGCTTTCTGGATTTGTTGGGCGACAAGGACCGTGCGCCGCTGAGGCTTCAGGTTCAACAGATCAACCAGCATGCGTCCGAAGCCGCGATGGGCTCGATCATGACCGCGCTTTATCATCGTGAAAACACCGGCAAAGGTCAGTTTGTCGATTGTTCAGCGCTTCAGGTTCAAGTCATGTGCGGCTCGGCCACCAACTGGATGACATGGGAAGCCAACCGCGTTCTGGTGAGGCGTCAGGGTGCCCTGATCGAAACCCCGTCAGGTTCATATGCGGTGTCGGTCTTTTGGGAATGTAAAGACGGTTATGTCGTCTTTGTCTTCCTGCCCGGCGGCATGGGCGGGGGTCGGATGATGGAAGGCTTGCAGGCCTGGATGAAGTCGGAAGATTTCGACCCCGCCCCGCTCGACAGCTTCGACTGGAACACGTTCAACATCGATGCCGACTATGCCACCCAGGAATTCATTGACGGCATGTCCGAGCCGATCAAGCGCTTCTTTGGCGCGCGCACGCGCGAAGAGATTTTCGCCAAGGCGCTTGAGCATCACATCATGCTTTATCCCGCCAATGATGCCTCCACGCTGATCGACAATGTCCAGCTTGTCTCACGCAAATTCTGGGGCGAGGTTGAGCATGATGATTGGGGCAAGACGGTGAAATATCCCGGCGCGCCGATGGTGATGACCGAAACACCGATGGCGCTGGGCACCCGCGCACCCAAAGTGGGGGAGCATACCGATCAAGTGCTCAAAGGCTTTGGCCTCACCGACGATGAAATCAAAGATTTGCGCGCCAAGAACGCGCTTTAAAGGGAGACCAGACATGTCAGATAAGGTCTTTGACGGTATTAAAGTTGCCGACTTCGCATGGTCGGGCGTCGGCCCGATGGTCTCAGGCTATTTGGCGGCCCATGGCGCCACCGTGGTGCGGATTGAAAGCCATGCCCGCCCCGATGTGATGCGCTTTGCCGGGCCGTTCAAGATGAACCAGGCCAACCCCAATGCCTCGATCGGCTTTTTGCAGGTCCATGGAAACAAATGGGGCCTGACGCTCGATCTCAAAAACGAAAAGGGCAATGAGCTGGCCAAGCGCATGATCGCCTGGGCCGATGTCATGACCGAGGCTTACGTGCCGGGCGTGATGGAAAAGTTCGGGCTGGGTTATGAGGATGCGAGCAAGATCAATCCCGGCATCATCTATTACGGCACCTCCATGATGGGCCGCTTTGGTCCGCTGGCGGGCATGCCCGGCTTTGGCACCTTCCTCACCCCGATGACCGGCCTCAATGACATTATCGGCTGGCCCGACCGGGGTCCGGTGCAGATTTATGGCGCACTGACCGATGTGGTGAACTTCAAATATGGCATCATGGCCATGACCACCGCGCTGTTCCACAAAAAGCGCACGGGCGAGGGCCAGCAAATTGATTTGAGCCAGTTTGCCGGCGGCGTGACCTTCTGCGCTGAAGAAATTTTGCAATACACCGCCAATGGCAAAGCCTGGGACAAGACCGGCAATCGTGATCCCCAAGCCGCGCCCCATGGCGTCTTTCCCACCAAGGGAGAGGATCGCTGGTGCGCGATCTGCATCTGGTCCGATGATGAATTCAAGAAACTGGCGGAATGGATGGGCAAGGCTGAGCTGGCCGAAGATGCCAGGTTTGCGAGCTTCGAGGCGTGCAAGAAAAATGAAGACGCGCTTGAAAAGATCGTGGCCGAGTGGACCCAAACCCAGAGTAATGACCAGATTGTCTTCCAGGGTCAGCATCGGGGATTGGACGTTGCGCCGGTGACCAACAATGCCGAGCTGATGCAGGACAAGCACATGCATTTCCGCAAGATGTTCAACTATCTGGAGCATGAGGCCTACGGCACCTTCCCCTTCCATGACATCGCCAATGATGCGCGGCTGAGTGAAACGCCTGCCGAAATCACCCGCCGGTCGCCCAATCTGGGGGAGCACACCGACAAGGTGATGATGGAAATGCTGGAAATGAGCGAAAGCGAAGTCGCCGATTACCGCAGGGCCGGGGCGTTTGGCCCGGTCGAGCAAGGGGCGTAAGGCGTGCGGAGCCGAGGCCGCACTTGAACTGTCATCCCGGCCAATCCGCATCACAGGCGCGCGCCGGGATCTCTATCGTTTCGGCCCGCACTCTGTATGATGACAGTCCGCTGAAACTGGACCTGTCATGACACAGCCCTGCCTCATCCTGACCCAATGTTTCCCGCCCTATCCCGGCGGGATTGAGATCCTGATGTATGGGCTGGCCGATGCGCTGGCGGGCGCAGGCGATGCGGTCCATGTGCTGGCCGATCAGGGCCATGATCCTGATTGGCCTGCCTTTGATGCCAAACAAAGCTTTCCTATTGACCGCTTCGGCGGCTGGAAAGTGCTGCGGCGGCGTCAAAAAGTGCGTGCGGCCGCACAATGGCTCACCGTCCATCCCGGCGCGCATGTCTTCACCGACAGCTATAAGAGCCTGGAGCTTATGCCCCAACGCGCCCTCAAAGGCGCGCAGGTGGCCTGTCTGGTTCATGGCATGGAGCTGCCCGAAAATCCCAAGCCCCAAAAGGTTGCGCGGATTACGGCCGCCTTTGCCAAGGCCAATGTGCTGATTGCCAATTCCCGCTTCACGGCCGGTCAAACCGAGCCTTATGTGCCGGACGGGGTACGGCTTGAGGTGGTCAATCCGCCGATCCCGCCCCAGCCCGAGGCCGATCCCGCCAGCAAAGACCGATTGCGCAGCCGGTTGGGCGCGGGGCCGGTGCTGGCGAGCGTGTGCCGGTTGGAGCCGCGCAAAGGCATCGATCAAGTCATTCGTGCGGCCGCCGCGCTCAGCGCGGAACTTCCCGGCCTTGTCTATGCGGTCGGCGGCGGGGGAGAGGATCGCGCCCGGCTTGAAGCGCTGGCAAGTGAGCTTTCCGCGCCGGTGACATTTCTGGGCCGGGTCGATGATGCCGACAAGGCCGCCTTGCTCGATCTTGCTGATCTGTTCGTCATGCCGGTGCGGCGGGAGGGCAATTCGGTTGAGGGCTTCGGCATTTCCTATCTGGAAGCGGCCTGGTACGGCACCCCTGCCATCGCCGGGCAGGATGGCGGCGCGCCGGACGCGGTACTTGATGGCCAGACCGGGCTGGTGGTGGATGGCAGCGATACCGACGCCGTCACCCAGGCGATCCGCAACATTCTAACCGACACGCATCTCTATGCCGCCATGGCCGCTGCCGCCCAAACCAGAGCGCAGGGCATGGTGTGGTCAGGCCAGATCAGCCTCTATCAGGACGCCTTGGGCTAACGCCCCTTGAATTACGCATTTGAAAGGTCTATGCCGGTTGAAATCAACCGAATGCGTAATTTGTGTGGGGCGTATGGAGCATTTCGACGGCAAAACAGCGGTGATCACCGGTGCGGCAAGCGGCATCGGCAAGGGCTTGGCCGATCATGCGCTGTCGCTCGGAATGACGGTGATTGCCTCTGACATTTCCCAAGACGCGCTTGAAACCGCCTTTGCGGGCCAGGACAAAGCCATCCTCCACGCTTGCGATGTGTCTGATCCCGATCAGGTCGCCGCGCTGGCTGATGCCGCGTTTGATCATGGCCCTGTCGATCTGCTCTTCAACAATGCCGGGGTGATGAAAACCGGCATGGTGTGGGAGCATCCGCTCGATGACTGGTGCTGGATGCTGGGCGTCAATCTTTACGGCGTCATTCACGGGCTGCATTTCTTTTTGCCTCGCATGATGGCGCAAGGCACGCCCGGCCATGTGGTCAACACAGGCTCCATCGCCGGGCTGACCGCGACGCCAAGCTCATCGATCTATGTCACCTCCAAGCAGGGCGTGGTCGGGTTGAGCGAGACGCTGCTTTATGAGCTCACCGCGGTGAAGTCGAAAATCGGTGTGTCGGTCCTGTGTCCCGGGCCCGTCAAAACCGGCATTGCCGATTGGGACCGCTACGGAAAAGCATCCGATGCTGAAAGTGCGGCTTACGGCCAAGGCCGGCTCAAAGCCATGATTGCCGAACGGGGGATGGAGCCTGCTGAACTGGCCGCCTTTACCTTCAAGGCCATCGAAGAGAACCGGTTTTGGGTTTTCCCCCATGATCATTTTAAAGGCGCGTTTGAAGCACGGGCCAAATCCGTGATGAATGAAACCAATCCGCGTTTCCGCTCCATCATTGAGAAAGACACATGAGCGATACAAACGGGAAGAGCCGGCAGGTCGATGAGGTCGACCGCCAGATTATCGAGCTGTTGCGCGAAGACGGCCGCATGTCGATCCAGGATATGGCGCGCCGCCTCAATTCAACCGCCGGAACCGTACGCACCCGCATCCGCCGTCTGGAAGAGGCCGACATTCTGCGCGTGGTTGCGGTCACCGATTTTGCCGCCGCGGGCTTTGAGATGTTGATCGCGATCGGCATTGAGGTTGAAGACCGTTCGGCCCAGCAAGTCGGGGAAGAGCTTGCCAAGCTGCCCGAAGTCTTTTCGGTCAATATGACGACGGGTGCCCATGATCTTGAGGTGCTGGTGGCCGCGCGGGATTTTGA
The DNA here is from genome assembly GCA_965227065.1 of Alphaproteobacteria bacterium. Taxonomy (GTDB): domain Bacteria; phylum Pseudomonadota; class Alphaproteobacteria; order SPJN01; family SPJN01; genus CBDDFN01. Next base: position 62,880 of record CBDDFN010000013.1, read on the forward strand.
AGAACTGTCGCGCTTTCTGACGGTGGAGCTCGCCCAGGTCAAAGGCATTGGCAAATTGACCCCGGCCTTGTGCATCGATGTGTTCAAATATCAATCCGACTGGGCACCAGAATTATGAGAAAGACCGAACTTGATCAGGTGGACCGCAAAATCCTCGACTTTTTGTCGGTCAATGCCCGGACCTCAAACCGCGAGATTGCCCAGGCGCTTAATGTGGCCGAAGGCACGGTGCGCGGCCGCATCAAGGCGCTGCAGGATGACGGCATTATCCGCATCACGGCCGTCACCAATCTTATTGATGTGCAAAGTCCGCTGATGGCCTATGTCGGCGTGCGGGCCGAGCTCGACAAGCGCAATGAAATCTCTGAGGCCCTGTCAGCGATGGCGCCGATTCGCTTTGTCGCCACCATGCTGGGCCGCTACGACATTTTGGCGATCACGGTGGTTTCAAGCCCTGATGAGCTGGTTGATCTGGTCAACAATCAGATCATGCCGATTGAAGGCGTGCGCCATGCCGACACCACCCTGGCGGTCAAGTTCCTCAAATATGATTATCGCTGGGGCCGGATCGTGAACGGTCATGATGCCGAAAAATCGGACTGAGACTGCGAATTTGCGCGATATTGATGCGCCGCATCATCCAAATGCGTAAAAAGTGCGTGCAATCTTTGCGAAATTGATCTAGTCTCCCCGCCAATCTCGGCTCAAGCATGATTGGGAGGCATGATCATGGCGCTGGCAGAACAGACAGCAGGCACCGATACTCCATTGGTGGACCTCACCCCCTATCTCGATGGTTTCAAGGAACGCGGGGACCAGAACCGCGCCGACCGTCAGGTTTCCAGGCAATCGGTTGCCGAATTGAAAGAGGCGGGCTTCTTCCTGTCGCTATTGCCCAAGCAATATGGCGGCCTGGAAATGACCCCGCAGGAATTTTTCCGCCTGCAAATGCAGATCGCCGAATATGACATGTCGACCGCCTGGATCGGCGGCATCATTGCGGTTCACGCCTATCAATTGGCACTGATGGACCCCAAGGCGTGCGAAGAGCTTTATTCGGAAGAGCCCAACACGCTGATCTCAAGCTCCTACAATCCGATGGGCGGCAAGGTTTCAGAAGCCGAAAACCCCGAAGAAGGCCTGATGCTGGCGGGCCGCTGGGGCTGGTCATCGGGATCGGAACATTGCACATGGGCCTTGCTGGGCGCGATTGTGCCGGGTGAGGGCTACCGGACATTTTTGGTGCCGCGCACGCAATACCGGATCGAAGACACCTGGCATGCCATGGGCCTGCAAGGTACCGGCTCCAACGATGTGGTGATTGATGAGCCGATCTTTGTGCCGCATCACCGTACGCACAAGCAAATGGATGGCTTTAACATCATCCACAGCCAGAAAAGCCCCCTTTACAACATTCCCTGGGCGCAATGGTTCACCCGCGTGGTCTCAACACCCGCCATCGGGGCTGCCAAACATGCGCTGAAGCTGTTTATCGCAGCCTCAGGCGGCAGTTCGACAGATCCCTCCAAGCTGATGGGCGATCCCGACATTCAGCGCCGGGTTTCTGAGGTGGCCAATATGATTGATGAGGCCGAGGCGATCTTGTTCCGCAATTTTGATGTCATGATGGATCGCGTTCTGGCGGGCGAAGAAATCCCCATGGTGGATCGCGCGCAATATCGCTACCAGGCTGGCATTGTCATCGACAAGATGATCAAGGCCATCGACTTGTTGATGGATGTGGCGGGCGGCCGCTCGGTCTTTACCGGCCATCCGATCCAGAATATCTGGCACGACATCCACATAGCCCGCGCCCATGTTGCCAACAACCCCACGCCCTTTGCGCGCAACTGGGGTGGCATGCAGCTTGGCGCCGATAATGGCGACGTGTTTATCTAAACCATAACAAGTGGGGACGCGTGATGGGTGCTGTTGCTGGCGGGCCGCCGGAAGGCCGTTATGTCGATGCCGGGGTGATGGAGGGGGTTCCGATCTCCCTTCACGTGACCGAAAAAGGGAACGGCCCGGCGGTTGTGTTCGTTCACGGCTCTGGCCCCGGCGCGTCGGGATATTCAAACTTCAAGCAAAATTATGAGGTCTTTGCTGATGCGGGTTATCGGGCGATCCTGCCTGACCTGATCGGCTATGGCTATTCGACCAAGCCTGAAGATGTGGATTACACGCTTGATCATTTTGCCGGGACGCTGAAAACCGCTTTGGATAATCTGGGTGTCGAGACATGCACACTGGTCGGCAATTCACTTGGCGGGGCGATCTCGATCCGCATCGCACTTGATTATCCGGAGTTTGTCGAAAAGCTCATTCTGATGGCGCCCGGCGGCATTGAAGAGCTTGATGTCTATTTCGCCATGCCGGGCATTCAGGCGATGATGTCGGGCTTCATGGATGGCACGCTCGATGAGGCGGGCCTGGGCAAGTTGCTGGAGCAGCTTGTCTTTGACCCCAAACATGTCACGCCCCAATTGGTGCGCGAACGGCTCGCCATTCTTCAGATGATGCCGCAAGCGGTTCTGGGCCGGATGCGGGTTCCCAATCAGGATCATGAGCTTTCTGATCTGCAATGTCCGGTGCTGGGATTTTGGGGCACCGAAGACCGCTTCTGCCCTGCCTCTGGCGCGCAAAAAATTCTCGAAGCCTGTCGTCCGGCCCGCTTTGTCATGGTTAATGAATGCGGCCATTGGGTGATGGTCGAACATGCCCGCCTGTTCAATGAAACCTGTCTGGATTTCCTGAAAAATGACTGAGGAAGATATCAAAGCCCAGTCGCGCGCGCTTTATAACGCGCTCAGAAATCGTACCACGCTCAGCCCGCTGACCGAGCGTTTCGCCGGCATTTCCATTGATGATGCCTACAAGATTTCGCTCGGCTTTCTGGAGCATCGTCTGGAGGACGGCGAACGCGTTGTCGGCAAGAAGATCGGCGTGACCTCAGCGCCGGTGCAGGACATGCTGGGCGTGTTTGAGCCTGATTTCGGCTTTCTGACCGATGCAATGATTGCCGACAAAGGCATTGTCCACATGGATGAGATGATCGCCCCGCGCGCGGAAGCGGAAATCGCGCTCAGGCTCAAAGCGGGTCTCAAAGGCCCCGGCGTGACGCCTGAAGACGTGCTGGCCGCCACTGAGTGCGTCATGGCGTGTTTTGAGATTGTCGACAGCCGCATCACCGACTGGAAAATCAAGATTCAGGACACGGTGGCGGACAATGCCAGTTGCGGCGTCTATGTGCTGGGTGCTGACGAGATTGATCCCAAGGGTCTCGATCTTGCGGCGGTGACGGTCAAGGTTTCCAAAAACGGCCGCGATTTGAGCGACGGTGTGGGTTCGGCCGTGCAGGGCAGCCCACTGGCCTCAGTGGCCTGGCTGGCCAATACGCTGGGGCGCTACGGCATTCCTTTTGAGGCAGGCGAGGTGATCTTGTCAGGCTCGCTTGTGCCGCTTGAACCTGTTCAGGCCGGTGATGAAATGTCGATGCATCTGTCAGACATTGGCAGCTGCGTTGCGAAATTTGTGTGAGGGTCTCATGAGTAAAACCAAAGTCGCGGTGATCGGGTCGGGCAATATCGGCACCGATCTGATGATCAAACTGATCAAAACCTCCAAGGTTCTGGACATGGCCGCTATGGTCGGCATTGACCCCGCATCCGACGGGCTCAAGCGCGCGCACGATATGGGCGTTGCCACCACCCATGAAGGGATTGAGGGGCTGCAAAAGCTCCCCTGCTGGGATGAGATCGGCATTGTCTTTGATGCCACCTCAGCGGGCGCCCACAAAACCCATGACGCGATCTGCCGCGCGGCGGGCAAGGTGATGGTGGATCTGACGCCTGCCGCCATCGGCCCCTATTGCGTACCGGTCGTCAATATGGACGCCCATTTGCAAGAGCCTAATGTCAATATGGTGACGTGCGGCGGCCAGGCGACCATCCCCATGGTCTATGCGGTCAAGCGTGTGGCCGACCGGGTGCCTTATGCGGAGATCGTTGCGTCTGTGTCCTCGCGTTCAGCCGGTCCCGGGACCCGGGCCAATATTGATGAGTTCACCCAGACCACCGCGCGCGGCATTGAAGTGGTCGGTGGTGCGGAAAAAGGCAAGGCGATCATCATTTTGAACCCTGCCGAGCCGCCCATGATCATGCGCGACACGATCTACACCTTGTCGATCGGCGCGACCGAAGACGAAATCGCGGCTTCGGTCGAGCGCATGGTCGAAGAGGTTCAGGCTTACGTGCCGGGCTACCGGCTCAAGCAAAAGGTGCAGTTTGAACGTTTTGGCTCCAACCGGCCGGTGAAAATTCCCGGCCTGGGCGAGTTTGAAGGCATCAAAAGCTCGATCTTTCTGGAGGTCGAAGGCGCGGCGCATTACCTGCCCGCCTATGCCGGCAATCTCGACATTATGACCTCGGCGGGCATGGCGACCGCTGAGAAGATCGCAACACTGAAATTCGGAGTGGCGGCATGACTTCTAATGTTTCTGGACGCATCACCGATCCCACCAAGGACAAGCTCTATATTCAGGACGTCACGCTGCGCGATGGCATGCACGCCATCCGGCACATGTATGGCATTGACCATGTCGCCGCCATTGCCAAAGCGCTGGATGAGGCGGGCGTGGACGCGATTGAGATTGCCCATGGCGACGGGCTCAATGGCTCAAGCTTCAATTACGGCTTTGGTGCGACCACCGATTGGGACTGGATCGCTGCAGTCGCCGATGCGGTCGAAAAGGCGGTGGTGACAACCTTGATCCTGCCCGGCATTGCCACCGTTGAAGACCTCAAACAGGCTTATGATCTGGGTGTGCGTTCGGTCCGGGTTGCGACCCACTGCACCGAAGCCGATGTCTCCAGGCAGCATATCGGCTATGCGCGTGACCTCGGCATGGACACGATCGGCTTTTTGATGATGAGCCATATGGTCGAGCCTGAACAATTGGCCGAACAGGCCAAGCTGATGGAAAGCTATGGCGCGGAATGCGTCTATGTCACCGATTCGGGCGGGGCGCTTGATATGGACGGTTATGCCGCCCGGCTTCAGGCGTACAATCAGGTGCTCAACCCTGAGACCGAAACCGGTGTTCACGCCCACCATAATCTGTCGCTGGGCGTCGCCAACTCGATTGTTGCCGTGCAAAACGGCGCGCGCCGGGTTGATGCCTCCTTGGCGGGCATGGGCGCGGGCGCGGGCAATGCGCCTTTGGAGGTCTTTATTGCAGCAGCTGACCGCAAGGGCTGGAACCATGGCTGTGATGTTTTCAAGCTAATGGATGCGGCTGAAGAGTTGGTGCGCCCCCTTCAGGACCGGCCTGTCCGGGTGGATCGGGAGACGCTGTCGCTGGGCTATGCCGGGGTCTATTCGAGCTTTTTGCGTCATGCAGAGAAGGCATCGGAAGATTATGGTGTTGATGTGCGCGAAATTCTGGTTGAGTTGGGCCGGCGCCGGATGGTGGGTGGTCAGGAAGATATGATCGTCGACGTGGCGCTGGACTTGATTAAGCAAAAAGAGAGCGCGTGATGTCCGACCTTGAAGCCCGTATCGCCAAACTTGAAGCCGTTGAAGCCATTCGCCGATTGAAGGCGCGCTATTTCAACGCCTGTGATGAGAAAGACGCCGATACGGTCGAAGCCTGCTTCCTGCCCGATGCCACCGTCGATGCCGGGCCTGCCATTGGCACTTTTGAGACGGCGGCTGATTTTGTCGCCGTGTTCCGCGAAATGGGCTGCAAGCCCAACATTATCGACATGCACCACGGCACCAATGCCGAAATTGAAGTGATTTCGGACAGTGAAGCCGAAGGGCTGTGGGCGCTTTATTTCTTCACCATCGATACCGAGGCGCGCGCCATGCGCCAGCTCGCTGGCATTTATCGTGACCGCTATCAAAAGACAGATCAGGGCTGGAAAATCGCCCAAAGCACTTTTGTGCCGCATTCGGTGGTTGATCATGCTGTGGCGAGCGATGGCGCGGTTTCAATCACCCCCATGCCCGGTGCCATTTGATGGGCGTGGCCGACGAAGTTCGCGCGCTGGTTCAGGCCTATTCGGACGGCTCAAACCCCGCTTATACGGGCGAGGGCAGCGTGAAGGCCGCCGCAGACTGCTGTGTGGTGCCGTATAATAATTTCACCATCGGCGCGCACACCAACCCCCAGACGGTTGAGGCGCTGACCCATAATGGCGACTGGTATGCGAGCATTTTCCGCGACTATGGCGTCCGGTCGCGCACCGTCAAAGAGATCGAAGTGATTGAAGTCTCTCCGCTTTTCGCCATTGCGCTGGCCGATTGGGAATGCGCGGACGAAGACGGCAAGGTGATGCTGTCCTTCAAAATCTGCCACGGCGTGCGCAAGACCGCTGAAGGCTGGCGTCAGGAATTCGCCATTCACGACAATGAGACGCTGGCCGCGATGGAAGCCTTTCCCGGCTTTGTCGAAACGATCCAGAAGCGTGCGGCTGAGGTTCAGTAGTTAATTGCTTCACGGCGCCCCCGGGTCTCGCATCTGCTCGCCCGGGATGACGGTCAATGGATCAGAAAAGATTGAAATTCGTAACCAAATAGCGTAGAAATTGCGCAAATGGATGGTTTGACGGCTTTCAGCCGGTCAAATTCGCAACTTTGCAGGCAATTTTAGGGGGTAACGATGAGCGTTGCGCAGCTGGGATATGTCGGTCTGGCCATGACCGACCCCGAAGAGTGGGTCAAGTTCGGCACGCAAATTCTGGGTCTCATGGAAGTCGCGCGCGATGATGCGCAAGGTGCCCGTTTCCTCGGCATGGATGATGCCCCCTTCCGCTTCATGATTGAAAAGGCCGATGCCGACCGCTTCGGCTTTGCCGGTTGGGATGCGGGCAGCAAAGACAATTTCGACGCGCTGGTAGAAAAGCTCGACAAGGCCGGCGCGACCCCCAAAAAGGGATCGGATGTTGAGGCCGCCCGCCGCGCTGTGACCGAATATGTCTCCGCCCATGATCCGTCGGGCAATGTGTTTGAGCTGTTTCACACCCGCACCGGCGATGCGGTCGCTTTCTCCTCCCCGCTTGGCACCGATCACTTTGTGACCGGCGCGATGGGGCTTGGCCATGTCGTGCTGCCCGCGCCGGAGCAGGACGCGACATATGCTTTCTACAAAGATGTGCTCGGCTTCGGGGACAGTGATGATCTGCATTTGCCCGCGCCTGCCGAAGGTTTGCCGCCGCAACGCATCATCTTCATGCATGCCGATAATCCCCGGCATCATTCGCTCGCGCTTTACAATTATGACAGCCCGACCGGCCTGGTCCATCTGATGGTCGAGGTTCCCGGCATTGATGATGTCGGCCAGTTCATGGACCGGGTGAAGGCGGCCGGTGTGCATACGCTGGCGACGCTGGGCCGTCATTCCAACGACAATATGGTGTCGGTCTATGTGCTCGGCCCCGGCGGCATTGCCGTTGAATATGGCTATGATGGCGCGCAGCTTGACTGGTCCAGTTTTGAACCCACCCAGTCCACCGAGGGCGATGTGTGGGGCCATGAATATAACTTCCCGCAGGGCTGATCAGATGACCATGATTGACAAGACCATGACGATTGCCGAGATCGTCGCCACGCTCAAAGACGGCATGACCATTGGCATGGGCGGCTGGGGCGGCCGGCGCAAGCCCATGGCGCTGGTGCGCGAGATCGTCCGTTCGGATTTGAAGGACCTCACCATCGTGGCCTATTCGGGCTGTGATGTCGGTATGCTGCTGTCGAGCGGCAAGGTCAGGAAACTGGTTTATGGCTTTGCCACGCTCGATTTCATCCCGCTTGAAGCCCATTACCGCAAGGCCCGTCAGGCCGGCGCCTTTGAGGTGATGGAGCTTGATGAGGGTATGCTGCAATGGGGCCTTAAAGCCGCGGCCAACCGTTTGCCCTATCTGCCCACCCGCGTTGGCGCAGCCTCAGACGTGCTGAAACATTCACCCCATATCAAAATGGTTGAATGCCCCTATACGGGTGAGCCTTTGGTGGCGATGCCTGCGATCAAGATTGATGTTGCGCTGTGCCACGTCAACAAAGCCGACAAGATGGGCAATAGCTGGATTTACGGCCCCGATCCGTTCTTTGACGAATGGTTCGCGCGCGCCGCGGACGCGACCTATCTGACGTGTGAAGAGCTGGTTGAGACTGAAGCCTTTAATGACAAGGCTGAAACCCTGCGCATGCCGATTGAGCGGCCCTTGGTCAAAGGCGTTGCCGTGGCCGAATGTGGCGCCCATCCGACCAGCTGCGCGCCGTCTTACGGGGCCGATGTCAAACATTTGAAGACCTATTCAGCCGCCGCCAAGGAAGGCTGGGAGGATTATCTCACCACCTATGTGACCGGCAAGGATCATCAGGGCTATATCGCCGAAGTGGGCGGGGCCGACCATATCCGCACCTTGCCGCTGCCGGTTTTTTAAGGAGTTCGACCGATGAGCTATACCCTTGCCGAACTCTGCATCGCCGCCTGTGCCGAAGCCTTCCGGGGCGATGGCGAAGTGCTCGCTTCCGGCATTGGCCTGATCCCGCGTCTGGGTGCCAGCCTTGCCAAATCAACCTTTGAGCCGGGCCTGATGATGACCGACGGCGAAGCCTATCTGGTTTCAGAGCCTGTGCCGGTTGGCCCGCGCAACGGCTATGAACCCAAGGTTGACGGGCTGATGACGTATGAGAAAGTGTTCGACATTGTGAATTCAGGCCGCCGTCACGCCATGGTCGGTCCGGTTCAGGTGGACCGCTGGGGTCAGACCAATATTTCGATTGTCGGCGATTATGAAAAGCCCAAGGCCGCGCTTCTGGGCGTGCGCGGCTTTCCCGGCAATACGATCAATCACAAGAATTCCATGTTTGTGCCGAACCATGGTCCGCGCGTTTTTATCGAGGGTGAAGTCGATATGGTCGGCGGCATCGGCTACAATCAAGACCGCTGGCCGGGGGGCAAGAAGCCGCCCTTCCTCGAGCTGCGCTTTATCGTGACTAATCTGTGCGTGATGGATTTTGGCGGTACCGATCATGCCATCCGCGTTATTTCGCTTCATCCGGGCGTGACGTTGGATGAGGTCAAAGAGGCCACCGGTTTCCCGCTTGAGGTTGCAGATGATCTGGGCGAGACACCGGCACCGAGTGACGAGCAATTGAAACTGATCCGCGAGACCCTGGATCCGCATGATTTGCGGGCCACGATTTTTGAGGGCAATCCCGCGGGCGACAGGAGGCAAGCCGCATGAGCGCCGATCCCGAACAAAAAGAAGCATATGTCGAAACCGAGCCGCCTGTCCTTTATGAGGTGAATGGCGATGGCGTGGCCATCGTCACGCTCAACCGGCCCAAATATCACAATGCGCAGAACGGCAAGATGCTCTATGCGCTCGATGCCGCCTATAAGCGCGCCATTGATGACAATGACGTCAAGGTCATCGTGCTCAAAGGCAATGGCAAGAACTTCTCGGCCGGTCACGATATCGGCTCGCCGGGACGCGATGCCAAGGAAAGCCAGGACCGCGTTCATCTGTGGTGGGACCATGCCGATAAAGAAGGCGGCGAGTTCCAGTATGTGCGTGAACAGGAAGCCTATCTGGGGCTGACGCGGCGCTGGCGTGATATGCCCAAGCCGACCATTGCGATGGTCCAGGGCGCGTGTATCGCCGGGGGTCTGATGCTCGCCTGGGCGTGCGACATGATCATTGCCGCTGACAATTCCTTCTATTCCGACCCGGTTGTGCGCATGGGCATTCCCGGCGTTGAGTTTTTTGCCCATCCGTTTGAGTTGAACCCCCGCATCGCCAAGGAGTTCCTGTTCCTGGGCGAGCGCATGTCGGCCGACCGCGCCTATCAGATGGGCATGGTGAACCGGGTGGTGCCGCTTGAGGATCTGGAAAAAGAAACCCTCGATATTGCAGGCCGGATTGCCAAGATGCCGCGCATGGGTCTCGCGCTCACCAAGCAGGCGGTCAATCACATTGAAGATCTGCAAGGCAAGCGCACGGGCATGGATGCGGTGTTCCACATGCACCATTTTGCCCATGCCCATAATTCGCTGATCTCTGATGATCTGTTGGGTGGCTATGACGCCAAGAAGATGGCGGCGAGCCAGCGTGAGGATGGCGAGAAGAAGTAACCGCCATGCATCCAGCGCTTGATACACGGCTCAACAGGCTGTTGGGCTCAAAAACGCCGATCATCCAGACCGCCATGGGCTGGGTGGCGACGTCTGATCTGGTGATCGCCTCGTCCAATGCAGGCGCGTTCGGCTTTCTGGCCGCTGCCGTCATGACGCCTGAGGAAACCGAAGCCGAGATCAAGCGCATCAAGGCCGCGACCGACCAGCCTTTTGGCGTGAACTTCCATTCCTTCCAGCCCGGTGCGGAAGCCATCGTCGATCTGTGTATTGAGTATGGCGTGCGTGCGGTGTCGTATGGCCGCGCGCCTTCACCCAAGCTGATTGAAAAGCTCAAGGGCGGCAATGTTCTGTGCATCCCGACGATCGGCGCGGGCAAGCACGCCAGGAAGGCGGTTGATATGGGCGCGGACGCGCTGGTCTGTCAGGGTAGCGAAGGCGGTGGCCATACGGGTGAGACGCCGACATGGCTGTTGCTCGCCCAGGTGCTCGATAGTGTGGATGTGCCGATCGCGCCTGCGGGCGGCTTCCGCGATGGCCGGGGACTTGCGTCCGCGCTTGCATTTGGGGCTGACGGCATTGCGATGGGGACGCGCTTTTTGCTCACCGCCAACACACCGACGCCCGGCGCCACAAAGGACAAATATCTCGAAGCGGGTGTCACCGAGATCAAGGTTTCAACCAAGCTTGATGGTCTGCCCCAGCGCATGGTGATGAATGACACGCTGGCCCGGCTTGAACGCGCGAGCGGGGTTGAAATGCTGATCCGCGCGCTGATCAATGGCTGGAAATTCAAGGATGTGACCGGCGCAAGCCTCATGGAGACCTTGAAGTCGGCCTGGGCGATGGCGCGCAAATCCGACCTGACCTTTGCGCAAACCCTGATGGCGGCCAATGCGCCGATGATCATTCAAAAATCCATGGTTGACGGCAAGCCCGGTGAAGGGGTGCTGCCCTCGGGCCAGGTGGCGGGACTGATCTCGGATCTGCCCGACTGTTCTGACCTGATCGACCGTATCATGCGCGAGGCCGATGACCGGCTCACCGCGCTTGGCCAATCTCATGTGAAAGCTGCTGAATAATGCCCTTCAAGACAGATGTTCAGAACCGTATCGGCGAAATCATTTTCGACCATCCCCCGGTCAATGCCTTTACCGGCGCGATGTGGAATGAGTTGCCTGAGATCATATTGGACATGGGCAAGCGTCAAGATGTGCGCTGTGTTCTGATCCGCGCTGAGGAAAGCGCGAAAGGGTTTTGCGCCGGCGTCGATATTAAGGAGCTTCAGCAGGACAGCTCCTTCATCGTATCGGTGAATAAGGGCAATTACCTCACCTTCAAAGCGGTTCATGATTGCGAGGTGCCGGTGGTGTGCGCGCCGCACGGCTTTGTGATTGGTGGCGGCATCGGCATTTGCGGCGCGTCCGATGCGATCATCGCCTCGGAAGACTGCTTCTTCTCCCTGCCCGAAATTGATCGCGGCGCGATGGGCGGGGCCGCCCATATGCAACGCATTTTGCCGCTCGCCAAGGTGCGCGCAGCCTTCTTCACCGGCGGGCGTATCCCGGCCGAAGAAGCCTGGCGTCTGGGCGGGGTTGAGAAGGTTGTGCCGCGCGATCAATTGCTTGATGAAGCCCGTGCCTTTGCCGGAACTATCGCGTCGAAGTCACGCGATGCACTGCGCATCGCCAAACAGGCGCTGAACGGGATTGAGCCTTATGATGTTGACCGCTTCTACCGCTGGGAGCAGGGCTTCACCTTTGAGATGTATATGCATGAAGACAGCCAGAAAGCGCGCGACGCCTTTGTGGAAAGCGGCAAGGAAGCAGAGTTCAAAGACTGATGATGGATTTGTCTTACACCGCTGAGCATGACGCCTTCCGCGCCGAGGTGCGTGAGTGGGTGCGGTCCCATGTGCCGGACACACCGCTCAAAACGCTGGAATGCCAGGAAGGGTTTGAGCAGCACCGGGAGTGGGAGCGTATTCTCAAATCCGGCAATTGGGGCATGGTGACCTGGCCCAAAGAGTATGGCGGCCGGGGCTGTGACCTCATTGAATGGCTGATTTTTGAAGAAGAATATTATGGCGCAGGCGCTCCCTTGCGTGTGTCGCAAAACGGCATCTTTCTGCTTGGCCCGACGCTGATGGAATATGGCACGGACGCACAAAAGGCGCGGTTCCTGCCGCCTATGGCAGCGGGTGATGAAATCTGGGCGCAGGCCTGGTCGGAACCCGGCGCCGGGTCTGACCTCGCTGCCGTCCGCACCAAGGCGGTTCTGGATGGCGATCATTATGTGATCAATGGCCAGAAGACCTGGTCGAGCCGGGCGCCCTTTGCTGACTGGTCGTTTGGCCTGTTCCGCACCGACCCTGACTCGCAGCGCCACAAGGGCCTGTCCTTCATTCTGTTTCCGCTTGATCTGCCCGGCATCACCATTCGGCCGATTGCGCAACTCGATGGCAATCCCGGCTTTGCTGAAATCTTCTTTGATGATGTCCGCGTGCCGGTCGATCAAAGGCTCGGCGATGAAGGCATGGGCTGGCAAATCGCCATGTCCACGGCAGGCTTTGAGCGCGGGTTGATGCTCAGAAGCCCCGCCCGGTTCCAGGCCACAGCCGCGCGGCTGGTTGATCTTTACAAACGCTATGAAGACACGGTTCGCCCGTCGGTGCGTGATGCGGTTTTGAAAGCTTGGATGGATGCCGAAGCCTATTGTCTGATGACCTATCACACCGCATCGAAAATCATGGCAGGCGGCAAGATCGGGCCAGAGGCAAGCTGCAACAAGATTTTCTGGTCCGAGCTTGACCGCTTCATGCACCGCACCGCTCTGTCCATTCTGGGCGCGCGGGCTGAGCTGACCGAATATGCCTCTGAGGCGGTTGATGCCGGACGCTGGCTCGACGGCTATATGTTCTCGCTCGCCGGGCCGATCTATGCGGGCACCAATGAAATTCAACGCAACATCATTGCCGAGCGGTGCCTCGGCCTGCCGCGATAGGGGAGAGGGTTATGGATTTTCGCTTTTCTCCCGATGAGCTTGATCTCGCCCAAGGCACGCGGGACTTTCTGTCCGGCGCCTGTCCGCCTGAACGGTTGCGCGAAAGCACCGATGCGATCTGGGACCAGATTGCCGAAATGGGGCTGATCGGCGTCATGGCGCCCGAAGCTCAGGGCGGGCTTGGTCTTGATGAAACCGCCTTTGTGCTGATTGCAGAAGAAGCCGGACGGGCGGCCTTGCCCGAACCGTTGGTTGAGGTTGCCGGTGTTGCGCTGCCCGCGCTCGTCGGTGCCGGTCACGATGTGTCGGATGTTGTGGCGGGCCAGAAAATGGCGCTGCCCGTGTCGGACATGAATGTCGGCACCCATCATGCGCCCGATACTGATCTGTTGGTGTTTGCCAAATCAGACGGGCTTTATGCCGCTCAATGGTCCGAGGCGGTGTTGAGCGCCCAGGCCAGCATTGACCCCAACCGGCATCTGTTTGCCGCTGAGTTTACACCCGGCGCCAATCACAAGATCGGCGATGCCGGATTGGCGGCTGACATGGAAGCGCGTGGTATTTTGTTTACAGCCGCGCAATTGCTGGGCCTCACCGATGCCATGATCACCATGGCGACAGACTATGCCAAGGACCGCGAACAGTTTGGCCAGCCGATCGGCAAGTTCCAGGCGATCAAGCATCATCTGGCAACCGCCTTGGTGAAGCTCGAATTCGCCCGGCCTGTGGTCTATCGCGCCGCTGCGTCATTTGCCGGCCCGCGCCGCGATCTTTACATCGCCCATGCCAAACAGGCCGCGCGCGAGGCCGCGCTCAATGCCGCTGAAACCGCGATCCAGGTGCATGGCGGCATGGGCTACACCTTTGAGGTTGACCTGCATTATTTCATGAAACGCGCTTGGGCTTTGGCTGGCGCATGGGGTGATGAGGCCCACAGTCTCAACACGATTGATCAAGCGGTTCTGGAAGGCAAAGTGCCTTTAGGACCGTGGGAAACATTTGCAACCTGAAGGAGGTCGAAGATGGCCGAAGCTTATATTGTTGATGCGCTGCGCACACCCACAGGCAAACGCCGGGGCACCTTGCAAGATATTCATGGCGCTGATCTCGGCGCGCATTCGATCAAGGCGCTGGTGGACCGCAATGACATTCCCGCCGAAGACTATGAAGATGTGATCTTTGGCTGCCTTGATGCCATCGGCCCGCTGGCCGGTGATATTGCCCGCACCTGCTGGCTGGTCGCGGGTTTGCCCGACAATGTGCCGGGCGTGACGGTTGACCGCCAGTGTGGATCATCGCAACAGGCTGTGCACTTTGCCGCCCAGGCCGTCATGTCGGGCGTGTCGGACGTGGTGATTGCCGGTGGCGTGCAGACCATGTCGAAAATTCCGATTTCGGCGGCCATGTATGCTGGCCAGGCGTACGGCTTTGACAATCCCTTCTCGACCTCGCCGGGCTGGATGGCACGCTATGGCGATCAGGAAGTCAGCCAGTTCCGTTCGGCTGAAATGATTGCCGAGAAATGGCAGATCAGCCGTGAAGACATGGAAGTCTTCTCGCTGGAAAGCCATGAGCGCGCCAAACGCGCCCGCGATGAAGGCCGCTTTGATAAAGAGATCGTGCCGATCAACGGCTTGGAACAGGACGAAACCATCCGCGATACCAGCCTTGAAAAAATGGCCACACTTGAGCCCTTGGCCGAAGGCGGCCGGATCACCGCAGCCGTGTCGAGCCAGACCTGTGATGGCAGCTCTGCCATGCTGATTGTGTCCGAAGATGCGCTCAAGCGGTACAATCTCACCCCGCGCGCCCGCATCCATCACATGTCGGTCACGGCCGATGATCCGGTCTGGATGCTGACCGCGCCGATCCCGGCAACCGCCCGCGCGCTCGAAAAAACCGGCATGTCGTGGGACGATATTGATCTGGTTGAGATCAATGAAGCCTTTGCGAGCGTTGCCATGGCATGGCTCAAGGAAAGCGGTTACGACCATGCCAAGACCAATGTGAATGGCGGCGCGATTGCGCTGGGCCATCCGCTGGGTTCAACCGGCACGAAACTGATGACCACGCTGCTGCATGAGTTGGAGCGCACCGGTGGCCGCTACGGCATGCAGACCATGTGCGAAGGCGGCGGCCAGGCCAATGTCACCATTTTGGAGCGCCTCTAAATGGCGCGCCTGTGTGAAGGCCGCACGGCGATTGTCACCGGCGCGGGCGGGGGGCTGGGCCGGGCTTATGCGCTCGCCCTTGCCGACGCCGGGGCCAATGTCATTGTCAATGACATCAAGGCTGACGCCGCCGACGAAACAGTTGCGGCGATCAAGCAGGCGGGCGGTTCTGCCATCACCTGCCTGAACTCGATCACCGATTTTGATGCCAGTGCCGATACGATCAAGCTTGCCATCGACACGTTCGGCGGCCTTGACGTGATCGTCAACAATGCCGGCGTGTGCCGGGACCGCATGTTCACAAGTCTCAGCGAAGAAGATTGGGACATTGTGATGGCTGTCCATTTGAAGGGCCATTTCTGTCTGGCGAGCCATGCCTCGCGTTACTGGCGCGGCAAGTCGAAAGACGGCGCGGCTGTGTCAGGCCGGATCATCAACACAAGCTCAGGCGCTGGTTTGCAAGGCTCCGTCGGGCAGTCGAACTATTCAGCCGCCAAGGCAGGCATTCTGGGCCTCACCCTTGTGCAGTCGGCAGAGCTTGCGCGCTACGGCGTTACCGCTAATGCCCTGGCGCCGCAGGGCCGCACCGGTATGACCGAAGAGGTCTTTGCCGAGATGATGAAAATTCCCGAAGACGGCTCGTTTGATGCCTATGACCCGGCCAATGTTGCGCCTTTGGTGGTGTGGCTCGCGTCCGAAAACTCAGGCCATATCAATGGCCGCTGCTTTGAGATTTTCGGTGGCAAGATTTCGCTCGCCGATGGCTGGCGAACCGGCGCGATCACCGACAAGGGTGACAAATGGGATGCCGAAGAACTCGGTGCCGAGATCGACCGAATCATCGACAAGGCTGAGCCGCCGCAAAAGGTCTATGGGACCTGAGGATAAAGACCCGTGAATTTCGCCTTCACAGAAGAACAAGGGATGATCCGCGACACGGTCGCGGGCTTCGCCCAGGATTGGCGCGACGGCGGCGGGCTGGCGCGCGCGGCTGAACAGGGCGGTGACCGCGCCGCTTTTGTGAGCCTCGCGCAAGAGCTTGGCCTTGCCGGGATCATGGTGCCAGAGGCGCTGGGCGGCGCGGGGCTTGGCGCGGTTGAGCGCGCGCTGGTGATGGAAGAATTGGGCAAGCACTGTTTTGCAGGCCCGTTTTTTTCGTCCGCTGTGCTCGCCACCGATCTGCTTTTGGCTGTGAAGGACGATGCGCTTTTGCCCCGGCTCGCGGCGGGCGAAGTGATTGCGAGTGTGAGCCTTGATCCCGTGTCGTTTGAAGAAACCGGTGATGGCGTCAAGCTGAGCGGTGCGATCCGCACTATCACCGACGCCGATTGTGTCGATCTGGTTTTGGTTCCGGCCTGGAATGGGGAGCGCTCGGCGCTGTTTGCGGTTCCCGCGGAGCGGCTGATTTGTAATCAGGTGCTCGATGTCACCCGCCGTCTGGGTGAAGCTGATCTTGATCTCACCCTTTCAAGCGATGCTTTGATTACTGAAGACATTGCCGATGCCCTGCCGCGCGCCTTGAGCCAGTCTGCCATTGCATTGGCTGCCGAAAGTGTCGGGGTGGCCCAGGCCGCGCTTGATATGACGGTTGCCTACACGCAGGAACGCGTGCAGTTCGACCGGGTGATTGCAAGCTTCCAAGCGGTCAAACATCGCTGCGCCGATATGATGATTGCCACTGAAAGTTCGCGCTCGGCTGTTTATTACGCTGCTGCGGTTGCCCACACCAGCGAGGCGGCCGAGGCCGCCGCCATCGCCAAAAGCTGGTGCACCGACAAGGCGTTCAGCGTAACCGGCGACGCGATCCAGATGCATGGCGGCATCGGCTTTACCTGGGAATATGATCTGCATTTCTTTTTCAAACGCGCGCGGGCCAATCGCACGCTGCTTGGCCTGCCGACCGACCATCTTGAGGATCTGGCAAGCCTGATCCTTGATGAGGAGGCGGCATGAACCTCGAATTCACCGCAGAGGAAGAAGCCTTCCGCACCGAAGTTGCCGGATGGTTGAAAGATAATCTCACCGGCGATTTCGAGGCGATCCGCTGGCGCGGCGGCCCCGGCGACGAAGACGCCTTCCCCGAAGAGCGCAAGGTGTGGGAACGGCATTTGGGTGAGGCGGGCTGGATCGGCATTGGCTGGCCTGAAGCCTTTGGTGGCAAGGACTTGCCGCTCGGCCATCAACTCATTTTCAATGAAGAATATGCCCGCGCGGGTGGGCCCGGACGGGCCGGTCATATTGGTGAGACCCTCGCCGGTCCCACCATCATTGCCCTTGGCACCGATGACCAACGCGCACGCTTCCTGCCCGGCATTTTGAACGGTACCGAATATTGGTGTCAGGGCTATTCCGAACCCGGCGCCGGGTCTGATCTCAGCAATGTCAAAACACGCGCGCGGCTTGAAGGCGATAACTGGGTTATTGAAGGCCAGAAAATCTGGACGAGCCTCGCCCATGAAAGCGACTGGTGCTTTGTTGTCGCCCGCGCGGTTGAAGGCTCCAAAGGCCGCGACGGTCTCGTTTATCTTCTGGTGCCGCTTGATCAGCCCGGCGTTACGATCAAGCCGATCATCCAGCTGACCGGCACGTCGGAATTTAACGAGGTCTTTTTCGATGGGGCGACAACCGCCAATGCCAATCTGGTCGGTGCGGTGGGTGAGGGCTGGAAAGCTGCCATGGCCACATTGGGGTTTGAGCGCGGCGCTTCAACCCTTGGCCAGCAAATGCAGTTCAGGAATGAGCTTGACCTGATCATCAAGGCGGCGAAATCAAACGGCATGGCTGATGATCCTTTGATCCGCCAGCGCATTGCCCTGGCCCATGCGGGCCTCAAAATCATGCGCGCCAATGCGCTCAGAATGTTGTCTGGACCGCAGGATGGAACGCTCAGCCGTGAGGCGACGATTGCCAAAATCTTCTGGGCGAGCTGGCACCGCGATCTGGGAGAGCTTGCCATGGATGTGCTCGGCGCCGAGGCCGAACTGGTAGGGGAGGAGTTGAGCCGTCTGCAACGCCTGTTCCTGTTCTCCCGGTCCGACACGATCTATGCCGGCACCAACCAGATCCAACGCAATATCATTGCCGAGCGTGCGCTCGGGATGCCCAAGGAACCAAGAGGCAAGAGTTGATGGCCGATTTGAAAACACTGCCGACCCCGCCTGAGGGTCACAATCTGCTCAAGGGCAAGACGGTGCTTGTGACCGCAGCGGCTGGAACCGGCATCGGCTTTTCAGCCGCCAAGCGCTGCGTGATGGAAGGTGCGGAGGTTCTGATCTCCGACATTCATGAGGGCCGCCTGCAAAAAGCCGCCGACACGCTCAAAGAGGAAACCGGCGCAGCCGTTGCGACTGCTTTGTGCAATGTCGTCAACCAGGATGAGGTTGACGCCTTGTTTGAGGCCGCAAGCACCTATCTGGGCGGCGCTGATGTCGTCATCAACAATGCCGGACTGGGCGGCACCGCCAATTTGATCGAGATGACCGATGATCAATGGTCGGTCGTGCTGGACGTGACGCTCAATGGCTGTTTCCGCATGAACCGGGCGGCGTTCCAGCATATGGCGCCGCGCGGCGGTGGTGTGATCATCAACAATGCCTCCGTCCTGGGCTGGCGCGCGCAAAAGGGCCAGGCCCATTATGCCGCCGCCAAGGCCGGTGTCATGGCGCTGACGCGCTGCGCGGGTGTCGAAGGGGCGGAGCATGGCATCCGCGTCAATGCGGTGGCACCCTCCATCGCCATGCATCCGTTTTTGTACAAGGTGACCTCGGAAGAATTGCTGGCCGAGCTTGAAGCCAAAGAGGCCTATGGCCGGGCCGCCGATGTCTGGGAAATCGCCACGGTGATGGCGTTTCTCGCGTCTGATTATTCAACCTATATGACGGGCGAGACCGTCTCAGTGTCGAGCCAACGCGCATGAGCATGACTTACAAAACCCCCGCCGACCTTCTGGGCCAGGACGGCGCCGATCTGGGCGTGACCGACTGGGTGGCGATCGAACAGCCCCGGGTCGATCAGTTCGCCGACGCGACCGATGATCATCAATGGATCCATGTTGATCCCGACCGCGCCAAGGATGGGCCGTTCGGCGGCACCATCGCCCATGGCTATCTGACGCTGGCGCTTGTGAACAAGTTTCTGCCCCAGCTCATCACCGTCGAAGAGATGTCGATGGGGGTGAATTATGGCTGCGAAAAAGTGCGCTTCCCCAGCCCGGTCAAGGTTGGTGCGCGCATTCGCGGGGCCGGAGAAATCATCAAGACCGAAGAGGTGAAAGGCGGCGTACAATCGACCGTGCGCGTCACCATTGAAATTGAGGGCGGGGAGCGCCCGGCCTGCGTGGTGGACACGATTTCCAGATATTATCCATAGGGGGGCATGTGCCATGGAACTCAAAGACAAAATCATCGCCGCCGTGAACGGCTATATTGAAGGCTTTTCGAACCAAAGCGTTGACGCGATCATGGACCTTTATGCCGGCAATTGTTCGGTCGAAGACCCGGTCGGCAGCCCGCTGAAGGATGGCCGAAATGCCGTCCGTGCCTTTTATGAGGCCAGCATGACCACAGGCGCGCAACTGTCCTTGGAAGGCCCGATCCGGGTGGCGGGCAAAGAAGCCGCCTTCCCGTTCAAGGCAGTGGTGACGCTGGGCGACACCACGATGGAAATTCACGTCATCGACGTGATGGAATTCAACGAAGAGGGCAAGATCGTTAAGATGCGTGCCTTCTTCGGTGAAGACAATATGAAGACTGTCTGAGCCCAAGGCTTGTCATTCCGGAATTTCGCCCTGCGAAATATCCGGGATCGGATGCCCGGTTCGGAATTGGTTCAGATTCAGGGTTCGCGCGGATCGCGCGCCCCGGAATGACAGCGCGGGATTGAGCTCTATTCCGCCTCTTGGGCGGTCACGACCAGACCGTCCAAAGCATCCGACAATTCGATCTGGCACGAAAGACGTGACACCGCCTCGTCAAACGCATCGGTGGCCGAGACAAGCTGTTCTTCAATGTCGCCGCGCGGGCCAACCTTGTCCATCCAGGCCGGATCAATATGGACATGGCAGGTGGCGCACGAACAGCCGCCGCCACAAATCGCTTCAATGCCCTCGACTGCCGCAGTCGACAGGGCTTCCATCAGGCTTTGGCCAGCCTTGCCGTCAATCTCGGTGGTGTCACCATTCATATCGGTGGCGATGATTTTAACCATGGTCTTTTAGTCCTACGTCTTTAGAGCACAAAGGGGATCAGCGCCTTGCGGTCGCTGGGATAGTCCGACCCGAAAGTCTTGTGATACCAGCGATGATGCGCAAGCGCGCGCGGCCCCAGATTGGAAAGGGTGAAAATGGCGAAGCTCAGCCCCGCGATGGTTGAGCTCATCAAGGCCCAGCCGAACCACAGTACGATTTCGCCGAAATAATTCGCCGAGGAGACATAGCGGAAAAAACCGCCATGGGGAATCTTGTATCCGGTCGTACCGTCGGAGCGGAGCCGGATGAGGATCGTATCGGCCTGAAAATTGATCAGCCAGCCCGCAGCCGCAATCACGCACCCTGCGATGAACAGCGGAGATGAAAACCAGCCGGTCCCCAGCAAATGGTCGGCATGAGCAACCGCAAAGCCGTTCAAAAAGCCGTTGATCGCATTGAAGACCAGGCCGAAATAGACGGCTGATTTCGGGAACTGCTTGTGCCGGTCATTCATCCGCAAGGGATAGATGCCGGCCCGGTAGATATAATGGGCCTGCCACAGGCCAAACAGGGTGAGCATGACGGGCGAGGGGTCTTGGGCCGTCAGCCAGAAGGTCAGCGCAAAGGTAAACAATTGCGGGCTCTCAAAAATCAGCCAGGCGGGCAGGGCCGCCATAGTGCCTTTCTGGCCCTGTTTCATATGACGGCCATACGGGTTGGTTGAGCGCAGCGAGCCCCAAAAGGTCAGCGCCGACATCACGAAAATGAGGCCGATCAGGCCCCAATAGATCCAATCGAGCATGGCTGCAGCGCCCCCACAAAAATCCCCAAACCATCCAAATGCGTAATTTCGGATAGCTCATTATACGAAATCGAGTTTACACATCCCCCATCAAATGGCAATATGCGCAAAATTCGGCCCTTTAAAGCGACAGGGCCCTCGCGGGGACGGAAACAGCAATGACCGATCAATTGAACGACCATCAGGTCGATATTCTTGTTGTGGGCTCAGGCGGCGGCGCCATGACGGCCGCGCTGACCGCTTCGGTTGGCGGCGCTGATGTGCTGGTCATTGAAAAGTCGGATCAATATGGCGGCACATCGGCCATGTCGGGCGGCGGAATCTGGATTCCCAATTCTCATTATGCTCAGGCTCAAGGCGTGGATGACAGTCGTGAGGATGCGCTCACCTATCTCAAGAATGTGGTGGGCGACCGGGTCGCGTCTGAGCGGCTTGAAGCCTATGTCGATGAAGCCCCGCGCATGCTGAAATTCCTCGCCGACAATACACGGCTTGAATATAGCCCCGTGGCCTATTCCGACTATTACCCGGAAAAGCCCGGCGGCAAGCAGGGCTACCGCACCCATGAGCCGGTGCCGTTTCATGCCGGCAAGCTTGGTCGTGACTTTGATGCGCTGCGCCCTCAGCACCGCCAGACGGTGGTGCAGGGCCGCTTCACCATGACCATGGCGGAGGGCCGCGCGTTCCTGACCCAGGCCGACGGTTGGAAGACCATCTTGTTTAAAATGATGCTGGGATATTTCCTCGATATCCCCGGCCGCCTGAAGGGTAAGCGCTCGCGGCGCCTGACGCTGGGCAATGCGCTCATTGGGCGGTTGCGCAAATCCATGATGGATCGCGACATTCCTCTGTGGCTCAACACCTCGTTTAAAGAGCTGATTGTCGAAGACGGCAAAGTGATCGGCGCGCTGGTCGATCAAGACGGTACCGAACGGCGCATCTTCGCCAAGAAAGGCGTCATTCTGGGCGCAGGCGGGTTTGAACATAATCGGGAGCTGCGGGAGAAATATCTGCCTCAGCCGACCAGTGCTGAGTGGTCAGGCAGCCAGGATAATAATACCGGTGACGGGATTGTGGCGGGCCAGAAGATCGGCGCGGCCACCGATCTGATGGATTGGGCCTGGTGGGCGCCTGCGATCAAGGTCCCGGGCATTGACCGGCCCTGGGTGTTGTTTGCCGAGCGCAGCTCTCCGGGTCTGTTGATGGTCAACAAGGCCGGACAGCGTTTCTCAAACGAGGCCCAGCCTTATCTCGAAAGCGGCTATTCGCTTTACGCCAATGATGGCGGCGCGCCCTCAGTTCCCGCCTTTTTGGTGTTTGATGCCAATTTCCGCAAGAAATATCCGCTGGGTCCGCTGCCGCCGGGCTATGCGGGACCCGATGCGACCTTGCCCTCCAAGGTCAAGCAAATCCTGCATATTGCCGACACGATTGATGAGCTGGCCGAAAAGCTTGGTGTCGATGCGGCGGGCCTCAAAGACACGGTCGAGAAAAACAATGCCTATGCCCAATCAGGCTCCGACCCTGACTTTCATCGCGGCGACAGTTTCTACGATGCCTATTATGGCGATCAACGCAACGCGCCCAATCCCTGTATTGGACCCTGTGCCGAGGCACCCTTTTACGGCATTGAGGTCTATCCCGGAGATATCGGCACCAAGGGCGGGTTGCTGGTTGATGCCAAATCCCGCGTGTTGAAAGAAGACGGCAGCACCATTGAGGGCCTTTATGCCATCGGCAACACGTCGGCGTCCGTGATGGGAACCACCTATCCCGGTGCCGGCGTCACCATCGGCCCGGCTATGACCTTTGGCTATGTCGCCGCCCGTGATGCAATAGGTATGAACGAATGAGCGTGTCCGACAAACCTGTTGTGGTCGTCACCGGCGCCAGCCGCGGCGTCGGCAAGGGCGTGGCGCTCGCTTTGGCCCAAATGGGCGGCACTGTCTATGTCACCGGCCGCAGCCAGAATGAAGGCGATGCGGCCTTGCCCGGCACCATCCATGCCACCGCTGACGCGGTCACCAAACGCGGCGGCACCGGCGTGGCGGTGGCGTGCGATCACCGTGACGATGATCAGGTGCGTGCGTTGTTTGAGCGGGTGCGCGATGAGCAGGGCCGGATTGATATTCTGGTCAATAATGTCTTTGCCGTCCCGGATGATCTGATCGAGCAAAAGCCCTTCTGGGACCGGCCGATGAGCCATTGGTCGGACATGATCGATCTGGGCTTGCGCGCGCATTATCTCGCCAGCTGCTGCGCGGCGCCTGTAATGGTCGAGCAAGGCGCAGGGCTGATCGTCAATATCAGCTCCCCGGGTGCGCGGTGTTATATCCATTCGCCGGTTTACGGTATCGGCAAGGCCGGTGCCGACAAGATGGCCCAGGACATGGCCAAGGAACTGCGCCCCCACGGGGTGGCAGCACTTTCGCTGTGGCTTGGCATTGTGATGACCGAGCGGACCAATCTGGCGATGGAGGCCGCGCCTGAGGCCTATAAAGCGCTCGAACCCGGTCTTGAGACACCGGAATATCCCGGCCGGATCATCGCCGTCCTGGCGGCTGATCCCGAATTGATGAGCCGGTCGGGTCAGGCCTGGTACACGTCTGAGCTTGGCGCGGAATACAAGGTTGAAGATGTAAATGGGCGCATTCCGGCGTCCTATCGGGAGATGCTGGGCGGTCCGGCCGAGCCCTCCGAGGCGATGATTGCCTAATTCAACGCGCCGTGAGAGCATGGCGCAAAGGGAGCGAAGAGAGGTTCAAATGTCCGAATATTTTGACGGCGCGCCCGAAGTGGGCGGCGAATATCAATATCCCCGCGGCTGGTTCCTGGTGGCGACATCGGATCAGCTCAATAATGAAGAGCCGACCCGGCTGCATTTCTTCGGCACCAAATATGTCGGCTATCGCGACACTGAAGGCAAAGTCGTCATTCTGGACGGCTATTGCCCGCATATGGGATCGGAAATCGCCATGGGCGGTCTGGTCGATGGCGATTGCGTGTCTTGCCCCTTCCATGCCTGGAAGTTCGACAAGACCGGCAAATGCATCGACATTCCCTATGCCAAGATCATCCCGCCGCAAGCCAAAATCGAGGCCTATCAGGTGCGCGAGCAAAACGGTCTGGTCTTCATGTGGCATGACCCCGCCAAGGGCGAGCCCGATTATGAAATCCCGGCTGAAGAGGTCTATGACGATCCCAACTGGATCAAGTGGGAGCCTGAGACTTTCACCATTAAAACCCATGCCCGCGAGATCATCGACAATATCGCCGACAAGGCCCATTTCGATCCCGTCCATGGCTCGATCGTCGAATATTTCGAGACCGAGTTTAACGGCCATATCGCGATCCAGCGCCAGGGCGGCGGTCACAAGACGCTCGCCATGGAAGGCGGCGGCAAGCTGCATTCGGTGGCGACCTATCATGGTCCGGGCTATCTGATCACCGATCTGGTGGGGTTGATGGATTCCAAAATGCTGGTCTGCCACACGCCGGTTGATAGCGAGACCGTGCGCGTCTGGTACGGCCTGATGGTTGACACCAAAGGCATCGACAGCCCGGAGCTGATTGCAGGCGCCAAGGAATATACGATTGCGGGCCGCGATGCGTTCTATCAGGACGTGGCGATCTGGGAAAACAAGGCAACCATCAACAAGCCCATGCTGTGTGATGGCGATGGCCCGATCATGAAGGCGCGCCAATGGTATGCCCAGTTCTATAATCCGCTGCCCGGCGGTGAACAGCAACAGGCCGCCGAATAGATGACACTGGCGGAGCTGGCCGACCGCGCGGCGATTGAGGACCTTGTTAAACTCTACGCCCGCGGGGTTGACCGGCGCGACTTTGCGCTGTTGCGTACGCTGTACTATCCCGACGCGATCGACGATCACGGCTCTTATTATTGCGGGCCCGCGTCAGGCTATGTCGATTGGCTTGAAGCCGAGGCGCTGGCGCATATGGAGATGACCAATCACTACATCTCCAACCATCTGATTGTTTTGAATGGCGACCGCGCCGAGGGCGAGGTCTATATGGCCGCCTATCACCGCTTCCCCGATGGCAAGGGCGGGGCGATGGACCTGCTGACCGGCGGGCGCTATCTCGACAAATATGAAAAGCGCGACGGTCTGTGGCGGTTCTCCCACCGCAAGATCGCCCAGGACTGGAACGCGCTGGCCCCCACCAAAAGCAGCTTCGATGCGGGCCATTCCGATCCCAAGAACCGTGGGACGAACACGGCCGCTGATCCCAGCCATGGATTTTTCGAACTTTTGCCGGTGAGGAGGTAAGCACCATCTTTGCCGTCATCAGATCCCGGATGTCGGGTCTGCTGACCCTCCTCCGGGATGACGGTGGGAGAGGGGCCCGCATGCCGCCACGCGTTACGCCCCGGTGCGTTCGCCGGCCAGCATGCGGCGGGCCTTGGTGAGCGCAGTGTCAATGTCGGGCTTATAGCTGGCCCGGCTGCGGTTCACCCCTTGCGCAAACAAGGCCACCCGCATGGCGTGATCGGTTCCCGACAAGATGAGCTTGATGCCGCGCCGGTGGGCCGCCTCAGCCAGCGAATGGATGAGATGCGCAGCCGTTGAATCAAGAAACGGCACGGCGGACAGATCAACGATCAGCACGCGGTTTGTGTCGGCGATGCGGTCGAGCAGCGCGATCAGCGAGGCGGCCGCGCCAAAGAACAAGGGCCCTGAAATCCGGTAAATAACAATGTCGCGGTCCTGGCCTGCTTGCGCGGTGGTGTGGGCGGCATCGGCAACATCTTCCAGCACGAAGGGAATTTCCGCGCGGATTGCAGTGGCGCGCGCCATGCGTTGCAGCACAAGCAGCGCGCCCAGCGCGACACCGGCAATGATCGCTTCGGTGAGGTCGCGGAACAAGGTGAGCGTGATGGTGACCCCGAGCACCAACGCATCGCCCCATGAGGCGCGTACCAGGGCGCGGATGGCGTCGCGCTCAATCATGTTCCAGGCGACCACCAGCAGCACGCCTGCAAGGCTTGCCAGCGGGATGAAGCGGGCCAGCGGAGCCAGCAACAGCACAAACACCAACAAGAACAGGCTGTGCAGCATGCCTGACACCGGCCCATGGGCGCCTGCGCGGACATTAGTGGCGGTGCGCGCAATTGTGCCGGTCACGCAAAAGCCGCCAAACAGGGCCGATGCCATATTGGCTACGCCTTGCGCCACCAGTTCGCAATTCGAGCGATGGCGCCGCCCGGTCATGCCATCGGCGACGACAGCCGACAGCAGCGATTCAATCGCGCCGAGCAAGGCAAAGGCAAAGGCGTTGGGCAGCACCGCGCGCAGCAAATCGAGACGAAAGGCGGGAAGGTGCGGCGAGGGCAGGCTTTGCGGAAGGCCGCCAAATTCCGAGCCGATGGTGGCCACCGGCAGCGCGGCCAATCCGGTCAGGGCCGAGGCGGCCACCACGCCGATCAGCATGCCCGGCCAGGCGGGTTTCCATCGCCGCAAGCCCACAATGATCGCCATGGTTCCCGCCCCCACAAGGAGCGCGAGCGGGTTGAGCGTATCAAGCGCCCCGGCCAGCACGGGCAGCTTGTCGGCCAGCGGGCCGGGTTCAGGCCCCGCCAGCACCAGCCCCAGAAAGGGGTGAAGCTGGCTTGCAGCAATGATCGCGGCAATGCCCGCGGTGAACCCCACCGTGACCGGCAGCGGGATGAATTTGATCGTGGTGCCTGCGCGCGCCAGTCCCAGCCCGACCATCATCACGCCCGATAAGGCGGTCGCGAGGATCAAGCCTTCTATGCCGTGCGCGGCGACGGTGGCCGCGACCAGCACAATGAATGCGCCTGCCGGGCCGCCGATCTGGAAGCGGCTGCCGCCCAAAGCGGAGACCAGAAAGCCGCCAATGATTGCGGTGTAGAGCCCCTGTTCAGGTTTGACGCCTGAGGCAATGGCAATCGCCATGGACAAGGGCAGGGCCACGATGGCCACTGTCAGTCCCGCCACCGCATCGGCGCTCAGATGTTTGGCGCTATAGCCTTCACGCAGCACGGTCACGAGCTTGGGGGTAAAAAGCTCGCGGAAATTGGCGGGTTTGGGGGTCAGCGCGTTGGCCATGCTCAGCAATCCGGTGAAGCCCCATTGTGCAATCTTGATAATAGTTATCAATGCGCTAGACTGGCGCAGATCAGTGGAAGGAGACCGGCATGCCCTCAAGCTACGCGCTTGGCGCCTATTTTGAACAGTTTATCCGTGATCAGATCGCATCGGGGCGCTACAACAATGCGTCGGAAGTGGTGCGCGACGGGCTGCGGCATTTAGAGGAACGGCTGGAGGGTTTTGAGGCATGGCGCGGCAAGGGCCAAGCTGGCACTGTGCGGCCTCACTCTGCTGCTCCGCAATGCATGAAGGTCGCCATGCCTGACTATTTCCCCGTCACCATTCATCACAATCCCGACTGCGGGACTTCGCGCAATGTGCTCGCCACAATCGTCGCTGCGGGCTATGCGCCGGTGGTGATTGAATATCTTCAAATCGGCTGGACGCGGCCGCAACTTGAGGGGCTGTTTGCCGCCGCCGGGCTTACCCCGCGCGCGGCCCTGCGCACCACCAAATCACCGGCGGAAGAACTGGGGCTGCTGGATGACAGTGTCGATGATGAGACATTGATCGCGGCCATGCTGGCCCATCCCGTGCTGGTCAACCGGCCGATTGTGTGCACGCCCAAAGGGGTGCGCCTG
This sequence comes from Alphaproteobacteria bacterium, assembly GCA_965227065.1. GTDB lineage: Bacteria > Pseudomonadota > Alphaproteobacteria > SPJN01 > SPJN01 > CBDDFN01. The sequence continues at coordinate 90,897 of CBDDFN010000013.1, forward strand.
TGCCGACCGTCAGAAGCCGTGCTTGACCTGTTGGACCGCTGGCCCCAAGGCCCTTTCGCCAAGGAAGATGGCGGCCTTGTCATCGATCAGGATGGAAAGCGGGTGAGTGGCTAATCGAGTATTGGTGCGAGGACAACCAATGCTGCGATGAACGCCACATATGCCAAAAGGCTCGGAATGATGTCGAGCAGAGTAACAATCTGGTAGCGCAACTCAAAATGCCTCGGAACGGGCGGATAGAGGACGGGCCATCGTTTTTGTTTGATGGCTTGCTCGACAAGGTCGATTGTAATCGGGATGCGCTGAACCTGTTCGTCGGGTGATTGCGATAAGAAACGACTAATCGGTCGTTTGGCATGTTCGCGACAATGAAAGTACCAATAATACTTATTCATCTCGAAAGGATAGTCTTCGTCAATCATGGTGAAGAAAACGTCAAAGTCGAAGGCGGTCATGTCATACAGTTCCGCCAGATCTGCTTTGGGGTCTGGTTGGACAGACTTTTCGAGCAGCATTGAAAGTGTGTCATAGAGATAGGCGCGAATAGAATCCATAACACCACAATAGCACATCATCACCCTGCCGGAGGCATGATGCCCGCGCCGGCCTCGGCGCAAAAAAGGGCGGCACGGGGCCGCCCTTTTATCTGTCGTCATTCCGGGGCGCTCCGAAGCCCGTTGGGCAGAGGAGGGAACCCGGAATCTGAATTTGCACCGTCTTCACCGTCACCGGATCCCGGGTTCATCGCTTCGGGCGATGCCCCGGGATGACGGGTGTGATGGCTTACGCTTTCGAGGTCGAGACCACTTTGCGCTGCATGAATTCGGTCATGCCTTCGCGGGAGAATTCGACGCCGATGCCGGAATTCTTGGCGCCCGCAAACGGGATGTGCGGACCGAAATGCAGATGGTGGTTGACCCACACCGTGCCGCTGTCGATTTTCTCGGCCAGCTCCTGGGCGCGTTTGACATTGGTCGACCAGACAGAGCCGCCCAGACCATATTCGCTGTCATTGGCGCGCGCGAGCACATCGTCGAGCTCATTATATTTCAGCACCGGCAGGATGGGGGCGAACTGCTCGTCCTTCACCACTTCGGAGCTGTCATCAATGTCACGCACAATGGTGGGTTTGATGAAATAGCCCGGCCCCTGGGTTTCGCCACCGGCGATGACCTTGCCGTCGCGCTTGGCGGCTTCAAGGAAGCCCTTGGCTTTTTCATATTGCTGGGCGTTCTGGATCGGGCCAACTTGCGTGCCTTGTTGCAGGCCATCGCCCACCACAGTTTGATCGGCGATTGAGGCGAGCTCATCGCACATGGCGTCATACTGGCTTTCATGGACATAGACGCGCTTCACCGCGACACAGACCTGACCGGCATTGAAGAAGGCCGCGCCGAACACTTTGGGTGCGGTTTCCTTGACATCGATGTCATCGAGCAGAATGGCCGCATCATTGCCGCCCAGTTCAAGGGTGATGCGCTTGAGGGTCGATGCCGCACTTTCCATCACCTTCTTGCCGGTTGCGGTCGAGCCGGTGAACGACACTTTGGCAATATCGGGATGGGCCGTCAGATGCGCGCCCAGATCGTTCTTGTCGGTGATGACGTTGAACACACCGGCGGGGAAGATGTCCTTGGCGAGTTCACCCACGATCATGGAGGTGACCGGCGTGGTGGCGGCGGGCTTCAAGATGAAGGTGTTGCCGGTGACCAGCGCGGGCGCAACCTTGGCAACGCCGAGCAACAGCGGGAAGTTCCACGGCGTGATGCCGGCGACGACACCAAGCGGGGAGTAGCGCGCTTCGATGAACAGCTCGTCACTGTCTTCGACCACTTCGCGCTCAAACACCGGCTGGGCAGCGAAGGAGCGGATGAAGATTTCGGTGAAGGCGACCTCGCCTTGCGCCTGTTCGGCGGGCTTGCCCTGTTCCAGAGTCAATTCACGGGCCAGCAATTCGGCATTGGCCTGAATGGCATCGGCGAATTTGACCAGAATGGCCGCGCGCTCTTCATAGGGCGTGGCGGCCCAGCCTGGTGCGGCGGCCTTGGCGGCAGCCACTGCGGCATCTGCCTGGGCGGCGTCGGCACAGGCAACCGTCTTGCCGACTTCGCCGGTGGCGGGGTTGATAACTTCGAGCGTGCGGGCGCCATCGACCAGCTCGCCATTGATCAGCAGTTTGTGAGAAACGCTCATTTCCGTCCCTTGCTCCCTATGATTGCCCGATCCAGACGCGATCAGGCGGTTCTAATTTGGTGCGACATTATAGCGTGGGCGCGTCCGCGCAAACCCCCGCGCTGTGAGTGGGCCAAACTTTACGATTTTGAATGGAGATTCACAAATCAAACCGGCATATGCGCAATTTGAACTGTGGAATTTTGCGCAAAGCCGGGAAATCCGCAGCGTTCAGCCTGAGCTTTGCACTTTTGTGATGGCCGGGTGTAGAGTGGCTCATTCAAAATTGAGTCCCGGTTCAACAAAATGAACAAGCCCGCCACCGCGCAAACCCCCGCCCCGGGGAATGGAAAAGCCAAGACCCAGAAAGGCGCGCGCACGCGTGCCGCTCTCAAAGATGCCGCCCGGCGGGTTCTGGAAACCACGCCCTATCATGAGATCCGTATTTCCGACATCACCAATGAGGCCGGTGTCGCCACCGGGCTATATTATCATTATTTCCCTGACCTCAAATCGCTGCTGATCGAGCTGGTCGAAGATATTATCGGTGAGATCGAAGATGTCGACGCCAAGGAAAGCGAAGTGAAAAAGGGCGACTGGTTCGGCCTTTTGAAGGTTCACGTCCGGGTCGTCGTCGATGCCTATATGCGTCAGCCCGGCATGATGCGGTGCCTGGCGCAGATGTCGTCGGAATCCCCTGAGCTTGCCGCACTGTGGCGCCGGTCGATCGAGCGGCGCATCGGCTTTCTGGTCGATCATCTCGACAAGATTTTCCCCCAGGTGCAATTCAGCGAAAAGGAACGTGTGTTCTTTTCCTATGCTTTGGGCGGTGTGGGTGATGTGTTCTTGCAGGAATATTTCATCCACCGGCTGGGTGAGTTGTGCCGGTTTAAAGCCTCGGCCGATGAAATCGCCGAGCTGATCGCCACCATGTATTACCGCGCCTTGTTTGCCGGTATGCCTGAAGACGGCGCGCTCAACCACTGGCCGTCTTTGGGGGCGATGCGGAAGTAAGGCGCGGCCGGCTGGCCGCAACGCTTTTCGTCATTCCGCCAGCCGGAACACCGGCAAGGACCAGTCGTCTTCGTCAATAAAATCGAGCGTGACTTTGGTGCCAAAATCGATCTGGTCAGGCTCGGCATCGACAATGGTGGCAACAATGCGCACGCCTTCTTCTAGATCGATCAGAACCATATTAAAGCCCGGCGGAAACAGGGGGTGCAGCGAGCGTTCCCCGATGAAGAAGCTGTGCACTTCGCCCTTGCCGCTGGCTTCCACATAGTCTTTTTCCAAAGAATTGCAGTTGGAGCACATGGGCCGGGGCGGATGTTGCAGCGTGCCGCAGTTTCCGCATTTCTGGATCATCAATTTGTGCTGCTTGCAGCCTTCCCAGAAAACATAATTGTCGTGATGGATGGTTGGTTTGGGACGGGGAAAATCCATGATTATTTCCTCAGCAAAAGGGCGGAATTGCCGCCGCCGGTCACCAGCGCCACTTCGGCCTTGTCCACCTGATTGATGGCCTGGCCGCGCAATTGTTTGACCGCTTCGATAATGTGGGTTTGGCCGTGCATATAGGCTTCGCTCAGATGCCCGCCATGGGTGTTGACCGGGATTGCCCCACCCATGCCGATGCGGCCATCGGCGATGAAGTCAAAGCCTTCGCCCTCTTTGCAGAAGCCAAAGCTTTCCAAAGAGAAGGGGATCTGGACTGAAAAGGCATCATAAAGCTCGGCGACATCAATGTCCCTGGCGGACAGACCCGACTGGTCATAAAGCTTTTGCGCCATCAGCTTTTGTTCAACCTGCTCGCAAATATCCTCGCGGTAAAAGCTAGTTGAGAACTCGTTTTCCGGCCCCGTTGCGATGGCTGCCCCTGCAATCAGTGCGGGCGTGTGGGGCATGTCTTTCGCAAGATCGGCGCGGGAGACGATGATCGCTGCGCCGCCATCGGTTTCCAGGCAGCAATCAAACAGCCGGAAGGTCGGCCGGACGATCCAGCGCGATGCGAGATACTCCTCCATCGTCAATTCATTTTGGAACGTCGCATTGGGATTGTTCATCGCATGCTTGCGCTGGGTGACGGCCACCCAGCCCAGTTTCTCGCGGTCCACACCATATTTGTGGAAGTAGCGATTGACCTGGAAGGAGCAGAACATGGCCGGCACGAACATGCCGTAGGGCATGTAATAGCCCAGATTGGTCGCGTAGGTGCCAGCCCCGCCCGCGCCAATGACGTCGGAGCCAAAGCGCACGCCTGAGCGTTCATTGAGCGCGCGGAACACCAGCACATGCTTGGCTATGCCACTCGCCACCGCCATGGCCGCGGTTTGCACCACCGCACAGGCGCCGTTTCCGCCATAGCCTTGCTGGGCGTAAAAGTTGAGGTCGGGAATACCCAGATTGCGTTGAAGGGCGATTTCCTCGGTCGAGTCCATGTCATATTTGACGATGCCGTCAATGTCGGCCGGCGTCAGCCCCGCATCCTTGATCGCCGCCAAGGAGGCTTCACACGCCAATTGCAGCTCGGACCGGCCGGAATTTTTGGAAAATTCAGTGGTGGCGACGCCGGTGATGGCCGCCTTGTCAGAAATACTCATCGGGCTTCCCTGAAAGTCGTGATTTGCAGGGGAGTGTGCAGAAAGTTGAAGATGAATTCAATTTCTCTTGTCGCTGGAAATTTTTAGTGTATGGTGTATACAAGGATTGAAGGCCCGTGAGGCTGCGTGCCAGACTGTCCATATAAGATGCCGTTTGGCGCGAGAAAATTCTTGTCCGCAAATTCTTGAATTTTGGGGAGGCCCCAATGTCCGAAATTCCAAGCAGTGCTGAATATCGTTTTCCCTTCAGCCCCTATCCCACCGGCTGGTTCTGTGTCAGCTGGTCTGATGATCTGAAACCCGGCCAGGCCATTGCCGCCACTTACTTTGGCCAGGATCTGGTCGTGTGGCGCACCGAAGACGGCAAAGCCGTCGTCAATGACGCTTACTGCCCGCATCTGGGCGCCCATCTGGGCGATGGCGGTGTGGTTGAAGGCGACACGCTGCGGTGTCCGTTCCACCATTGGAAATATGATGAAACCGGCCAGTGCGCCTCGGTGCCGTTCGCCAAGGTTGCCCCCCCGACCGCCAAGCTGAAAAGCTGGGAAGTGCGGGAGCAAAATGGTGCGGTTCTCGTCTGGTATGACGCCAAGGGCCGTCCGCCTCTGTGGGAAACCCCCAAGATTGACGAAACCCGCGGCCTGCCTGAAAGCACGTTCAATCTCGACTTTGAAACGCTGCACACCCATCCCCAGGAAGTGCTGGAAAATGGCGCCGACTGGGCCCACTTCCACGCTGTGCACGGCACCTGGAAAATGGTCTCCGAAGAAGGCGGCATGAAATTCAACGGCCACACCTGGCAGTCGAAGATCAAGGCGGTCCGTCCCGACAATGACGACCGCTCGCAGGAAGAATTTGGCGGCATTTTCCATTATAGCTGGGCCTATGGTCCGGGCACCTGGGGAACCTCGTCGGTCGGCGAACGCTCAATCGGCTTCCGCACGATCCACCTGTTCTACGCAACCCCGATCAGCGAGCTCGAAACCCAGCTGCGCATGCGTCACTATCTGGTGCCCGATCCCGACAATCAGATGTCGGTTGATGAAATGGTTGCCGTCTCGAACTATGTGAAGGACGAAAGCAAGCGCCAGCTCATGGAAGACGCCAAGATCTGGAAGCGCAAAGGCTATGTCGATACGCCGATCCTGTCGGCCACCGATGGCCCGATCATCAAATATCGCGAATGGTATCGCCAGTTCTATCCTGAGCTGAATATCGACATCGAAGTGGCGAACTTCGACCATCCGCTTCTGGCGGCTGAATAGCCGATCAAAGTTTCCTCGTCTGACTGACAAAAGGCCGTCCCTCTTTGGGGCGGCCTCTTTTTTATGGCGAGCCCGCCATGGGGATCATGCCTCCGGGCAGGGTGGGTGAAGCCGGAGCTTCGCTTCGGCGAAGGCAGGGATGTGTTCTCAGCGCTTTCCATGTTTCTCGTCATTCCGTGCGCGGTGCAGCATGCAATGCTGCTCCGCAGACCCGGAATCTTTTGGGGATCAGTTCTTTCGAAGAAGGCGGTGCCGGATCATCCTCAGTGCCATCAGATTCCGGTCTTCCGGTCGGGGCCCGGAAACCGGAATGACGATGCTGCCCATTCCCAGTCATTCCGGCCAAGGGCGGCAGCCCGCGAGCCGGGATCACTATCCGCGAATTCTGTAGAAACCAGACGATAGGGACCTCCGATATGCGGCCCAACGCCCGCATTCCGAAATGACGCGTGTTGAGCTGGAACTGGCCGTCATTCCGGTTTGCCCGGCAGGGCAAAACCGGACTCATGCGGGAGGGACGTAAAGTCTGCACCGCATTAGTCTGTGGATGCACCGCGCCATCAGATTCCGGTCCTCCGGTCTGAGGACCGGAAACCGGAATGACGCTTGCAGGTGTCCCATCCAACGTCATTCCGGGGCCCGCACCGGCGAGAACCCGGAATCCCGATGGTGGCACCGCCTACACACGAACTGGAATTTCGCGCCTGCTTCAGGGACGCACGATCCATCTCTGAGTGATGGGCAAGAAGACTCGCGCGAAACCTAAGAATCGAATATTTCTTAAACATGGAATTCGTCGATCAAGCACAAGCTGTCTGGCCTTTGGTCAAGGGTGCGCCTTTTTTGGTGCTGCTTCTGATCGCGCTCTTATCTCTAGTCATTTGGCTGATTTTGAATTGGCGTTATCAAGCAACAATTGAAAGTCTCAAGTCTCGTCTTGAATTGAAAGATGACCGAATCGTTGACTATGAGCGTAAGCTTGATGTTGGGTCTCCTGATGAAGCTAAAGCAAAACTTAAGGAACTTGAGCTGAGATTAGATTTACTTGAGCCAAAAATTATCTCTGCTGACGCTCAAGGAAAAATGACTGCTGCGCTTCGGTGCTCAAATGGCGTGGCGGACATTGTTCACGACATATCTTCTCGAAACGCACAAATATTTGCTGATAATTTGGCTCGTGTTTTTAGAGAAGCGGGATGGGAGGTGCGTCGTCCGATGGTGATGGGAGTGACGAATCCTCCGATAAGCGGATTGTCTGTGAAAGTCAAAAACCCAAACCAGCTAACCGAAGTTGAGAAAGCGGCAGTTAGTTCGATCAACGCAGCTGCGCTTCGATTTGATTTGGATGGAGGGTTAATGCCAGATCCAGACAGTCCAGAAGACATACGAATTTTGGTCATGGAACTTGCTGGCAAAATCAGATGAGCTTGCTATCAATCCCACGCGCTAAAGCGCCCCATCAAAAAACCCCACCGCCTTGGGCGCGTAGTCGGCAAGGCCCCGGCGCAGAATGCAGTGCTTGCCGCGTTCGAGCACCCAGGTCTGGGCATCCGCGCCGAACTGTTTCACATAGGCCTCAAAATCGCCCAGCGGCACGATCTCGTCGCGCCCGCCATGGCAGATAAAGACCGGCCGGTCCTGCAAGCTGGCGGCAAGCCGGAATTGCGGCCCGCGATTAGACCACACATCGCGCCATTCATACCCTAGCGTCAGCATGGTCCCCACCGTCATCAGCCAGGCTACAAAGCCCGGCATCCACGGCGCCATGAATTTGAGCGGGCTTGAAATGTCATAGCCCGTGCTTTCAAGCCACAGCGCTTTGAGGCGGGGGTCTTTGGCGGCCGCCAGCACCACGCTCGCCCCGCCTTGTGAACAGCCGAGCGCGCCGATCCGATCATGCCCGCGCGCCTCAAGAAAATCGGCCGCCGCAATCACGTCGCGATGGTCACGAATGCCGAGCGACAGGCCTTTGGGGTCATCTTCGCTGTCGCCATGGCACCGCCCGTCAAACAACAGCACCGTGTAGCCCGCCTCATGCAAAGCAGGCGCCAAAGGCAGGAAGTAGCGCTTATCATCGCGCCCGCCATGCACGCCGATCAGCGCAGGCTTGCCCGGCGCGCCGCCGATCAGCCAGCCTTTCAGCGTCAAGTCATCAGATTGAAACTCAATCTCCTTAGCCGTGAGCCCCAGATCGGCGGGCGTGCGAAAATCATCCCGGTCATCATAATGGGGTTTTGTCGTGCGCGGGGAGGCAGCCATGAAACGGCCGACCACCACCCCGAGACCCAGACACAGAGCGATGAAACCAAGCGCGAGACCAAGCGCTGCCCACACAATCGTCATCAGTCGAACTTCTCTTTCAGCCAGCCGAGCAGGGCTTCATTGACCTGATCGGGCTGTTCCTGCTGCGCCCAGTGGCCCGCGCCGGTGATCAGCTGATAGGCATAGTCATTGCAGAATTTCGGCATGGCGTCGGCGAGGAAAGGCGGCGAAGACGGGTCGCGGTCGGGCATCATTTGCAGCACGGGAAAATCAAAATGGATCTTCTTGCCCGGTGTCTGGAAATCGGCCATCCGCTCCCACCCTTGGGTGATGTTGCGGTACCAGTTGAAGCCGCCGGTAAAGCCGCCCGCGCGTTTGTATTCATCGGCGTACGTGTTGATCTCGTCCTCGGACAGGAAGACCCGGCCACCCCATTGGCTTTCGTCTTCCTCAATATGCTTCCACCATTCCATCATTTTGACGTTGAGCTCATCGGGATTGCCCAGCGGGGTGCCCTGGCCTTCATCGGACCGCATCAGCATGCGGAAGACCTTCGCCATGTCGGGGTTGAAACGGGCCTCCATGAAGCCCGGCTCCTGAAAGCGGTTGATGTAATTGTCCTCGCCATAAATGTGATTGAACATGGAAATCGGCTCATGCTTGGCGCGCGGGGTAAACGGCGTGCAGATGCTCGCAATACCCGCAATCACATCGGGCTGATAAAACGGCATGGACCACACCAGAAGCCCGCCGAAATCATGGCCGACCAGCACTGCCTTGTCATAGCCCTTGGCGCGGATCAGCCCGGCCACATCGGCGCAGCATTGTTCCATCGTATAGGCGGTCACATCACCGGGAACCGAGGAGCGTCCAAAGCCCCGCATATCAGGCGCAAGCGCGTGATAGCCCGCTTGTGACAGCGCATCGAGCTGATAGCGCCACGAATAACCCAGTTCGGGAAAGCCATGGCAGAAAACCACCGGAAGCGGCTTTGCCTCGTCCTCCGGCGCCCTCTCATAGGCCGCCAGCGTGATCCCATTGGTTTCGATCAGGGTGGGTTCGACTGTGATCGCCATAATTTTCCCCATTGATTCAGATGGTTAGAAGGCCGTGTCCGAGCCGCTTGAATTGGCCCTAAAGATTGGGTAGCACTCTCCAACAAATTGAATTTTGATTCAATAACTGTGATGCCCCAAAGGGGCAGGAGGTCGGCCATGAGCGGTGACATGGTGGCCCTGCGTGAAAAGCTGGAAGGCTTTTTGAACAAACGCGTCGGGCCGTTTGAAAGCTGGAACCCCGTTAATGAGGGGATGGTGTGGCAATGGCTGAAGGCCATGGGCGATGACAATACCGCCTATACCGAGCAGGGCTATGCCCCGCCCACCATGCTGCAAATGTGGACCATGCGCGATGTGAACGGCGATTATGCGCCTGGCTCCACCGACGCCAATCCGTTTGCTCTGCTGCCGGTGATGGATGAGGCGGGCTTCAACGCCATCATGGCGGTGGAATATGACCAGACCTATTTCCGCTATCTAAAGCCCGGCGATAAGGTCAAGCATTACTCGTCCATCGTCTCCATGTCGGAGATGAAATCGACCGGGCTGGGTGAGGGCTTCTTCTTCACCGAACTGGCGGAATATTTCGATGCGGCGGATGAAAAATTCGGCGAAGCGCGCATCACCTATTTCAAATATAAAGCGCCCGAAGCGCCCAAAGGCGCCAAGCAGGCCGCCCAGCCCGACAAGGTGCTGCGCACCCATCCGGTTGAGAATTATGATTCTGAGCATTACTGGCAGGGCCTGCGCGACGGCAAGGTGCTGATCCAGAAATGTTCAAGCTGCGGCACGCTGCGCCATCCGCCCTCACCCATGTGCCGGTCTTGCCAGAGCCTTGAGTGGGAAACCGTCGAAGCCAGCGGCCAAGGCACGCTCTACAGCTACACCACGCTGCATTATCCGCACATTCCGCCCTTTGATTATCCCAATATTATCGGGCTGATTGATCTGGCCGAAGGCGTGCGCATGGTCGCCCAGATGACCCAGATGAAACCTGAAGAGCTTGAGATCGGCATGGCCGTCCAGGTGGTGCTTGAAGAGGTGCAGGATGATCTTGTCCTGCCGCTGTTCAAGCCGGCTGCGTAACAGGGGGATCACGACATGACCACAACACCCAAAATCGGTGATGATCTGCCGGGTCTTGAGATTCCGATCACCACCAAGCTGATCGTCTCAGGCGCCATGGCGAGCCAGGATTTTCAGGATATCCATCATGATACCGAGGCCGCCCAGGCCGCGGGCATGCCCAATATTTTCATGAATATTCTGACCACCAATGGTCTGGCGGGGCGGTATCTGACCGACTGGGCCGGGCCTGCCGCGCGTATCAAAAACATCAAGTTCAAGCTGGGCGCGCCCAACTATCCCGGCGATGTCATGACATTTTCTGGCACCGTGCTGGCGGTGGACGGCGATGACGTCACCGTTGAATTCAAAGGCAAGAACGGCATGGGCTATCACGTGACGGGTGAAGCCACGCTTGACCTTCAAGGGGGAGACCGCTGATGGCACACCCAACCTCACGCAAGACCGCGATTGTCGGCATTGGCGCCACCGAGTTTTCCAAAAATTCAGGCCGCTCTGAAATGCAATTGGCGGTCGAGGCGGTCAAGGCCGCCCTCGACGATGCCGGTTTGACCGGGGCCGACATTGACGGCATGGCGACCTTCTCGATGGATAACAATTGGGAAATCTCCATCCTCAATCAGGTCGGCGGCAACGAGCTGAAATGGTTTTCACGCACCGAATATGGCGGGGGCGCCGCGTGCGGTCCGCTCACCCATGCCGCCATCGCGGTGGCGTCGGGCCTGTGCGAAACCGTTGTGTGTTACCGCGCTCTCAATGAGCGGTCGGGCTTCCGCTTCGGGTCGGGCCAATTGATGGATAACAATCCGCTCAATCCCAATATCATCCATTTTTCCTGGTATTTCCCCTACGGCTTTATGACGCCTGCGGGCTGGATTGCCATGTCGGCGCGCCGCTATATGCATGAGTTTGGCGCCACCGAAGAGGATTTCGGCCGTATCGCGGTCGCCATGCGCGACTTCGCCTCGACCAATCCCAATGCGTTTTTCTACAACCGTCCGCTGACGCTGGAAGAGCATCAGGCCTCGCGCATGATTGCCGATCCGCTCAGGCTGCCTGACTGTTGCCAGGAATCAGACGGCGCGGTCGCCTATGTGGTGACGACGGCTGAACGGGCGAAAGACCTCAAACAGACCCCGGCGGTGATCGCCGCGGCGCGCCAGTCGGCAACCCATGAAACCGCGATGATGACGCCCTATTATGGCGAAACCATTGTGGGCATTCCCGAGCATGGCGTGGCGGCGAAAGAGATCTATCAGATGGCGGACCTCACGCCCGACGATATCGATGTCGCCTGCCTGTATGATCATTTCTCTCCCTGGATCCTGCCCCAGCTTGAAGAGTTTGGCTTCTGCAAGCGCGGTGAGGCGAAAGACTTTGTCCGCGAGGGCCACATTGCGCGCGGCGGCAAGCTGCCGGTCAATCCTCATGGCGGCCAGTTGGGCGAGGCCTATATTCACGGTCTGAACGGCATTGCCGAAGCGGTTCGCCAGATCCGCGGAACCTCTGTCAATCAGGTTGAAAATGTGGATCATGTCCTGGTCACCGCAGCACCCGGCGTTCCGACCGGCGCGGCGATTTTGGAACGGGGTTAGGGCATTCCATGACCGTCATCCCGGAATTTCGCGGCGCGAAATATCCGGGATCTGATGACGGGACAGGGCGTGTGAATGTCAGATTCCGGGTTCATCGCAGATGCGATGCCCCGGAATGACGGGTTCAAGACGGGGAAAAGGGGAGCATTCCATGTCGACGATTGAATTTTACACCAATGATATTCGCGAACGTCTGGGCGAGAATTCGGGCCTCGACAACCACGATCAAGTTTGATTTCAAAGGCGAGGGCTTCATCTTTGTCGATGGCAAATCGGTCCCCAATCGGGTCAGCAATGACGATGAGAAGGCCGACTGCACGCTGGTGATCTCGCTCAAGGATTTTAACAAGCTGGTGGACGGCAAACTCAAGCCGGCCCGCGCGCTCCTGCTCGGCAAGCTCAAGGTCAAAGGCAATATGCTGGTCGCCCGCAAATTGCCCGCCGTGATGGGCGAAGAGATCGACTGATCCCCCAATACACACGCCGTCATTCCGGACGCGCTGCATCATGCAATGGTGCTGCGCAGATCCGGAATCTTATGGCCATATGTTTCTGAAGAGCGATGCGGTGCGATATTGAATTCAGTGCCGCAAGATTCCGGTCTTGCCCGATGGGCAAACCGGAATGACGGGAAGTGGATTGGTGGACGGGGCATGCGTGTTTGCATCCCCCGTCGCGCCCCACGCTGATGAGGCCGTGACCCCATCTTGACGTCAGCGGGACGCATCCCTATATCAGCTCGACCGGATGGAACGCCCGGGCCGCCCGCGCACCTTAGGTGTTTGGTGAAGCGTTCTTGCAAGTCTTGTTGAACACCCTGTTTTGACGGCATGGGTGGCAATGCGGGCCCCAACCACAAAACGCCGTTCAACCGATGGGGTTGATCATGACCAAGACGAAATCGCTTCCTTCGGTGGAGGCGCTGAAGGCGCAGGCCAAAAAGCTGCGCGCCGAATTAACCCAAATCAGCCATGCCAAGGCACTCGAACTGGTGGCCCATCAATGGGGCTATCGAGACTGGAACACGCTTGCCGCGCTTGCTGGCCAAAACGGCCAAACGCCCACAGCTATCAGCTGGGGGACCGGGTCAATGGCACCTAATCTCGGCCAGAGTTTCTCCGGCGAGATCATTGCGGCCCAGCAGGCTGGGGGCTGAGCTGACCAGGCTCACCATCCGGTTTGACGAGCCGGTGGATGTGGTGAGCTTTGAAAGCTTCTCATCCTTCCGGCCAACAAGTGTCGGCGACCATCAACAAGGACGGCAAAACCGCCGCCCGCACCTCTGATGGCGCGCCGCATATGCAGCTCTATGCCGGGTGAGGCCCATAAGCGTCATCCCGGCCAAGTGCAACGCGAGCCGGGATCTCTATCATCAGCCTGTGTACAGGATGCGCCCGATAGAGATCCCGGGTTAGCAGCGCAGGATTTCATGCCGCGCAGCACCCGGGATGACGGTTGAGGTTGGCGGGCGATGGTTCAGGAGATTGTGAAGCCCTTTAGTCGTCATTCCGGTTTCCGGTCAAAAGACCGGAAGACCGGAATCTGGCGGTGATGGGTTTCCCACAGATTGGTGCGGTGCAAGTTTGAATTCAGTGCCGCAAGATTCCGGTCTTGCCCTCAGGGGCAAACCGGAATGACGGTGAGGAGAGATCAGGCGGGCTTGGCCGGGGCGCCGGGCAGTTGCCAGTAATAGCGGCCCGCCGTCATGCCGCCATCAATGGCGAGTTCAGAGCCCATGCAATAGCTGCCCAGGTCCGAGGCGAAATAAAGCGCGCCTTTGGCGATCTCGACCGGGTAGCAGCTTTTCTGCGCCGGATAGATTTTAAAGCCATTGTCGAACTGGTCCTTGGTGTTGCCCAAGGGGTTGGCAAGCGGGGTGTAGACGCCGCCGGGATGGATTGAATTCACCCGCACCGCCGCGATGGCCAAATTCCATGGCCGCACCCTTGGTGAAGCCGCGCACGCCCCATTTGGATGCGCCATAAATGGCCAGCGCATTGCCCGAGGTCAGCCCGTCGACGCTTGAGATATTGACGATGGAGCCTGCGCCCTTGTCGAGCATAACTTTGCCGGCGGTTTGCGTGCCGAAGATCACGCCGATCAGATTGACGTCCATCACCAGGCGGATCTGCTTTTCGGTCGCCCCTTCAATGTCCTGAAACAACAGCACACCGGCATTATTGACCAAAACATCAAGGCTGGCATGCTCTTCGACAGTTTCGCCGACAACCTGTTGCCAGGCGTCCAGTGAGGTGACATCAAGCGGTTTGAAGCTCGCGCCTGCGCCAATCGCTTTGGCGGCTTCCTCGCCTTTTTCAACCTGTCGGTCGGTCAGCACCACGGTGGCGCCTTCCTCGACAAACAATTTGGCGGTGGCTTCACCAATGCCGCTGGCCGCACCGGTGACGAGCGCGACTTTTCCGTCCAACAATCCCATGGGAGTTCTCCTACTCAGAAAGGGCAGCCGACCGGCCCGCCCGGCGGCCTGAATAGACCCCGTCGGCGAGCGACAATCCGCTCAGATAGATATTGGATGCAATGCCGATTGCAGACCGGCCCGCCGCATAAAGCCCCGGCACGGTGGTGCCATCGCCGCGCAGGACAGCGCCGGAAGCCTCATCCACCTTGAGCCCGCCCAACGTGATGCAAGGTGTGGCCCCGCCCGCACCGGCCGACATATCAACCGCATGGAAGGGTGCGGTTTTGATCTCGACCATTTGCGCGGGTTCCTTGCCGAAGGGATCGGCGGCCTCGCCGCGCGCGGCGGCATTATAGGCGTCCACCGTGGCCTGAAGCGTTGCGGGGTCTGCCTTGATGCGCCTTGGCCAGCCCCTCAAGCGTGTCGGCCCGATTTGGCGGCATATTTGAAGGCAAGCTTGGTTTGCAAAATGGTGATGGGGCGCGCGGTCTTGCGGCTCACCTCGGTCTTGGAATGCTCGAACGTATCATTGTCCATGATGAGGATGGCCTGACCCTCATGGTCTTCAAACATCGGCGCGCCGATCGAGGCGCCATACAGCGTTTCGTCGACATAGCGCGCGCCGGTTCGGTTGACGAGCGCGGTTTTGGGCCAGCTTGCAGGCGGGTTGATGAAACGCCAGGCGCTGGCATGTTCCATCAGATCAAGCGCGCCGCCGACCGAATGGCCCAGCAGAATGCCTGCGCCGGTGTCGCCCGTCGTGCCAAGGGCGCAGCGTGCGGCGATATTTGGGCGCGAAATGCTTGACCATGGTGCGGTTGAAGATGAAGCCGCCGGTGCTGATCACCACGCCGCGCTTGGCGCGGACATGTTCGATCTGGCCATGTTGGGCTTCAAGTTTGGCCAGCCGCTTGCGCAGATTATCCGCCAGGGGCGCTGAGAACATGTGCAGCTTGCCCGACCAGCGGGAATAACGCCGATGCAGGAAGCCCGCCCAGCTGTTGGCGGGAATGCGTGCAATCTCAACCCCGATCACGCGGCCGGTCTTGTCGATGACAAGCCGCCGGGCGCGGGACTGAAAGATTTTCACCGCGCCTTTTTTCAGCGCTGATTTGCCAAGCGGGCGGAAAAAGGCGGGGCCAAAGGCGCTCCAGCTCTTGATGCCCTTGGCGATATGGCCGCGCGGGGCGGGTGTGGAATCAATTGTGCGGCTGTGGTTCAGCTCATTGCCGGAATAATAAAGACTGTAGCCCGCAGGCGGATAGGTCGTCTTGTGCGCATAGGCCTTGCCCTGATAGCGCACGCCATTGTCCTGGACCCAGTCATTGCATTCGACGGAGGTGTCGCAGAAATGCTTGAGCGTTTCGGGCGAGACAACATCGCCCACCTCATGGGCGAGATAGGCGCGCATGTTTTCGGGGCTGTCTTCAATGCCGAGTTGCTTTTGCAGCGTGGTGCCGCCGCCCGCATACATGACCGAGCCTGAAATGGCGGTCGCCCCCGCCGCCTTCAAAAGCGGTCAATCAACGCGACCCGCAAACCATGATCGAGCGCCTCGATGGCTGCGCAGGCACCCGCGCCGCCGAAGCCGATAACGGCCAGATCGGTTTCATGATGCCAGACAATCTCGCCCGAGCTTGCCAGCCTCAGCGGTTCGGCGACACCTGCGCTGGCGCGCAGGCCGTCCCAATCATGTTCGGTATCTGTCACGTTCGTGTTTCCCCCGGGCGACCGCGCCGGGGCGATCATGCCTCCGGCAGGGAGTTGCCTCAAGTGCGGCGTTCTCCCGTTCGCGGAGCGATCAGCCCGCCGTCTGGTGACGGTAGCCGTTCACCTTGACCTTGAAGTTCATGGACGGGCCGGGTGTCGGGGCGGTCTTGGTCTTAAGCTCATACCCCGGATGCTCAAGCTCCATATCGACCAGCCACATCAACCGCGCCATGCCAAGTGCCATCTGCACCTCGGCCAGCGACTGGCCAAGGCAGGTATGGGCACCCCGGCCATAGGGCGAATAGGCGCCGGGCTGGAGATGCTCAGACCGCGGCTTGGCATAGCGGTCAATGTCGAACTTTTTCACATCGGGGAAATATTCTTCCATGAAGTGCGGCACCGAGGTTGCGACGAACATGAGCGAATCTTTCTTGATCAAATGACCGGCAAATTCAAAGTCGCGCGTGGCCGACCGCATCTGGGCAACCGCAATGGGGTAAAGCCGCATGGCTTCCATGATCGCGCCATTGATGCATGGCAGCTCATTCAACACCCGGTCGGCATCAATTTCGCGCGGATCGGCGAAAAAGGCGTCAACTTCGGCCTGAATGCGCGCCTTGATCTCAGGGTCTTTCAGCACGCCATAGACAAAGGCGGCCTCTGTATTGGCAACCGTGTCGAGGCCCGCCACATATGGGCCAGTCAGCGTGATCATCAGATCCTGGGCGGGCATCACGTCGGGCGTGTTGACGTGAGCTTCCATAATATCGTCGATCAGCGTCTTGTCGGCGTCGGATTTGGTATCGCGCGTGCGGAAATAATCGGCGACCATCTTGTCTTTCAGGTCTTCCAGACGAGCCAGCGATTTTTTGTATTTCGGGTTCCACAGCATGAAGCCGGGGCGCTGGCGGGTCACCAGAACGTTGAGAATATTGAGGATAACCCGGCGGATGTCGGCGACATAATCCAGCGGGGCTTCACCCGTCAGCAACATGCCCAGCTGTTCCACGACCATATATTGCATGGCCTCAACCACCGGTACATCGGCATCAGGAACCCAGCGGCGTCGGATCGCCCGGTCGGTGATTTCGACCATTTCTTCATAATGACCTTCAAGCGCTTTCTTGGAATAGCCGCGCTTCATGATGGCCTTGAGTTCCTTGTGGCTTTCGCCATCTTCACCGGTGATGGTGCGGGTGCCTTTATATTCGCGCACCAGCCCTTCCCAGAATTCTTTTGAGCGCAAACATTCCTTGCCCTCGCGCGTGTTCATGAAAATCGCGGCATTGGGACCGGCAATCACGGGGCTGGGTGCGGCCCAGCACACGAATGCGGAACACCTCGCCATAGTCGCGATAGCATTGGGCAAAGAAGGCTGCGGGATCTTTCGCCATATCAAGCGTGTTGCCGACCAGTGGCAGGCCCTTGACCATGGGCGGTTCGGGCAAATTGGTGACGGTGTCAGACGGAACGGCGACCATAGCGCTCCCCATTTTTCTCGCTGCGAGGTTGGACGGGCAGCTCAATGCGGATCGCTGCCTCTATCTTTGTCATAGTATATGGCGTATACATGCGTGATGAGTCAAGATAAAAGCTGAATGGTGATTCAATCTTGGTCCGGGCTTTATCCCGGGCTTGTGCGGACTTGCCGGGGCGCCGCAAATCAGGCGAGTGTGCGGAATGGCTCACAAAGGGGATTGGAATGAGTATTGTTGATGAGGACCGCGCCGGAGCAGCCCGGCGTCCGCGCCAGCGCGGAACGTTAAGCCGCGAGGAAATCGTCGCGGCGGGCTTGCAGATTGCGCGCACCGACGATCTCAATTCACTCACCATGAAAAAACTCGCCGATGCGCTGCATGTCACGCCCATGGCGGTTTTACCGGCATTTTGAGAACAAGGCCGAGATTGTCGATGCGGTGCTTGATCAGATCGTGCACAGCTCCCAACCCCACCGAACACGGGATTGACCCCGCCGACTGGCAGGGCTGGACGCGGGCGACCTTCCTGCGCATCCATCAAAAGCTTTGTCGAAACGCCCGGCGCAATGGGCATGATTGATGCCCTTGTCGCGCTTTGGCCCCGGACTGCTCAAGGTGCTGGATGAAATCCTGTCGGTGCTGACCCGCGCGGGCTTTACCAACAAGCAGGCAGTGGATGCGATTGCGGCCCTGATTTCGATCACCTTTGGGCTCGCTGACCATCGACACGTTCCGCGACCGCAGCGTCGATGAAATTATGAAAAGCCTGGAACAGACCGCCGCGACACTCGACGACGGCCAGTCAATCGAAGCGGCCTATCCCGCGCTGATCGGGGCGGCTGAAGATTTGCTCAACACGCGCAACAAAAGTTCCGTCCAAATCAGCCTGGATCTGATGATCAGCTCGATTGCCCGCTGGCTCGACTGAATGAAAGCGAAACCAAAGGATCGATCGTCATGCTGAACTTGATTCAGCATCTTATGGGCGGTTGCACCCCAGATAAGATTTCTGAACGTCGCCGCTGAAGGGCGGCTCCTTCAGAATAACGTAAAGATTTTGAGCATGTTCCATTCTGAAAAATAGGAGTTCGCCATGATGCGCTGGGGGGCGCTGCTGATTGGCAGTATCATTTTTCTGTGCGGGCTGGCCTCGCTGGGCTGGAAAGAAGGCTGGGTAGGAAACCCGCCTGGTCCCGGCACCATTGAAGGCAAGGCTTTACCCGCCTGCGGTGGTTGCGGACCGCGATAACCGGCGCAAGCAGATCCTGTTTGGCGATCTGCATGTCCACACCACCTATTCATCCGATGCGGCCCTGTGGTCCTTGCCGATGAATGGCGGCTCCGGCGCGCATCCGATTGGCGAGGCGTGTGATTATGCCCGCTTCTGCTCCGGCATTGATTTCTGGGCGATCACCGATCATGCCCTCGGCTCTGACGCCGCGCAAATGGCAAGAGACCAAGGACAGTATTCGCCAGTGCCAGGCCCTGTCGGGCGGCGCCGACAATCCCGATCTGATCTCGCTGATCGGCTTTGAATGGACGCAAAGTCGGCACGACACCGGAAAACCACTTACGGCCACAAGAATGTGATTTTTGAGGGCCTCGCCGACAGCGAAGTAGCCAGGCGGCCGATTGGTGCCGACGGGCTTGGCACCCAGGCCATGCGCGAGTTCATCCCGCGCTTCCCGCCTGCGCTCGCCTTTGCCAATCTGCGCGGCACGTTTGACAATCTCAACTTCAATGCTGTTTCTCGATGAGGGTGCGCGCGCTTGAGGCGTGCGACATGTCACGCGCTGATGACGAGCAGGGCGATTGTTATGAAGAGGTCAGAACGCCCGGGCGCGCTGGTTGCCCGGCTGGAGGAGCAAGACCTGTCGCCGCTTTTGATCCCTCATGGCACGACCTGGGGGCTTTATACGCCCGCCGGTACCAAGCTTGATAAACAGCTGTTGCCGGAAAACCGGCCCCGAAGCTTTCGGTCTAGTGGAGGTTTATTCCGGCCATGGCAATTCCGAAGAATTCCGCAGCTTTAAGACAATCGAATTCGACGAGGTAGGCCGGGCGGTTTGCCCCGCGCCCCATCCCCAATTTCGTTCCCAATTGCCATCAAGCGGGCGAGATCATCCGCGCCCGCTGCCTTGCCGAGGGGCTGGACGGCCAGGAGTGTGACGCCCGTGCGGCGGCAGGCCCGGTCAGCCTCGATCCGCATGGGGCTTGGCGCGCAAATGGCAGTTCCCGGCGCACGGGTTGACGAGTGGAAGGATGCCGAGCAATGCCGCGATTGCTTCCTGCCCTCGTTCAAATATCGTCCGCGCGGTTCGGTCCAATATGGTCTGGCGCTGACCGACCCGGGCAGCGGCAATCGTTTCTTGTGGGGCTTTATCGCAGCATCGGACACCCATCGCGCGCGGCCCGGCACGGGCTACAAACCCGTGGCCCGCAAGACCAATACCGATGCCTGGGGGCCGCGCACACAGGCACTGGCCGCCATCATGGGGATGGGGCCTGAGCCCAAGCCGTCCCAGCCCGTCTATTATGATCAGGAAGAGCTACAAAGCCGCGCCTCCATGGCGATGGCTGATTTTGAACGCCAGTCGAGCTTCTGGTTCACCGGCGGGCTGGCCGCCGTCCATGCCACAGACCGCAGCCGCGAGGCGCTGTTTGCTGCCATGCGGCGGCGGGAAACCTATGGCACGTCGGGCCACCGCATCCTGCTATGGTTTGATCTGCTGAACGGGGCCGAACGCCATCCCATGGGCAGTGCCGTAACACTCAATGAGCAGCCATTTTTTGAGGTGCGCGCGCTTGGCAGTTTCAAGCAAAAGCCCGGCTGTCCCGATCATGCCGAAAAGGGCCTGTCGGCGGAACGGCTCACCAGCCTGTGCGCCAATGAATGCGATAACCCTTCTGATGAGCGCCGCCTGATCAGCCGTATCGAAGTCATCCGCATCCGCCCCCAGATCGCCGGTGGAGAAGACATTGCCGGGTTGATCGATGATCCGTTTTTGGTGCATGCGTGCGAGCCGAACCAGGAAGGTTGTTCCTTTACCTTTACCGATCCCGACTATGGCGCCCGCGATGCACTTTATTATGTGCGTGCAATTGAGGAGCCGACGCCGACTATCAATGGCGCCACACTGGGATGCGAGTTTGACGAAACCGGCCAGTGCATTGCGGTTAATCCCTGCTTTGGCGATTACCGCACCGGTGATGATGAGGCTTGCGCGGCCATGGCTGAACACCGCGCCTGGTCCTCCCCCATCTTCCTCAACATCCGGGCGAGCGCGCCCGGGCGCTGATCGCTCAGCGACGGGGTGCTCATTACTGATCTTCATCCCGAACTTGATTCGGGATCTTTTGGCATTTCTTCGTCATTCCGGTTTGCCCGACCGGGCAAGACCGGAATCTGATTGCGCTGCGGTTCCACAGATCAGCGCTGTGCCGGTGTTGCTTCAGTGCCAACAGATTCCGGGTCGCGCGCCTGCTGGGGCGCTTGCCCGGAATGACGGGGTAAGGGATGACGGGAAGGCGATGAGCTGCTCTGCCCTCCCCCTGCCGGAGGCATGATGTCCGTCCCCACTAGGGGGCCTTGAAATAGTCGGGCTTGCCCTGGGTCCATAATTCGCCCCACAGGGCGCCGCCGCCATCAATGGTCAGCACTTCGCCGGTGGTGAAGTTGGACGCATCGCAGGTCAGATAAACGCACGCCTCGGCAATATCCCAGGCAGAGCCGAACCGTTTCATCGGGTTTGACATGACAAAGGCCGCGCGCGCCTCATCGGAATAGACCGCCTGGCCCTCGGTCATAATGGCGCCCGGCGCGATGCAATTGACGCGGATCTTGTGCGCCGACCATTCGACTGCGACGGATTTTGAGACATAGACAACACCGGCGCGGGCGGCCGCAGTATGGGCAACCCCGGTCATGCCCCGGTCAATCACGGTGACGATATTGACGATGGAACCAGGCTGTCCCCGGTCGCGCCAGTTTTGCGCGGCGGCCTGCATCATGTACCAGGTGCCGTTCAAATTGGTGTCGATGACCGCGCGCCAGCCCTTGGGCTTGAAGTCGATGGCGTCTTGCGGAAACTGCCCGCCGGCCGAATTGACCAACCCGTCCACGCCGTCAAATTCGGCGAACAGGTCTGCCATCCAGGGATAGACAGTTTCATCATCGCGAATATTGATCGGCCGGACATGGGCGGTGAGGCTTGCGGCGGCCATATCATCGGCCACGGCCTGAAGCTTTTCTTCGGTCCGGCCTGCCAGAATGACCGTGGCGCCAAGCCGTCCCATCAGGATCGCGGTGGCCTTGCCCAGGCCCGATCCGGCACCCGAAATCAGGACGGTCTTGCCTGCCAGCACGTCCGGCGCATAGACGGTTTGGTGGGCGAGTAATTCGGCGTTGGAAAGGCCAAAACTCATTTCAGCAGCTCACCGGCGATGATCAGATTGCGCACTTCGGTGGTGCCTGCGCCGATTTCGAGCAACTTGATCGAGCGGTACAGCCGGTTCACTTCCGATTCCCAGATATAGCCTGACCCGCCATGGATCTGCATGGCCTCGTTCAAGACACTGTTCATGGTCTCAGCCGCATATTTGACCGATGCGGCGGTCAGCATGTGGATTTCGCCGGAGCCTGCCTCGCCATGGCCGATGGAATTGCACGCGGCCAACACGCGGTTTGAGAAGGTCCGCAGCGTTTCGGTCATGGTGTACATGTCGGCCAGCTTGGCCTGGATCATCTGGAAATTGCCGATTGGCTGGCCAAACTGGGTGCGGGTCTTGGCGTAATCAAGGCTGAGTTCCAGCGCGCGTTCGCACACGCCCAGGCAGATCGGCGAGATCATGGCGCGTTCAAGGTCAAGCCCGCTCATCACAACTTGCACGCCGCGATTTTCATCGCGCAGCCGGTTGGCGGCAGGCACCCGGCATTCATCAAACACAAGCTCAGCAGTTTGGCTGCCCCGGAAGCCCATCTTGATCAGCTTCTGGGCGACGGTGAAGCCTGGCGTTTTGGTATCAACCACAAAGGCGGAAATGCCGTGGGCGCCCTTGTCCTTGTCGGTCTTGGCATAGACCAGAACGACATCGGCAATCGGGCCATTGGTGATGTAGATCTTGGTGCCGTTCAGCACATATTCGTCACCCTCACGCCGGGCCGTCGTGCTCATGGATCCCAAAGCGTCGGATCCCGCACCTGGTTCGGTGAGGCCCAAAGCGCCGATCCATTCGCCCGAACACAGTTTGGGCAGGAAGCGTGCGCGCTGCTCGTCAGTGCCGTTGGCGTAGATATTGTTGACGCACAGATTGTCATGGGCGACCCAGCTCAAGGCAAGCGCATGATTGTGCCGCGAAAAGGCCTGCAGGATGAGGCCGCTGGTCCAGATGTCGAGCCCCGCACCGCCAAATTCTTCCGGCACCGTGACGCCCAGATAGCCCATCTCGCCCAGGCTGCGGAATTGCTGATCGGGCCACCATTCCTCTTCGTCCATTTTGGCGGCCAGCGGCGCGAGCTGTTCGCGCGCATAGCGGTCGGCGGTGTCGAGGATTTCGCGCTGATCAGCGGTCAGCTCATAGGAAAAATCATTGCTCAGGGCGGTCGCGGACATGGCAGCGCTCCATCAAGTGAGGTTTCTTTATTTTGGCGCACGCTACCCTATGGTTCGACCAAACAAAACCCCTTATTTGCAAGAGTGTCTTGCAAAGTGAGTGAAACTCACTAAAGTGCGATCAAATTCTGATTTTTGGGGGAGAGGTTCATGTCTGAGGCGCTGACACTGATTGAAAAGCGCGGTCCCGTCTGGTGGCTGATCATCAACCGGGAAGAGCGCCGCAATGCGATCAACCCCCAGGTGGTTCTTGAGCTGGCCCAGGGGGTTGAGCACGCCAAGGCCGACCCAGAGGCGCGCGCCATTGTGATCACCGGCGCGGGCGAGAAAGCCTTTTGCGCGGGCGGGGATTTGAACCGCGATCCCGGGGCTAATCCGTTCGGCTTTGATTATTCCTCCCCCACCAACAAGATCGCTGATTTCTTCCGCGCGCTTGAAAACTGCAATCTGCCGGTCATTGCCCGCGTCAATGGCCATGCGCTGGCAGGCGGGCTTGGGCTGATGTGTGCGTGCGATATGGTTGTGGCGTCCGAGCAGGCGACTTTTGGCACGCCCGAAAGCGCTATCGGCCTGTTTCCCCTGATGATCCTGCCCTACATTTTGCGCGCGGCACCCCGGCGCAAGGCGCTGGAGCTGTGCATCACCGGGGAGCGGTTTTCCGCCCAGCAAGCTTTTGACATGGATCTGATCAATTATGTCGTTCCCCATGCCGAGCTCGACGCCAAGCTTGATTGGCTTTTGGAGCGGGTGGTGCACAAATCCCCCACCGCCATCCGGTTGGGCAAGATGGCCTATCACGCCATGCAGGATATGAGCCTGCGCGAAAGCCTTGAATATGCCCAGATCATGCTGCCGCTGATGTCAGGGTCGGCCGACACGGATGAAGGGATGAAAGCCTTTATCGAGAAGCGCAAGCCTGATTGGCCCAACGCGTGATGGTTTTGATCTTACGTCATCCCGGCCAAGCCCAATCGGGC
>CBDDFN010000014.1:0-108211 GCA_965227065.1 Alphaproteobacteria bacterium
AGCACAGCCTCACGCGCCAGCCCCCGTTCCAGCATCTGGGCGCGGACCGTCCCGGCCAGCAATCCGCAGGTCAATGCCGGGGTCAACAAGGCGCTGCCGTCACGAACCAGAACAGTGGTGCGCGCGCCTTCGGTGACCTCGCCGCGTTCATTGACAAAGATCAGGTCGAGCAATCCGGCGGCTTGTGCGTCGGCCATGGCCTGATTATAGGCCGCGCGGTGACTTGTCTTGTGAAACAAGAACGGGTCGGACGACGATACCGGGGTTTGGGCCCAGCCGATCAGCCCTGATCTGGGCTGGTCTTCCGGCGTGAGGGGACGGGTTTGCAGATGAAACGCCCCATCATATCCCAAGGCAAAGCGCAGCCTGAGGGACACCTCACCCTCTACCGCATTCAGCATGTCCTGGAGTGCGCGCCGGTCGAACGGAAAGCCGAAATAGCGTGCCGAGAGTTCCAGACGCTCCATATGCGGGTCCAGCAGGACAGGACCCTGACCGGGCTCAAAGATGGTCGTCTCAAACAGCTCGAATTGCGGAACCGGATTTGTCAGGAAGCGGGCTTTCAGCGCGCTTTCGCGATATTCGGCGTCCGCATCGGAATCCGCCACAATGCCCGCGCCAATGCCGAGCGTGCCGGAACCGTCCGGTTCAATGACCGCGGTACGGATGGCGACATTGAAAGAAAAATCACCACCGGGCCGGATATGGCCGATTGCGCCTGTGTAGACCCCGCGTGGACGGCCCTCCAGATCGGCAATCAATTCCATGGCGCGAATTTTGGGCGCGCCGGTGACCGAGCCGCAGGGAAACAGCGCAGGCATGATCTCGGCAAGGCCAAGTGCGGGATCAATGTCGGCATGGACGGTCGATGTCAGCGTGTTGAAGCTGAGATAGCGTTCAACCGCAAACAGGCTGTCGACATGCACGCTGCCGGGCCGGGCAATCCGGCCCAGATCATTGCGCAACAAATCGACAATCATCAGATTTTCGGCACGGCATTTTTCGTCATTTTGCAGCGCATGGGCGGCGGTGTCATCTTCAGCCAGGGTGCGGCCGCGGGGCGCGGTGCCTTTCATGGGGCGTGTGGTGAGCCTGTGACCGGCGCGTTCGAGAAACAGTTCGGGCGACCAGCTCAATACTGAGAAATCTGCGGTTTCAATCAGCGCCCCATGGCCGACCCGTTGTCCGGGCCGCATGGCCGCATAAAGGGCCCGGGCAGACCTTTCGGTTTTGAAATGCCCGCGCATGGTGTGGTTGATCTGATAGACATCCCCGCTTTGCAAATAGCCATGAATGGCGGCGATTTCCGGTGCAAATTGTTGGGCGGTGCGGTCGAGTTCAAACGTCTCGACATGCCCCTCGGCCCAAGCCGCAATGTCGTCCTCAGAAAGGGGCTGCGTGTCATTGAACAAGCCAAACCACAAAAGCGGCGTTGGTGTGGACCCGATCGGCAGGTGCGCGAGACGGTCTTCAAAGGCGTATCCCGCCTCATAGGCGATGAAACCCGCGGCGTGCAGTCCGTCTTGCCGGGTTGCCCGGTCAAGGGCGGCAAGGGCGGGGCGAACCTCGTCAAGGGTGGTGGCGGTGATGATCTGTTCGGGATGGGCAAAGCCCAGCGCCTGGCCGTTCGCGCGGCTGTCTTCAATCACAATGAAAGGCGAGGGATGCACCGCTCCGCGTCAGACCAGATCTTTGGGCGTTGCGTAATGGACAAGCTCACCGCTTGCCATCTCCACGCCCGACCAGCTTTCGGCGGGCAGGTTGAGAACCGCAAGGGCCCCTGTCGGATATTTCTCCGTCACCCGCTTGGCGGGTTCAGTGTCGCGCAGGCTTTCAGCCAGCAAGCTGACAATAAAATCATGCAGGCCCGGATTGTGGCCCACCATCATCAAATGGTCGGGCGCGTCGCCCAGCCCCTGCAGCCGTTTGAGCAGCACCGAGGGGCTGGCATGATAAAGATCGGGCAGGGTCACCAGTGTGGGGCGATTGTCGAGCTGCTCGCGCACCCGTTTGGCGGTGTCTTCGGCGCGGCGCGCGGATGACGAGAAAATGCCCCGGATCGGATAGCTGTTTTGTTCGGCATAAACGCCAATCAGAGAGGCCGCCCGTTCGCCGCGCTTGTTGAGCGGGCGGTCATGATCGTCTGCATCATCATCAGACCAATCGGACTTGGCGTGCCTAAGCAGATAAAGGGTTCTCACGACCGATCCTTGCCCAAGGTCCAGGGAATCAAAACCATTTGCACCCCTAGCGTGTCCTCCAAGCGGCGGCGTTCGTCAAGCCCTATCGCCATTTCCAAGTGTCCATCACGGGGTTGGGCGCGATAGGTGCCAAATATCCGGTCCCACACCGACAGATTAAAGCCGTAATTCGAATCGGTTTCGTCTTGGTGGACGGAATGGTGCACCCGGTGCATGTCCGGCGTCACCATGAATGCGCGCAAGGTCCGGTCAAGCCGGGCTGGCAGGCGCAGATTGGCATGGTTAAACAAGGCGGTGGCATTCAGCAGCACTTCAAACAGTAAAACCGCCACCGCGGCAGGGCCCAGCAGTACCACCGCGCCGAATTTGATCAGCATGGACAAGAGGATCTCGACGGGGTGGAAGCGCACGCCGGTGGTTGTGTCGATGTCGAGATCAATATGGTGCATGGCATGGAAGCGCCACAAAAACCCGATCTTGTGGAACATCAGATGCTGCGCCCAGATGATGAAATCCAGGATCACAATGGCCAGCAGAACTTCAAGCCAGACCGGGGCGGCGATCAGATTGAACAGCCCCCAGCCCCTGTCCGCCGCGATCAAGGCCAGGCCGACGGCAAGCAGCGGGAAAATCAGGGTCAATAAAAGTGAATTGAGCGCGGCAATCCCCAGATTGTTGAGCCATCGGCCCGCGCGTCTTTGCGACCGTTGACGGCGGGGCCAAAGTGCCTCGGCGCCCGCCATGGCAGTCAGAACACCGCCATAGGCACCAAAGCGCAGGGCGGTCTCATGTGACAATATCCAGTCCATCATGCGCTTATTTTAAGCCAGACCAGATCACGGTCACATCACACTGTCGTGCTGCGCGCCCGAACCGCACGTTCAAGGGCCGCTGAGGTCAGCCGGTCAATCCCAAGACCGTCGCGGATGATTTCGAGCGCGCGCATTTCTTCCAGCGCGACCGAGCCGTCGGCGGCGGCCACTTCGCAGGCGATCAGATAGGCGGTTTCATCCAGTTGCGGGGGCATCGCGTCGGCAATGACGGCGATGGCGCCTTCCAAACTGTCGGCCTTTTCCAGCATTTCGGCGGCTGACTGGGCGGTCGGCACCAGTTGATTTTCATCAAAATTGCCGAAAACCGGCAGGGTTTTGACGATCTCGCCGATCACAAACAATTCTTTGTCGGTCATGTTGCGGTCAGCCGCCGACATGAACACCATGATGGCGATGAGGCAGGAATGAGGATCGGTTTTGAAATCAGACATGGATGAGCCTTCACTGGAAGAGAATTTCTGAAATGACTGTACCGGCTTAGCCGCCCTCAAGGAAGCGGCGAACGCCGGAAACAGTATCGGCTATCCCGGCGCGTTCAACTTCGACATTTTCGGGAAAGGCCGACAAAAGCCGCGAAGGCGTCATGGCATCCAGCATCACGAAACAGCCCCGGTCATCGGCGCGGCGGACGAGCCGTCCGAACGCCTGTTTGAGCTTGAGCCGGACCAGCATGTCATCATAGGCGCGCCCGCCAAAGGCCTCGCGGCGGCGCTTGTGCAGCAAAGATGGGCGCGGCCAGGGAACCCGGTCAAACACGATCAACCGCAGCGACCGGCCCGGAACATCGACGCCGTCACGCATGGCGTCGGTGCCAAGCAGGGACGCGTTTTCGCGCGCCCGGAAAATATCGACCAGCACGGAGTTTTCCAGCGGATCGACATGCTGGGCGTAAAGATCAAACCCGGCCTCTTCGAGCGGCCCGGCAATCCGCTCCTGCACCCGTTTGAGCCG
Source organism: Alphaproteobacteria bacterium (assembly GCA_965227065.1). GTDB lineage: Bacteria > Pseudomonadota > Alphaproteobacteria > SPJN01 > SPJN01 > CBDDFN01. The sequence continues at coordinate 3,986 of CBDDFN010000014.1, forward strand.
CTCAATAGCGGTGAATAGCCCCAGCGTGCCGCCACCCGCCGCCTTGATCAATTCGCGATAGGCGGCGGCGACATCATCGGCCTTGTCGCGGCGGACATCAGTGACGATGAACACACGGGCATGGCTTGGGAAGTCAAAGGGAGAGGGGTGGCTGACCCGGTGGGCGGGATGGATCAGATGGCGTGCGCCGATGCGCATTTCGGCACTTTCCCAATCGCCGGTCTCATCCTCAATGGTTTGGTCACGCAATGTGGCTGAGGTGACGACAACCCCCTGGGCGGGTTTGAGCACCGTCTCGGCGAAGGGTTTGGTGGGATCAACCGCATGACGGTGCAGACCGACATCAATCATCCGGCTGCGGTCGCGTTCGATCGAGGCCCAGTCGACCATGTCTTCGGGCGCAGGTTGGATCAATGCTTTGAGCATGTTGCGCCATTCGGGCAAAACCAGAAGGGCGCGCCGCCGAATGCCCCGCACCGCCGCCTCGATACCGTTGCGCGTACCGGTGTCGAGGTCTGAGGCTTCCGCCGTCAATCTGAGTTCAAGCCCGTGGGCGAGCCGGGTGAGTGTTTTTTCGAGCGTAAGCAGGCTTTGCCCAAGAAGCTCGGCCCGTTCCACCAGGGCAGGGTGGGGCTCGGTGAGGCTCGCCTCCAGCGCATAAGCGGAGCGCCTGTCTTCGTTGCGCGCTTCAATATGGGCTTGGAGAGCGCCCAAGAACCGCTCGCCGGGACCGACCGGGTCACCATCGCGCAACCTTGCATGCCAGCCCTCGCCGGGCAACTCGTCCGCAGACTGAACAGCTGCCATCAACCCTTCGCGGGCCGCCCCCAAGGCGCGGCTTAACTCCTCATGGGCTTTTTGCGCCGCCTCATCGGCATCGGAGGGCAGGCTGAAGGGGATCAGCAGATCCTGAACCCGCTCGCCAAGGCCCCGGCCCCGGCGTTTGGAACCGGCCTCCCGGCCCCGGATCCAGCGCCGCAATTCAGCCATCTCAATGCCGGTCAGATGGGCGGAAAAGGCGCTGTCGGCCGCCTCAAACAGATGGTGGCCCTCATCAAGCACAAAATGGGTCGGCCCCTGTCCCGCAGGCCCGTCATTGCCCGCATCAATGTCGAACCGGCCAAGCGCGGCCTGGATCATCACCAGCGCATGATTGGCAATGACCAGATTGGCATGAGCGGATTTGCGGCTGGCGATCTCGATGAAGCAGCGGCGGAAATGCGGACAGGCCGAATGCACGCATTCGCCCCGCCGGTCCGACACCGCACTTTTCAGCGAAGGGCTGATCAGATGGCTGAGATAAGAGGGGAAGTCGCCGCCCACCATCGCCCCATCGCGGCTGGCGCCCGCCCAGCGGGCAATCAACCCGATGGCGGTGAGCCCATCGCGTCCACCCGCCCCGCCCTGGGCCTGGCCGATGGCTTCCTGAAAATTCAGCAGGCACAGATAGTTTTCCCGGCCCTTGCGAATGACCGCCCGGTCAGCCCGAACATTGGGGTCGGGATAAAGCCGGGCAATTTCCTGATCGAGCTGGCGCTGCAAATTCTTCGTATAAGTCGAAAGCCAGACCGGCGCGCCATTTTGTTCGGCCCACAGGCTTGCCGGGGCAACATAGCCCAGCGTCTTGCCCGTACCGGTGCCCGCCTCGGCAATCACCAGATTGGGGCTCGCTTTTTCCTGCCGGGGGCGAAAGGCGCCGGAGGCCGCGCGGGTGAAATCGCGCTGCTCTTCCCGGTCTTCCGAGGCCGGCCCTAGCAATTGATGCAACCGGAACAGCGCATCATCGGCATCCACCGCGCTATCACCGGGCGGGGGCGGGGGCGCGCGCTCTTCCCATTCGGGCAGGCGGTTCCAGACATCAAATCCCTGGGCCAGCCCGCCCCGGCGCTTGGGCGGTCCCAGAAGCGTGGTGAGCACCGGCCCCCAGCTCCATCCCGTATCATGAAGCGTCTTGGCGATGCGGGCGGCGTCTTCGCGTGCTTCGCCCGGCAGGTCTGTGACATCCGCGAGCAGGCGTTCAGCGGCCTCAAACAGCCCCACGGCCTGGGCTTCGAGATCGGCCTCGCACGACAATCCCAGCGCGTGGGCGATGCCATCGGCGGTGGGAACCACAAATTGGGCTGGTTTGACAAAGGCAAAGAGTTCCAGCGCATCGTAAAACCGTACCGACGGGCCAAGGCCCAGCCGCTTTGCGGTTTGCGCCCGGTGGCACACCAGATGCGGGCCACGCTGGGCTTCGGCACGGGCCTCTTCCAGGGTGAGGTCGCTCAATGAGCCCTGATCATCCAGAATAACAGCATGCCGCGCGCCGGTGATCAAAACGGGCGCGTGAAAGCGGGTCTCAAGGGGCGAATCGGCTGCGGACATGGGGGCACTATAGCGGGGCCTGCGGCACCGCATAGTGTTGACGTGCGCGCGCGCTGGTGCGAAAGCTCCGCCCGCACTTTTGAGGACAAAAAAATGAGCAATCTTCGCGACGCCGCCCTGAATTCCAACGCCTGGCCCTTTGTTGAGGCCCGCAAGGTTTTGGCGCGCGTGGAGAAGAAGATGCCCGAAAAGGGCTATGTGCTGTTTGAGACCGGCTATGGCCCCTCAGGCCTGCCCCATATCGGCACGTTCGGCGAGGTCGCCCGCACCACCATGGTGCGCCGCGCCTTTGAGATGATGTCGGATATTCCCACACGCCTGTTTGCCTTTTCCGATGATATGGACGGGTTGCGCAAAGTGCCGACCAACATCCCCAATCAGGAGATGATGGCGGAGCATTTGGGCAAGGCGCTGACCGCGGTGCCTGATCCGTTCGGCACCCATCCCAGCTTCGGCGAGCACAATAATGCGCGGCTGCAAAGCTTTCTCGACAGTTTTGGCTTTGAGTATGAGTTCAAAAGCTCAACCGAATGCTACCGGTCGGGCCTGTTTGATGCCACGCTGATGGCGGTCTTGGAGAATTACGACAAGGTTCAGGCCATTATGTTGCCGAGCCTGGGGGAAGAGCGGCGCAAGACTTATTCGCCCTTCCTGCCCGTCGATCCTGAAACCAATGAGGTTTATCAGGTGCCTGTGGTTGAGACCAATCCGGCCAAAGGCACGATTGTCTATGAGCTGGAAAGCGGTGAACGGCGTGAAACGCTGGTGACCGGCGGGCATTGCAAATTGCAATGGAAGCCCGATTGGGCGATGCGTTGGGTAGCGCTTGATGTCGATTATGAAATGGCGGGCAAGGATCTGATCGATTCGGTCAAGCTGGCCGGTCAGATCGTCCGCGCTCTGGGCGATACGCCACCTGAGGGCTTCAATTATGAGCTGTTCCTGGATGAGAACGGCCAGAAGATTTCCAAATCCAAAGGCAATGGCATCGCGATCGAGGATTGGCTGCGCTATGCCGCGCCTGAAAGCCTCGCGCTTTACATGTTCCAAAGCCCCAAAAAGGCGAAGCGGCTTTACTTCGACGTCATCCCCAAGGCGGTTGATGAATATGTCACCTTTCTCGGGAAGTTCAGTGAGGCTGAGCCAGACAAGCAGATCGACAGCCCGGTCTGGCACATTCACAACGGCAACCCGCCTGCGCATGAGGTGCCGGTGAGCTTCGCGCTGTTGCTCAATCTCGTCTCGGCGGCCAATGCCGAGGATGAGGCGGTGCTGTGGGGCTTTATCAACCGCTACACCCATGGGGCGACGCCGGAAAGCCATCCGTTTCTCGCCGGGCTGGTCAAGAATGCGGTGACCTATTTCCATGATTTTGTGAAGCCGACCAAACAGTTCCGCGCGCCAAACGATGCTGAACGCGCCGCCATTGAAACTCTCAAGCAAAGGCTTGAAGGCTTGAAAGAGTGCGGCGATGCCGAAGCCTTGCAAAGCGAGGTCTTTGCGGTGGGTAAGGAGCATGATTTTGAAAATCTGCGCGACTGGTTCAAGGCGCTTTATGAAGTGCTGCTTGGCCAAAGCCAGGGCCCCCGCATGGGCGGCTTCATCGCGCTCTATGGTGTTGAGAACACGATTGCCCTGATCAACAAGGCGTTGGCCGGGGAGCTGGTGGCGGAGAAAGCCGCGTGATCTATAAAATCCTCACGCAATCTCAATGGGCCGATGCGAAAGCGGCCGGCCGCTTTGACGGCGCGCCGGTCGATCATGCCGACGGCTTCATTCATTTCTCGTCCGCTGCGCAATTGGCCGAAACGGCAGCAAAACATTTTGCCGGGCAGGACGGCTTGCTGCTTGCTGCGGTCGATGAAACCAAGCTGGGTGAGGCGCTCAAATGGGAACGCTCGCGCAATGATGACCTGTTCCCCCATCTTTATGCGCCGCTGGCGCTGACCGATGTGGACTGGGTGAAGCCCCTGACGCTTAAAGACGGGGTGCATCAGATCCCCGCCGAGGTCAGCGCATGATTGCGGGGATCGGGACACGGCTTGTCCAGATGCTGCCGGCGGAGCCTGCGCACCGGGCCACCATTCAGGCGCTCAAGCTCGGGCTTGGCGGATCGGCGGATGTTCAACCCGATCCGGTCTTGAGCCAAAGATTGTTGGGGCTCGACTTTCCCAATCCGGTCGGGCTGGCAGCCGGGTTTGACAAGAATGCCGAGGTGCCCGATGCCATGCTCAATCTGGGGCTCGGCTTTGTTGAGGTCGGCTCCATCACGCCCCGCCCGCAGGCGGGCAATCCCAAGCCGCGCCTGTTTCGCCTGAAACAGGACAAGGCGGTCATCAACCGCATGGGCTTCAACAATGAGGGCCATGAGGCGGCTGCCCGGCGGTTGGAAGCCCGCGCGGACAAGCCTGGTCTGGTGGGCGTGAATATCGGTGCCAACAAGGATTCTGAGGATCGCATCGCCGACTATGTGGCGGGCATTGAGCGCTTCAAAGGGCTCGCAAGTTTCTACACCGCCAATATTTCCAGCCCGAACACGCCGGGATTGCGCGGGCTTCAGGACAAGGGCCAGCTTGAACAGTTGCTGGCGCGCATGGTCGACGCGCGCGGCGATGATACCACGCCAATCCTGCTCAAGGTCGCGCCTGATCTTGACCAAGAGGCGATTGAGGATATTGCAGCTGTTGTGCTGGCCTCTTCCATTGACGGGCTGATTGTGTCGAACACCACGCTTGCGCGGCCTGACAGTTTGCAAAGCCCGGCCAAAGGCGAAAATGGCGGCCTGTCGGGGCGTCCGCTGTTTGAGCGGTCCACCGAAGTGCTCAGCGCCTTTGCCAGGATCATGGACGGCGCGATGCCGCTCATTGGCGTGGGCGGCATCTGCTCAGGCTATGATGCGTACCGGAAGATCCGGGCCGGCGCCTCACTGGTCGAGCTTTACTCGGCGCTGGCCTATGAGGGGCCGCGCCTCATTCAATCCATCGTTTCAGATTTGGCCCGGCATGTGCGCAATGATGGTTTTGCGACCATCACCGACGCGGTCGGCGCTGATTGGAGATCATGATGAGCCTTGTCATTTATCACAATCCCCGCTGTTCGAAGTCCCGCCAGACTTTGGCGTTGCTTGAAGACAAGGGGCTGTCGTTCGAGACCATCAAATATCTGGAAACCCCGCCGAGCGAAGCTGAATTGCGGGTGCTGTTTCAACAGCTCGGCCTTGAGGATGTGCGCGCCATGATGCGCACCAAGGAAGAGGCGTATAAAGAACTTGGGCTTAAAGATGCCGATGAGGATGGCTTGTTCGCGGCCATGGCGGCCAACCCGGTTTTGATTGAACGGCCCATCGTTGTTGCAGGCGATCAGGCGCGTCTGGGCCGTCCGCCGGAGCAGGTGCTGGAAATCCTCTAAGCAAAGGCGGCCCGTACCGATCTTTTCCAGGCCACCAATTGTGTGACCGCGCGGGCGACAAAGAACAGATTGAAGGTGAACCAGATGCCATGCCCGCCCCAAACCGGGACGGTCACCATCAGGCTCGTCAGATAGACCCCGAAGCTCACCATCATCCAGTTGCGCATGGCCCGCGTCGCCCCCATGCCGATGTAAAAACCGTCAAGCTGGAAACAGGTCGCTGCGACCAGAGGTTGAATGATCAGCCAGGGCAGGAAGGTCATGGCGGTGGTGCGGACCGCCTCTGACGTGCTCATCACCACAATGATGCTTTCGCCCGCCAACGCCCACAGGGCTGCAAAGATGATCGCGGTGGCGCCCGCCCACAGGCTCGTCAAGCGAACGCCGCGGTGAAAATATGAGCGCCTTCGTGCACCGATGGCTTCCCCGGTCAGGGCCTCGGCGGCGATGGCAAAGCCGTCCATGCCGTAAGCGGCGATGGTCAGCAGGTTGAGCAAGATGGTGGTTGCTGCCAGTTCAACATCACCGAGCTTGGCGCTTTCGGCTGAAATCAACGCAAAAGCCGTCGCCAGAAACAAGGTGCGGATAAACAGATCACGATTGGTCAGCACGGTTTCGCGGATGGCATCCCAGGCAAATAGGCGGCCGGGGTTCCACCTGCCGCCAACCGATTTGAGGTCACGCGCCGCGAGGGCAAGGGCCGGCAGGAGCGTCGCCCATTCAGCAATGGCGCTGGCTGCTGCCACACCGCGCACGCCCCATCCCCATTTGAGGACAAACAGCAGATCAAGCGCGATGTTCACCCCATTGAGAAACAGTTGAAGCATCAGCACCCGGCTGGTCCGTTGCCGCCCCATGAACCAGCCCAGAAGCGCAAAATTGGCGAGCATGGCGGGGGCGCCCCACAGCCGCGTTCGGATATAGGTTTCGGCATGGCCTTCAACCGCCGCGCTTGCCTGAAACAGGCTGGCGGCGATCTGCCAGATCAGCGGGGCAGCCAGCATCAAGCCGGTTCCAAGCCCAAAGCCGATCAGGACCGACCGGCCAAGGGCGGCGCGGATTTCGTCTGTATCGTTTGCCCCTTTTGCGCGCGCGGTCAAACCGGCCGTTCCGGCGCGAATGAAGGCAAACAACCAGATGATATAGGTGGCAACGACGGTGCCGACGCCCACCCCGCCGATCAGCTCAGGAGCCCCCAACTGACCAACCACAGCGGTATCAACCGCGCCGACAAGCGGCACAGTGGCATTGGACAGGGTGATCGGAACCGCGATCGCAAGAACGGTGCGGTGGGTGAGGGGTGCGGACATGGGGCGAGACTATTCGAGCTTGCGTGCGGCTGCATCTGTTTTAGGTTGGGGGCATGGAACGCCCAGTTGAAATGATCGAGACTCTGATCGTCGGCGCCGGTGCCGCCGGGGCTATGGCCGCCCGAACGCTGGGAGAAGCCGGGCGGGAGGTTCGTGTGATTGAGGCCCTGCCGCGCGCCGGAGGTCGGCTGCAAAATGCCCGCATGGTGGCGATGTGCGGCGGTGATTTGAGCTTTGATCATGGCGGTCAGTTCATGACACTGCGTGACCCGGCCTTTCAGGCGCTCGCCGATCAAGCGCTGACGGACAAGGCGCTCGCCCCCCTCGGCCCCGTCGGAACGCTCAAGCGCGGCGTATGGTGTCCGCGCGAAAGCGAGCCGCGCTTTCGCGGCCGTCCAGATATGGCAAGTTTCATTGCCTGGCTGCTGCGCGGTGTCACCGTGGAAACCGGCACCACTCTTCAATCCATCACCAAGAGGGACGGGGTCTATCACTTAGCGACCAGCACAGGGGAGATCGCAGCCCGGTCCGTCATTCTTGCCGTGACCCCCGCGGCCCTGATGGGGCTGGGCTTTGCCGGACCCGGCGTGCGCTTTGATCCGTGCTGGGCGGTGTCACTGGCCTTTGATACCCCGCTTAAAAGCCAGTTTGAAAGTTTTGAAATTCATGACTCCGCGCTCAGTTGGGCCGCGCGCCAACCTGCCTGGCGCGATGGGGAGCGGTTTGGCCGCGATCGCTGGGTGCTGCACCTGTCAGCCCCCTGGTCGGCGGCCAATCAGTCCGCTCCATCCGACTTTGTTTTGGACACCGCGCGGGCGGCCTTTGCCGAAGCATTGTGTGAAGAGGTGCCCGAACCGGCCTTTTCGTTCGTCCAGCTTTGGTCTGAGGCCAAAGTGGCTGAACCGCTTGGCCAATTGTGCTTTGCGCTGGATGACGGTCTTGTCGCCTGCGGGGACTGGTGTCTGGATCGCCGGATCGAAGCCGCCCTGCTGTCGGGCCGGGCCGCAGCCCACACTGTTCTAGGCTGATTGTGTGTCGAGCATGAAATTGCCATGGGCGGTGGCGGTTAGCCGGTTCGGATCGGACTGCCATGCCTCAACCCGGACGCTTGCCACCCGACGGCCCTGCTTGGACACATGTGCCCGGCCATAGAGAGTTTCGGGCTTGCCGGTCGACAGATAATCAATCGTCAGGCTGATCGTCTTGGGCAGAAATTCACCCTGGCCGCGCCACAACATTTCGATGATCGCAGTCGTTTCAAGGAATGAGCCGATCACCCCGCCATGCAGTGCAGGCAAGCGCGCATTGCCGATCAGATGATCTGCAAAGGGGAGCATGGTTTCAACCACGTCATCTTTGATGCGCGCGGTGATGCCGACAAATTCAGTATAGGGAATGGCTTTGAGCAGGTCTTGCAAATGCTGTTCGGTCAGACCTTCGCCCGCGCGCGCATCGCGCACCAATTTGAGATAGTCGGTCATTCGCCTTGCTCCTGCCGGGCGCTTTCCAAAACATCGGAATAAGGCGATTGCACCGGCTTGGCACGGTTGGCACCCAGCATGAAGGTGCCGGTACAATGGGCGACCGGATCACCGGGGTCGGTGGTGTAGGCATGGCCGCGCACAAAGGCGATCTGGCGGGTTTTCTTATAGCATTCGGTGATCGCGTGAATATCAGCCCCGGCTTCTGCAGGCCGCATATAATCGATCCGCAGGTCAAGCGTGGCGATGGGGGTGGGGTCATCCAGCGCTGAAACCACAGCCGCACCGCAAATATTGTCCAGAAAGGCGGTGACCGCCCCGCCATGCAAAACCCCGGTCAATGGATTGCCGACCAGCCGATCCTGATAGGGCAAAAGCGCCTCAATCCGGCCCTTTTCACCTTTGGTGATGGTCATTTGCAGTTCCTTGGCAAAAGGAACATGGCTGATCAGATAGTGCGAACTCTCACCCATGATAAAATTTCAGCCCTTTCAAAGCCTTACATGCGATGCTAAAAATGACATCACGTCACGAAATTTCAGGCTGCGGCGGTACATCGCTGGCCGCAGCGTGTGCTCTAGCCTATAAAGCCGCCAAGCGGAAGGGTGAGGGGCAAGTTCAAGAGTGGGCCTTTTATAAGATGACAGATGTCAAAGACACGGTGGCGGAGCAGGCCAAGCCGATGCGGGTTTCGGGCAAGCGGGAGCGGACCAAGCGCGAAAACCGGGCGGCCATTCTGGCGGCAGCGCGCGAAGTGTTTGCCGAGCTTGGCTATGGCGAAACCACGGTGCGTGACATTATCCGCCGGACCGGTCTCGCCTCAGGCACGTTCTACAATTACTTCACCTCGAAAGAGGAAGTCTTTGAAGCGATTTCCGACGAATCAGCCCTGTTGATACGTCCCAAATTGCGCGAAGTGCGTTTGAATGCAGAAAGCTTTGACGCGTTTCTGCGCGGGTCTTTCCGAACCTTTTTTGACTATGCGATTGATGAGCGTGACACGTTCGACATGGTTCGCCGCAACACCGGCGCGATCCGGGTGCGCATGGACACGCCCGAAATCGTACGCGGCTTTGACGAGCTTGAAAGCGACATTGAAAAAGCCATTGCCGAAGGGCTTTTGCCCGATGTCGATGCGGGTTATCTCGCCTCATCCATGATCGGGATTGCCTTTGAAGTGGCCGATCGCATGTTGCTGCGCGAACCGATTGATGTGGACGGCGCGGTCGATTTTGCGTCAACATTGTTCATGGGCGGCGTGGACGCGCTCGCCAAGCAACAAAAACGCTAGATAGCCGGGTGCGTTTCATGCCCGGCCAACAGGTTGGGGGCATGGGCCTATGGGACTTCAACAGGCTGCACAAAGCTTTCTTGCGCGCCAATTGCTGAAATTGCCGGAACAGTGGCTGATCCGTCTTTCGGGCGGGGAGCGGTTGACGATACGCGGGCGTGTGCTTGATCCGCGCATCCAGTTCATCGCTGCACTTGCGGCGCGTCAGGATCCGATGGCGGGCATGCCGCCCCATCAGATGCGCACGGTGGCGTCGGAAACCATGGCAATGCTTGAAGGCCCGATGCGGCCTCTGGCCAAAATCGACCAGCGCAAAATTCCGGGTCCCGAAATGGAAATCCCGGTGCGCATTTATACGCCGCAAGGACTGGCGGACGCGAACAATCCCGGCTTTGTCTATTTTCACCAGGGTGGCTGTGTGATCGGCAATCCCGACTGGTGCGAAACCTTCTGTTCCATGCTCGCCGATACCGCGAAAGCCGTTGTCATGTCGGTCGATTACCGGCTTGCGCCGGAACATAAATTTCCCGCCGCCCATGATGATTCGGTAGCCGCCTATGAATGGATGGTCGCGAATGCTGAAGAATTCAAGATCGATCCCGCCAATATCGGGGTTGGTGGCGATTCAGCCGGCGGCAATCTGTCAGCGGGCATCACACTTGCGATGAAACACAAGGGTGGGCAAATGCCGGCCTTCCAGCTTTTGATCTATCCCTGGCTGACGGTGGCCGAGCGGTTCGCCAGCCATAGCGAGTTTGGCGAGACCTTCCCGCTCAACACCGCCCTGATTGAGTTCTTCACCGAACATTATGTCCCTGAAGGCACGGACGAAACCGATTGGCGGCTGTCGCCCTTGTCGGCGCCCGATCATTCGGGTCTTCCCCCGGCCTTGATTGCCACCGCGGGCTTTGATCCGATTTCCGATGAAGGGGAAAATTACGCCAAGAAGCTTGAGGCAGCCGGGGTGCCGGTCACCTATCGCTGTTATGAGCATCTCAGCCATTCCTTTACCGCCATGTCCGGTACGGTTCCTGCGGCCAAAGACGCGCTGGAACAGCTGGCACAGGAGACCAAGCAGGCTCTGCAAGGCTGATGCGGGTAGCAGAAATCTTTGAGCTGGGTTCGGATTTTTCGGGCCTGCGGATTGTTGAGCGCGCCGCACCGCATCCCGGACCGGGCGAGCTGCGTGTGGCCGTTCGGGCCGCCGCGCTCAACTTCCCTGATATTTTGATGGCCCAGGGTCTTTATCAGCTTAAACCCGATCTGCCATTCACGCCGGGTCTGGAAGGCGCAGGCGAAATTGTTGAGCTGGGTGAGGGGGTCGAAGGCTGGACGGTGGGCGACCGGGTCATGCTGGGCAGCCGCTTTGGCATGATTGCCGAGCAGTTGGTCCTGCCTGCCAATACAGTGCGCGCCATGCCGCCGGGCTTTTCCTTTGCCGAAGCGGCAGGCTTTACCACCATTGCGCTCACTGCCTATGTCGCGCTGGTGCGCCGGGCCGCTTTGCAGGCCGGTGAAACCTTGCTGGTCCATGGTGCGGCGGGCGGTGTGGGATCAGCCGCGATCATGCTGGGCAAACATTTGGGCGCGACCGTGATCGCAACCGCAAGCAGCCCGGAAAAGCGGGCCTTCGCGACACAGATCGGGGCCGATCATGCGCTTCACAGTGCCAGCGAGTTTCGTCTGGCGGTGAAGGAGCTGACCGGCGGGCGCGGAGCTGACGTGATTTTTGATCCCGTCGGCGGGGATGTGTTTGACCAGTCCGTGCGCGCCATCGGATTTGATGGCCGCTTGCTGGTAATCGGCTTTGCCGGGGGCCGCATCCCCGAATTGCCGGTCAACAAGGCTCTGATAAAAGGCTTTTCGGTTATGGGGGTGCGCGCGGGGGAATATGGCCGTCAGTTCCCCGCCAAGGGGCGGGAAAATATGGCCGCCCTTGATGACCTTGCCGCCCAAGGGGTGATGAAGCCCGTCATTGGCAAAAGCTTCGCGCTTGATCAGCTTCATGACGCCTATCGCGAATTGTCCGAACGCCGGGCGCTCGGCAAGGTGGTCATCACGATGGGTCGCGATTAAACCGGGCGCGAATAGCGCTTAAGGAATCAGCGGGCTTGTCGGCCACCCGTTCAATGCGCGGCTCATAAAGCACAAAGCCGGCCGTCCGGCGCGGTGCCGGCCGCAAGGCCGTCGCACTGACCTCCAGCACCAGCGGCGCGCTTTGCTCGATCTCATGAACAGGACCGTGCTTGGCCACCGTGTGGGACTTCACATGGGCCTTGATGGCCTGCAGCGTCTTGCCGTCTTCAGGCGGCGGCGCTTCGCCAAGCCGGGCCATGCCCTGGCCCCAGTCAATGCCCAGCCCCGCCGCGCCCCGTTGCCACGACAAGAGATAAAGCCGTGCGCTCTGGCGAACCGGCGGCACAACCGTCCAGGCCAGTTCTGCGTCGCCATATGCTGCATCAGCGGATTTATGGATTGTCCCGAAGGCGAGCTTGTGCGGCGTGGCCCGATCGTATGCTGTGCGTTGAAACGGGGCCAGAAGGTCGAGGCCATCAAGCTGGGCGATCCGGTCCTTATAGGGTTGCGCCGTGATGTCGGTCCCGCCCGATACCAGCAAATCGGTGATTTCAATGGCCGGACAGTCTTTGGGCTTAAGCGCGCTTTTGGCTTTGCGCCGCAGGGCGGTCTGCTCACTGTCCTGGGCCAGCATCACCGCCTCGACCTGGGTGAAGGGCGGCAACAGCCGCGCAATCTGGGCCATGCCCGCAAGCGCCTCACCGCGCGCTGTGTAAGCGGACGGGCTGGGATCGCTGGCGATGATAAGCTTGATGCCGCGCCAGTTCCACTCAGGCTGGCCATCGAGGGTTGATTGCTCACTGCGCACCACCGAATGGGCAAGGCGGAAACCGTAAGGGGGAAGCGCATCGCCATGCCAGCCCGCTGCGGCGTCCTCTAAAGACTGCCCAATGGCCAGCGCCGCCGCCAGAATGGCTGCGCGCGGAGTGAGTGGCGGGCGCCATTTGCCTGCCACCATCGCAAACAAGACCGGCCGGTGCTGGTGCGGCGTTGCCGTGAACAGGTCAGCCACCTCATCGCGGGATGCGGTGGCAAGCCAGTCTGCATCGACGGCCCGGTTGCCCGATGGCGCATGAGGCCACAACAACGCCAATGCCTCGGCTTCATCGCCGCAATAGTCTTGGCTCACCGCAAGCTGTTCGGAGTCGCAATGGGATTTCAGAAAGGCGAGCAGCTCTTTCTTCGGCATGCTGACACGGGCCTGTTCCCCGCTCAGAACTTTGAGCGTGGCGCGTGCCGATGGGCTGCCCTTCAACGCCAGCCCGGCAAACTGCGCCTGATCGGCTTCGCTCCGCTGCGCCTCAAGCCCGGCAATGAGGTCAAACAGGTCCATCAAGCCGCGCACTCAAGATCGCGGACAGCGGTCGCTGCAATACCGCATGTTTGGGCGTGATGGATAAGCGCGGCTTCCTCGCCATACATGATCCACAGCTGTGCGGGGCTGACATCGGCGATGGTCCCGGTCAGTTCATCCCAATCGGCATGGTCGGAAATGATCAGCGGGAAATGACCCTGATGCGGCTTGGGCTTTCGCTTTTGCAGCCCGTTCCAGCCGCTGGCAAAAGCCACAATCGGTTCATCAAGATCGGTCAGGCTTTGGGGCGGGGCAAGGATGATCGACCGGGTGAGCAACTCATCGTCCGCGTCTTCCAGCCGGATGAGCGGCCCCATCGCGATGCCGTGCCGTTCATAGACCGTGCACAGATCAGCAACCGTTTTGTGGACCACAAGCGGGCTATCCCAGCCTGCCGCCCGCAGCAGGGCGATCATGCGTTGCGCCTTGCCCAGTGAATAGGCGGCAATGACATGGGGCCGGGTTGGAAAGGCTGCGCGATGGGTCAAAAAACGCTCTACTTCACCGGCCGGGTCGGGATGACGAAAAATCGGAACGCCAAAGGTGGCTTCGGTGACGAACAGATCACACGCCACCGGCTCAAAGGCATGCGCGGACGGGTCGGGGCGGCGCTTATAATCCCCGGCTGCCACGGCGCGCTGACCATCGGCTTCAATGACAATCTGGGCGCTTCCCAGAATGTGACCGGCGGGAACTAGGCGGATGCGCGCTGACCCCAAAGTGATTGTTTCGCCATACGACATAGCCTGGGTTTCAGAGGCAAAGCCCTTGCCGTAGCGCACCGCCATGGCATCAAGCGTGGGCTGGGTGGCGAGCACCGCACCATGGCCGCGCATAGCGTGATCGGCGTGGCCATGGGTGATCACCGCGCGGGCAACCTTGCCCATCGGGTCGATATGAAAATCGCCCGCCGGGCAATACAGGCCCGGCTTGGTGCGGATCAGAATGGGTGTCTTGTCAGACATGGCGCGAAGCCTAGAATAATCGCGTTTTGTTCTCCAGACCGTTATGATGCCGTATGACAGCCCGTCCTGCCACCTCGGAAAATATGGAAAACGCGCTTTTGCCGCCGGTTTTTGACGGCTGGTTTGAAGGCCGCGGCTGGCAATTGCGGCCCCATCAGGCGGCCATGCTGGCCCGTGCGCGGGCGGGTGACCCTGCCTTGCTGATTGCGCCAACCGGCGGGGGCAAGACCTTGGCGGGATTTCTGCCCAGCCTTGTGGCGCTTCATGACAAGATTGAACGGTGGGGCAATGGCGCCGGCCCGCGCCCCCACAGGCTGCACACACTTTATATCTCGCCGCTCAAGGCGCTGGCGGTTGATGTCCGGCGCAATCTGCTTGAGCCGGTGGAAGAGCTTGGCCTCGACATCCGTATCGAAACCCGCACCGGCGACACACCGACATCGCGGCGGCAGCGTCAGCGGCGCAGCCCGCCCGACATGCTGCTCACCACGCCTGAACAGCTTGCGCTTTTGCTGTCTTACAGGGACGCGCATGAGTTTTTCGGCTCGCTCGACACGGTCATACTGGATGAGCTGCACGCGATTGAAAATTCCAAGCGCGGCGATCTGTTGTTTCTGGGCCTGTCGCGATTAACCGCACTCGCGCCCCATCACCGCCGCATCGGCCTGTCGGCGACGGTTGCCGATCCCGACCGGCTTGCCCGCATGCTGGTGCCGCAGGTGCCGGGAGAGGAGCGGCTGGCTCCGGTTGAGCGCGGAACGGGGGGCGCTGCCCCCAAGGTTGAAATTCTGGCATCCGGCGAACGGGTTCCCTGGTCGGGCCATAGCGGGGTTTACGCCATTCCCGACCTGCTGGAGCTGATCAGCCAGGCGCAAACCACCTTGTTGTTCGTCAACACACGCAGTCAGGCCGAGCGCCTGTTTCAGGAATTGTGGATCGCCAATGAAAACAGTCTGCCCATCGCGCTCCATCACGGTTCCCTCAGCGTTGAGCAGCGCCGCAAGGTTGAGGCAGCAATGGGCGCGGGCCAGCTCAAGGCGGTGGTGTGTACTTCAACTCTTGATCTGGGGATCGACTGGGGGGCGGTTGATCTGGTGGTTCAGATCGGTGCGCCCAAAGGCGCAAGCCGGATGATCCAGCGCATCGGCCGGGCCAATCACAGACTTGATGAGCCCAGCCATGCGATCTTTGTGCCGTCCAACCGTTTTGAGGTTCTGGAATGCGAAGCCGCCCGCACCGCCATTTCCGAAGGACTGCTTGATGGTGTGCCGGAGCGGACCGGCGCGCTTGATGTGCTGGCCCAGCATATTTTGGGCGTGGCGGTGGCCGGGCCGTTTGATCCCGGCGCGCTTTATCTGGAAGTGGTGAGTGCTGCGGCTTACCGCGCGCTCAGCCGCGCTGATTTTGACCGCGCGGTCGATTTCGTGGCGACCGGCGGCTATGCGCTGCGTAAATATGATCGCTATCGCCGCCTTGTGGCCACCGACGGCAAATACCGGCTGGCCCATCCCAAGGTGGCCGAGCGCTACCGGCAAAATATCGGCACGATTATCGAAGCACCCATGCTGAAGGTCCGGCTGGTCAAATCCGCCGGCGGATCGGCGCGTAAAAGAGGCGGGCGCTTTCTGGGTGAGATTGAAGAAATGTTCATTGAAGGGCTCGCGCCGGGGGACACATTTTTGTTCGGCGGTCACATGCTGGCCTATGAGGGGATGCACGAAACCGACGTGATCGTCACCAAGGCGATTACCGATGCGCCCAAGATCCCCTCTTACATGGGCGGCAAGTTTCCGCTGTCGACCTTTCTGGCGGAACGGGTGCGCGCCATGCTGGCGGACCCCGCCCAATGGCAGGCCCTGCCTGAGCAGGTGTCACATTGGCTCAAGCTGCAGGCGTGGAAATCGGTTTTGCCGCGCGCCGATCAGATGCTGGTTGAAACCTTTCCACGCGGATCGCGCTATTACATGGTGTGCTATCCGTTTGAAGGACGGCTTGCCCATCAGACGCTGGGCATGTTGCTGACCCGGCGGCTTGAGCGGATGCGCATGCGCCCCATGGGATTTGTGGCATCGGAATATGCGCTGTCGATCTGGGGCTTGCGCGACATGGGCAAGCTCGACATGGCCGCGCTCTTCGATGAAGACATGCTGGGCGATGATCTCGAAAGCTGGCTCGCTGAATCCTATATGATGAAACGCACCTTCCGGAATTGCGCAATCATTGCCGGGCTGATTGAAAAGCGCCAGTCGGGCCAGGAGAAGACCGGGCGGCAAATGACGGTGTCGTCCGACCTGATCTATGATGTGCTGATGGAGCATGAGCCTGATCATATACTGATCCGGTCAGCCTGGGATGAAGCCGGTGCCGGGCTGATCGATATCAAACGGCTGGCTGATTTTCTGGGACGTTTGCATGAGGGCGGGCAGGTGGACGCCCGGATCGTCCATCGCGCGCTGGAGCGCGTCTCGCCGCTGGCGGTGCCCGTCCTGCTCGACATCGGCACGGTGCCAATCCCTGGCGAGGCGCAAGATGATATGTTGAGCGAAGCCGCCGATGATCTGATGGCGGAGGCGATGAGTTGGTAGCCGCCCCTGCCATCACCGTGTGCGGCGAGCGCGTGCTGCTCGACACAAGCGGGGCGGTCTACTGGCCGCGCACGCAGACGCTGATTGTGGCGGACCTCCACTTTGAGAAAGCCTCAAGCTTTGCGCGCGGGGGCACGTTTTTGCCGCCTTATGACACGCTGAAAACCCTGCGTGATCTTGCCCGCGCGGCAAAGCGGTTTGAGGCCAAACGCATTGTGGCGCTGGGCGACAGTTTTCATGATGCCAAGGCGGGTGAGCGGGTTTTGGAGAATGAGAAATCGGCCTTTGCCGCCTTTGATCAGGATTTTGTGTGGATCCGCGGCAATCACGATCCTGAATTGCCTGACTGGGTCACAGGTCTCGTCACCGAAGAAATGGCCGATGCCCCTTTCCTGTTTCGTCATGAGCCGCAGCCAGCGCCCGCACCCGGCGAGATGGCGGGCCATCTTCACCCTGTCGCGATTGTGCGCATCAAGGGGCGGCGGTTTCGCCGCCGCGCCTTTATTTCAGATGGTACGCGGATCGTCTTACCGGCGTTCGGGGCGCTGACCGGAGGGTTGGATGTGCTCGACCCCGCCTTTCAACCGGTTTTCCCGGGCCCGTTTCATGCCTTCATGATTGGGCGGCAGACCATTGTGCCGGTCAAAAGCGCGGATTTGAGCGCCGAGGCAGCCTAGTTTTTGCGGAAGATTGCACCTGCGGCCCATCCGGCAAACACTGCAATCATGACGGCGATGATGCCATAGACGAAGGGCATGGTGGTGGCGAGGGTGAACACCTGGCGTTCAAAACCGGTTTTGTCGATAAACAGCGGCGAGAAATGCGCCCCCTCAACTTTCTCATCAATCAGCAAGAAGGCTTGCACGCGATAGGTCCCAACCGGCACATTGGCGGGCAGACGGATGGTGGTTCGAAACAGGCGCGGCCCGACAAAGCGTATGGCATCAGGCTGTTCGGCATAAAGGTCAGCCGTCACCCGGTTTCGGATCAAAGCGCGGCGAAATTCGGCGAGCTCGGCCGCGTCTATTCCCGCATCGCGGGGGTTGAGCGGTAAATGGTTGAGGCCTATTTCCTGTCGGTCCAGCAATGTCGATGGCGCAATAAGGCCGATGGGCCGCGTGCTCGCCACCGCGTAAAAGCCCGGCGCGCGGGCAAACTCAACCGCGTCGGCATTGGCCCAGATGGGGCCGATTTTGGATTTCTTGCGGACGGTGACGGGCTTGTCGGGCCCCCGCACCACAACAATGACATCGGCGTCTTCATCTTCGGCCACATCAATAGCGCCGAACAATAAAATGTCGGCCCCGGTAAAGGTCGACCGGATCGCGATCTGATGTTCCGACAGGTCCGCAACGAGGGGAGCGGCGTGCACTGGCGCGCCAAACAAACAGGCAAGCAAGAGCAGAACCCGCATCAATGCCCCCCGGTCCCAAGGCTGAACAGCTCTTGCGGTTCAACAACAAGGTCCATGCCAAGCTTGGCGCAGACCGTCAGAACCATCAGGGCCAGCAGGGCGCGCAATTGTTCACCGCGCAACCGGACCCCCACGCGGGCCCCGAACTGGGCGCCCACCACCGCGCCGACCAGCAGCAGGATGGCCAGCACGACATCAACCGTCTGGTTGGTTCCCGCATGCAGAATGGTGGTGAAGCCGGTGACAAAGATGATCTGGAACAGGCTCGTCCCGATCACCACATTGGTGGGCATATTGAGCAGATAGATCATGGCCGGAACCATGATGAAGCCGCCGCCTACCCCCATAATGGCCGACAGAATGCCGACCAGCATGCCCAGCACGAAGGGGGGGATTGCGCTGATATAAAGCCCGGATTTGCGGAACCGCATCTTGAAGGCAAGCCCGTGGATCCACAGATGCTGGTTCTTTTTGCGCCGCAAGGTCACGCCTTTGCGCCGCCGGCGGATGGCGTTGACCGATTCAACAAACATCAAGGTGCCGATGGTTCCCAGAAAGATCACATAGGCGAGGGAAATGATCAGATCGACCTGACCGATCGAGCGCAGCAGTGAGAACAGCAAAACGCCGAGCCCCGCCCCAAGCCCGCCACCCAAAAGCAGGATCGTCCCCATCTTGAAGTCGACTGTACCGCGCCGCATATGGGCAATCACCCCTGAGGTGGACGAGGCGACAATCTGATTGGCTTCGGTCCCCACAGCCACAGGCGGCGGAATGCCGATAAAAATCAGCAGCGGGGTCATCAGGAACCCGCCGCCGACCCCGAACATGCCCGACAGGAACCCCACGCCCGCACCAAGGCCAAGCAGCACAAAGATGCTGACGGACATTTCGGCGATGGGCAGATAGATTTGCATAAGTGAAATTTATGCGCCGCCCGGCGTGCTACTTCAAGACGTCATGAACATTTTGAGTAGCCGCAGGAGATGCAGGTGTCACACCCTTCCATCCGCATCAGGGAGGGGGCGGCGCATTTGGGGCAGCTTTTCATATAGCGGCTTTGATCAGGTCCATCATCGCCAACCGCGCGGTCAAGCTTTTGGCGCACCTCTTCGGTGAGCGGCGCGTCGCCCTTCTGGATGAAGCCGATATCGATCATATGCTGCTCGATTACTTCGCCGATCGCTGCCAGCAAGGAGGGGACATACCGGCCCTTCATCCATTGTCCGCCGCGCGGATCGAACACTTCTTTGAGCTCATCCACCACGAAGGAGACATCGCCGCCGCGCCGGAACACCGCTGAAATCATGCGGGTCAGGGCGACCGTCCAGGCGAAATGCTCGACATTTTTGGAGTTGATGAAAATCTCGAACGGGCGGCGCCGGCCATCGGTGACAATATCGTTCAAGGTGATGTAAAGCGCATGTTCCGAATCGGGCCAGCGCAGCTTGAAGGTTGCGCCGGGCAGCACGCCGGGCCGGTCAAGCGGCTGGGTCATATAGACGACGGCGCCACCATCAAGCTCATCTTCGGGCCGGACTTCGGGTTCATTGAGCGGCAATTGCGGCTCTGCCGTTTCGGCCTTTTTGCTGCCTTCGGTCGAGAGCACCGAGCCGGTGATATCATTGGGCCGGTAGGTGGTGCAGCCCTTGCAGCCCTGTTCATAGGCGCTTTCATAGACCGATTTGAAATCGGCGAAGGAAATGTCTTCGGGGCAATTGATGGTCTTGGAGATTGAGCTGTCGATAAAACGCTGAACAGTCGCCTGCATGCGGACATGGTCCGAGGGTTTGAGCGTCATGGCATTGACGAAATAATCGGGCAATTCGGCCTGGGAGCCGAACAAGCGCTTGTAAAGCCGGTAGGCATAGTCTGAGACGGTCTCTTCCTTGGAGCTGCCATCGGGAAGCAGCACCTTGCGTTTGTAAGTGTAGCTGAACACGGGTTCGAGCCCGCTGGAGATATTGTCGGCAAACAGCGAGATCGTGCCGGTGGGGGCGACCGAGGTCAAAAGCGCATTGCGGATGCCATGTTGGGCAATCGCGGCTTGCACATCCTCATCAAGCTCGCCAATGGTTTCGCCCGCCAGATAGGCGTCCTTGTCGAACAGCGGAAAGGCACCTTTTTCAGCCGCAAGCTCTGTCGAGGCGAGATAGGCTGACCGCTGGATTTGTTTGAGCCATTGTTCGGTCAGCGCAACGGCGGCAGTACCGCCATAGCGTGCCTTGCACATGATCAGCGCATCGGCGAGGCCGGTAATGCCAAGGCCGATGCGGCGCTTGGCCTTTGCTTCCTGGGCCTGTTCGGACAGCGGGAATTGTGAGACCTCAATGACATTGTCCATCATGCGGATGGCCGTGCGGGTCAGCCCGTCAAGCGCCTCCATATCGATATGGGGCGCGTCGCCAAACGGGTCTTGGACCAGCCGCGCCAGATTGATGGAGCCGAGCAAACAGGCGCCATAGGGCGGCAAGGGCTGTTCGCCACACGGATTGGTCGCGGCAATGTCTTCGCAATAATGCAGATTGTTGCGCCGGTTGATGCGGTCAATGAAGATCACGCCGGGTTCGGCAAAGGCAAAGGTTGAGCGCATGATCGTGTCCCACAGATCGCGCGCCTGCACCGTCTTGTAGACCGTGCCGTCAAAGGTGAGGTCCCAGGGCTCATCGGCCTTGACCGCGGCCATGAACGGGTCGGTGACCAGAACCGACAGGTTGAACATGCGCAACCGGCCCGCATCGCGCTTGGCACCGATAAAGGCTTCAATATCGGGGTGATCACACCGCATGGTCGCCATCATCGCACCCCGGCGGGAGCCTGCCGACATGATCGTCCGGCACATGGCGTCCCACACATCCATAAAGGTCAGCGGCCCGGACGCATCTGCGCCCACACCTTTAACCGGCGCACCCTTGGGGCGGATGGTCGAGAAATCATAGCCGATACCGCCGCCCTGCTGCATGGTCAGCGCGGCTTCTTTCAAATGCTCAAAGATCCCGGCCATATCGTCGGGAATGGTTCCCATGACGAAACAGTTGAACAGGGTGACTTTCCGGCCTGTCCCGGCACCGGCCAGAATGCGGCCTGCGGGCAGGAATTTGAAATCAGACAGCGCATCGGCGAAGCGGCTTTCCCAATCGGCCCGCTGGGCTTCAGGCTCGGCTTGCGCGCAGGCTTTGGCGACCCGCACCCAGCTTTGTTCAATCGTCGCGTCAATGGCTGCGCCATCGGCGGCTTTCAGCCGGTATTTCATGTCCCAGATCTGGCGCGACAGGGGCGCGATGGTGGTTTGGGCCGTGCTCATCAGAAAATGTCCGTTATCCGCATTTGCCGGAGGCGCGAGCCTACCGGGAAAAGCCGTAAAAGGCAATAAATGTTCTTCTTTCGTACCCATCCACAGAGATGTTGCGCAAGGCTTGAAGAGATTGAAGGCCTTAGCAACTTATCCCCTTTATCCACAAACGGTGTGTGGACGGTTATGCACAGGATTAGCCAGCCTGTGCGGGGGGCGGGTTTTGCTCGGCCACCAGCCGGTTTGTCGCCGTCTCAATACGGTCTTCCAATGTGGCCATGAATGGCTTGCGTTTGAGGCCCGGTTCGATGGGCTCTAGAAATTCCAGGGTGATGGTGCCGGGCTTCTTGATGAAGGACCGGCGGCCCCACACAAGCCCTGAATTGACCGCTACGGGGATGCAGGGGATGTCGAGTTGATTGTACAGGGCTGCGACACCGGGCTTGTAGTCGGGGACTGCGCCGGGGATGGCGCGCGTGCCTTCGGGGAAGATGATGATCGGCCGGCCCTCATCGCGCATGGCCTGGGCGGCCTTGACCATGGATTTCAGCGCGCTGGCGCCTGCCGACCGGTCCACCGGCACCATCCCGGCCTTGCGCGCATACCAGCCATAAAGCGGCAGGTGCATCAGCTCTTTCTTCATGACGATGACGGGGTCCGAAAACAGCACATAAGGGACAATCGTGTCCCACATGCTTTGATGCTTCATCGCGTAAAGCACGGGGCCATCAATTCTATGTTGCAGCCCGCGCGTTTCCATTTTGACACCAATGAAGGTGCGCAGGAAATTCAGCATCAGTTGCGCCCAGGCCCGCATGCCCATAACCGCATATTTGCGGGGCAAGGCAAGGGTCGGCAACCAGACCAGCGTCATGATGATCGATACGGTCCAGAAGACCGCATTGAAAGCAAGCGCCCGGACGATAATCATTTTAAAGCTGTCCCCGCACATAGGCGGCAATGGTTTTGAGATATTCCTCAAACAAAAGCAGCATCGTGCCGGGATACCCCCACCAGCCCTCAAGCTTGACCGAATCCGATTGGACGGGATGGCTGAGCAGTTCAACACCGCTGATCTGGCCGCGCAGTTCGGTCAGCGCGCGCGGCATATGATAGGCCGAGGTGACGACGAGCACGGACGCGTAAGAGTTGGATTTCACCCAATCGGCAATTGCGATGGCATTGCCTTCGGTATCGTGGGCGGTGTGATCAAGATCGATGCAGCAGGCGAAGCGGGCAACTTCCGCCATTGTGTTGCCGACACCAAGCTCGGCGCGCAGATCATCAACGCTGGTGCCTTCGCCGACGCCGGTAATCAACAGGCGGGCCCCTTTTTGGGCGAGCAGAACTTCAAAGCCTGCTTTCAGCCTTTCCTTACCGCCGGTCAGAACCGCAATGGCATCGGCGCGCGGAGCATCGGCAGCAGCAATCCGGTCATGTTCCAGGCTTTCGGCAAAAACGACAAAGCCGCCAATCAGGCCGACCAGAATGACAATCAGAAGGGTCGAGGCCAGCCGCCGCCAGAAGGGGCGAACCACCACTTTGGTTCCCACAATCAGATCGTCATCATCGAGCATGGCGCGTTTCTCCCCATAGTCCGGTGCGATAAATGCGCCGATCAGAGCATATTTTTCAAGGTTGAAATAACGGTGGACCGGGCCGTAATCATGGCGATCAATCCCATGATAAAGGGCAGGGCCAGAAGGCTTGCCATGCCGCTCCACCCCAGCGCCCCCCACAAATCGGCTTCCGCCATGGGGGCGGTGCGGATGGCGAGCACCAGAACCAGGGCGCCAAGCCCCATGCCCAGCGTGCCGCCTGAAAAGCCGAGCCTGAGAAACTGGCGTTCAAATTCCGCCGCAATCGTCCGGTCGGTGGCGCCTACAATGTGCAGCGTTTCAACCGTGGGACGGTGTGATTCGAGGGCGGCACGGGTGGCAAAGGCGACAACAATGGCCGTGGCAAGCCCGACCAGCAGTGTGGCCCCCAAAGCGATCAGTTCCAGCCGGCCTGCGAAATTGATCAGCCGCCGCAGCTCGGTTCTGTGATCATCGGCAAGGATGCCTGACCCCAATTCGGCAAGACGGGTGTTGAGCGCATCAAGGTCGAGGCTGCCTTCGGTGTCCAGCTCAACATCGATCAGCACCGGCAAGGGTAGGTCGAGCAGATCAAGCGCCACGCCCTCCTTGCCGTCGGGCAAAAGCGGGCCAAGCCATGGGCCGATCAGCTCTTCCATCGCGGCATTGTCGAGCACCGTGGCGCGCTTCACGCCCGGCGTGTCTTCCAAAATCTCAAGTGTCCCGAGTATCGTTTCGTCACGACCACCCGCGCGAATGGTTTCAGCGGCAATCTCGACGGTAAGCGCACCTTCCAGCCCCCGCGCCCAGTCGGCCGCCAGCCCGTTGAGGATCAGCCCGCCAGCCCCGGCCAGCAGTGCCAGAAAGCTCATCACCGCCACAACGATGGGCAACGCACCCGAACGGCTATCAGGGCCCAATATGTCGGTGTTCCGGCCAGCCATTACACCAGCGGGTCCACAAATGGCAGGCTGGCGGTTCCGGGCGTCTCGGTCCGGGTCAAGGCCGGGTCGGGCAGGCCGTCGATCAGCAAATCAACCTCGCCCTTTTCGATCGACAGGACCGGGTGGGCGAAGCGGTGGACGAGCGCCAGGTCATGGGTAGCGACGACCGTAGTCGTGCCGATTTTGTTGAGCGCTTCAAACAAGCGCATCAGCTTGTCGCCCATTTCAGGATCGACATTGCCTGTGGGTTCATCGGCGATCAAAAGCCGGGGACGGTTGACCACCGCGCGGGCAATGGCAACCCGTTGCTGTTCGCCACCTGACAGGGTCTGGGGCAGGGCATCAAGCCGGTCTCCAAGCCCCACCCATTCGATCAGATCTGTGACATTGTCGCGATATTTGGTGTCTTTGGCGCCGATCACCTTCAGCGGCAGGGCGACATTGTCATAGACGCTCAAATGCTCAATCAGCCGGAAGTCCTGAAACACCACGCCGATCTTGCGGCGCAATTCCGGCAGGCGCTTGCGCGGCAAGGTCTGGATGTCTTCGTTAAACAGGGTGATCAGACCGCGGCTGGCGCGCTGGCCCAGATACATCAGGCGCAACAGCGAGCTTTTACCCGCCCCAGACGGGCCGGTCACAAAATAAAACCCGCCTTCGTTCAAATCGAAGGACACGTCGCGCAATACTTCTTCGCCCGCCCCGTAACGCAGGCCGACATTGTCAAATCTGATCATGTCCGGCACCAGAAACTCAGTGTGCGGACACTCGCACAGTGCGCGCCTGCCCGCAACGGCAGCCAGCCCCAATTTGGCGCATGCCAGGACGATTGCGCGCGCAAAAAAGGTGTGCGAGACAAAGCACTTGGAGCAAGACAATGATTCTGACCTGCGAAGCATGCAACACGAAATATCTGGTCGATGCCGAAGATATCGGTGTCGGGGGCCGGGATGTGCGGTGCGCAGTGTGCGGGGCTGAATGGTTTGCGCCTTACGAGCCTGCGCCTGACGCGCCCGATTTCCCGCCCAACAACGCGGCCGCCGAGGCGGCGTCTGACGAAAATGTGCTGATTGCCGAGCCCGTCGATGATGATTTGCGCTTGCCGGTCATTGCCTCAAGCGCACAGGATTATGAAGCCCGCCTTCCCATGGTGCGGCCGCGCCAGGAACCCGGCTTGGGGGTTATCGCGCTGCTGGTCGGAATATTGATCACCATTGGCGGCGCCTTGGTCCTGTTTGGGGAGCGTGAGCGTATCGTGTCTTTCTGGCCGCCTGCTGCCCACGCTTACGCATTGGTCGGTCTACCGGTTGAAATGGGCGGGCTGGTGATGCGCGATGTCCGGCTTGAGCGCACAGACGATGCGGTCGTCCTGTCGGGTCAGGTCCTCAATACATCACCGTTTGAAGCGCCCGCCCCGCCGATCAAGGTGACGGTTCGCAATATCGACGGCGCGGCGCTCTATTTCACGGTGTTTACCGCCCAGACCGGCACGCTTGATCCGGCAGGGTCGAAAAGCTTCAGCCATGTGCTGACCGATCTTCCAGCGGACGCGCATTCGCTTGAGGTTGATTTTACGGTGTCAGGTGCGATCAGCGGTCGGGCGCAATAATTTCCATTCCCGCCAGCGCGGCGAGAAGATCGGACTTCACACCCTCCATATCAGCCATCGGGATCAGCGTCACAAGCCGTTGCATGCGCCGGTAGTTGGCGTCCTTGATCAGCCTCGCGGGGTCTTGATAGGGGCCTGCCTGAGGCACCGAGCCGGGAACACTGGACAGGCGGTCTTGCATATACTGATTGGCAAGTTTGATCAGATGCGCGCGCGCTTCCTTGATTTCGGTCATCGCTTCATCGCGGGCGGCCTGGTTGAGGAAACGTGAAGCCCGGTCCAGGGCTGCGGCGGCGCGTGCGATCTCGGCGTGGCGGTTGGCCCGGTCAAGGGCCCGGATCTTGCCTGCCAAAATCTCGATTTTTGTTGCGCCCGTGGCGTCATCAATGACCGCGCGTCTAGTGCGTTTGAGCGCGACTTCCAGCTGTTCCACCGCGCCGATCGCGGCCGACATTTGATGAAGCGGATAAAGCGCTGAGCTCTTGTGGCTGACGGGCAGGCCCGATTGAACATTCTCCACAACGTCTTGCAAAGCATCAAGACGGCGGCGGGCGGTGCCCCAAGCCTGATGATTGGTGTCCAGCCGGATATTGTGAAGGGCCGCTTCGATCATGTCGGGCAGATGCGGGCGGCCTTCCCGGCGCACAATGGGCAACAGGAAGGAGCGATTGTGACGGACCGCATCAATGAACAAGGCGCTTAAATGGGTGCTGACGGCCCGGCGCAACTGCCAGTGCGCGGCGCGCAAGGCCCGCTGATCAGCGCCCGGCGCAAGCAATTCATCGAACAGGCGGACCGTGCTTTGCCAGCGTTCCTGTGTGTCGGCAAGCCTGCGGTCTTCCATCCGGGCGGCGAGATCATTGAGCAGGGGCATGGCGCTTTCGATGATGTCATCATCGGCGGGGGCAATCGGATAACGCGGGGCAGGTCCGTTCAGCGACAGGCCGGTCAGTTGCCGATAGGCGACCGAGAAACCCAGCGTCAGGCCGGTATCGCTGAGCTTCTCGCCATACCGTTCCGCCAGCCGCCGCAACAGCAAAGCGACATCATTGGTGTAGCGCGGGCTTTTTTGCAGCTTTTCATTCTGGCGGGCCAGGATGGCGGCGTCGGCCGACCGGTAGCGCCGTTTGAGCAGCCGGATTTGCTGGGATTGCGTTTGTGTTGTCTGGCCCAGCGCATCTTTGGCTTCCAGATGCAGCGCGATGGACTGGCCCGCAAGCGCATGATCGCGCAAGTCGAGATAGGACACGCCTTCGACATTGCGCGTTTGGGCGGGCAGGGGCAGCGCAATCGTCTCGGCCTTTGCGTCTTCTGCAAAGGGGGTCAAGACCACCGACACGGTCTGCAAGCCGAAATCATCCTGTGCGCTGTATTCCAGCCGAACCATGGAGCGGCTGGTGAGTATCGATTTTGCGGTCAGGGCAACCTTGGGGGCAGTGTCCTCACTGACCTGAATGCGGATACTGCCCTTATCGCGGTCACCGGTGCGCACCGACACGATGGTGCTTTTTTCGAGGAGCAGAACCGACCAGCGGGTTCCATCGACATCTTCAAAAACCTCAACCGGACCTTTGGCGGTGCTGAGTGAAACCGTCCCCATGGCTGACTGGCGCAACACCAGATGGCTGCCTTCAATGGTGCGCAGTTCGCGCGGCAGGCTGCGGTTGAGCCGCCCCTCATCGGACAGCTGGATCAGCGGTGCTTGTGTTTGTTCCGGCGGTACGATGACAAAATCGACATTCTCGCCATTGTTCGAGGTGAGAAGCGTCACGCCCAGCCAGACCGCAACACCGATCAGGCCCAGCGCAACCAGCGCTATGACGGCGCGGCGCAAGGGGGAGGAACGGCGCGTGTCTGCGGGCGGTGTCACGAGGCTTGGTCACCCTCAAGCCAGTCGGGCAAGCGGTCGAGCCCGATCAGCTCATCAATCGTCGGTCGTGGACGCACAATCGCAAACCGGTCGCCGCGCACCAGTACTTCGGGGATCAAAGGCCGGGCATTGTAGGTCGAGGCCATCACTGCGCCATAGGCGCCTGCCGACATGAAAGCGACCAGATCGCCTTGCTTGAGCGGAGCAACCTCACGGAAGCGCGCAAATGTATCGCCGGTTTCACACACCGGACCAACCAGATCATAGCGCAGGCATTCAGCCTCAGAGCTTGGCTCATTGACCGGCATGATACTGTGATGGGCGTCATAGAGCGAGGGGCGCAACAAATCGTTCATCGCGGCGTCCACAATGGCAAAGCGGCGATTTTCACCCTGCTTGATGTAAAGCACTTCGGACACCAGAATACCGGCATTGCCCGCTATCATGCGGCCGGGTTCAAAGATCAGGCGGCAGCCCAGATTGCCGACCACCTGGGTGACCATGCGGCCATAATCATCGGGGTGCGGCGGTTGGGTGTCATCATAGGGAATGCCGAGCCCGCCGCCGAGATCGAGCCGGTCAATCGCATGGCCGTCCTCGCGCAGCGTATGGACCAGTTCAGCGACCTTGCGGAATGCCGCCTCAAACGGTTCCAGCGATGTCAGCTGGCTGCCGATATGCACATCAATCCCGACCACGGCGATATGATCCATCGCGCCCGCGCGGGCATAAACCTCACGCGCATGGGCCCAGGGAATGCCGAACTTGTTTTCTGATTTGCCGGTGGCGATTTTCTCATGGGTTTTGGCATCAACGTCCGGGTTGACCCGGATTGTGATCGGCGCTTTGAGCCCCATGGAGCCTGCAACCAGATTGAGCGCTTCAAGCTCGGGTTCGGATTCAACATTGAATTGATAGATACCCGCTTCCAGCGCGGCCTTCATCTCATCGCGGGTCTTGCCGACGCCGGAAAAGACGATGCGTTCGCCTGGAACACCCGCCCGCAAGGCGCGCTGCAGTTCGCCGCCCGAGACAACATCAATCCCGGCCCCTTCGCGCGCCAGGGTGCGCAGCACCGCCTGATTTCCATTGGCCTTGGCAGAAAAACAGATCAGCGCGGGTTCATCGCCCTTGGCCCCTTCGGCAAGCGCTTTGGCAAACACCCGGTAGTGGCGGGTCAGCGTAGCGGTTGAATAGCAATAAAAGGGCGTGCCGACATGCTGGGCAATGGTCGGGACCGGCACATCTTCGGCGTGCAGAACGCCTTCCTTATACTCAAAATGATGCATAGGCTTAGCGTTGCCCTTCGTCCTGCTGGGAGGGCGGCGGTTCAAGATCGCCCTTCACACCACAGCCCATCAAAATCAGTCCCGTCATGCAAAGCACAAGAAGGTTACGCATCGGCCTTCTCCGCGGCGACTTGATCAAGGGCGGCCTTGGCCTGTTCAGAAACGCGCAAAGGCGAAGTGCCGCCAAAGCTTTGCCGGCTCATCACCGAAGCCTCAACGGTGAGCACCGAAAAAACATCTTTGGTAATCGCCGCATTGACCATTGTCATATCCTCAAGGCTGAGATCGGCGAGGTCGCAGCCCCGGTCTTCAGCCATTTTGACGAGTGTTCCGGTGACATGATGGGCCTCGCGGAAGGCCAGACCTGCCTCGCGCACCAGCCAGTCGGCGAGATCGGTGGCAGTGGTGAAGCCCGCCCCCGCGGACGCTGCCATCGCGTCCTTGTTGGGCGTCAGCGCCGCGATCATGCCCGCCATGGCGGTGATGCAGATTTCGAGCGCATTGGCGGCGTCGAACACCGGCTCCTTATCTTCCTGCATGTCCTTTGAATAGGCCAGAGGCAGGCCCTTCATTACGGTCATCAGTGTGATCAGCGCCCCGATGATGCGGCCAGCTTTGGCGCGCACAAGTTCGGCCGCGTCGGGGTTACGCTTTTGCGGCATGATGGATGAGCCCGTCGTCAAATCATCGGGCAGGTTCACAAAGCGGAACTGGGCTGATGACCAGATGACGATTTCCTCGGCCAGCCGGCTTAAATGCGTGGCGCAGATCGAAGCGGCGGCAAGATATTCCAGCGCGAAGTCGCGCGCCGACACGGCATCGATGGAATTGGCCATCGGCCGGTCAAACCCGAGCGCCTGCGCCGTCTGGTGACGATCAATGGGAAAGCCGGTTCCGGCGAGCGCTGCCGCCCCCAGCGGGCTTTCATTCATCCGCTTGCGCGCATCGGCGAAGCGGGAGCGATCGCGGCCGAACATCTCGAAATAGGCGAGCAAATGATGGCCGAATGTGACCGGCTGCGCGGCCTGCAAATGGGTGAAGCCTGGCATCACCGTGCCGGCATTTTTCCCGGCCTGAACGGCCAGCGCTTCACGCAGGCTGGTGAGGGCCGCCATGGTTTGATCGGCGCTGTCGCGCACCCACAATCTGAAATCGGTCGCGACCTGATCATTCCGCGACCGCGCGGTATGCAGACGGCCGGCCGTGGGTCCGATCAGATCGGTCAGCCGGGCCTCCACATTCATGTGAATATCTTCAAGCGCGGCGGAAAACTCAAAACTTCCCGACTCAATCTCGGCCTCAATCTTGCTGAGGCCCTCGCGAATGGTGGCCGCGTCGTCAGCCCCGATGATGCCCTGCTCGGCCAGCATTTGGGCATGGGCGCGTGAGCCCTGAATATCCTGGCGGAACAGCTTTTGATCAAAGTCGATCGAGGCGTTGATCAATTCCATGAGAGCCGAAGGGCCTGCGGCAAACCTTCCGCCCCAAATGGCGCTGGTCTTGCTATCTTTTTTGTCCGTCATCACCGTCGCGAGGGTTTGAGGAAAGATGAAGCCCGTCAAACTCGGAATTTTGATCCTGATTTGTGCCGGGCTGGCTGGTCTCGGTCTATACGCTATTGGCAAGGGCGGGCGCAACCAATCCAACAGCGTGATATTGAACCATGGTGAGATGGCGCTGTTCGAATTTCTCAATGAACCAAGGCCCTTGAGTGCCGGTGAATTTGTTGATGAGGCCGGAAACACGGTCTCGCTGGACAATTTCAGGGGGCGGTTTGTGCTGCTGAACTTCTGGGCAAGCTGGTGTGCGCCGTGCCTGGTTGAGCTTCCCTCTCTTCACCGTCTCAATGAGGCGATGGGGGGAGAAGATTTTACCGTCATTGCGGTCAGCACCGACCGCAAGGGCATTGCCTACGCCCGCGAGTTTCTTGAAAAGCGCGGGATTGCGGCACCGCCGGTCTTCAATGACAAAACGTCGAAATTTGCCGGGGTCAATCAGGTTAAAGCCATGCCGACCACGATCCTGATCGACCCGGAGGGCCGCGAAATTGGCCGGCTTGCCGCCGCTGCCGAATGGGATAGCAGCGACGCCAAGCGTTTGATTGACGCTGTGCTTCAGCGCGTGGGAACCGGCGCGTCGCCCGAATAGTCGTAAAAGCCCCGGCCTGATTTGCGGCCAAGCCATCCGGCTTCGACATATTTCACCAGAAGCGGGCAGGGCCGGTATTTGCTGTCGGCCAGGCCCTCATACAGCACCTGCATGATCGCCAGACAGGTATCAAGGCCGATAAAGTCGGCCAGCTCCAGCGGGCCCATGGGATGATTGGCGCCAAGCTTCATTGAGGTGTCGATGGCTTCGACATTGCCGACACCTTCGTAGAGCGTGTAGATCGCTTCATTGATCATCGGCAGCAAGATGCGGTTGACAATAAAGGCGGGGAAGTCTTCGGCCGTCGTGGGAACCTTGCCCAGCGCCTGGGTGAAGCTTTTCACCGCATCATAGGTTTCCTGGCTGGTGGCGATGCCGCGGATCAGCTCGACCAATTGCATGACCGGCACGGGGTTCATGAAATGCATACCCATGAACTGGGCGGGGCGGTCGGTAATGGCCGCCAGACGCGTGACCGAAATCGAGCTTGTGTTGGTGCACACAATGGCGCTGGGTTTCAGATGCGGACACAGGGCCTTGAAGATCTCGCATTTGATCGCTTCATTTTCGACAGCTGCCTCGATCACCACATCACAGTCTGTGAAGCCTGCCATATCGTCAGCCACCGAAATTCGGGCCAGCGCGGCATCCCTGTCAGCCTCGGAAATCTTGGATTTGGCGACCATTCGGTCAAGATTTTTGCCGATGGCGTCCTTGGCGGCAGCGCGGGCGGCTTCCATGGCGTCGGTCAAAACGACGTCAAAGCCTGATTGCGCGCACACCTGAATGATGCCCTTGCCCATTTGACCGGCGCCGATCACGCCGATAGTTGCGATGGCCATGTGTAACCCCCTTAAACGAGTCATTCCGGGGCGCGCAAATGCGCGAACCCGGAATCTGAATGTGGCACAGCCACGCCTGAAATCAGATCCCGGATATGCGGTCGTTGAGACCGCATTCCGGGATGACGGGGCAAGTGTTACTTGCCCAGCGCCTTTTTCAGCTCTTCTTCAAGCTCGGGGACCGCCTTGAACAGGTCGGCAACCAGGCCGTAATCGGCAACCGAGAAGATCGGCGCTTCTTCGTCCTTGTTGATCGCGACGATCACCTTGGAGTCCTTCATGCCTGCCAGATGCTGGATCGCACCCGAAATGCCGACGGCGATGTAAAGCTCAGGCGCGACGACCTTACCAGTCTGACCGACCTGATAATCGTTCGGTACAAAGCCTGCATCGACCGCGGCGCGCGACGCGCCAACGGCGGCGCCGAGCAGATCGGCAACCGAATCAAGCATGTGGAAATTGTCACCCGACTGCATGCCGCGACCACCGGAGACGACGATTTTGGCCGAGGTCAGCTCGGGACGGTCGGATTTTGACAGCTCTTCGCCGACAAAGCTCGACAGGCCCGGATTGTCACCCGCACCGACCGTTTCGATCGCAGCCGAACCGCCTTCAGCGGCAGCGGCCTGGAACGCGGTGGCGCGCACGGTGATGACCTTCTTGGCATCAGACGATTCGACCTTCGCCATGGCGTTGCCGGCATAGATCGGACGCACAAAGGTGGTCGGGCTTTCGACCGACACGATTTCCGACAACTGCATGACATCCAGCAGGGCGGCAACGCGCGGTAGCACGTTTTTGCCCGTGGTGTTGGCAGCGGCCATGATCGCATTGTAATCGCCGGCGAGGCTGACGATCAGGGCTGCGAACGGCTCGGCCAGACGATGCTCAAGCGCATCATCTTCGGCGAGCAGAACTTTGGCGACACCGTCAACTTTGGCGGCTTCGTCGGCAACCGACTGGCAGCCTTTACCGGCAACGAGGATCGCCACATCTTCGCCCATCGCCTTCGCGGCGGTGACGGTTTTCAGCGTGGCGTCGTTCAGGTGCTCATTGTCATGAACTGCGAGTACGAGCGTCGTCATTAGATCACCCCCGCTTCGTTTTTCAGCTTGTCGACCAGTTGGGCGACATCTTCAACCTTGATGCCAGCTTCACGTACCGGCGGTTCGGTCACTTCAAGAACCTTCAGGCGCGGGGTGATATCGGCACCCAGATCCTCAGGGGTCTTTTCATCAATCGGCTTTTTCTTCGCTTTCATGATGTTGGGAAGCGACGCATAGCGCGGCTCGTTGAGGCGCAGGTCGGTGGTGACAATCGCGGGCATGGTAATTTCGATGGTTTGCAGACCACCGTCAATCTCGCGGGTCACAGTTGCTTTGCCGTCGGCGATTTTGACTTCCGAGGCAAAGGTGCCCTGGCTCCAGCCCAGAAGCGCGGCCAACATCTGACCAGTCTGGTTGCTGTCATCGTCAATCGCCTGCTTGCCCAGGATCACCAGATCGGGGCTTTCCGCATCAGCGATAGCCTTCAGGATTTTCGCAACACCCAGCGGTTCCACCTCGGCATCGGTTTTCACCAGAATGCCGCGGTCAGCGCCCATGGCGAGCGCGGTGCGAATGGTTTCTTGCGCCTGTTGCGGACCGACCGAAACGGCGATCACTTCTGTGGCGGTGCCGGCCTCTTTGAGGCGAACAGCCTCTTCGACGGCGATTTCGTCGAAGGGGTTCATCGACATTTTAACATTGGCGAGGTCGACGCCGGTCTTGTCCGACTTGACACGGACCTTCACATTGTAGTCGACCACCCGCTTGACGGGGACCAAGACTTTCATGGGATCTGTCTCCGCTTATGGAAATCTATAGCGTTTGTATTCAAAGCCGCGCGGAGCCTAGTGGAGCCATCCCCAAGGGTCAATGAAGGCGCGCAGCACCCCCCGCAGAGATTGTTACGACAGTTTGACGCATAAATTACCGGTTTTCGCCCGGTTTCCACAAAACATCGCCCTGTGCGCACTGCAAATTGACGAAGCGGGCGGCGACAAACAAGAAATCCGACAGCCGGTTGAGATATTTGATTGCCGGACTGTTCACCTCGGTTTCCCGGCTCAAACGCACCGCCAGCCGTTCGGCCCGGCGGGTGATTGTCCGGCTGAGATGGAGCGCGGCCGCGCCGGGGTGGCCGGCCGGTAGAACAAAACTTCTGAGCGGTTCAAGCGTTGCGTTGAGCGTGTCGATTTCACCTTCAAGCCGCTCAATCTGGGCGTCGATGATGCGCAAAGGCTCCCACTCCAGATCATCGCGCAGAGGCGTTGCAAGATCGGCCCCCAGATCGAACATGTCATTCTGAATGCGTTCAAGCATCCCGTCGAGATCGGGTGTTTCCGTCAAATAGGTGCGGGCGACGCCGATTGCGCTGTTGGCCTCATCGACCGTGCCGTAAGCCTCGATGCGCAAATCTTCCTTGGGAACCCGGCTGCCATCGGCCAGTGCGGTTGTGCCGTCATCACCGGTGCGCGTGTAAATTTTGTTGAGCGTTACCACGGCTTTTCACCGCCCAGAAAAAACAGCAGCATCAGCATGACGACCGCCATGAATTGCACGAGAACGCGCAGGCGCATCAGCTTGTTTGACCGGGTGCGTGCTTCGGCACCCGTGCGTGACATGTTCCATACGCCATAGCCGACAATCAGCAGAACGGCGGCGAGCGCGATGGCAACGAAAATTTCCAATATTGAGGTCATGGGCGAACTATCTCTTTTTTAAGGGGCGCTGGCAATTACGGCTCAATTCGTTCCATCGATCAGCCGCCGGGCAATCACCTGGGCCTGAATTTCCGCCGCACCTTCAAAGATCGACAGGATGCGGGCATCGCACAACACCCGGCTGACTTCATATTCCAGCGCAAAGCCATTGCCGCCATGGATTTGCACGGCATTGTCGGCATTGGTCCAGGCAATGCGGGCGGCGAGCAGTTTCGCCATGCCTGCTTCGAGATCGCAGCGCGCGCCCTTGTCTTTTTCGCGGGCGGCAAAGAAAGTGAGCTGGCGGGCAATCTGGGTTTCCACCGCCATCATCGCCAGCTTGTTGTGCACGCGCGGATAGTTGAAAATGGGTTGACCGAACTGGCTGCGATCAAGCGCGTAGGACAGGCCCAGTTCCAAAGCGGACTGGGCGACACCGACGGCGCGGGCAGCGGTTTGGATGCGTGCGCTTTCAAAAGTGCGCATAAGTTGCTTGAAGCCCTGGCCTTCTTCTTCACCGAGCAGATTGGCGGCGGGTACCTCAAAGCCGTCAAAGCCCAGCGCATATTCCTTCATACCGCGATAGCCGAGCACGGGGATTTCACTGCCCGTCATGCCCGGCGCTGAGAAATCATCGCCGCGCGGCTTTTCAGCCAGAAACATGGACAGCCCGCGATAGCCTTTATCATCCGGGTTGGTGCGCGCCAGCAGCGTCATCACATCGGCACGGGCGGCATGGGTGATCCAGTTTTTGGCGCCGGTGATCGCGTAGCGGTCGCCGCTCAGCACCGCGCGGGTGGTGAGCGAGCCGAGATCAGAGCCGACATTGGGCTCGGTAAACACCGCCGTGGGGATCATCGAGCCATCGGCAATCCGGGGCAAGAAGCGGTCTTTTTGTGCGGCCGTCCCGCCGCCCAGGATAAGCTCTGCGGCGATTTCGGAGCGCGTGCCCAGTGAGCCGACCCCGATATAGCCGCGCGATAGCTCTTCGGACACGATGCACATGGCGATCTTGGACAGGCCCGAGCCGCCAAATTGCTCCGGCACCGTCAGGCCGAAGACGCCAAGCTCGGCCATCTCGTTCAATATTTCGAGCGGGATCAGCTCATCGCGCAAATGCCAGCCATGGGCATGGGGTTTGACGCGGGTTTCGGCAAAACGGTGAAACTGGCCACGGATCATCTCCATGGTTTCATCAAGGCCCGGCGTGCCGAAATAGCCCTTGGCCAGCTCATCAGCCAGCGCCTTTTTGGCATCCTGGGCAGTGCCGTGGGTGATCAGCTGATCAATTTCAGGGATAAACAGGACGGTGGTTTCGACACCAAGGTCAGCGGGACGCGCAAATTCCGACTGGCTCATCAAAATGCCGTTGCGCAACTGGCTTAAATATTCGCCAAAGCCGATCTGAAGGATCAGCGTGTCTGCCAGGCTCGGCGAAGCGAGGCTTTTGTGCCAGTGCAACAACTGGCGCAGTGCCTCCACCTGTGTCGCGACGAAACTGAGCCCATGGGCTTCATGCTGGTGGGCATCAAGGCCCGCCCGGCCAGACCCCACCCGCGCATTCAAGGCGGCTTTGGCCCCGGTCAGATGGCTTTCAGCAGCGCCCAGCGCGGTTTCATACTGTGCATGCGACATGATTTCTTCCAGATTGATGGCTTTGGGGAGCCTTTGGCACCCGGACGTTAAGGGGTGGTTAAGCCTGATTCGGTACTGTGATGCCGGAACATTGGAGTGGGTGCAATGACCTCAAGAGTTTTCCAGATTTACGTTCTTCTGCTCGTCCTGATCGTCGCCACGCCGGTCATGGCTGCCGAATTTGACGTACCCCAGCCCGATTGGGGCCTTGAAGAAGTGGGCGTCGATGATCCGGCCACACAAGCCATGGATGTTATCGTCGAGCCTGCGATCGGTGAAGCCTCCGGCCCGCCGACCGACTTGCTGGCAGCGGTGAAGTTTGGCGTGATCGCGCTGGCAACATCGGGCGAAGGCGTCAATCTGCTGGCGATTACTGGCGCTCGATAAGCATCGCGATGCCCTGGCCGACCCCGATGCACATGGTGCACAGGGCGTAGCGGCCTTTCTTTTCGATCAGGTCATGCATGGCGGTCAGCACCAGCCGCGTGCCGGATGCTCCCAGCGGGTGTCCGATGGCAATGGCCCCGCCATTGGGATTGACGCGCGGGTCATCGTCGGCGAGCCCCAGATCGCGGGTCACCGCAACCGCCTGGGCGGCAAAGGCCTCATTGATTTCCATGACATCGAGATCATCAAGGGTAAGCCCGGTACGCTCCAAAATCTTGCGCGTGGCCGGTGCCGGACCCATGCCCATGACGCGCGGCTCCAGCCCGACCGACGTCATCGCGATGATGCGGGCCTTGGGTTCCAAACCGTGCCGCTTGGCGCCTTCTTCCGAGGCGATCAGCATGGCCGCTGCCCCATCATTGACGCCTGAGGCATTGCCCGCGGTGACCGTGCCGCCTTCGCGGAACGGGGTTGGCAGTTTGGCCAATTGCTCAAGGGTGGTTTCGGGGCGGGGATGCTCATCCACACTGACCAGCTTGGCCTCGCCCTTGCGCTGGGGGATCGAAACCGGCGTGATTTCGCGGTCAAACCGGCCCGCCTCCAGTGCTTTGCCCGCCTTGGCCTGCGACCACAGGGCGAACTGGTCCTGGGCGTCGCGCGAAATCTGATAGCGCTCAGCAACATTTTCAGCCGTTTCGGGCATGGCGTCGGTGCCGTGCATCGCGTGCATTTTCTTGTTCACAAAGCGCCAGCCAATGGTGGTGTCATAGATTTCTGCCGACCGGTCAAACGGCTTTTGCGCCTTGCCCATCACAAAGGGCGCGCGCGACATGCTTTCCACGCCGCCGCCAATAGTAAGATCGGCATCGCCGTTCTGGATGGCGCGGGCGGCCTGGCCGATTGCTTCCATGCCGGAGCCGCACAAGCGGTTGACGGTCACACCGGGAATGGTCTCGGGCAGGCCCGCCAGCAGCAGGGCCATGCGCGCGACATTGCGATTATCCTCACCCGCCTGATTGGTGCAGCCATAATAGACGTCCTCAAGAGCCTCCCAATCGACATTCGCGCAGCGGTCCTTCAAAGCGGTCAGCGGCACGGTGGCGAGATCATCGGCGCGTACGCCCGACAAGGCACCGCCGAAGCGGCCAATGGGGGTACGGGTGCCTTCGCACAGAAAGGCTTCAGCCATGAGAGGTCTCCTTCACAAAATTTGGCGGATTATAGGGTGTCAGGGCAGGCGCGCCAGAACTTCCTCAGCGCTTTCGCCTTGCTCACGCAGGGCGCGGATCGAAAGGTCGTCCGCGCGCTTGGCAAGCCGCCGGCCCGACCCGTCGCGGATCAGCCGGTGATGGGCATAGAGCGGTTCAGCAAGTCCCAATAGCGCCTGCAACAGCCGGTGGATGGGGGTGGCAAAAAACAGGTCAGCCCCGCGTGTAACCAGCGTGACAGTCTGAAACGCATCATCGACCACGACAGACAAATGGTACGACACAGGCACATCCTTGCGTGCGATGACGACATCACCGAGCGGAAAGGGATCAACCTTGTGCGTCCCCGCGCCATGGCCTTCCGCGCCATCGATTTCGTCAAAGGTGAGTGGGCCGCTTGCCTCCATGGCGCGGTCAAGATCAAGGCGAATGGCGTGAAGCTCGCCTGAGGCGATGCGGGCCGCCCGTTCATCGGCAGACAGTTTTTTGCAAGTGCCGGGATAGGGCGGGCCATCGGGGCCGTGCGGGGCGCGGCCCATGGCGGCCATCTCGCGGGTGATTTCAGCGCGCGTGCAAAAGCAGGGATAGGTGAGCTCTTTGGCCTGAAGGATGGCCAGCGCCTCGCCGTAAGCCGTCATCCGGTCGGACTGGCGCAGCACTGGCCCCGAGGGTGCCAGGCCCAGAAATCCGAGATCCTCATAGATGGCAGTCTCGAACATGAGTTTGGAGCGGTTGCGGTCAATGTCTTCAATGCGCACCAGAAATTGTCCACCCGACTGGTCAGCCAGCGCCTTGGCGTAGGCGGCGGAATAAGCATGCCCCAGATGCAAATAACCCGTTGGCGACGGTGCAAAGCGCGTCACTTGCGGCGTGTTGAGACAAGAATGGCGGGGCAGCTCAATCATCGGGGGCGACATTACAGGCTCGGTCCGCCAAAATCACGGGCGGAGGAAAACTAATGTCACCACCTGCACCGCCGCGCCGCCTGAGGACCCTTGCCCATATGCATGAGGGCCGCGACTGGCTGGTCGCGACCTGCCCGGCGATGGCGCGCGCGCATGCGGTGGGCGGGCCGTTTCCGTTGCGTTTGCGCCCCGGCGGCTTTGCCATGTTGATGCGGGCGATAGTGGGGCAGCAAGTCTCAACAGCGGCGGCGCAAGCGATCTGGCTTAAAACAAAGGCTGTGCTGGGTGAGATTTCGTCCCAGCGGGTTCTGGCGGCCAGCGATGAGGAGCTGCGCGCCTGTGGCCTGTCCCGTGCCAAGGCGCGCTATGCCCGGGCGCTGGCGGACCACACAATGAGCGGAGCGCTCAACTTCAAACGCCTGCCTTATCTGTCTGACGATGAGGTGCGCGATGTGTTGACCGCTGTTCCAGGGATCGGCGTATGGACGGCAGATATTTATCTGCTTGCTGCCATGGGCCGGTCGGATGCTTTTCCGGTCGGTGATCTGGCGTTGCAGGAAGCTGCCCGTGACTTGATGGGGTTGGAGGCGCGGCCAACGCCAAAGGCCTTTGAGGAGCTGTCGCAAATCTGGCGGCCCTGGCGTGGGGTAGCAGCCCGCATGCTTTGGCAATA
The DNA here is from genome assembly GCA_965227065.1 of Alphaproteobacteria bacterium. GTDB lineage: Bacteria > Pseudomonadota > Alphaproteobacteria > SPJN01 > SPJN01 > CBDDFN01. Next base: position 43,359 of record CBDDFN010000014.1, read on the forward strand.
TTATAGTGCCGTCCGCAATCGTGAGATCGAGTAATCCCGACATGAGCATTCCCCAAATTGATGGGCCGCGGCTTGAGCCGCAGTCCGGCAAGGCTGAGCAACTGGTGATCATTTCCCATGGCTATGGCGCCGATGGTCAGGATTTGATCGGGCTTGCGCCCCATTGGCAGCGTCTGTTGCCTAATGCCGCCTTTGTCGCCCCCAATGCGCCCGAACGGTGCGACGGCAATCCCATGGGCTATCAATGGTTCCCGATCACAAGCCTTAACCCGCAAGCCATGTTTGCCGGGGTTGAAAGTGCGGGACCTGTTTTGAACGCCTTTATCGACGAACAGCTCGCCCATTATGGCCTGAGTGATTCGCAATTGGCGCTTGTGGGCTTTTCGCAAGGCACGATGATGTCGCTTCATGTCGGCCTGCGGCGAAAAAATTCACCCGCCTGCATCATCGGCTATTCCGGCACGCTTGCCGGGCCTGAGCATCTCAAGCAAGAGATGACGGTCAAACCGCCGGTTCTTCTGGTGCATGGCGATGCCGATGAGATGATCCCGGCCCAGGCCACCATGATGGCGGCGCAAGCCCTTGGCGATCTTGAGATTTCCGCCCAGTGGCATGTTGTGCCGAACCTTGGCCACGGTATCGACCCGACCGGGCTTGAAATGGGCGGCCGCTTCCTGCACGCCGCCTTCACCGGGGGGCTTGAACAAGCGGGAGAGTGACGCAGACCCCAGATGCGGTGGTGATTTAAAAATTACCACACCATTTGTTGTGGGCGGCTTGGCTTTTTTCGCGGAAACGGTAACATGATTGACATCGGTCCCCTGTATCGAGGGGACCATCTGAGGAGAAGCCGTAAACCGGATCAGTCCGATGGAGCCTGCGCATCAAAGCCCGATGAGGGCAAAACCAGATACAGCCCTTAAGCTGGAGCAATGTCACGCTCTGGTGCTCAATGCCGACTACCGGCCCTTGAGCTATCACCCCCTGTCGCTATGGCCGTGGCAGGAGGCGGTGAAAGCGGTGTTTTTGGAGCGGGTGAACATCGTCGCCAATTATGAGCGGACGGTTTGCAGTCCCAGTTTTGAAATGGCGGTGCCGTCCGTTGTTTCGCTGAAGGATTATGTGAAGCCGGCCCGCGTGCCGGCTTTCACGCGTTTTAACGTGTTTTTGCGCGATCAGTTCAGCTGTCAATATTGCGGATCGACCGAAGATTTGACTTTTGATCATGTGGTGCCGCGCGCGCGCGGTGGCCGGACTTCATGGGAAAATGTCACGACCGCTTGTGCAAAGTGCAACCTGCAAAAGGGTGGGCGGATGCCGGCCGAGGCGGGCATGATCCCCAAGATCACGCCGCATCGCCCCTCCGTGAGCGAACTGCACAATAATGGCCGGATGTTCCCGCCCAACTATCTGCATGAAAGCTGGTTTGATTATCTTTATTGGGATATCGAGCTCGAACACGAAAATCCGGCGATGCCATCACCCCGGACATCCCTTTAAGGGACGTCCGGGTTCTCGCCCGCGGGGCAGATCTGCGGTTGAGAGCCAAGCTTGCGCTCAGCTGATGAAACCTTACGCGCCGGCCGGATAGACCAGCGGAATTGTGGCATCCGCCATGGAAATCTCGACGGGCAGGGTACCGGCGGCATCGCCGTCCATCTGCACCGGATCGGGCGTCAGGCCCGAAATCGCAACATGACGGCCACGCAGGATGGTCACGGGCGGTTGATGATCCATGCGGCCCGTCACCATGCCCCAGGCATAATTGAGGAAGGGGCGGATGCCTGATTTGCGGAACATCACAATGTGCAGATCATCGGTTTCGAGCCCGGCTTCGGGCGCAATGACGAACGGGCCGCCATATTTGCGCGCACGCGTGACAATCACCGTCACCGCATCGATGGGCGGGGCGCCGTCAATCGACACACGGTAGCGCATATTGTTTTTGAAATAGCGCCGCAAAGCCAGCGTGCCGGACGCCAGATAAGCCAGCGGGCCCACCAACCGTTTCAATTTGGAATTCACCCCGGCAACCGCCAGCGAGTCGATCCCGACCGAAACCATCAGCACGAAATGACGGCCATTGGCGGTAGCGAGTTTGACCGAACGGGGCGCGCCATTGAGAATTTCGCGCGCCTGGGCTTCCAGTCCGCGGGGATAGTTGAGCTCATGGGCCAGCACATTGGCGGTCCCGAAGGGCGCAAAGGCCATGGGCGGCACATGAGAGGTATGGCTGACGAAACCATTCACGGCTTCATTGAAGGTGCCATCGCCGCCGCACACCACAACGCGGTCAGCCATGCGGGCCTCGTTCGACCCGGCCAGAACAGCGGCGTGGCCTGCTGCATCGGTCGGCTTCAAGGCAACATCATACCCCGAATTGCGCGCCTTTTTGATGAAACGCGCAAAGCGGCCACGACGCCGTTGCCCCGCGGTGGGGTTATAAATCATGTAGAGCTGTTTGCTCATCTGCCCGTGCGCGCCTTTTCTGGCTGGCCTCTCCTGAATGAGCCGCGGACTATGACAGTTTTGTTTCAGTCCCGCAAGCGCAATCAAACTGCCATTTATCGTGCAAGACGCAGTGTAATCAAACCCTTAATGGGCGCGTGGGGGTCTTCAACCACATCACCCTTGCGCAAGATTTCAATCGCGCCGGAGCGGGCGAGGAAGCGCGCCTGCTGATTGACCGCCATCTTGTAGCGTCGCCACAGATCGGGCGGATCGGTCTTTTTGCGCTTCTGATCGGCCAGATACTCGGCCACATCGCGCGGACTGGCAGTGTGATCAGGCGCGGCTTCGAGCACTGTCAGGATCGCTTCGGCGACCGGGTCAAGTTTGGGGGCGTCGCTCATCAGTTTTTGCCAACCCGGTTGTTGCGCTGGCCCAGAAGCCTGAGGCGCAGCGCGTTGAGCTTGATGAAGCCTTGGGCGTCGCGCTGGTCATAGACCGCATCTTCTTCGAAGGTGACATGCTCTTCGGAATAAAGGCTGTAGGGGCTTGAACGGCCAATGACATGCACGCCGCCCTTGTAGAGTTTGAGGCGAACTTTGCCGGTCACCATTTCCTGGCTCTTGTCGATCAGCACTTGCAGCATTTCGCGTTCGGGCGAGAACCAGAAGCCATTATAGATCAGCTCGGCATAGCGCGGCATCAGCTCGTCTTTCAGATGCGCAGCCCCTCGGTCGAGAGTGATGGATTCCATCGCCCGGTGGGCGGGCAGCAGGATCGTGCCGCCCGGCGTTTCATACATGCCCCGGCTCTTCATGCCGACAAAGCGGTTCTCAACCAGATCAAGCCGGCCAATGCCATTGTCGCGCGCCAGATCGTTCAGCGTTTCGAGCAGGGTGGCGGGGCTCATCGGCTCGCCATTGATCGACACCGGATCGCCTTTCTCAAAGCCGATCTCGACGATGGTCGGCGTATCAGGCGCGTCTTCGGGCGACACGGTGCGCTGATAGACAAAATCGGGGCACTCTTCATTGGGGTCTTCCAGTACTTTGCCTTCCGATGAGGTGTGCAACAGGTTGGCGTCGACCGAGAAGGGGGCTTCGCCGCGCTTGTCCTTGGCAATCGGGATCTGATGCTTTTCAGCAAAGTCGATCAGTTTCTGGCGGCTGTTCAAATCCCATTCGCGCCACGGGGCGATGATGGTGATGTCGGGATTGAGCGCGTAATAGCCCAGTTCAAACCGCACCTGGTCATTGCCCTTGCCGGTGGCGCCGTGACAGACCGCATCGGCGCCGGTTTCTGCTGCAATTTCAATCTGGCGCTTGGCGATCAAAGGCCGGGCGATCGAGGTGCCGAGCAGATAGACCCCTTCATAGACCGCATTGGCGCGGAACATCGGAAAGACATAGTCGCGGACAAATTCTTCGCGCAAATCCTCAACATACATCTCTTTGATGCCGAGCATTTCAGCCTTTTTGCGCGCCTCTTCAAGCTCGGCGCCCTGGCCCAGATCGGCCGTGAAGGTCACCACTTCGGCGTCATATTCGGTTTGCAGCCACTTCAGAATGATCGAGGTATCCAGCCCGCCCGAATAGGCAAGCACCACCTTGTTGACCTTACGCGTCATGGCAGAGCCTTTCGTGAGAAGAAAATTTTGTTGGGATTATCTGAAAAGCTGTGAAGTCTCAAGCAATAGGTCGCTGAAGCTTTTGGGCTTCCATCTCGGCCAGGACTTCGGATTTGCGCTTTTTGATACTGTCGGATTTGAGCTGACCGCAGGCCGCCATAATATCGCGACCCCGCGGGGTGCGGACGGGGCTGGCATAGCCCGCCCGGTTCACATACTCACCGAACTTGTCGATCTGATCCCAGTCGGAGCACTCATAGGGTGCGCCGGGCCAGGCGTTGAACGGGATCAGATTGATCTTGGCGGGAATGCCTTTGATCAGCCGCACCAGTTCTTTCGCGTCGGCCATGGAATCGTTCACGCCTTTGAGCATGACATATTCAAAGGTGATGCGCCGGGCATTAGTAGCGCCGGGATAACGGCGGCAGGCTTCCAAAAGCTCGGCAATCGGATATTTTTTGTTGAGCGGCACAAGCTCATTGCGGACATCATCGCGCACCGCGTGCAGCGACACGGCCAGATTGGTGCCGATCTCTTCCCCGCAGCGGTCCATCATCGGCACAACGCCCGATGTCGACAGGGTGATCCGGCGCTTGGACAATTTGATGCCTTCATTGTCCATGACAAGCTGCATGGCATCGCGCACCGCATCGAAATTGTAGAGCGGCTCGCCCATGCCCATCAGCACGATGTTGGTGATCTTGCGGCCATCAATGGGGGAGGGCCATTCGCCCAGCCGGTCGCGCGCCAGCATCAGTTGCCCGACAATTTCACCCGGCGTCAGATTGCGCACCAGCCGCTGGGTGCCGGTGTGACAAAAGCTGCAGGTCAGCGTGCAGCCGACCTGGCTTGAAACGCACAGCGTGCCGCGATCATCGTCGGGGATGAACACGGTTTCGGCTTCCTGGCCATCGGTGAAGCGCAGCAGCCATTTGATGGTGCCGTCTTCGGATTTGGCTTCGGTGACGATTTCGGGGCGGCCCACCGTGAAATGCTCGCTCAATTCCGCGCGCAGGGCTTTCGACAGATTGGTCATCTCGTCGAAATCGGTCGCGCCCTGGTGGTAGAGCCAGCGCCACACCTGTGCGGTGCGCATTTTGAGCGATTTGGGGCCCGCTTCAATTTTTTCAAGCGCGCGTGACAGCTCATCCTTGCTCATGCCGACAAGCTGGGGCTTGGGGCTTTCAAGGACATTGGGGGCGCATTGTGTTTGGGCGGTCTGTTCCATTCCCGTCCTTTAGCGGACGTTGCACGCCTTGTTAATGGCGTTCAGTGCCGCACTAAAGCCAAGCAGTGAATATGTGTCGGTGGTGCGCGTTCCCCGCCGTGAGGTGCCCGAAACCGTCATTTTGTTGCCCTGGCGCATGGCTTTCATCGCGCGCGGCTCATCTTTAGGGTCATCGAGCCAGGCATCCTGATTGACGGTCAGAAGATTGAATTTCGAGCCGCCGACCTTGAGAGAGCCAAGCGAGTTCTGCTTGAAGGGATAGCCGATCTGGATATTGAACTCGCCTTCAACCTTTTGCGCCGGACGGTGGGAGATAAAGGCCAGAATATCGCCACGATTGACCCCTTCGGGCTTTGACTCGGTGGGTTCGGTGACCATGTAGCATTCCAGCGCCCCGCGCTCAGTCACCTTATAGGCCGTCCAGTCCCGATATTTGCCGATCAGTTGTGGCACACTGGCTTGCGCAAAGGCGGGTTGCGCGCCAAAGCTCACGGCCAGAATGATTGCATACACCAGACGGGTCATCGGTACGGCTACTCCTTCACCGGTTGATTGTCTTCGGTCCAATAAAGCGGACCGCCATATTTATGTTCAGGCAACGCCTCGATCGGACCGCCGGGGCGCACCGGACGCGGGGCAAAGCGGCCAAGGGTCTTGATCCGGTCATACATGACCACAACGCCCGCCATGCCGACATTGATGCAGAACTTTGTCGGGATTTTGACCGTAAAATTGCACCGTTCAATGGCCGCCGGTGACAGCGATCCGCGCTCGGGACCCATCAGATAGGCCGCCTGTGCGGGGTGGCGGAAGCTTGGCAGTTCAATGGCATCATCGGTCAGCTCAACCCCGACCAGCGCGCAGCCCTCTGGCAAAACCAGCGTGTCCATGGAGGGGACCGGGTAATAGGGGATTTGCGTGTGCGCCGCTGTCGTGTCGGAAAACGTGTCATCATCGGACATGTGCGCGTTGACCGTGAACACGAAACTTGCCCCAAAGGCGTGGGCCGAGCGCATCAAGGCACCCAAATTTCCTGGTTTCGATAATCCTTCGGATCCGATGGCGAAATAGCCGCGCACCTCACATCACTCCACTGATTCGTTTGAAATGACCCTAGCCTCTGGTGGTCTCCGTGAAAACCGCATGCTATGCGGGCATTGTCCATATTTCATAAATCGGCATATAGTGTGCCAATAGACTAGGGGGACAGAATGAAAGCTGTCATTTGCCGCGAATGGGGACCGCCCGAAACGCTCAAGCTGGAAGAGCTCGATGATCCGCAAGCCGGACCGGGCCAGGTTGTGATTGATGTTGCCGCCTGCGGCGTCAATTTCCCCGACACGCTGATTATTCAGGGCAAATATCAGTTCCAGCCCGATTTTCCCTATTCACCGGGTGGCGAGGTCTCGGGCACCGTTGCCGCGCTCGGTGAAGGTGTCACCACTGTCAAAGTGGGTGATCCGGTTGTCGCAATGACCGGCTGGGGCGGCATGGCCGAAAAGATCGTTGCAGACGCAGCCCGGCTGCTGCCTTTGAAGCCGGGGACCGATCTTGTGAAGGCGTCGGGTTTTTCGATGACCTATGGCACGTCCTATTACGCGCTGAAGGACCGGGGCGAACTCAAGGCCGGGGAAACGCTTTTGGTGCTGGGCGCTGCCGGCGGTGTCGGACTGGCTGCGGTTGAGCTTGGCAAGATCATCGGTGCGAAAGTCATCGCGGCTGCGTCGTCCGACGAAAAGCTCGCGACCTGCAAAGAGTATGGGGCTGACGAGGTCATCAATTATGAGACCGAAGATCTCAAGGCCCGGATCAAGGAGCTGACCGGCGGCAAGGGCGTCGATGTGATTTATGATCCGGTGGGCGACCGCTTCGCCGAACCCGCCGTGCGGTCCATGGGCTGGAATGGCCGTTATCTGGTGATCGGCTTCGCGGCCGGTGAAATCCCGAAAATTCCGCTTAATCTCGCGCTGCTCAAAGGCTGCTCGCTGGTGGGCGTATTCTGGGGCCGCCATAATGGGGAAGAGCCTGAATTGGCCGCCGCCAACATGCAACAGCTGACCGAATGGCTGGCCGACGGCACGATCAATCCGCTGGTTTCCAAGACCTATCCGTTTGAAGATGCGCCGCAAGCCATCCGCGATCTGATGGAGCGCAAGGCACGCGGAAAAATCTGTGTTGTGACTGACTAAAACAAACTCAAGGGGGAGAGTATGAAACGCATTGCCTTGGGCCTCGGGGTCCTCATTGTTGTTGTGATCGCAGCCGGACTGGTGATGCGGGAGCAAATCACACTCTCCCTCATGAAACGGGTGGTGGCCGACCGGATGGCGGCCGACGCCCTGGCCGAGTTGCCCGACGGGCTTCACGTGGTGCTGTGCGGTGCGGGCTCGCCCTTGCCCGATGAAGACAGATCGGGGCCGTGCACGGCAGTTCTCGCCGGGGACACATTGCTGATCTTTGATGCCGGGACGGGCGGGGCGCGCCAGCTGACCTTCATGAACATCCCGCTGGGCAAGATCGAGGCGCTGTTTCTCACCCATTTCCATTCTGATCATATTGACGGCGTGGGTGAGTTGATGTTGCAGCGCTGGGTCAACGGAACTCATACCACGCCGCTGCCGATCTATGGACCGCCGGGCACTGCCAAACTGGTTGAAGGGTTCAACGCCGCCTATTCTCACGACTTTATCTACCGTGTCGCTCATCATGGCGCGGCCACCGTGCCACCGGGCGGTGCGGGGGGATCGGCGCAGGAATTTATGCGTGTCTCGCCGCTCACCATGGAAGTGGTTTATGCCAAGGGCGATGATCTCACCATCGAGGCGTTTAATGTTGAGCACAGCCCGGTAGAACCGGCGGTGGGCTACAAGATCACCTATAAGGACCGCACTGTGGTGATTTCAGGCGACACCAAAAAGGCTGCCATGGTGCAAAAGGCAGCTCAAGGCGTTGATCTGCTGGTGCATGAAGCGCTGTCACCCCAACTGGTCGGCGTGATGACCGAAGCGGCGCAGGCTGCGGGCCGAACCAATCTGGCAAAAATCACAACCGACATTCTTGATTATCACACAAGCCCCGTTGAAGCCGCCCAGGTCGCGCAAGGCGCCGGAGTGGACATGCTGTTGTTCACCCATATCGTGCCGCCCTTGCCGTTGCCGCCGCTTAAAGGCGTGTTCCTCAAGGGCGTGTCGGATGCCTATGACGGCCCGGTCGTGATCGGCGAAGACGGTACTTTCGTCAGCCTGCCTGCGGGATCGGACGTGATCGAAACCGGCAGTTTGAAATAAAGCTAAGACACAAGCTTGGGATTACCGGCCACCAAACGATTCATCATTTGACCGTGCAGGTGTGACCCATCGGGGTGTGGGGCAAGCCTAATATTTGATGGAAAAATGGAAGCTCCAGGTACGGGGCTGGTCGATCACCGCAACATGCGTGCCGTCAAACAAGGGCGCATCGATCGACCCAAGCCGTACGATTTCGTCGAACACATTGCGCACGAAAATGGTGAAGGAATAGCGCAGGTCGTGTGACTGCACGCCGATCCGGGCATTGACCATCACGTAAGGGTCCTGGACATCAAGCGGGTCGAGATCGGGCTGCATGTACATTTTGCCATGATAAAGAATGTCTGACCCCAAGGTCAGATCAACCGGCCAGCCGCCCAGAGGAATGGTTTGGTTGAGCGACAGCGAGGCTTGAATATCAAGCGCATTGGGCAAGGGGGCACCGTCCAGATTGCAGGTCCGGGCGCCAAGCGCAACATCAAGCAGGATGGAGCGGGCAACACACGGGCCTTCGGGATAATCGGTGTAAAACGCGTCGAGATAAGCAAACGAGCCGATCACGGCGAGGCCGAAATCAAAGATTGCGTTGGCGTCGATCTCAACCCCTTGCGACACGGCTTTGGGCGCATTCTTCACGACAATATCAATGCCGTTGAAGATTGAGGTCTGCAGATCGGTGAAGTGGGTGCGGAACACGCCCATATTGAGCCGCATCGCGCCGCCCAGCAGTTCGGTTTTGAGCCCCGCTTCATAGGTGATGGCGCGTTCGGGGCGGAACTGGGTTTCATCATCGCGCAAGGCGAGCGCGTTAAAGCCGCCGGACTTTCCGCCCACCGCAATCGTGGCGTATAGATTGCCCCATTCGGTAAAGCGCCACAGCACCGAGCCTTTGGGGGCGAAATCTGATTCCTTGCGGCTGACTGTGTCTGAGAATGTTTCAAGCCGCAGGATGGGGCCATAGACAACGGTCGGGCCGGGGAAGAGCAGCGGATTGCCGATCTTTTGATCGTAAAACACGTCCTTCCAATCGGTGCCGTAGCGGGCGCCCGCAATCAGCGAAAGCGTGTCGGTGACGTTCCACGTTATCTGTCCGAAGATCGAAATGGACTGGCTTTCCTGCTGGAAAATGCCTTCGCGCCGCTCCAGAAACGCGCCCACCGGCGGCGTGAGCATGTTGAGCAGGTTTTCAATTCCGTCGGGCAGTGGATCAAGAACCGTGTCAAGGATTGTCAGGTCAAACAGCTCGGCAAACAGATCGGGCGTGTTGTTCATCAGCACGGTCGATTGTTCATCCAGATCGTTATAGGTGTAGAAAAGTCCGGCGACATATTCGAAGACGCCCGGCGGCGAGGCGACGCGCAGCTCAGCGGTGTATTGGGTGTAATCCTGCAGCGCCTCGGCCTCAAACACCTGCACCGGCGTGCCGTCAATGTCGCTTGCGCCGCGGCGCTTGTACGTGCTGGCCCCGGCGACCAGCGTGAAATCATGGTTCCAGGCTTCAAGCGTTCCCTTCAAGATGAAATCATCGCTGATCTGGCGAAAGGTTGTCGGCTTGTCGATTGACGTGTTGAAGTCGGTGATTGAGGCTTCGGCGTCTGGGTCGCGCTGGCGGAACAGAAACATCCAGCGATCCGGTGCGGCGCTCATTTGCAGACGGGCCCCGCCGAAGCCCTCACCGTCATTTCGCAAATAGGTGAGCGTGAAGCTGAGATTTTCGAGCGGATCGAATTTCAGTTTCGCGCGCAGGGTCTGCAGCAAGAAGCCTTTTTCCTGAAAATCGGCATAGCTGTTGTAGAGCAATCCCTCGCGTTTCCAGTAATAGCCCGCAACCCGGAAGCTCAGCTTGTCCTCAACAATCGGAACGTTCAGGAGGGCCTGAAAGTTTTTTTGTTTTTGCTGACCCAACGTGCCGTCAAAACTGGCCTCCCATTCATCAATGGGTTGACCTGAATGAATGGCCAGCGCGCCTGCGACAGTGTTCTTGCCAAACAAGGTGCCTTGGGGCCCGCGCAAAATCTCGACCCGCTCGACATCGACCAGACCGGTCACCAGATAATGCGGCTTGGCGTAATAGACATCGTCAATGAACAGGCCGACCGATTGTTCGAAACCTTCATTGAAGCCTGATCCCAGCCCCCGGATATAGACGAAATTGGCAACGCCGCCCGCCTGCACCTTGAGGTTGGGAGTGTAGCGGCTCAGATCGTTCAGATCTTCCATATTGGATTGTTCGATTTGAAGCTCGCCGATCGCCGAGACTGACATCGGCACATCCTGAATGTCCTGTTTGCGCTTTTGCGCGGTCACCACGACTTCATCGAGCGTGCGGCGTGGTTTGCGCGCCGGCTCTGTCTGCTCGGGTGTTTCCGCCTGGACCGGCGTCTGGGCCGGGTTTTCAGCCTCTTGCGCCCATACGGGCACAATCACAGAAACAATACTGACACCGACGCTGAACGCGACAGCCACAAGACCTGATCTGAACACACTCTCTTCCCCCACTGTCCCGGCGCGCTGTTCCACCCCTTGCGCCCGAAATCTGTTGGCATAAATAATGAACGTGTTATAAAAAACGTCAAACGTGTTTTCTATAACGGTGGGTCTTTCCGTTCTGCGCAGCGGGGTGGGGCCGGCCGGGTCCGTGATGGAGGAAGCCGCGCATGGGCAAACATGCCGAGAACAAGGCTGAAAAATGCGACCGCATCGTTTCAGCCGCTTGGGAATTGATGCGGGCCGAGGGCAGCAATTTTTCGATGCGTGCGCTCGCCAAACAGGCCGAAGTCAGCCTGGCAACGCCCTATAATCTGTTTGGGTCCAAACAGGCGGTGATTGCCGCCGTGATGGATTCTGACCTTGCCCGGCTGCAACGCGCCATGGCGGCGCAGGAGCGTGACCCGGTGGATGCGTTTTTCGAGCTGGTGGAAATTTCGGTCGGCATGCTTGAAAAAGCGCCCTTGTTTTACAAGGCCGGTGCTGCCGCGCTCGATGAGCGCCAGAAGCAGGAGCTGCAAATTCACTTTCGTGTGCCGCGCCACGTCTTTTTACGGCGTTTGGTCGAAAATGCCGTTCAGTCCGGTGTCCTCAATCACCAGATTAATCTGGACCTGTTTGCGCTCAATCTGGGGCAGCAATTTTTAAGCTGGATCCAGGCCTGGGCCAAAGGCCAGATCGCGCTTGCCGAGATTGAGGCGCGCGTCGGCTACACTTTTGCGCTGACCTTAAGCGCAGCTGCCACCGATGCCTATCGCGCCCCGCTTTTTCAGCGCGCCCTCGACTGGCAGAAACGACTGCAGCAGGACCAGCGTTCCGCATCGGATGAAAAATCCGGCGCCAGCTACAATGCGCTGGTTCAAACAGCCCGCAAGCAATCCCGGCGCTCATCGAACTGATAAAAAAGAACCCTGCCGGTAAGGGCAGGGTTCAAAGGTGTAGAGAGTAAAAGCTCAGCCTCAGGCGGGTTGGAAGTCCGCCGGAATGGCGTGGGTGTCGCCGGCTTGCTCATCCCATTTGGCGATCATGTCACGATTGTCGTGATCCCAAGGATGGAAGTCCTTGCGGAAGAAGTCGAGCCACAGCGGCCACATTTTGCGCAGAACGCCGGGCTTGCCCCACAGCTGATTGATGACGCGGCCATGGGCGCGCAGGTTAAACAGGTTGCCCGTCTGCTTCATCATGGTGAGGTAGTAGTAGAAGGTCCGGCCCAGGAAAGGCAGCAGGATTGCAAAATGCGCGCGAATGCGGGCGCGGTAGAATTGCTTCTCGTCCTTGCAGGCCGCTTTCATAAGGTCAAAGCACACAGCCTTGTGCTCGCTTTCCTCAACCGCGTGCCACAGCCACATATTGCGCATTTTCGGATGGGCGCCTTTGAGCGTGTCGGGATGCTCAAGCAGGATCGAGGCCAAAGAAGCCGTCCAGTGCTCCAGCACCACCGTGATTGCAAGCTGATGCATTTTGGGAAGATTGGCGCGGCCGAAATCCAGAACGCGCTTGAGGCGGCGTTCCATCACATCAGCCGTAATGCCTTCGCGCACCAGCATGGCGTTGTAGGCTTCATGCTCGCGGGTGTGGAAGGCTTCCTGAACCATAAAGTTCTTCAGCTCTTTTTTGAGCTTGGGATCGGTTGCATTCTTGATGAAGGGCCGGGTCGAGTCGATGAAGAAGGTCTCGCCTTCAGGGAACAGCACCGAAAGGGCGTTCAGATAGTTCGACTTGCCCGGGCAGCCGTCGAGCCAGTCATAGGTGACCGTCTCGTCGAGTTCAAAATCCAGGTTGCGCGGCACAACATCTTTGACCGAGCTGCTCTGTGAAACAGTAGTATCTGTCATTTTTAACCCCTATCGCTTGTCGCGAAGTCATGAGGGCGTGGTTCCGCCCCGTCTCGAAGCGGGATATGAGGGTTTTTGACATGACTGTCAATAGTGGCTGACTTTTCTGTCAGTAGTCTTTCGCCCGGAATAAACCCAAACCGCTCCGGGCGATGTGAGAAGTATTTAAGAATCAATGCGTTGGAAGAAAATAAGGTCGAGCGGCGGTGGTGCCACGCTCGTCTGCGACAAAAGATCATGCACCTGACCGCGATGGTGGGTGGCGTGGTTGAACATATGGGCAAGCATGATTTGAACCGGCGTTTCAAATGTCGCGCCTGATGAATTCTGATAAGCCCCGCAGCGCGTCATGTCTGTGTCGGTATAGCGGGTCAACAGGGCGAGAATCTCGGTGTCCTGGGCCTGCCGGGCGGCCGACAAGGTTTCAAAGCAGCTGTGCAACTCGGTATCGAGCCCCGTGGAGGGGAGGGTTTCGATATCGGGGTCGATCCGGCTGATCCAGATCTGATCAACCAGCAAAATATGGTTGAGCGCACCATGGATCGATTTGAAGAACGCGCCGCGGTCTTTGTGATAATCCGCGTCGCTCAACTGGCCGACATGGTCAAACAGGGTCTGGTTGGCCCAGCGATTGTAGCGGCCCAGAAAGCGGAAATAGCTGATGGGTACTGTTTCCATCACGCGGTTTTCCCCTGATCAGCCTCCAGGCTTTCTTTATCTGCTTGCGCATCGTCGTCGGGGTCTCCCGGCGGTGAGCGCAGCAACGCGGCCTTGGCGCGGTCTTTGTGTTTGGGCTGGATTGCATCGCGCACCTGGCTGAGCGCAAACATCAACACCCCGGCATCATCGGTGAAGCCCAGACCGGCAATGAAGTCGGGGATCAAATCGGTGGGGACGATAAAATAGGCCAGCGCGCCAAACAGGATTGCCTTGGTCTTGGTGGGCGTATCCTTGTCGATGGCGGCGTAATAGGCGGCGACGGCGTCATCGGCAAAGGGGACTTTCCCCAGCGTCCGCCGCACTTTGGGCCAGAAATCGCGTTTGACCTTGTCTTCGCGAGCCTTCTCGCTCATCAGATTTCTCCCTTTGGTCCCGCCCGATAATATGGGGATGGGGTGAGATTTGGACAAGACGTAGCGCCAAATGATCTGCTAAACCACGGCCACTCATCATTTTACTGACATAGACAGGAGAGTGTTTCATGGAACTCAATGATCAGATTTCAGCCGTGATCACCGGCGGTGCTTCGGGCCTTGGCGCGGCGACCGCGCGCAAACTGGCCAGCGAAGGCGTCAAGGTTGCGTTGTTCGATCTCAATGAAGAAAAAGGCGAAGAGCTGGCGAAAGAACTGGGCGGCGTGTTCTGCAAGGTCAATGTGACCTCGGACGACGATGTCGATGCCGGTTTTGCCAAGGCGCGCGAAGCCATCGGTCAGGAACGCATCCTGATCAACTGCGCGGGCACCGGCAATGCGATCAAGACCGCCAGCCGCGACAAGGAAAGCGGCGAGATCAAGCATTTCCCGCTGAAAAGCTTTGACCTCATCATTCAGATCAACCTGGTCGGCACCTTCCGCTGCATCGCCAAATCGGCCGCGGGGCATGATGACCCTTGATCCGATCAATGGCGAACGCGGCGCGATCGTCAACACCGCCTCGGTGGCGGCTGAAGACGGCCAGATTGGCCAGGCGGCTTATTCGGCTTCGAAGGCCGGTGTTGTCGGCATGACCCTGCCGGTCGCGCGCGACCTTTCTCGTGAGTTGATCCGCGTCAACACGATCTTGCCCGGTATCTTCAACACGCCCTTGCTGGCGGCTGCCCCGGACAATGTCAAACAGGCGCTGGGTGCGATGGTTCCCAACCCTGCGCGTCTGGGCAATCCGGAAGAATATGCCTCACTCGCAACCGAGATGTGCCGCAACGCCTATTTCAATGGCGAAGATGTCCGTCTCGATGGCGCGATCCGCATGGCGCCCCGTTGATCAGCCAGTCACTGATGATCAAGAGACCCTCACACATCCGTGTGGGGGTCTTTTTTATGCCCCAATGAGTTCCTACCCTTGAGACAAGACAAAACAAGTGTCAGATGAACAGTGGAGAGTTCCATGATCCGCACGGTAATAGCGGGGGTGATCATGATGGGGTTGGCCGGACCGGCCCTGGCAACAGACTGCACGGTCACAGCGCTGCAAGCCTACCGGGCAGCGCAGAAAGCGGGCTACACCTTCACCTGCACGGCCCCGCGTCAGGGCAGTGCAAGTTTTGCTACCGACCGGCTGCGCGGCGCGATTGGGTGCGAGGCCGAAGTCTCAACCCGATACACGCAGCAGCGGACTGTCGATAAATTTGAAGGCCACTTTTTCGGGTCTTACAAAGCCGAAGTGCCGGAGCTTGAAAATGGCTGGACTTTGGAAGCGTTTGTGATCGAAGGCGGCTATTTCACCACCACGCTGCCCGCCAGCAATGGCCTGATCCGCTATTACTACTATCTTGACCAGCAAGATACGCGCGGCGCGCGCTGGGTGACCAAGCTGACGCTCAAGAAAGAGGGCGGGGATTGCAAAGCCGCCGTTAAAGAAGCGTTCGGTCCGGTCAGTCGGGCAAGCCGCTAAGCTTGGTGTGATCGATAAATTCCTTGAGGCGCATGGTCTGCATGCCCTTGGCAATCAGCGTGCCGTCTTCATTGAAGGCTTCAAGCTGCCACACAACCGACTTGCCACCCCAGCGCACCACCGTTCCCACGCCTTTGACCGTGGTGCCGGCCTTCGCGGCATCAAGGAAATAAACCGTCATCTCGCTGGTTGAGAAGGCGGGCATAACCCCCGCAGCGAGCGCCGCGGCGCTGCAGCCCAAGCCCGGCAGAGTATCCAGAAAGGTCATGATAGCACCGCCATGGGCGACCCGTTGCGGGTTCATCACGCTGTCATCAACCGCCATTTCGGCTTCGACCGACAGATCGGCATGGATGGCGGTGGCCTTGAAATTGACCTTGGAGGGAAAGCTTTGATCAAAAATGGGCTGCAGTGCCGAAACCAGTCCAGACCGTGTTTGAGCCACGCTCATCCCTGCATTTCCCCGGAAATCCGGTTCATGGCAGTGGCCATGCGGACATCAAGCTCGGTCACCCCGCCCGCATCATGGGTGGTTAGCACAACTTCAACCCGGTTGTAGACATTGAACCATTCAGGATGGTGATCCATCTTTTCGGCAATCAGCGCGATCCGGCTCATGAAGCCGAAGGCCTGATTGAAATCGGCGAAGGTGAAGGTTTTGGTGATGGCATCCTTGCCATCCATGTCGCTCCAGCCCGCAACGAAACGGGCGTCGCCTGAAAGTTTGTCGGCCATGATCAGTCTCCGAATGAAGGCGGCAACGGCGTGCCGGATAAAATGAAATCGACAAAGGCGGGAACCACCTTTGAGGCGGGACCGTAATGGCCCTCATGAAAAATTTGCGCGCCCTCGGACGGCTCAAGGTTAAGCTCCATCGTGTGGACGCCGCGCTGGCGCGCTTCCATGACGAAGCCGGCCGCCGGGTAGACATTGCCGCTGGTGCCTATGGAGACGAACAGGTCGGCCCGGCCAATCTCCTCAACGATCTCATCCATGTAAAACGGCATTTCGCCGAACCACACCACATGGGGCCGCATCATGCCGCGCGTGTGACAGGCGTCGCATTTGGTGTCGAGCGACAGCTCGCCCCAATACTCGCTCACCATATTGCAATTGGCGCAGCGCACCCGGCCCAGCTCGCCATGCATGTGCAAGACCCGTTCAGAGCCGCCTTTTTCGTGCAGATTGTCGACATTCTGGGTGACGATGGTGACCCGGCCTTGATGCTCCTGCTCCAACCGGCCCAGCGCGTCATGGGCGGGGTTGGTGACGGCGTTGAGCAGGCTTGTCCGCCGTTCATTGTAGAAATTATGAACAAGGGCGGGGTTGCGCGCAAAGCCCTCCGGCGTGGCGACATCCTCAATCCGGTGTTTGGCCCACAGACCATCTTCGTCGCGGAACGTGCCCAGCCCGCTTTCGGCTGAAATGCCGGCGCCGGTCAGAATGACGATGGACTGAAAGTCACTGGGCATTACACGGCCTCGGCTTGGGCGATTTCATTCTCACCGCCAAACTCGCATTGCGGCAGATAATGCGCGCCGGTATGGGCAAGATGGCTTTCATAAAGGGTGAAGCCGCGCACCGTCATTGGCGGCAGACGCAGATGGCTGGCTTCTTCAACAAATCGGCCCACCCGTGCGGCGTCACAAAATTTAAGGCGGGCCAGCGTGATATGGGGCGTGTAGCGCTTGTGTTCGGGCTCAAAGCCCAACCGTTTGAGCGCATGCACGATGGAGTGTTGCAAGGCGTTGAGTTCCGGCGATGTTTTGACCCGCACATGGATGGAGCGCACGCGTTTCTTGTCGCCAAACGTGTCAAAGCCTGAAAAGCCGATATCGAACGGATTGACCGTCACGGGCGCAAGGGCCGACATAATGTCGGCTTCCGCCCGTCCATCAACTTCGCCCAGAAAAGCCAGCGTGATGTGGAACATTTCCGAATTGACCCAGCGGGCGCCAGGCACGCCCCCCTGGACGCCTTCAAGCATATGCTTGATCAGCGGCGGAACTTCGAGCGCGACGAACAGACGGGCCATGACACGCTCCACTCAGCGGAAACTAGAGACCCCAGCCTAATTGCAAGGGTTGGGATTCGACAAGTGCACCTGGTTCACAGCCTCTTCAATTTCTTCTGACCAGGCGAGGTCAAAGCCCTCAACATCCTCAATCAGCTGCTCCATCGAGGTGGCGCCGATGATGGTGGACGTCATGAAGGGCCGTGTGTCGCAGAATTTGAGTGCCAGCGCGGTCACGGTGGTGCCGAATTTGCGGGCCACCGCCTCATATTTATCAATGGCTTCTTCAACGCCGGGGCCTTCATAGCGCTGCAGCCGGTTGAACAGCGCCTTGCGCGAGCCATCAGGCAGTGCACCTTTTTGATATTTGCCGGTCAGATAGCCCTGACCCAGCGGAGAGTAGGACAACAGTCCGACATTTTCGCGAATATCGATTTCCGACAGACCCATTTCATAGGTGCGGTTGAGCAGATTGTAAGCGTTCTGAATGGTCTGGACGCGCGGCAGGCCGTCCATTTCGGCATGCATGACAAAGCGCATGACACCCCAGGGCGTTTCATTGGACAGCCCGATATGGCGCACCTTGCCCGCCGTGATAACATTTTCCATGGCGCGCAATTGCTCATCAAACGGCACCATGGGGCCATCACGGAAGTGATGAATATTGGGTTGGGCGCCAAACAGCGGAACGGGACGGTCGGGCCAGTGGATCTGGTAAAGGTCGATATAGTCGGTCTTGAGCCGCTTGAGGCTTTGTTCCACCGCATATTCGATATTCTGGGCATCAACCTGGGGTGACGTCGGTGAAGGGGCGGAACCAGTCCATTGGCGCGCGGCCTGTGACCTTGGTGGCCAAAATCACCTTGTCGCGTGTGCCGCGGGCTTCGAACCAGTTGCCAATGATCGTTTCGGTGGAGCCTTGCGTTTCGGCGCGCGGCGGGATGGCATAAAGCTCTGCGGTGTCAAAGAAATTGATGCCCTTGTCGAGGGCATAATCCATTTGCTCAAAGCCTTCTTCCTGCGTGTTTTGCTGGCCCCAGGTCATGGTGCCCAGGCAAATGTTCGAGACCTTGAGATCCGTCCGTCCAAGCGGGCGATACTCCATAACAAACCTCCAATGTCGGGTGGTGCGCTACTCGGCGAGCGCTTTGAGAACTGTGGGTGTGATCTTGTCGACGATGAGCGTGATGCCCTTTTCGGTCGGGTGAATGCCGTCTGATTGGTTCAGTGTGGGGTTTGCAGCGACGCCGTCAAGAAAGAATGGGTAGAAAAAGGTCTCATAGGTCTCCGCCAAGGCGGGAAATATCGCATCAAAGCTTTCGGCATAATCATCACCCAGATTGCGCGGGGCCAGCATGCCGGTCAGCAACACGCGCGCGCCCTTGTCCTGGGCGGCCTCAATGATGCTGGCAAGATTGGCCTTGGCGGCCTTGGGCGGCAGGCCGCGCAGCGCATCATTTCCGCCCAGCGTGATGATCAGAAGGTCAATCGTGTCGGTCAGAACCCAGCCCAGCCGGGCCAGACCACCAGCCGTCGTGTCGCCCGAAACGCCGGCATTGATCATGGTGACGGACGTGCCTTCGCTTTCAAGACGGCGGGCAAGCTGTTCGGGAAACCCCATTTCCGGGGCCAAATTGTAGCCTGCGACCAGACTGTCGCCGAGAACCAGCACGGTTGGCTTGTCCGCAGCGCGGGCGCCGAGTGTTACAAACAGTAACACCAACAGCGCCGGAATTGTTACACGAAGGGTCACTGGTGAGGCTCCGCTCTTGATCCTATATGGTGGTCTCATCGTAAGCGCATTATGTCGTGTACTTCAGATCAAATCGCAAGGGGGCCTTCGTGGCAGAGCCGATTATCAAACTGGAAGACGTCCGGCTCACCCTGCCAAGTGAAGCGGGGCCCGTCGATATTCTGCGCGGGGTCGATTTTAGCGTCGAAGAGGGCGAGCGCGTGGCCATTGTCGGCCCCTCGGGGTCAGGCAAATCAACCCTGCTGATGGTGATGGCGGGGCTTGAGCCCCCGACTGCGGGCCGGGTTGTGCTCAATGGCGCGGATTTGGGCACGATGAGTGAGGATCAGCGCGCCTTGGTGCGGCGCGATCATGTCGGCATCGTCTTTCAAAGTTTTCACCTCATTCCCACCATGACTGCGCTTGAGAATGTCTCCGTGCCGCTGGAACTGGCGCGGGCTTCGGGGGTGCGCGACAAGGCGGTGAGCGAACTGGATGCGGTGGGGCTCAGCCATCGTCATTCTCATTATCCAACGCAATTGTCCGGCGGTGAGCAGCAGCGCGTCGCCATTGCCCGCGCGCTGGTGCACGATCCGGCGATCCTGCTGGCTGATGAGCCAACCGGCAATCTTGATTCCGAAACAGGGCACGGCATTGTCGATCTGATTGCGGAACTGCATGAAAAACGGGGCACCACAACGGTTCTGATCACCCATGATCTGGAGCTGGCGCAAAGCTGTGACCGGGTTATTCGCATTGCCAACGGTCTCATTGCCGGGGAAGATCCGGGCCGCAGCCGGGCTGCAGCGCAATGAGTGACTGGCTGACAGCCATCCGCTTTGCCCGGCGCGATTTGCGCGGCGGCTTGAAAGGCTTCCGTATTTTTGTGGCGTCATTGGCGCTCGGCGTTGCCGCCATTGCCGGTGTTGGATCGCTGTCATCAGCGCTGGTGCACGGGTTGGCCGGGCAAGGCCAGGCCATTCTGGGCGGCGATATTGAATTGAAACTCATCCACCGTGAGGCCAGCGCTGAGGAACGCGCCTTCCTGTCGGACAACGCCACCGCCATCAGCGAGGTAGCCAATTTGCGGGCGATGGTCAAAAGCGCCAAGACCGACAAGCGGGCCTTGGTGGAACTCAAAGCAGTCGATGGCGTTTATCCGCTTTATGGGGAGATGAGCTTTGTAGACCAGCCTGATCTGACCTTGCCGCAAGCCTTGGGGCAGACAGGCGGATGGGGGGCCCTCGTTGAAGAAACATTGCTGACCCGGCTTGGCATTGCGGTGGGCGATACGATCACCATCAATGCGCTGGACGTGCCGGTTCGCGCCGTCATCGCCTATGAGCCCGACCGTGTCGCCGATGGCGTGGCGATCGGGCCGCGCGTGATGATCACCCAAGGCGCACTGTCCGAAACCGGCCTGGTGCAGCTGGGCAGCCTCATCCACCACGCCTATCGGCTGAAGGTGCCGGTGGGGCAGGATCTGGGGGCGCTGGCTGAGGACATCAAAACCACATTCCCCGAAGCGGGTTGGCGGATCAATACGCGGGACAATTCC
This sequence comes from Alphaproteobacteria bacterium, assembly GCA_965227065.1. Lineage (GTDB taxonomy): Bacteria > Pseudomonadota > Alphaproteobacteria > SPJN01 > SPJN01 > CBDDFN01. The sequence goes on from CBDDFN010000014.1 coordinate 64,187, forward strand.
GCGCCCGGCATCCGCGCCTTTGTCGCGCGGACGGCCACCTTTTTGACCCTTGTTGGCCTGACCGCGCTGGTGGTCGGCGGGGTGGGCGTTGGCAATGCGGTTCGAAGCTGGCTTGACCGGCAGCGCGACACGATTGCGACGCTGAAATGTCTGGGGGCTGATGGCCGGTTTGTCTTCCGCGTCTATTTGATGGAAGTGGTGCTGATCGCTGCCATTGGCATTGCAATCGGGTTGGTGCTCGGCGCGGCCATTCCGATTGCGACGGCGCAAAGTCTGTCGGCCATTCTGCCCATCCCCGCCGATGTCTCGATCTATCCCGCCCCGCTGGCGCTGGCGGCGGTCTTTGGGTTGCTGACCGCCTTGCTGTTTGCCTTGTGGCCCTTGGCGCAGGCGCGCGATATTCCCGCCGCGCATCTGTTCCGTGCTTTGGTCAGCCCAGCACAGAGCTGGCCGCAACCGCGTTATATGCTCCTGGCGCTGGGTTTGCTGGGTGGAATTGTCGGACTGGCGCTGGCGACCTCGGAAAGTGTTGAGCTGGCCGGCCTGTTCATCGCCGCCATTGTCGGGGCGTTTGTGGTCCTGCGCCTGTCGGCCTGGGGCGTTGAGGTGCTGGCCCGCCGGTCGGGCGGGGCGCGCAGCGTATTGCTGCGGCTTGCCATTTCCAATCTGCACCGGCCTGGCGCGCCGACCGGCTCCGTCGTTCTGTCTTTAGGACTTGGGTTGACCGTGCTGTCAGCTGTGGCGCTGATCGAAGGCAATCTCAATCGCCAGATTACCGAACGGCTGCCGCAAGATGCGCCGAGCTTCTTCTTTGTCGATATTCAGTCGACCCAGGTGGCGGAGTTTGATGCGCTGGTGGACGCGGTGCCCGGCACCGCCGATCTCGCCCGTGTCCCCAGTTTGCGTGGCCGGATCATTGAAATTGATGGCGTTCGCGCTGATCAGGTGCAGGTTGACCCCGATGCGCAATGGGCGCTGCGCGGCGACCGGGGACTGACCTATGCCAAATCTCCACCACCCAACTCGACCGTGGTGGACGGCGAATGGTGGCCTGAGGATTATAGCGGCCCGCCGCTGATTTCCTTTGATGCCGAACTGGCCCGCGGCATGGGCATCGGGGTGGGCGATACGCTGACTTACAATGTACTGGGCCGGAATGTGACGGGAACGATTGCCAATCTGCGCCTGATTGAGTGGACCGGCATGGGGATCAATTTCACCACCGTTTTTGCGCCGGGCTTGCTTGAGGCGGCCCCCCACACTCATTTGGCGACGGTCCGCGTTACGCCCGACAGCGAAGAGGCGCTGTTCAAGGCGGTCACGGATGATTTTCCCAATGTGACGGCGGTGCGCGTACGCGATGCGATCAAGGCGGCCAATGATCTGTTGGGATCGCTGGGCGTGGCGGTGCGGGCCACCGGCGCGGTCACCTTGCTTGGCGGTATTCTCGTGCTGGCCGGGGCGATTGCAGCGGGCCACCGGGCGCGGGTTTATGATTCGGTCATGCTCAAAGTGCTGGGCGCCACCCGGTCCGACATTGTGATCGCCTATCTGGTGGAATATGCGCTGCTGGGGCTTGCCACCGCACTGATTGCTGCAGTGATGGGCAGTGTCATTTCCTTCGGGGTGATCACTTTTGTGATGCAGGCCGACTGGCTGTTCTTGCCGGCAACTTTGGCTGCGACACTGTTCGGCGCGGTTGGCTTCACCATTGTTTTTGGTTTGTTCGCGACGGCCCATGCGTTGCAAACCCGTCCCGCGCCGGTTCTCCGAACCGCCTGAAATCGGTGCTTTGCGCACCGGTTTGCCTTGAAAAGGCCGCACTGCACCCTATTATTATGTCAGGACTGTTTGGTGCCCCGATGAAGGGGTATTTGTGAGATTATAGGAGCACAAAAATGGCAACCGATCCGCGACTGCTTCAGGCGAAAGCCAAAGCTGACGCTTATGACCGCGCCCATGCTGAAGGCTATGTTGATGAGGGCCTGCGCTCTCACATGCTCAAGGTCTACAATTATATGGCCAGCGGCCTTGCGCTGACCGCGATTGTTGCGGCCGGCATGAACATGGCGAGCGAAAGCCTCGTGATGTGGTTTGCCACAGGCTACAATCTTCTGATCCCGTTCGGCGCGCTTTTGGTGCTGACCTGGTTCTTTGCCCCGCGCATGCTTTCGATGAGCACTATGGGCGCGCAGGCCTTGTTCTGGTCGGTCGCCGCGCTTTACGGCGTCGTGTTCTCAATCTATTTCCTGATTTTCACCGGGGAGAGCCTTGCGCTCACTTTTGCGATCACCTCGGCCATGTTCGCATCGATGAGCTTGTGGGGTTACACCACCAAGCGTGACTTGACCGGCATGGGTTCGTTCCTCGCCATGGGTTCGATCGGGCTGTTGATTGCGATTGTCGCCAATATGTTCATTGGCTCGGAAATCCTGCACTTCGCCACCTCGGCGATCGGTGTTGTGATCTTCACGCTGATGACCGCGTTCAGCACCCAGAACATCAAGAGCCTGTATTTCTATCTTGAAGGCACGGACATGATGGAGAAAGGCGCGGTTTCGGGCGCGTTGCAGCTCTATCTCGACTTTGTCGGTATCTTCATCTTCCTCATTCAGTTCCTTGGCGTGGCGCGCGAATAACGCCCCGTCAAACTGATGAAGATATGGCCCCGTCCGGTTTTACCGGGCGGGGTCATTCATTTTCGATGATTTTGAGGCTTTTGCGGTCAAGCTCACGCAGGACGCTGGCGAGGTCATGGCCGCGTTTGAGGATCTGGCCCTGCTCACCTTTCAGCGCGAAGGCGCCCTGGCGTTTGGCGAGCTTGGGTGTCTTTTCGATTGTGTAGAGCGGGCGTTCCGACGCCCGGCGGAAAATCGCAAACACCGCCTGGTCCTTGGTGGCCGACATGGCATAATCGCGCCATTCGCCCTGGGCGACCATCCGGCCATAAATGCGCAAGATGTGACCAAGCTCGCGGCGGTCAAAAAAGATCTGCGCCGGGCTTTGATGGCTGGCGGGCTGGGCTGAGCCGGTGTGAAGCCGTGTGATATTGGTCATCCTTCAAAGAATGGCTGCTTCGGCGCGGGCTGGCAAGTCAGAAGGCGCATCTGAAAAAACTGTGGAAAAGTGAAAATGCCGCTTTTTGACCACATTTCGGCCCTGCGACGAACACACGGCAAGACCATCTTCATAACCGTAGACACGGCCCGGGTCGGTCGGTCCCTCAACAGCCCCCCAGCCCCCCAACTGGCTGATCCGGGCGTGTCCTACGCAAGCAGGTCCTTCACGGGACCCATGATGACAATAAGCGTTCCCCGATAGCTTAAAGGGCACCTCAACCAGGTGCCCTTTTATTTTGCGCTGATGAGGAAGGTGTTAGCGTAGCGAAACGCTTTGGGCGCCCAGAATACGGCCGGAGCGCTTGTCCTGAATGAGGATGGCGCAACGGTCGGAGCCTTGCGCCCACATATCGATTTGCGGCAGGGCGATGGTTGTTGCGGTGCCGTCATAACGGCCGACCTGTTTCATGTCGCGGACGACATTGGAATAGGTCATGGTCCGGCCGCGGTTTTCGCCCCGTTTGATGGCCACAGTCTGGCTGCTGTCATACCGGACGACGAAAACCGCCGCATTGGCGGACTGTCCGGCCGCGCCGAGCTTGACGGTCAGCCCGCCATCGCCATTTTTTTCAACCGCGATGGAGACCGGCAGGGCAGAGGCCGTGCTGACAGTTTGAGACACAGCCCCGCGCTGATTGCCGACCACTTGGGCGGTGCCATTCACAACCAGTTGCGGTGTGTAGACCTGCGCGCCCAGCACCTTTTTGTACCAGCGCTGGCGTTTTGTGTTTTGTTCCCGGCCAAACGTGTCTTGCCAGCCCAGATAATCCCAATAGGTGACATGAAAGCTGAGCGCCAGCACATCGGGACGCTTGGCCAGATCGCTTAAAATCGCATCGGCGGGCGGGCAGCTGTTGCAGCCCTGGCTGGTGTAAAGTTCAGCAACCGCGCGTTCGGCCAGCGCGGGCGTCGCAATTCCAGCCGCCAGAACTGCGGTCCAGAGAATATGCTTGAGCGATTTCATACCCCAAGATGTGCCATGGCCGCCGATAAAGCACCAGTCACGTTGGGGTGAAAGTTTTTGTTACAGCGCGCCGGTCAGCGTGTAGCGCAGCAGATCGACCACTTGACCGGGGTGTTCCGCCACCGCCATGGCTGCACCATCGACTTCTTTCAGGGCGTGGGTGAGCGCGGGGTCATGCAGCACCACCAGAGGCTTGCCGAGCGCTGCCGCGTAGCCGGCATCAAAGGCGGCGTTCCACTGCTTGTATTTGTCGCCAAAGCGGACGACGACAATGTCGGCGCGCTCGATGAAGGTGCGGGTGCGCAGGGCGTTGATCTTTGCGCCTTTGTGATCGCGCCAGAAATCACGCTCTTCCTTGCCCAGAATGGCTTCGCCGCAATCATCGCTTGCGCCGTGATCGGTGACCGGCGCCAAAAGGGTGACTGCCAGTTTCTGGTCTTGGACACCTTGCGCGATCTGGTCACGCCAGTCGGTGTGAATTTCGCCGGACAGATAGACGGTCAGGGATTGTTGGGTCATTGTGGGCCTCACTCCTTCAGTTGCGCGGATTTATAGAAATGAGTGCGCCTCGTCTCAAGGCCGGAATATTTGTGCGCGCCCATATCCGGGTTTGCGAAGTCGCCGGTGTCTTCGCCGTGATTGCCCGCAAAGGCGATGAAACAGCCGGCAGCGTGCTTCTTCGGATCAACCGGCTTGATGGCACCGGCCATCTGCTCAGCCCGTTCACCCATGAAGAGGGAGGCCGGGCCTGGCGCTACCGGGACGGCATCTCTCCGATTGCCGACGCGGTCATCGATGACATGATTGGCCGCGAAATCAGGCGCGACCCGGATTTATGGGTGGTTGAAATTGAAGACCGGACAGGCCGTCACTTTTTGACGGAGCCTGTGATAGGGTGATGCGACCATGTGCGGCGTTTCTTGACACGTGCGTCATCTTTATATGACAAATTGTCAATTAAGTCCGAAACGGGCAATTGGGGGAGATTGCGATGGGTGAGTACATGCTGATCCTGGCACCGGTCGGGGTTTTGTTTCTGATTGGTCTGACCTGGTTTTTCGCCGGCTCGAAAAGCGCGTCTTTCGGCTCAGCCGATGATGCGCTGGCGCGGTTGCGGCAGGATTTTTATGATTTTGAACCGGCCGATCTGGTGATCGGTGCTGAAACCGGTCAGGTCGCGCTTGCGACGCCTGCAAATTCCGCGCAAGCGGGGGAAGTGGCGGTCGCATTTGCGGTCGGTGCAGATTTTGCGACGCGCTTGCTGCATCAGGGCGATGTGACCAAGCTGACGCGGGACGGCAATGCGGTCCAGTTTCGGATCAATGAATTCACCGGCAAGAAAGTCCGGATTGCGTTTGAGAGCGAGGAAGCCGCCCGGAGCTGGCATGAGCGTCTCGCCCAGTTGAGCTGAGGATATGATGGAAGAGCTGAACCTGCCTGACGTCGTTACGATCGCCATTCCGTTTTTTGTCGTTCTGGTGCTGGCCGAGATTATCGCCTGGCGGCGGGGCACCAAGGCGGCCCATCAGGGCCGTGGCCTGCGGTTTGAGCCGCGCGATGCGGCCGCCAGCCTGTCGATGGGATTGGGCAATGTGGCGGTGAAGCTGTTCACCGGCGGGGTGATTTTCGCGGCCTATGTGGCGCTTTACGAAAACCGCTTGTTTGATTTGCCGGTCACATGGTGGATTTTCGTGCTCGCCTTCATTGGCGATGACTTTGCTTACTATTGGTTCCACCGGCTTGCGCATGAGCGCCGCTGGTTCTGGGCAAGCCATGTCATTCATCACTCAAGCCAGCATTACAATCTGACCACAGCCTTGCGGCAGACCTGGACCAGCACCCTGTCTGTGAGCTTTGTGTTCACCCTGCCGCTGGCCTGGCTTGGCTTTCACCCCGGAATACTGGCGTTCGTTTCGGGTCTTAATCTTATCTACCAGTTCTGGATCCATACCGAGGCGATTGACCGGTTGCCGCGCTGGTTTGAGGCGGTGTTCAACACGCCCAGCCACCACCGTGTGCATCACGCCACCAATCCGCGCTATCTGGACTCCAACTATGCCGGGACGCTGATCATCTGGGACCGGATGTTTGGCAGTTTCGTTCCCGAAGTGGATCATGAGCCGCCCAAATATGGCATTGTCAAAAATCTCGGCACGTTCAATCCGCTCAAGATCGCCTTTCATGAATGGTGGGGTATCGCGAAAGACCTCGCCTCCGCGCGGTCCTTGCGTGAAGTGGCGGGCTACACGTTCGGCCCCCCGGGGTGGAGCCCTGATGGCTCGCGCAAGACCTCAGCCATGCTGAAAGAAGAATGGGCGCGGGTGCACGGTGCCGACGAAACCGCCGGACCCGCCAAGCCCGTCGCGCACCCAGCGGAGTAAAAGACAAAACGGGAGGGACATTGCGTCCACTCCCGTTCTCGTCTTCTATCGCGGGCGTGATCCAGCCTCGAGGTTTTCACCGGGATCCGCCCGAAGGCACCGTACAGGCATTACGGCGTCGTAAGCATCACTGATCATAGACCAGTCACGTGGGGAAAGTTTGCGCCTCGTGCGGCCAGGAATCAAGCCCCTTGTCGTGCGCTGCAGCGTGGCTTTTCGCGTTCACGATATGACTTGGAACGCTTCTTGTTTTTGCCGCACGCGTGGGCCCCTTGGCGGGTTCGCTGTGATTTGCAACACTCCCGCGCGATAGACATTTTGGGGGTGCTTGTGAGCTACCAGACATTAACCATCGAAAAGCGCGGCCAGACCGATTGGCTGACGCTCAACCGGCCTGATGCGTTCAACACGATCTCGCCGCAAATGTCGGACGAGTTGCAGGATTATTTCGGCGCGCTGTACACCGATCATTCTGTCCGCGTGGTTGTCTTACGCGGGGCGGGCAAACATTTTTGTGCCGGCCTTGACCTGAAATCGGGTCAGCAGGATGACGAGTTGAGCACCGGTCCCGCGGCGGGGCTGCGCAGCCAAAGACGGATTTCTGAAATCGTCATGCGCATGCGGCGCTGTCCCCAGCCCATCATCGGGCTGGTGCACGGGGCCGCCAGCGGCGGCGGCTTTGCCTTCGCACTTGCCTGTGATGTTTTGATTGTGGGCGAAGGCGCGCGCATGAATGTGGCCATGGCGCGCATCGGCATGACCGGCAATGACATTGGCATCAGCTATTTCCTGACCCGGGCGCTGCCCCATTCGGTAGCCAATGAGCTGATGATGACAGGCCGTTTCCTGTCGGCGGAACGGGCGCATCAGCTGGGGCTTGCCAGCGAGATTTGCGCACCCGATGCGCTTGAGACCCATGGCGAGGCGCTGGCGAAAGATATGGTGCGCCTGTCGCCCATGGGATTGCGGCTGACCAAGGAAGGCACCAACATTGCGCGCGATGCCGCCTCGCTTGAAGCGGTTGTGGCGATGGAAGATCGTCAGCAAATCCTCACAACCCTGTCAGGCGATATGAAGGAGGGCGTGCTCGCTTTCCTCGAAAAACGCGACCCTGTCTATAAGGACTGAAGCGATGGACGCCAAACTCGATACGATCACCATCGACACGCAGTCAGGCCCGGTGACAGGGTCTGCGGCTGATGCGGTGCAGGCCATTCTGGGCATTCCGTTTGCGGCCCCGCCAACCGGCAACCGCCGCTTCCGCGCGCCGGAGCCGCATGAGGGCTGGTCAGAGCCGCTCGATTGCACCAAATGGCGGCATTCAGCGCCGCAAAATCCGCCCGCAACCGCTATGGTTGGCATCAAGGTCGGCCCGGTAGACGAAGATTGCCTGTTTCTCAATATCTGGACGCCGGATGCCGATGACAAAAAGCGGCCCGTGATGGTGTGGATCCATGGCGGGGCCTTCTATCAAGGCTCGGGCAGCCAGGCTTTGTATCGTGGCGGCCGGCTCGCCGCGCATGGTGATGTGGTTGTGGTCACCATCAATTATCGTCTGGGTGCATTCGGCTTTTTGGCGACCCAAGGGGCGACGGGTACCGAAGGCATGCTCGATCAGATTGCAGCCCTGCGCTGGGTGCGGGACAATATCGAAGCCTTTGGCGGTGACCCTGACTGTGTGACGATTTTTGGTGAAAGTGCGGGCGGGGCATCGGTGGGCTGCCTGCTGGCCATGCCCGAAGCCAAAGGGCTGTTCAAGCGCGCCATTGCGCAGTCAGGCGCCTGTCATGTCGGGCTTGATCCCGAACTGGCGGTGCGGACTGCTGAGCTGTTTGCCGAAGAGGCGGCCAAGTTGGAGCTTGGGGATTTGACGCAAGCGCCGATGGAGGGGTTGCTCAAAGCCCAGGCCAATCTGATGACCCGCGCGGCCGAGGACCGCTCGATTGAGCTGGCGATGCTGCCTTTCCAGCCGGTGATTGACGGCAAGCATTTGCCGGGCTTGCCGATTGATCAGGTGCGCCGGGGCAGTGCCGAGGGCATCGATGTCATGGCCGGTACGACGCTGGATGAATGGACATTCTTTGGCGGCATAGATCCCAAAATCCAGGCGCTGACGGAGGATCAGCTGGAGCGGCGGGTGGCCCGGGCCTTGCCCGACCAGGACGCGCGCGGGCTGATTGATGCGTTCCGCGCGGGCCTGCAGGATCGCGGCGGGGAACCGACGCCGGGTGAAATTCTGATCGCGCTGCAAACCGATCGGATCTTCCGGGTTCCAGCCCAGCGTTTGCTTGAAGCGCTAGAAGGCCGGGGGCAGGCTGGTCACGGCTATGTCTTCACCTGGCCCTCGCCGGCCTTTAACGGTGTGCTGGGGGCCTGCCATGCGATCGAGATCGGTTTTATTTTTGGAACCTATGCTTTGCCGAGCGCAGGCTCGTTCTTCGGGGAAGGCCCAAAGGCCGACGCCCTGTCGGCGGCCATTATGGGTGGCTGGGTCAATTTTGCGCGTCACGGCGTGCCATCAGGCGGTGCATGTCCCGAGTGGTCGCGTTATGATCACGACCGGCGCGCGATGATGGAGTTTGGAGCAACCACCCGGTTGCGTCTTGATCCCTATATTCGTGAACGCATGATCTTTGAAGGGGTGAGCGACGCCGAAATCGGCATGGTGCGATAGCCCCTGAATTGTGGAGAGCTCCAATGGAAGAGCAGGCAGCGCAAAACCATGCGCACGAACCGATGGGGGATGACGAGATTTCGCCCGAAGTGCGCTCGATGATCGCCACGGTTTCCGATGCCATCAATTCGGGTCTGATTTCGGTGTTGCGGCAGGTGATCAAAGGACAGCTTGCCATGGCCGACAGCGAAAAAGCGCTGGCCGATATGCAGGCCGCGCTGGCCCAGGCGCGCCAGCGGGCCAAACAGGGGCGAAAAAATTTCCAGCTGACCCTGATTGATTTGATCGATGCCGAGATCGCCCAGCAGCTCAATGACTGGCGGGCTATTGTGACCGCCGATGATGCCGAAGACATGCTGCGGCTGCGGTTTGATCAGCTCAAAGCCGCGATGACACGACAGTCCGTGTCACTGGGCCGGTTACAGGATGCGCAACAGCGCGCGGTTTCAGAAAGCTTTGAGCCAATCGTGGAATTGGTGCGCGGATGGCGCCACCCCTCCTGAGGGGGGCGGACAAGCCTTTTGCGTGGCTTTTGTCAAGGCAGCTTTGCGCCCTTGATGTTTGCAAACCTGTAGGTTAGTGAGTTTTTAATGCGAAGCTGCGGAAAGCGGCCATTTTATCGTCCGGTGATCAAACGCCTTGGTTAAAAAGGCTTCAGGGACGACACCTTTTTTTGAGGGGTCCGGTTTGGACCAGTCAGTATTGGGCGCGTATCGGGAGGCCCGTAGGGGGACTTTTCGTGAAGGATCAGACCATGATGCTTCACCCGATTCCTAACCAGTTTGGTTTGTGCTGCGGCTTCGTCGCGCGCCTTTTGAACCTGTCATCCGCTGATGCGGGCCGGTCCCCGGCAGGCATGTTTGGATGACGACAAGATTTTGTGCCCTCATGATCGGCTTCGATCATTGGGCGATTTAAGCGGGCCGCCTGGCCACCCCAGCGAGTGGGGTGAACATGGCGGGCCGTATCAGTGGTTAAATTGACGAGGCAAAGGACGAGGGGAATGAGTTCAAAAACTCTCAAAGCACGGCCAAGTCTGCGCGTGCTGGCATTGGCCGCACTCATGGGCTTGGGCGGTGTCGCAGGCGCGGGCAGCCCCGCCCATGCGGTCGCCGAACTCGAAGAAGCGATCAAGTTGCGGGCGCAAGGCGTTGCCGCAAGCGCGCAGAGCCAGGAGCGCATCGATAAGCTTGATGAGCAGACCTCGACGCTTTCTGCTGAATATAAGGCGACGCTGAAAAAGCTTGAGGCGCTGAAGGTCTATAATGACGGCCTGCGCGACCTGACGAACGGCCAGAAAAAAGAAATGGCCTCGCTGCAAACGCAGATCGATAGCGTAACCTCGATCAACCGCCAGATCACGCCTTTGATGCTGCGCATGATCGAAGCGCTGACCGAATTTGTCCGTCTCGACGTTCCCTTCCTTCCTGAAGAGCGTCAGGCCCGGATCGAAACGTTGAATGAGCTGATGGCTAATCCGAACGTCTCCCCGGCGGAGCGCTACCGGAAAATCATGGAAGCCTTCACCATCGAGAACGATTATGGCCGCAACGTCGAAGCCTATCAGGGCGAGATCGATGCCGCCGGCACCAAGCAAACGGTGGATTTCCTGCGCGTTGGACGCGTGGTCTTCCTGTATCGCACGCTTGACCGCGAAACCATGAAGGTCTGGGACCAGTCGAGCCGCGCATGGCAAGACCTGCCCAGCGACTATTCTGGTTCGGTCGACAAAGCGTTCAACATTGCCCGCAAGCTCAGCGCGCCTGACTTGCTGATCCTGCCAGTTCCGGGTCCGGAGGCCGCTGAGTAATGAAACGTTCGATTCTGAAATCTGTGGCCCTTGCAGTGGGCCTCACCTTCGCCGCCCCGACCATGTCGGCGCTGGCGCAAGACAAGCCGATGACGCTTGACGAGCTTCTCGACCGTGTCCGCAAAGGCCGCGTCACCGAGAACAAAGAAAATGCCGCCCGTGAGGCGCAGTTCAAGCGTGACCGCAACAATCAGGCCCAGCTCCTGAAAGATGCTCAAAATGAAGTCGCCGCTGAAGAGCGTGTGTCTGACCAGCTTGAGCGTGACTTCCAGGACAATGAGCAAAAGCTCGCCGATCTTGAAGCCACCCTCGCCGAGCGCATGGGTGTCTTTGGTGAGCTGTTCGGTGTTGTCCGTCAGGTGGCGGGTGATACGGCCGGTAACATCAAGGGCTCGCTGGTTTCAGCGCAGTTCCCCGGCCGGACCGACTTCCTGCGGGAACTTGCCAAACGCAAGGAACTGCCGGCGATCACCGAGCTTGAGAAGCTGTGGTTTGAGCTTCAAAAAGAAATGACCGAGCAAGGCAAAGTGGTTCGCTTTAAGACCCAGTTGCTTGATTCAGAAGGCAAGCCGACCGAAAGCGAAGTCATTCGCGTGGGTCCGTTTGTGGCGATCAAGGATGGCGAATTCATGCGCTATCTGGAAGAAAGCCAGCAGCTTGCACCGCTTGGCCGTCAGCCCGGCGCCCGCTTTGTCGGCGCGGCAGGCAATCTTGAAGATGCGGCCCCCGGCGAGCTCGTCCCTGCGGCGCTTGACCCCTCGCGTGGCGGTATTTTGGGCCTGCTGATCAACGTTCCCTCCATTCAGGAGCGCGTCGATCAGGGTGGTGTCATCGGTTACATCATTCTCGCGCTGGCCGCGATCGGTGTGCTGATTGCGCTGGAGCGGATCATCACTTTGTCGATCACCTCGGCGAAAGTCCGTGGTCAGATGAAGAAAGATGCGCCTGCTGATAACAACCCGCTGGGCCGTATCCTTCAGGTCTATCGCGACAATGAAAGCGTCGATGTTGAGACCCTTGAGCTCAAGCTCGACGATGCGATCCTGAAAGAGACCCCGCGTCTGGAACGCTGGTTGTCCACGCTGAAGACCATGGCTGCGGTTGCCCCGCTGCTGGGTCTGCTCGGTACGGTGACCGGTATGATCGAGACCTTCCAGATGATCACGCTGTTTGGTACGGGCGATCCGAAAGTGATGGCCGGCGGTATCTCGCAAGCCCTGATCACCACGGTTCTGGGTCTTGTCGCGGCCATCCCGATCCTGCTTCTGCACAGCCTTGCCAATTCGCGCTCGAAAGCGGTTGTCTCGGTGCTGGAAGAGCAGTCGGCTGGCATTATCGCCAAGCATGCGGAAGACCATCCGCATACTTATGGCCAGCAGGCCTAAGGCGTCATGGTGAAACAAACGATCGAGGAATGAGCCATGGGTGGTTTTGAAGCCTGGATCGATGTTCAAGCCTTTTTGGAAAAAGGTGGCGACGTGCTGTTCGCCATCATGGTTGCTACCTTTTTCCTCTGGTCGCTCATCGTCGAGCGGTACTGGTACTTCTATGGCCGGCACCGTCAGCTTGTGAAAGACACGATCTCTTCCTGGGAAGCCCGGAATGATCACACAAGCTGGCACGCGCATCGCATTCGCGAAATGATGATTGCGCAGGTCAAGGCAGAGGCCAGCACCGGGATCGGCATGATCCAGACCATGGTGGCGATTGCGCCACTGCTGGGGCTGTTGGGCACCGTGACAGGGATGATTGAGGTCTTTGATGTGATGGCGGCGACCGGGTCGTCCAATGCCCGCGCAATGGCGGATGGTGTGTCCAAAGCGACCATCCCGACCATGGCCGGCATGGTGGCGGCACTGTCCGGCATCTATTTCAGCGCGCTTCTGTCGCGCAAGGCAGAGACCGAAGTGGAACAAGTTGCAGATAGATTGGAACTGACATGAGACGCAGACGCGGCGGTGACGCGGACGAATCCGCGATCGACATGACACCGATGCTCGACATCGTGTTTATCATGCTCATCTTCTTCATCGTGACGGCGACCTTTGTGAAGGAAGCCGGGATCGATGTGACCAAGCCCGACGCCTCAACCGCGCAAAAGCGCGATCAGGTCGGCATCTTGGTGGCTATTTCAGACTCCGGTGATATCTGGATCAACAAGCGGAAAGTCGATGTTCGCGCTGTGCGCGCCAATATTGAACGGCTTTTGGCGGAAAACCCCAAAGGCGGGGTGGTGATCCAGGCCGACAAGGAAGCCAAGGTTGACCTGCTGGTGCAGGTGATGGACCAGGCGAACCTTGCCGGTGCGCCGTCTGTGGCTGTCGCTGCCAACGAAAAGGGCGGCGGTTAAGATTTGTGGCGGCATCGGGGCAAAACCCCCGGTGCCGATCACGCAAAGCTGACCTGTGCGGGACTTGTCATACAGACCTGCATGGAGTCAGACTGAGGGGAAATGGGTGATGTGGAGTAGTGCACGCACCCGGTGACCGAATAGGGAGAGACGGATGATTGGCATCCGGCAAATTATTGCCATCCCGCTTGCAGCCGTAGTGACCTTCGGCCTGTTCTGGGGCATGCAATATCTCATCAAGATCGCCGGCGAGGGACAGCAAGATGTCATCCCCACCGCGTCGATCGAATTTGTCCGCGTCAAGCGTGACGAAGATGTGCGGGAAAATGAGCGCGAGCTTAAAAAGCCTGAGCAATTGGAAGCTCCGCCCCCGCCGCCGCCCATGTCGGCGGCCAAGTCCAAACCGGCCAACGCCAAATCAGGGATCGGCATTCCGAACCTGAATGACGGTGCCAATCTTGAAGGCGGAATTGATCTGTCGGCCGGTTCTGACGCTGATGTCATGCCGCTGGTCCGGGTTGCGCCGCAATATCCGCGCCGGGCGTTGTCGCGCGGGATTGAAGGCTGGGTGGAAGTCGAATTCACGATTTCGAAGCTTGGGGGGGTGGTGAACCCGGTTGTGACCGATGCCGACCCGCCGAGCATTTTCGACCGCGCTGCCGTCAAGGCGGTCCAAGGCTGGAAGTACAAGCCGAAGATCGAAAACGGTGTTGCGGTTGAGCGCCACGGTGTGCGCGTGGTGATCACGTTCGAACTCGATAAGTAGGTTCAGTGTTTGCGCAGGTCCTGCTAGTGCTGGGAACCGTGCAGACATTCAAACGGAGATAGGTTCGTTATGAGTAAGTTTGGGGCTCTGTTCGTGAAATCGGCGACCGCTTTGGGTCTGGCGACCGCGCTGTTTGCTGCGCCGGTTCTGACCGCGCCGGTGTTGAACGCCGACACCGCCAAGGCCGAAGAGAAAAAAGAACGGCGCAAGCCGCCGACCCGGCAATCGAAGACGCTGTCGAAACCTGTCTTTGATGATTTGCAGGAAGCCCAGGAACTTTTGGGCGAAGGCAAGCATGCCGAAGCCAAGAAGATCGTCGAAGGCCAGCTTGACCGCGGCAAGCGGATCAAGGATTACGACCGGGCGGTTCTTCTTCAGACGCTGGGCTTTATCGCGGCTGACCGCGAGGATTACAAAGGCGCGGCAGCGGCCTTCAAACAATGTCTCGACATTGAAGATGGCCTGCCCGACGAAGCGAAAGTCCAGCTTATGTACAATCTGGGCCAGCTTTATATGGCCTTGGAAGAATATGACAATGCCATTGGCCAGTTGACCCAATGGTTCAAGGTGGCCGAAAACCCCAATGCCAACGCCTATATCCTGCTGGGCAATGCCTACTACAACAAAAATGATTTCGGCAAGGCAACCAAGCTTGCCGAAGTGGCGATCAAGAAGGGCGGGGCCAACGCCAAGGAAAACTGGTTCCGCTTCCTGCTGGCGCTTTATTTCGAGCAAAACCGTTACAAGCATGCCGAAGCGCTGCTGTCGGTGATGGTCAAGCGCTTCCCCGGTGACGGCTTGTACTGGCGCCAGCTTTCAGCCGTGTCTGCGGAGAACAAGAAAGAAAAGCGCAGCTTCCTGATTGCCGAGCTGGCCTATATGCAGGGCATGCTGGAAAAGGGCGATGACGTGAAGCGTCTGGCACAGCTCTATATCTATTATGATGTGCCGTATAAGGCGGCCAAGATGCTCGAAGACGAGATCAAGGCCGGCAAGGTTGAGAAGAATGCCGACAATTGGGAGCTGCTGGCCTCATCATGGATGGCCGCCCGCAACCAGGACAAGGCTATTCCGCCTTTGACCGAGGCAGCCAAACTGTCGCCCGAAGGCGATCTTTATCTGCAGCTGGGCCAGGCCTATGTGGCCGAGGAAGAATGGTCGAAGGCTGAAAGCTCGCTCAACGCAGCCCTGGGCAAATCCAAACTGAAAGAACGCGGTACCGCGCATCTGCTGCTTGGCATAACCTATGCCAACCAGGAGAAATTCGGCGCGGCCAAAAAATCGTTCGCTGCCGCGACCAAGTTCGACAAGAGCAAGGACAATGCGACCCGCTGGCTGAACTATATTCAGAAACTGGAAGAGCAAGGCACAGCGGGCTAAAGCGCCGCGATCCCGGAACAAACAGGGCGCTTCCGTCAGGGGGCGCCCTTTTTCGTGAGGACCCCCATGGTATCGAGGCTCCCCATTGTCGGCGTGATGGGATCGGGGGCGGATGGCTGGCCGCGTCTGAGCGATCCGCTTGGCCGCGCGCTGGCAGCCCGGCCTGTTCATCTTCTGACCGGTGGGGGCGGCGGTGTCATGGCGGCGGTGGCTGAAAGCTTTTGCGCGGTGCCCCACCGGGCGGGCCTGTCCATCGCCATTGTTCCCCTGCATGATGGTGCCATGGGAAATCGGTATCCCAACCCGTTTTGTGAGCTGGTTATCCCCTCCGGCCTGCCGCGGTTTGATCCTGCCAAGCCTGACCGGCGCACACGCAATCACATGACTATCGAGATGGCCGATATCATTCTGGCTTTGCCGGGCGGACAGGGTACGCGGCATGAAATGGAATTGGCTCGGCTGGCGCATAAGCCTTTGCTGGCATGTGGACCCAAAGACCGGTTCGATCCTGTGCCGGACCATCACGTCACACTGATGACGGGCCTGGTGGATTGGCTTGATGATCAAATTGCCCGGCTCACCAGAAGCCACTAGCATGGCGCATCAAAAAATTTCGGGAGATCCATCATGGCATCACGCAGTGGTCCGGCATCACGCAGTTACTTTTCGCAGCGGCTTCGCCTGCACTATGCCGATTGGGGCAATGAGGATAAGCCGCCTTTGCTGCTGATCCATGGCGGGCGGGATCATTGCCGCAGCTGGGATTGGGTGGCTGAACATTTTACCGATGACTATCACGTCATCGCGCCGGACCTGCGCGGGCATGGCGATTCGGAATGGACCAAGGGCTCAGCCTATGCCTTCTATGAATTTGTCTATGACATCGCCCAGCTGATCCATCAGCTCAAACTGGCTCCGCTGACCATCGTTTCGCATTCGCTGGGGGGCTCGATCGGGCTGCGCTATACTGGGCTTTATCCCGACACGGTGAAAAAGATCGTGGCGATTGAAGGTATGGGCCCGCCACCGGGGCTGGTGAAGGAATGGCACGCCATGACCCCGGCCGATCGCTATCACCGCTATATTGATCAGGCGCGTGGTCTGGCCAGCCGGCAGGCCCGCCGTTACGCCAGTGTCGAAGATGCAGTCAAACGCATGGCCGAAGAAAACAGCTTCCTGACGGACGAGCAAGCCCGGCATCTCACCCATCATGGCATCATCCAGAATGAGGATGGGTCCTATTCGTGGAAGTTCGACAATTATATGCGGGTCATGTCGCCCACGCCGTTTGATATGGACGAGACTGCGGCCGTGCTCGGCCACATCACCTGTCCGGTTCTGTTGGTGCGCGGATCCGACAGCTGGGCGTCTGATCCTGAGAAAGATGGCCGGATTAACCATTTTACCAGCGCGTCGTCGGTAAAGTCGGTCAATATTGATGATGCTGGCCATTGGGTGCATCACGACCAGCTGGATGCGTTTTTGCAGTTCACCAAAGAGTTTTTGGAAGACTAACTATCTGTATTTATTGGGCAATGTGGGGCGGTCCGACAAATCGGCAAAGGGTTAAGGACTGATTAACCCGTGCGGCGTAGGTTAGTCGGGACTTGAGAAACGCGTCTTGGGCGGGGATCAAGCCGGAATGGGACAAACGCCTTTTGGCAAAATGCGGTCTCGCTGTTAAGATAACCAAGAGATTAACGCTTCTGCCACGTGTCAAACGACAAGCAAGGAAAAAGCGGCCGGGCAGACAAAGACGCACAAGATTTTGAGAGATTTGACGCTCGCTCCTCCACACGCAGCGAGTCTCACCTTGCCCCGCCCGAGATCATCGGGTGGGGCTTTCTTTTGTCTGAAGAGCCGGTTGCTTCAGGCTTAGTAGGCCTTGGGGTGGACGAAGCCGCGAATGGGTGTCGCCAGCAGGATCCTCAGGTCAAACAGGATCGACCAGTGATCAATATAGTAAAGATCATGCTCAACCCGTTTGAGAAGCTCGTCATCGCTGGTGATCTCGCCGCGATAGCCATTGATCTGCGCCCAGCCGGTGATGCCGGGCTTCATCCGGTGGCGGGACAGCCACAAATCGACCTGTTCGCCATATTCCGTGTTTTGTTTGAGCGGATGGGGGCGCGGGCCGACCAATGACATCCGTCCCTGGACCACATTGATCAGTTGCGGCAGCTCATCAAGGCTTGTCCGGCGCAGCCATTTGCCAATGCGGGTGATGCGCATATCGTTGCGCGAGGCCTGTTTGGAGCCATCATCCATCGTCGTCATGGTGCGGAATTTGTAGACGGTAAACTCGTCATGGTTGAAGCCGTGGCGTTTTTGCTTGAACAGGGCAGGGCCCTTGCTGTCCATGCGGATCAAGGCGGCGATCACCAGCATGACGGGCGCAAAAAACATCAACATGATCGAGCCGATCACCCGGTCTTCGATGTTTTTCAGGATCATGGAAGACCCCGCAAGCGGGCGCTTTTGCACCGCCAGCAACGGAATGCCGTCAATCACCGTGGCATCAACCACGACCATATCGGGATTGTGATTGGCCGGGCTGACAAAAATGTCGAGCGAGAAATGCCGCAAGCCATGCCGGATCCGGTCGATCAGGCGGGTATTGGCAAGCGGGGCGACAATTAACGTGTCGGCCTCGTTGCGCGCCAGGGCTTCACGGATCGTGCTGACCTGCACATCAAGCTGGGTGTCGTCGCAGTCCGGCGCGATTTCGAGCGAGCGGACAATCTGGAACATGCCAAGCTGGTTTTTCAGCATGTCCGAAAAGACGTTTGAGCCATCCGAGCTGTCGCGCACCACCAATGTGCGGTGCTGGTAATATTGCTTGATCCCCATCGCTTCGAAGGCGAGGTAAGCGCCGGCACGCCACAGAAGCAACAGCGCCGGGGTGCCCAAAAACCAGATGCCGAACCACAGCCGGGAATATTGCACGCCGGTTTTGGAGAAGTAGAACCAGGCCAGCAAGACAACGGCTGCGCCCGCCCAGCTGATCAGCATCAAAACAAATTCCGGCAGCACCGCAATATCGCTTTGCCGCGCGAACATTGACCGCAACAACAGGGTCAAAACCAGATAGGCCACAATGACCAAGGCCAGGATGAACAGCGTCTTGTCGGTTGAAAAACCGATCTCGCCGTAAAGACCCAGTGTGGTCAGGAACGCCGATAAAATGATAATCAGCGCATCGCCGATGAGAACAAGCTGACTTGCTGCGACAAACGACCGTTCAAGGTCACGCATGCCGATCCTCCTGGTGCACGAAGCACACTTTGCGGGACCATCGGTCAGGCCCCACCCGTTCCGAAAGCCGTTTGATTGACTGCCCCCTCGGCAGTCAAAAAAGGAGTAGTGCGATAAGCTTAACGCAACATTCACCCCATTCACTGTTGTGCCATATTTTGCGGTGCACTGAAAGCACAAGCCGCCCCAACTTTGCGGAAAAAGGTTAAAAAATCGCAGAAAACCGGGCCATTTTGAAACGGTCTTGCGGAACGTTCCATGGCGCGACAGTCCATCGCACCCGGCACATTGTGTCAGGTGATTCGCCAATTCGGCATCAGTTCCACTTTGACTTGTGCCGCGCGCAATGGTTGTTTGGCGCTGCAGCATAATTCGGCACAAAGGGGGTGGGGATGCGCACTGGCGAATTGGCAATGACGGGTATGCGTGGTCTCGGCGCGTTGATCGTGATGGGCTATCACTACCGGTTCGCACTCCCCAATGTTGATGCGCTGCACGAAGCCACCGGCAGTGTTTTTCCCATGCTGCACGTGTTTCTCGACTTCTTTTTCATTGTCTCGGGTTTCATCATCGCCTTTGTCTATGACCGCTGGTTTGACCAGGGGGTGAGCTGGGCGAGTTCGGTCAAATATATGATGGCGCGGCTGGGCCGGATTTATCCGTTGCACCTGGCGATGCTGGCCGTGCTTGTTGTGGTCGAAGGTGTTGCCCTGGCTGCCTATCTGGCCGGGATCATTCAGCCTGACGTGGTGCCGTTCAATCGGGAACGGGCTGATCTGTGGTCGCTGTTCACAAACTTTTTCCTCATGCAGGCCTGGGCCATTCATGACAGCCTGACCTGGAACCTGCCGGCCTGGACGATCAGTTCGGAACTGATTGCTTATGTGGTTTTTGTCGGCCTTTATTTCCTGCCGCGTGCGGCCCGCATTCCCGCCATGATCGGGGTCATTGTGATTGGTTGCTTCCTGCTCGATTACGCAATGGCGCAGCATGGCGGATCGCTTGATCTGACTTATGATTGGGGAACGGTCCGGGCGCTGGTCGGCTTTATGTGCGGTCGCCTGATCTATGAGATTGCCCGCCGCGATATACTGGAAACCCCGCTTTATCTTTCGATCGCCCAGGTGATTGGCTTTACCCTGTTCATCTGGCTATTGCTTGATGGCTGGTATGATCTGTGGGTCTATCCAGTGTTGTCGATCGTGGTTTGGGGCCTGCGCTACAATGGCGGTCCTGCCGGTACGGTCTTGTCAGTGCGGCCGATAGTGTGGCTGGGCGAGATCTCATATTCGATCTATATGGTTCATTATGTGATCTACATTATCTTTGCGCGGATCGGGGGCGTGGTTGCAGGGCGGGACATCCCGCTTGTGTCGGACCTGTTTGCCAACACGACCGATGCCGCGATGCTGCGGATCGCCATTATGGCTGCGCTGACCATCCTGATCTCGCACTTCACCTACAAGCTGATTGAAATGCCGTTCCGCAACAGCTTCAAGCAAGTGGGCAACCGGCTGATCCGTGAGGAAAAGGCGGCCTAAGCCTGGCTTTGCCTGTTCGCGCCAAGTGCTGCGGCCACCAGCATCAGATAGATCAGCAGAATGCCCGGAATTTGAAGCGAGAAATCAAACAGCGCATGGCTGCCCACAACCGCGCTTGAGCCCAGCAGCGCCAGCAAAGGCGCGGGACGTTGTGGCTGCCCGCTGAGCGCGCCGACCGCACCGGCAAGGAACAGGGCGAAGATCGCCACCATGGCCAGCGCTGCGGGCCAGCCAAGTTCGAACGCCAATTCGAGATAAGTGTTGTGTGCAACATCGAAATAGTGGTGAACCGCGTCGGGCTTGTTCATCCGGTAGACTTGCTCAAAGGTGCCCAGACCGGTTCCCGTCAGCGGATTTTCCAAGGAGATGTCGACGACAGATTCGTAAAGGGCCAGGCGGCCTTCCATCGCCCCTTCGGTCATTTCAAGCCGCTGGCGCAGCCCGTCATCCTGGAAGAAAAAGGCGATCACAACACCCAGCCCGCCAAGACCGGCGGCAAACATGATGGGAAGCGCCCGGCGGCGGCCAGTCAGCAGCCCGCAAACCAGCACAACGAACAAGCCAAACACGGTTGCGCCGACACCGGCGCGTGACTGGGTGAGCACCAGCGCGGTGACCAGAACGCCGAATGCGAGCACAAGAACAGCCAGCCGTTCAAACCGGATGCCCACCATGCGGGAGCCGACCCCATGTTCACGCATTCGGGCCTGCTGCGGGGCGCGGTCGCGGATTTCGAAAAACAGCGCTGCGGTGCATACAAGCCCGATGCCCAGCAGGGTGGCGAAATGGTTCTTGTTGATGAACGGCCCGGTCAGCGCGCCAAGATAGGCTTGCTTTTCGTGCCACAGAACAACTTCAAGGCCGAGCGCCCGCAAGCTGAGGCCGTAAAAGGCAAAGGCCACGGTCATCGCAGCCACACTCCACACCGCGATGCGCGAAAACAGGGGGTGGCGGCGCGCCGTCAGATGAACGCAGTAGAAAAACACACCCATGCTGACGAGCCACAAAATCGCTTCACCGGTGACGGCGGGTGCCACCGACAAGGTGCCGTTGCCGGCAATTACCAGGCTTTCGGCCAGCTTGTCGGACGCGCCATTGATGACCCAGATGGATGAACCGGGAAGGATGGTAAAGACCGCCCACCCGACAATGGCGGCAAACAGAAAAAGTGCGAGACGTTCGGTGCGGGCCAGCCCCGGATGGGGCGTTTTTAAACTGACATAGCCGGCCATCAGGCCCAGAAGACCCGCACCGGCAATGGCAACACCGCGGGCCCAGTCAGGAGTGCCGCCGAACAAAATGGCGATGGCGGCGACGAGAAGAAGGATCAGGGCGCGAATCACGGGGCGCTCCTTTCGCTGTCGGCATCAATTTCGACATCAAGCTGATCGCGGCCGCGTTCCTGGCGCAGCATGGCGTCAAAATGAAAAGCGTCCTGGTCATCATCAACGACCAGCTTGCGCAGCCAGCCGGCCCGGTTGTAGGCCAGTGCCGACGCGATCATGCGGCGGCGATGCGGGCTGCGGGCATAGCCTTGATAGACATAACCAGCCCAGGTGAGCTTGAGCTCACGTTCCACTTCGGCGCGCACATGGCCGGGCAGGACATGCCAGTTGGCCAGCGACAGTTCATACCGCGTCAGGGTGAGTTGCCGGTCAAGCGGGCCGGTCTTGAAGGATCGCTCAAGCGCCAGTGCGGAAGCGGGAGAGGGGCCCGGAGATACCGTGTAAACATAAGCCAGCCGCGCCCAGGCGTACGGATTGAGCGGCTCGCGGGAGAGTGTTTCGTCCAGGTCGCGCCGGGCGCGGGCAAGCGCCTGGGCCGCCTCGATGCCGGTGAGGCGCTGACGTTCCAGCCGGGCAAGTTCAAGCAAGGCGCGATCGGAATAGGTTTGTGGCGTGTGCCACCAGTCTTCGGACAGATTAAGGCCCTGGATTGCCTGCTCGATATCAAGCGCGGCGACCTTCTGGTCGTCATTGATTTTGGATTTTACGCTCTTGGCGGGGCCGGCGAAAATTGACGCCGCCGAGATGCGGACGCCCTGCACAAGGAGCAGGGCGCCAATCAGGATCAGGACCAGCCCGGCAATATAGCCGGAGCGAATGCGCAGCATTCAGAGCACCTCCCTTTGACGCGGCGCGAGAGAGGGAGGGGCGCGCCCTCAAGCCTCTTTGTCGCGCGGACGCTTTTGGTCAGCATAATAGCGGTAATAGCTGCCTGAGCGGTAGCCCACAGTGGGATCTTGGTAGCCATAGCCAGCCTGACGTTTCAGGTTGACCTGGGTGACCAGAATTCCAGCAAGGGTCGCACCGGCGTCGCGCAGCTGGCGCACGCCCCAGACGACTTCGTCCTGCATGACCTTGTTCCATTGCGAGACAAGCACGGTTGTATCGGCCCGGCGCGACAGGATCAGCGCATCGGCCCACCGCGCCAAGCGGCGGGGTGTCGATAATGATCAGATCATAATTGTCGCGCATCTCATTGATGAACTCGGCGAGGCGGCCGACACCCAGCAATTGCGCAGGGTCTTGAACCTGACGGCCGGCCGTAATGACGTCGGCGCCGGACCGTTCATCCTTGCGCATGACATCTTCAATTTTAGCGGCGCCAAGCAGAATGTCCGACACGCCCGGCGTCAGTTTCTGCCCGAGAGCCGTGTGAACCGAGGGACGCCGTCCATCAAAGTCAATCAGCAGAACCTTCTGTCCCGACCGGGCAACCAGCCGCGACAGCGACACCGACACCGAGGTCTTGCCTTCACCGGGAACCAGCGAGGTGATGGCAATCACCTTGGGGGCATTGCCTTCACTGGTGGAGACCTGAATTGCACTGTTCAGGCGGCGGATCGATTCTGAGAAGGGCGAAAGCGGATCATTGACCACCTCGTCGGCGGCTTTGCCTTTCTTGATCGCCGGCGACAGACCCAGCGGCGAGACACGCACACGGCCTTCGATCTGTTCAACACTGCGGAAGCGCTTGTCGAACATTTCGGTAAGGAAGGCGGTGCCCACACCCAGGGCGAGCGAAGCGACAATCACAAAGCCCATGATCAGGAAGACCGGCGGATAGGTCGGCTCAAGCGGAACAGGAGCGTCCGACAAAATGACGGCATCAGGCTCTTGCAGCGAGGCTTGCGTGCTGGTCTCGCGGGAGCGTTGCAGGAAGCTTTCAAACAGGTTCCGGCTGGCTTCGGCTTCGCGCTCCAGTGCCCGCAGTTGAACTTCAGATTGGTTCAGGCGGCCGACACGGGCTTTCACGCGATCAAGTTCGGCCTTGAACTGGCGCTCGCGTTCCTTGGCGCGCTGGGCTTGCGCCCGCAGGCTTTGAACGACCTTCTGAACTTCGGAATTGATCTGCGTGCGCAGTTTCTCAATTTCTTCATTGGCGCGGATCAGGGTCGGGTGACGCGGGCCAAGCTCTTCGCTCAGTTCCGCGCGTTTGCGGATCACAAGAGATTCTTGTTGCCGCAATTGCTGGATCAGCGTGTTGTTCAACACCTCGGGAATGGTGGCGATACCGCCCGGCGTATTCATTTGCGAGGTGATCTGGCGCACGCTGGCTTCCAGTTCGGCCGACTTGGCACGGGCCTCGATATATTTGGTGTTGAGGTCGGCTACTTCGTTTGAGGCGAGCGTATTAAAGCCGCCTTTCAACAGGCCGGCTTTGGAGCGATATTCCTCAACTGCGCGTTCAGCGGCTTCAACGTCGGTGCGCAGCCGTTCAATCTGATCGGACAGCCACACATTCGCGCGCTGGGTTGCTTCAAGTTTCTGGTCGAGCTGCGCGGTGAGATATTTCTCGGCAATCGTGTTGGCGATCTTGGAGGCGAGGCGGCGGTCGACGGAATAATAAAGAATGTCGATCACATAGGTCTTGCCGGTCGTCAAAATGTTCGACTGATCGAGAAACTCGCTGATGACCATGTCGCGCACCGCTTTCTCAGTCAGCGGTTCGGACGGCAAGGCAATCGAATAGAAAAGATCGGCGATGAAGCCAAACAGCCCGCCGCCTTCATCTTTGCGGGTCATTTCAACCGGTGCGGGCTGCGGTGCCGCATCAGGATTTTCAAGCGCGGCTTCGGTATCGGCATCAAGCGTGGTCAGGGTGGGCAGGCCCGGTTCCACCATGGGAACTTTCCACGGTTTTTCGGGCCGGCCGGCAAGGCCGTCAAAGAAGATGGCGATTTCACCGAACAAGCCCGGCTCAAGCGTCGGGTTGAATTCGGGATTGTCCATCAGATTGAGCGAATCAACCACACGTCCAGCCAGACGGCGGGATTGCAGGACCTGAATTTCCGACAAAACGGTAAAGGCCGAAAGTGGTGCGCGCTGAACGACCTCGTTCATATTCGCAACATTCTCTTCGGACGAATTGATCAGGACCTGAGAGTGCGCTTCATATTCGGGATCGAACTGGAGCAGGATAAACAGGGCAAGGCCGTTAATGGCTGCGACGATCAGGAAGATCATCAGCCGTTTGCGCCACATGGTGCGCAGAATTTCACTTAAAGAAAATTCGCCGCCGAGGGCTGTCATGGGCCGGGGGGCCGCGCTGTCTTGCACGCTCATATCTCGCTCAACCAGTGTTTGGTGGTGTCGGTTGAAAGCGGCGAAAATGGTCCCACCCCAGATTCGCCCAACCGCACTATTGGAACCGCGCCGGAGTGTGCATGAACTTTCATGGCAAAAAAAGGGCCAGAGCGTCGCGTTTCCACCGCTTTGGGAAGAAAGTTTTGACAAACGCCGACTTTTGCGTCCCGTTTGGGGCAATGTCGGCCCCGCATGGCGCGGATTTTTGTCAGGATCGACCGAATGGAACAGTCAAAATCGGGTGGCTTGGCGGCTTTGGGCGGCGGTGCGGCGCTTAATTTCGCGGGATTTGGCGTATTTACCCTTTGTCAGTTCCTTGCTTTGAGCCTTTTGGGCCGTCTCACCGGCCCTGATGGGGTTGGGCTTTATGGATTGGCGCTGGGCATCGCCACGCCGGTCTTTTTGTTCACCAATATGAGTTTGAGACCCGCATTTGCCACCGATTTGACCGGCCAATGGCCCTTTGCCAGCTACAAGCTGATTCGGGTTGGCAGCGCTGTGGCCGGGATTTTGGTGAGTGTGGTGGTGGCGGTTTTCGTGCGCCCTGATCTTGGGTTTGTGTGTCTGGTCGCTGTCATGGCACTGGCCAAAGCGGGCGAGGCGCTGTCGGATCTGTCCTATGGCGTATTTCAGGCGCTTGAGAAAGTCGGACTGATCGGCCTGTCGCTTGGCTTGCGCGGTGCGGCGGGGCTGGCACTTCTGGCAGCCGGGGCGCTGGTGGCGGCGTATGGGGTTGAAACGCCCATGCGGGGTGTGTTGCTGGGCGCTGCGACAGGAATTCTGGCAGGCTGGTGGGCGGTGTTTTTGTTGAATGACCGCGGCCGCGCCGCCAAACATTTGCGCGGTGATCTGGCAGCGCTGCGCCCCGGTCTGCTTGATCATTCCCGCGACACGAGCCGCTTGTTGTGGGCAGTGTTGCCGCTTGGGCTCGCCATTTTTCTCACATCGTTGCAGATGATGGGGCCGCGCTTTGTGGTCGAAGATATGTTTTCGCTGCGCGCCCTGGGCTTTTTCACCGCCGTGATGGCGCTGACCTCGCTGGGGGTTCAGGCGGTCAATATGATGGGCCAGGTTCTGGTTCCCAGGATGGCAGCGGGGCTGCGGGACGGGCGGCGCCTTCAAGTGCTGGCGTTGCTGGCGGTGCTGATGGGCTTTGGGGCGGCGGGTGGCCTCTTGTATATCGGGCTTGGCCAGATGTTCGGGGCGCCGGTGCTGGCGCTTCTGTTTGGACCTGAATTTGCTCAAGGGGAACATCTGTTTGCCGTTCTGGCCCTAGGCGGTGCCTTGCGCTTTGTGTCTGAAGCCTTGCGGGTTGGTTTGGTTGCCGCGCGGCGCTTCAAAACTCGGCTGGTGGTGGAGGTGCTGGCCATGGCCGCCCTGATCGGGGCATTCGGCTATTGGCTTCACGGATTTGACGCGATTGAGGCAGCCTATGCGGTGTTGCTGGCGGAAATCATATCGATCCTCATCCTGATCCCGGTTGTGGCATGGGTAATCTTTGGCGCGACACTAGAAACCACCCGATCTGGTGTTCTCGGTGATTGACCGCGCCTCATGTGCCGCATAAACACATAGAGAAGCGGTGGGACCTGCGCCTTGCGCGTGCGGGCAGGAAGGAAATTCGATGCATCTTCAAAAGCGTATTCTTGTGACCGGAGGCGCGGGCTTCCTTGGGTCGCATCTGTGTGAGCGTCTGGTGGGCGAGGGGCATGATGTTTTGTGCGCCGACAATTTCTTCACCGGCAGCAAGGTGAATGTTGAGCCCTTGCTCGACCATCACCGGTTTGAGCTGGTCCGTCACGATGTGACCTTTCCGCTCTATGTCGAAGTGGATGAGATTTACAATTTGGCCTGCCCGGCTTCGCCCATCCATTATCAGCGCGATCCGGTGCAGACCACCAAAACGAGCGTGCATGGCGCAATCAACATGCTGGGCCTTGCCAAGCGGGTGAAGGCCAAAATCCTGCAGGCTTCCACATCGGAAGTGTATGGCGACCCGCATATTTCACCCCAGACCGAAGAGTATTGGGGCCATGTCAATCCGATCGGCTACCGGTCTTGCTATGATGAAGGCAAGCGCTGCGCCGAAACGCTGTTTTTCGACTATTACCGCCAGCATCAATTGCAGATCAAAGTGATCCGCATCTTCAACACTTATGGTCCGCGCATGCATCCCAATGACGGGCGCGTGGTGTCGAACTTCATCATTCAGGCGCTGCTGGGCCGCGACATCACCGTCTTTGGTGATGGTGGCCAGACCCGGTCGTTCTGCTATGTCGACAATCTGGTCGACGGCATGGTGCGCATGATGAACAGCAGCGATGATCTGACCGGCCCGGTCAATCTGGGCAATCCAGACGAGTTCACAATTCTGGAACTGGCGCAGAATGTGATTGAGCTCACCGGCTCGAAATCGCAAATTCGTCACGATCCTCTGCCGCCGGATGATCCCAAGCAGCGCAAGCCCGACATCACCCAGGCGCGCGAGAAGCTTGGCTGGAACCCTGACATCAAGCTGCGGCAAGGTCTGGAAAAGACCATTGAATATTTTGACACGCTGCTGAGGGACTATCCCGATACGGCGGCCGCGCTCAAAAACGGGTAAATATTGTGGCCCATGTGGCAAGCACAGCTCTGTTCGGCGATGAACCGGCGCTCGCCCGGGGCTATCATGCTGCGCGCGACGGCGAACCTATTGACTGGTTCATTGTGCTGGCCATCACGATCATGCCGATCACCTGGATTCCGCTGGTCGATTTCGGCTTTTCCTCGCTAGAGTTCCGCCACTTTGCCGGCTTCATGCTGCTTGGCGCGACCGCCATGTCGGGCCAGCGGATCGCCAATCTGATCACCGCCTTCAAGGTGCCATGGGTGTGGCTGGCGCTGCTTCTTTATGCGCTGATTATTGTGCTGTCGATGACCCATGGCCGGATTTACGGGGTGGCGCTGGGGTTGCGGGCCTTTTTCTGGGTGTTGATTGCCTGGGTGATCATCTCCCGCATGCCCTCGGCCCGGACCATTCATCTGGGTGCCATTGGCGGTTTTGCGGCCTTTTTGATCGCGATTGAGATATCAGCCCAGCAGACCGGAACCTCAACCGTGGATGCCATGTGGAACTTCTTTTCCACCGGCTCTTTCGTGCAGTTCCGCTATCAGTTCCTTCCCGCCGTCATGCAGGCTTTCGGCAATCCGTGGGAAAGCGATGTCGAATCGGGCAATTCGGCCAACTCGTTTGCGGCGGTGAGTTTGCACATCATCTTTTTGTATATGGCAAGCCGGCCGGCATTTCGGAACTATTCGTTCCGCTGGGCAGTCGATGCGGCCATTCTGATTGTCATGACCATGTTTGTGTTTGCGGTGTTGTCTCGCGCCGTGGTTGCAACCTTTGTCATCGGCGCGGTCATTGCGGGTGTTTTGTCGCTGACTCGGCAAAAGACATGGCTGATCCTTTTCGTCGCAATCTTCGCCAGCGCATTTTTCGTGGTTTATGTCGGCACCGCCGATTCAGGCTATGGCGCAGCGCTGGAAGAGCGGCTGTTTGAAGATCAGGCGTCGTTCTTCGCCCGCCTCAATCAGTGGAGTTACGGCATCCCGATGATTGAGGAAAAACCCTGGTTCGGCCACGGGGTTCAGGAACTCGACACCGGCATGGACTTCCACAATCTGTTTTTGGGAGCCTTTGCCGGGGCGGGGATCTTCACATTCCTCACGGCGTGTTTCTTTTATATTTCAATCCTTTACATCTGGACGCGTATGGTTTTGCGGGCCTTTTCAGGATGGGATGTGGCGCCGGGCTGGTCAGCCTTGTGGGTGCCCTCGATTGCGCTGATCGGCTTTGTGCGGCCCCAGCTTGGCGGTGGTCTGGGCGATCTTGGAGCTGATGGCTGGATCATGCTGGGGATCGGGATGAGCGCGGCCATGCGCTTCTCAACCGCGCCCCCGCCCCGGCCGCAATGACCGATAAACCGAATATTTGGTTAACGAAAACTGTAGCCAATATGACGCAAATGTCGGTGATTCTTAACAAAATTCCCAATCTGGTTGATTGACAGCGACTCCGCGCTGAACAATAATGCGCTCAGGTTCTGTAACCGTCCCGATTGGGGCAAAGGTGGATGTTATGAAGAAGTTTGCGATTGCGACTGCCATTGCGGCCTTTGCAGCTTTTGCTGCCCCGGCTTCGGCCGCCTCGCTTGACGATCAAATTCGCGGCGCCATGCAAGCCGCCGGCTCGGATGCGTCGGGTCTGGCTCCGATTGTTGCCGCAAACCCCGGAAATGCTTCGGCAATTGCGGCTGCTGCGGTTCAGGTCCGTCCTGATCTTGCCGGTTCGATTGCCACCGTTTCGGCCAGCAATGGCGGCTCGGTGCTTGGTGTAGCCAAGTCGATGTCGAGCGCCTGCAGCGCTTGCGCCTTCGATATTTCGGATGCTCTGGAAGCTGTGGCTCCCGGTCAGGCAACCGAAATTCGCGCAGCGGTGGCTGATGGTGCGGCCAGCGATGACGGTGTTGCTGATTCGTTCGTTTCGATCCGGGTTGTGACCATTCTCGGCACGATCGAGATCGAATCGCAGGACGTGGCGAGCGCGTTCCAGCCGTAAGCCGGTCCCAAATTCGCATTCTTGTCATGCCGCCGAATCAGTTAGTCTGTTCTGGCGGCATAGACATTACTGGTAGGGGTGGCGTCTTGGGCCCGTCGTAATGCCGCGACGGGTTTTGACGTGTAACGAAGGGCAGCCTGATGCGACAGTCGGTGCGAAACCGGATTTTCAATACACTTTCTCTCAGCGGTTCTGCGCTGGCTTTGATCCTTTCAACCGCGGCTGTGCAAGCCCAGACGACAGCGGATACGACGCCTGGCCAGTTGCCGGGTGATGTTGCCGTTGAAGACGAGCCGGTGTTCACCCGGGTCGGCTCTTTCCTGTTCCAGCCTTCCATCGAAGTCGGCGCGATCTATGACGACAATATTTTTGTCGAGCCCGACAATGAAGTCTCTGACCTGATCTTTACCTTCAAGCCGCGCGTGGGCGTGCAGACCAATCTGGCGCGCCATGGTTTTAACGCCTATGTCGAAGGCGACATTGGCCTTTATCTCGATCAGGGCAGCACCGACAATTATTATGACTGGCGCACCGGGATCGAAGGTTTCCTCGACATCACCCGTCTGTGGAAAGTGAAAGCCGGCATTCGGTACGAAGACGGCCACGAGCCGCGCGGCGAAGACGAATCGGTGACGCCCGGCGTGCCGAATGAGGTGATTGATAAAGACCGGTTCGAAATCTATGTGTCGAGCCAGGCGCGGTTCTCGCGCGTCGTTCTGCGCTCCAAGCTCAGCTACAAGATTTTTGATTATTCCGACGCCGATACCGATCTCGATACGGTCTTCATCGATACAGACGGCGACATGATTGCCGATACGCCGTTCTTCTTTGAACAGGATGACCGCGACCGGGATGAGATTTCAGCCGAATCGCAAATGGTCTTCGATATTGCCGAGACCTATCGCCCGTTCATCGAAGTGTCGGTGCAAAGCATTGACTATGACAAGAACGATGCGCTGCGTTACGTCGTGACCAATGATATGGGCACGATCGATCCGGCCGACGATGTCGATGTTTTGACCCAGTCCTTTGATGGGTCCAACCGCGACGGCCAGCGCTACACCGCCGAGGTCGGGACCGAGATTGATTTCACCGGCGTTTTGTTCGGCGAATTCAAGGTTGGCTATATCCGCCGGACATTTGATGACAGCACGCCGTTTGTGAACCCGCAGACCGGCGTCATGACCGAAGACCTTGAGACCATCGATGGTCCCCGTCTGTATGGCGCGATGACTTATCTGCCCAGCCAGATCGCTTCAATTGATCTGGTTGTTCAGCGCGAAGTCGGCGAAACGACGCTGTCCACCGCCTCGGGCTTTACGACCACTGATGTGCTGGTGGCCGGCCAATATGAAGTCCAGCGTGACCTGACCGTCGGGGCGCATGTCGGCTATACGACGCGGACCTATGAAAACCTCAACACAACTGATCGTGAAGATGATTGGTGGCGTGCAGGGTTGGGCGGCACATGGGATTTCACCCGCAATTATTCGGTCAATGCGCGGTATGAATATTGGAACCGTGATTCCAATTTCAACGCCTTTGATTACACCAAGAATATTGCCGCCGTCACATTTAAGGCCAAGTTGTAAGGCACGGTGCAGCCTGACAAAGCCTTTTGCGGGCACTTACGTTTGAAGGAGACCAGCATGCGGATCATGCTGAAACAGCTCGGACGCATTTTGTGCGCCGGTGCGGTAAGCGTTGCCTTGGGTGCGCCTTTTGCCATGGCTCAGACGAGCGGTGGTTATGACAGCGTCACTTTTTCGTCGTCGGGAAGTGGACAGCAGGATCGCTACGGGTTTGGCGATAGCGGCTATCAAGAGCAGCAAAATGAAGTTCAGCCGTCTGATTTTACGCCGCCTCAACCGCAATATGAGAGTGTAAACAGCGTCCAGAATCAGCGCTCGGCACGCACCGATTGGTCGAGCCACGCACAAGCGTCGCAAACCTACGGGACCCCGCCCAGCTATCCCGGCGCGCCTGCGCAGCAGCAA
Organism: Alphaproteobacteria bacterium; assembly: GCA_965227065.1. GTDB lineage: Bacteria > Pseudomonadota > Alphaproteobacteria > SPJN01 > SPJN01 > CBDDFN01. The sequence continues at coordinate 95,613 of CBDDFN010000014.1, forward strand.
CAGGCACCGCAGCAGGCTCCGGCCAACGATCCCTATTCCTTGGGCGGCACCTATGTTCCCCCGCCCAGTGCATCGCAGCAGCCTGTCTATGGCAGCCAACCGATCCAGGCCCAGCCTGCGCCGCAACCGCAATATCAAGCAGCGCCGCAGCCGCAATATCAGCCTCAAGCCCAGCCCCAACCTCAGCCGCAGCGTCAGGTCCAGCCTGCGCCGCAGCCGCGAAGCCAGGCCCAGGTGGCGAGCCGTCCGGTTCAGCAGCGCGCTCCTGCACCCACAAGTGCAGCGTCTGAGTATCGGCTTGGTCCGGGCGACCAACTCCACATCACGGTGTTTGGTCATGAAGATTTGTCGGGCCCGCGCACGATTGACGGTTCAGGCTATATCGCCATGCCGCTGGTCGACCGGATCCGCGCACAGGGCCTGTCGCCGCGCCAGCTTGAAATGGCGATTACGCGGACATTGTCTCCCGATTATCTGCGCGATCCGCGCGTGTCGGTTGAGGTGCTCAACTATCGGCCCTTCTTCATTCTGGGAGAGGTGGCGAAAACCGGACGTTATCAATATGCTGAAGGCCTGACCGTGATTGAAGCCATTGCCTTGGCAGGCGGCTTTACCTATCGCGCGTCGAAAGGTTCGATTACGCTGCGCCGCTACGGCGAAAGCAAAGAACAGAAAGCCAAGCCCGAAACCATTGTGTTGCCGGGCGATGTGATCACGGTTCCTGATCGCGGCCTGTTCTAAAATGTGAGGATGCGCCCCGTGGGGTACGGGGCGTTATCGGGGATGGGGAAGTATGGTGCGGTTTGGGGCGCTTTGTGCGGCCATTCTGGTGTCTGTTTGTGTGAGTTCGGGCGTCTCAGCGCGGATTGACCGGTCCCCTTATTATCAAAAACGTTTGGCGTCGTTTGAGGCACAGCCCATTCAATCGGGTGACATCGTCTTGCTGGGCGATAGCTTGATTGCGCAAGGGCGCTGGTCCGAGCTGCTTGACCGATCTTCGCTGCGCAATTTCGGCATTGGCGGTGACACAACGGCGGCGATGCTGCGCCGGCTGCATCTGGTCACCCAGGCCGCGCCGCGCGCCATCGTGCTGCAAATCGGCACCAATGATTTGCGCGGCGGTGCCGGACCCGACCGGATTATCAAGAATTATGAGCGCATTTTGCGGCGTATTCGCAAGGAAAGCCCATCCAGTCTGATTGTCATTCTGAGTTTGCCGCCCAAGCAACCGCGCCTTGCGCGTTCGGTATGGCAAATCAACCGCGCGCAGCGGCAATTGGCGCATCGCTATGGCGGCATCTTTGTCGATCTGTTTGAACCGCTGCGAGACCGGCATGGCGGGATGGAACGGCGCTACACAACCGACTCTGTGCATTTTTCCCGCAAAGGGTATCATGTGGTCGCTGCCGAACTTGACGATGCCCTGGCCATCATCGAAGCGCGGCGCAATTAGCTCCACTGTCTCCAGGTAAGGCTTGTTCGATGTTTGCGCTCAATGACGGCCCGCGGGCAACCCAAACAGATTTGCGTGCAACGTTCATCTTGTCGGTTCTGATCAAGATCGGACTGCTGGCCGCGCTTTATTGGGTGACCGGCGGCGCGGAGATGGCTGAAGATTGGGACCTGCATATCGCCATGGGGTCTGACCCGGTCGGGATGCACCAGGGCCATTTGCCGGAATATCGGCAGTTCCCGCCGATGATCGGCTATTTTCTCGCACCGGGTGTATGGCTTGTGGATCTGTTTGGGCGCTTTATCGGACTTCGCGTCTGGTTTCTGGCGTTTGACCTACTGGCGTTTGCCCTTGTGTTGATGGCCCTTCCGGCGGTATCGCGACGCACGCTGACTGCCATTTTCCTGATGTGGACCTTTGTGCCGCTTGTCCCCTTTGCGGGCTTTGTGATGATCCAGGACGAGATGATTGCGCTGGTGTTTGCTGCAGCCGCGCTGTTGGCCCTGTCGCGCAAGAACGAAACCTTTGCGATTGCTATGACGGTGTGGGGCGTGGCGGCCGGAAAGATCTTCATGATTTTTGCTTTTCCCGGCTTTGGCTTTTCCATTGACCGATGGTTGCGTATCGGCGTTATCGGAGCGGGGATCGCCGTCATTGCCTATGGCCCGTTTCTGACAGGCATGCAGGCGGTTGAACTATTTGCACCAGATGCGGTGCGCTTTGGAGTGAGCTATCCTACGCTGCTCGACAAAATCGGCATTGTGATGACCGACAAGTTTACCGTCACCGGGCTGAGTTTCGTCATCGCGGCAGGGTTGCTGGCACTGTCCCATCTGTGGACGCTGCGCGCCTACGGGGTTGATCCGGTCAGCTATTATGCGGGAAGTTTTGCGCTGTTCCAGCTGCTGTTTTGCTCGCTGTTTTACCATGTCACCCAGGAATATTTCATTCTGGCGGCGCCGGCGATCACGCTGTTTTATGCCCACCGCGCGCAGATCGGCAAAGCGTTGATCTTGTTCGTGCTGCTCAGCTGGAACTGGGTGACCAACATATTTTATGGCATCGAAGTGGCGTCGGAACGGCCCCATGTGCCGGAGCTGTTCAAGACGCTGAATGCGCTGGCCCCGGTGGATCCGGTAACCCTGCACACGGCTGCGCTGGCCATGGGCATTGTGTTCAATGCCGCCGCATTTGTGTGGGTGCTGGTGGATTTCCGCGCCCATTGCCGGCGTGTGATTGCCTGACGCGATTGAACGGGGAAATGGTGGGCGATACTAGATTCGAACTAGTGACCTCTGCGATGTCAACACAGCGCTCTAACCAACTGAGCTAATCGCCCGATCCAGGCGGGTGCATGGGTGGCACCGCCGAGCGGAGAAGGGTTTCTATCCGTAATTTCGCGCGGCTTCAAGGCCTTGCGTGAAACAATTGCGCGTCGGACCGTCGCGGCCCTGTGCGCCAGCTCGTCACGCTCTCCAAGGCTCGACCAGAATTTTGGCGTGGCTTTCGGGATTGGCGAGATCCTTGAACGCCTGGGCCACGCCGGTGACACCAACCGCGCCGGTCAGCAGCGGCGCGGCATTGATATGGCCTTCGGCAATATTGGTCAGCGTTGCGGCAAACTCTTCTGGCGCATAGCCGAACACGAACTGCAAATTGATCTCTTTGACAATGCCGTACAGCGGCTCAAAGTGATCAGGTTCCATGCACACACCGACCACCACGACGCGCGCATTGCGGGCTGTGTTGGTCATGATGTCCTGAATGATGCCGGGAACGCCCACACATTCAAACACAACAGCCGGTTTGGGCTGCGGGCCAACGCCGAGCAGGGCCAGCGGATTGCTGGCGTCAAAATCGTCCGGCACAGCGTGGGATTGCCAGCTGTCATAAGGGGAGGTGGTTTGGGGGTCGACCACATCATCGGCGCCGAGCGCTTCAGCCAGTTTACGCCGCATGGGGGAGAAATCGGCCGCCACAATCGGGCCAATGCCGCGCCGCTTGAGGGCCGCGATAACAGCAAGGCCCACCGGGCCGCAGCCCACCACAATCGGTACTTCGTCTCCGCTCAGGCCCGCTTTGACCACCGCATGTTCACCCACCGCCATGGGTTCGGTCAGCGCGGCCAGCTCGGTCGATAATCCGTTGGGGACTTCGAGCAAGAGCATTTCTGTAAGGCTCATCAGCTCGCCATAGCCGCCGGGGGCCGTGTTGGAATAGCCGATGGTATCAACGCCTTTGGTCATGGAGAAGGATACGGGAATTGAGCAGACGCGGGTGCCGGGCTTGAACGTTTTTTGCGTATTGGGGCCGTGGTCGAGCACCTCGGCACAAAATTCATGACCCATGACAATGTCACGCTTGATGTCCATGAAAGCGCCGATGCCACCGGCTTTCTGGCCCATTTCAACCATGCGGTCGGCATGATGCAGGGCGTGCAGGTCAGAGCCGCAAATCCCGCAAGCCAGCGTCTTGACGATGACCTGTCCGTCAGCGGGTTCGGGGTCGGCAATGTCGTCGACGATGATTTCACGGTTTCGCATGATGGCGGCGCGCATGGATGAAACCCCCCTATTGATTGTGTTGCACACAGTTTCGACAATTGCCGCGCAAATGAAAAGGGCGGAGCCCGAAGGCTCCGCCCCATTCCAATCTATTGAAGTCTGGTGCTTAGCGCAGCCAGATTTCAGCCCGGCGGTTGGCGGCATTGCGCACGCCATCGGCAGTGTCGACGGCGGGCTCAACCTCACCGGCGCCACGGGCCGTGATGTTCTCTGCCGCAATCTCGCGCTTGATCAGCTCGCCTTTGACGGCTTCTGCACGGAGCAGCGACAGGGTTTCGTTGTACCATTCCGGGCCCGCCTTATCGGTGTGACCGACGACGACCACGAGCTTGGTGCCTTGCTCTTTGGCAGCGGCAGCGGCGCGGTCGATAATGTTGGCGGCGATATCGGTGATTTCAGCCGAGTCGAAGGCGAACCAGACGACAAACTTGGTCGGATTGGCACCCATGCTCTCAGGCGCCATCGGGGCCGGAGCGGGCTTGCCTTCAAGTTCCGCCAGAGCGGCTTCGAGCGCATCGCGGCAGGCCGCAATGTGATCGGGCTGAATGTCTTCTTCAGCTTCTTGCAGCCAGCAATCGAAGCTCGTCTGCGCCTTGGCGGCGACTTCGGGCTTGGCTTCGCGTGCACCATTGGCAAACGCAGCGGCCAGGCGGCTGGCATAGCTGCTGGCATCAGCAGTGTATTTGCTGGCGAGGTGGCGTTCGCTCACCGGAACGTGGCTCACATCGTAGCCCGAACCTGCTTCCCAGGCTTTGTCGAGGAACACATCGCCGTCGCACCAGTCGAACTCGCCATATTCAGCATGGCCGAGATCAGAATATTGCTTGTGCAAAGCACTGTGGAATTCGTCTTTGGCACCACCGAGCGCTGCAATTTCGTCTCCATCATGAGTGCCGAGAAGGCCACCATGATTTGAACAAGCGCCGAGGCCCAACATGGCAACTGCAATAATCAGTTTCCGCATCTTGAGTTCCTTTCCTGGGAACATTCACACCATATGGACCGGAGAATAGACCAAACTCTCCGGCAATTCCAAAGGTTTGCAGCACTGATTAGCGCTAAAAATCGAAAAATGTGCTCTGGAAAGCACAAATTGCGCAGCGATTATGGAGTGCAGAACTGTATGGCACGCGATTGTTTCCGGTTTGTGCTGACAATCGGGGCCTTGAGCCTATTCACGGCTGGGTTGGCCGCCTCTATCAAGGAACGCAAAATCGCTTCAAAGGGAATCGCTTGGCAAAAGCGCAGGTTTAGAACGGACTTTGGCGGATGGGGTGGGATTCGAACCCACGAACGAGTTGCCCCGTTGCTGGTTTTCAAGACCAGTGCTTTCAACCGCTCAGCCACCCATCCGTGACGCAGTCCACCGCGGCGGTACGCACGGGGGAGGTTTGGCTGGGGTGGCAGGATTCGAACCTGCGCATGGCGATACCAAAAACCGCTGCCTTACCGCTTGGCTACACCCCAATAGGCCGTTGGAAGGCGCGCAAAATAGCGAGGTTGATCGGGATACGCAACCAAAGACGCACGGTTTTTTGCACTGCGACCCTCTGTCCTTGCAATACGGGTTGATATCTCGATTAGAGTAATTATTCTAATTTTTCTGAGCGCTCAAACAGGGAGACGAGCTCATGGACGAGATGGGGGCGAAAAGCCTGACACAATATGCGATCCCGGTTTTCATCCTGCTGGTGACGATCGAGATCATCCTGTTTGCGCGCGGCCGCATCGGGGTGCATGGCAGCCGGTTACGCTATGACACCAGGGACACCGCTGCGAGCCTCGCCATGGGGTTGGGCAATACCGTGTTCAATGGCGCGGTGGGACTGTTCGTGATCGGCGGCGTTGTCGTGCTGCAGGAGTACACACTGTTTGATCTGGGATGGAGCTGGTGGGTTCTGATCCTGTGCTTCTTCATTGAAGATATGACCTTTTACTGGTCCCACCGGATGAGCCACGAAATTCGCTGGTTCTGGGCAAGCCATGTCATTCATCACAGCTCCCAGCATTATAATCTGTCGACAGCGTTGCGGCAGAACTGGACCGACATGGCGACGGGTGCCTGGATTTTCTACATCCCGATTATTCTGATCGGTTTCCCCGTCGAGATGATCCTGATGTTCCGCGGGGCGTCATCGATCTATCAATTCTGGATCCACACCGAATCGGTGCCCAAGCTCGGCATTATTGAGAAGGTCATGAACACGGCGAGCCATCACCGGGTTCACCATGCCACAAATCCAGAATATCTCGACCGCAACCATGCCGGGGTGCTGATCATTTGGGACAAGCTTTTCGGCACCTTTGTTGAAGAGCGCGAGGATGTGCCGATCCGCTACGGAATCGTAAAAAATATCGGCACGTTCAATCCCGTCAAAATCGCGTTCCATGAATGGGTGGCGATGATCGGGGATGCGGTGCGGGCGCCGGGATTGAAGGCCAAGCTGGGATACATTTTCGGCCCCCCGGGCTGGTGCCATGACGGATCGCGCAAAACCTCTGACCAGATTCGCACCGAATGGCGTGAGCGGGTCGCCGGGCAGGACAAGTCTGCGGCACTGGTTGCAGCGGAGTAAGCCTAGTCGCGCGGAACGATGCGGGCTTCGATATAGCAGATCGCGGCAATCCGGGCTTCTTCGGCCACTTGATCGGTAATCCGGCCATGGCGGTTGCTGCCTTCGAGCAAAATGCCTGACGTCATCAACAGCAAAACGCGCACCGGCGAAATACCATCGGGCCGCTCGGCGATTGCTTTGAGAATATCGGGCGGGACGAACGCACTGACCGTTTGTGAAAAGCTCGGCAAAAGCGGTGTGCCTGAATCGACCGGGCCAGGATAGTTGGGCCGATCAAGCAAAATTGCGCGGGCGACATCATCCTCATTGAGGTAGCTGACCGCGACCGTCACCATTTTTCCAATCAGCAGACGCCAGTTTGTGCAGTCGGTTTCGCCCAGCACAGGGGCCAGACGCATCACCAGAATTTCAATATGCTTTTTCTTCAGGGCATTCAGTATGGCGTGCCGCGTGGGAAAAAACTGATAGACGCTGGCGACGGGAACTTTGGCGACTTCGGCCACTTGCGGCGATGAAAACCCGTCAGGGCCATGCTCGACCACCAATTGTTCGGCAGCTTTGAGAATTTTGGCAACCTTGATGCGGCCCCGTTCTTGTTTGGGTTCGCGCGGCAGATAATCTGATTGGGGTTCCATAGGCACAACAGCTTGTTGAACGTCATTTGAATTGACACAATACTGCCGATAGACGCCGCGTGTCTAGCGTCGCTGCTGTATGGTATCGCGGGCATCGGCGCACTTCATGGCCGCCCGCATCAGCGCCCAGATGCGTCCATCACCTGTCGGCGATCCCACACCCGAATTGAGTGTCAGCCCCAGCGCGAGTGTCCGGTCGGGATCGGCATAGCCACCCGAACCGCCATAACCGGCATGGCCAAATCCGCGGCTTTTGGGCGAGAACCAGTCAAAAACCCGGTGAAAGCCCAGCCGCCACTTCATATTAAACAGCAATGTCAGGTCAGAGCCTTCATTCTGGATTTCGTTGATCCGCTTGATCCGTTCTGCCGACAAGATACGCACCCCATCAATTTCGCCGCCGCCGGCGAGGGCGGCATAAACTTTGGCGAGCGAGCGGGCGGTAAAGACGCCATTCGCACCCGGGATTGTGGCACGCGCCACTGCATCGGAATTGAAGTCCATGCGGCTGACGCCTTTGGGCTGCAAGGCGGCGCGGAAATTATCGAGATCGAGTTTTCCAAAACTCAGCCAATAAAGAATTTTCCGAATGACTTCAAAACCCCGGCCGGTATCGGCAACAGGGCTGGTCTTGGAATGGGTTGTCTGGGTGGTGAGCTCAGCCTTGCGGGGAAATTCTTCGTCGGGCAGGCCGATAAACAGACCATCAAGACCCAGCGGGTCGGCGAGCTTTTCTTTCAGAACGGCTGAGAAACTTTTGTTTTCGATGCGCTGAATAATCTCGCCCACAAGCCATCCATAGGTCAGCGCATGATAGCCGTGCGCGGTGCCCGGCGTGTAGGCTGGCGGTGCATTTTCAAGCGTCTCGATCATATGCGGCCAGTCGAGAATTTCGTGAACGTCTTCGACCATATCGCGGATCCGGTGCAGCCCCGCTTCGTGACACATGATCTGGCGGATGGTGATGGTCTCTTTGCCCGCTTTGCCGAATTCGGGCCAGTATTTGACGACCGGGTCATCATAATCGGCCTTGCCTTCATCAATCAGCATATGCAGCAGGGTGGAGGCCATGCCCTTGCTGGTTGAAAAGGACAGGGACAGCGTGTCCTCAAGCCACGGTTCGTACGCTGCGTTGCGCGTTCCACCCCAAATATCGACCACGCACTCCCCGCGATGATAGATGCACAGCGCGGTTCCGCCGAATGTCTTGGCGGGGATCTGCTTGCGCAGCAGCTCCGCAACAAGGCCGAAATCGGGATGGACAAATCCGTGTAGCATGAGATTAGCCTTTGATTGACGGCGACTTAATTGACGGCGACATGCGCATAGCCTAGCGCCTTGGGATACCAGGCGCGGGCAACATGGCGCAGACGCCGCGGCACATATTCGGCAATGTCAAAGGGCTTCCATTGGTCGGGCGCTATCGCCAGCCGGTCGGCAATGGCTATCAGGGTCAGGGGATTGACCGCCATGCCGCAATGGCTGCACAGCACTTCGACATTCTCGCGCGGATGCTCAGAAGGCCGGCGCATTTCATCGCCGCTGATCGCTACCGAATCCTCGCGGACAATGCCGTCAAACGGCGAATAGATCGACACGAACGGTACCGGCGGGATATCGCTTTCACGGTTCCACATCCATTGTTCCTGGGCGTGCTGTTCAACGCCGCGCCCCGTGGTGAAGCGCAGCCCATGCGCAATCATCCGGTTCGTATGATGGCTGGTGTCGGGATGCAGTTGCGCGGGCGAGCCCAGCGTGATGACCCGGTCAATGTGATCGGGCATCAAAAAGGCCAGCTCCCGGCCATAAACACCACCAAGACTTTGACCAACCAGCGCGACCTTGCCGCCGGTCTCATCGGCCATGCGTTTGATGCGGTCGCCCAGAACCTGCCCCATTTCGAGCAGGTATGAGAAGGTGTCTTCCGATTGCGGGCCAAGATTTTGACCAAGTCCCCAGCCTTCGGCCTTGTAGCCCAGCCGGTTCAAAAAGCGGTTAAGCGGTGCCATGGAAAATTCCGGCCCCATGAAGCCGGGCAGGGTCATCACCGCACGCGCTTCGGGCGCTGGGGGGACAAAGCGGGTCAGTGCGCCTTTGGTGACAAGTCCGGCGGCCAGTTCGGCCATCGCCCAGCTGAGATCAGCTTGTGCGCGTACAATATCGACGGCGGTTTTGATCGGCATAAACACTCCTTGCCGGCGCGATGCCGGTGGTTCGATTCGAGAATAGCGATAGCCAAGTCTAGCGGAGCGGCTTGATCCCTGTCGATATGAATGGCGGTTAACTTTTAATCGGCTGTCGCGTTAACGAGTGTTTAAGTTTGCCACGCCACACTGTTTTCACGGTCAAAGACCGAGCCGGTTTGTGGCAACCGGTTGTGTGGGTCGGCTCTGAATTTGAGAGTGTTCCAGCCCTTAGCCCCGTCAGGGCCGACCTCACACCATAAAAACATGATGAGACTCGCTCCGGCAGCGTGCTGCCCGACCAAGGCCCGTCTGGAAACAGACGGGTCTTGGTCGTTGTCTAGTGGTGATGGTGATCGTGGCTGTGGGAATAGACCGCCAGCGACTGGGCGCCCTGGGGGCCGAACAATTTGATATAGGCGGGGTCCTGGGCCACGCTTTCCGGCGTTCCCGCGCAACAAATATGACCCTGAACGCAGATCACCCGGTGGGTTCGGGCCATCACCAGATGCAAATCATGGCTGACGATCAGCACACCGCAATTGCGGCGCTCCGCCGTGTCGGCAATCAAATCATACAGATCGATTTGTCCCGGCGCGTCAACGCCTTGGACGGGTTCGTCGAGAATGAGCAGCGTGGGGTCTTGCAACAGGGCGCGGGCAAGCAGGACGCGGCGGAACTCTCCCCCCGACAGATGATGCAGCATGCCGTCCAGACGCGCCTCGGCCCCGACTTCAGCCAAAACAGCGCGCCGACGCGCCCCGTCACTGGGTTTGCCGGTGCGCAAGAAGCGGTCCACGGTCAACGGCATGATCGGATCAATAGCCAGTTTTTGCGGCACATAGCCGATTGTGAGGTCAGCGCTTTTGGTGATGTGTCCCTCTGCAATCGGGATCAGTCCCAACAGGCCGCGCACGATGGACGATTTGCCCGCGCCATTGGGGCCGATCAGGGTGACGATTTCGCCTTTCCCCGATCGCAAAGCTTATGCCGTGAACGACGGTCTTGTCGCCATAGGCGATCGCCATCTGTTTCGCTTCGATCAGCGCGCTCATGATCCAGTCCGGCACTGGGTGCACAGCCCGTGCGCCTCGATAGTCAGCGAGCTGATGGTGAAATCTGTGTCCTTGGCGGCCCCGCCCATTGCCTTTCGAATGGCCGGTCCTGCCAGTTCCGATACCCGCCCGCAACTGTCGCAGATCAAAAATGCGCCTTCATGGGGGTGATCGGGGTCGGGGCATCCGACATAGGCATTCAGGCTCTCAATCCGGTGGATCAACCCCATTTCCACCAGAAAATCGAGCGCCCGGTAAACGGTCGGCGGCTTGATGCCCGGCCTTTCCCGCGCCAGCGTTTCGAGAATGTCATAGGCCTTGTGCGCCTTGTGATCGGACCAGATGGCCAAAAGCACGGCGCGGCGATTGTCCGTCAGCCGCGCTCCGCGCGAAACGGCCAGCTTTTCCGCCGCCGACACGGCATCATCGACGCACAGCCGGTGGTCGTGACCGGCATGGGCGTGCGCGGATGGCGATTGATCCATATTTGAGCGATTTCGGTCTGTCATGCACCCATTCTACCGATTCCCCGGCAATTTCACACGGTAAACGGCCCAATACGGGGAATGTTTAACGCCAATGTGTTGCTGTTAACCATTGGGGTTAACGGTCGGTTAACCAATCCGGCCCATGGTTGGGCGCACGAAAAACGCAGGCGGAGGCGAGGTCTCATGGAGCGTAATGCCCGAATTCAAATTATCATCGGTATCAGCCTGATTGTGGCTGCGGTGCTGATCGTTGTGTCAGCCTACAGTCTGTTGTCGAGCGGTGATGCCCCCGAGGAAATGCAGGCCGTCGCTGAAGGTGATGAGGAGCGCTACCGCGTTATGATCGCCGCCCGGCCCCTGCCGCGCGGGACACAATTGGTTAAGGCTGATGCGCTGTTGCTCACCGTAATCGGTCAGCCGCCGCAAGGCTCGCTGGTGCAGGGGGCCATTATTGATGGCCAAACCGCGCTTGAAGATATCGAACAAGGCCAGATCCTGATGCAGAGCCTGCTGACCGACAAGCCCAATGCGGCGGGTCTGTCGGCGGTTCTGGATGATGGTCAGCGCGCTATCGCCATCCGCGTGTCGGAAGAAAGCGGGCTCGCCAACCTGCTGATGCCCGGCGACCGGGTCGATGTGCAGCTTGTTCTGCGCCAGGATGCCATTGTGGGCCGCGAAAATATTCGCGTGGCCCGCACCACTGACGAGCCTGAAAAGCCGCTGATCCCCGAAGGCGATCCCTCTGAGGCGCGCATGCTGCTTCAAGATGTCGAAGTTATTGCCGTTGGCCCGTTGATCAAAGGCGATGAAGGCGCGGCGATTGAACCGTACCGCACCGTCTCGCTTGTCGTGTCACCCCAACAGGCTTCCACCATTGCCCTTGCCCGGGAGCTTGGCAGCTTCGCGCTGTCCCTGCGCGGGGCGGAAGACCGGGAAACCGCAGCCGATCGCACGATCACTGTGACCGAACTGCGCGGACCCGATGCAATTGCCAAGAAGCGCGCTGAAGCGCTCCGCCAGCAGCGCCTGCAAAACAATACTGTTCATGAAGTGCAGGTCATCAATGGCAGCAAAGTCGAAACGACTGAAATCAAGGGGAACCGCTAATGTCTGGAACGCTGATGCACCGTCTCACACTCGCCTTTGTGCTGATTGTCGGGGTCGGACTGACCGCGCCGGCTTTCGCCAAGACCGTCGAAATCGTCACCGGCCTGCAAAGCTTTGTGCGGACGGACCAAACCGTGGTTCGGGCCTCGGTCGGTGACGGCGAAGTCGCCGAAGTGCTTGCGGTGAACAAATATGAAGTCCGGATGCTCGGCAAAAAGCCCGGCCGCACCAACCTCTCGGTTTGGGTCAAGGCCGCCGGTACCGACCGGGGCGAACGCCGTCTCGACTATTTCATTCATGTTGTGCCGGACCTCAATGGCTTGCGCCGTATTTTGCAGCGTGACCCCGCATTGAAAAACGCGACGATCTATTCTGATGGCGGCCGGGTGGTGATTGATGGCGAAGTGCCGTCAGAGGCCGCTGCCACCAAGCTTAACAAGATTGCCGACCTTTATATCGGTAAGGATAGCTACGCCAATCTGGTGCGCCTTGCCGGCAAGAAGATGGTGTCGGTTGAAATCAAGTTCGCTGCCGTCTC
>CBDDFN010000015.1:0-44220 GCA_965227065.1 Alphaproteobacteria bacterium
CCGCGTCGATCTATGGCGGCTCAAACCAGGTTCAGCGCAACATCATGGCCAAGATGGTACTGGGACTTTAGGCTCCAAGACGGACTCAACGAAAAAAGGCCCGGAGCGATGCCCCGGGCCTTTTTCAATATTGACTGGCCGACTGAGGCCCGGCGCAGGTTTGCGCCGCGCCTCGTGCAGCGAAGGAGCAAAGCTCCGTCCGCGTGAACGCCGTTAAGCGACTTCGAACAGGCCCGCTGCGCCCATGCCGCCGCCGATACACATGGTGACGACCACGTTCTTGGCGCCACGGCGCTTGCCTTCAAGAAGGCGTGGCCAACCATGCGTGAGCCTGACATGCCGAACGGGTGGCCGATCGAAATCGCGCCGCCATTGACGTTCAGCTTCTCATTGTCGATGCCCAGCTTGTCACGGCAGTACAGAACCTGACAGGCAAACGCTTCGTTGAGTCCCACAAATCGATATCGTCGACCTTAAGGCCCGCACGTTCCAGCAGACGCGGAACAGCAAAGACCGGGCCGATACCCATTTCATCGGGATCACACCGCAACCTGGAAGCCTTTGAAGATACCGAGTCGGCTCGATATTGCGCTTTTCAGCTTCTTTCGAATCCATCACGAGGCATGCGCTGGCACCATCGGTCAGCTGCGATGCGTTGCCCGCGGTGATGAAGGTGCCTTCGCCACGAACCGGCGCAAGACCTGCCAGGCTTTCCAGCGTGGTGGTCGGACGGTTGCACTCGTCACGATCGACCGTGTAGTCGACCATTTCGACTTCGCCGGTTTCCTTGTTGGGCTTGGCCCAGACAACATCCATCGGCACGATTTCATCGGCGAATTTGCCAGCCTGCTGGGCCGCGGCGGTGCGCTGCTGGCTTTGAAGCGAATATTCGTCCTGCGCTTCACGGCTGACATTGTAGCGATCGGCCACCACATTGGCGGTGTCGATCATCGGCATCCACAGCGCCGGCCATTCTTCCATCAGCTTGTCTTCGGTGAAGCGATGCAGGTTCATGTGCGGCTGGACGAGCGAGATTTGCTCGACACCGCCACCGATCGCGGCGGGAACGCCGTCAACAATGACGCGCTGGGCGGCCATGGCGACGGTTTGCAGACCCGATGAGCAGAACCGGTTAACGGTCGCGCCCCGAGGTCGAGGACGGGCAGCCTGCCCACAAAGCCGCATTCCGCGCCACATTGTGGCCGTCGGCGCCTTCAGGCTGGGCGGCACCGATAAAGACGTCTTCGACTTCACCGGGCTCAATGCCTGCTTTGGCAATGGCGTGTTGGATACAATGGCCGGTCAGTGCCGCGCCGTGCGTGTTGTTGAGCGCGCCGCGATGGGACTTGGTCAGACCCGTCCGCGCCGTCGAAACAATCACTGCTTCCCGCATGGTGCTTCCTCCAGAAAAAAGTGATCCTTATGGATGATCGGGACGAGTTGCAGCACGTCCCGCCCCCGCCTGCAAGTGAATATGGGGACTCCCGGCGAAAAATTGACAAAAATCACCATATTGTGTGAGGCGAGTGACTTTCCTACATAAGGGCCAGTGGAAATTCAGTGTGAGGGTGCGAGTATGGCCGAGGGGCTTGAAGGCTATGAGCGCGTGGAAGATGACGCGTTCAATTCATTTGTTGCCGATATGTACGCAAAAAAGCGCGATGACGGCACGCTTCATTTCAAATTCAAGCCCGAAAAGCGCCATTTGAACGGCGGCGGCGTGGTGCATGCCGCATGCTGATGACCTTCGCCGATCTGGTGCTGGGTCATGCCGTGTGGGCCGCGACCGACGAGGTGCCGTGCACCACCATGTCGCTCAATTGCGATTTTGTCGGGCCCGGCAAGCTTGATGAATGGATCGAGGGCACCGCGACCATCACGCGCAAGACCCGCTCCATCGTCTTTGTGCAGGGTGAGCTGACATCGGGCGGCCGCACGGTCCTGTCGGTCACCGGCATCTGGAAAATCATCGGCGTATGACCGGCCTGCCCGTCATCCCGCCCTTGCGCGCGCTTGATCCCCCGCCGGGCTACAAAGCCTATGATCTGGTTGACCCGTTTGAAGCCGAACTGGGACCCTTGTTCCGCAAACAGGGCAATGAGGGCGCTGAAAAAAAGGGCGGACCGGTTGAACTGGCCGCCTTTGTCGATGACCGCCATTGCGCCCCGGACGGGCGGGCCGCCCCCGGCGCGCTGTGGCTGTTTGCCGATGCCTTTTGCGGTTGGACCGGCTTTTTCTATCTCGATCTTGAATGGTGCGTGACGGTGCGGATGAGCCTTGAGCTGCTCAACCGGCCAAAGAACGGCGCTTTGCTGACCGCCCAGGGCCGGATTGTCCACCATGAAGACAAGATCATGCGCATCGATGCCAATTTCGAAGCGGACGGAACAGCTGTGATGCTCGCCCGCTCCACCTGGAAAATCACCGGCGGCTAGAGATTTTTGCGCACCTCGATCAGATCTTCAAACACCGGATCGCGTTTTTCAGCCCGGGCGGCAAAACACTCCGCCATATCCTGAGGCTGGAACATGCCTGATTGCCAGGTGGCGATAAAGTTGAGCGCATCGGCGGTCGAATGATCGCGCGCATAATTGATGGATTCTTTCGTGCCCCAAATGGCCAGCGGTGACTTCCCCGCGATCTCGCCGGCAATCTCGCGCACCCCGGCCAGCATGTCGGCCTGTGTGTCATAGACGCGGTTGACGAGGCCGCAATCCTTCGCCTCCAGCGCCGTCATCCGACGGCCGGTATAGGCCAGCTCCCGCGCGATGCCCTCGGGGATGATTTTGGGCAGACGCTGCAAGGTGCCGACATCGGCGGTCATACCGATATTGATTTCCTGCACGCAGAAAAATGCATCGGCGGTGCAATAGCGCATGTCAGCGGCGGTCACCATATCAACCGCCCCGCCGATACACCCGCCTTGAATGGCAGTCAGCACCGGCATGCGGGCCCGTTTCCAATGCGGTGAACGCATCCTGCATGCGCATGGCAAAGCTGCGCAGATTGGCGCGCTGGCGTCCCACTTCGCGCTTTTCAGCGCTGCCGGAAGGGTCGGTGAACACGGCCAGATCCATCCCGGCGCAAAAATGTTTGCCGGTGGAGGCGATGATCACCGCCCGGACCTTGCCGCCATCGGACAGGGCCTGGATGGCATGCGGAAACTCCGCCCAGAAATCAGGCGTCATGGAATTATAGGCATCCGGGCGGTTTAGCGTCAGCGTGCCGATCCCGTCGGTCACATCAAGCGAAAAGCAGGCGTAGGTCATGGATTTCCCCCATTCATCAATAGTGATTGATGTCACTTTACCATGGCAAGCGCCGCGCGCAGCAAAGACCCGCATCACTTGACGCAAGGTCAGGTCTTCACAAGACCTGCCCGATGGGCTTTCCTGCTGACAAAATTTCATCAGGGAGGACACCATGCCCATCGATTACGATCACGTCATGTCGCTCAAATCAGAGGGCGAAGAGGTCACCTATACCGACCGTGAAACCATGCTCTATGCGCTGGGCGTCGGCATGGGCCGCGATCCCATGAACAGCGACGAGCTGCCCTTTGTCACGGAAAAAGACCTCAAGACGGTACCGACCATGGCCACCGTTATCACCTTTGGCGCGCAAGGCTATATGGCCCATACCGGCATCAATTTCATGTTGATGGTGCATGGCGAACAGCGACTGCAAATCCACAAGACCCTGCCGCCCGCCGCCACCGTCTCCATCGATGGCCGCATCACCGGCGCCTACGACAAAGGCGAAGGCAAAGGCGCGCTGCTGACCTCGGAAATGGTGGTCCATGACAAGGCGAGCGGCGACAAGCTGTGTACGCTGGGCTCCACCCTGTTCTGCCGCGGCGATGGCGGTTTTGGCGGCCCGACCGAAGGCGCGCCGGTCCCCCATCAATTGCCCGACCGCGACCCCGACCAGACGATCGAAACGGCTACAAGGCCCGATCAGGCCCTGCTCTACCGTCTGTCGGGGGATCGCAACCCGCTCCACTCCGATCCTGAATTTGCCAAGATGGCGGGCTTTGACCGGCCCATCCTGCACGGCCTGTGCTCCTACGGCACGGCCTGCCGGGGCATCCTGACCGACGCGCTCAATTACGACAATGCCACGGTCAAAAGCTTTGATGTGCGGTTCTCTTCCCCAGTATTTCCCGGCGAGACCATCCTCACCGATGTGTGGCGCGACGATAATATCATTTCGTTCCGCTCGCGCCTCAAAGAACGCGACGTGGTCTGCCTCAACAATGGCAAGTGTGAGATTGCATAATGGCTGAGTTCACCTTCGGCTTTGATGATCCCAGCCGCTTCGCCCATTCGCCCTATTACAATGACAGCCATTTTGCGTGGCGCGAGCAGCTGCGCAAATTTGTCGACACTGAAATCATGCCCTATGCGGCTGAGTGGGACGAGGCCGGTGCCATTCCCGATGAGCTGCGCAAAAAAGCGTCTGAGTTCGGCCTGCTGCGCATGGGCTATCCCGAAGAATATGGCGGGATTTCCGAAGGGCTCGACCGGTTTCATTCGATCATCACCACTGAAGAGCTGTCACGTCCCGGCACTGGGGGGCTCGCCAGCTCGCTGATGATCCATGGCATCGGTCTGCCGCCGATCATCGCCATCGGCTCAGAAGAGATGAAACAGCGCATTGCCCCCGAAGTGCTGGCGGGTGACAAGGTGATCGCACTGGGCATCACCGAACCCTCCGGCGGTTCCGACGTGGCCAACATCCACACCAAATGTGTCCGCGATGGCGACCATTATGTCATCAACGGCCAAAAGACGCTGATCTCCAGCGGCATGCGCGCAGATTATGTGACGCTTGCGGTGCGCACCGGCGGCCCCGGCCTGGGTGGCATCTCGCTCATTTTGGTTGAGACCGACCGCGAAGGCTTCTCGCGCACCTCGCTCAAAAAAATGGGCTGGTGGATGTCCGATACCGCCACACTGCATTTCGATGATGTCCGCGTGCCGGTGGACAATCTCATCGGCGGCGAAAATCAGGGCTTTATGGGCATTATGTATAATTTCAACGGCGAACGGCTGGGCATGGCCGCCGGCGCCAATGCCTTTGCCCGCATCTGCTATGAAGATGCGCTCGCCTGGGCGCGTGAACGCCAGACCTTTGGCAAACGCCTCGCCGATCATCAGGTGATCCGGCACAAATTTGCCGAAATGGCCCGCCACATCAACACGACCCAGGCCTATCTGGAACGCTGTACGTGGCAGGTGCAATGCGGGGAAACCCCGGTCGCTGATCTCGCGCTTCTCAAGGTGCAGGCCACCACCACCATGGAATATTGTGCGCGCGAGGCGATGCAAATTCTGGGTGGTGCGGGCTTTATTCGCGGCAACCGGATTGAGCGCATCTATCGCGAAGTGCGCGTCAACGCCATTGGCGGGGGCTCGGAAGAAATCATGCGCGACCTCGCCGCGCGTCAGATGAATGTTTAAAGGAAAAAGTCATGACCATCATTGTTGCCGGTGAAATCAAAGTCGCACCTGAATCCGTCCAGGACATGGTGCCGATCCTCACCCCCTTTGTGGCCGCCACCCGCGCCGAGAAAGGCTGCATCGCTTATGGCTTTTATGAAGATGTGACCGAGCCCGGCACTTTCCGCCTTTATGAAGAATGGGCGGACGAGGCCGCGCTTGATGCGCATATGGCGGCCCCGCACATGGCCGAGTTTCAAAACGCCATTGCGGCTCATCCGCCCCAAAGCGTGGATGTGAAGTTCTTCCGCGCCGAAGAGTTTGTGCGTTCCTAACCAAAATTGTCATTGCGGGAAGTGCGCAGCACTTGCCCGGAATCTGTTGGCACAGCGCACCATCCCGCACGCCCCCGACCCAAACAAGCGCACCACGATCAGATTCCGGCATTCCCTCCCTGATGGAACGAAAGCCGGAATGACGACACGGGGAGTTGCGTTTGTCCCCGATTACCGCTTTATGAAGCCATCTGCCATTCAAAAGAACGAGGACACGCCATGATCCGCACGCTCGGCGGTTATGTGAACACGTGGGATATCGACGAGATGGGGCATCTGAATGTGTCCCACTATGTCGACCGGTTCACCCACGCCAACGCCCATATGGCCGAAGCGCTCGGCCATGGTGTTGAGGCGGCCCGCAGCACCGGCGTCAAGCTCACCGCAAAAACCGATCAGGTGATGTTTGCGCGCGAATTGCGCAATGCCAGTTCAATGGAAATTCATTCCGGCGTGATCAAGATCGACAATGAGACGATCACCCTGTTTCACCGGATGCGCAATGTCATGACCGGAGAGATGAGCGCATCCTGCATCACAGAGCTTGGCTTGCGTGACGTGGAAACCGGCGCGGCGCACACTCTGGCGGCCGATATTCAGGACAGGGCGGCCAAGCTTGTCACCCGGCCCGATGACAAGGAGTTGCCGCGCAGCCAGCCCATGTTTGCGTTCGACGGCGAACCCACATTGGACAATGCCGACCGGCTGGGTCTGTTTGAAACGTCCAAAAGCATCATTGAGCCGATGGAGTGTGACTGGACCGGCGCGCTGCGCCCCCGCTTCATCATGGGGCGCTATTCCGACGGCGCCTCGCATATGTGGCGCAGCCTTGATCTGCTGGGCGATATTGAAAACACCCGCATCGGTTCGGCCGTCGTGCAAATCCACCTTGCTTACGGGGCGCCCGCCCGCGCCGGGGAAGGCGCGGTTGTGCGCTCAAATGCGTGGCAAGTCGGTGCCAAAAGCCTCAACTTCATCAACTGGCAAATCAACACGGTCACCGGCGCCCCAATTGCGGTTGCCAATACGGTAGCGGTGATGTTCGACACCAAGGCACGCAAGGCCGTCCCGGTCAGCGATGAGATGCGCGCTGCTGTTGCCTCCAAAATTGTGGACCCCAAATCATGAGCCTGACACCTTGTTTCCGCGGCATGGTCAATTCGTGGGAAGCCGACGAAATGGGCCATATGAATGTCCGTTTCTATGTTCAGAAAGCCTTACAGGCGACCGGACATTTCCTCAATGAAATCGGCCTGGGTCCGAATTTCCGGCGCGAAAAGGGTCTGGGCATCCGCATCATGGATCATCATATCCGCTTCTTGAAAGAGGCACGCCCCGGCACGCCGCTGGTGATTATGACCGGTGCGCTGGGCGCCGATGAAGCCGGCCTGTTCGTACTGCATGAAGTGCGCCACGCGCTCACGGGCGATGTTTGCGCAACCCTGACCGGCACGGTGGTGCTGACCGACGGGCTGGGCGACCAGCCTTTCTCGCTGCCCGAAGAAGCAGCTGAACAAGCCCGCGGCTTTGCCACCGACCTGCCCGACTATGCCGCCCAGCGCGGCATTGATGCGCCGGGCCCCAAGCTTGTCCCCAATTGGGGCCGGGCTGATGAAATGGGCCTGCATGAGATCACCCGGATTGAGGTTCGCCCCCATCTGCTCGACCCTGACGGGGCGCTGTCGGCGGAACATTTCATCGGTGCGATCTCGGACGGCATCCCGACCCTCATCAGCCAATTTGCCGTCAATCGCCAAAGCAGTCTTGAGCGCGGCATTGGCGGGGCGGCGCTTGAATACCGGCTGTTTTATTTCCGCCGTATTTTTGCCGGTGAGCTGATCACCGTCCGCTCGGGCCTGTCGGCCATCGGCAACAAGACCTTCACCCATATTCACTGGATGTTTGATCAGAACCGCAATGTGGTGGCCTCGGCTGCCGCCGTCGCCGTCAGCTTTGATCTCAAGGAACGCAAGGCCATCGCCTTTTCCGACGAAGCCCGCGCGCAGTTTGAAAACTATCTGGTGCCGGGGTTGGGCATCTAGGCTGAGCAGCTGCCCCCGCCGAGCACGCAGAACTTCGCGCAATGCACATGATTGAGGGATACGGGCGCGCGCGCCTCATTCAGCGTTGCGCCCATATCAAACGCCCCGGTGTGGGGCAGCAAGGTACAGGGCAGAACGACCGGGGCACTCTCGCCCTTGCGATGCACCAGCATGCGGCTTGTCGCGCACATAATATCGGCGGGATCAACGCCCAGGATCGACCAGCATTCGGTCGTGATTTCCGGCACTTCAGCGGCCTCATCCATTTCGGGAAACAGCACGGTCTCAGCGGGGTTCATCGCATCGCTTGCCAGTCCAAGCCGCTTGAACAGCCGTGCATATCCCGCGCGCGCGTCGGCCTCATTTTCTTCAAACATGCTCCGGCCCGCGATGTGAACCGCAAAGCCATGCCGCGCCAGCCAGGCCAGCCCTTCACACGCTTTGTCAAAACTGCCCGTACCGCGTTCTTTGTCGTGCAACCCGGCGGAGTGGTGATCAAGGCTCACCCGCAGCGTCAACCTGTCCCCGAAGCGCTTCAAAAGGCGGAGCAATCCGTGCTGGACACGCGGGCGCATCATCGGCTGCATGGCGTTTGTGAGCACCAGCACGGTTAATCCCGCCACCAGACAATCTTCAATCATTTCTAAAATTTCAGGGTTCATGAAGGGCTCGCCGCCGGTAAAACCGATCTCGCCAGTGCCAAATGCACCCTCTTCGATTTCACTGAGGAACCGCTTTAGGTCATCTCTTTTGAAATAAACCAATTCATCGTTGGTGGGTGAGCTGTGAATATAGCAATTCAGGCACTCAATATTACACAGCGTGCCGGTATTGACCCATAAAGTGTTGAGCTTGCGCAAACCGACATGGGCGCGCGCTTCCCGCTTCGCCGTCCACAACGGATCGGAGAATTTTGTTAAGCCCGCCTTGGCGGCACCGTTAACGATCTCTTCGGAATTGGTGTCAATCATAGGGGCACTTAACCCGATCCGGGTTGTGAGGGGAAGCGGCGCAATGTTCACAATCGCTTCATGTTGGATTGATCCACCTCAACGCCAAACCCGGACTGGCATGGCATACGGGCAGACATGACAACGCTCGATTTTGAAAAACTGGCACAACGTGTGCCGCGCTACACCAGCTACCCGCCGGCTCCCTATTTTGAGGAGGCGGTCTCAGCCAACACATACGCTAACTGGCTGCACAGTTTGCGCGACGGCAAGTCCGTCTCGCTCTACTTCCATGTGCCGTTCTGCAAGGAGATGTGCTGGTATTGCGGTTGCAACACGGTGGTGGTCAATCGGCCCGACATCATCAAATCCTATGTCGAGACCATGAAGACCGAAGTTGAGCGTGTCTCCGACGCGATCGGCGCGCGCATCCCGTGCGAGCATCTGCATTTTGGCGGCGGCACGCCGACCATGCTTGAAAGCGGTGATTTCGCCGAGCTTATGGCTTTTGTCCATGAACGCTTCGACATGACAAAGGATGCCGAGCTTGCGATTGAAATCGACCCCCGGACCCTGACGCCCACCATGGCCGACACGCTGGCCGATGTCGGCATCAACCGGGCCAGCCTGGGGGTGCAGGAATTTTCCCCGCTGGTGCAAAAGGCGGTCAATCGGGTTCAGCCGTTCGAGATGGTCAAAAAGGCGGTGGAAGCGCTGCGCGCCAACGGCATAACCCAGATCGGGTTTGATCTGATGGTCGGCCTGCCCCATCAGACCGTCGATGACATTGAACTCACCATTGAAAAAAGCATGTGGCTCCAGCCTGATCGCCTGTCGGTCTTTGCCTATGCCCATGTCCCGTGGATGAAAAAGCATCAGCGGCTGATCGATTTTGAAACCCTGCCCAGTCTGGAAGCACGGCTGGCCCAGGCCGAAGCTGCGCGCACCTCGCTCGCAACGCGCGGTTATCAGCTGATCGGCATGGATCATTTCGCGCGGCCCTTTGACAAGCTTGCCAAGGCCGCCCGCGCAGGCACCATGCGGCGCAACTTCCAGGGCTATACGACCGATCAGGCCGATGCGCTGATCGGCTTTGGCGCCTCAGCCATTGGCGCCATGCCGCAGGGCTATATTCAGAATCAGGTTCAGGTCCGTGCCTATATGGACGCGGTGCGCGAAAACGGTTTTGCCACCGTGCGCGGCTATGCACTCAGCGAAGATGACAAGCTGCGCCGCGCCATCATCGATCAGCTCATGTGCACTTTTGCGCTTGATCTTGAAACGATTGACGGCACCAAGGGGCTGACTATCGGTGCGCTCGGCAACGCTGAAGAACTGGCGGAGTATCAGGCCAAGGGCCTGCTGGAGCGCGACCCCACCCAGCTGACCATCACCGAGGCGGGCAAGCCTTATGTCCGGCTGATTGCATCATGCTTTGACCGCTACCTCACCCCGTCCACCGCGCGCCACGCCATGGCCGGCTGACACGCGTCACAGGCGGTTTCGTTCCGCGGTGGGGAATTCAATCATATACATCGTCATCCCGGAGCGAGTGGAGCCCAGCCTCAAGGCTGTCGGCGACGCTTGCATCCGGGATGGCAAAAACAATGACAAAAAACCCCGGCCGAAGCCGGGGTTTTGGTATTTTGATTTCAAAGGCTGTGGAGACTAGAGGCGCAGCCCGATCCCGATGCCGAACACCCAGGGGTGAATATCAACATCAGCTTTGACCGTGCCAACGCCCGACACATGGACCTTTGAGTCTGTGTTGATGAAGATTTTCTTCACATCAACATTGGCGAACCAGGGGCCGTGGTGCCAGAAGTCCGCGCCGATCTGCAACGCCCAGCCGAACGTGTCATTATATTCGACATCAATGCCACTGGGGGCTTCATCCCCATAAAAAATGGTGTAGTTCACACCCGCGCCGACATAAGGCTTAAAGTCGCCAAAGTCGAAATGATATTGAACAAGCAGCGTCGGCGGCAAAATCCAGACATCACCCAGATCGACATCGCCAAGCGCTGAGCCCTTGACCTTCATGTCATGAGGCGCCGTCGCCAGGATCAGTTCCAGCGAGAAATTCTCGTCGAGGAAATAGGAAATATCGAGTTCCGGCACATACGCGTTCTGAATATCGATATCCCCGCCGACCGCTTCAATGTCCGCATCCTCTTGCGGGACAATTGCAATCGCGCGCAAACGGAACATCCAGGGGCTCTTGCCGTCCGTGTCGATCTCGGCAAGGGCGGGGGCCGTCGTCCCCAACAGCCCGGTTACTAAAAGTGCGGTCATCGCGAACCGCCGCATCAGAGACTTGGTCATCTCACCTCTCCCAACCATTTGGTGAGCCGACCATGCACCCCTTATGCGTGCACCGGTTTGATCCACATCAAATTTCTGTGAGATGCGGCAGCTTGGCACAGCCCCTCAAACCCTGCTCACGAAAAACCCCGCCGGACAGGCATCCGGCGGGGCTGTTTTCGGTACGCAGTCGCGCGGTTACGCGGCGGCTTTGGCGGCCTTGCCCGGCGCAAACCGGCTATAGAAGGTATCGCCTTTTTCAGCCATGTCCCGCAGCAATGCGTTGGGCGCGAAGCGCTTGCCGAAGCGTTGCGCCAGCGCATCGCAGGTCTCGACAAACTGTTTCGCGCCGATCATGTCGATATAGCTGAGCGGACCGCCGGTCCAGGGCGCAAAGCCCCAGCCCAGGATTGCGCCGATATCGGCATCGCGCACGTCGGTCACCACACCCTCTTCAAAGCAGCGGGCGGCTTCCAGCGCCTGAATGGTGAGGAAACGGGTCTTGAGTTCCTCAGCGTCGGGCAGCTCTTCAGTCTGTGCGACAATATCGGCGAGACCCGGCCAAAGGCGCTTTTTGCCGCCTTCGGGATAGTCATAAAAGCCCTTGCCGATTTTCTTGCCCATGCGGCCATGCTTCTCAACCATCTCAGCGACGATCCCGTCGGCGGCGGTCTCCTCATAGGCATCGCCAAGGTCTTTCTTGGTCTGCTGGCGAACCTTGTAGCCAAGCTCCAGCGAAACCTCGTCATTCAGCGCCAGGGGCGCCATCGGCATGCCGGTCATCTTGCCACAATTTTCAATCATGGCCGGCTTGGTGCCGTCGGACAGCATGTGAATGCCTTCCGAGACGTAAGTGCCAAAGCAGCGGCTGGTGTAGAAGCCGCGGCTGTCATTGACGACGATCGGCGTTTTCTTGATCGCGGCAACATAGTCCATCGCCTTGGCGAGGGTCTCATCAGAGGTTTTCTCACCCATGATGATTTCAACCAGCTGCATCTTGTCGACGGGCGAGAAGAAGTGCACACCGATGAAGTTTTCAGGACGCGCGCTCGCCTCAGCCAAACCCGTGATCGGCAAGGTCGAAGTGTTCGAGCCGAACACGGCGGTTTCCGCGATCTGGGCTTCGGCCTTTTGCGTCACATCGGCCTTGATGCCGCGATCTTCAAACACCGCCTCGATGATCAGGTCAGCCCCTTTGAGATCATCATAATCAGTGGTCGCTTTGATCCGGCCCAGCAGTTCGGCCTTCTTCTCTTCGGTGCCACGGCCTTTGGCAATGGCTTTGTCGAGCAGACCTTCAGAATAGGCTTTGCCCTTGTCGGCACCCTCTTGGGATGTGTCGAGCAGCACAACTTCCATGCCGGCCTTGGCCGACACATAGGCAATGCCAGCGCCCATCATGCCGGCACCGAGAATGCCGAGCTTCTTGATCTCATATTTGTCGACGCCCTGGGGACGCCGCGCGCCTTTGTTGAGTTCTTGAAGCGACAGGAACAGCGAGCGGATCATGGCTTTCGAACGCGGGTCCATCATCAGCTTGGTGAAGTAGCGGGTCTCGATGCGCAAGCCCGCATCAATTGGAACCTGCAGACCTTCATAGACACATGACGCAATATATTTCTGCGCGGGGAAGTTGCCGTAGGTCAGCTTGTGGACATTGGCATTGACCATGGTGAACAGGTTTCCGCCACCATCATGGGGGCCGCCGCCGGGGACTTTGAAGCCTTTTTCATCCCAGGGCTGGACCGACTTGCCGACTTCCTTGATCCACTTTTCACACTCGTCAATCAGATCATCGAGCGGCACGACCTTGTCAACGATACCGGCTTTGAGCGCTTTGTCAGGCGACAACGCTTTGCCTTCCAGGATCAGCGGCAAGGCATTGCCAATGCCGATCATGCGCGGCAGACGCTGGGTGCCACCACCGCCGGGCAGAAGACCGACTTTGGATTCGGGCAGGCCCAGTTGCGCCTTGGGATTGTCCGCTGCAATCCGGCCATGACAGGCAAGCGTCACTTCCAGGCCACCGCCCAGCGCTATGCCGTTGATCGCGGCGACAACCGGCTTGCCGCACAGTTCAAGACGGCGCAGCACGGTCTGGAATTTGAGATTGTTCTCATAAAGCGCCTTGGCTTTTTCGGTCGGGTCTTGTTCACCCGCACCGCCGGTGTTCTCACCCATCATGCCAAGATCGGCCCCGGCGACAAAGTCGCGCTTGCCGGACGCGAGGATCGCGCCTTTGACCTCATCATCGCTTTCGATGCGCGCGACCAGTTCGGCAAATTCCGCCATCGAGCTTTCCGACAAGACATTCATTGAGCGGCCCGGCATGTCCCAGACCATCAGCAAAATGCCGTCAGCGTTCAGTTCAGTCTTAAAATTTTCCATCTGATGTAATCTCCGAATGCTGGGGCTTAGACGCGCTCAATGATGGTCGCGGTACCCATGCCCGCACCCACACACAGGGTGATCAGCGCGGTGTTGAGGTCGCGCCGCTCAAGCTCGTCAAGCACGGTCCCAAGGATCATGCCGCCGGTTGCGCCCAGCGGATGGCCCATGGCAATCGCGCCACCGTTCACATTCATCTTGTCATGATCAATATCGAGCTGATCCATCATGCGCAGCACGACCGAGGCAAAGGCTTCATTGAGCTCGAACAGGTCAATGTCGGCAGTGGTCATGCCCGCGCGCTTCAAAACCTTTTCGGTCACCACGGCAGGGCCGGTCAACATGATTGACGGCTCGGTGCCGATCGAGCCAAAGGCGCGGATGCGCGCGCGCGGCTTGATGCCGGTTTTCTCGCCTGCTTCCTTGGTGCCCATCAGGACGGCAGAAGCTCCATCAACAATGCCCGAGCTGTTGCCGGCATGGTGGACATGATCAATGGCTTCGACTTCGGGGTAACGCTGTTGGGCCACCGCGTTGAAACCACCCATCTCGCCCATCATGGCAAAAGACGGCTGAAGCGCAGCAAGCGACTGCATGGTCGCATCGGGGCGCATATGCTCATCATGATCAAGGATCGTCAGGCCGTTAATGTCTTTGACCGGCACGACCGATTTGGCGAAATAGCCATTATCCCAGGCGGCTTTGGCGCGCTTCTGGCTTTCGATGGCATAGGCATCGACATCATCGCGGCTGAACCCGTCACGGGTGGCGATCAGATCGGCCGAGATACCCTGCGGCACGAAATAGGTTTTAAACGCCACATCAGGATCGGTCGACCAGGCCCCGCCCGAGGCGGCCATGCCCACGCGGCTCATCGATTCAACGCCGCCGCCAATCGTCATTTCCGACTGGCCCGACATGACTTGCGCGGCCGCCATATTGGTCGCTTCAAGACCAGAGGCGCAGAAACGGTTGATCTGAACACCGGCAACGCTTTCGTCATATTCGGAATTCAGCACCGCGATGCGGGCGATACAGCCGCCCTGTTCTTTGACCGGGTCAACACAGCCCAGCACGACATCATCAACGATGGAGGTGTCGAGTTCGTTGCGGTCGCGAATGGCGCGCAAGGTGGTGGAGGCCAGTTCAACAGCGGTCACTTCGTGGAGCGAGCCGTCTTTCTTGCCGCGGCCGCGCGGGGTGCGCACCGTGTCGTAGATAAAGCAGTCCGTCATGGGATTTCTCCTTAAGGGGACGATGGTGAGGGTGGTAAAATGGCAAGACCGGGCGCTTAAAGCGTCCGGCCAATCAGTTCTTTCATGATCTCGTTGGTGCCGCCGAAGATCTTCTGGACCCGGCTGTCGGCATACATGCGGGTAATCGGATATTCCCACATAAAGCCGTAGCCGCCGTGAAGCTGCAGGCATTCATCAACGATTTTGTTGAGCTCTTCGGTGGTCCACCATTTCGCCATGGCGGCGGTGGTGACGTCGAGCTCGCCTTTCATGATCGCGTCCATGCAGGCATTGACGAAGACCCGCGCGATGGTCGCGGTGGTCTTGGCTTCGGCCAGCTTGAAACGGGTGTTCTGGAAATCAGCGACCGAGCGGCCAAAGGCTTTACGCTCTTTTGTGTATTCCACGGTCTGCGCGATGGCGGCTTCCATCACGGCGACCGAATTGATCGCAATGATCAGCCGTTCCTGCGGTAATTGCTGCATAAGCTGGATAAAGCCCATGCCTTCGTCGGTGCCCAGCAGATTGGTCATCGGCACGCGGACATTGTCAAAGAACAGCTCAGACGTGTCCTGACTTTTCATGCCGAGTTTTTTGAGGTTGCGGCCCCGTTCAAAGCCCTCAGTGTCGGCCTCGACCATGACGAGCGAGATGCCCTTGGCACCCTGCTCGGGATCGGTCTTGGCGACCACAATGATATAGTCGGCTTGCTGACCATTGGTGATGAACGTCTTCGAGCCATTGATGACATATTCATTGCCATCCTTGATCGCGGTGGTCTTGACCGCCTGCAGGTCCGATCCGGTGCCCGGCTCGGTCATGGCAATGGCGCAAACTTTTTCGCCGCTCGCCATTTTGGGCAGCCAGTTTTGCTTTTGCTCTTCGGTGCCGTAAGACTGGATATAGTGCGCGCAAATGCCGGAGTGGACCGACACGCCGATGCCGCCCGCGCCGTTCAGAATTTGCTGTTCATACAACACCGCTTCATGGGCGAAGGTGCCGCCCATTCCGCCATATTCCTCGGAAATCGACACGTTCAGCAGGCCTTGCGCGCCCATCTTGTTCCAGATGTCGCGATCGACCTGACCCTGCTCTTCCCAGCGCTCGGCATGCGGCGCGCATTCGGCGGCGAAAAATTTGGCGGCGGCGTCACGGAAGATGGCAACATCTTCGGTGACCCAGTTGGCCTGTGTCACTGCGTTCATAATAAACCCCGTTTACTCAGTTTGGTGGTTGCAAAATCTCCAGGCGAGAAGCCTCCCTGCTTCCCTCAATTCGTGGCCCGCTTAGAACAGCTCGGCGTCAAGCGCCATCAGCGTGTCCGCACCGCTTTTGATTTTTTCAAGGTGTGACGCGGTGTCGGGCAAC
This sequence comes from Alphaproteobacteria bacterium, assembly GCA_965227065.1. Classification (GTDB taxonomy): domain Bacteria; phylum Pseudomonadota; class Alphaproteobacteria; order SPJN01; family SPJN01; genus CBDDFN01. Next base: position 16,064 of record CBDDFN010000015.1, read on the forward strand.
ATGCGGGTGACAAAGAAACGGGCCGTCGTGACTTTGGTGTCATAGAAGGCATCGCCTTTGTGCTGGACGGCAATGCGCGCCATCTTCATCCAGGTCAGCCCAAGCGCGGTCAGGCCAAACATATGCATAAAGTCGACCGCACCGGCACCGGCATTGTCGAAATTGGTGAACGCATTGGCCATGAACCAGTTGAAGCCCGCTTCAAGCCGGTCAACAGAGGCCCGCACATTGGGCACCAGTTCCTTCAGCGTGTCATCGCTTTCACACTCAATCAAAAGCTCGCGCGCGGCCTTGATATAATCGATGAAGGTCTGGCCGGCATTGAGGCCAAGCTTGCGGCCCACCAGGTCAAGCGCCTGAATGCCGTTGGCACCTTCATAGATCATCGAGATGCGGGCATCGCGGACAAACTGCTCCATGCCATGCTCGGCAATATAGCCGTGGCCGCCGAAAATCTGCTGGGCGTTGACCGTGTTCTTGAACCCGATATCGGTGAAGAAGCCTTTCAGCACCGGGGTCAGCAGCGACAGCTGGTCTTCTGATTGCTTGCGCGCCTCTTCATCGGGATGATGCAGCGACAGGTCGGCCAGAACCGTGGCTTCAAACAAAAGCGCACGCGCGCCTTCATTAAAGGCTTTTTGTTCCAGCAGCATGCGGCGCACATCAGGATGCACGATGATCGGGTCGGCCTGCTTTTCGGGTGCTTTCGGGCCGGTCAGCGAACGGCCCTGAATGCGGTCCCGCGCATAGTCAGCCGCGTTCTGATACGCGATTTCCGACTGGCTCAACCCTTGCAGGGCGACGCCGATCCGGGCTTCGTTCATCATGGTGAACATGGCTTTGAGACCCTTATTGGGCTCACCCAGCATGACGCCGCGGGCGCCGTCATAGTTCATCACACAGGTTGAGTTGGCGTGAATGCCCATCTTTTCTTCGATCGAGCCGCACAGCACGGCCTGACGCTCGCCCAGGCTGCCGTCGTTTTTGACTTCGATTTTGGGGACGATGAACAGAGTGATGCCTTTGACGCCTTCAGGCGCATCAGGCAGACGGGCGAGCACGAGATGGATGATATTGTCGGCCATGTCATGTTCACCGGCCGAGATGAAAATTTTGGTGCCGGTGATGGCATAGGTGCCATCCTCTTGCGGCTCGGCCTTGGTGCGCAGCATGCCCAGATCGGTGCCGCAATGGGGTTCGGTCAGGTTCATGGTGCCCGACCATTCGCCCGAATAAAGCTTGGGCAGAAACTTTGCCTTTTGCTCTTCGGTGCCATGCACTTCGATGGCAGCGGCGGCGGCGTGGCTCAGCCCCGGATACATGCCGAACGCCATATTGGCCGACATGACCATTTCATTGAATGCCATGGCGAGCGTGCCGGGCAGGCCCTGGCCACCAAATTCGGGCGCACCCGAAAGCGCGTTCCAGCCATTTTCCGAATAGGTTTTGTAAGCTTCCTTAAAGCCTTTGGGCGGGATAACCGTCCCGTCATCGGTACGGGTGCAGCCTTCCTTGTCGCCGCTTTCATTGATCGGGTGCAAAACTTCTTCGGCAAGTTTCGCGCCTTCCGACAGGATCGCGGTGACGAGATCTGAGGTCGCTTCTTCAAAGCGGGGAATGTTGGAGAGCTTGTCGAGGCCGATCAGCTCGTTCAGAACAAATTCCATGTCGCGCACGGGCGCACGGTAAATTGTCATTGTGTGTCCTTTCTTGGTGTCGTCTGAATGCCCCGTGCATTACGCAAGCCAAATGCGCGGGGATCGGGCGTCACCTCCCTATTGGGTGCCCAGTTGGTGCAGAGTTTTATGGGGCGGCGCATGCACATCAGTGCAGTCCGCCGGGCGACTTGACGACAGGCCCCCGGCCAAGCCGGTTGGCGTCGTCAGTGACAGATTCGGGGATGGCATCGGGTCCGTTGGGGTCGATGCCGCGCGCATCAAGGGCGCTTTCAAGTTCGGAACAGGCGTTTTCAAGCTCATCCAGCATTTGGGAAATGTCATCGCGCTGGCGCGCCAGATCATCCATCCGCTCCCGCGTGCGGGCCAGCGTCACGCGGATCTGTTCGGTCTGATTGTCGCGCAGCTCATAAAGATCGAGCATTTCGCGGATTTCATTGAGCGAAAAGCCGAAGCGCTTGCCACGCAGGATAAGCGCCAAACGCGCCCGGTCACGGCCTGAGAAAACCCGCTGACCGGCAACCCGGTCGGGGTGGATCAGATCCTTGGATTCATAAAAGCGGATCGCGCGCGCAGTGACCTCAAATTCATCACTCAGCTCGCGGATCGTGTAGGTCTTGGAGCCATTGGTGTATGAGCGGTGCTCAGCCATGCGTCCTGCCTGTGTTGCGCCGCACAGTCTCTGAAGGGGCGGCCAGTTGGGCGGGACCCTACTTTACGTTTACGTAAACGTCAACCACTGACCAGAAGATTTCACATTTCATAAATATGTTGTTTTTCAATGCCTTACCTTGTTTTTGGAATTTAGGCGCCGGAGTCCAGATGGGCCGAAACCGCCTTCTGAACGGCATCAAGGCCGGAATCGCGCATCCCCTCCTTGTGCAATGCAGCACGGGTCTCGGCGAGATAAACATGGTTCGGCCCGCCCAATCCGTGAGCTTTTGCAATGGTTTGCGCCTGATCAGCAAGGCTGAGCTTACCGGCATATTGCCGATGGGTGCGATCCACCGTAAAGGCGAGTGCACGGACGGTCCGGCCGTCACTCAATCGCACCGGGTGATAGGCTTCCTGATAAACCATGGTGACCTGTTCGCGGGCGCGCAGATAATGGCGCACCTGAGGCCAGTCCGCGTCTGAGACCCTGTAGGCCATGCCGCACGCCGCCCCGCCCCGGTCGAGCCCCAGAACAAGGCCCGGCGCATCGGCCGTGCCGCGCCAATGGACCGACCAGACACAAAAAGCACGGTGAAAGCCGTAAAGCGTGGCTTTACAGCGCTCCTGATAGTCAATACCCGGCTTCCAGATCAGCGAGCCATAGCCGAACACCCAGAATGCCTCGCCATGCGTGTTTTGCGCCTTAGCCATGCCGCACTTCCTTGGCTATAGGGTCCTTGGCTATAAGGAGGCAATAACGGGAGACGGTCATGCGATTTTTACTGATTGCCGGAACGGTCATTGTGGCCCTTCTTGGCTATACCGGATTGTGGTTCTTCACCGCCGAACGGCTGGAGCGCGGCATTGAACACTGGGCCGCATCGGAACGGGCCAACGGCTCCATTGTCAACTATGAGAGCCTGAAAATCACGGGCTTTCCCTACCGCATGCGCGCCGAGCTGACCGATGTGGCGATTGCCCGGCCCACCAAAGGCGGCATGGCCATGGTCGGCACCCGCACTCTGGTGATCGACAGCTACCCCCACAAGATCAACCATCTGATCTTCGATTTCCCCGCCCCCATCCATTATGACCGCCCGCTTGGCGACAAGCCGCACAATCAGGATTGGCGCGAGCAGACGGAACTGAGCTTTGAGGAAGCCCATGCCAGTGTCGTGCTGACCCTGGAGGGCGCGCGCGCCTCCTTTGAAGGCAAGGCACTGTCGGCCCGCGCCCGCTTTTCCGAAGACGGTGCCGAGCCGGGGCCCTACGCCCCGCTTTTGAATGCACAAAGCGTGGCGGGGCATTTGCGGCCCGCACCCGACCGCGAAGATGTCACCGAGGGCTTCCTGCAGGCGCTGGCGGTTCAGTTTGCGCGCAAAAACCCGCGCACCGGCACGGTCCCGCCCGCGCTGGAGCGGTTTCAATCAACCTTTTTTGTCACCCATAGCGGCTCATTGCTGCGCTCCATTCAGGCCGGCGCGACGCCCGAAGCGACCATCAAAGCCTGGGCCAAGCAAGGCGGCAGCCTCGAAATCGACCGCGTCTTTGCCAAGGTTGAGGATCTGGAAGTGACCGCCAGCGGCGATCTCGTCGTCGATGAAGCGGGCTTCCCGCGCGGGCCTTTGAACTTCAAGGCCGTCGGCTGGCGTGAAAGTGCGGTGCTCGTTAATCCCGACGGCCAGCGCACCCGCCAGCAACAGGATATGGCGCGCGGCATTTTCGAGTTGCTCGATCAACTTGATGGCAAGCTTGACGGCACCATGCAGACCAAACTTGAATTGCACAAAGGCGGCGCCTGGCTTGGCCCCTTCCGCCTGATGGAGCTTGAGAGGGTTTGGTGAGTTCAAGTGGCTGAAGGCACCATGCGTGCTGGCACTTCCGCGCGGCGCAAAACATCCGCAAAATGACTCGTGATGCCGACCGTCTGCGTAAGAACAATTCCCTCACCAGGACTTAGATCATTGAGTTTGTCACGGAGTTTCTCGAGACCCTCCGCTGGATCAAATTCAATCCAGCGATCAGCACTCAAGGGCGTGATATCGCGGTCTTTCGAGACGGACGCTCCGGCATGCATCTGGACGACCCACGCTCGATTTCCATCAAAAACCCACTCAAATCGAACGGGCCCCAATATATCCGCAGCGTACTCATAGACTTCGTGCACCGCCTTTAACACGGCCTTGGGAAGGTGCTCCGGTTTGGCAACCCCCAACATGAAATCTTCACCGCTACCACGCTTGCCCTCAATGATAAGCGTTCCGTCTGCGGCAGTGATAAGCGCCCCAGAATACTCTTGCCCAATGCCATCCTGAGCAATCACAGAAGCCAGAACATCACCATCTGGATCTTCTTTCGCCAGTAATGCGTATGGGTCCATCCAGCCTTGTTGGGTTGTGTATTTACCTGGCACTTGCTCATATGGCGCAGTTCTGATCCACCTCGTACCAGATTGTGTCGGAACACCAAACGAAAACGGGGCAACCCGGCGGTTGATTACTGTGGTTCGGGGAACCGCCAATCCGATATGATGTGCAACGAGTAGTCCGTAGACCTTATCGCCGAGAAGTCGGCTGAACCGGTTCGGCCACCGAACAGCGGCTATCGGATTGACGTTCGAGGGTTCTTCGTACTCCCACGCAAGAACATTTGTTTGCCGCCATCCTTGCGGGCGGGGATGAACTGAGAACTCCAATCGGCTTTTGCGAGGAACAATGAAGTCGAGTGGAATACCATAAACGGTCTCCAACATCTTCCGCCCCCAACCACGCGGTAACATAGCCGTTCCCGGCTTCTCCACGCAGCGCGGTGTATCATCTGGGGAAAACTCGAGCACGTCTTCCATCAGCACACCTGAGACACCACCATCCCCAACATCGATGGTTTCGTTTACGATCGTATGGAGGCCTTCGGTCGTTAGCCGCCGAATATTGGCAACCGCCTCATCTGCCCGTTTCAAGCCGTAGACGAACTCCTTGCTCTGCGGGCTTTGAGGGTCGTAGCTGCGCACGTTGACGGATTGATCCACGCTGTATCGCAAGAGCGTTTCCACACTCTCTTCGAGCGAGGCGAACATCTTGTTCGCGTCAATCCCGGCAATTCGGCAATGCGCTTGTTTGGGCTCTCCACGCTTGGGCTCAAAACTGACAAACTGCGCAACATTGAGCGTGTCGGCGAGCTGATCAAGCGCATGATCCTTGCGAAGCCCTTCGCTTTTTACAATCACTAAGGGCTCGCAATATGGTTCAAGCGCGGCACGGGACTTCGCAAGTCTGTCGAGTAGTCCTTGAGCGTCGGCCAAGTTTGCCCCCGCGCCGGACACAATCAACTCTTGCGCCAACGCAATAAGCTTGTCTCCATCCCGCGCTTGAACCGCTTCCCCGGCTAAAGTTTCGATCCCGATGCCCGATTGAATTGCCTGCACAAACTCTTCTGTCGCACCTGCGCTAAACTCCCAGCCCGGTAGAAGAATGACGCGCTCGACATGCCGGGCGATAAGTTCCCGCCACAAGGCCATATAGTCAGCTTGCGACCACCCATTGACCATGATGGTGGCGGGCTCCACAACAATTACACTGTCCCGGGCCCGCACCAATTCAGCAGCCTCAATCAGGGCCGCACAATTGCTTTCGAAGATCGCTTGTCTGGCAGCAGCCGCTTCTTCACCGCCCGCAAGGCGCTCAAAAAATGCGCGCCCCGTGGTAATGGGACCACTCACATACGAGACTTTTGTCGTACCAAAGGCACTGGCCCATGCTTGTAAGATTGCTGTGTGAATCGGCTTGGCTTTCATTGGTTAAGATGGTGGAGTTTCCACCGATTCCTAATCAGACTTCAATTTAAATTTTGACCGCAGGAACTTTGCACGACCTTTTGAAATAGCCTGGGATTTTTCGGCTTTTTTGAGTGCGGCGTTAAATTTCTCTCGTCTCTTAGAAAGGTCGGCGTTGCTCCCATTATCACGCAGCGCCTGTTTACAATTGTCCCACCAATCATTCTCGTCCCAAACTTCGGCCGCCAATTGAAACATGCTGACCAACTCATCAAGTGGATAATTGTCGTCAGCATCGATACGTTCAATGTAAGATCGCAGAGATGTTGAGGGCTGCCTGTCTCTCAAGCAATTTTGCAGGGACTTATCACCGGACTGAGAGTCATCGGCAGCGCCTTTGAGGTCAGAATAACCCATAAAGACAGACTCTTTGAGAACATCCGCACGTTTTTTCTGAACAGCATCGCCCATAATTTTCTCGCGACGAAGTGCATTGGGCAACGGCAGAAGATACTTTTTGTCAATCCGCCCGGTTCGCTTGATCGCCGGATCAATGCGATTGGCATAGTTCGTGGCAATAATAAAAATGCAGCGCTTCTTCTTTCGCAAATCGTTGATCTTGGTCAACATACCGGGCGTCAAAAACTGAAACAGGCTGTCTTGTGTCTTGTAAAGTTCAGAATCCCGATCGAGCAAGAAACTATCAATTTCGTCGAACAAAATGACACACCGATCCTGAAGCTCCAGGGTTTGAAAAATCGCTTTGGCCCGCGCTTCAACATTGGCACCGCCCGCGCCCAGAAAATCGCTGACCGTAACCGTAATCATTGCCATTCCAAGGGCTTTAGCCAGGTTCTCTGCAACTGTTGACTTACCCGTCCCTGGGGGGCCGTAAAGCAGCATGGAGTAATTTTTTTCAGATTCTCCTTTGTACCATGGCTGGTAAAAATCGGTGTCAAGCAATGCATAAACTCTTTGACCTGCTTGAGCGCCCGTCTGGTCGCCTTCCGGCTCATTGCCCTGGGCATTTTCATCATCGCCCTCAACCGCCAACGGTTCGAATTCCGGCACTACCGATTTTTTCCAGTAATCGTCACCACGAGGTTTCTGTGTCAAGGAAGTGCTTTGCCATTGCCGCTCAATATCCAGGTTCGAAAGAACAAGGGCCTTGTTGGCGGCATTCCGCTCAAGCATGGCGCGGAACATGATCATGAACTCGACCACCTGGCTTGTGTCCCAGATATGGACCAGATTGGGAGAATTGACATGCTCTGAATGCCAGCCAATGCAACTGCGTTCCCCCCTCTCAAATCGTACCGCCCGGGCTTGCAACCAAACCCAAAACCGCTGCAGCAGGTCAATGGATTTTGCCGTATAGGTGTCATGATGCCTGCTCACATCCATAAGCTCAATCGATCGCATGAGCGAGTTTGCGACTTCCACGCTGACGGGCAACATGATGCCGCCTTGGCTGGTCGCCCGGAACGGCGTGGTTGGCCGCCAATGCGCGCTTGTCTCTTGAGCCGCCCGTAACACATGCAGCACACGATCAAACAGCGCTTCGTCGACCGCGTTCTGCCCGCACATCAACAGTCCCTCGAGGCAAAAAACCAACTGGGCGGGATCAAATCTGCTGTCCGGAATAGAACTGAATGACAATTGGTCATGCAGTTCAGATTCAAAGTAACGCTTTAGGCTTGGTTTTAAATTTTCAAAATCACGATTAGAGAGCTCATCTGCATTGTTGCAAGTCTCAAGAACCCTCAAGGCACGTACCGGAACAAAGGCATTTTCGCAATATTCCTCCTGATTCCTTTTTTCATCATTGTTCGGGTTTAGCAGCGGCTTCTCCAAATCGTGTTTAAATTTTATATTGAGTTTTTCATATATATCGGTGCTGGAATTCTCGAGAGCAGTCTTTAAATTATCCACCTTCTTTTTATCATCGTGTTCCGAAATCGAGCTGTACAGTTCAATGACGTGGCTCACCGTAATTGGGTTTTTGTTGCCGAAAGTCCCTGAATTTATGATGTTTTCAGATTCGACTGAAATCAATTCACAAAGAAAATCGATGTTCGCGCTCCAGATACCCTTTAAGACCTTCGTTTGATCTGCACCGGCTTTTGAACGATTCCTATGCTCTTGAATCAATGCTCTTTCATGGCCCGAATGGTGCTTGCATTTGCCAATAAGGCGCCCCGTGGCTGTCAAGACCATGGCCAAGGTACCGTGGGACCTTTCTGTCGTCTCATCGGCTTGAGGCGCCACATCAATTTTGTAAGGCCATCCCTTTTCGACTGTGGCGCCGACTTTGCCTTGGTCGCAGCCTAGAGACGTTGCAATGAATGTTTGGGCTGACAGTTCGAGCAAATCATCAATTTGCTTGACCTCTTGCAAATATGCGCGATGATCGGTTTCAAAATACTGTTCGAGCGTGATCATTTGGTCTCCATAAGCTTGCTGACAGCTGCACAAATCAGGCCGGAGACTATTACTAGAAATCAGGGGTGTGTAGTTTTATTTCAGAAACGAGCCAAACTTTCTCAAAAGTTCAGATCATATTGGGGAGGTTTTACACAGAATTAGCGCTTCCGCCCGAAATCGGGCGCGTCGGTGTCCTGGCCCGCCTCGATAATCTCGCGGCGGATGGCGCGGGTGCGGGAGAACCAGTCAAACAAAGCCTCGCCATCACCTTTGCGGATGGCGCGCTTCAAGGCGGTGAGGTCCTCGTCAAACCGTCCCAGCATTTCCAGCACCGCGTCCTGATTGGCGAGAAACACATCCCGCCACATGGTCGGGTCCGACGCTGCAATCCTTGTGAAGTCGCGAAAGCCCGACGCGGAGAATTTGATCACTTCGCGCTTGGTGTCCTCTTCCAGATCAGCCGCCGTTCCGACGATATTGTACGCGATCAGATGGGGCAGATGGCTGGTGATGGCGAGCACCCGGTCATGATGGGCTGCATCCATAATCTCAACCTGCGCGCCACAGCCTTTCCAGAAGGCTTCGATCTTTTGAACCGCGTCTGTGCCGGTCGCCGCATCGGGCGTCAGGATGCACCAGCGGCCATCAAACAGGCTGGCAAAGCCCGCATCGGGGCCTGAATATTCGGTCCCGGCAATGGGGTGGCCCGGCACGAAATGCACGCCGTCCGGCAGTTTCGCGCCCAGCGTTGCAATCGCGGCCTGCTTGACCGAGCCGACATCGCTGACGATCTGACCGGGTTTGAGATAAGGCGCAAGCCCATCCGCCACCGCACCGAACGCGCCGACCGGGGTGCACACAAAGATCGCATCCGCCCCGCTGACCGCCTCAGCCAGTTCCTCACAGACCTGATCGGCAAAGCCCAGCGCGCGCACCCGCGCCCGCGTGTCGGGGGACCGGGTCCACACCGCCACCTCGCCCACCAGACCGCCCCGGCGGGCGGCATGGACGATAGAGCTGCCAATCAGCCCGACGCCGACCAGCGCGATCTTGTTGAAAATCAGGCTCATTGCGCCATGAACTCTTCAAGGGCAGCGACCACGGCGCGGTTTTCCTCTTCCCGGCCGACCGAAACCCTCAGCGCATTGGGAAAGCCGTAAGCATCGACCTTGCGCGCAATGATCCCGTTCCGCTTGAGCCACACATCCGCATCGGCGGCGCGTTTGCCGCGCGTGTCGGGAAAGTGGATCAGGATGAAATTGCCGACACTGGGCGTGGTTTTCAGCCCCGCCTTGCGGATCCGGTCATTGAGCCAGGGCAGCCAGGCATCATTGTGGGCAATCGCGCGTTCAGTGTAGCTCGTGTCACGCAAGGCCGCGATCCCGGCGGCCTGGGCGGCCTCGGAAATATTGAACGGCCCGCGAATGCGGTTGATGACATCGGCAATGCGCTGCGGGCAATAGGCCCAGCCAAGGCGCAGGCCCGCCAGCCCGTAAATCTTCGAAAAGGTCCGGGTCATGACCGCATTATGTGCGCCTGAGACGATCTCGATGCCCGCCTCATAATCATTCTGGCGGACAAATTCAGCATAGGCCGCATCAATCACCAGCAACACATGTTCGGGCAGCGCCGCATGCAGGCGCTTCAGCTCATCAATGCGCAAATAGGTGCCGGTGGGATTGTTGGGATTGGCGATGAACAGGATGCGCGTGCGCTCGGTTACCCGCGCGAGCAAGGCATCCACATCGGCCCGATTGTCTTTTTCGGGCGCGGCAACCGGCGTTGCGCCATTGGCCATGGCGGCGATTTTGTAGACCAGAAAGCCGTGCTGGGAATATAAAACCTCATCGCCGGGCCCGGCAAAGGCCTGAACCAGCAGGTGCAGAATTTCGTCTGAGCCTGCGCCGCACACAATCCGCTCAGCGCTCAAGCCATAATGATCGCCGATGGCCTGACGCAGTTTGAACGCAGATCCGTCGGGATAAAGCGGCAGCTTGGCTTTCGCATCCTCAAAGGCCTGAACGGCCTTCGGGCTCGGCCCCAATGCGCTTTCATTGGAGCTGAGCTTGATCACCCGGTCATGGCCATCGATGGACGAGGCCCCGCCCTTATAGGCTTCGATATCGAGAATGCCCGGACGCGGCTTGGGGCCACGCCAGCTTTCAGGCTCGTCCTGATTGTTCGTCTCGTCACTCATTGACGTCACTCACCCCAGATGGAGCGGCCGTGCATAGGCCCCCAGATAATGAAGCTCCCCGCCCAAACGCTCTCGCAAATCCGCAAGCGGGCGGTCTTCATGCGAGAAAAAGCCTGAAATCTCAAGCAGCAGCCCTGACGCACCCCCCAGTCCCGCACTCACCGCCTCAACGCTCAGCCCCGCATCCTGAGCAGCCCGGGCAGGGTCTTCGCCAAAGGCGGCCAGCATGGTGATGTCATCCCCGCTCGGCTCCGGCGGCAAGGGGCCAAGCGCGAAGCTGACCGGATGGGGGTGGGTGCTGTCGAGCACGAAGGGCACCGGCGCGACCACAAAGGGGCCAGGCGCGCCATGCCGCCGGGCCGACACCAAAGGCAGCCACCAATCAACCTCGACATGCCGGTCAATGACACCCATCACGCCGTGTTCGGCGCTGACGGCGGCCACGACCTGATCAATGGACGACAGTTGCGCAACCGGGGTTGCGGTCCCCCAATGGCTGCGCACCAGATCAAAGCGGCGGACAAAATCGGCATGGCCGAACCTTGGGTCTTCATCGGCCATCACCACCGACAAGGGGCTTTGCAGGCGGGTTTTGGCATTGATCATTTCCCGCCACAGCCGGGCGATCACCGAAAAGGGCAAGGCGCCGTCATGGCGCGCATAAAGCCGGCGCAGCATCTGGGCTTCCCGGCCCGGACGGACGGCAAAGCCGACGACACCGCCATTGGCGGCCGCCTTCGCAGCGGCGACGCGGGCCACCACTTCGGTACGGCGCATGATCAGATCATGCAAACCATCATCAAGCGCGTCGATCTCGGTGCGCACCTGATTAAGCGTTTCTGGATCAAGCCCCTGGCCGGACATGGAACCTCTCCCTATTCAAGCCGCCTGTTTAGCCTTGGCAGCCCGCCAGATCAAAGAAAACCCACAGGCCAAAGAAAACATTGACAGAACAGCGCGCGCTTCCTACCTGTCGCCTTTCCAAGATTGAGGAGTTTCAGGTGATCGGGGTCACGACCACGACCGAGCAAGGCAAGCTTGTCCGCTTTTGTGCGGATGAGGCGCTGACGCTCGACTGCGGGGCAACGACCGGGCCTTACGAGACCGCCTACCAGACCTACGGCACACTCAATGCCGACAAATCCAACGCGGTTTTAATCTGCCATGCGCTGACCGGCGACCAGCATGTCGCCAACATCCATCCGATCACCGGCAAGGATGGCTGGTGGGAGCGGATGGTCGGCCCCGGCAAGGTGATTGATACAGACCGCTATTTTGTTGTCTGCGCCAATGTGCTGGGCGGGTGTCTGGGCTCAACGGGGCCCGCCTCGATCAACCCGGAGACCGGCAAGCCGTGGGGAACCCAGTTTCCGGTCATCACCATCCGCGACATGGTCAATGCGCAGGCGAGGCTGCTGGATCATCTGGAGATCGACACGCTGTTTGCGGTCATTGGCGGCTCGATGGGCGGCATGCAGGTGCTGCAATGGGTGGTGAGCTATCCCGAGCGCGTCTGCGCGGCTGTACCGCTCGCCACGAGCTGGCGGCATTCCGCCCAGAACATCGCCTTTCATGAGGTCGGCCGCCAGGCGGTGATGGCTGATCCCGACTGGCTGGGCGGAGATTATTACGGCAAGACCGAGGGGCCGCGCAAAGGCCTGTCGGTGGCGCGGATGGCCGCCCATATCACCTATCTGTCCGAAGAGGCGTTGCACCGGAAGTTCGGCCGCAATCTGCAGGACCGCGAACGGGTGACGTACGGGTTTGAGGCCGATTTCCAGGTTGAAAGCTATCTGCGCCATCAAGGCATCAGCTTTGTCGACCGCTTTGACGCCAATGCCTATCTGTACATCACCCGGGCGATGGATTATTTCGATCTGGCCGCCGATCATGGCGGGGTGCTGGCCGATGCGTTCCGCCATGTCACCACCCGGGTGTGCGTGGTGAGCTTCAGCTCGGACTGGCTGTTCCCCACCGGGGAGAGCAAGACCATCGTGCATGCGATGAATGCCGCAGGCGTGGATGTCAGCTTTGTCGATATTGAAACCGACAAGGGCCATGACGCCTTTTTGCTTGATGAGCCCGAACTGTTTTCCGCCGTCGGCGGGTTCCTTGCCGCTGCTGCGCGGGATCGGGGGCTTGCATGAACCCTGCCTTCCCCAATGACCGCGCGCGGATCGATTTTGCGCTAATTGCCGAGATGGTCGCGCCGGGCGCGCGGGTGCTCGACATTGGCTGTGGCGACGGTGCACTGCTTGAGCTGCTCAAGACCGGAAAGAATTGTCAGGGCCGCGGGCTTGAAATCAGCCAGACCGGCGTCAACAAATCGGTGGCGCGCGGTTTGAGCGTCATTCAGGGCGACGCCGATACTGATCTGGCCGAATATCCCGCCAGCGCCTTTGACTATGTGATTTTAAGCCAGACGCTGCAGGCGACCCACCGGCCGCTTGAAGTGCTCGACCATATGATGCGCATCGGCGAAAAGGCGATTGTGAGCTTTCCCAATTTCGGCCATTGGCGCATGCGCGCGCAATTGGTGCTGAAAGGCCGGATGCCCAACACCGAAACGCTGAGCTATCCGTGGCACTCCACGCCCAATATTCATCTGTGCACGGTGCGCGATTTTGAAGAGCTGGTGGCCGCCCAGTCCTACCGCATCGAACGCGAGGTGATGGTGTCGGTTGAAGGCAAGGCGCGCGATGTGCCGACCGGCACGCGGACGGCAAACCTATTCGCCGATCAGGCGATCTTCCTGCTCACGCGCTAGGCTGCGCGCCCGCCCCGGTACAGGGGCGGCTTCAGGCATGATCGGGATCAGCCGGCGCACCCGCCGGGGCTGCTTGCGGCCCGACAGGGCATAGACCTGTTTGGACGCCTCAACCATCAGCACACCCGAAAAACTCGGCCAGAAGCGGCGTCCCAGCCGCTCCCACCCGGTGGCGGCCGACACCATGGGCGCCCAGCGTACCGGCGGGACAAACAGGCAATGGGCGGCCTGTTCGGGCTGAAACAAAGCCTCGCGCATCAGCCCGTAAAGCTGGGGCTGGGTGAAGGGGCGGCCATGGCCGAAAGGTGTGGTTTCAAACCGCGCCCACAGGCCCCGGCGGTTGGGCACCACAATGATCACCCGGCCCGACGCCGACAGGACCCGCCAGACTTCATCCAGCATGGGGCGCACCCGTTCGCTCATCTCAAGACCATGCACGATCAACAGCCGGTCAACGCTGGCATCCTGGAGGGGCAGCACGACTTCATCGGTTAGCGCCACCCGGCGGCGGCCATGATGGGGCCAGCCTTTCACCCCTTGCGGCGCGGGCATGAAAGCCATGGCGCGGCTGCTGACCGGCGGGCCCAACCGGTCCAGAATGGGCGTGGCATAGCCGAGCCCGACAACGCGTTCCTCGCGCAAATCCCCCCACATCTGGCGGACGCGCGCGGCAATCGCGTCCTGGGCGAAACTGCCCAGACCGCTTGCGTAAAAGCCGCTCAAATCGATGACATCAAGATACATGTCCGCGATCATACGAAATCCGCCGCAATCATGTTAGGCTCAACCGTCCGAAATTTCCTGATGAGCGTTCCACCATGCCCCTTGAAATTGAACTCATTCCCGCCTTCACCGACAATTACCTGTTTTTGGTCTATGACCGCGACGATGGTGTGTGCGGGGTGGTCGATCCCGGCGATGCGGCCCCCGTGCTCGCCCGGCTTGAGGAGCGCGGCCTGACCCTGACCCATATTCTCAATACCCATCACCATCCCGATCATACCGGCGCCAATCTCGCATTGGCTGAAAAAAACCGGCGCCAAAATTGTCGGCCCGCGCGCTGAGGCCGCGCGTATTCCCGGCATCAAGGTCGAACTGGGGGAAGGCGACACGTACGGCTTTGGCTCCCACACAGCGCAGATTTTTGACGTTCCGGGCCACACGGCGGGCCATATTGCGTGGTGGTTTGAGGATGAAAAGGCCGTCTTTGTCGGCGACACGCTGTTTGCGCTGGGCTGCGGTCGGCTGTTTGAAGGCACGCCCGATCAGATGTGGACCTCACTCAGCAAGTTGATGGCCCTGCCCGACGACACGCGCGTCTATTGCGCCCATGAATACACCCAGTCCAATGCCCGTTTCGCAGTCACGGTCGAGCCCGGCAATGAGGCATTGCAAGAGCGTGTGGCCGAGATTGACCGCATGCGGTCCCAAGGCATCTCGACGGTGCCGACCACCATCGGGCTGGAACGGGCGACCAATCCGTTCGTGCGCCCCGACAGTAAAAATCTTCAAGAAACTTTAGGGCTTAGCGGCGCTGACCCTGTTGCTGTGTTTGCTGAAACACGTGCCCGGAAAGATAGTTTCTGATTTTTCCTGCATTGCACAACAGGGCTTGCGCGGCGCAGCATTGACAAGCAACAATAGCGTTAAGAGGGGTGGGTTCGCCCCGCTGCACAGGAAAGAGGCAGGCGTGAGTGAAGTGGGACAGGGTTCAGCTGAACCCGTAACGATCAAGAAATACGCCAATCGCCGGTTGTACAACACGGCGACCAGCTCTTACGTCACGCTCGATCATCTGTGCCAGATGGTGAAGGATGGTGAGGATTTCGTCGTCTTTGACGCCAAGACCGGCGAAGATATTACCCGCTCGGTCCTCACCCAGATCATCTTTGAAGAAGAAGGCAAGGGCCACAATCTGCTGCCCATCCGCTTTCTGCGTCAGCTGATCCAGTTTTATGACGACAATCTGCAAACCGTCGTGCCGCGCTATCTTGAACTGTCGATGGAAAATTTCGCGCACAATCAGCAGCAGCTGAAAAAGACCATCGAAGAAGCGGTGCAAAGCCGCCCCGGCCTGAAGCCGTTTGAAGAGCTGATCCAGCGCAATTTTGCGCTGGTCGACAAGGCCTTGTCGATGCTGTCCCCTTCCAAAGACGAAGAAGACGAGCCCAAGGCGCTCAATGATCACAGCCCGCAAGACGCGGTGGCCGACGACGCCGATCCCCGCGATGCCGAGATCGAGGCGCTGCAGCAGCAGATTGCCGATATGCAATCCAGGCTGACCGACCTCGCCAAACGGCGTTAGTAGGCCAGCGCGCAGCCATCCTTGCGCGGGTCAGACGCCGCGCACAGCACCCCTTCGTCATGATCAATCATAATCGCCTGCGCCCCGCCATGGGGAATAAGCGCCGGCGTCAGCGTATGGCCCATGGTTTCAAGGCCCGCCCGTGTTTCTTGGGGCAGATGATTTTCAACCTGCACCTGGCCCATTTGGTCCAACAGGCGGGGCGCGTCGATCGCCTCCTGCAAATCCATGCCGAAATCGACCAGATTTTGCACCATCTGGGCATGGCCCATCGCCTGATATTCCCCGCCCATCACGCCGAAACTCAAAACCGGCTTGCCGTCGCGCGCCAGCATGGCGGGAATAATGGTGTGTTTGGGCCGCTTGCCCCCTTCTAGTTCGTTGGGATGGCCCTCCTCAAGCGAGAAGCCCGCCCCCCGGTTCTGGAACATGATCGCACTGTCGGGCGTGCACAGGGTTGAACCAAAGCCCATATAGACCGAATTGATCAGCGACACGGCCATGCGGTTGTGATCGACCACGGTCAGATAGACCGTGTCGGACAGATCGAGCCAGGCGGGTTCGAGCTCTTGCGCGCGTCTGGCCGGATCAATATGGCTGCGCAAGCGGGCGGCAAATTCCTTGGACAAAAGAGTGTCGACCGGGATTGCGGCCTTGTGCGGATCGGCCACGAAACTGTCACGCACATCCATGGCCAGACGCTGGGCCTCAATCGCCCGGTGATAGCGCTCTGCGCTCTGCGCCCCGATCCCGGAATAGTCAAAGCCTTCCAGAATATTGAGGATGATTTGCGCGGTGATGCCCTGGCCGTTGGGCGGGATTTCATAAAGATCATGACCCCGATAGGCGCTTTTGATCGGCGTTACCCATTCTGGCTGGCAGGCGGCAAAATCATCAAGCGTGTGCACCCCGCCAAGGTCGCGCAACGTTGCAACCATTTCCTCGGCCAGCGCGCCTTCATAAAAGCTGCGCGCGCCCTGTTTGGCGATGGTGGCCAATGTGTCCACCAAGGCAGGCGTCGTGAACAGGCTTCCCACTTTGGGGGCAGCACCGTTGCGGGTGAAATGGCGCGCTGCGGCCTCATTGTTCTTTTCAAGCAAGGGGGCAAGGAACAGCCAATCCATGCCGATGCGCGGGCTGACCACATAGCCTTCCCGCGCCGACCGGATTGCGGGTTGGAGAAGATCCCCCAGCGGGATGGTGCCGAACTTCTGATTGAGCGCATCCCAGGCCGCAACCGCGCCGGGCACCGTCACCGAATGAGGCGAATGGGGTGGCACTTCCGTCAGCCCCTGTTCGCGCAACATCTGCGCGGAGAGCGCGGCGGGCGCGCAGCCCGATCCGTTCAGACCATGCACCGGCAGGCTGCCCGCGTCGCACACCAGCGCAAAGCAATCCCCGCCCAGCCCCGTCATCATGGGTTCGACCACACACAATACGGCATTGGCCGCAAGTGCTGCGTCCATGGCATTGCCGCCAATGCGCAAAATCTCGATGGCGGTCAGCGTAGCCAGCGGGTGCGAAGTCGCCGCCGCGCCTTTCTGGCCGTGAACGGTTGACCGGCCCGGATGGTGAAAATCTCTCATGGCTTCTTATCCAATATCAGCGCCTTGAGGTCGACGATGGAGCGTTCAATCCGCTCCATCCGGCCATTCAGTTCCTCCATCCGCGCGATCAGAACCCCTGCTTCAAGACTGTCTCCTGCCTTGGCTTCGACCGGTTCGGGCGTTGCCACCCCCGCCCGGTTGACCACCTCGGCGATCGGCTCGCCGATCAGCTCGGCCAATGCGCGCACCTCATGGGGCAACATTTCACGCTGATCCTTGAACAAATCGTCAATGTCGGCGCGGGCGCAGCGGAACAGGCCCGCCACATCATCGCGCCCCAAGCCCCGCGCCGCCAGCCTGTCATCAAACCAGCGCGCGTCAAAAAACAGAGCCATTGCTTGATCCTTCCGGTGCGCCCCTGTCGCACATGAGTGTCACACAAGTGTCGAAAATAGGCTGTAGGCGGGGGTCTGACTAGGTGGCTTCGCCGATTCGCCAATTGTGGCGGGTGGCTTGCCCCTGTGTGTCTGCTCATGGCACAAACGCTCATTCCAACGGGCCGCGTTCCGGCTTTTCAGATCAACAAAGGACAAAGCTCATGTCGAAACCCGTCAAAAAGGCGGTCTTTCCTGTTGCAGGGCTTGGCACCCGCTTCTTGCCCGCCACCAAGGTTATGCCCAAGGAAATGCTGACCGTGGTCGACAAACCGCTCATTCAATATGCGGTGGAAGAGGCGTTTGAAGCCGGGATTGATGAAATCATTTTTGTGACGGGCCGCAACAAAGGCGCGCTCGAAGATCATTTCGACCATGCCTATGAGCTTGAAGCCACGCTGGAAGCGCGCGGCAAGACCGAACCGCTCGCCATGCTGCGCGAGCAATTGCCTGAACCGGGCAAGGTCCGCTCGGTCCGCCAGCAAGCGCCGCTGGGGCTTGGCCATGCGGTATGGTGCGCCAAGGATCTGGTGGGGGACGAGCCTTTTGCCGTCATCCTGCCCGACGATCTGATCCTCGCCCAAAAAGGTGTCATGGCACAGATGGTTGAGGCCTACGAAAAAGACGGTGGCAATCTGGTGGCCGTGATGGATGTGCCGCGCGAGCTGACCGGCCGCTACGGCATTTTGGACATTGGCAAGGATGGCGGCATTACCGGATCGCTGGTCGAGGTGACCGGGCTTGTTGAAAAGCCTGACCCGGCCGATGCGCCCTCCACCCTGTCGATTATCGGCCGTTACATCTTGCAGCCTGAAATCTTCACCGCGCTTGAAGCCCATGAAACCGGCCAGGGCGGGGAAATCCAGCTGACCGATGCCATGGCGAAGCTGATCGGCAAGCAGCCGTTTAACGGGCTGCGCTATGCCGGAACGCGCTATGATTGCGGCGACAAGCTCGGCTTCTTGCAGGCCAATGTCGCCTTCGCGCTTAACCGCAACGAATCAGATGGCGACCTTGGTCCCCGTCTCAAAGACTGGCTTTCGGGCCTTAAGCTCTAGGGGGAGACCTTCATGCGCGTAACCATGATCGGCACAGGCTATGTCGGGCTTGTCTCAGGCGCCTGTTTTTCAGATTTCGGCCATGATGTGATTTGCGTCGACAAGGACGCATCGAAAATCGAGACGCTGGAAAAAGGCGGTATTCCGATTTTTGAACCCGGCCTGGATCAGCTTGTGGCGGAAAATGTCAAAGCCGGGCGGCTGAGCTTTTCTACCGATCTGGCAGCTTCCGTCAAAGGTGCCGATTGTGTCTTTATAGCGGTCGGCACGCCAACCCGCCGGGGCGATGGTCATGCCGATTTGTCTTACGTCTACGCCGCCGCCGAAGAAATCGCCAATGCGATGGACGGCTATACTGTCATTGTCGACAAATCGACCGTGCCGGTTGGCACCGCCGCCGAGGTTGAGCGCATCGTGTCAGAGACCTTGAAAAAGCGCGGCTCCGATCTCGAATTCGACGTCGCCTCGAACCCTGAATTTTTGCGTGAAGGCTCGGCCATCAATGATTTCTCGCGCCCCGACCGGGTGGTTGTCGGCACCACGTCCGAACGCGCCAATGAGGTGATGCGCGGCCTGTACCGTCCGCTTTATCTGCTGGAAACGCCGATCCTGTTCACCAACCGGGAAACCGCCGAGGTGATCAAATATGCCGCCAACGCCTTTCTGGCGACCAAGATCACCTTCATCAATGAGATGGCCGATCTGTGCGAGAAAGTCGGCGCCGATGTTCAGGCCGTGTCCAAAGGCATCGGCCTTGATGGCCGGATTGGTCCCAAATTCCTGCATGCCGGTCCCGGCTATGGCGGCTCCTGCTTTCCCAAAGACACGCTGGCGCTGGTCAAGACCGCGCAGGATGCGGGCAGCCCCGTGCAGATCGTCGAAACGGTCGAGCGCGTCAATCGCGAACGCAAGATCGCCATGGCCACCCGTATCATCGAGGCCCATGGCGGCGATGTCAGCGGCAAGACCATCGGCGTGCTGGGCGTGACCTTCAAGCCCAACACCGATGATATGCGTGACAGCCCCTCGCTCGATATTTTGCCCGCTTTGATCAAGGCCGGTGCCAAAGTGCAAGCCTTCGATCCCGAAGGCATGGAAGAAGCCGCCCACATGATGGACGGCGTGGACTGGAAAGATGGCGCCTATGACGCCATTGAAGGCGCCGATACCCTTGTTCTGATTACCGAATGGAACGAGTTCCGCGCGCTTGATCTCAAACGCGTGCATTCCATGCTGGGCGAAAAGCGCATCATTGATTTGCGCAATATCTATATCCCCAGTGAGATGGAGGCGATGGGGTTTGACTATTACTCCATCGGCCGGTCGGCGGTGAAAGCCGCGTCATGAAATGGATGGTTCGGATCGGACTTGGCCTTGCCGTCATCTTGATCATGGTGGCGGCAGCCGCCTATCTGAGCCTCACTCAAGGCTGGGTCTTTCCCAAGCACAGCCAGGCTGAGTTGACTGATCTGACCGCGCCTTACGACACATGGGTCTATCCCGATGGTGCCGGTCCCTTCCCGCTTGTCATTACCGCCCATGGCTGCGGCGGACGCGCAGGTTTCATGGATGAATGGGCGGCAGTACTGCGCGATGCGGGCTTTGCCGTGCTGATCACCGACAGTTTCCGGGGCCGGGACCTGCACAGCCAGGAGGGCATCGATACAGTGTGTGGCGGCCGCGCCTTGCTGGGGCCCGAACGGGCCGCTGATCTTTATGTCGCGCTCAACCGGGCGCTCGACAATGACCGGATTGACCCCGCGCGCATCGGGCTGATGGGCTTTTCCCATGGTGGCTGGACGGTGATGGAACTGCTCGGCACGGTGCCGCCCTACGGCATTGATGCGCCCATCATGCGGGACGGTGCGCCGCTTGATCTGTCGGGCGTGAAAGCCAGCGCTTTAATCTATCCTTATTGCGGCTTTGGCGCGGCGCTCAACGGGGTCAGCCACACAGCGCCCATCCTGCTGGAGCTGGCCGAGGCCGACGAGATTGCCGATCACACCGAATGCCTCGATTTGAGCAAATCCATCGGCGCGGGCGGCGTACCGGTCTCGGTCCATGTCGCGCCCGGTGCCGTTCACGCCTATGACAAGCCGCAATGGACCTTTGCCGGGGAAAACGAAAATTTCCGGCCCGATCTGCGTCGTTCGCTTGAGCGCCGCGTGGTCGCCTTTTTCAAGGCAAACCTCTAATCCTTCTTGTGCATGCGGATAAGGCCTTCCTGGGCCACGCTCGCCACGATCTCTCCTGACTGGGTGTAGAAAGCCCCCCGGTTCATGCCGCGGGCGCCGCTGGCTGCCGGGCTGTCCTGGGAATAAAGCAGCCATTCATCAGCCCGGAACGGACGGTGGAACCAGATGGCGTGATCCAGGCTCGCCATCTGCATGCCCCGCGTCATGAAATTCACCCCATGGGGCAGTGCGCAGGTATCAAGCAGGGTCATGTCCGACATATAGGCCATCACACATTGGTGGAGGCTGAGTTCATCGGGCAGCCGGTCGGCGGCGCGGAACCAATGCGCGTGGCGCGGCTCCCGCTTTTCAGGATTGACGAACTGGCGCGGCACGATGTGGCGGATTTCAATCGGCCGGGGCCGCTGGAAATGATCGCGCAGCCCTTCGGGCATCAGGTGAGCGATCTTGCGGCGTTCTTCCAGTTCGCTTTCCAGCCCCTCGGGGCCGGGAACCTCGGCCATGTCGATCTGATGTGTGAAGCCTTCTTCAACCACCTGAAAGCTTGAGGACTGGGCAAAGATCGGCTTGCCATGCTGGATCGCCACCACACGCCGGGTGGTGAAGCTCTTGCCGTCGCGGATGCGGTCAACCTCATAGACAATCGGCACTTTGGGATCGCCGGGGCGCAGGAAATAGCAGTGCAGCGAATGACATGGCCGGTCTTCGGGCACCGTGCGCGAGGCCGCCACCAGCGCTTGACCGATCACTTGACCGCCAAAGACACGCTGCCAGGTTTCCTTGGGGCTGACGCCACGGAAAAGATTTTGCTCCAAAACCTCAAGATCGAGAATTTTGAGCAAGTCCTTGACCGGCTCATCCATTTCGCACCCTCCACAACCAAATCATGGAGGATGCGATGCCCAAGGACTGACAAACTGTCAAGGCGACTTAATTGCGCTCAATGCGCCGGTGGCGATCCCGCGGCGGCGGGATCGCGCCATTGCTTGGACGCGGGGACTAGAACGATGTCCGCACCACAAAGCGGAACGACCGGCCCGGCAACACCACTTCTTCCTTCTTCAAAGAGGAATGGTTGCGCACCGCATCGTCGAGCAGGTTGGAAGCGACAAGCGCCACATCAAAGGTGGTTCCCTGAACCGGGATGCGCTGGGCGAGTTCGAGGTCGAGCAGATTATAGCCTGCCGTCTCGCTTTCATTGGCCGCGATGCGATCCTGACGGGTCGCGCGCAGCAACGAAATCCGGCCATAGGTGCCTTGCTCGGTGAAGACCTCCAGCGCACCGCCAAACCGCAGCGGAGGGATGCGGGGCAGATTTCCGCCGCCATCCTTGATCTTGGCGCGCACGAAATCGACCCGGGCCTCGCCGCGGATTTCCGCACTGCCGATCTTCACCAGCGGTGCATTGGCGAGGAATTCAGCGCCGAAGAAGCGGGCGTCTTCCTGCGTGTACACCAGCTGATCGAGAATTTCTTCCATCGGGTCCGGCGCGCCGCATGAGGCGAAGTCTTCGTTACAATCCACGCCGGTCAGCGTGCGATTGATGAAGCCGTCATAGTCGGTATAGAAGACCGAACCATCCACCCGCCAGCCCTTCGCCTTCGCGCTTGACACGGAATTCGATCGAACGGGCCTGTTCGGTTTCAAGATCCGAATCGCCGACCTCGAAGGTCTCGGTCGCATGGTGCGGACCCTTGGCGAACAGCTCCAGCACATCAGGTGCGCGCTCAACAATCTGACCGGTCAGCGCCACCGACCAGCCATCGTCCAGATCATGGACCAGCGCGGCGGACAGCCCCCAGGGCACGAAACTGGGATCGGTCATAAACTCGGTGCCGACACCATCAATCGCGGTGCCTTCATGGGAGACATATTCAACCCGGCCGGCAATTTCGAGCACGGTGCTGTCGGAAAAATCGATCTCTTCAAACACGAAGGCTGCAATATTGAACGTATCAGCGGGGGCCAGCAATTCGCCGCCTTCACCGGCGGCTTCGATATCGCGGTGACCCAGCTGCAATCCAAAGGCGCCGTGCACATTGCCGATATGGGAATGTTCAAATTCAAGCCGGCCTTCAAATTCCTGAACGGTAAAGGTCGAGGCAATATCTTCCCCGCCTTCAATCTCGTCATGTTCATAATCTGAATAGCCACCATCCAGGCGCACGGCTTCAAACCCGGTCCACGGATTTTCGATCTCGCCACCCAGACGGAATCGGGTTTGTTTTCAGATCAATCGACAAGGGCTCGGCAGGATCTTCGGGCGCGGGAATGTCATATTCGCTGTCAAAATGCGCTACGCTCAGGCCGAAAAAGCCCCAATCATCCACATAGGATGCGCCACCGGCGGCCCCCCAGCTTTGCGAGCTGGTGAACTCTTGCGTGCCGCCCTTGATCGGAATGTCGTAATTTTCGGTGTCGCGGATAAAGCCATCGGCATGCAGGGCAATATTTTCACCCCCCATATCGGCCATGACACCGCCTTCCCAGCCATTGTCGACGGTCGAGTATGAGCCATATGCTTCGGCATCAAGCCCTTCAACGGGTGTGCGTGCGATCCGGTTGTTCAGGCTGGTAATCACCCCGCCAATGGCCCCTGAGCCATAGCGCAGGGTAGACGGGCCGCGGATGATCTCAACCGCGGTGGCTGACAAAGGATCGATCGGCACGCCGTGATCTTCACTGAGTGCCGAGACATCGTGCGAGCCGATACCGTGTTCCTGGACGCGGACACGGAAATTATCCATCAGCCCCGGATGATCGGGCGGCTCGCGCCCACTGCAAAGCTTGATTGGGTGATACCCGGCACATCGGCAAGGAAATCGCCCAGGCTGGTGCCGCCCTTGCGCCAGATCTCGTCCCGCTCGATGCGCTCGGCCGGACGCGCCGGAGCGGCATCGGAATTTGTGATCGGCGATGCGGTGACGATCACCTCATCACGCTTTTCGTCCGCAAACGCCGCCGGTGCAAAAGGCGCACAGGCTTAAAACCAGCGCAATCGCGGTTGCGCCTACCCTCATGGAACCCATAGCCCAACTCCTTAATGTTATATCATAACGTTTAAAAGTTGGCGGGAATGCCGTCAAGACCAGGGCTGCGGCCTTGCCGGTTGCGCGATCTTCGGTCGCGGAGGATTGTCCGGGCTCACGCCTCGCCGGGGGCCTTGGCCATCACCGACAAGGCATGGACGGGACCATCAAGCTCGTCCTTCAAAACTGCATAGACGGCGCGCTGACGTTCCACCCGGTTCAATCCGGCAAAGGCGTCGGCCCGTATCAAAACCGTGAAATGACTTTCCCCGGTTTGAGGAGATCCCGCATGCCCCGCATGGCGATCCGATTCATTGGCAATTTCAAGGGCTTGCGGCGTGAAGGCCGCGGTAAGCTTTTCCCGGATGGCTGTTTCGACAGAACCTGACATCATTCACCTGTTTGGCATGGATTTCGTGTATAGTACCGCGCTTCGGAATTTGAACCCGTGCATGGACGAGCCCCGATCGTGAGCAAATATCTCGACGATATTTATGACATCCGCGTCAAGCCCCGCCGCGCTGAACGCGCCATCAAGCCCAAAGTGCGGCTGTGCGAATGGCCCGGCTGTCAGGAAAAAGCTGACCACAAAGCCCCCAAAAGCCGCGATGCGATCCGGGAGTATCGCTGGTTCTGCCTGACCCATGTGCGCGAATACAATAAAAGCTGGAATTTCTTTGAAGGCTTAAGCGAGGACGCCGTGCGCGCCATGGCCGAAAAAGGCAATGTGTGGGACCGCCCAACCTGGAAAACCGGCACAAATCCGGGTGCGGATGGCCGCACATCCGACTTCAAGCCCGGCGAGGAAGGCCCCCATGCCACCCATTCGGGAGGGTTTTCCGATCCCTTCGATCTGTTCGACGATGGCCCCGGCACCCAGCAGGCAAGCCGCGACTGGACAGCCGGTTCCACACTGCCTGTGAAGACCCGAAAGGCGCTGGCCGAGCTTAACCTTGATGAAGAGGCAAGCTTGAACGATATCAAGGCGCGGTATAAGGAACTGCTCATACGTTATCACCCGGACACCAATGGGGGGGACCGGTCGAAAGAAGAACGGCTTAAAAAGGTCCTTGATGCCTTCAACCATCTTCGTGCTGTGGGCTATGGCGCAGAGAAAGATCATGGGAAAAGATCAGGGAAATGATGATCGCCCCTGACCTGCGACCCTAAAGCCGGGCCTCAACCCGCCATCCAGGCCCTAGCCTCTGGCAAACCGCAATTCAAACTGACGAATGAAGTAGGACATAAAATGACGGTTATGAACGAACAGATCGGCCTTCACGACAGCATGCCTGATACCGAGTTTGAGCGTGCGCGAGGCATTCGGCCTTGATTCCGATCTGATGGTGCCTGCCTTCTCACATTCCAATGATTATGTGCCGCCTGTCGACCAGTCCTACCGGTTCGACAATGACACCACCATGGCGATCCTGGCAGGCTTTGCCTTTAACCGCCGGGTAATGATCCAGGGTTATCACGGCACCGGTAAATCAACCCATATTGAGCAGGTCGCCGCGCGGCTCAACTGGCCCTGCATTCGCGTCAATCTCGACAGCCACATCTCAAGGATCGATCTTGTCGGCCGCGACGCCATTGTGCTGCGCGATGGCCAGCAGATCACCGAGTTCAAGGAAGGCATTCTGCCCTGGGCGCTGCAACGCGCCTGCGCGATTGTCTTTGATGAATATGATGCGGGCCGGCCTGATGTGATGTTTGTCATTCAGCGGGTTCTGGAAAATGAGGGTCGCTTCACCCTGCTCGATCAAAACCGGGTTTTGCACCAGCATGGCGCGTTCCGCCTGTTTGCGACCTCGAACACGATCGGTCTGGGCGACACGACCGGGCTTTATCACGGCACCCAGCAAATCAACCAGGGCCAGATGGACCGCTGGAACATTGTCACCACGCTCAACTATCTGCCGTTTGAGCAGGAAGTCGAAATCGTGCTCGCCAAATGCCCCGACTATCAGACTGATGCCAAGAAAAAAGAAATCGAGGCGATGGTGCGGGTTGCCGACCTGACGCGGTCAGCCTTTATGAATGGCGATATCTCAACGGTGATGAGCCCGCGGACCGTGCTCACCTGGGCGGAAAACGCCACCATCTTCAAGGATATCGGCTTTGCCTTCCGGGTCACATTCCTGAACAAATGTGATGAGCTTGAACGCTCTTATGTGGCGGAATATTACCAGCGCTGCTTCGGCGAAGAACTGCCCGAATCAGCCGCCCAGATCGCAATCGCGTAATCGGGTCTGCTGCTATGGCGCAAAAGCCTGAAAGCCCGGTCGAACCGTTCAAGCGTGCGGTCACCGCCGCCATGCGGGCGGTATCCGCCGATGAGGAACTGACCGTCTCGTACGGTGCCGAACCGCCGGGCATGCGCGGCAACCGCGCCCGCCTGCCCTTGCCTGCGCGCTCCATGAAGGCCCAGGAGCTGGCGGAAATCCGCGGCACCGGCGACAGTTTCGCGCTTCAGCTGCGCTTCCACGACGAAGCGGTCCATCAGGCGCGCATGCCTGAAGGCTCCCGCGCGCGTGCCATCTATGAGGCGGCTGAACAGGCCCGTGTCGATTCCATCGGTGCGCGCGCCATGGAGGGCATGAAGTCCAATCTTGAGGCCGCCCAGATCAAGCGCGCCATGGATCGCGGCTTCGCCCGCGTGACCGAGCAGGACGATGCCATGCTGGCCGAGGCTTTGGGCTTCATGATCCGCGAAAAACTGTCGGGCATGTCGGTGCCGGAAGCCGCCCGGGAGCTGGTGGATGCCTGGCGCGACGTTGTTGAGCGCAAGGCCGGTAATGATCTCGACAAATTGATGGATGACATCAAACATCAGCAGAACTTTGCCGAGACCGTCCGCGAGGTGATCCGCGATCTCGATCTCGGCGACGAGTTGGGCGAGGATGAATCCGAAGGCTCCAACGACGACAATGAAGACAGCCAAGACGACCAGAGCCAGGACGGCAGCGGCGAAAGCGAAGAAGGCTCCGAAGCCCAGGCCCAGTCATCGCAGGAGGTCGAGTTCGGCGAAGGCGAAACCGAAGATGGCGATATCGAAGCCGTCGAGGTTGAAACCGATCAGGAAGCTTTGGCTGAAGACGCAGATGAAAGCGGTGATGGCGATCAGCCCTGGCGGCCCAACTATCAAGACGGCGATGATGACCACCGCCCACCCTACAAGGTCTTCACCCAGGATTTCGATGAAACCATCGAAGCCGAAGAGCTGTGCGACACCGAAGAACTGGCCCGCCTGCGCGCCTATCTCGACCAGCAATTGAACAGCCTGCAAGGGGTTGTGACGCGGCTTGCCAACCGTTTGCAGCGCCGCCTGCTGGCCCAGCAGAACCGCGCCTGGGACTTTGATCTCGAAGAAGGCTTACTCGACAGCGCGCGCATTGCCCGCGTGGTGGTCGATCCGACCAATCCGCTCAGCTACAAGCAAGAGCAGGATATGGAATTCCGTGACACGGTGGTGACGCTGCTGCTCGACAATTCAGGATCGATGCGCGGCCGGCCGATCACGGTGGCGGCCATGTGCGCCGATATTCTCGCCCGTACACTCGAACGCTGCGGGGTGAAGGTCGAGATCCTCGGCTTCACGACGCGCGCCTGGAAAGGCGGGCAAAGCCGCGAACAATGGCTGGCTGAGGGCAAGCCCGCCCAGCCCGGCCGCCTCAATGATTTGCGCCATATTGTCTACAAGCAGGCCGATGCGCCGTGGCGGCGCGCCCGGCGCAATCTGGGCCTGATGATGCGCGAAGGGCTGTTGAAGGAAAATATTGATGGCGAGGCGCTGATCTGGGCGCATGACCGGCTGATCGGCCGGCCTGAACATCGCCGCATTCTGATGGTGATTTCCGACGGTGCGCCGGTTGATGACAGCTCCTTGTCGGTTAATCAGGGCAATTATCTGGAACGGCATTTGCGTCAGGTGATTGCCGAGATCGAAAACCGCTCGCCGGTAGAGCTGCTTGCCATCGGCATCGGCCATGATGTCACCCGCTATTACAAACGTGCGGTGACGATTGTGGACGCAGAGCAACTGGGCGGTGCGATGGTCGATCAGTTGGCCGATCTGTTTGAGGAAGACGCCAAAATC
>CBDDFN010000016.1:0-106492 GCA_965227065.1 Alphaproteobacteria bacterium
GCGGCACGGGCAACAGCTTGGCCAGCGCGATGAAGCTTACATCCACCACCACAAGATCGGGGCGGTGGCGCAAATGTTCCGGGCTCAGATGCCGGGCATCAAGCCCTTCATGCAGAGTGACCCGGCAATCGGCCTTCAACTCTTCGGCAAACTGATCACGCCCGACATCAATAGCGGTGACCGACGCTGCACCCGCCTCCAGCAACACATGGGTGAAGCCGCCCGTTGAGCTGCCCAGATCAAGCGCATGGCGGCCTTCGGCCCGGACATCAAAGGTGGCCAGCGCATGGGCCAGCTTGTCCCCGCCGCGCGAGACAAAGCGTCGAACCGGGCCGCTCAGGTCGATGGCGCACTCTGGGGAAATGGTTTGGGCGGCTTTGCGGGCGATTGCACCATCAACCGAAACAAGCCCGGCCTTGATCGCTTCCAGCGCTTCACTCCGGCTTTTCACCAGCCCGCGCGCCACCAGCGCCCGGTCGAGCCGCATCACACAAGGCCGGCAGCGCTGTCAGCCGCAGCAAGCCCCAGTGCCTTGAGCGCCGTGTCAACAATTTGCGGGGCGTTCAATCCGGCAATGTCATACATCACGTCGGGTTTGGCCTGATCAATGAAGAAATCCGGCAGTACCAGAGGGCGGATTTTGAGGCCCGCATCGAGCAAGCCATCATGGGCGAGGAAGTGCAGCACATGATCACCAAAGCCGCCGATCGCGCCCTCTTCGACGGTGATCAGAACTTCATGCTCGCGCGCCAGACGGCGGATCAGATCATGATCAAGCGGCTTGGCAAAGCGCGCATCGGCCACGGTTGTGGACAGGCCCCGCGCATCAAGCGCTTCAGCGGCCTTCAAACATTCCGCCAGGCGCCCGCCCAGTGACACAAGCGCGATTTTGGTGCCTTCGCGCACAATCCGGCCCTTGCCGATTTCAAGCGGCGTGCCGCGTTCGGGCAGCTCAACCCCGACGCCCTCGCCACGCGGATAGCGCAGGGCAGAGGGCCGGTCATCAATCTGGGCAGCGGTCGCCACCATATGCATCAGCTCAGCCTCGTCGGCCGAGGCCATAATCACGAAATTGGGCAAAGTTGCCAGATAGGTGATGTCATAGGCGCCCGCATGGGTCGGCCCGTCGGCACCCACCAGCCCCGCCCGGTCAATGGCAAAACGAACGGGCAATTTCTGGATCGCCACATCATGGACAACCTGGTCATAGCCGCGTTGTAAAAAGGTCGAATAGATCGCTGCAAACGGCTTGTAGCCTTCGGTGGCCATACCTGCGCAGAACGTCACCGCATGTTGTTCGGCAATGCCGACATCAAAGGTACGTTCAGGAAAGGTTTCGCCGAAAATATCAAGCCCGGTGCCCGACGGCATGGCGGCGGTCACCGCGACGATCTTGTCGTCGTCGCGCGCCTCGGCAATCAGGCCCTTGGCGAAGGTTTTGGTGTAGCTCGGCGCGTTGGCCTTGGGCTTGTGCTGGGTGCCCGAAATAACATCGAACTTCGCCACGCCATGATATTTGTCGGCCGCTTTTTCGGCGGGCTCATAGCCCTTGCCCTTCTGGGTGATGGCGTGAACAAGCATCGGCCCGTCTGGCACGTCTCGCATATTTTTCAAAACCGGCACGAGATGTTCAAGATTGTGACCATCAATCGGGCCGACATAATGGAAGCCAAGCTCTTCAAACAAGGTGCCGCCGGCAACCATACCCTTGGTATACTCCTCAACCTTCTTGGCCGCCCGCTCAACCGGGCCGCCGATCATCTGGGCGACATCTTTGGCGAGATGACGCAAAGAGACGTAAGACTTGCCCGACCATAGCCGCGCAAGATAGGCGCTCATCGCGCCGACCGGCGGGGCAATCGACATTTCATTGTCGTTGAGGATGACGATCAGACGTTTTTTGAGCGCACCGGCATTGTTCATCGCCTCATAGGCCATGCCCGCCGACATGGCACCATCGCCGATCACACACACGACATTGCGGTCATCCCCGGCCAGATCAGAGGCAACGGCCATACCGAGACCGGCGGAAATCGAGGTGGAGCTGTGGGCGGCGCCAAACGGGTCATAGTCGCTTTCCGCGCGCTTGGTGAAGCCTGACAACCCGTCCTGCTGACGCAGGGTGCGAATGCGGTCGCGCCGTCCGGTCAAAATCTTGTGGGGATAGCATTGATGGCCCACATCCCAGATCAGCCGGTCATCGGGTGTGTTAAAGACATGATGGATCGCCACGGTCAGCTCAACCACGCCGAGCCCCGCACCCAGATGCCCGCCGGTCACCGACACAGCATCGACGGTTTCACGCCGCAATTCATCGGCCAGCTGTTTGAGTTGGTCGATCGACATGTCCCGCATTTGGGCGGGCAGCGATACTTGATCTAACAGCGGCGTGTCGGACACGAGATTACTCCAGACGTCTTATAATGTTCTGTTGACGGCAAAGTTTGCCAATTCACGCAACGGCTCGGCCTTGCCCTCGAAAGGCGCGAGATGGCGGATCGCCTGATCCTTAAGAAGCTCGGCTTGGGTCCGCGCACGGTCAACCCCCAGAATAGCCACGAATGTCGCCTTACCCGCTGCGGCATCTTTTCGCGCGCGTTTTCCCATTTCCGCCTCATCGCCCTCGGAATCGAGCAAATCATCGGCAATCTGGAAGGCAAGCCCCAGATCATGGGCATAAGCATGCAGCGCGTGGCGCATCTGGGGGGAAGCGTGGCCCAAAACTGCGCCCATTTCACACGCCGCGGCGATCAATGCGCCGGTCTTCATCTGCTGAAGCCGCGTGATGGTGACCTCGGTATGGTCCAGGTCCCCCGCGCTCAAATCAATCATCTGCCCGCCCACCATGCCGTGAAGCCCCGCGGCGCGCGACAGCATACGCACCAGGTCCAGCCGCACCGAGGGGTCGGCGTGAACACCATCATCAGCGAGAATTTCAAAGGCGAGCGTCAAAAGCGCATCGCCGGCCAGAATGGCAGTGGCTTCGTCAAACTGGACATGGGCCGTGGGCTGGCCCCGGCGCAGATCATCATCATCCATGGCAGGCAGATCATCATGGACGAGTGAATAGCAATGCACACATTCAACGGCCGCTGCGGCCAGCAAAGCGGATTCGCGCGAAACCCCGAATATATCCGCCGACGACAACAGCAGATAAGGCCGCAAGCGCTTGCCCCCCGACAGGGCCGCATAGCGCATGGCTTCCAACAGGCGTGCTTCGGGGCCTTGCGGTTTGGGCAATATACGGTCCAGCACGCGTTCAACGTCGAGCGCGGCGCGCGACAGGCTGTGATCAAAGGCGTTCACGGGCTCATCCTTCGGGGTCGAGCGGTTCAGTACCCTGGGGCTTGCCGTCGGCGCCCATAACGATCTTGTCGATGCGCGCTTCGGCTTCGGCCAATTTCTGATCGCAATGGGCCTTGAGCGCGGCACCGCGCTCATAGGCATCGATCGATTTGTCGAGGTCGATATCGCCATCTTCCAGCCTGGAGACAATCGCCTCCAGTTCCTCCAGCGCTGCCTCAAAGCTCATCTTGACGATGTCGGCAGGGATTTTTTGGTCTGTGTCAGCCATGCTGGATACTCCTCGACTGGGGCCAAAGCGCGTCGCAAATGGGGCGCTTATGCGCCAAACGAACCCGGCGGGGGCGGCATATCATCGGGGACAAAAAAGTCCGGAATGAGCTCATTCTCCGGCACATCGGCATATTGGGAGAAATCCGTAACACCGGCAAATTTCGCCAACACCAGATCATCAATGAAGAAATTTCCGGTAAATTCGCGGCTGGGCTGGGTGAGCATCAGATAGGCGGCATCGGCCATGATCGTATCAACGCGCGAGCGTTTCATGATCTCGTCACCGCCGAGCACATTGCCGACCGCTGCGGTGCGCACGGCGGTACGCGGCCACAGCGCATTGACGGCAATTCCGTCCTCCTTGAACTCTTCAGCCATGCCGAGCACGCACATCGACATGCCATATTTCGCCATCGTGTAGGCGACTGACATGGCGAACCATTTCTTGTCCATATCAAGCGGCGGCGACAGGTTCAGAATATGCGGATTATCCGATTTCTTGAGATGCGGCAGGCAGACTTTTGAGGTCAGGAACGTGCCGCGCGTATTGATCTGATGCATCAGATCATAGCGTTTCATGTCGGTGTCGGCGGTGCCGGTCATCGAAATGGCGCTGGCATTGTTGACGCAGATATCAATGCCGCCGAAGGTTTCGACGGTTTTGGCAACCGCAGCCGCGACCTGATCCTCATAGCGGATGTCGCAGATGATCGGCAGCGCCTTGCCGCCGGCGGCCTCGATTTCCTCAGCGGCTGTATAGATCGTGCCGGGCAGCTTGGGATGCGGTTCAGCCGTCTTGGCCGCAATCGCCACATTGGCGCCGTCAGCAGCGCAACGCTTGGCAATAGCCAGCCCAATGCCCCGGCTGCCGCCGGTGATAAACAATGTCTTTCCGCTCAGATCCGCCATGGCGTCCCCCTCTTTATCGTCGGCTGTGCAGTGTGGCCGAACGCAGTCTTGAAATCAAAGTGTCTGATACTGCCAGGCGCCGTCTTTGCCAAGGCTGCGCGCCATCTCTCCGCGCTGGACCAGATAGTTCAGATGGGCCACACATTCGCCCGCAGCCAGCCCGAAATGATCATCGCCAATCTTGCGGCCAAACAGCGCCTCGAACAAATCAACCGCCCGGCGCGGGGTCCGGCATTCAGCCCGCAGCACTTCAAGCCCCTCAACATGCCCCGCAATCAAATCATTGAGGCGGATTTGCGCGCCGACAAACGGCTCGCGATGAGCGGGCAGAACCAGTGTCTTGGGATCAAGCCGGCCAATCAGCATTTCACAGGAAGTGATCCAGTCATCAAGCGGATTGCTTTCAGGCTCCATCATCGTGACCGACACGTTTGAGCTGATAAAGGGCAGGATCTGATCGCCGGAAAAGATCAATGGCTCATCAGCGCAATAAAGGCAGGCATGTTCCGGCGCATGGCCCCGGCCCACCAGCACTTCAAAAGACCGCCCGCCAATCTCCAGCCGGTCGCCATCTTGCAGGCGGCGGTATGACAATGGCAAAGGCGAGCACAGCTTGCGAAAGCCGCCGCGTCCCTCTTTCTTCACGATTTCGCGCAGATGATCGGGATAGCCCACCCGGTCCATCCATTCGAGCAATTCGCCCGGCGGTTCATCACCGGCCCGTTCATCCAAAATCATCCGGCAAATCAGATATTCGGTACGGCTCGCATAGACCGGCGCCCCGTAAAACCGCGCCAGAAAACCGGCATTGCCGATATGATCGGGATGGTGATGGGTGACGAAAATCCGCGTGATCGGCTTGCCTTTCAGGACCGTGTCGCCAAACTCGCCCCAGATTTTCTGGGTCTGGGGGATGGCACAGCCCGTGTCGATCAGGGCCCAGCCATCGCCATCTTCAAGCAGCCAGACATTGATATGGGCCAGCGAAAACGGCAAAGGCAGCCTGACCCAGACAATGCCGGGCAGGATTTCGGTGGCGGTGCCATCCTCAGGCATCGTCTCAAACGGAAAATGCAGCACGCCGTCGGGCGCGCCGACGCCGGCAATATCGCGGTCCACAGGGACCTCCCTTGGTGAAATAGCAAGTTCCCCGACCATAGGTCTGGGCGGGGAACCCGTCAATCAAAGCGCCAGATCGCTTTCGCTCAGCGCATAGATGCGCGCCGCACCCGATTGCGCCGCCTCCGCGCAGGAGGCCACATCGGGCAGCACCTGTTCGGCAAAGAACAAGGCGGTTTCGATCCGCGCTTTGACAAAGGCGGGATCAAGGTCCTTGGCGACATGGGCGGCAAGCGCCTTCTTGCCCATCAGCCAGCCACCGAGCAGGATACCCATCATGCGGGTGTAAGCGGTCGCCCCGGCAAAGACGTCATCGCGGCTTTGCGCCATGCGGGTCAGCATATAGTCGGTGGCTTCCCGGCCATGGGTCAAAGCGGCTTTCAGGTCATTGCCCAGCATATCAAGCCGCGAATCATTGGTCTGGGCGAGTGCCTTGATCGTGTCATCGATCTCGGCAAATACGCCTTCGACGATCTCGCCATTTTTCATCGGCAGCTTGCGGGTCACCAGATCAATCGCCTGAATGCCGTTGGTACCTTCATAGATCGGGGCAATTCGGGCATCACGCATGAACTGGGCCGCGCCTGTTTCCTCAATAAAGCCCATGCCGCCATGAACCTGCACGCCGATGGAGGCGATTTCGACGCCCATATCGGTGGACCAGGCTTTGGAAATCGGCGTGTAAAGGTCCGCCCGCGCACGCGACAACATGCGGGCGTCTTCATCTTCAAGCGCACCGGCGCGGTCAATTTCAATCGCGTTGAGATAGCACAGCGCGCGCGCCGCTTCGGTGATCGACTTCATCATCAGCAGCATACGGCGGACATCGGCATGGGCGATAATCGGCACCATGTCTTCGTCATTCTGTTCGCGGAGTGAGCGGCCTTGCCGGCGTTCCTGGGCATAGTCGAGCGCCTTTTGGAACGCGCTTTCAGCAACGCCCACGCCCTGCATGCCGACCGACAGGCGGGCATTGTTCATCATGGTGAACATGGCATTGAGACCGCGATTTTCTTCCCCGATCAGCCAGCCAATCGCGCCTTCGCCGCCATCGCCATAGGCCATGACGCAGGTGGGTGAAGCATTGATGCCGAGCTTGCGTTCAACGCCGACCGCCTTGGCGTCATTGCGTTCGCCCAGACTGCCATCATCATTGACGAGAAATTTGGGAACCAGAAACAGCGAAATGCCACGCGTTCCGGCAGGCGCATCCGGCAGGCGGGCCAGCACGAGGTGGAGCACATTCTCCGCCATATCATGATCGCCATAGGTGATGAAAATTTTGGTGCCGGTCACCCGATAGGTGCCATCGCCCTGCGGCACGGCTTTCGACCGCAATGCCCCGACATCTGATCCCGCGTGGGGTTCGGTCAGGTTCATGGTTCCGGTCCACTCCCCCGAAACCAGCTTGGGCAAATATTTCTGTTTGATCGCGTCCGAGCCATGCGCCTCGAGCGCCTCAACCGCGCCATTGGTCAGCATCGGACACAGGGAAAAGGACATGGACGCACTGTCGAGCATTTCGAGAACGGCCATGGCCAGCGCCTGGGGCAGCCCCTGGCCGCCATAGTTCGGGTCACCGGCAACCGAGGGCCAGCCCTGTTCCACAAAGGCGTGATAGGCTTCAACGAACCCCGCCGCCGTCTTGACGCCGTCATCGGTCAGCCGCACGCCTTCGCGGCCGCCGCGGTCATTGAGCGGTTCAATCACTTCGGACGCAAAGCGGCCTGCTTCGGTCAACACAGCCGAGACAAGGTCATCGGACAGCACCTCGCTGAAACGCGGCGTTTCAGCAAGCGCATTGACATCGCAAATATGCTTCAACACAAATTCAATATCTTGCACCGGGGCCTGGTACGGCATAAGCGGGCTCCTCTCGCGTCGAAATGCGCAGCTTGAACAAATGTGCTAGCTGTTCGACTCAATGAACTCAATGGTCACAGTGGACGCATCACAGATAGATAGTGCCGGGGAACAGTTACGGGCCGGCGCGCTTGTCGGATTGCCGACCGAGACGGTCTATGGTCTGGCGGCTGACGCGTGTTCCGACGACGCGGTTGCGCGCATCTTTGCCGCCAAAGGCCGTCCAAGCTTCAACCCCTTGATTGTCCACGTTTCTGGGCTTGATCATGCGAAAAAGCTGGTGGCATTCACCCCTCTCGCCGAGGGGCTTTCACACGCCTTTTGGCCGGGGCCGCTGACGCTGGTGCTGCCGCGCAGGCCCGATTGTCCGGCTTCCTTGCTGGCGTCTGCGGGGCTCGACACGCTGGCGGTGCGCGCGCCCAACCACCCCATTGCCGAGGCTTTGCTCAAACAAAGCGGGCTGGCGCTTGCTGCCCCCTCCGCCAACCGGTCGGGCACCATCAGCCCGACACGGGCTGAACATGTGGCGGCGGGCATGGGTGACGCCGTGTCCCTGATCCTCGATGGCGGCCCGTGCGTTCATGGGGTGGAAAGCACGATTGTGCGCCCTCTGGACAATGAAATTGTGATTTTGCGCCCCGGATCGATCACGGCTGAAATGCTCGAAACCTTTGCCCCCGTGCGTTGGCATCAGGACGGCGACGGTATTTCCGCACCCGGCCAATTGACCAGCCATTATGCGCCCGAGGCGCCCTTGCGCCTCAACGCCACCGGGTTTGAGCCGGACGAGGCGGTGCTGAGTTTCGGCCCGTGCGATCACCCCGTGCAATTTCCGCTGTCGCCACAGGGTGATCTGGTTGAGGCCGCCGCCAATCTGTTTGCCCAGTTGCGCGCCGCCGATGCCAGTGGGGCCAAAGCGATTGCCGCCATGCCTATCCCGGCCGAGGGGCTCGGTGTCGCGATCAATGACCGGCTGACCCGCGCGGCCGCGCCAAGGGGGGTGTAATGATTGATCCTGCTGCGCTCGCGGCGCTGAAAGAGATTGTCGGGCCATCGGGCTATCTGGATGATCCCCGCGATATGGCACCGCACCTGATTGAAGGCCGCAAGCTGTATCAGGGCGCGACCCCGCTGATCCTGCGCCCCCAAACCACCCAAGATGTCAGCCGCATCATGCAGGTCTGCACCGCCTACAAAATTCCGGTGGTCCCGCAGGGGGGGAATTCGGGAATGGTGGGCGGGCAAATCCCCAGCGCCGACAACAGCCAGATTGTGTTGTGTCTTGACCGGATGACCCAGATCCGCGCCGTCAATCCGCTCAACAACACAATCAGCGTTGAGGCGGGCCTCACCCTGCAACAGGTGCAGGAGGCCGCCGCCGGTGCCGACCGGCTTTTCCCTTTGTCGCTGGGCGCGCAAGGCACCTGTCAGATCGGTGGCAACCTCGCCACCAATGCGGGCGGTACGGCTGTGCTGCGCTACGGCAATGCGCGGGAGCTGTGTCTTGGGATTGAAGCGGTGCTGGCCGATGGCCGGGTGCTCAACCTGATGACCGGCCTGCGCAAGGACAATACAGGCTATGATCTGAAAAACCTGCTGATCGGCTCGGAAGGCACGCTGGGCATCATCACCGCGGCCGTGCTCAAACTCTTTCCCGTCCCGCGGGCGGTTGAGACGCTGATGGTCGCGGTCGATGATCCCGCCCAAGCGGTCGCTTTGTTGAGCGAGGCGCAAGCGGCCACCGGCAGCCAGATCACTGCGTTCGAGATCATGCCGCGCATCGCGGTTGAGTTTGCCACCCGCCATATTGACGGTGTCCGGGACCCGTTTACCCGCGCCCATCCCTGGATCGTGCTGATCGAAGCCTCCGGCGGGTCTGACCAAGGTTTGCGCCCCGCCCTCGAAGGCTTGCTCGCCACCGCCCTGGAGCGGGGGCTGATCACGGATGCGGTGCGCGCTGAAAGCCGGGCCCAGGCGGTGAGCCTGTGGGCGGTACGCGAAGCGATCCCGCACGCGCAAAAGTTCGAGGGCGGCTCGATCAAGCATGATATTTCCGTGCCGGTTGCCGATATGCCCGCCTTCATTGACGAAGCGCGCCGCACCGCAGAGGCGCTCGTCCCCGGCGCGCGGGTCTGTGCCTTCGGCCATATTGGGGACGGCAATGTGCATTTCAACGTCAGCCAGCCGGTGGATATAGAGACCGATGCCTTTCTCGCCCGCTGGGACGAGATGCAATCGGCCATCCATGCCGTTGTCATGCGCTTTGGTGGGGCGATTTCAGCCGAGCATGGCATCGGCCAGATGAAGCGCACCGCGCTTGCCCGCCACAAAGACCCCGTCGCGCTGGCGGCAATGGCGGCGATCAAGCAGGCGCTTGACCCTTTGGGCCTGCTCAATCCGGGAAAAGTGCTAGACTGAACGGAGCCATCTGGTCGCAGGGTTCAGCGGAGATCTTGAACTCCCTCATAAACCTGCTTAAATGACGCGACGTCATCAATGACGCCTGCGTCATGTTTGATGGCGAACTGGAAGCATTACCGGAGTTGGAGGGGACAATGCGGGGAATATGGATTGGACTGGCGGGGCTGATGCTGAGCGCATCTGTGCACGCCAAGACGATTACGGTTGAAATTACCGAGGACGGCGCGTTTGACGCCATTCAGGAAGCGCTCATTCTGGCTGAGCCCGGCGATGTGGTCGAATTGCCCGCAGGCACCTTCGCCCTTCAGGACGGGTTAAGCCTTGATATTGAAAACATCACTGTGCGCGGCCAGGGCCGGGATGTCACAGTCCTCAACTTCAAAGGCCAGGCGGCCGGCGCCGAAGGTCTTCTCATCACCGCCGATGATGCGGTGATTGAAGCGCTCGCCGTTGAAGACACAAGCGGCGATGCAATCAAGGCCAAGGGCGTTGACGGCATCACCTTCCGGTCGGTCAGGGTCGAATGGACCAATGGCCCCGACGAAAACAACGGCGCCTACGGGCTTTACCCGGTCGAATCGAAAAATGTTCTGGTGGAAGACTGTGTCGCCATCGCCGCATCGGATGCGGGCATTTATGTCGGCCAGAGCCAGGACATTATCGTCCGCAACAACCGCGCCGAGTTCAATGTGGCGGGCATCGAGATCGAAAACTCGTTCCGCGCCGACGTCTACAACAATGTCTCGACCAACAATACTGGCGGTCTGCTGGTCTTTGATCTGCCCAACCTGCCCCAGCAGGGCGGCCATCAGGTCCGTCTGTTCGACAATAAAGTCTATGGCAACAACACCGACAATTTCGCGCCAGAAGGCAACATTGTCGGCAAGGTACCGCGCGGCACCGGCGTCATGATCATTGCCAATCGCGATGTTGAAATCTTCAACAATGAGATCGGTGATCACGACACGATCAATGTGCTGATTGCCCATTATCCCGACGAATATGATGATGACGAGTATCAGCCCCGCCCCGCGCGCGTGCATGTCCATCACAACAGCTTTGGCGATGCCGGCACCAAACCCGATGGCGATTTCGGCATGATGCTGAGCAAGGCGCTGGGCACTCCGATCCCCGACATTGTGTGGGATGGCCGGACAACCTTCCTTGAGCGTATTTTCGGCATCGACGAATCCACCCGCATGTCGGTCCATGACAATGGCGATGCGACCTTTGCCAACGCCGATGCGTTGCTGTCGCTGACTGTCGGCATCACGGCGGGCGTTGACCGCGACAAGGCCGCCTATGCCGAACCGCTGGAAAGCCTGCCGGAGGTGACGATCAAGCAGGAGGCAGAGTAATGCGCCTGCTGCGTGTCCTGTTTGGCCTGAT
This sequence comes from Alphaproteobacteria bacterium, assembly GCA_965227065.1. GTDB lineage: Bacteria > Pseudomonadota > Alphaproteobacteria > SPJN01 > SPJN01 > CBDDFN01. The sequence continues at coordinate 11,278 of CBDDFN010000016.1, forward strand.
GATGGCGGCAAGCCCTGCGCTTGCCGTCAATCAGGATGCGGTGATGGCTGAAAAGGCCCCGCGCACCCTGTCGGCCTATGAATTGTTCGCCGATGCGCCTGCGCAAATGCCCGCCCACGGCGTTTACCCCTACGATCTCAACACGCCGCTGTTTACCGATTATGCCGCGAAGTACCGCTTCGTTCATGTGCCGGACGGTCAGCCTGCCCAGTATCACGACACCGAAGTGTTTGATTTTCCCGTCGGCTCGGTGCTGGTCAAAACCTTCGCCTATCCAGCTGATTTCCGAAAGCCTGACGAAAATATCCGGCTGATTGAAACCCGCCTTCTGATCCACAAGCAAAGCGGCTGGGTTGCCCTGCCCTATGTGTGGAATGAAGAGCAGACTGAGGCCGTCCTCAAAGTCGCGGGCAAGCGCATGCAGGTCAGCTGGATTGACGCCAAGGGGCAAGAGCGCGGCACACGCTATGTCGTCCCCAATATCAACCAGTGCAAAGGCTGTCATATCCTCAACAAGCAGATGACGCCGATCGGCCCCAAGGCGCGCAACCTTAACAAAGATTTCACCTACCCTGACGGCGCACAAAATCAAATCGCTTTTCTCGCCGCCCACAGCGTTCTGACCGGCGCCCCGTCTCCAGACGATGCGCCCACTGTCCCCAACGCCTTTGATGCAACCTCCGGCACATTGGAAGCGCGCGCGCGCGCCTATCTCGACGTGAACTGCGCCCATTGCCACCGCGCCGGTGGCCCTGGCGACACGTCGGGCCTGTTCCTGACCTGGGGCGAAACCAACCCGACCACGATCGGCATCGAAAAACGTCCCGTCGCGGCGGGCCGGGGGTCTGGCGGATTTGATTTTGATATTGCACCGGGCAAACCCGGCGAATCGATTATGATCTACCGCATGGCGTCGACCGAACCGGGCATTGCCATGCCTGAGCTTGGCCGCACCATCAACCACGATGAAGGCATTGCGCTGATCAAGGAATGGATCGCCACGCTTGATGACTGATGCGGTTTTGAAGACCGCCACCGCCGCCGACCGGGACCGCGTCGTCGCGCTGTGGCATGAAACCAAACTGACCCGGCCCTGGAACGATCCCGGCGCGGATTTTGATCGCGCGCTTGCGGTTGAACAGGCAACCATCATGATCGCCGTCAAGGGCGCCGATCTCCTCGGTTCGGTCATGGTGTGCGATGACGGCCATCGCGGCTGGGTCTATTATCTTGGTGTTGATGAAAGCCAGCGTAAGACAGGGCTTGGCCATCGTTTGATGGAACAGGCCGAAGACTGGCTGAAAGACCGCGGTTGTCCCAAAATCCAGTTCATGGTGCGCGAAGACAATCACACAGCGCTCGGCTTTTACCGTGCATTAGGGTATGAGCGTCAGGCGGTCGCAACATTGGGCCGGTTTCTCAACCAGGACTAGCCATGCCTTTCTGGCACGACAAGACGCTTGATGAGCTTTCCCCCCAGGAGTGGGAAGCGCTGTGTGATGGCTGCGGTAAATGCTGTCTGCTCAAGCTTGAAGATGAAGACACGGGCCGCATCTATGTCACCGATGTGGCCTGCAAACTGCTTGATTGTGAAACCTGCCAGTGCAGCAACTATCCCGACCGCAAACGCTTTGTGCCAGATTGCGTGACGCTTGATGCGGACAGCGCCCGCACCCTCGACTGGCTGCCCTCCACCTGCGCCTACCGGCTGCGCGGTGAAGGCAAGGCGCTTGAATGGTGGCATCCGTTGGTCTCGGGTGATCCTGAAACCGTCCATCAGGCGGGCGTCTCGGCACGTCACCGCATCCTGTCAGAACCTGATGTGGACGAAGAAGATTTGCCCGACCGGATCGTTTCCTGGCCTCTATAAGACGCCATAGGCACGGTCAAGAAACCAGAATACCCCCAGCGCGATGAGAAGTGCGGCGAGCGCCTCAACCGCCTCAGGCTTTCTGAACGCGGGAACCAGACGGCGCGCGGCATAAGCCAACGCGAGTGCGGCAAGCACCAGCGCAATCTGGCCGATCTCGACCCCCAGATTAAAGCCGATCAGCATGGGCAGAATATTGTCGGGTGAAAAACCAAGCCCGGTCAGATTGCCCGCAAACCCAAACCCGTGAATAAGGCCGAACAGCGCCGTCACCCCGGTACGCAGCCACGGCAAGCGGGCAGAGCCCTCAAGCCGCCCCACCAGCACAAAATAACACACCGAAAACAGGCCAAAACCCGCCAGAAACAGCGGGTCGGCGAGCGGTTGGGGAGACAACAGGCTCAAACCAGCCAGCGCAAACAAGCTGGCGCCAAATCCCAGCGCAGCCCTGAATTCAATCCCTGTGCGCTCGGCAATCACTTCAACGGCCACAAGGGCAATGGTGAAGCCGATGGCCGCCTCGACCAGGCCGGGGTGCGGCGTCACCCAATCCAGGGTCGCCAGCGCCAGCGTGATGGAATGGCCAACCGTGAAGCCTGTGATGGCGAGCGCGATTTGCCGCCCCGTCCCGGCAAGCAAAATGACCGCCAGCAGAAAGGCGAGATGATCGAGGCCCGAAACAATATGCTCGATCCCGATGGTGAGAAAATCGGTCAGCCGCGTCACCGCACTGACCGGCTCGGCAGCACCTTCAGCCCCAAGCACAATCACCTGCCGCGCCAGCGTCACCACATGCTCATCAAAACTGCCCTCCATGCGAATGCGGGCATAATGGGCGTGGCTGCTCATATATTCGAAGAAGGATGCAATGGTCAGCGTGATTGGCCCGTCTTTGGGACAGGCAAAGCCCAACTCAACCCGCAAATGCCCCGCACTTGACGGCAACGCCCGGGCGCGCGCCTCGGTGCAGGGTTCAGCCATGATCGTCTTTTGCAAATAGGCGGCGAATTGATCGGGCGTGATGGCACTGCCTTCGGGCAAACGGGTCGCTTCACGGGCCAGCACCGTCACCGTGCCGGACAGATGCCCCTCCTGAAATGACCAGACCGAATGGGCTTCTGAGCGCGTGTGCGCCAAGGCGGACTGCGTCCACACCAGCGCCAGCAGAAGAACAAGCCCCTTCATGGTGCACGCACCAGCTGCGCGCGGGCTTTCAACCAGTCGAGATAATCGCGCAGCGCCTCATCCCCGGCCTGTTTGCGCCAGGCCTGTTCCACCAGATCGCGAATGTCTTCAAAGGGCGGCACGTCATGATATTGCCGATCATAGACCAGCACGAGCCATTGGCCGCCGCCGCTTTCCACCGGACCGGTCAGCACGCCAATGTCGGCCGCCATCGCAGCCTGCAAAAGGCTGGGGCCGACATAGTCCCTGAGCTTGGCGAGCGGCAACAAGGTTTGCGGCGCACGAACAATTTGCGGCGCGCCGAATCCTTGCTCAATTTCAGCGAGGCTTGGACCGGCGTTCAGTGCGATTTGCAGCGCCTCAAAATCTGCATCCTTGCGCAGCCGGACAGTGTCGACATGCAATTGCGGTGCGCGCGAGAAATAGGCCTGATTGTCCTGATAGAATTCTTCCAACACATCGTCGGAAACCGCCTGGGCCTGCGTCTCCGCCGTAATCGCCGAAATCATCGCATCGGCAATCGCCGCGCGGACGGGACGGTTTTGCTCCATCAGGCCAATTTCCACACCGCGCTGAATGAGCAATTCCTCTTCGATCATCCGTTCAAGCACATGGACGCGGTCGGCATCGGTGATTTCATTGCGCTTGTCGCCGGCCAGACCTTCAAGCTGGGTGTCATAGGCCTCCCGCGCGATGGGGACCTGATTGACCTCGGCGATCACACTGTCGGGCAAGCTTGCCTGACGGTCAGCACGGCGCTCCACAAGGCTTAACCCAGCCAGCGCAAGCCCGGCCAGTAGCCCCGCCAGCAGGAAGGCCGTCGCGGTCTTGGAGGGTTGCATCAGGCAGACGCGACCGACAGGCTCGCCTGACGGCGGCGGCGGCGGCCAGCGCTCGCCCGTTTGAGATCGGCAAATGATTGTTCCAGACATTCCGCCAAAAAGGCCGGATCAGGAACCATCTTGCGGTCAGCCACCAAGGTGATGGTCAGCTCACCCGCATACGACTTCGCGTTAAACGAAATCCCTGCGCCATCGGACAGCGAGCCTATGCCGTGGACAGCCACCATGCGCGCGCCGCACAGATAAAGCGGCACTTGCGGGCCGGGCACATTGGACACGGTGCAGTTAAACAGCGGATTGACCCGGTTGACGAAACCAAGCCCCGCCATGGCCCGGCTGCCCAGTGCGGCGGTCATCGCCGGGGCATGATGGGTGAAGTCAGTCATGATATGGGCGGCAATCGCCCGGTCAATCCGGCCTGAGCCATGAGTGGCTTCGCGCACCGCTTCGAGCCGGTCCAGCGCATCTTCCACATTGGTGGCAAGCGTCACCATGGTGGGGGCCACTTCCAGCCGCCCGCCGAGCGCGGCGATCTTGACCGGTGTCAGCGCCAGCATCGGCTGGCGCGGAAGCTCAGCCTTGGCGCGGAGATATTTGCGCATCGCCCCGCCGCAAATCGAAATCACCACATCGTTGACGGTGGCGCCATCCACCACTGATTTGATGTCCGACAGGGTTTTCAAATCAAAGGCCGCGCCATCAATCACCCGGTGGGGCGAAACCTGCACATTGAAGCGGGTGCGCGGCACATCGCGGTTGCGCCGCCAGGTGCCCGCCCGCACGCGGCTGACAAGCTTGGCAATGTCGGGAACGGTTTCGCCCAGCATGCGCATCACCTTGAAGGGCTGGGTGACCGTGTTGAACCATGCCCGGCCGAGCAATTCGGCGGTCAGGGGCGGCTCTTCGGGGACCCAAGGCTTGTTGGGCTCAAGATTGGCCGGGATCGGCGCATCATCGAGAATGGCGTCCTGCAAGGGCCGGTAGCGCGAAGCCTTGCCGCGGCGGCGGCGTTCCTGACCCATCGCAGCAGTGTGGATTTTCGTCAGGACCGCAAAGCTGCCTTCGGGCAGTCCCTCAACATTGGACAGCCCACCAATGACATACATTTCCCACAAGGGCCGATTGATATCGAGCGGGCGGGAATGAAGACGCGAGGCCAGAATGCACAATTGCCGCCAGTCACCCGGCTCGGGCAAGGCCAAATGGCGGACATGGAACTCAAGATCGAATTCTGAATCCTCAAGCCAGTAAGGCAAATCAAGGCCCAATGGCACATTCACCAGTTTCTGGCGTGAGCGGGGAAACAGGTGAAGACGGCTTTCCAGATGGGCCAGGATCTGTTTGAAGGCGACCTTGCCGTCGGGCGCCGAGGACTGATCATAGATCTGAAGTGTGGAAAGATGCTGGGGCGCAGCAGCGGTTTCCCGCAGCAGAAACACGGCGTCTTCGCCGGCAACGCGTTCCATCTCAACTCCTCCACTATCCCTCAATTGGCTTTCATCGGACCTGAAAGCCCGGCGCTTGAGACGCGCCTTTTTGCAACGCAGCACATATCATAGCGAAGTTCCTAAATTCGCCCACCCCTTTTTGCGGCGCGCTTTACCGCGCGACCAAAGGCGCAAAACCCAGATGGGTGCCCGCATCGATCAGCAGCGTTTCGCCGGTGATGTGGCTTGCACTCAACAGGAAAAACAAAACAGGTTCAGCCACTTCGGCAGGGGTGCTGACGGCTTTAAGCGGGGTGGCCGCCGCCGTTCCGTCATAAAGTTTGGCAAAGCCTTCCTGACCGAGCCCGTTACGCAGCCAGCGCGTGTCGATCATGCCCGGACAGACCGCATTGACCCGGATCTCAGGACCCAATGCGCGTGCCAATGACAAGGTCATGGTGTTGAGCGCGCCTTTGGAGGCGGCATAGGCAATCGAGCTACCGATCCCCATGACACCGGCAACTGATGAGACATTGACCACCGAGCCTGCACCGCCCTCTTTCATGGCGGGCGCGACGGCACGCACCATCTGATAGGCGCCGATCACATTGACCTTGTAGATACGCAGGAAATCATCCCCGTCCAAGGCTTCCAAATCGTGATGGGCGGCAAATTTCGACACGCCGGCATTGTTGACGAGATAGTCGATCCGCCCCCAGCGCGCGATTGCCTTGCCGGCCATGGCGCGGCAGTCGGCATCATCGGCCACATTGGCGCAGACCAGCTCAACCTCCACCCCCTGCTCAAGGCAGGCTTGGGCGGTGTCGCGCGCTTCGTCTTCCGATTTGGTGTAGTTCACCACCACATGGATACCGCGCGCGGCCAGCTGTTTGGCAACCTCTGCGCCGACCCCGGTGGCCGAACCGGTAACGATAGCGACCTTGTGTGCGCTCATTGCTGGGCCTCCTCCTCCTGCGTTTCACAATCAAGCGGCAAGGGAACAAGCCCCCTGGCGGTGGAAAAGTAGGCTGCCGGATGATGGGCCTTGCCACTCAGCACCGGCACGATCAGCCAGATCAGTCCCGGCTCCAGCCGCCCGCCCATATGGTCAGCCCGGCTTGCATCCGCGCTGCCATTGGGATGGGAATGATAAAGACCCAGCACAGTGCGGTCCGTCCCGCGCATCTCGCGGCGCAGGCGCAAATGAAGCGCGGGGTCGATCTCGAACCGGTCGGCACCGTCCTGGGCAGCGAGATTGGGACTTGGCGCACATTCATCAATCCGCGCGATACCATCCACCAACGAAGCCGGACCAAGCAGCAGGCCGCACGCTTCAAGGGGAAGGCCCTGCTGGGACGCCTCGGCCAAAGCGCGGCTCACCGCTGCGGAAACAACGATGCGTCTGGGGCGTTTATGATCAACCGGACGGTTCATGGTCACTCCGTCATCGGCACAAGCGAGGGCGCGGGCTCAGGCTCTGCGGGGCGGCCTTCTTCTTCGGCCTTTTCCCGGTCCATACGCTCAAACTCACCGGCCACAATATCGAATTGACGGACCAGCCCGGCCAGCACGACGCCGAACGCGACGACGAATAAAACCGTCATCGCGAATGCGAAGAGCTTGTGCCAGAACGCCTTTTGAGGCACTTGGTCTTTCATGACCGAATTGTCGTCCACCATCGAAATCACCGTGAGCGAGGAGGATCGGGGCGAACGCCTCGACAAACTGCTCTCCCGCCTCTTGCCCGAATTGAGCCGGTCGCGCATCCAGACCCTGATCGGCGAAGGGGCTGTGCGCAAAACCGCTCCAGATCAAGCGACGATAGGAGACGCCTCCCTCAAGGTCAAACCCGGCATGACGCTGCAGGTGAGCTTGCCCGAGGCGCGCGACCCCATGCCTTTGGGCGAAGACATCCCGCTCACCATCGCCTATGAAGATGATGATCTGATCGTGGTCGACAAACCCGCCGGTCTGGTCGTCCATCCCGGCCCCGGCAATGACACCGGTACGCTGGTCAACGCGCTGATCGCCCATTGCGGCGACAGTCTGTCAGGCATTGGCGGGGAAAAACGTCCCGGCATCGTCCATCGCATCGACAAGGACACGTCCGGGCTTTTGGTGGTCGCCAAGCACGACCGCGCCCATCAGCGCCTGTCCAAGCAGTTTGCCGACCATTCCATCACCCGCACCTATTCCGCCTTTGTCTGGGGGGCGCCCACACCACGCAAAGGCACGATTGAGGCGGCCATCGCCCGCAGCCCGCACAATCGCAAAAAAATGGGCGTGGTGCCCGAACGGGTCTTTCGTGAAGGCCGCGCCGGTAAACATGCCGTGACCCACTATGTGACCGAAGCCGCCTTTGGCCCGCCCGCCGAGCCCACCGCCGCCATGGTGGCGTGCTCGCTTGAAACCGGCCGCACCCATCAGATCCGGGTACATATGACCCATATCGGCCATCCGCTGATTGGCGATCTCACCTATGGCCGGGGCCTGCAAAACCGCCGCAAAGGGCTGACCGATCAAGCCATTGCCGCCATTGAGACGCTGGGCCGTCAGGCGCTGCATGCCCGCACCTTGGGGTTCATCCACCCCATGACCAAAGAAGAATTAAGCTTTGAAAGTGCGCTTCCCGCGGACCTGACCGCCCTGCTTCAAGCGCTTAAGTCCTTATAAAATATGGGGCTTTTACGCGGAAAAGCACCGCATTGTCCCGCTTTCGCCAATTGCCTAATCTCGGCCATTCTTCCTGCGTATAAGAGACCGGTAAGAGTAGAGAGTGAGGCACATCATGGCAGGCAATCTTCCCTCCTTGCAGCCCGACGGCAGTCTGAGCCGCTATCTGCAGGAAATCCGCAAATTCCCGCTCCTTGAGCCGGAAGAGGAATATATGCTCGCCAAACGCTGGCGCGAGCATGACGACCGGGACGCCGCCCACAAGCTCGTCACCAGCCATTTGCGTCTGGTGGCCAAGATCGCCATGGGCTATCGCGGCTATGGCCTGCCGCCGGCTGAGCTGGTGTCGGAAGGCAATATCGGCCTGATGCAGGCAGTTAAGCGCTTTGAGCCCGAAAAAGGCTTCCGGCTTGCAACCTATGCCATGTGGTGGATCCGCGCCTCGATCCAGGAATATATCCTGCGCTCGTGGAGCCTGGTCAAACTCGGCACCACCGCCAATCAGAAGAAGCTGTTCTTCAATCTGCGCAAGGTAAAAAACCAGATCAAGGCGATTGAGGAAGGCGATTTGCATCCCGACAATGTCGCTGAAATTGCGCGCCGTCTGGGCGTCACCGAAGATGATGTGATTTCGATGAACCGGCGTCTGACCACGTCTGATCAATCGCTCAACGCACCGTTGCGGTCCGATGGTGACGGCGATGGCGAGTGGATGGATTGGCTGGTCGATGACGAGATGGATCAGGAATCCAAGCTTGTTCAATCCGACGAGCTGGATCACCGCCGGGACATGCTGGCGTCGGCCATGCAGTCGCTCAATGAGCGCGAGCAGCACATTCTGACCGAGCGGCGGCTGAAAGAAGACCCCGCCACGCTCGAAGAGCTGAGCCAGGATTACGGCATCAGCCGTGAACGGGTGCGCCAGATCGAGGTGCGCGCCTTTGAAAAGCTGCAAAAGGCGATGAAGGAAAGCGCGGCCGATCTGGCCGCCCAGGGGATCTAGCGCAAAGTGTCATCCCGGGTGCTGTGCAGTATGAAATGCTGCACTGCTAACCCGGGATCTGATTTCCGCGAAGCCTGTACCGGTTTCAGATTCCGGGTTCGGACCCCCGGTCCGCCTCGGAATGACGGTCGGGTTTGGCTTAATCGTCGAACGGATCGCGCACCAAAATCGTATCGTCGCGCTCGGGGCTTGTGGACAACAGGCTTACCGGCGCGTCGATCAACTCTTCAATCCGGCGGACATATTTGATCGCCTGCGCGGGCAAATCCGCCCAGGACCGTGCACCGGCCGTCGTTTCCGACCAGCCATCCATGGTTTCATAGATCGGGGTAACCTTGGCCTGGTCGCCCAGCCCGGCGGGCAAACGATTGACCCGTTCGCCGTCAATGTCATAGCCGATGCACACCTTGAGCTCTTTAAACCCGTCAAGAACGTCAAGCTTGGTGAGCGCGATACCGTCAATGCCGCCGGTGTGGATCGCCTGACGCACCAGAACCGCATCAAACCAACCGCAGCGCCGCGACCGGCCTGTCACCGTGCCGAATTCGTGGCCGCGCTCACCCAGACGCTGACCGATTTCATCCATCAACTCGGTCGGGAACGGCCCTTCGCCCACGCGCGTCGTATAGGCTTTGGTGATGCCGAGCACATAATCAACCGCGCCGGGGCCCAGGCCCGAGCCGCAGGCTGCCTGACCCGCCATGGTGTTCGATGAGGTCACAAAGGGATAGGTGCCGTGATCAATATCAAGCAGCGTGCCTTGCGCCCCTTCAAACAGGATGCGCTTGCCCGACCGGCGGGCTTCAAACAGCACCTCCCACACCGGGGCGGCATAGGGAAGAATTTGCGGCGCAATAGCGAGGATTTCAGCCTTGAGCGCCGCCCCGTCAAACTCATCGCGGCCAAAGCCCCTGCGCAGCGCATTGTGGTGCGCGAGCAGCGTGGCGATCTTGGCATCAAGCGCGGCTTCATCGCGCAGATCAGCCACCCGGATCGCGCGGCGGCCAACCTTGTCTTCGTAAGCCGGACCAATGCCGCGCCGTGTCGTGCCGATCTTGACCGCGTCATTGGCGTCTTCGCGCAGCGCATCAAGATCACGATGCACGGGCAGAATCAAAACCGCATTGTCGGCCAGCTTGAGCGTTTCGGGTGAAATGGCAACGCCTTGGCTGGAAAGCGTCTCGATCTCCTTAACCAGCGCCCAGGGGTCGACCACAACGCCATTGCCGATGACCGACATTTTGCCGGGCCGGACAATGCCCGAGGGCAACAGCGAAAGCTTGTAGACCTCGCCGTCGATCACGAGTGTATGGCCCGCATTGTGACCGCCTTGAAACCGCACCACCACATCGGCGCGTTCTGACAGCCAGTCCACAATCTTGCCCTTGCCCTCATCGCCCCATTGCGAGCCGACGACCGCGACATTTGCCATTTCAAGCTTCCCTTTTCACACATGAAAGACCGGGCCTTGTTGGAAGGCCCGGCCTTTGATTGAGTTTAGACCGATTTGCCGCCGGTTAGAAGTTCAGCACTTTGACTTCTTTAACATGTTCCAGCGCCTCGATTTCGACGAGCGCATCAGCGGTCACATCCGAATCAATGGCAATCAGCGCCACCGCATCGGCCCCGGCATCGACCCTGCCCAGATTGAACGAGGCAATGTTGACACCCGCTTTGCCCAGCGCTGTGCCGAGCGCGCCGATAAAGCCGGGCTTGTCTTCATTGGCGACATACAGAATATGCGGCGCAAATTCAGCCTCAAGATTAATGCCCTTGACCTGAATGATCCGCGCACGGCCATCGGAGAACAAAGTGCCCGCCACAGTGCGTTCCTGGCGTTCGGTTTTGACTGTCAGCTTGATATAGGTCTGGAACACACCCCGGCCTGAGCCCATGGTTTCCGAGATGCGGATGCCACGCGTTTTGGCAACCACCGGCGCGTTGACCATATTGACGTCTTCAAGCGTAGGCTTGAGCAGACCATGCAGGATCGACTGGGTCAGCGGCTTGAGATTCAGTTCGCTCACCGCACCGACATATTCAATTTCAACTTCGGTGATGGCGGTGTCGATCAACTGACCGGCGAACAGGCCAAGGTTCTCACCCAAATCCATATAGGGCCGCAGCTTGGGCGCATCTTCGGCCGAAACGGACGGCATGTTGAGCGCATTGGTCACCGCCCCGGTCAGCAGATAATCGGCCATTTGTTCGGCCACCTGCAGCGCAACATTGACCTGTGCTTCGGTGGTCGAAGCGCCCAGATGCGGGGTGCACACGACATTGTCATGACCAAACAGAATATTGGCGGTTGCGGGTTCTTCCTCAAAAACGTCAAGCGCAGCACCGGCCACCTTGCCGCTGTCGAGCGCGTCTTTGAGGTCGGCTTCAACAATCAGTCCGCCGCGCGCACAGTTGATAATGCGCACACCATCTTTCATCAGCGCAATGGCATCCTTGTCGATGATGTTACGGGTCTTATCGGTCAAGGGCGTGTGCAGCGTGATGAAATCGGCCCGCTTGAAAAGGGTTTCAAGCTCAACTTTTTCAACCCCCAGCTCTCCGGCCCGTTCCGGCGTGAGATAAGGATCAAAGGCGACCACTTTCATTTTCAGGCCAAGCGCGCGGTCCGCCACGATCGAGCCGATATTGCCGCAGCCGATCACGCCAAGCGTCTTGCCCGAGACTTCAACACCCATAAACTTGGACTTTTCCCATTTGCCGGCATGGGTGGAGCGGTCGGCCTGGGGGATTTCACGGGCCACCGCGAACATCATGGCAATGGCATGTTCCGCCGTGGTGATCATATTGCCGAACGGCGTGTTCATGACGACGACGCCATGTTTGGTCGCCGCTTCCTTGTCAACATTGTCGGTGCCGATACCGGCCCGGCCAATGACTTTCAGGTTTTTGGCGGCCGCAATAATGTCGGCATCGGGCTTGGTGGCCGAACGGACGGCCAGCCCATCATATTCACCGATGATGGCGATCAGCTCTTCTTTGGACAGGCCGGGCTTGACGTCAACCTCGACCCCACGGTCTTTAAAGGTTTGCTCGGCAAGCGGGCTCATCTTGTCGGAAATCAACACTTTGGGCATGAAAGCCTCCACAAATTGAATGTCGCTGAGAGGAAAAGGGCAGCGCAGCCGGTCAGGCTGCGGCCGCCTCCTTGTCTTTGAGTGTGGCAAAGGCCCAGTCGAGCCAGCCGGTCAGCGCCTCAAGGTCCGAGGCTTCAACCGTCCCGCCGCACCAAATACGCAAGCCCGCCGGGGCATCGCGATAAGCGCCCAGATCATAGGCGACATCCTCATCATCAAGCAGTTTGACGAAGGCTTTCTGCGCCGCGGCTTGCGCGTCCCCATCAAGCCCGGCAAACCACGGATCGGTGATTCTAAGGCACACCGAAGTGTTCGAGCGAATGGCTTCATCTTCGCACAGGAAGGCCGCCCAATCGGTCTTGGCAACCCAGTCCGACAGAACCTTCAAATTGGCGTCGGCGCGGGCCATCAGGGCGGGCAGGCCGCCAATATCTTCGGCCCAGATCAGCGCATCGAGATAATCCTCGACACACAGCATGGAGGGCGTGTTGATCGTCTCGCCCTTGAAGATGCCTTCAATCAGCTTGCCGCCCTTGGTCAGGCGGAAGATTTTGGGCAAAGGCCGGTCAGGCGTGTAGCTTTCCAGCCGCTCAACCGCACGCGGGCTCAAAATCAGCATGCCGTGGGCGGCTTCGCCTCCCAGCACCTTCTGCCACGAGAAGGTGGTGACATCGAGCTTGGCCCAATCAAGCGGTTGTGCAAACGCCGCCGAGGTCGCATCGCAAAAGGTCAGACCCTTGCGGTCAGCGGCAATCCAGTCGGCATTGGCAACGCGCACACCCGAGGTCGTACCGTTCCAGGTGAACACCACATCGCGGTCGGTATCGACGGCATCAAGATCGGGCAATTCGCCATATTCGGCGGTAAAAACCCGGCAATCGTCCAGCTTGAGCTGCTTTTGCACATCGGTCACCCAGCCCGCGCCGAAGCTTTCCCAGGCCAGCATGTCCACACCGCGTTCGCCCAGCATGGTCCACAGCGCCATTTCGACGGCGCCTGTGTCCGAGGCCGGAACAATGCCGATTTTGTAATCATCCGGCACGCCCAGAATATCGCGTGTGCGATCAATGGCTTCGGCCAGTTTGGACTTGCCGATCTTGGCCCGGTGCGACCGGCCCAGTGCTGCATTCTCGAGATTGGTGATTTTCCAGCCCGGCCGCTTCACGCAGGGCCCGGAGGAGAAATGCGGACGCTGCGGACGCAGTTCCGGCTTTTCGATTGCGGTCATGGAAGACCCTCATATTTGCGTATCCTGTTGGGAGGATACCACCCGCGCGCGATCCTAATGAGCCATGCGAAACTGTCAATCGGAGGATGTGTTAAGAGTTGACGACACGCTGTCGCGGGGCCATGACAAGGCGCGGCGCGGTGGAGGACTGTTATGGCCCGAACGATATTTTTTGATAATTGCGGGGCAAGCCCCAACCATCCGGCGACCCTGTCGGTTATCCGCGCCCAGTTGGACCGCGAATCAGATATTGGCGGCTACCGCGCCCAGGATGAGGCCGCACTGAGACTTGACGGGGTCTATCACGCGCTGGAGGCGTTGATCGGGGCTGAACCGGGAACCGTGGCCCTCACCCAATCGGCCACGCATGGCTGGTTGCAGGCCTTTCACGGCATTGCCTGGCGGCCAGGCGATGAAGTGCTGACCCATGCCAGCGAATATCGTGCCAATGTCATCGCGCTTGAAGACGCCAAGCGCCGCTACGGTATCAAGGTGACACTGGTTCCAAGCTTCCACACCGGCGCGATCGATTTGTCGGCGCTTGAAGCGATGATTGGTCCGCGCACAAAGCTTATTGCTCTGACCTGGCTGCCCTCGAATGACGGGCTGATCAACCCCGCCGAACAGGTCGGTGCAATTGCCCGCGCCCATTCGGTCCCCTTTCTGCTTGATGCGTGCCAGGCGGTGGGGCAAATGCCGGTCGATGTTCAACGGTTGGGCTGCACCTATCTGGCCGCCACGGGCCGGAAGTTTTTACGCGGCCCGCGCGGCACAGGCTTTTTGTATATCAGGCGCAGTGCCCAGGGCCGCCATCGACCGCCTTTCATTGATCAGCAAGCCCTGATGTATCCCGGCGATGCGCGGCGGTTTGAACTTTATGAACGCTCCATCGCGCTCGCACTGGGTCTGGGCGAAGCCGCCCGGCGCGCGGGTGATCTTGCCTCCGGCTTTGCCCGCATTACCGGGCTTGCAAGCCGCGCGCGGGCCGAAATCAATGCCCTGCCGGGCTGGCGCACGCTGGACCGGGGGGAAATTTTGTCGGGCATCGTGACTTTCTATTCAGAAACCCACGCCCCGCAGACCGTCAAGCAGGCCTTGTGGGACGCCTCAATCGCCTCAAGCCTGTCGGGCCAGGCTTTTGCCCCTTACGATACCGGCATGCCCGTCACAACAAACCGGATCGGTTTGCACAGTTTCAACAGTGATGCCGAACTTGACCGGTTCGCGTCGGTTCTGGCTGGTTTGCGATGAGCGGTACGGCGGGGCGTCAACCTGTCGAGTGGGTCCGCCTGATCGCGCTTGCGCTGATCTGGGGGCTGAGCTTTCCCGCCGTTGACCTTGCGCTTGAAACCCTGTCGCCCCTGCACATTGCGACGGGCCGGATTTTCATGGGCGCGATCGGCCTGACTGCCATCGCAATGATCCAGGGGGTGCGCTTCCCGACCACTCTGCGCAATTGGGCCGCGCTCAGCTTCGTGGGCATTATCGGGACCGCCCTGCCCTTCTTCATGATCGGCTGGGGCCAGCAGGAAGTCCCGCCCGGCGCCACCTCGCTGCTCATGGCCGTGATGCCGTTCATCACGCTGGGACTGGCCCATGCTATCGGCGATGAACGTCTGACGGTGCAGGCCCTGTTGGGCATGGTTCTGGGTTTCGTCGGGCTCGGCCTGCTGATCGGACCTGATGCCGTCAAAGCCCTTGGTGGCGATGCGGGCGAGATGATCTTTCAGGCTGCCATTTTGGGCGGCGCGGTGTGCTATTCCTTGTCGGCGATTGTGGCGCGACAAGCCCGCGGTGTCCCGATCCTGGCCGCAGGCGCGGTATCGCTTGTATCCGCCTCAGCGGTTCTGGTTCCCTCAGCGCTGCTTCTTGAGCCGCTGCCTGCAGTATCATTCGGCGATACAAGTCTTTGGGCGGTTGTCTATCTGGGATTGTTCGCGACGCTGATCGCCGAAATTCTCTATTTCACAATTATCGGCCAGTCGGGAGCGAGCTTCTTTTCCCTGCTCAATTACATGATCCCGGTGATCGCGCTTGCGGTATCCGTGGCCTTTTTGGGCGAGCAGCCAAGCTGGTGGACGCTTGTTGCACTGCCCATCATTCTTCTGGGTCTGTGGCTGGGCGGACGGCAAATCCGTGATTGAGCGGCCCAGCGCCATCGCCAAACCCCGGCGCCGCTGCAATCGCCTTTGAGACATAATCAGAGGCGCGCGCCACCGCCTCAACCACCCCAAATCCCTGCGCCGCCAGGGTAGCTAGCGCACTGGCCAGCGTGCAGCCTGTTCCATGGGTGTTGGTAGTGTCGAGGCGCGAGCCTTCAATTTCAAAACCATTCCCGTCCGGGTCGATCACGCAATTGACCAGTGATGGGCCATCGAGATGCCCGCCTTTGACCACAACCGACGCGCAGCCCAGATCATAAAGATCAAAGCCTGCCTCCATCGCCTCATCGACACAGGCAATCGCCCGCCCGGTCAGTGTTTCGGCTTCGGGAATATTGGGGGTGAGGATCGATCCTGGCATAGCGTGGGCTTTCAGTGCCTCGACCGCATCGTCGGTTATCAGCCGGTCGCCGCTGGTCGCAACCATGACCGGGTCAACAATGCGCGGCACATCGGGCGCAAGCCGGTTGATGATTTCAAAAACCGCTTCGATCATGGCGGCATCGGGGATCATGCCGGTCTTGATCGCATCAACGCCGATATCAGAAATCACCGCCTCAATCTGGCCGACGACACAATCGATGGGCACCGTGTGAACCCCGGACACGCCTTTGGTGTTCTGAACCGTGATCGCTGTCACCGCAGTCATGGCATAGCCGCCCAGTGCGGTGATCGTCTTGATGTCGGCTTGAATGCCCGCCCCGCCGCCGGAGTCCGAGCCCGCAATAGACAGAATACGAACTGGCTTAGCAGCCAATTTCGGTGACCGCCGCAACGATGGTATCAACGACATGTTCCACCTGGGCGGTGTCCTGGCCTTCTGCCATCACGCGGACCAGAGGCTCTGTTCCCGACTTGCGCAGAACAATTCGGCCCTGGCCGTTAAACAGCGCCTCACCCTTTTGCACCGCTTCGACAATGGCGGGTTCTTCAAGCGTGACGGGTTTTGAATAGCGGACATTTTTCAGCAATTGCGGAAAGGGATCAAATTTGTGCAGCACCGCACTGGCTGGCCGGTCATCGCCATTGGCGCGCGCCTGGGCGATTTCCGCCAGCACCTGAATGCCCGCCAACAACCCATCGCCCGTGGTGCCGTAATCGGACAGCACAATATGCCCGGATTGTTCACCGCCAATATTACAGCCATCCCGCCGCATCGCCTCAACCACATAGCGGTCACCGACCTTGGTGCGGGTGAGCGCGAGACCAAGCCCTTCGACAAATTTTTCCAGCCCCAGATTGGACATGACCGTGCTGACCAGCGCCCCGCCGGTCAGCAAGCCATCGCGGTGCCAAAATTCCGTGATTGCCGCCATCAGCTGGTCGCCATCGACCAGCGAGCCGGTTTCATCGGAAATCAAAACCCTGTCGGCATCCCCATCGAGCGCCATGCCGAGATCGGCTTTGTGTTCCACGACCAAGGCGCGCATCAGATCGGTTTTGGTCGAGCCGCAATCGCGATTGATGTTGAGCCCGTCGGGTTCAATACCGACCGGCACCACGGTAGCGCCAAGTTCCCACAAGACGGTGGGGGCGACCGCATGGGCCGCGCCATTGGCACAATCGACGACGATCTTCAGACCATCAAGATCAAGCCCGCGCGGGAATGAGCTTTTGACAAATTCGATATAGCGGCCCGGCGCATCTTCCATGGCCAGCGATGCCCCCAGATCGCCGGGACTAGCCAGCCCGTCAACGGTCATGCCGCCATGCATGTCGCGGCGCATGCGCTCTTCAATCTCGAGTTCGATCGCGTCGGAAAGCTTGTAGCCGTCGGGACCAAAAAGCTTGATGCCATTGTCTTCAAACGGATTGTGCGAGGCTGAAATCATCACCCCGAGATCGGCCCGCAGGCTTTTGGTCAACAACGCAATGGCCGGGGTCGGCAATTCGCCCACAAGCATGGCGTCCATGCCCACCGCGGTGAAGCCTGCCACCAGGGCGGCTTCGATCATGTGACCGGAAAGCCGTGTGTCACGGCCAATCACAACCCGGTGGCGATGCGTGCCCCGAATAAAATAGCGGCCCGCCGCCATGCCGACTTTAAGCGCCACTTCGGGCGTCATGGGATAGGCATTCGCTCGCCCGCGAATCCCGTCGGTTCCAAAAAATTCTCGCGCCATGGTCATCCCCTTGGCCGCCCAGTCCACCGGCCCTTCTTTTATCGCAGCGCAGAATGAATTGCACCTGCGACATGCAAAAACTGTGCGCTCTCGAACACATCATGAACCCGGAAAAATTGTACACCGGCGTCCAACCCGGCAGCCATTCCCGCCAGCGACCCGGCCAGCCGTCGCTCAACCGGTGCCTCGGCATGCAGCTTTCCCACGACACTTTTGCGGGAAAAGCCCAACAATATGGGACAGCCCAGCCCATGAAACAGGCTCAACCCCGCCAGAAGCTGCAAATTGTGCTCAAGGGTCTTGCCAAAGCCAATGCCGGGATCGGTGATCAACCGCGCCCGGTCAATACCAGCGGCCTCACAAACATTGATCCGGGCCTCAAGCGCCTCATAAATATCAAGCAAAGCGTGATCATAGGCGGGCGCGGTCTGCATGGTTTGGGGGTTGCCCTGGGCGTGCATCAGCACAATCGGGCAATCCGCATTGGCCGCCACCGCCAGCGCGTCAGGGTCGTGGCTCAAAGCGGACACATCATTGATCATCGCCGCGCCCGCCGTGAGCGCAGCCTCCATGGTTGCGGCATGGCGTGTGTCAACCGACACCGTGTGGCCCTTGGATACCAGTGCCTCGATCACCGGCAGGATGCGGCGCTGTTCTTCGTCGGGCGGGACCGGCGTGGCACCGGGCCGGGTGGATTCGCCCCCGACATCCAGTAGCACCGCCCCCTCGCGCACCAATTGATCGCCATGGGCAATCGCGGCATGGGGGCTCGCAAATCTGCCGCCATCGGAAAAACTGTCGGGTGTGACATTGACGATGCCCATCAGATGGGGCGTCGCGGGATCAAAGCCAAACGGCATGACGGGCGTTTGTGAGAAGCGCTCGACCCGGTCGGCATACAGCGCACGGGCGGCGTCGTAACTCAGTGTGCGGCGCTCAAGACGCGCGCCCGCGCGCCGCCATTCCACAAAGCCCGTAATCGCCCTTGGACCGCCCGCCAACAGCGCAAGGCCGGCATGGGGTTCCATGCCGGCCAGCAAAGGTTGCAGATAGGTTTTGGGGCTCACGTGCCCGGTTGCGGCTCAGGCGCAGAGCCCGACGGACCATGACGCTTGCCCGCTTGCGGCACAGCTGTCACCGGGGCGGAGCCATCCTGATCGTCGGTGCCGCCATCCCGCTTGGGCGCGGTTCCGGCGAGCAGATCCTTGATCTCCTGACCCGACAGCGTCTCATATTCGAGCAGCCCTTGTGCCAGCGTGTGCAGATCATTTTCATGCTCGCGCAAAATCTCTTCAGCACGCTTATAATTTTCATCGACGATCTTGCGGATTTCCGCATCAATCTTCTTTTGCGTGTCGGGCGACATGTTTTGCTGACGCGCCACCGAATGGCCAAGGAACACTTCTTCCTCATTCTCACCATAGGCGAGCGGCCCAAGCTCATCAGACATGCCCCACTGGGTCACCATGGCGCGCGCCATGCGGGTTGCCTGCTCAATGTCGGACGAGGCACCCGACGTCACCATGTCATGTCCAAAGATCAGCTCTTCAGCGATCCGGCCACCCATGGCCACCGCGATATCATCCTTCATTTTGGCCCGCGTGATCGACAGCGCGTCGCGCTCGGGCAGGCGCATCACCATGCCCAAAGCCCGGCCACGCGGAATGATCGTTGCCTTGTGAACCGGGTCAGAATGCGCGCAATGCATGGCAACCAGCGCGTGGCCGCCTTCATGATAGGCGGTCAGCCGCTTTTCTTCGTCCGACATGACCATGGAGCGGCGCTCCGCCCCCATCATGACCTTGTCCTTGGCGGCCTCAAAATCGGCCATGGTGACAAGCTTCTTTCCGATGCGGGCGGCCAGAAGGGCTGCCTCATTGACCAGATTGGCAAGGTCGGCACCGGAGAAACCCGGCGTGCCGCGCGCAATCACACGGGGGTCAACATCAGGGGCAATCGGCACTTTTTTGATGTGGACGCGCAGGATTTTTTCCCGGCCCTGAATGTCGGGATTGGGAACCACGACCTGACGGTCAAACCGGCCAGGGCGCAACAAAGCGGGATCAAGCACATCGGGGCGGTTGGTGGCGGCCACCAGGATCACCCCTTCATTGGCTTCAAAGCCGTCCATCTCGACGAGCAACTGGTTGAGCGTCTGTTCCCGCTCATCATTGCCGCCGCCCAAACCGGCACCGCGATGCCGGCCCACAGCATCAATCTCATCGATGAAGATGATGCAGGGCGCATTGCGCTTGGCCTGTTCAAACATGTCGCGGACCCGGCTTGCGCCGACGCCGACAAACATTTCAACAAAGTCCGAACCCGAAATGGTGAAGAACGGCACATTGGCTTCACCGGCAATCGCGCGGGCCAGCAGCGTCTTACCGGTGCCCGGAGGGCCAACCAGCAGCGCACCCTTGGGGATTTTACCCCCCAGGCGCTGATATTTCTGCGGGTCGCGCAAAAACTCGACAATTTCCTGAAGCTCTTCTTTCGCCTCATCAATGCCGGCCACATCTTCAAAGGTCACCCGGCCATGCCGTTCGGTCAGCAATTTAGCGCGTGACTTGCCAAAGCCCATCGCGCCGCGTCCACCGCCTCCCTGCATCTGGCGCATGAAGAAAATCCACACACCAATCAGCAGCAGCATGGGGAACCAGCTGAGCAACACACCCAGGAATGAGGGGCCATCATCGACCGGCTTGACGTCGACCGCGACATTCTTGGCGATCAGGTCGCGCGGCAATTGCGGATCAAACGGCGTGTAGGTGATGAAAGTCCGGCCATCGCGGGTTGACCCGGTGATCTCTTCGCCTTGAATGATGACAGCCGTTACATCCCCTGAATCCACTTTGCGGACAAAGTCGGAATAGGTGATCTTGCTGTTCGCTGCGGGTCCATTCGTGTCCTGCACGATATTGAACAGCGCGATGATCACTACGAATATGACGGCCCATACCGCCAGGTTACGAAAATTCTGCACGAAACGCGGTCCTCTTCAATATCCACGCCCCCACCCGTCATTGCATCCAGACAATGTATCCAGACAATGTATCCAGACAAAACCGGACGGAACCATCCTATCCCAACAGATAGGCGGTAAGGGTTAAAATACAAGCATATCTGGCGCATTTCCTCTTGGCCATGGCTGGCCGCGATTTGGTGTCAAAAAAGCGCAATGGGCAGTTCAAGTGCCGATTGGGGCCAAACCGGCCATGATTGGGAGCCTGCCAAGCCAACCCATTGCGCGCCGCAGCCTGGTCGTTCAAGCTCACCCAAGGCTTGCCAGTAAGGCTTGGGAACACCGGTTTTCTCTATCATTTCAAACTGTTGATCATCGGAGCGATTGTTCACCGCACCAACAACTGCGCCCGCTTCGCCGCCATCGATACGCCATTGGCGATCCCAGATCGCGGTTTGGCCCGGACCGATCTGGAGGGGCTTTTCCACCGCGCGATATTCCCGGCCCGCCCACAGAAGGTCTGATTTCGCCTGCCGCACCCACAATAGGCCCGCCAGCGTGTGCGCGCCTTTGCCCATCACAAGATGTTGAGACAAGGCCTCCAGCGCCGCCTGGGACGGCGCGTGACGGCCTGGATTAAAAGCCCGGCACAGATGGCCCAGAACATGCCGGCGCATCACAGGGGCCAGCGCGGCAAAGGCCGGCCCGTCCATCCGCAGCGGCCCCAAAGGGGTGCGCTGTGCGTGCTGCCCCACAAACACATCAATGTCACGGGCAATCGCGCCCCACAACGCCGCCATTGCGGGCTGAAGCGTCAGCAAGCGCGCCCGCAAGGGTGCATCTTCATTCAAAATCGCGCGGGCGCGCACCCGGTCATAGGCCCGATCGGCATTGGTCGGATCATCACAGGTCGGCAATTGCTGTGCGGTGCAGACCTTACGCAGCGCCGTTTTGGAACTGTGGAGCAATGGGCGGATCAGCGTAACATCACCTCGCGCCGTCATCAGCGGACGGCATTCGGCCATTCCAGCCAGCCCCACCATGCCCGCCCCGCGCGACAGCCGCATAAGCACGGTTTCAGCCTGATCATCGCCATGATGGGCGACCCCAAGGGTTGGCACGCCATGCTCAACGCACCAATCCGCCATCAGCCGGTAGCGGCCCAGCCGGGCGGCTTCCGACAAGGTGCCGCCGCCTTGCGGAGGAGACCAGGTGAGGATTGTGTGCGGAACGGCGCGGGCGGCACACCAGTGGGCCACCCTCTGCGCTTCGGCCCGGGCTTCGGGACGCAAGCCATGATCAACGCTTAAAACATGGATGGATCGGCCGGTTTGATGAGAAAGCGCCAAAAGCGCCATCGAATCGGGGCCGCCTGAAACCCCCAACGCCAGCGGGCCCGCCGGGGCGAGCCGGGCGAGCGTGGCTTCGAAATCAGCGCAGATAATCGGCGCAGTCGATCTGGCCAAGTTCGCGTTTCGCGGTTGATTTGATTTTGGGCGAAGCATTGGGATAGCGCTGGGGCAGGCTCGAAAACGTCTTGCAGGCGGCCTTCAGATTGCCCAGCCGGTGGGTCGACATGCCAAGCTTGAGCATGGTGTCGGGCCCTTTGGGACCGGATTTGTATTTCTGCATACCCTTCACAAAGGCCAGCGAGGCTTCGCGAAACATGGAGCGCGCATAAAACGTCTCTCCTAACCAATATTGGGCATTGCCGGCCAGCCGGTGACGGGGATGGAGGGCGACAAATTGTTCAAACGCGGTTTGCGCGCCCTGATAATTGCCGTCGCGCAACAAGCCGATGGCGAAATCATATTGCTTCTCAGCCGGTCCTTCGGGCAGCCCGCGGCTTTCTTGCGGTACGGCGGTTTGCGGCAGGGGCTCGCCACCGCCGGGAATGGTCGCACCGGCGGGAGGAATAGCCTGGCCGCCCTGATAGGTTTGCGGCGTGCTCCGCTCCAGCTGGCCAAAGCGATATTCGGCGTCATCCTGCAATTTGGTCAGCCGGGCCGCCAATTGCTTGTTTTCAAAGCTGAGCTTTTCAATGCGGCCGGTCAGAAAGCGGATCTGGTTTTCCTGCTGGGCAATCCGCACCTGCATGTCCGAGATGGCCGCGGGCGGAACCGCACTGCCGGCGCCCGATGAAATGGGGCCTGCGCCACCGCCTTCAAGGTTCATCCGCATCAGCGCCTGAACATCATTTTCCAGACGGCGGATCCGGTCCTGCAATTCCTGATTGGATTGGGCGAGTGCGGGCAGGCTAACCAGGCTGGCCAATGAGGCGAGCACGGCCAGACGGCGCAAGCGGTGCATGAAAGTCATGACTATAGTCTCCGTCGATACGGCACGCGCGCCCCCCCGGGCACCGTAGCTTTGAGGAATTTCACTCATAAAAGGTGAACGGGCGGCCCCCGTTTTGGAGTGCCGCCCGGCCCTTCATATCTTAAAACGTGTTGACGACCGTCATGCCGCGGCGGTTTTTGCCCCAGCAGCTTTCGGCTGAGCAAGTCGCGATCGGGCGCTCTTTGCCGTACGAAATGGTCGCGATGCGCGAAGGCGCGATGCCCTGGCTCACCAAATAGTCTTTCACCGAATTGGCGCGGCGATCACCCAGTGCGAGGTTGTATTCGCGCGTACCGCGCTCATCGCAATGGCCTTCGATCGTGACCGACACATTCGGGAATTTGCGCAACCAGGCAGCCTGGGCGCGCAGCGTGTTTTGCGCGGCTGACGACAGATTGTACTGGTCGTAACCGAAGAACACCCGGTCACCGGCTTCAAGGGCGAGACCTTGTTGCGTGGGCTGGCCCTGCTGGCCGCCCAGATTATCCGTCGTAACGCCATCACCGCGCGGTTGTGTGGTCTGCGTGGGTGCAGGCTCATATTCGTACCCGTCGGCTCCGGTATTCGCTGCGTCATCGTCGCCGCCGCCGCAGGCGGCAAGCGCCAGCGTCCCGGCTACAATCACCGCATAGCGAAGCGCATTTTTAGTGCTGGCCATGATTTTTCCATCCTTCCCGTCTTGGAAACTAAAATCTAACACACAAAGTCCAATGCAAGCCCGCCCAGAAACCGGCAGAAACGCGCCAGTTGAGCACCCTCAATGCGGGACAGACCATACTGCCACCACCGTTACAAGTCTATGATGACGAAGTGATGGCACGTCATCCATTTTGACACATCCTATTCGTTGCGCCCGGTTGAAATGGGCGGCGACCAGGCCGGGTCGGACGCCTCTCCCGGTGTCAAAACCTTGCGCTCATTCCGGCCGGTCAGATCAACCGAATACATGAAGCTGCGGCCACCCCGGCCCGCCCGGTCGGTCGGCTCGGTCCGGTAGAACATCAAAACCCGGCCATTGGGGGCCCAGGTTGGCCCTTCATTGTGGAAACTGTCGGCCAGCAAACGCTCACCCGACCCGTCCGGGCGGATGACACCAATGTAAAACGTGCCTCTGAGCTGTTTGGTAAAGGCAATCAGATCCCCGCGCGGCGACCAGACCGGCGTGTAATAACGGCCCTCCCCGAACGAGATGCGGTTCACATTGCCGCCGTCGCGGTCCATGACATAAAGCTGCGACGACCCACCCCGGTCGGAGTTAAAGACAATCCGCGCACCGTCCGGCGCATAGCTTGGCGAGGTATCAATGGCGGGATTATCGGTCAGCCGCCGCATTTGGCGGGAGCGCAAATCCATCACATAAATATCGGAATTGCCGCGCTTGGACATCGACATGACGATTTTTTGCCCGTCGGGCGAAAAGCGCGGGGCAAAGTTCATATCGCCCAGATTGGACAACAATTCCTGCTGCTGGGTTTCCAGATCAAGAATATAGACCCGCACCTGATTGTTGCGGAACGCCATATAGGTGATTTCCTGACGGCTGGGCGAAAAGCGCGGCGTCAAAACCTGGTCTTCGCCATAGGTCAGATAGCGGTGATTGGCACCGTCCTGATCCATAATCGCCAGCCGGTGAACCCGTTTGGGGCCTTTGGGGCCGCTTTCGGCAACATAGACGATGCGCGTGTCGAAATAGCCCCGTTCCCCGGTCAACCGTTCATAAATCGCATCGGCAATCAAATGGGCAACGCGCCGCCAATTGTCAGGCTGGGTGGCAATCGCCTTGCCGATTTCCTGGCTTTCAAGCGCAGTGTCCCACAAGCGGAATTCAGCTTTCAGGCGGCCATCGGCCAGCATCCGCACTTGCCCCGTCACAAGCGCATCGGCCCCGACCAGCCGCCAATCACCAAAGCGCGGCGTCAGCGCAATGCGGCTTGGGTCTTCAATATAGGCGTTGCGGTCGATGGCGCGGAATAGCCCCGTGCGTTCCAGGTCCGCGGTAATCACATCGGCAATGCGCTGACCATAATCGGTTTCGTTGGGTTTGGACCCGTTGAGCGGCGTCACCGCAATCGGCAGCGGATTGACCGTCCCGCGCGTAATATCGATCTTCAGCACCGCATGCGCAGGGCTGGTCCACAAAAAGGCACCCATAACCACAAAGGCGGTCCATTTGAGCAGCTTCATCATTTTGTTCAGACTTGCCATTGGTTCGTCTCCACTCCCACGACCGTCTCCATCCCGAGCCCCAATCTAACCCAGCAAGTCGCTGGGATCGAATGTCAGTTCTATTTCTCGCCATGCATCATACTTTTGTGGCGGAACTTTGAGCGGCGTACAGCGATGGATTGCCCGGAATGCGCTGTCGACAGCCACTTGGAAATAGCGACCATCGGGCGTGTTCAGCATTCCGCCATTCAACAATTCCGGGGCCGCCATCAGGCTTCCATCCGGATTAAGCCTGATTCGGACCACAACTTTCAGTTTTTCTGCGTTTCGCGCTCCGGCCGGAATATTCCAGCATTTGTAAAATTGCTGCCGAATGGCGTCGATTTCGCTGATCGACAATTGCGGCCCCTGCAACCGGCTGGTGGGCGCGGGCGCAGCCTGGGTTGGCTTCGCTTCGGGCTCAGGCTCCGCCGGGGGCGGTTCCTTGCGCGGGGTTTTGTCGATCAGGGCCGCGATCTCGTCGAGGTCAAAATCATCCTTTTCAGGCTCGGGCTTTTTCGGCTCCGGCTTGGGCTTGGGTTTGGGCTCAGGTTTTTTCGGTTCGGGCTTAGGCTCAGGCTTGGGTTTGGGCTTCGGCTCCGGCTTGGGCTCGGGTTTCGGCTTGGGCTCGGGCTTTGGTTCAGGTTTCGGCTTGGGCTCAGGCTTCGGTTTTGGTTTTTCCGGCTGAGGTTCGGGTTTGGGCTTGGGCGCTTCAGGCTTGGGTTTGGGCTTTTCAGCCTCTTTCTTCGCGGTCACCGTCTGCTCTGAAATAATCTCGATGGGGATGGCTTCAAACGCTTCAATCCTGCGGTCACGCTCAAACGGCAGGCCGATCAATGCGATCAGAACAACCGCAAGGTGCGCCAGCGCCGATGCTATAAGCGATGAGCGTTCCATCCCTCTCCTCGACCGGTTACCGTTCGGCTGCGTCGTGAACCAGGGCAACCTTGGTAAAGCCCGCCTGGTTCAGCAGGCCCATCACAACCGCCACCCGGCCATATTCCACCTGATCATCCCCGCGCACATAGATGCGGGCATCCTGCTTGCCTTTGGAAATGGCAACCAGCTTGGGCACCAGTTCTTTCAGAGCAATTTTGGTTTCCTGCAGATAGACATCGCCCGATTTCTGAATCGAAATCGTCAAGGGCTCGGTTTCTTCGGTGATCGCACCGGCCTGCGTATCAGGCAAATCAACCGCCACGCCGACGGTCAGCAACGGCGCGGCCACCATAAACACAATCAGCAAAACCAGCATGACATCGACAAGCGGCGTCACATTGATTTCCGACATGGGCCGATGGTTCCGGCGGGTCCGCGATGTACCGGCAATGATATGACCAGCCATTACGGACCACCGTCAATCTGGCGGGTCACGATGGTGGTGAATTCTTCGCTGAACCCTTCAAGGCGGCCCGCATAGCGGCCCAGATCACCCGAAAACTTGTTGTAGGCCATCACAGCTGGGATCGCCGCAATCAGGCCAAGCGCGGTTGCAAACAAAGCCTCGGCAATACCGGGCGCAACCACAGCAAGGCTCGTATTGCGCGAAATCGCAATATCCTGAAAGGCGTTCATAATGCCCCACACCGTGCCAAACAGGCCAATGAACGGCGCGGTTGAACCCACCGTGGCCAGGAAGCCCAGATAGCGTTCCAGCCGCTCCATCTCGCGGTTGAGCGTCAACACCATCTGTTTGTGCACCCGGTCCCCCAGGCCCGGCTTGAGCCCGCCTTTTTCGGTCGAGCGCTGCCATTCCTTCATCCCGGCGACAAACATCCGCTCCATGGGTGAGCCTGGGTCCATCGACACACGCTCATACAGCACATCAAGCGGACGGCCCGACCAGAAATCACTTTCAAAATCCGACGTCTGCGACGAGGTTTTGCGAATGTTCCGCCACTTGTCAAAAATGATCGCCCAACACCAGATCGAGGCGCCGATCAAGGCCAGCATGACAAGTTTGACGGTAATTGAGGCTGACATGAACATGCCCCAGATTGAAAAATCCGGCATGTTCCCGCCCAGACTTTGCTGGACCAGTTCTGTTTCCATGTCCCATCCCTTATGGCGAGCCGTGAAGTAAGATGTGCACCTTGTTACGGTGCACTGTCACCGTCAATCGTGGCAGATTTGCGGCACTTTTGGGTAGAGCCGAGATCGCGGCCCAATCACGCATCCTGGAGGCGTTTGAGCGCTTCGCGTGCCTCGGCGGGCAGCCGCTGGGGGCGGCCCAGATCATTGATGCAGGCGGCCTTGACCACCAGACGGGCGAGAATTTCACCGTCTTTGGTGATCTCCTGACGCATATCGAGCCGCGCGCCCGACACACGGTCGGCATAGGTTTTGATCAGCAATTCATCATCGACCCGGGCGGGTTTGACGAAATCAATCTCAAGGCGCTGAATCGTAAAGTAAATCGGCGGGTCCTGTGTAGCGAGCTCATGGTGATGCACGCCCGCCATACGCAAAAAATCGCTGCGGCCGCGTTCGGCAAAGCGCAGATAATTGGCGTGATAGACGATGCCCGACAGGTCGGTGTCTTCAAAATAAACCCGCACCGGTAATAAATGACACGTGCCGTCAAAACGGCCGGCGGTTGGCTTGTCTTCGATCAACTCGCTCACTCACCTTCTCCCAGATCCAGTTCCGGTGCCACAGCCCGTCCCGGCACTGTAAGGCCCAAATGTTTAAACGCCTTGTCGGTCAGCATGCGACCTCTTGGCGTTCTTTGCACAAAAGCCTGCTGAATGAGATAGGGCTCGATAATGTCTTCAATGGCGTCGCGCGGCTCCGACAGGGCGGCCGCCAGCGTGTCGGCGCCGACCGGCCCGCCGCCATAATCAAGCGCAATCGCACTTAAATAGCGGTGATCCATGGCATCAAGCCCCAGCGCATCGACGGCCAAACGGGTCAGGCCCTTGTCGGCGGCAGCCTTGTCCACCAGCGTCACCCCGTCGACCGAGGCGAAATCACGAACCCGGCGCAGCAGCCGGCCCGCCACACGGGGCGTGCCCCGCGCCCGGCGGGCAATTTCAAGCGCCCCGTCATCTGACATGTCGAGCCCCAGCACCGACGCGCCGCGCCGGACAATGCGCACCAGCTCATCGGGCTGATAAAATTCAAGCCGGGTGGGAATGCCGAAGCGGTCGCGCAACGGCGTGGTCAACAGGCCCGACCGGGTTGTCGCGCCCACCAGTGTGAAGGGCGGCAGATCGATTTTGACCGACCGGGCGGCCGGTCCCTCGCCGATCATCAGATCAAGCTCAAAATCCTCCATGGCGGGATAGAGAATTTCTTCGACCGCGGGCGACAGGCGATGGATTTCGTCAATGAACAGCACATCGCGCGCTTCCAAATTGGTCAGAAGCGCGGCCAAATCACCCGCTTTGGCAATCACCGGGCCTGATGTGGCCTTGAAGCCGACACCCAGTTCGCGCGCCACAATCTGGGCCAGCGTCGTCTTGCCCAGCCCCGGCGGGCCATGCAGCAAGACATGATCGAGCGCATCGCCGCGCTTCTTGGCGGCCTCAATGAAAATCTGAAGGTTTTCGCGCGCCGTCTTCTGGCCGATAAAGTCCGCCAGAAATTGCGGCCGCATATGCGCTTCGGAATGATCTTCCTCGCGCGTCTCGGGGCTGACGATCCGCTCTTCACTCATGGCGCCAACTCCCGCAAGGCCGCGCGGATAACACCATCAAGCGGCGCGTCCGCTCCCAAAGCCTCTGCCGCAACCGCAACGGCGCGGGCGGCGTCCTGATCGCGATACCCCAGATTGATCAACGCCGACAAAGCCTCAGACCGGACCCCGCTTTGCGGCGCTGGCGCCCCATCAGCGGAAGGCGATGCGATGTGAAGCGTGGCGGGCACCTTGTCTTTAAGCTCGGTCACAATGCGCTGGGCAAGCTTGGGCCCCACCCCTTGCGCACGGCCCACCATCGCCTTGTCCTGCGCGGCCACAGCAGACGCCAGATCATGGGTGGAAAGCGTTGCAAGAATTTGCAGCGCCACGCGCGCGCCAACCCCCTGGACGGTTTGCAGCAGATTGAACCAGTCGCGGTCGGCGGGACTGAAAAAACCGTAGAGATGGATATGATCTTCGCGCACATGGGTTTCGATGTGCAGCGTGATCGCCTCGCCCACACCTGGCAGGCGGCTCAAGGTCGAGCTGGCGCAAAACACCAGATAGCCCACACCGTTTACATCGATGATCGCGCGGTCATCGCCAAGCTCTGCGACGATGCCCTTCAAAAGTGCGATCATAGCGGGGATGACGCCCCCTGCTCTTGCGCGGCGACCTGTTCTTCGAGATTAACACCGCCGCGATGATGGGCGTGGCAAATGGCAATGGCGAGCGCATCGGCGGCGTCTGAATTGGCGATCTGCACGCCGGGCAGCAACACGCCGATCATATGGCCGACCTGACCTTTTTCGGCATGGCCCGCGCCGACCACGGATTTCTTGACCGCATTGGGTGCATATTCCGCCACAGACAAGCCGAACTCCGCCGGGGCGAGAAGCGCAATACCCCGCGCCTGACCCAGTTTGAGCGTTCCGGCAGGGTCCTTGTTCACAAAGGTCTGTTCGACCGCCGCTTCGGCCGGTTCCCATTCCTGAAGCACCGCCATCAACCCGTTTTTCAGCGACAACAGACGTTGGGCCAGCGGTTCGCGCGCATCAGATTTCACAATGCCATTGGCGACGTGCTTGAGCTTGCTGCCTTCGCTGTCAATGATGCCCCAGCCGGTGCGGCGCAAGCCGGGATCAATACCGATGATGCGGATGGGTCCGGTCATGCTGCGCTCAACTTCTCCATGGTCTCATCGTCAATGTCGAAATTGGCGTAGACATTTTGCACATCATCATTGTCTTCAAGCACATCAATGAGCTTGAGCAGCGTGGTTGCCGTTGCTTCATCAACCGGGGTTGTGGTGGTCGGGCGGAAGGTCAGTTTCGCGGTGGCAGGCTCGCCCAGCGCGTCTTCCAGGCCCTTCAGAACTTCGTGCAGCGCATCGGCTGCGCAGATGATTTCATGCTCTTCCTCGCCGGTTTCGCATTCCTCGGCCCCGGCTTCGAGGGCGGCTTCAAACACGGTTTCGGCGTCGCCGGCGTCCAGCTTGTACGTGATCTGGCCGACCTGGTCGAACATGAAGGCGACCGAGCCGCTTTCGCCCAGATTGCCGCCATTTTTGGTGAAAGCCGAGCGCACTTCACCGGCGGTGCGGTTGCGATTGTCGGTCATCGCCTCGATGATGACGGCAACCCCGCCGGGCCCATAGCCTTCATAGCGGATTTCTTCATACTCATCGCCCTCGCCG
This sequence comes from Alphaproteobacteria bacterium, assembly GCA_965227065.1. GTDB lineage: Bacteria > Pseudomonadota > Alphaproteobacteria > SPJN01 > SPJN01 > CBDDFN01. The sequence goes on from CBDDFN010000016.1 coordinate 41,708, forward strand.
CCCATCGCTTTCTTGATGGCGCGTTCGATATTGTCCTTGGGCATGGACTGGCCGCGCGCGGTGTTGACCGCCAGGCGCAGGCGCGGGTTTTTGTCGGGATCGGGGTCGCCCATCTTGGCGGCGATGGTGATCTCTTTGGACAGTTTTGAGAACAGCTTGGACCGCTTGGCATCCTGAGCGCCTTTGCGGTGCATGATGTTCTTGAATTTTGAGTGGCCGGCCATACGCGCCCCCCATATCTCGGTTCAGTCAAATGACGGGTAGTCCCACCCTATACAAAAGAAGAACGGGCGGCGGAAGCCCCCCCGCCCCACTTCCTCAGGCTGGACTGGTTAGAAATCGGGCCAATGTTCCTGCAGCGAACCGCCGGTCCGCAGGGGCGACAGGCGTTTGGTCAGCCCGGTTTGATCGTCGGTTTCAATAAACAGGCCCGACAGGGTCGCTTCGCCCTCGGCCGGTGAGAACCGCCCGCCTTGCTGGCCCTCCACCATCCGGCGCAAGGGTTCATCGGTTTTCATGCCGATGACCGACACATAATCCCCGCACATGCCCGCATCCGACATAAAGCCGGTGCCGCCGGGCAGGATCTGGCAATCGGCGGTCGGCACGTGAGTGTGAGTGCCGACAACAGCGGAGACTTTGCCGTCAACATACCAGCCGAAGGTCATCTTCTCAGCCGTCGCCTCGCCATGGAAATCAACCAGAATGGCATCGGCATGCTTGCCCAGAATATGGCCGTTCATCACCTCGCCCATGGTTTTGAACGGGTCGTCGAGCTTTTCCATGAAGACAATGCCCATCACATTGATGACGGCGAGACGCTGGCCTTTTCTGGTTTCATAAATGCCGGTGCCAAAGCCCGGTGCATCTTCAACATAGTTGATGGGGCGCAGCAGACGGGGTTCATCCCCCATGAAATCCTTGGCTTCGCGCTGGTCATAGACATGATTGCCGGAGGTCAGCACATCAATGCCACACGCAAACAGCTCATCAGCGATCTTACGGGTGATACCGAAGCCACCGGCAGCGTTTTCACAGTTGACGACAACCATGTCGGGCTTGAGCCGGTCGCGCAATTCGCCCATGCGGGCCAGGACCGCCTTGCGGCCCGAACGTCCAACAATATCACCCAGAAACAGTATGCGCATGCGGCTCACATCGGATCAGACGGCTTGGCGTCAGAACAAAATCAAGGGCTTGGTCATGCGCCTCGCGCGGCACACTGTCAAGCAATTGCCCGTCATAGGCGAGACCCACGCTGATACACGCATGGCGCTCAAGCGTGCGGTCATAAAAACCACCGCCATAGCCCAACCGCCCGCCTGACCGGTCAGCCGCCAGCAGTGGCACAAGAACAATGTCAGGTGTAAGCACCGGATTGTCCGGCGCGGGTTGACGCGTCTTGAATGGGCCCTCAACCAGCCTGTCACCGGGCTCATAAGCCACAAAGAGCAAGGGCGCATCAGGCGCTCCGATTGCGGGCAAACACAGGCGCGCGCCCGCCTTGTGCGCCGCAGCCAGAAGCGGGGCCGGATCAAGCTCATGGTTCATCGCGGCATAGCCCGCCACCACGCGCGTCGCGGGGGAAAATTCTTGCAGGAACAATTGGATCATCGCTGCGGGATCAACCGGCGCTGCAGCCGCCCGCAGCGCTTTCATCTTCTCGCGAAGTTCTGATTTGCTCTGTTGAGACACGGTCCCTCACACATCGTCATTCCGGGGCGAACCGACAAACCCGTTTGTCGTTCGAACCCGGAATCTGAAGCCCGCACTGCCTCGCCGGTCATCAGATCCCGGATATTTCGTTTCACGAAATTCCGGGATGACGGGTTTGAAGACGTGGGAGGCGGAGCCACCTGCGCCGTGCCGCGTATAAACATCCTCGTGAACCTGCATCAGCAGGTGGGCGCCGTGAATGCCAAGGACCACGGTCCAAGGCAGGGACAGCTCCCGAGAGAAGTTTAAGGTCCCGGGGATGAAAGTGCGTCACGCACGCTGCAGCGTCCGCCAGACAATCAAGTTAAGCACTCTCCAGGGCCTCTGCAATGGCTTCAAGCCGGGCTGCGGCATCGCCGTCATTCTCCGACTGGCCTTTCAGCGCGGCAATCGCTTCTTGCGCATCTTCAAGCCGGGACACCGCTTCGGCCAGCTCATCAGCGATCATCAGGCTCGCCATCAGCAATAGCCGGGCATCGCCGACCTGACCGACTTTTTGCGCCAGTTCGGACACGTGATGGTCGACATAACGCGCCAGATCGACCAGCCGTTCTTCCTCGCCCGGTTCACAGGCAATCGGAAAGCCCCGGCCATTGATTGAAACATTGATTTGAGACACAGCCCGCGCTCCTTACGACAGAAGCGACAGGTTCTGCGGCTCGCTTTCCTCACGTTCGCCCGCATCATTGGCGGGTTCATCCGCCTCGGATTGATCGGCGTCGGCCATCATGAACTCTTCGGGCTCAGATTCAGCGTCAGGGTCAGCCTCGGCGTCGCCATCGGCGTCCGCCCCACCTTCAGCCTCGGTCGCACCATCGAGAACGCCCTGGATGGAAGACACGGCATCATCGATGCGCGCCTCAACTTCGTCGAGCAGCCCGCCAAGGCCCGCCTGGGCGCGCTCAAGCTCTGCAACCCGCGCTTCAGCGGCTTTCAGCTTGTGTTCGGTTTCAGAAAGAGTGGCCAGACGGGCTTCGGCCGCTTCGGCGCGGGCCCGCTCTGTTTTCAGCGCCTCAGTGGCTGTCTGGGCGGCTTTTTCAAGCCGGACCAGCGCTTGGGCCACACTGTGTTGGCGCGAATCAGTGTTTTGTTCGGTGCTCATGGCTCATCATAGCCCGGCTTGTCGGTTCGCAAAACCATTGTGTGAAGAAATCAGGGTGCGAACAAATCAGGCCCTTTTGAAGCAAAATTGCCGCATTGATCGGCCAAAACCGCGCAATGCTTGACCCCATGGGCACCATCTGTAATGTGGCCCCGCATTTGGGCTCAAAATTTTTGGGTCTGGCACCTTTCCACGCTTTCTCGGGATTTGCGCATCATGACCGCATCGGACACATTCGCCCCGGCTGACCTTCAAAATATGGCCAATGCCATCCGGGCCTTGTCGATGGACGCGGTTCAAAAAGCCAATTCAGGCCATCCCGGCATGCCGATGGGCATGGCGGACGTGGCCACGGTGCTGTTTTCTGAACATTTGAAGTTTGATCCCAAAAAGCCCGACTGGGCCGATCGCGACCGGTTTGTTCTGTCGGCGGGTCACGGCTCCATGCTGATGTACAGCCTGCTGCATCTGACGGGTTATGAGGACATGACCCTCGATCAGCTGAAAAATTTCCGCCAATTGGGCGCCCGCACCGCCGGTCACCCCGAATATGGCGAAGCCAAAGGCATTGAGACGACCACCGGCCCGCTCGGTCAGGGCATCGCCAATGCAGTGGGCATGGCGATGGCTGAAAAGCTGCTGGCCGCGCGCTTCGGCGCTGACATTGTCGATCACTATACTTATGCGATTGCAGGCGATGGCTGCCTGATGGAAGGCATTTCCCATGAGGCGATCTCACTTGCGGGCCATTTGAAGCTCGGCAAGCTGATCGTTCTGTTTGACGATAATGGCATTTCGATTGACGGCCCAACCGATCTGGCCGTGTCCGATGATCAGTGCAAACGCTTTGAAGCGTCCGGCTGGCACACAATTGCGGTCGATGGCCATGATATGGCCGCCGTGTCGAAAGCCATCACCGAGGCCAAAGCGGTCACCGACAAGCCGACCATGATTGCCTGCAAAACCGTCATCGGTTTCGGTTCTCCCAACAAGCAGGGAACGTCCGGCGTCCATGGCGCAGCGCTCGGCGATGATGAGGTTGCGCTGACCCGTGAGACGCTGGGCTGGAATGCCGAACCCTTCGTCATCCCCGATGATGTGCTTGCCAACTGGCGCACCGCCGGTGCGCGCGGCGCCAGCGACAGCGCCGCCTGGGACGCCCGGTTTGCCGGTCTTGAGGCCGATCAAAAAGCCTTGTGGACCCGCACTCAGGCCGGTGATTTGCCCGTAGGCTTCACCCAGGCAATCAATGATTTCAAAAAGGCCGCCTCAGACGCGGCAGCCTCAGTCGCAACCCGTAAATCCTCAGAGAATGTCCTCAAAGTCATCAATGAGGTTGTTCCCGAAACAATTGGCGGTTCGGCGGACCTGACCGGATCAAACAATACCAAAGCCGGCCCCATGAACCCCGTGACGCCGGATGATTTCTCGGGCCGTTACATCTATTGGGGCGTGCGCGAACACGGTATGGCGGCGGCCATGAACGGCATGGCGCTGCATGGCGGCATGATCCCTTATGGCGCCACCTTCCTCGTCTTTACCGATTATTGCCGGCCGTCAATCCGCCTGTCGGCACTGATGAAGCAGCGTGTCATCTATGTGATGACCCATGATTCTATCGGGCTGGGCGAAGATGGTCCGACCCACCAGCCGGTTGAACATGTCGCCAGCCTGCGCGCCATGCCCAATGTGGCGGTGTTCCGGCCCTGCGATTCGGTTGAAACCGCCGAAGCCTGGGCGCTGGCGCTTGAAAACAAGTCCGGCCCCAGCATCCTGGCGCTGACCCGTCAGGGTCTACCCACCGCGCGGACCGAACATACGGATGAAAACCTGTCGGCCAAGGGTGGCTATGTGCTGAAAGAAGCCAGCGCCGCGCCCAAAGTCGTGCTGATGGCGACGGGCTCGGAAGTTGAGCTGGCCTTGCAGGCGGCCCAGGAGCTTGAAGCCGACGCCATCCCCACCCGCGTGGTGTCGATGGTGTGCTTTGAACGGTTTGAAGCCCAATCCGACAGCTATCGCCGCGATGTGCTCGGCACCGATGTGGTCCGGGTCGCGGTTGAAGCGGGTGTCCGCCAAAGCTGGGACCGGTATCTCGGTGACACTGGCGGCTTTGTCGGCATGGCAAGCTTCGGCGCCAGCGCCCCTTACAAAGATTTGTACGCCCATTTCGGCATTACCGCCGCTGCTGTGGTATCAGAAGCCAAAGCGCGGCTCGGCTAACCTTATGTGACATGCACCACAAGGGGCCGATTGGCCCCTTTTTACTGGAGGAGAAAGAAAATGGCAGTTCGCGTTGCGATCAATGGATTTGGACGGATTGGCCGGAACGTACTCCGCGCGATCGTCGAGACCGGTCGGACGGATGTCGAGGTGGTGGCCATCAACGATCTGGGTCCGGTGGACACCAATGCCCATCTGATCCGTTATGATTCGGTTCATGGCCGCTTCCCCGGCACCGTCACCGTTGACGGCGACACAATCGATGTCGGCCAGGGCCCCATCAAAGTCACCGCCATCCGCAACCCCGCCGAATTGCCCTGGGGCGAAATCGGCGTTGATATTGTGATGGAATGCACCGGCATTTTTGCCAGCAAGGAAAAAGCCTCGGCGCATATCGAAGCCGGTGCCAAGCGCGTGCTGGTTTCCGCACCCGCCGATCAGGCCGACCTGACCGTCGTTTACGGCGTCAACCATGACAAGCTTGAAGCCGGTCACACCGTTGTGTCGAACGCCAGCTGCACCACCAACTGTCTCGCCCCTGTGGCGCAAGTGCTGAACAATTCGGTCGGCATTGAGCAAGGCTTCATGACGACCGTGCACGCCTATACCGGCGATCAGCCGACGCTTGATGTCATGCACAAGGATTTGCGCCGGGGCCGTGCCGCTGCCGTGTCGATGATCCCGACTTCGACGGGGGCCGCCCGCGCTGTCGGCCTGGTGCTGCCCGAGCTGAAAGGCAAGCTGGACGGCACCGCCGTGCGCGTGCCGACGCCGAACGTGTCAATGATCGATCTGGTGTTCAACGCCAAGCGCGACACCACCGCCGAAGAGGTCAACCAGCTGATCACCGATGCCGCCAACGGCCCGCTGAAAGGCGTGCTGGGCGTGTGTGACGAGCCGCTGGTGTCGATCGACTTCAACCACAATGCCAACAGCTCAACCTTTGATCTGACCCAGACCCAGGTCATTGATGGCCGTCTGGTCCGTGTTCTCAGCTGGTATGACAATGAATGGGGTTTCTCAAACCGCATGTCCGATACCGCTGTCGCCATGGGCAAGCTGTAAGGGTCGCGACCGGTGGGCTATCGCACACTCGATCAAGCCGATCTGGCGGGCAAGCGCGTGCTTGTCCGCCTCGATCTCAATGTGCCGTTTGAAAATGGCGCGGTGACCGACCAGACCCGGCTTGAGCGCGTGTTGCCAACGCTCACCGCCTTGACCGAAGCGGGCGCGCGCGTCATTGCGCTCAGCCACTTTGGCCGCCCCAAAGGCGAACGCAAGCCCGACATGTCGCTGCGTCCCATTGCGGCTGCGCTGGGCGATCTGTTGCACAAGGCCGTCAGCTTTGCCGAGGACTGCATCGGTGATGCCGCGGCTTCGGAAGTGGGCGCGCTGGGCAATGGCGAAATTCTGGTTCTTGAGAACACCCGCTTTCACAAGGGTGAAGAAAAGAACGATCCCGGTTTCGTCGCCGAACTCGCCAAGCTTGGGGACATTTACGTCAATGACGCCTTCTCGGCAGCACACCGGGCCCATGCCTCGACCGAAGGTCTGGCGCGCGTTCTGCCCGCTTATGCCGGTCTCAATATGCAGGCCGAGCTTGAGGCGCTGGAAGCCGCCCTTGGAACGCCCGAGCATCCTGTGGTGGCCGTTGTCGGCGGCGCCAAGGTCAGCTCCAAAATCGATCTTCTGAAAAACCTCATCACCCGTGTCGATCATTTGCTGATCGGCGGGGCGATGGCCAACACATTTCTGGCCGCCCGCGGCATCAATGTCGGCAAGTCGCTGTGTGAAGAAGACCTCAAAGGCACGGCCCTTGAGATCCTCAACGCCGCCGGTGAAGCGGGCTGCGAAATCGTGCTGCCGCGCGATGGGGTGATCACCAAGGAATTTGCCGCCAATGCGAAGGCGATGACGCTTCAGGTCGATCGCATTCCGCAAGACGGCATGATGCTTGATGTCGGCACCGAGACCATCGCTGATTTCGGCATCCGTTTTGAAGGCGCTAAAACGGTCGTGTGGAACGGCCCGCTGGGAGCCTTTGAAATCTCGCCGTTTGACACGGCAACGACCATGGCGCTGCGCCATGTCGGCATGTTGGCCAAGGCCGGCCGGATCAAGGCCATCGCCGGTGGCGGCGATACGGTCGCGGCCATCAACAATGCCGGGAATGTGTATGATAATCTCACCTATGTTTCGACCGCTGGCGGCGCCTTCCTTGAGTGGCTGGAAGGCAAAGACCTGCCCGGTGTCGAAGCACTCAAAGCCTAAAAGGGGTTTTCACAATGGATAAAGCCAAACTTGAAGCCATCGCCGCCAAGATCATGACGCCGGGTCGCGGCATCCTTGCCGCCGACGAATCGACCGGCACTATCAAAAAGCGGTTCGACCAAATCAACACCGTCTCGACTGAAGACAGCCGCCGCGACTATCGCGAAATGCTGTTCCGCACCGAAGGCTTTGGTGACTATATTTCGGGCGTCATCCTGTTTGATGAAACCATTCGTCAAAACGCCAAGGACGGCACCCCGCTGCGCGATCTGATCACCGCAGCCGATGCGGTTCCCGGCATCAAGGTTGATGCGGGTGCCAAGCCGCTGGCCGGACGTCCCGGTGAAATGGTGACCGAAGGTCTTGATGGCCTGCGCGACCGCCTCGCCGAATATGCCGATCTGGGTGCGGGTTTCGCCAAATGGCGCGCGGTGATCAATATCGCCGAAGGCATCCCCTCTTATTCGTGCATCCATTCCAACGCCCATGCGCTCGCCCGTTATGCTGCGCTGTGCCAAGAAGCCGGTATCGTTCCGATTGTGGAACCTGAAGTCATCATGGATGGCAGCCATTCGATCGACACTTGCGATGCGGTGACCGAATGGGCGCTCAACACGCTGTACAGCGAAATGCACTATGCCGGTGTTTACCTCGAAGGCTCGCTGCTCAAGCCTAATATGGTGATCTCGGGCACCGATGCGCCCAACCGCGCCGGTGTTGACGAAGTGGCTGACCGCACGGTTGCCTGCCTCAAGCGCACCGTGCCGAGCGCTGTTCCCGGCATCGTGTTCCTGTCGGGCGGCCAGTCCGATGAAGAAGCCACCGCGCATCTCAATTCGATGAATGCGCGCTATGACCTGCCCTGGGGCTTGTCCTTCTCCTATGGCCGCGCGCTGCAGCAGGCTGCGCTGAAAGCCTGGCAAGGCAAGGAAGATAATGTTGCGGCCGCGCAAGCCGCTTTTGCCCATCGCGCCAAGATGAACAGCCTGGCCGAGAAAGGCGAATGGACCACCGAGCAGGAGCAGGCGCTCGCCGCCTAACGCGCGATGGCTTCATCTCACGAGCATGATGAGACGGCACTGGAAGAACTCCGGTGCCGTCTTTATTTGATCAGCCCGCCCAGGCTTGACGATCTGGACGGCTTTGCCGCTGTGTTTGAAAGCGCCTTGCAGGGCGGCGATATCGCCTGCTTTCAGCTGCGGCTCAAAAACACAGAAGACGCCGACATTCTCAACGCGACCGAGCGGCTGATGCCGCTGGCGCACGCCCATGATGTCGCCTTTTTGATCAATGACCGGCCCGATCTTGCCAAAAAGGCTGGCGCCGATGGCGTCCATGTCGGTCAGGAAGACATGCCTTATGTGACCGCCCGCGCGGTGATGGGTGATGAGGCCATTGTCGGCGTGACCTGCCATGATTCCCGCCACCTTGCCATGGCGGCGGGGGAAGCGGGTGCCGACTATGTCGCCTTTGGTGCCTTTTTCGATACCTCAACCAAGGTCGCAAAGGCGCAAGCCACTGTCGATACGCTTAAATGGTGGGCCGAACTGATGGAAGTTCCCGCCGTGGCGATCGGCGGGATCACGCCGTCCAATTGCCGCCCGCTGGTGGAAGCCGGCGCTGATTTTCTTGCCGTCGCCAATGGCGTGTGGGGCTATTCAGACGGCGCGGCCGAAGCCGTCCGGCGCTTCAACGCGATATTTGACGAGATTGCGCCCCTGCGCGCGCATGATTGATTTTATCCCCCAATTGCCGCATTGAACCGCATCGGACGCGCTGATAGCGTCCGCGCTCTTTAAATTCCGGCGTCTCCAGAGAGGCTTTCATGAAAATCAACGGCAACGAAATCCGCCCCGGCAATGTCATCGAACACAAGGACGGCCTGTGGGTTGCGGTGAAATGCCAGTCGGTCAAACCCGGCAAAGGCGGCGCGTTCAATCAGGTTGAACTGAAAAATCTGCGCGACGGCACCAAATTGAATGAGCGCTTCCGCGCCTCTGAGAATGTCGAACGCGTCCGGCTTGAGCAAAAAGACCATCAGTTCCTGTTCGCCGACGGTGACATGCTGACATTCATGAATACCGAAACCTATGACCAGATCGCCCTGTCGACGGACTTTGTCGGCGACCGTGCGGTCTATTTGCAGGACGGCATGCAGGTCACGCTGGAATTTTATGAAGAAGAGCCGATCGGCTTTGCCCTGCCTGAGCAAGTCGTGCTGGAGGTCGCCGAAACCGAACCGACGGTGAAAGGCCAGACGGCTGCGTCGTCATACAAGCCTGCCATCATGGACAATGGCCTGCGCGTGATGGTGCCGCCCTTCATTTCGGTCGGCGAACGGGTCGTCGTGCAAACCGAAGATTCCACCTATTTGCGGCGTGCCGACTAGGAATTTCTGATGTCTCTGCGTTCAGCCAATATCAATGTGATGATCAAGGCCGCCCGGAAAGCGGGCCGCTCACTCATTCACGATTTTAACGAGGTCGAGCATCTTCAGGTCTCGACCAAGGGACCGGCCGACTTCGTGTCGCAAGCCGACCTCAAGGCTGAAACCATCCTGATTGAAGAGCTGCAATATGCCCGCCCCGATTGGGGCTTCCTGCTGGAAGAAAATGGCGAGATCAAAGGCTCTGATCCCGATTATCGCTGGATCGTCGATCCGCTCGACGGCACGCTCAACTTCCTGCACTCGATCCCCCATTTCGCCATTTCGATCGGCCTTGAATTTAAGAACACGCTGATCGCGGGCGGCATTTATGCGCCGATCACCGATGAGTTCTTCTGGGCCGAAAAAGGCCGGGGCGCCTATCTCGACCACCGCCGATTGCGGGTATCTGCGCGCAAGAAGATGGTGGAATCAGTCTTTGCCACCGGCATTCCGTGCGCCAACCGGAAAAGCCAGGTGGAATGGCTTGATGAAGCCGCCGTCTTGATGCCGCAAACCGCCGGGATCCGCCGTTTCGGCGCAGCATCGCTCGACCTCGCTTATGTCGCGGCTGGCCGCTATGAAGGCTTTTGGGAGCGCGGGCTTGCCCCTTGGGACATCGCCGCAGGCATTGTCATCGTCAAAGAGGCCGGCGGCACCGTGTCGGACTTTGACAGTTCCAACACCATGATGGCCTCAGGCGACATTGTGGCGGCCAATCCCGACATGCACACCCCGCTGATCCGGGCGCTGCGCAAGGCTGAAAAAGCCACAGCGCGGCGTAAAACCGCAGAATCAGGCGGCGAATAAGCCCGATCCGGCGGCGATTTTTCGCCTAGCAGGTTCTTTTCTTTCGATTTTCGTCTCCAAACCGCTTCTGATTTGGGTTAGTCTCCCCCTCAATCCATCTGGGGGGAGCCGCAATTGCGCGGCCCAACGTCTTTGAGGAGGCAGGCATGCGTCAATTGCCAGCTCTGATCGTACTTCTTGCCGGAACCGTCAGCACGGTCGCGCTTGCGCAAACCGTCGTGGTTGGTGGCGAGGGCCGCAATTCGGTTGATGTGAACTATGATGTTCTGCAACTGCTCGGCCCCGCGCCGGACGGACCGGCCCCTGCTTATCAGGCGCCGCAACCGCAATATCAGCAGCCTTATCAACAGCCGGTGCAGCCGCAATATCAGCAGCCTTACCAGGCGCCGGTGCAGCAACAATATCAGCAGCCCTATCAAACCTATCAGCCTGCGCCGCAGCAGGTTTATGGCGGGCAGTTCCAGCCGGTGCAGCCGCGCCGCCGGTCGATTCAGGCCGAAGACCTGCCCTTTTCGGTCGGTCCGCTGACCGATGCGGAAACCGCCGGTGGATTTGATTCGGTGACCGTGGTCGGCTCTCCCGATATGGAGCAGCAGGCGCTGCAAACCGGGCAGGTCCACTTCACCGAAGGCACCCACCAGCTGGTTGGCAATCTGCGCGGATCGGTTGGCGGCAGCTCGATGGTGCAATTTGAAAATTCAGACGTCCCCACGGCCAAGCCCGTGAAGGTGACAACAGCGCGGACGTCGCTGAGCGGACCGGAATTCACCATGGGTCAAAGCTCATCGGTCCCGCCTCAGCCGGTTGCCCCGCAACCGATGCCAGAACCCATGTCCGACCCCATGCCTGCGCCGATGATGACGCCTGAGGCGCAAGCCCCGGCACAGGCCCCCGCCCCCATCGCGACATCTGATCCGGCATCCTTGTCGGGCCCTGCCGTGGCGGCGCCCGAAAGCTGGCAACAAAATGTGCCGACCGAATTGCTGACCCAGGCCCGCCAGGCCCCCAGCGGCAATCCCGCCTTTGCCTCGGTTGTGTTCCCGCCCAATTCTGCAGCGGTGACCCCGGTTGCCGAACAAAAGGTCGGTGCCGCGGCACGCCAGGAAATCACCTCGGGCGGTAGCATCGAAATCGTCTCACGCGTGCCTTCGACCACCGCTAACAACCGCCCTGCCCTGCGCATGGCGCTGCGCCGTGCGCTTGTTGTGCGCAATACTCTGGTGGCCCAGGGCATGCCCGAAGATCGCATCCAGATCCGCGCCCTGCTGACCCTTGTCAGCTCCGAAGACGAGGTTCAGTCGCGCGATCTCAACCGGGTCGAACTGGTCCGCCTGTAAGCGCGGCTGAGCCGACATGGCCAAGTCAGACAAAGCAACAGCTGAACCCCAACAAGTCACCCTTACGCGTCCAGGACGTTTTCTGGGCCGCATGACGGTGTTTCTGCTGTTTGGCCTGGTCATTGTCGGGCTGCTGCGTGAACCGATCTTTGAGGCCTTTCTCGCCAATCCCGTTTTAAACGCGCTGATCGGCGCGGCGCTTTTGACCGGCATCGTCTATATTTACGGCCAGGTCTCGCTGATCGGCAAAGAAGTCCGCTGGATGGAAGCCTTCACCCAGGCGGGAAAATCCGACGGCAAAAAGCGCCATACACCGCCCGCCAATTTGCTGGCCCCGATGGCTGCCATGATGGGCGAGGGCGGCGAGCCAAAAACCCTGTCGGCTCTGTCGACCCGCTCCATCCTCGATTCGGTGGCCGCCCGGCTAGATGAGGCGCGCGATATCTCGCGCTACATGATCGGGCTTTTGGTCTTTCTGGGGCTGCTCGGCACTTTCTGGGGCCTGTTGCAAACCATCTCCGCGGTCGGCGAGACGATCAATTCCCTGTCGGTCGGCACCGGCGATGTCGCGCAAATGTTTGATGAACTGAAAGCCGGCCTCGCCGCGCCGCTGGCGGGCATGGGAACCGCTTTCTCAAGCTCGCTGTTCGGGCTTGCCGGATCGCTGGTGCTTGGCTTTCTCGACCTTCAGGCGGGCGGCGCACAGAACCGCTTCTTCAATGAGCTGGAAGAATGGCTGTCGGCGCGCACACGCCTTTCGACCGGCGGCGGCTCCATCGAAAGCGATGGCGCATCGGTCGCGCCTTCAAGCTATCTGAGCGCGCTGCTCGAGCAAACCGCCGACAATCTCAATGACCTTCAACGCACGCTGGCCCGCACCGAAGAGCGCCGGGCCGATGCCGACCGGACATTGGCAAGCCTGGCTGAAAAAATCGCGCTTTTGACCGACCGCCTTGAAAGCGAACGCAGCACCACCGATGCCCCGCTTTACGACATCAAGACCCTGCTTGAGCGTATGCTCGCCCAAGGCCAGGCCGGCGGCGGCATGGATGATGCCGCACGCCGCCACCTCACCAATATCGACACACATTTGAACCGGCTGGCCGAAGACATGGCGCAAGGCCGCCTTGATGCCCTTGCCGACATAAGGGGCGATATCAAGCTGTTGACCCGTACGGTTGCGGGCCTCGCCGACGCCCCGAAGAAAGACTAGCGCGATGGCGGGCCGCTCGCTTCGCCAACGCCGCCTGACGGCTGATTATTGGCCGGGCTTTGTTGATGCCCTGTCATCCTTGCTGCTGGTGCTGATCTTCTTTTTGTCGATCTTCATGCTTGCACAGTTTTTCCTGCAAGATGCGCTTTCGGGCCGCGATAAGGCGCTGGATGCGCTGCGCTCCCAGATTGCCAGCCTGACCGAGGAACTTGCGCTCAAGAAAAAAGCCAATGAAGACGCTCAGGCGATGATTGAGGAGCTGACCGCCTCACTCGCGGCGGCAACGCAAGCCGTCGGAGAGCGGGAAACCACCATCGGCATCTTGACCGACGCGCTTGAAGACCAGACCGAACTGACCGAAGAAGCCGAGGCGCAGGTCGCCCTGCTCAACCAGCAACTGGCGGCGTTGCGCGAACAGATAGCGTCGCTTGAAGCCAAACTGGAAGAGGCTGAGGAGCGTGATCGCGAACAACAAATCCAGATCGCCAATCTGGGCAAACGGCTCAATGCCGCGCTTGCCCGCCGGGTGGATGAGCTGGCCCGCTTCCGGTCTGAATTTTTCGGGCTGATGCGCGAGGCGCTCAAAGGCCGGACCGACATCCGTATTGTCGGCGACCGTTTCGTCTTTCAATCTGAAGTCTTGTTCGGGGCGGGCTCAGCCGAGCTTGGGACGGCGGGCAAGGCCGAACTGTTGAAAGTGGCCCTCGCTTTGCTTGAAATTGATGACCGCACGCCCAAGGGGCTCGACTGGGTGGTGCGGGTCGATGGCCACACCGATGTCACCCCGATCCGCACGGCACAATTCCCCTCAAACTGGGAACTGTCGGCGGCGCGCGCCATTTCGGTGGTAAAATTTCTCGTCAGCCAGGGTGTCCCCGCCCGCCGCCTTGCTGCTGCGGGCTTCGGCGAATTCCAGCCGATTGATCCCGCGCGCAACCAGACCGCTTACAAGCGCAATCGGCGGATTGAGCTCAAGCTCACCACACAATAATCAGGCTTGTGTTGCGCCCGTCACAATGTGGACGCGGGCGGGCATGGACACCACGCCCTCCACCAGATTTTCTGCGAAAATGCCCGCCAGACGGTCGCACACCTGTTGGGCGATGTCGGCCCCTTTTTCGCGCACTTGTTCGCCGATCGAAAAACTGTCGAGCGCGAATGCCGCCGCGTCTTCGGGAGACATTCCGCCGCCAAGGCTGATCGATCCACGCCAGTCCTGAACCGCAAGATCAGTAAATCCCGCCCCTTCAAGCAGGCCGGTCAGCAAGGCCGCATCGCCATAGCGGAAGGGCCCGGGCGTATCGGGTGCGGGCCGTTCAATCTCGATAAACTCCGACGCCGCAACCAAAAGCCCGGACATCCACGGATTGTCCATCGGGCTTGCCCAGACCGCAAAAGCAATCCGCCCACCGGGCTTGAGCTGGCGATGAAGATTGGCAAAGGCCGATGGTGCATCATCAAAGAACATCACACCAAAGCGCGACACCAGCCGGTCATAGGGTTCGGCAGGCGGGCTGAGGCGGCCCGCATCGGCAAGCTCAAAGCTGACCGAACCATTCTCGCCTGCAACGCGCGCGCGCGCCGCGTCAATCAGATCGGGCGAAATATCAAAGCCGCGCACCGTACACCCAGCAGGCGCATGGGCGGCGATGGCAAGGCTCGTACCGCCCCCGCCACAGCCAATTTCAGCAATGCGCATATTCTCCTGAAGGTCGAGCGCGTCGATAAGAACCGGGTCAAACACGCCAAGCATCGCTTCCATCAAAGGCAATTGTTCCCGCCACTTCGCACCCCGGTCTGAAGACCATTCGCTTTGTCCGATATCGGTACTCATCGGGGCCTCACTCTTTCTCAGGGACGGTGCATTTAACGATGAAGGGATCAAACACCGCGCCGATCAGGAAATGATCGCCATAGGCTGCCGCGACGGAGGAGCCTGAAATCTCCGACCCATCCTGCAAATAGATAAGCTCAACGGTTCCACCGGCCCCGGACGGGTCGGGCACCAGCCGGATAATTTCAGACGGAGAATGGGCCTCGGGGTCTTCGGCGTGGGCGACAAAGTCGAGGATTTTGGGATGCGCACCGACCCAGAGCGAGCCGTCTTCGGCCACATCAATATTGTCGGGCAGCGTGTTCACCGCCACCACGTCACGCAGGCTCAACAGGCCGGTTTCAATATCGCGGTCAAATATGCCGATCCGCCGTCCGGTAATTTCCGCCGAATAGAGCGTCTTGCCATCGGCAGAGACGTTCACCCCATTGGCGTACCGCATCTTGTCCGCCACAATCCGCGCTGATGTGCCGTCAAAATAAGCCAGATTGGCGCGCGGCAGGCGCAATGCATCTTCCAGCGTACGGCCCAGATCGGTTTCAGAGCCATGATCGTTGGAATAATAAAATGCCTCCGGCCCCACTGCGACGAGGTCATTGGGGCTCAGCATCAGCGGGTCTTCCACCGTGCGGACATGGGAAAGCGTTTCGCCGCCCACCACATCGAAAATTTCAACCCGGTGCGCCTGTTGGGGCGGGTGCGAGATCACGAACAGGCGAAGCCCGCCATCCTCCATGCGGTACAGGCTGATCCCATGGGGGAAAAACTCCGTCGCGCCATCGTGAGACAAGCGCTGGGCCTGCGCTGCGGGATCGGTCATATCGAGCACCGCGATATACCCTTCTTCAGGCGTTCCATCACGATACTTGCGGCGGTCCTGATTGGAGATAAAGGCCAGGCCCGTTTGATGATCAATCTGGATATCTTCGGCGCCGATCAGCCCGTCAATCTGTTCACAGCGGCCATCATATTCAAACGCCAGGTCGCGATAGGCGCCCGTCGCCTGAATGATATTGTTGATGTAGTAGCTTAACGCCAACAGCGCGATGGCTCCAAAAACGATCAGGGAAATGCGGCGCATCTCCTCCCCCCCTTCTTTCCGTCTGAAATTTCGTGCGCGAGTTTAGGCGACAGATCGGCGTTCGTCGCCCCCGAACTGCAAATCGGCAAGACGCTTGTAAAGCCCGTCTTCCCGCATCAATTCCTCATGCGTGCCTTCGGCCACAATACGTCCCTGATCCATCACCACAATCCGGTCAGCCTTGAGTACGGTGGCCAGACGGTGGGCGATCACCAGCGTTGTCCGGCCTTCCATCAACTCTTCAAGCGCGGCCTGGACAGCGGCTTCGGATTCAGCATCGAGCGCGCTGGTCGCTTCATCGAGCAACAAGACCGGCGCGTCCTTCAACACTGCGCGCGCAATCGCAATGCGCTGGCGCTGGCCACCCGACAAGGTCGCGCCGCGTTCGCCAAGATCAGTGTCATAGCCTTGCGGCAGGTTTTCAATAAAGCCGTCCGCATGGGCTGCACGGGCGGCCGCCTCAACCTCGGCGCGCCCGGCGGCGCGCTTGCCGTAGCGGATATTTTCCGCCGCACTCTCGCCAAACACCACCGTATCTTGCGGCACAAAGGCGATGCGTCCCCGCACGTCTTCAGGGTCAGCCGCACGAACATCGACACCGTCCAGCGACACGGACCCAAGCTCAGGATCATAAAAGCGCAGCAACAGCTGGAAGACGGTGGATTTACCAGCGCCTGAAGGGCCGACCAGCGCCACGGTTTCACCGGGTGTGACCGACAGGCAAAAATCTTCCAGCGCGGAAAGCTCAGGCCGCATCGGATAGCGGAAGGTGACATTGGCAAATTCAATCCGCCCTTCTGCCTGGTCAGGCAGCGCAACCGGATGGTCTGCAATTTCAATATCGGTTGGCGCGTGGAGCAGCTCCATCAAGCGCTGGGCCGCCCCGGCCGCGCGCATGATCTCGCCCCACACTTCCGACAACATCCCCGTCGATCCCGCCAGCAGCACCGCATAGAAGACGAACTGGGCAAGCGCGCCGCCGGACATGTCTCCGGCCAGCACATCGACGGCACCGCGCCACAACACAAAGATGATGGCAGCAATGATCGTGAAGAAGCCAAAGAAGGTCAGCGCGGCGCGCACCATGATGCGCCGCTGGGCGGTCAGGAAACTGTCTTCGACCGCTGCATCATAGCGGGCGCGGTCATGGCGTTCCTGATTGAACGCCTGGACGATCTTGATCGCGTTCAGGCTTTCATTGGCAATTGCGGACGTGTCAGCCACCCGGTCCTGGCTTGAAGCCGACAGCCGCTTGACGACCCGTCCCAGAAGGATGATCGGCACCAGCACAGCGGGGACGGCCAGCAGCACAAGCCCGGTCAGTTTGGGGCTGGTGATGACGAGCATTGCCATGCCGCCAAAAAACAGCAAAATGTTGCGCAATGCGATCGACACTGATGATCCGACAACGGTTTGCACCACTGTTGTATCCGTGGTCAGCCGCGACAGCACCTCGCCGGTGCGCGTGCGTTCAAAAAAGCTCGGCGACAGGGCGACAAGGTTGGCGTAAATGGCAGAGCGGATATCGGCCACAATGCGCTCACCGATCCATGTGACCATGAAAAAGCGCAGGGCTGTTGATACCGCAAGCACGAAACCGACTATGATGAAGCCCACGAAATACTGGCCGATAAACGCGGCATTGTCGGCGGAAAAGCCTGAATCGATGATCCGCCGCAAGGCAACAGGCAGAACCAGCGTCGACCCCGCCGCCACAACCAGCGCAATTGCAGCCAAGGCCACTTGCAGCTTGTAGGGTTTGAGAAAGGGCAGCATGGCTTTTAGCGGCTTGGCCGATTTGGCCTTGCCGCGGTTTGCTGCTTCCCGTTCGATTTTCGCCGCTAATTGTTCACCGCTGAGGCTCACGCGCTTGTCCTTTCCAGACCAGTCCTTTCGTGACCAGAACCGCCCTTCTAGCTTAGTGCGTACGCCCCTGCAAAGCGCCCAGCGCCCGCGCGACCGCATGACACAAGGCTTTTTTCACTGGGTGGTTGCGTGTCCGCGCCGGGGAATGTATAACGCGCGCTCGAAATTTGACGGGCAGCCGACGGCTCCCCCGTATCTGTGATGCTCACATCTGTGAGCCGTGACATGACATGAATAGGCGCAGGCCATGAAAAAAGACATTCATCCGGAATATCACGTCATCAATGTCGAAATGACCGATGGCAGTGTCTTCCAGACCCGTTCGACATGGGGCAAAGAAGGTGACACGCTGAAGCTCGACACCGATCCCTTGTCGCATCCGGCCTGGACCGGTGGTCAGCAAAAAGTTCGCGCTGATGGCCGGGTTGGCAAGTTCAAGAAGAAATATGAAGGCTTTGACCTCGGTTAAACCCCTCTTTCTTCTGCAGAATTCAGAACGGCGTCCTTTGGGGCGCCGTTTTTCGTTCCCCCTCTTGAAAGCCTGAAAGTTGCGCCTAAATCCAGATTACCGGATGCCCATAAGGGGTCCGGTGTTTTTGGAAATCGAGGTGCAGACCGGCCATTGACGGCGGCACGCACCCTCGCGCAATCGCTCAAAAGGAGGATTGTCATGCGCACTTATGATCTTTCACCCCTGTTCCGCAGCACGGTTGGCTTTGACCGTTTTGACCGTCTGTTTGATTCGGCCCTGCGTTTGGCTGACCAGGCCCCCAGCTTCCCGCCCTACAATATTGAACGCGTGAATGAGACCGGCTACCGCATCACCATGGCGGTTGCGGGGTTCTCGCGTGACGAGCTTGATGTGACGCTTGAAAAAGGCGTGCTCACCGTACGCGGCCGCGCCCAGTCCGATGAGGCCACAGACAATGGCGAGGATGCCAGCCATCAGATCCTTTATCGCGGCATTGCCAAACGGGCCTTTGAACGCCGCTTCCAGCTTGATGACACCATCCGTGTGGTGGGGGCTGACCTCGACCACGGGTTGCTTGCCATCGACCTGGTTCGCGAAGTGCCTGAACACGCCAAGCCGCGTCAGATCGAAATTGGCACAGGTGCCGTAGAGGCCCGGGCAACCACGCACTAAGCCCTTAAAAACCAAACTGAAATCCAAGCTGAAAAAGAGAAGGCCGCGTCCTCCCCCCCAGAGGGACGCGGCCCACGCGTGAAGCGATCTCACTGTCGAACTCGCCTTTGCGAGCTGGGGCCATGATAATCGCGACAGTATGACGCGCAAGCCTTTTTTTGCTCAAATGCACAAAAAAGTGTCGTTTCGCGCATGATTGTGCGCCATTGCCGACATGAAGTTTCACATTGGCATGGATGGCTGCCCAGCAGGCTGGGTAATGATCGCCGAGCGGGGTGGCCGCCTGTCCATGGCGCTGAGCGCCCGCTTCCCGATTCTGCCCCGCCGCGCCATGACGGTAGCCATGACCGCGATTGATATGCCGATTGGCCTGTCTGACGATGGTCCGCGCGGCTGTGATTCTCAGGCCCGCAAATTGCTTAGCCCACGCGGGTCGTGTGTGTTTCCCGTTCCCCCACGCGGCACGCTGAAGTTTGGCGACTATGCGGCGGCCAATGGCTGGGCAAAGCAGGCCACCGGCAAAGGCATTTCCAAGCAAAGCTGGAATATCATGCCGCGCATCCGTGAGCTTGATGCGCTGATATCGCCTGCCGATCAGACCCATATGCGCGAAGCCCATCCCGAGCTCGCCTTCTTGCGGCTCAATGAGATGGTGCCGCTTCCGCCCAAGGCAACAGCCGACGGCCAGCGTTTGCGCATCGCCTTGCTCACACAAGCCGGGTTTGATCTCGCGCCGTTTTTGTCTGTGCTGCCGCGCAAATGGGTCAAGGCCGATGATATTCTCGACGCGGCGGTCTTGTCCCTCACCGCGCGGCGCTGCGCTGAGGGTACAGCAGTCTGTCTGGGCGAGCGGACCGACGCCACCGGCAAGCGCATGGAAATCTGGTATTAGCTTTTGAACACCGCATCGGCGGCTGACTTCGCGCCCTGCTTGGATTGGATATCGGCTTCGATCCGGGCAATTTCTTCGCGCAGCTGCGCGATCCTGTCTTCAAGCTCTTCAACAGACAAAAAGCTTAAATCCGCACCCACCACAATTTGGGCTTTGGGTTTGACACTATCGTCTTCCATGACACTCCCCCTTGATCGAACCATCAATATTGCGCATGCAAAACCAAACCCAACAAAGAGGCAAGACAGATGCATATGAAAGCCATCGGCATCAGCGAACCCGGCGGCCCCGAGGTTCTCAAACCCATCAGCCTTGAACAGCCGGCACCCAAACCCGGCGAAGTTCTGATTACGGTCAAGGCCGCCGGCATCAACCGGCCTGATGTGTTTCAGCGACTAGGCTTTTACCCCCCGCCACCGGGCGCCCCGGCCCATCCGGGGCTTGAGGTTGCAGGCACCATTGCGGGCCTGGGCGAGGGTGTCACTGGCTGGGCCGTAGGCGATGCGGTCTGCGCGCTGGTCGCCGGCGGAGGCTATGCGGAATATGTCTGCGCACCGACCCAGACGCTGCTCAAAAAACCCGATTGCTTGAGCTTTGTTCAAGCCGCCGCGCTGCCTGAAACCGTCTTTACCGTGTGGTCGAATGTTTTTGACCGGGCGGGCCTCAAACAAGGCGAGAGCCTGCTGGTCCATGGCGGGACAAGCGGCATTGGAACAACAGCCATTCAGATGGCCCATGCGCTGGGCCACACGGTTTTCACCACTGCCGGGTCTGACGAAAAATGCGCCGCCGCCGCCAAACTGGGCGCCCATGCCATCAATTACAAAACCCAGGACTTTGTTGAGGTCATCCGTGCCGAAACCGGCAAGACAGGCGTCGATGTCATTCTGGACATGGTGGGCGGCGATTATATCGGCCGCAACATTGACTGTTTGGCGCTCGATGGACGGCTGGTGTTTATCGCCTTTTTGCAAGGATCAAAGGCCGAGGTTGATTTCATGAAAGTCATGCTCAAGCGGCTGACCATCACTGGCTCCACCTTGCGCGCCCGGCCCAATGCCGACAAAGCCGCCATCCGCGATGCAGTGTCTCAAATCATCATGCCATTGGTGGAGCAGGGCAAAATCACCCCGGTGATCGACCAAACCTTCCCGCTTGATGACGCCGCAAAAGCCCATGCTTTGATGGAAAGCTCCAGCCATATCGGAAAAATTGTCCTTGAAATCTGACCCGATTGCCCCTTTTCCGAGCCGTCGAACCCCGCTATAAGGGCATCTTCTCCGACCGGAATGGTGGAACGGGGGCATCCCCCGAACCGGTCTGGCTTGCGATGGCAGCCAGAACGACCAAGGATTTTTTGCGCGAGCTGAAACCGCGCCAAAGGAAAAAATGATGAGCAAACCGCTTATGCCCAAAGCCACTGCCGTGTGGCTCGTGGACAATACATCGCTGAGCTTTGAACAGATTGCCGATTTTTGCGGCCTGCATGCCCTGGAAGTCAAAGGCATCGCCGACGGTGAAGTCGCCATGGGCATCAAGGGCCTTGATCCCGTCGCCGCCGGTCAGCTGAGCCGCACTGAGATTGAGCGCTGCCAGAAAGACGCCGACGCGCAGCTCGTTCTGCTCGAACCCAAGCACAAGGTCGAACAGCCCAAGCGCAAAGGCCCCCGCTATACCCCGGTCTCCAAACGTCAGGACCGCCCGGACGCTATTTTGTGGCTGCTGCGCCATCATCCCGAACTGTCGGATTCGCAGGTTTCGAAACTGGTTGGCACCACCAAGCCGACCATTGAATCGATCCGCGACCGCAGCCACTGGAACATGGCCAATCTCAAGCCGGTCGACCCGGTCCAGCTTGGATTGTGCAGCCAGGCCGATCTTGATGAAGCGGTGGAAAAAGCAGGCCGGCGCAAAGAGCGCGAAGCTGCCAAACTTGCCCGCGAACAACGGCTGAAATCAGCGGGTGAGCAAACCGAAACACTGGCCGATCCCGCATTCGGCGCCGATGACCAAGCGGTCGATGGCCCGACGATCGATCCGGTTGACACCCAGTTTGAAGAGCCCGCCTCACCCGGCGGCGATGATGAGGTCATCGACCCCGACTCGGTCTTCAAATCCTGAATTGGCGTGACTGCCGATCAGTCTCATGGCGTCATTGCGGACGGGCCAACGATCCGATCCGGAATGACGATTTGTGAACATGCCTTTTAACGCCACCGCGGACCCGGCCTTCTATGCGGTGGCGGTTCCCGCCGTGCTGCTGGTCGGCATATCCAAAGGTGGATTTGCCGGCGGCTTCGGCATGCTCGGCGTTCCCTTGATGGCGCTTGTCATTTCACCGCTTGAGGCCGCCGCAGTCCTTCTGCCCATCCTGATCGTCATGGATATGCAGGGCATGTGGGTCTACCGCAAACACTGGCAGGCCGGCGCGCTTAAACTTCTGATCCCGTCAGCGGCCATTGGCATCGGCGTCGGCTGGGCAACCGCGGGCCTGGTCGATGAAGCGGCCGTACGTCTCATCATCGGGCTGATCGCGCTCAGCTTTGCGATCAATCACTGGACCGGCGGGGCGATCTTTCGCGATCACGGCACCACGCCCCACAAAAGCCGGGGCGCGTTCTGGGGGGCGGTGGCAGGCTTCACCAGCTTTGTCAGCCATGCCGGCGGCCCGCCCTTTCAGGTTTACGCCCTGCGGCTCAATCTCGACAAAATGGTCTATGTCGGCACCAGCGTCTATTTCTTCGCCGCGATCAATCTCATCAAGCTGGGACCTTATGTGGCCATTGGCTCGCTCGATCTCAGTCAGCTTGGCACCGCTGTCATCCTGATGCCGCTTGCCCCGGTCGGCATGCTGATCGGCATCCGGCTCTTGAAACGGCTTGATCCCGAACCCTTTTACCGCATCGCCTATATCGGCCTGTTCCTGGCCGGTCTCAAACTGGCCTATGACGGTGTGACAACGCTTCTATAAAAAACAAAAGCCGGAGCGTGAGCCCCGGCTTGGCGTCTTGAGACTGTGAGACCCGTCACTGTTCAAATCGGGCCATCTCGTCCTTGATTCGCAGCTTTTCCCGTTTCAGTCGCTGGATCCGCTCGTCCGACGTAGAGGGATGCAAAAGCGCGCTGCTGATGGCGCTTTCCAGTTCCTGGTGTTTGCGGGAGAGGGCTGCAAGATGCGTCTCAACGGTCATTGAGAATCTCCTTTATTGGAACAGACGAGGACGAAAATTCAACCATGCAGAACTGCATATGTCACGCCCCGATTGTGGTTAATTTTTTGTCACGCTCAGAAAGCGGGCAAATCTGCGCTGAATGCCGCGTGATTGAGCGGTTCTTTCGCGCCTCGGCTCATGATAAATTGATGGCCTGTTGTGGACTTTGACTGCGGGGCGGGCATTTGAGCGATATTCTGGACGATGATGCGGAGCTCCGCACAAAATTGCATGATCTTCGGCAGGAGCATCGCGATCTTGACGCCGCCATTGACGCCATGATTTCCTCAGGAAGCTTTAATCAGCTGCAAGTTCAAAGACTTAAGAAGCGCAAACTGATCTTGAAAGACGAAATCACCAAGATCGAAGACCAGCTGATCCCCGACATTATCGCCTGAACAAAACAGCGGGCCGACCGCTTGCCCTTCGCGCCTGCGTCCCTATAATCCCGGCCTTTCTGAAGAGCTCCGCGAAATGAAAGAGCGACGCAATCATGGGTGACAAACAGCCTCTCGTCGGCATCATTATGGGCAGCCAGTCCGACTGGCCCACCATGCGCCACGCCGCAGAAATTCTGGATGCGCTGAAGGTCCCGTACGAGGCCCGCATCGTGTCAGCCCACCGCACGCCCGACCGGCTGTATGAGTATGCCAAAACCGCCAAGGCGCGCGGCCTTCATGTCATTATCGCAGGCGCGGGCGGGGCTGCCCATCTTCCGGGCATGGCCGCTGCCATGACGCCCTTGCCCGTGCTTGGCGTACCGGTCCAGTCCAAGGCCTTGTCGGGGCAAGACAGCCTGCTCTCCATTGTGCAGATGCCCGGCGGGGTCCCCGTCGGCACGCTGGCCATCGGCAATGCGGGATCGAAGAATGCAGGTTTGATGGCGGCTTCGATCCTCGCCCTGCATGATGAGGCCCTTGCCGCCCGGCTTGATCAGTTTCGGCAGACGCAATCAGACAGTGTCGCGCTTGAACCCAAGGATGATCCGGGCTCGTGACCGACCAACCCACCATCGTGCAACCCGGCGCAACCATCGGCCTGCTGGGCGGCGGTCAATTGGCCCGGATGTTAAGCCTGGCCGCCGCGCCGCTGGGTTATCGCTGCCATATTTTTGACCCCGGCCAGAACGTACCGGCAGCCCATGTCAGTGCGGCCCACACGCTCGCCGCTTTTGACGACGAAGACGCGCTCGCCCGATTTGGCGACAGTGTTGATGTGGTGAGTTTCGAGTTTGAAAGCGTTCCGGCCCGCACCGCACAAATCCTGTCCGATCATGTTCTGGTTCGGCCCAATGCGCACGCTTTTGCGATTGCCCAGGACCGGCTTCTTGAAAAGACATTCGTCAACGAACAGGCCGATGCCCCGACTGCACCGTTTGCGCCGGTCGATGATCTTGCAAGCCTGACTGCCGCCATGGCTGCGCTGGGACTTCCTGCCGTTCTGAAAACACGGCGCGAAGGCTATGATGGCAAGGGCCAGGTGATCATTAGGGCGGAGAACGAGGCACAGGCCGCGCTTCAAGCCATCAACAATGCGCCCGCCATCCTTGAAGCATTTGTGCCGTTTGAGCGTGAAGCCTCGGTCGTGATCGCCCGCTCGGCGAGCGGTGAACTCGCCCCCTTCGATCTGGTCGAAAACATCCACGAAAATCATATTTTGAGCCGTACGCTGGCGCCTGCCCGGCTTGATCCGGCCATCGCACAGGACGCACAGGACATGGCGGGCCGCATTGCCGATGCGCTCGACTATATCGGCGTGCTGGCGGTAGAGTTTTTCATCGAAACCAATGGCAGCCTGCGGGTGAACGAGATCGCGCCGCGCGTGCATAATTCGGGTCATTGGACGATTGAGGCTTGCTACACCAGCCAGTTCGAACAGCATATTCGCGCTATCACCGGCCTGCCGCTGGGCGATCCGGCGCGGCACTCGGACGCCGAAATGGACAATCTGATCGGCGCCGACGTCAATGGCTGGCCCCAGCTTGTTGCCGAACCCCGCGCCCATCTTCACCTTTACGGCAAGTCCGAGGTTCGGCCGGGCCGCAAGATGGGCCATGTGACGCGACTTTATCCGTTGGGTGAGCGGCCCGAGCGGGCGTAGACTGCCCCAAAACAAGAGGGCACCCATGACGCATTCATCCTTGGCTTTGTCGCGCCGCAATCTGATCAAGGCGAGCCTTGCAGCCGCCGCGAGTGCCGGGATCGCCACGCCCGGTCAAGCCGGTTCCGGCGCGCAAGACGCAGGCTGGTCCAACTGGTCGGGCTACCAGAAAGCCAACCCCAAAGCGCTGCCCCGCCCGCAAAGCGAGCAGGAACTGATCAGCCTCATCAAAGATGGCCCTCATCCCATCCGCGTCGTCGGGGCGGGACATTCCTTTTCCCCGCTGGTGCCGTGCGACGGCGCGATTGTCTCGCTCAGCGACATGGCCGGCGTGATGTCAACCGATGCCGGAACCGCCCGCGCGCGGGTCTATGCCGGCACATCGATCCGCGATCTGGGCCGGCCGCTATGGGATGCGGGCCTGTCCTTGCCCAATCAGGGCGATGTTGACCCGCAATCCATGGCCGGGGCCGTCGGCACCTCGACCCACGGCACGGGCGTGAGCTTGCCGTCCCTGTCATCAGTGCCGACCGAAATCCGTCTTCTCACCGGCACCGGGCAGGCCATCACCTGCTCCGCCACCACCGACCGGGACATTTTCAATGCCGCCCGCTGCGCAATGGGGACGCTGGGCATCATGACGGAGATGGAACTGCAATGCGTCCCCGCCTATGGGCTGAAAGGCCGTCAATATCTTGCCCCGCTCAAAGAGGTTCTGGACGATATCGAAACCTACAAGGCCAAACATCGGCATTTTGAATTCTGGCTGTTTCCCTATTCCGATTATGCCATGGTCAAACTGCTCGATCAAACCGAGACATTGCCCGCCATCCAGGCCCAACAGGATGAAGGCTGGCCCAGCGAAGACACGCTTCTCAAATGGGCGGTCGAGCTGGTGCGTTTTGCGCCCTTCATGAACGGGCTGTTGCAGGACAATATTGATGCACTGATCGAGCCGACCGACTATCACGGCCCGGCCTTCCAGGTGTTTCCTTCGCCGCGCGATGTTCGCTTCAATGAAATGGAATATCAGGTGCCCGCCGACAAGGGCCCAGAGGCGCTGCTGGCCGTTCAGAAAGCTATTCAGGATGCAGAAATCCCGCTCGCCTTCCCCATCGAGTATCGCTATGTCAAAGGCGATGATGCCTGGCTGTCACCCTTTTACCGGCGCGATTCGGCATCAATCTCGGTGCACCAATATCACAAGGATGATTTCCGCCCCTTGTTTGCGGCGACCGAACCGGTGTTCGATGCGTTTGAAGGCCGCCCCCATTGGGGCAAGCTGCACACAAAGACCGGCGCACAATTGGCGGAACATTATCCGCATTGGGAGGCGTTCCTGGCCTTGCGAAAAGAGCTTGATCCAGAGGGCCGGTTCTTAAACAGGCATCTCGCCACAATTTTTGGTACAGTTGCGTGATGGTGTGGTCACGGGGGACCTGGTGCGATGCGACGGCGGAGTTTTTTGCTGGGGGCCGGGCTTATTGTCGGCACAGCTGCGGGAGGGGCATATCTGATGCGACCCGATGAAGTGCCAAGCGGCGGTCACGACCCATATTTTGACAGCGCCGCCCGCGCTTTGAAAGCCGTGGGCCTGGCGCGGCCGACCCTGCTGCTCGATCTCGACCGCGTGGATGCCAATATCAACCGGCTGACCAGTTCGCTGCGCGACGGGCTCGCCTTGCGGCTGGTTGTCAAATCCCTGCCCTGTCCGCAATTGATCGCCCATATTATGGACAAGGCTCAGACCAACCGTCTGATGGTGTTTCACCAGCCTTTCCTCAACGCCATGGCTGAACAGTTCCCTGAAGCCGATATCCTGCTGGGCAAGCCCTTGCCAGTGGATGCCGCCGCGCGCTTTTACGACTATCTCCGCCCCGGCGGGTTTGATCCTTCAGCCCAGCTGCAATGGCTGATCGATACGCCTCAGCGGCTCATCGAATATCAGGCGCTGGCACAGGGCCGCGGCCTCAAGCTGCGTATTAATGTTGAAATTGATGTCGGGCTGCATCGCGGCGGTCTCAAAGACCCCGCCGATCTCGACAATATACTCTCCATGATCGACCGCGATCCCAATCTCAGCTTTGGCGGGCTGATGGGCTATGACGCCCATGTCGCCAAACTGCCGACTTTTCTGGGCTGGCAGGCGCGCGAGTTCAACGCCGTGATTGAGCGCTATTCCGCCATGCTGGAAACCGCGCGCCGGCACGATCCGATGCGCCCGGCACAGGATTTGACGCTCAATGCCGGGGGCAGCCCGACATTCCATCTGCACAATGAAATCGCGCTTGCCAATGAAGTGTCGGTGGGATCAGCGCTGGTCAAACCCAGCGACTTCGATCTCGACTCGCTCGCCGGGTTTGAACCCGCGGCCTTTGTTGCCACACCGGTGATCAAGGCTTCGGGCGCGACTGAAATTCCCGGCATTCCCTATCTCGGCGACATGATGGCGTGGTACGATAAGAACCGGGCGCAAAGCTTTTTCATCTATGGCGGCCACTGGATGGCCAATCCGGTGTCCCCGCCGGGCCTCAAGCTCAACAGCCTTTATGGCCAGTCGAGCAATCAGGAACTGCTCAACGGGCCTAAATCGGTCACGCTGAAGCCCAATGATTTCGTGTTTTTGCGGCCCACCCAGTCAGAAGCGGTGATGCTGCAATTCGGTGATCTGGCGGTCATGCGCCAAAGCACAATCACCGCGCACTGGAATGTCCTGGCGTCTGATAGCTAGAAGCGGCGGCCCGGCCCCGGATAGCGCAATCCGGCCAGAATTTTGACCGGATTGGGCAGCCGCGCGGCGAATTTTTCGACATCGCCTTTGACCTTCTGGATTTGCATCACTTCATCAATGCGCCGGTCGATAAACGCCCAGCTGTCCTTGGTGCCCTCAGAACTGTCGCCCAGCCAGAACAGCAGGCTTGCCGAGTAAACCCCGCCCAGCAGCACGCGCTTGGTATAGAAGTTGAAATCATTGCTGCGATCACCCAGCCCGCGCCAGATGACATCGGCGGTTTCGGCAATCAGATGGGCGGCGGATGGCGAGTTGAGCGGCATGGTCTCATAGGTCACCGCCCGGCGCACCGCCTCACGATAGGGCGCGCAGACCTCCAGCCGCAGACGGACGGCCAGCGCCACCCGGTCGCGGATGCGCATATTATCGAGATGATGTTGGGACAATTCTTCCAGCATGCGCCTGTCGGCCCAGCGCGAGAAATATTCCACCATGTCACGCGCGCCATTGGGAAAGGCAAGCAGTGCATCTGCCTGGGTAATATCGGCCATTTCGGCCACGCGCTCGATCAGCCCGTCGGTCCAGCCGTCAAAGGCGGCGTGATCGACGGCCTCCATCAATAGCGCCTCGCGGACAGGCTCAAGCGGATCATGATCTGTTTGTGTCATGGCGCTGAGCCTACGCCCGCGCGCTATCCTGGTCAAAAAGAAGCCGCGCACCGCCCCCGCGACGGCATGTCCCAACCCGAAAGCGGCGTAGATTTCGTGGACAAGGCCCCCTGTTTTTGATATGCAACCGGACCTGCCGCAGGAATCAGCGATTCTTGCGGGCGGTTGTGGTGTCCCCGCATTCTGCAAAACCCAAAGGCGGTTACGGCCTGCCTCGCGGTTTTTTTGTGCTGGGAGCCCTTTTTTGGAACCTTCAGCATCTTTGATGATGCGCAATTAGAGGAGTGGTGACGGACGTGCAGGTTATCGTACGCGACAACAATGTCGACCAGGCGCTCAAAGCGCTCAAAAAGAAGATGCAACGTGAAGGCATCTTCCGCGAAATGAAACTTCGGGGCCATTACGAAAAGCCCTCGGAGAAAAAGGCCCGCGAAAAGGCCGAAGCGATCCGCCGGGCGCGCAAGCTGGCCCGCAAACGGGCGCAGCGCGAAGGCGGTTAAGTCCTGCCTGCATTCTTTATTGATGCGCGACGTTTAAGGGGCCCCCAAAGGCCCCTTTGTCATGTCATCAGGGCATGACGGCCTGATTGCTTCACGCAGGGGAACTGTTTCGCCTCACTCTTCGCGCGCGTGGCACACAACGCATAATTTGTTGCCGTCAGGATCGCGGAAATAAGCGCCATAATAATTTCGATGATAGTGGGGTCTAAGGCCGGGCTTGCCTTCATCCGTTGCGCCATTGTCCATCACCACCGCATAAGCCTGATCGACCTGGGCACGGGTCTTGCATTCAAAAGCCGTCATCTGGCCATTGCCGACGCTGTGGGGATTGCCATTGAAGGGGATGGATATAATGAACAGCGGCCGCTCTTTCCCCGGCGCCTTCCACGCCGCCCAGCCGTTTTCAGGCTCATGGAAATGCAGCGCCAGCCCCAGCATCTCCGCAAGCGGCGCATAAAAGCTGTAGGCGCGCCCCAAATCCGTCACGCCCATCATCACATGCGAAAACATAGGGGCCGCCTTCGTGCCTCACTCTTCCCGTGCGTGACAGACGACACATAATTTGTTGCCGTCGGGGTCGCGAAAATATGCACCATAATAATTTCGATGATAGTGGGGTCTAAGGCCGGGCTTGCCTTCATCTGTTGCACCATTGTCCATCACCAGCGCATAAGCCTGATCGACCTGGGCACGGGTCTTGCATTCAAAAGCCGTCATCTGGCCATTGCCGACATTGTGGGGATTGCCGTCAAAGGGCGGCATGATGAAAAAGGATGGCCCGAACTGGCCTTCAGGCTTCCACGCGGCCAGCGGTGTTTCGGGCTGTTTGAACAAAATATCAGCGCCCAGCACCTCAAACAGCGGAGCATAAAAAGCAAAGGCCCGATCAAAGTCGGTAATGCCCATCATAATGTGAGAAAACATGCAAACCTCCCCATTGTGCAATGTGGAGAGGGTGTGGCTATTTCTTCTCCAGCGCAACCGGTGTCGTACCGGAAATCCAGCCCTGAACGACGTCGATTGGCAAAGGTGCCAGATTGCCAAGGAACATGTCGCGGCACGCTTCCCATGAAAATGTCAGTGCATGGTTGCGGGCGTCGTCTTTCGACAGCTCCAGCGCCTGAAGAGCGGCCGATTTGAGATCCTCAGAACAGATACCGGCTTGCGGCGCGCCTTCCAGAATGTCCTTGGGACCCGGCACCGGAAAGGCCGCCACCGGCAAACCGCTCGCCATCGCCTCAATGACCACCAGGCCGAACGTGTCGGTGCGGCTGGGGAAAACAAAGACATCACCTTGCGCGAAATGGGCGGCCAGGTCCTCGCCGAAGCGCGGGCCGATAAAGTGGACATCAGGATATTTGCCCGACAATGATTTGAAATCGGGGCCATCACCAATGATCAGTTTGGAGCCGGGCAGATCAAGATCAAGAAAGGCCGGCAGGTTCTTTTCCACCGCCACCCGGCCCACATAGGTGAAGATCGGCCGGGGCAGATCAAGCGTGATCTCTTGGGCGCGGTCAGGGTGAAACAGCTCGGTCCGCACCCCCCGCGTCCAGGGCGTCAGGTTAAACAGCCCCCAGCCATTCAGCTCTTCGCGCAGGCTTTTGGTGGCGACCAGAACGCCTTTGGAGGGGCCATGGAACCAGCGGATCACCGCATACCCCCAGGATACCGGCAGGCCGGTACGCGCGGTCACATATTCTGGAAATTTGGTGTGGAAGCTGGTCGTAAAGCCGATGCCGCGCCGCTTGCAGAACGCCCGCGCGGCCACACCAAGCGGGCCTTCGGTGGCGATATGGATCGCATAGGGCTGCAACGCCTTGAGCCTTTTGCCCAGCGACCACCAATGGTTCATCGACAGCCGGATTTCGGGGTAGGTCGGTGTGGGTATCGTCTTGTAATCAAGCGGGGTGATATATTCGACATTGAAGCCAGCCGCGCGCAGCTCCTCGCCCAGTGTCTCAAGCGTGCGGACAACGCCATTGACCTGGGGGCGCCACGCATCGGTGACAATCACGATGGGCCGGCCATCATACTGGCCGGAATGGGGAATGATCATCTCGGTCATGACTAACGGGCCGAGGCCGCCTCAATTTCGGCGCGCTGGCGCTGATTGGCGCGGGCGAGTTCCCGGGCAGGCTCATGATCGATCTTGACCCACTCAATGATTTCAAATTCGCCCGAATAATGCTCGACCAAGGCTGTGCAGCTTTCCACCCAGTCGCCATCATTCATATAGCGCACCCATCGAAATCCTTGATTTCGGCATGGTGGATATGGCCGCAAATCACGCCATCAAGGCCGCGCTTGCGCGCTTCGCCGGCGACGGCCTCTTCATAATTGGACATGAACTGGACGGCTTCCTTGACGCGATGTTTGAGATGGGCGGACAAGGACCAGTAAGGCTTGCCCATGCGCTTTCGCACCGCGTTCAGCCAGCGATTGAGCATCATCAGGAACTGGTAGGACCGGTCACCCAGCACAGCCAGCCATTTGGCATAGCGCACCACGCCGTCAAACTCATCGCCGTGAATGACCAGATAGCGCAGCCCGTCGGCACCGTGATGGACGACTTCATTGGCCATTTCGACCCCGCCCGCATGCAGGCCGTTATAGTCGCGCAGCGGTTCATCATGATTGCCCGGCACATAGATGACGCGGGTGCCCTTGCGCGCCTTGCGCAGGAATTTCTGCACCACATCATTGTGGGTCTGATGCCAGTACCAGCTGCGGGTCAAGGACCAGCAATCGACAATATCGCCGACCAGATAGAGCGTATCGCTCTCATTATAGCGCATGAAATCGAGCAGGAATTCAGCCTGACACCCTTTGGTGCCCAGATGAATGTCTGAGAGAAAGATGGTGCGGTAGCGCTTGGTTTCGCGCTCTCCACCATCCTCATCATCGGTCGGCACAAGCGCGCGGGCCTGCGCCTCAAGCGGCTTGGCGGGCGACTCGGCTCCCGCAGGCGCTTCGTCGCGCAAAACTTCTGGTTGGAGCGTTTGTCCACTCATGGTGGTCACCTCATCCGGCCCGTTTGGCCCGTGAAAATCCAGACAAGTGGGCTTTCAGCCGGTTTGTTTCGGCAAGATTAGATCAAGCAATCCTGCACTGGCTACAGTGACAAACCGGTACGTGAGTCGCACTGCACATCGGTGATAGTTCCATGACAGTGAAATGACAGGGCTGCGACACGCAGACGCTGCATTGCAGCATCCCCCTCTCCAAAAAGAAAAAGGCCGCCCCGGATAGAGGCGGCCTTTCTGATCACGAAAAATGCAGGGGATTACATCGCCTTGACGATTTCCTCGACCATTTTCTTGGCATCCGAGAACAACATCATCGTATTGTCGCGGAAGAACAGTTCGTTCTCCACCCCGGCATAGCCTGACCCCATGCCGCGCTTGACGAACAGCACGGTCTTGGCGCGTTCGACATCGAGCACCGGCATGCCGAAGATCGGGCTTTGCGGGTCGGTCTTGGCAGACGGGTTGGTGACATCGTTCGCCCCGATGACAAAGGCGACATCGGCCTGGGCGAACTGATTGTTGATGTCTTCAAGCTCGAACACCTCGTCATAGGGCACGTTTGCTTCGGCCAGCAACACGTTCATATGACCGGGCATCCGGCCTGCGACCGGGTGAATGGCGTAAGAGACTTTCACGCCTTCTTCCTTCAGCACGTCGGCCATTTCTTTCAGTGCGTGCTGGGCTTGCGCCACTGCCATGCCGTAGCCAGGAACGATGATGACCGAACCCGCATTCTTCATGATGAAGGCCGCATCGTCGGCCGAGCCTTGCTTGACCGGGCGGGTCTCGACATGACCACCAGCGCCCGCCGCGGCATCATCGCCGCCAAAGCCACCCAGAATGACCGAGATGAAGGAGCGGTTCATGCCCTTACACATGATGTAAGACAGAATCGCACCCGACGAGCCGACCAGCGCGCCGGTGATGATCAGCGCGGTGTTTTCCAGCGTGAAGCCGATGCCCGCTGCCGCCCAGCCTGAGTAGGAGTTCAGCATCGAGACAACCACAGGCATGTCCGCGCCGCCGATCGGGATGATGATCAGGAAACCGATAACAAAGCTCAGCACCGTGATGATCACGAAAGTCGGCACATCCTGAACCATGCAGAAATAGACAACCGACGCCAGAATGGCGAGCGCAAGCCCGCCATTGATGACGTGACGGCCCGGCAGCATGATCGGCGCACCCGACATATTGCCGTTCAGCTTGGCAAAGGCGATGACCGAGCCTGAGAAGGTGATCGCACCGATGGCGAGACCGATTGACATTTCGATCAGGCTGGCGGTGTGAATATGACCGACTTCACCAATGCCGTAAGCGGCGGGCGCCAAAAAGGCCGACCAGGCGACCAGCACGGCAGCCAGACCCACCAGCGAGTGGAACGCAGCCACAAGCTGAGGCATTTCGGTCATCGCAATTTTACGCGCAATGAACGCGCCGATGCCGCCGCCAATGACCAGACCACCGACAATCATGCCCGCGGTTTCGACATTGGGAATACCGGCTTTGAGCAAGGTCACGACAATGGCAATGGCCATGCCGATCATGCCGAACATATTGCCCTGGCGCGAGGTCTCAGGGCTTGAGAGGCCACGCAGACACAGGATGAAAAGGATACCAGCCGCCAGATAGGCGAGCGCTGCAAGATTTGCGTCCATGGATCAGCTCCCCCCTAGCGTTCTTTTTTCTTGTACATGGCAAGCATGCGGTTGGTGACCAGGAAGCCGCCAAAAATATTGACGCTTGCCAGGATCACGGCCGCAAAGCCAAGCCATTTGGAAACCACAGCGCCTGAGCTGTTGCCGGTATCAACCGACACAGCCAGAAGCGCGCCGACAATGATGACCGAGGACACCGCATTGGTCACAGACATCAGCGGCGTGTGCAGCGCCGGCGTCACCGACCAGACCACATAATAGCCCACGAAAATAGCGAGCACGAAAATGCTCAGCCGGAAAATGAACGGATCAATCACGGCTACTTCAGCCATTGTTGCCTCCCTCGACGAAATTCGGATGCACGACCTGACCATCTTTGGTGAGCAAAATGCCCGTGATGATTTCATCGTCATAATCGATGGAAAGCGCGCTGCTCTCTTTATCGATAAAGGCCGAAATGAAATTGAGCAGGTTCTTGGAGAAGAGCTTGGAGGCATCTTCAGCCAACCGGCCCGGAACATTGGTGTGGCCGACAATCTTGACGCCATTGTCGGTCACCACGATCTCACCGGGGCGCGACAAGGGGCAGTTGCCGCCCTGCTCCACCGCCAGGTCAACGATCACGGAGCCCGGCTTCATCGTCGCCACATGCTCTTCAGTGATCAGCGTCGGGGCCGCCCGGCCCGGAATGAGTGCGGTACAAATTGCAATGTCCTGCTTGACCAGCGTCTTGGAGATCAGCTCGGCTTGCGCCTTTTTATACTCGTCCGACATTTCCTTGGCGTAGCCACCGGCGGTTTCAGCTTCCTTGGTCTCTTCGCTTTCGACCATGACAAACTCACCGCCGAGCGACTGAACCTGTTCTTTGGCAGCCGCCCGCACATCGGTGGCCGACACAATTGCGCCCATCCGCTTGGCGGTCGCAATCGCCTGAAGACCGGCAACACCGGCGCCGAAGACCATGACACGCGCCGGGGCAACAGTGCCCGCAGCGGTCATCATCATGGGGAAAGCCCGGCCAAATTCATTCGCCGCATCCAGCACCGATTTGTAACCTGACAGGTTCGACTGGCTCGACAGAATATCCATCGACTGGGCGCGGGTGATCCGCGGCATCAGTTCCATAGCATAGGCTTCAATATTAGCGGCCGCATATTTCTGCAGATCTTCGGTGTAATTGTAGGGCTGCAGCGACGCGACCAGCTTGGTGCCTGAGGCCATCGCGCCCAATTCCTCATCGGTCGGCCGGCGGATTTTAAACACCAGCTCCGCACCATTGAGCGCAGCGGCCATGTCGGGTGCAATCGTGGCACCCTCGGCAGCATAGGCGTCATCGGAAATCGATGAGGCTGCGCCGGCCCCTGATTCGACGGTGACGTCAAAACCCAGCGCCTTCAGTTTCTTCACCGTTTCCGGCGTGGCAGCGACACGGGTTTCCCCGTCGCGCCGCTCTTTCAATACGGCAAGTTTCATGCAGTCTCTCTTTGTTGTGGAGCCGCTAACCGGGCATGACCGGAAGCAGCGCTATTCGTTCCCCCGGATCACACCCGCCTAAACGAGCGTGAAGAACATCAGCACCAAAACGATAATGGTTGCGCCAATGCTCCATTTTGTCAGCGTCATGAAGCCGTCATAGGTCGACTTGTGCTCGGAAATGTCCATTTCACCGTGAACGTGCTCGGTATTCTCGGTCATGAGATGTCCCCTTAAACCAGACGACGGCCACGACCACCGCGAATCTCCGCTCCTTGAACGGATATTCACGCCAGCCCCGGCCCGATACATATGGGGCGGGACTATATCAGACGCCACCCCTTGCACAAGCATGTGAACAAGGGTGTCAAAAGCGCCATTGTGTCACTGATCAACCCGTCTCAGGCCGGGGGCCGAGCGCCTTGAAGGTGCCGGTTCCTTGCAGAACCGTGCGCTCCCCGGTCCAGACACGGCCTTTCACGAAGAAAAAATCGCCTTCATAGCCGGTGATCTCGGCTTTTCCCTCAACCCACTCGCCTATTTCAGCACCTGAAATAAAGTCGGTCAGCAGCCGCACGGTCACCCAGTGACGCTTGTGGATATGGGCAACAGCAAAGCCGAACGACATATCGGCAAAGCCCATCAACATGCCGCCATGACAGCGCCCAAGCCCGTTGACATGGTTTTCGGCCACCCGGAAGCCAAGCCCATAGTCAGCCCCATCCTGATAGCGATAAACCGGGCCGACCTGGGCCATATAGCCGGTCGACCAGTTACCTGCTTCTTTATAGGGGGGAGGAACAAGAACCATATGGCGATGTTACCCCGTGCTTGCCAAGAGACTAACGCGGCTCACGGCCGCGGGCCGAGTGCCTTGAAAGTCCCGGTTCCCTGCATCAGCGTTTTATCGCCGACCCATATCCGGCCTTTGACAAAATAAAAATCGCCATCCTGCCCGGTAATTTCTCCGGTGCCTTCGACCCAGTCGCCGATTTCTGCACCCGCCAGAAAATCAGTGAGCAGCCTCACGGTCACCCAATAGCGCTTGACCGAATAGGAAACCGCTGAACCAAAAGCCATATCGGCGAATGCCATCAGCATGCCGCCATGACACCGCCCCATGCCGTTCACATGACGCTCTTCAACGCGAAAAGCACGCGCGAAAGAGCCTTCAAGGTCATAATAATAGAGCGGTCCTATCTGACCGACAAAACCATGATTGAAGGGAATTATCTCATAAGGCGCGGGAATGTCAGTCATCAGGATGATCAAGCCCCACCGCAGCCAACGCTTCGGCTTGCTTGGTGCTCACCACTGTCTCGTCATAGGCATCAATGGCTTCGTTAAACAGCGTATGCCAATTCAGTTCAGCCCCCAGATGCAGGAACACTGCCCCAAGCCCGATCGCCGCCCGGTCCATGAAGACAAATTCTTTGGGAAGCTTGATCGTGCCGTGCTTGCGCAGTTCAGAGCGCATGCGATTGGCTTCCTTGCGACCATATTCAGCCGGCGACAACCCATCAGCGATGGTGCGCACCCGGTCATCCAACATGGGGGCAAAGATAAACCGCGCCCAGAAATTCATGATGTCGAGCATGCCATCGCTCAATTCAGTGAAGCCCCAAAGCTTGTAAGCCTCACGCGCCTGCTCATCACTGCCCGCCTGCAACGCTTTGTAGAGCCTGACCACGCCGGTCACGAACCGGGCGCGGAAAATCCGCACACAACCAAAGTCGAGCAGATTGATCGACAAATCATCGCGCACCGCATAATTGCCCAGATGGGGATCGCCGTGGATTACGCCATAGCGGGCGAGCGGATCCCACCAGGCGTGGAACATGGCTTTGGCGATCTGATTGCGCTCGTCCAGCGGATGCTCGCGAAACTCCAAAAGTTTGCGCCCCTCAAGCCACTCCATGGTCAAAAGCCGTGTCGTGGTGAGGTCCATCACCGGCTCTGGCACCATGACCAGCGGATCGTCTTTGAAGATCAATCCATAAAGTGCCATCTGTCTGGCTTCGCGCTCATAATCGAGCTCCTCGCGCAGCCGGTCGGCGATTTCGGCATAAATGTCCCGCGTATCGACCGATTTCTCGACCTGCCGGCCAATCTTCAAAATCAGATTGAGCTGTTTGAGATCGCTTTCCACCGCCGACAGCATGTCGGGATATTGGAGTTTGACGGCAACCTGCCGGCCATCATGCAGCGTGGCCTTGTGGACCTGGCCCAGGCTGGCGGCCGCCGCCGCGTCATGGCCAAACGTTTCATAGCGCGACTGCCAGTCTGCCCCCAGTTCCACCCGCATGCGGCGTTTGACGAACGACCAGCCCATCGGCGGCGCGTCGGACTGAAGCTCCGCCAGCTTGAGGGCATAATCTTCAGGCACCGCATCGGGAATGGTGGCCGCCACCTGCGCGATCTTCATCAACGGGCCTTTCAGCCCGCCCAGGGCTGCGGTTATCTCCGCCGCATGTTCGGTCGTATCAAGGTCCATCCCGAACAGCCGGGCGCCCATGGCTTTCGCCCCGACGCCGGAAACATTGGTCGCCACCTTGGCGGCACGCGCCAGCTGTCCGGTGACACTTGCTTTGCTTTCACGTTTTTTCTGCCGTTCGTCCCGCTTCAGCTCGCGGGCATCATCGTCACTGATGTCGGTCATCGGTCCAGAGCTTCAAGTTCGTCAATAAAGCCAGAGACTACCGACAAACCGC
Source organism: Alphaproteobacteria bacterium (assembly GCA_965227065.1). GTDB lineage: Bacteria > Pseudomonadota > Alphaproteobacteria > SPJN01 > SPJN01 > CBDDFN01. Next base: position 79,701 of record CBDDFN010000016.1, read on the forward strand.
GCTGCCAGAAAGCGGGATCAGACGCGTCCAGTCCGAACGGAGCGAGCAGGTCTTGATGTTTTTTCGACCCGCCAGCCTTCAAAAGCGTGAGATATTTCTCGGCGAAGCCCTCATGCGCCTCTTCATAGGCCCCATAAAGCGCATTCACCAGACAATCGCCGAACGCGTAGGAATAGACATAGAACGGCGAATGGATGAAATGGGGAATATAGGTCCACCACACATCATAGCCGTCATTGAGTTTGATGGATGGCCCCAGGCTTTCCTGCTGCACCGCCATCCAGATGGCGCCGATATCGTCCGAGGTCAGCTCGCCTTGTTTGCGGGCATCATGCAGGCGAAGTTCGAAGTCATAAAAGGCGATCTGGCGCACCACCGTGTTGATCATATCCTCAACTTTTGAGGCGATCAGCGCCCGGCGTTCGGCCGGATCGGTGGTCTGGCGCAAAAGTGCGCGGAAGGTCAGCATCTCGCCAAACACGCTGGCGGTTTCGGCCAATGTCAGCGGGGCATGCATCATCAAGGGGCCTTGTTCGGCCGCCAAACATTGATGCACGCCATGGCCCAGCTCGTGAGCCAGCGTCATCACATCGCGCGGCTTGCCCAGATAGTTGAGCAGAATATAGGGATGCGCGCTGGGCACCGTGCCATGGCTGAAGGCGCCCGGTGCCTTGCCCGGCCTGATCGCGGCATCAATCCACGGCTTGTCAAAAAATTGCTGACCGACCTGGGCCAGTTGGGGCGAGAAATCATGATAAGCGCCCAGCACGGTCTGACGCGCCTCCGACCAATCAATGGTGCGTTCCTTCACCTGGGGCAAGGGCGCGTTGCGGTCCCAGAAATTCATCTGGTCCATACCCATCCATTTGGCCTTGAGCGCATAATAGCGATGCGACAGCGACGCGTAGGACGATGTCACCGCATCCTTGAGCGCATCCACCACTTCGGGCTCAACATGGTTGGCGAGGTGGCGCGACATGGCCGGGAACGGCAGGCCCCGCCATTTGTCCTCAATCGCCTTGTCCTTGGCGAGAACATTGGTGATGAGGGTGAAGGTTTTAAGCTTGTCCTTAAAACCCTGTGTCAGGCTTTGCGCCGCCTCGGCACGCATTGTGGGTGCGGGATCGCTCAACAGTGTGAGCATTTCCTCAACCGACTTCTGTCCACCCTGAAAGTCAAACACCATCGACGACATGGTCTCGTCAAACAGCCGGTTAAACGCCTGGCGTCCGGTCTGGCTTTTGTCATGCAGGATTTTTTCAAGCTCGGCCGGCAGCTGATAGGGCTTGAAGCTGCGCGCACCTTCAATCCAGGTCTTGAGCCGTTCCAGAACCGGCTCCGCCGCAATCATCTCTTCAAGCGCCTCATCGGCGATCTCGTTCAGTTCAAGCTCAAAAAAGATCAGATGCGATGTCACATCATTCAGGCGGCTTTGGGTGTTGCCGTAAGATTGTGCGCCTTTTTCGTCCGACATGTCGGCCTGAAAGCTCAGCGAGGCAAAGCTGTAGACCCTTCCCAGCAGATCTTCGAGCACTTCAAAGCGCTCAAAGGCTTGCGCCAGCGTCGCGGTGTCGGCGGTTTTGATCTTGCCTTCAAAATCATTGGCAAACTGCAGCGTGTCACGTTCGCACCGCTCCAGATCGGCGATGAAGGCAGGGCTGTCATAAGAGGCATAAAGGTCGGAAAGGTCCCATTCGGGCAAAGCGCCGGGAACCTGAATTTGTGCAGGCATGAAGACCCCAAAAAAGCGGGATTAGATTGAGAGTTCCTCGCCCTCATCACGCTTCCGGCGAATGGTGATATCGCCGTTCTCGTCCATTTCGGGCGCCTCATACTGAGGCAGATCACGGACCGTCTCGTCAAGCGCATCAAGGGCGGTTTGTGCCAGATCGCGGGCGCTTTCGGCCGCCTCCTGGGCAAATTCCTGCGCCTTGAGGGCGAAATCTTCCGCCGCGCGTTCGCTGTCCCGCAAAGCGCGGTCAAGCTTTTCGCCGGGTGTTTCGTCCTGGGCTTGTGCCGCAGAAATGCCGATGCCGAGCACAAATGCGGCGGTCAGCCCCATCCGGCTCGTCATTTTAGCCCATGATCGTTCGCAATGTTTCATTGTCCAGCCCTCCGACAGGCCAAATTTATATGGGTGTCGAATGGGGCCGTTTCAAGGCGGGCTATTCGCTGTCTTCAGGCGGCACCGCCATGCCCAGCGCATGCAGATAAGTGTCGAGCAGCATTTCTTCTTCCTGCCGCTCATGAGGTTCTTTTTTGCGGATTTTCACCACCTGACGCATGGTCTTGGTGTCATAGCCGTGCGCCTTGGCCTCGGCATAGACCTCGCGAATATCGGCCGCGATGGCGGTTTTTTCTTCTTCCAGACGCTCAATTCGCTCAATGAGGGAGCGCAGCTGATCGGCAGTGATGCCGCCCACTTCGGCCATAGTCAAACCCTTGTGCAATATCGTGATCGGGCGCGCACCATAATGAAGTCAGCCGCTCCTGCAAAGCCGAACTGCGCGCTCAATCGGCTCGACCAGCCGCCGGGCGAGCCTTTCCGCCATTTCTTCGCTGGCAATCAGGTCCTGCCTGATCTCCAAAAGCGCATGGGGCAAGCCGTTGTGATTGCCATGCTGGTCCATCGAATCGCCCGGCAACGCCTTGTAGGGAACATTGTCGCCAACACAAAACCCGGCTTTTTCAAGCTCTGCCATCAAGGGTTTGGGCAAACGCGGATCGCGCGCCCATTGTACGGCCAGCTCAAAGCCGCGTTTGCGGCCCTGAAATTCCGGCGTGAAGGAATGGATGGAAAGCAAAACCGGCTGGACCGTTTCCGCGATCGCCTGCGCCACCGCCTCATGAAACGGCCTGTGGTAGGCATCAAGGCGGCGCGCCCTTTCGGCGTCATCAATTCCGGCATTGCCGGGAATGATCGCCCCATCGGCGATGCGCATGATCAAGGTCGGGTCATCGGCGCTGCGGTTAAGATCAATCACCAGCCGGGAGACCGTGGCCTCCACCAGAGGGCAATCCCATGCTGCAGAAAGGCTGCGCGCCACATGGGCTGCCCCTATATCATAGGCGATATGACGGCCAAGCTCGCGCGGGGCGATGCCCAGGCCGTGTAACGCTTCAGGAACCGCGTTACTGGCATGTTCACAAAGAAGAACGAGATTTCGCATGGTCTATTGCGCCGCACCATATCGTCATTGAACAGACTCATGATCTGAGTACAGTCCTCCCATGGAATTTGCACGACATATCAAGATCCTCGCCACGCTCGGCCCGGGATCATCCGACCCCGACACGATCCGCCAGTTGGTCGATGCCGGCGCCAACGCCTTCCGCATCAATATGAGCCATGCTGATCATGACGGGCTCAAAGCCCAGTATCAGGCGATCCGCCGGGTGGAGGCCAAAGTCGGCCACCCGATTGCGATCCTGGTCGATCTGCAAGGCCCCAAATTGCGCCTGGGCAAGATGAGCCGGGATGCCGACGGCGAGCCCATCCGGCTTAAAAAAGGTGACCGCTTCACACTTGACCGAAGCAGCGAGCCCGGCGACCGGACGCGTGCGCCCCTGCCCCATCCGCAGATTTTCGATTCTGCCGAACCGGGCCACCAGATCCTGATTGATGATGGCCGGGTGAAACTGCAAATCGACACGGTTTCCAAAGACGAGATCAATTGCACAGTGTTGGCCGGTGGCGCGGTCACCGATAAAAAGGGCGTCAACCTGCCTGATGCAGTGCTCGACATTCCCGCCATGACCGAGAAAGATGAGCGCGACCTCGACGCCGCGCTGCATCTGGGCATTGACTGGGTGGCGCTGAGCTTTGTTCAGCGCGTCGAAGACGTCACCCATGCCAAGCGCATTGTGCGGGGGCGCGCCCGCGTCATGGCCAAAATTGAAAAGCCCAGCGCGCTGGCCTCCATCGAACAAATCATTGAAGCCGCCGACGGCGTCATGGTCGCCCGGGGTGATCTTGGTGTTGAACTGCCGGTTGAAAAAGTTCCCGGCGCCCAGCGCCATCTGATCAGCCTCGCCCGGCGTGAAGGCAAACCGGTGGTGGTCGCCACCCAGATGCTTGAAAGCATGATTTCAGCCCCGGTGCCGACCCGCGCGGAAGTCACCGACGTGGCTTTGGCGGTTTTGGAAGGTGCCGACGCGGTCATGCTGTCGGCCGAAACCGCCGTCGGCAAATTCCCCATCGAGGCGGTGTCGACCATGCACCGGGTTGCGGTCGAAACCGAAAATGATGCCGCCTATAAAGCGGTCATCCACCAAAGGGGCACACGGCCCGAACCGACCGCGCCCGACGCCATTGCCGCCGCCGCGCGCCAGGTCGCCGAAACAATTTCGGCACAAGCTATTGTTTGTTATACGAAATCTGGATCGACCGGCCTGCGGATCGCGCGTGAACGGCCGCTGATGCACACGATGGTCCTCACCCCCGTCCCGGAAACGGCGCGTCACCTGACGCTGGTATGGGGGCTGCATTGCGTGGTCACCAAGGATGCCAAGAATTTCGCCGACATGGTGCAACGCGCCACCAAGACCGCGCGTGAAAAGGAAATCGGTGCCACCGGCGATTCCATCGTCATCACCGCCGGTGTCCCGTTCGGCACGCCGGGCGCGACGAACATTTTACGGATCGCGCGGCTCGACTGACGCCGCAATGGCATCCACCACCTCGGTGGTGCGGACATGATGGGGCGCATGCCCGCAATTTTCGAGCTTCACCAATGTCCCGTGCGGCGCCTTGCGCGCCAGCGGGTAGGAATGAATTTTCGGCCCCACAACCCGGTCACGATTGCCGGTGATGACGGTCACCGGCACCGCCAGCTCTTCATAATGCGGGGCCTGCTCGGCGAGAAAAGCGCGCAAGCGGCGGACATCCTGCGCATCGCGCAGAAACTGTGCCGGGCGCAGCAAGAGCTTGACCCCGGTCCGCTGGACATAGCCCTCGGGCGCGTCATTGGGCCAAAAGGTGCCCAGCACCCCTTTGTCGATCAGCCGCTCGGCAATCGGCGTCATCAGCGTGTAGGCAAAAAGCGGACCGAGCAGCGGAATGCCGGCAAATTTGCGATAGGCAGCCACCCCGCCGGGAAAGGGATGAGTCGCACCTGACAAGGACACAACACCGGCCACCTCATCAGGACAATCAAGCGCCCAGGCGAGCGCCACCGACGCCCCCCAGCTGTGGCCGACCAGCAGCGGTTTTTCCGCCACCCCCATCTGCCCAAGCGCGCGTTTCAAAAGACGCGCCTGATCCAGCGGGCTGCACCAGGGACCGCGAGGCCGCCCGGACCAGCCAAAACCGGGCCGGTCAAAGGCAATGACATGATGATGCGCGGACAGACCCGGCATCAGGCTTTCCACCATGTCGCGGACATTTCCCGATGCGCCGTGAATGAGCACAATGGGCGTACCGCCATGGTGAGCGCCCTGCTCCACCCCGTGAATTTTGACCCGGCCCAGATCAACCAGCCTGCCAAGCGGAGGATAGGCGTTCTCAATCTCGCGCCGGCGCGCCTGAGTATAAAGCGCGAGCAGCGCCAAAATGGCCGCCAGCAATTCGAGCATGCTTCACTCTCCCATCTCGACAGCAAGCCCGCTTGCCGTTAACACGCGGGCGAGACTATCAAATTTTAAACCCGTGTGAAGGACGTCCGACCATGAGTGCTGCCGAAATCCCTCAAGGCTACCAGCCGTTTCCACAAGGCGACGGCTATGCCGACCTGATCGGACCGTTATACGTCAAACTGGCAGATGGAGATGTGTCGATCGGCTTTCGGGTTGAGCCGCGCCATTGCAATCCCGCCCAAATTTGTCATGGCGGCATGTTGATGAGCGTGATGGACATGGCGCTTGGCATGGGTGCGGCCATCCAAGGCGGGCTGGAAAAATTCCTGCCATCGATGAACCTGACCCATGATTTTATCCAGCCCGGACAATTGGGTGATTTCATCCATTCCAAGGTTGATTTTGTCGAAGCCAAACGCCGCTTTGTTTTTGCCAGTGGCTATTTGATCGGATCAAACGGCCCGGTGCTGCGCGCCAACGGGATCATGAAAATCCCGTCGGGCGACAATGCCACCTTCCAGTTCAAGACCGCAGACCCTTTGACCGCCAAGGGCTAAACCAAGAAAACAGCCGGGCAAAATCCTGTTTCGTCATTCTCGAGGAGCGCCCTACAGGCGCGACATTCAGAAGCTTTTGGCACCGTCAAATGCCGCCAAAATGCTGAATCAAGTTCAGCATGACGGATTGGAACGCGGGAGGCGCTTGAGCAAAACAATGCAGGCCAAGCCGATTACGGCTGATTGACCAGCTCGCGCGAACAGCCCTCAAGCGTGGTAATGAAATCGGCCCCATAGGCCCGGCTCGGCGTCTGGAAGCCGGGGCGGAACTCGCCATTGGACACGCGGGTGGCGATCTCGAGCCCCGACAGATAGGTCAGCGTGTAGCCCTCCGGCGTGCGCAGGCGCGCCACCGTCTTGCCCGACGGGCCGGTTGCTTCGGCCACCAGGATCGACCGGCCGCGCGCGCGGGCCTCATCATCGGGACCGGCGGGGCCCCGGCTGATCTGTTTCTTCAGAAGCGACTTCACAAAGCCCTGACGCATGATGAATTTCATCACCGGCCCCATGGACCCCATCTGCTTCATCGGGCCAACGGCCTCGAAATAAACTTCGATATTGGGCACCCGCGTCGAGTGCCACGCGGTGGAGACATCGCCCCAGCTGATACCGACACACTCGCTTTCACCCTCGCCGAAATCGCATTGGCCCCAAGGGGTCGCATCAAGATCAACGATCTTGTTGTCACGGCGGGCGCGGGTTGCCTCCCCCATCGCTTCGACAGCGGTTTTCATCGTGCCTTGCGAGGCTTCGCCCAGACCCGAAATATAGATTTTGAGATCGATGGCATCGGGCTGCTGCTCAGCCACAAAAGCGGCCAAGCAATCAGACGGCACAACGTCAAAGCCCACACCGGGCAGCACCATCACACCAGCGGCTTGCGCATCGGCATCGCGCGCGGCGCAGGCCTCAAACACATCGATTTCCCCGGTAATGTCGAGATAATGGGTTTTTGAGCGGATGCAGGCTTCCACCATCGGCGCGCTGGTGGCCGAAAACGGCCCTGCGCAATGCAGCACCACACCAATATCATTGAGCTGCGCGGCCATGGCGGCAAGATCATCCAGCCCCATGACGCGGGCTTCAAATCCATATTGATCCGCCACTTTTTGCAGCTTGTCGGCAGAGCGGCCCGCCAGAACCGGGCTCAGGCCGCGGTCTTTGGCGATCCGTGCCATGAGGTTCCCGGTATAGCCGGTCGCCCCGTAAATCATGATTTTTCCAGACATTTTGCCCCCCAAACGTCGTTTCAACCGGTCTTCACGCCCAGCGCCTGAAGCGCAGCCTCTGCCTGCTCCGGCGCCTGGAACAGGATAGCATGAATACCCAAGGCCCGCGCCGCCTCAACATTGCGCAAGGAATCGTCGAGAAATGCAACCGCCTCAGCCGGGTGGCCCGCCCGTTCAAGCGTCAGATGAAAGATCGCCGGATCGGGTTTGACGAGCTTTTCGCGGCCTGACACCACCACATCATCAAAGCCCTCAAAAATACCCCATGCGGAACACAGATCATCAAAGCCGTCATCGGGGCAGTTGGTCAGCCCGACCACCGTGTAGCCGTTCTTCATCAGGCGCCGGGCAAGCTGGACCGACCCTTCAATGGTGGATTTGATCGTTTCTGGCCAGCGATCACCCCAGGCGCGGATCAGCGCTTCATGCTCTGGATAGTCTGCCACCAGCCGGTCGGCATTGTCTTTGAAGGACACGCCCCGGTCATGCTCGGTATGCCATTCCATGGTGCACACGGTGGTGAGGAAATGCTCCATCTCCGCCTCATCATCCATGAGCTGGCGGTAGAGATGGCGGGGGTCCCAATCAACCAGAACCCGCCCCAGATCAAAAACGACACATTTGATGGTCATGACCCACTCCAACGAAAAAGGCCGCATCCGGCGGGATACGGCCTTTTGATCTTCTTAGCCAGATGACTAATCCAGAAATTAGCCCTGACGCGCCTTAAGACGCGGGTTCTTTTTATTGATGACGTAAACGCGGCCTTTGCGGCGCACGACGCGGCAATGGCGGTCGCGCTTCTTGGCCGACTTGAGTGAATTCACGACTTTCATCGCATCTGCCTTTCGTGTGCCGCCCCCGTCTCGACAGGGGCCGGAAAACAAACCGCGCCAGCTCGAAAGCCAAGCTGCGCGGCTTCAAATCAGTTCATAGGGCGCGGACCATATGGACGGGGCATGCCCCTGTCAAGCATCAGAAAGGGCCTGATGGTCGCAGTTAAAGCCCTTCATCCACCGAGGTTTCAAGCCCGCCGCGTTTGAGATGCTCTTCCAGCAGACGCGACAGCCAATCGCGGAAGCGGTGACGCACCGCTTTCTTGTCATCACCAAGCCCCAGCGAGTCCAAAATCGGGTTGCCGAACACCGCATCACCAAAGGCTGCGGTGGCCGCCAGAATGACCACATAGGCGGTATCCTCGCGGCTGCCTTCGGGCATGCCATGATCGCGCGCGGCGCGTTCCCGCAAAGACTGGATCAAATCAACAATGCCGCGAATGAGATGCTCATCCACGCCGGGAACTGCTGTTGTCTCCTCGTCCGTCATGCGGCCCGACAGCACCACCCAGGCGAGCAGCCGGGCAAAGCCCTTGTCGGACAGAACCTCAAACACTTTGTCGATCACCTGGCTGGCATCAGGGTCCACCGGGTCGACCGTGTCGAGGATCGACAACAGATTTTCACGCAGATTGTTGAGCGTGCGCAGGGTGAGTGCGATGACCAGCCCGTCGCGGCTTTCAAAATGGTGCAGAATAGCAGGGTGCGAAATGCCGACATCAGCGGCAATGTCCTGCAGGCGCAGCGCTTCAGGCCCGCCCTGGGCGAGCCGTTCTTCAGCCGCGTCAAGGATCAGCCGTCTGGCCTCCTCCGCCGTGCGGCGCACGCGTTTTTTCTGCACCTTGGTCATAGCCCCTCGAATCACCCCCGTCCGCGATATGATGGCACGTTCTGTGCCGGAACAGAAAGACCCTCGGGACAACGGCCCAATTCGCAAAACACATCAATCGGGATGCCGCCGCGCGGATACCAATAGCCGCCGATTTTCAGCCATTTGGCATCGGTCACCTGCATGATGCGCTTGGCGATCGAGACGGTACAGTCTTCATGAAAACCCGCATGATTGCGGAAGGAAAACATGAAAAGCTTGAGCGACTTTGATTCCACAATGCGCGGTCCCGGCACATAGTCGATCATCAGATGCGCAAAGTCAGGCTGGCCGGTGACCGGACACAGGCTGGTAAATTCAGGACAGGTGAAGCGGATCACATAGTCCGTATCGGGATGGGGGTTCGGCACGCATTCGAGCACTGCCTCATCGGGTGATTGCGGAATTTGACCGCCACCGCCCAACTGGTTCAGACCGCTTGCGTCAGTCGCCATGATCAATCTCCTTGCCGCGATAGACCGCCGCCTCGCCACAACTGTCGCGGAACACACCGACCCGGTCGATCTCACGAAAATCGCTTTTGAGCCGCTGATAGATAAACACGGCGAGATTTTCGAGCGTCGGCACTTCAAGCCCCGGTACGTCATTCAAGAAGTGATGATCCAGCGTGTCATGCACCGATTTCATCGCCGCATCGATGGCACCGAAATCGCGCACCCAGCCCTTGCCGCGCTCAGGCTCGCCCGCAAGCCAGACCTCCACCCGGAAGGAATGGCCATGGGGCCGCCGGTTGGGATGACCTTCAGGCGCGTGCGGCAGAAAATGCGCCGCCTCAAAACGGAATTGTTTGCAAATCTCGACAATCGACATCGATCACGGAATTCCCAGAATTTTGTGTGTTTGCACGCTTAATGACCATTTGGGGTGCGAAAGGCAATAGGCCACCGCAGCTTGCATATTGTCCGCCACGTCGGGCCCATCCATGGGTTGAAGATAAAAATGGGCGAAATCCAGCGCTTCGAAGCGCTCGGGCTGCGCCTCGGCTTGCGGATAAACAAGCTTGAGTTCGTGGCCATGGGTTTGCACGACGGGCTCGTCCGCCTTGGGACTGACACAGATCCAGTCAATGCCGCCGGGCGCCTTGATCGTACCATTGGTTTCAACGGCAATTTCAAACCCGCGCGCATGAAAGGCAGCAATCAAAGCCGGGTCGAGCTGCAACAAAGGCTCGCCCCCCGTGCACACAACATAGGGTGCGCCACCGCCGGCCCATTGGGCGGCAACCGCGTCGGCGAGATCGCCGGCGGTTTTGAATTGCCCGCCATTCACCCCATCGGTGCCGACAAAATCAGTGTCGCAGAAGGTGCAGCGGGCAGTTGTCCGGTCCTGCTCGCGGCCCGTCCACAGATTGCATCCCGCAAAACGGCAAAAGACCGACGGACGTCCGGCGCGCGCGCCTTCGCCTTGCAGCGTGTAGAAGATTTCCTTGACGGAATAGACCATGGCCCAGCCGGGTTAGAGACGCTTGGCGCGCCAGCCCTCATAGCCTTTGGCGCGCAGTTCGCAGGCTGGACAGATGCCGCAGCCATAGCCCCAATCATGCCGGGCCTCACGAACGCCTTCATAGCAAGTGTGGCTGTGTTCGAGAATGAGGTTGATCAGCGCATCATCGCCCAGCCGGTGGGCCAGCGCCCAGGTGTCGGCCTTGTCGAGCCACATAAGCGGCGTGTGCAGGGTGAAGTTTTCCGCCATGCCGAGATTGAGCGCAACCTGCATGGCTTTGAGCGCATCGTCCCGGCAATCGGGATAGCCCGAAAAATCGGTTTCGCACATGCCGCCGACCAGCTCGGTCAGGCCGCGGCGGGACGCAAGCGCACCGGCCAGTACGAGAAATAGAAGATTGCGCCCCGGCACGAATGTGTTGGGCAACCCGTCTTCACGCGCCTTGATCTCAACATCGCGGGTGAGAGCTGTTTCCGACAACGCCCCCAGCACGGAAGCGTCAATCAGGTGATCCTCACCCAGGCGCCAATGCGGGAAGGTTTCACCGAAGGCCCGTCTGACGGTCAGCCGCGCTTCAAGCTCAATCCGGTGGCGCTGACCATAGTCAAAGCCCACCGTTTCAACATGGGAATAGTGCGACAGCGCCCAGGCCAGACAGGTGGCTGAATCCTGGCCGCCGGAAAACAGGACAAGGGCGCGGCCGCGTTTCATGGTTACTCGGCAGCTTCGATTTGCCGGGGCTGCTCAATATGGGTGATCTTGGGAACCCCGCGCATATGCCCGCGCGCAAATTTGGTGAGATCAAGAATGGCGGCGCGCGCCTCAGGCAGCATGGACCCCAGAATTTGCCACACATGCATCATGCCGCGCCATTCATCGAGCACCACGGGAACGCCCGCTTCGATCAGCTTTTGCTCAAGCCGGCGGCTGTCATCGAGCAGAACTTCAGAGCTTGAGACCTGGATATAGATCGGCGGCAGGCCGCGATGATCGCCGAACAGCGGCGAGATATAGGGCGTGCGCACATCATTGGTGCCCGCATAATGCAGTGCGGTTTCGGCAATCAGATCACCGGGGATCATCATGTCGGTCTTTAGATTGCTGATCAATGTTTGACCTGTCGCCGACAGGTCCGTCCAGGGCGACAGCAGCGTTGCACAGGACGGCAGGGGCTTGCCCTCATCCTTCAGGCGCAACAGGGTGGCCAGCGTCAACCCGCCACCGGCACTGTCGCCGCCAATAGTGATGCTTTCAGGCTGGATGCCCTGGGCGAGCAGATGCTCATAACCGGCAATCGCATCATCCAGCGCGGCGGGATAGGGATTTTCCGGGGCCTTGCGGTAATCAATGGCAAAGACGCGGCACCCGGCATTGTGCGCCAGCCGCCAGCACAGATCAAAATGGGTGGTGTCGGGCGAGCCGAAGACATAGCCGCCGCCATGCAGATAATAATAGACCTTGTCGGGCTGGGCGGTGGGCGTTGAGAACCAGTAAGCGGGCAGGTCACCCAGCGCAACGGGCTCGACCTTGACCATGGCGGGCTGACGCTTGAAGCGGTTCATCCGCGCCACATCAAGACGCACGCGCTCAGGCGTCATCATTTCAGGCTTGTGGATCTTGCGCTTGACGGTTACGCGCATAAAAAGTTGCACAATGAAATTCTGGATCGACATGGGTCAGCTCCCCGCTTTTACCGCTTAGGTCCCGCTGCGATTGGCTCGCATCCCCCCGTCAAAGCCCATAACTGACAAAAATTCAATAGGGCTGTGCGCACCGCCCGGACGGGCTTGCCATTATTCCGGGCGAAAATTCACGACGCGGCGTCATTTTATGTCGCATATCGCGCTGTGGCCCTTGCGTCAGTGGATTAGAATAATTACTCTAACCGCCACACGCTTCCTTAAGGCAATCGGGGGATCCCATGGCGGACAACGCCTTTGACCATCGCACCCTGGCGATCACGCCGCGCAATGAAGATTTCGGCCTGACGGCGGACATGCCGCGCGAATGGCTCGATGATGATCCGGTGCGGACCTACTGGTTCAACGCCATGTCGATCCTGTTCCCTGAGGGCGAACGGCTGTTTATGGACTCGGTGCGGGCCTTCAAAGACGAGATTGATGATCCGGTCCTGTTGCAGCAGGTGCGCGGCTTCATCGCCCAGGAAGCCATTCATGGCCGCGAGCATGAGCGCTATAATGAGCTTCTGGAAGAGCAAGGGCTCAACGCCAGGCTGCTCGAAAAACAGTTTAAATACTTCGTCCGCTTTCTGCGCCGCTATCCTGCCAAGGCCCAATTGGCGGGCACCTGCGCGGCGGAACATTTTACCGCTGTTCTCGCCCATTCGCTGTTGTCGCGGCCTGAATTGATGGACCGCGCGCATCCCACCTACCGGGCTATCTGGATGTGGCATGCCATCGAAGAAACCGAGCACAAAGGCGTGGCCTTTGATGTCTACCGCACAGTGACGCACGGGCCGGGCGCCTATTTCCGCCGGGTTGGACTTTTTTGCTTTGCAATGATGGGCATGAATGCGCGCATCTTCTATAATTGGTGCCGGATGATGGCGGCGGCAGGTGAGCTGAAGCGGCCGAAAAACTGGCTTAAGCTTGCGGACTTTCTGTGGGGGCGCACGGGCTTTTACCGCCGCATGGTGCCCGAATTTTTGAGCTATTTCCGTCCCGGCTTCCACCCCTGGGACCATGACAATCGCGCGGTGATGAACCGGGCTTTGGAAACCTATCGTGAGCCGCCCCAGGCGGCCATTCCTGCTGAGTGAGGCTGATATGACTGAGTTTAACCCCGGCCAGGGCGGCCATGCCGAAGGGCCGATGGAAATCCGCGCCCGCAATCTCAACTTCAATATGGAAGAGGCGCTCGCCACCCATTGGCATTCCGACAATCCGGTGCTGACGGCCTTCTTTAACGGCCTGTCGCTCATGTTCCCTGAAGGCGAACGCTATTTCATGGATTCAGTGCGCAATTTCGCCCATGAGATCGACGACCCCACGCTCAAATCCCATGTCAAAGGCTTCCTGCATCAAGAGGCGATCCACAGCCGCGAACATGTCCGCTACAACAATGCGGTGGGTGCGAAAAACAAGATGGTCGCGCCGATTGAACGGGCGATGAAGAAGTCCATCGGCTGGGCGCGCAAAGGCCCCAAAAGCGTCCAGCTGGCCGACACCTGCGCGGCAGAACATTTCACCGCCATTCTGGCCGACGCGCTGCTGCGCCATCCCGGCGTGACGGCGGGCATGCGTCCTGAAATGCGCGAGCTGTGGCAATGGCATGCGGTTGAAGAAACCGAGCATAAAGCGGTCGCCTATGATGTTTATCAGGCCACCCATTCGGGCCTGAAAGGCTATCTGATCCGTATCGGCATGGCGATGGTCGCAACGCTTGGCTTTACGTTTGGCGCGGTGGTGCACATGCTGCTGCTGCTCAAAGGCGAGAAACAGCTGACGAACTGGAAGGCGTGGGGCGGCGCGCTTAAATATTTCTTCTGGAACCCCGGCTTCTTCTGGATCGCGACCAAAAATTATTTCAGCTATTACCGCCCCGGCTATCACCCCTGGGATCACAAAAACGCGCACTTTATCGACGCCTGGAACAAGGGCCATGAAAGCCTGCGCGGCGAGGATGGCACCTATGTTGGCGCCATCGGCTAAACTACGCTATTGACAAATTGTCAGTAGACAGACTACAGGGCTCCATCTCAAAACTGGAGCCCTGTTTCGTGAGGGGGGAACATTATGACCGATATTGCAGGTAAAGTTGGATTTGTTACCGGAGCCGCCAGCGGCATTGGCCGCGCGCTCGCCGTCAAGCTGGCCGAGCAGGGCGCACGCTGCGTGGTGATCACTGATGTGAATGAGCAGGGCCTGGAAGAAACCGCCGAACTGGTGCGCCAAAAGCAGGTCAATGTGATTGCCCGCAAGCTTGATGTTGCCGACCGCGCAGGCTTTGAGGGCCTTGTGGAAGAAACCATCGACACACAGGGCGGCGTTGATCTCATCTTCAACAATGCCGGTGTGACCGTCACCAACACCACCAATGACATGTCCTATGAGGATTTTGAGTGGCTGATGAACATCAATTTCTGGGGCGTGGTGCACGGCACCAAATCGGTCCTGCCCCACATGCTCAACAAAGGCGAAGGCCATATCGTCAATATTTCGAGCATTTTCGGCTTTATCGGCGTGCCGACCCAGTCGACCTATTGCGCGGCCAAGTTTGCGGTGCGCGGCTTTACCGAATCGCTGAGCCATGAGCTTGAAGGCTCGGGCGTGCATTCAACCACCGTGCATCCCGGCGGCATCAAGACCAACATCGTCAACAATGCCCGTCACCAGCTGCAGGACGGATCAAGCAAGGACGATATGGCGGCCAATTTTGAAAAAATGGCCCGCACGACGCCTGATGAAGCCGCCGAAGTCATCCTCAAAGGCGTGCGCAAAAACAAAAAGCGCGTCTTTATCGGTCTGGACGCCCATATCATTTCGCGCTTTGTGCGGTGGCTGCCCGGTCTTTATTTCTGGGTTATGGGCCGGGGCGCGCGCCAGGGTCAAAAACGCATCATGGGCTCGAACTGATCCATGCTGCCCGGGCTTGAAACACCGGCGCTTATTCTGGACGAGCCGGTCTTTCAGGCCAATGTAAACGCCATGGCGGCGCACGCTGAGGCCCATCAGATCGGCCTGCGCCCCCATGCCAAAACCCACAAATGCAAAGCGATTGCGGCTGCCCAGATCAAGGCCGGCGCGCTGGGTATCTGCACCGCCAAGCTGGGCGAGGCCGAAGCGCTGGCCGGTGATGCCATTCAGGATATTCTCGTTACTTCACCGCAGGTGACCGACGCACAGTTTGAGCGCATCGCAGCGCTTGCCCGGTCCATCGCAAGCCTGTCGGTCACCGTTGATCACCCGGAGGTGTGCGAAAGACTGATCCGCGCGCTTGGCACCGCAGACCGCAAGCCCGGCCTGTTTGTCGATCTTGATGTCGGCACGCGGCGCACCGGCGCCGCACCGGGTGAAGCCTCAACCCGCCTGGCCCGGATGATCACTGAGGCTGGATTTTCTTTCCGCGGCTTTCAGGCCTATGCCGGCCATGTCATGCATATCAAGGACCACGCCGAACGCGCCGAAGCGGCCCGTGAGGCGAGCTTTTTGCTGCAAAAGGCCGTTGATGCCGCCCATGCGGCGGGCCTGTCGGTTCCCGTGCGCTCAGGCGGGGGAACCGGCACCTATGATCTCGACACCGGCCATGCATTGAGTGAGCTTCAAGTCGGCTCCTACATATTCATGGACCGCGAATATCTTGAGCTTGAACAGGACGGGGTTTTCAAACCCGCTTTGTTTGTCCTTACCACCGTCATCTCGGCCAATCAGCAAGGTTTTGTCACCACCGATGCAGGTTTCAAAAGCTTTGCCACCGATGGCCCGCGCCCCTGGATCCATACCGGCGCGCCCGATGGCTCACGCTACTTCTTCATGGGCGATGAACATGGCGGGGTGAAATTGCCCGAAGGGGCCACCCTCAATCCCGGCGACCGGTTGTTGATCACCGTCCCCCACTGCGATCCCACTGTAAACCTGTATGACCGCTATCATCTTGTCCGCGACAATGCTTTGATCGGCTCCTGGCCCATCGAAGCGCGCGGACGGTCGCAATGACTTCACACATTTGGTCGAACTGGTCGGGACGCCTGTCCTGCACGCCTGAGACGATCCTAACGCCAAAAGACGAGGCGGAGCTATGCGCCATGGTTGCCGAGGCCAAAGCGCCGGTTCGCATGACAGGGTCGGGCCATTCCTTCACCCCTATTGCAGTGAGCGATGCCACGCTGCTCAAGCCCGATCAGTTGAGCGGGCTGATCGCGGCGGACCCTGAAACCGGTCTGGCCCGCGTGCGGGCGGGCACCCCATTGCGCGAGCTTGGCCCGGCCTTGTGGGCGCAGGGGCTCAGCCTGCCCAATCAGGGCGACATTGATCACCAGACGGTGGCGGGCGCGATCTCCACCGGCACCCATGGCACGGGCCGTACACTCAGTTGTTTAAGCGTGCCGGTCACCCATCTGCGCTTCGTCACTGCTGATGGAAGCATCGTCGATGTTGACGCCGACAGCGATAAGCACTTGTTCGATGCCGCCCGCGTGTCGCTCGGCACGCTTGGGGTGTTAAGCGAGGTGACGCTTGCCTGCCGCAAAGCCTACCGGCTGGCTGAAGAACAAACCGCCCGGCCCGCCGATGAGGTGTTGGACAGTGTCGAGCATCTCGCCGCCCGGCACCGGCATATGGAATTTTTCTGGTTTCCCCATGATGACCGGGTGATCCTCAAGACGCTCGATGAAGACAATGAAAGCCATGCCGATTGGCCCGAAACCGGTGCCCTGCCCCCGATTGGCGAGGACACGGTAGAAGATCATATGTTCAACGCCGCCTCCACCACGGTGCGGTTTTTCCCGCAGGTGGCCCCCGCGCTCCACGCCGCTTTGATGGACGGCTTCGGGACCGAAAGGCGGCGCGGCAAGGCGTTTCAAATTTTTCCCACGCCGCGCAATTGCCGCTTCAACGAAATGGAATATGCCCTGCCTGCCGAGGCCGGCCCCGCCGCCATCCGCGCGGTCGCCAAAGCCATTCGCGATGCGCAATTCCCCGTCATGTTCCCGCTTGAATATCGCCGGGTGGCCGGGGACGGGCTGTGGCTGTCACCCTTTTACAATCGCGACAGCGCCACCATCGCAGTTCACCAGTATGGCCCGGTTGACCCCACCGCCTTGTTCGCATTGGCTGAGCCGATCTTGAAAGATCATGGCGGTCTGCCCCATTGGGGCAAGATGCACACGATGAGCGCGGCGGAGTTTTCCGAGCGCCTGCCCCGTTTTGATGATTTTTGTCAGCTGCGCGCGGCGATTGATCCCAAGGGACGGTTCTTGACGCCTGCCCTCAAATCACTGTTCGATGCGTGACCCGAAATTAAAGGACCCCCGCCATGCCGACCGATATCGAATTCTTCTATGATTTCGTGAGCCCCGCCGCTTACATCGCCTGGACGCAATTGCCGCGCATCGAAAAGGAAAGCGGCGCGCGGGTCATTCGCCGGGGCTTCTCGCTCGGCCATGTCTTCAAGGCAACCAACAACACCCCGCCCATGCAGAATGTTGCCGCCAAAGGCGCCTATATGGCCAAGGATTTTCTGCGCAGCGCCGATGCGCTGGGCATTCCCATGCAGTTCAATCCCAAATGGCCGCTCAATACGGTAGGGCTGATGCGCGGGGCGCTGGCGGCCGATCAGATGCAGGTCGGGCCCGACTATCGCAAGGCAATCTTCACCGCGCTGTGGGCCGAACCCCAGGATTTGACTGACGATGATGTGGTGAAAAACATGCTCCACGATCAGCGCGGGCTTGATGCCACCGCCATCTTTGATCTGGCCGACAGCGGTGCGATCAAGAAAAAGCTCAAAGCCAACACCGAAGAAGCGGTTGAGCGCGGCGCTTTCGGCGCGCCGAGCTTCTTTGTCGGCGATGAACTCTTCTGGGGCGCCGACCGGATCGAACAGGTGATCGCGGCCGCCCGCGGGTAAGCCGCGTCTAGCCGGGCAACATCTTTTCAATCCGGCGGCGGACAAAATCGGCACTGATCGCCTTCATCTTGTCGATCATGCCGATGCCTTTCGGCACATACCAATGAAGCTTGGGCTTGGGCGCGTGGTAACACGCCCACAGCGCCTCAGCGACCTCGACCGGCTCGATCAGGCGGAAGGGCCCGCTTTTGGGGGCCTGATCGGTGGGGCGCGGCGCGCCGTCGCCGGAATGATTGGGCGGTGTTTTGCAACAAGGGCGTGTTGATAAGGCCCGGCAGCGCATCAGATACGCGAACATCATGCCGCGCCCATTCAATCGCCAGCGCTTCGGTAAGCCCCTTCACCCCATGCTTGGTGGCCGAATAGACCGCCAGACGGGGCATGCCGTAAGTGGCCGAGCTTGAGGCATTGTTAAACAGAAGCGAACCCGGCGTCGCCTTGAGCAGCCCAAGCCCGGCATAGGCCCCGTTCAGCACGCCTTTCAAATTGATATCGACCAGGCGCATGGCGCGGTCATGGGGAACATCTTCAAACCAGCCGCTTTCGCCGATCCCGGCATTGTTGAACAGAATATCCATGCGTCCGCCCGACGCCGCACCGAAATCGGCGATCGCCTGATCAAACCCGTCCTTGTCGGTGACATCAAGCAGGCCGGTCACACATTGATTGTCGCCCAGCTCAGCGCGCAGAGAGGCCAGCCCCTCTTCATTGAGATCATAGCCGCCGACAAACCAGCCGCGTTCGGCAAACAGTTTGGCGGCCGCCCGGCCCATGCCGCTGGCCGCCCCGGTGATAAAAATCGCTTTCGTCATGACCCGTGCACCGGCTCAGACGCGATAATCACCCCGTCCCGGTCGGCATAGAGCCAGTCACCAGGATTGATGGTTTGGCCGGCAAAGCGCACCGGCACATCGAGCGTACCAAGATCGGATTTGACGCTTTTGCGCGGGCAAAGCCCCAGCGCCTTGACGCCGACGGCTTCAGCATCGATTTCATCGGCATCGCGCGCACAGCCATTGATGACGACCCCGGCCCAGCCGTTTTTGGCCGCCAGAACCGCCAGATTGCCGCCAAACAGGGCGCAGCGGTGCGACCCGCCGCCATCGACCACCATCACCCGGCCCTCGCCCGGTGTTTCCAGCGTGGCGCGCACCTTGGTGTTGTCTTCAAAGGTCTTGATGGTCAAAATCGGGCCGTGAAAGGCCGCTTTGCCGCCCAGGCTGACAAAGCCCGCCTCCAGCACCCGCACTTTTTCACCATGATCGTCGCACAGATCGGTTGTTGCATACTCAGCCATGGGCCCCGCACCTCTTTTAAACACGCATCGATGAATGCCCAGCCTGACAAGAAATTGATCGCGATTCCAGCCACAACTGCACGCGCCCACCCCAATTGGGGTGGTGCGATGGCGAGATGGGCTGTCACACTGACCCGACAAAATACAAAACTGTCTGGAGAGCCTGATGCACACATTGTTCAAATCCGCCCTGATCGCGATAGCCCTGTCGGCGGCGCCAGTGAGCGCCTTTGCCGAGGAACAGACGGCGCAAAGCCAGGGCGAAATCGCGCCGGAAATTCTCGCGCTTTACAAAATTCAGTCGCCGGGGTCGAAAGATTTGCTGCACACCGCCGCGATTGATCCAGGCGGCACCTTCCTGATGTCACGCGATACGGTGTCCCACCGTTTCTGGAAAATGATCACTGAACATGGCTGGGCCCAAGAGGTTGATGGCTCAAAAATGTTTGAGGACACGCCGCGCCACGGCATGGTTGTCACCTACACCGCCACCGACAAGGGCGCCGAAATGCTGCCCAAATTGTTTGCCGCAGCGGGCGAATAGCGGCTGTAACATAAACGAGATAGAAACCGGGGGCCGCTTCGCGCTTGAACAGCGCGAAGCCCTGACAGGAGTGCCCCGATGACCCGGAAATCCGCCCAAATCGCACAAGACACGATGCTCAAACTGATGGCGGGCTATTTGATGCTGGATGAAAAAGCCCGGTCGGTGCTTTTGTCCGCGCTTGATGGGCCCCGCGCGGGCGACAAGCAGACCATCATGGTCACCACGCGCTTTTCCCCGACCCACGAACTGTGGCAATTGCTCGAACCTGCCGGGCTGATCGAGTATGTGCCGGTCTCCCATGAGGTGGCCCAGGCCGCAACTCTGGGTGCCAGGATCACCGTCAGGGGCATGGCAGAGCTGCCCGAGCTGATTGCGATGGCTGAACGCTCCCGCGATCCTCGCATCACCCAGGTGACGAAGCATTAGCACCATGCCCATTCGTCATCCCGAACTTGATTCGGGATCTTTTGGGACAATCAAACTCACGCAAGATTGTGAATGTCGGCGCTGATGCGCCTCCTTCAGAATGACGACCTCAAAGAAAAACGGGCGCCGCCATCACTGGCCGCGCCCGCTTTGATCTTTCGCAGTGTCGAAGATGATCAGGAGATCATCGGCTCTTCGGCGATGGTAAAGCGGATGAGCGCGCGGCCGGATGTTTCCGACAGGCGTTTCCATTCGCGTACCGCGTCCTCGCGCAAATAGAAGGGGCCGACAAGCGTGCCGGAGCCCTCTTTCAGACTGTCAAAATTGGTGTTGGCATACTCGCCGCCCACGACCCAATATTTCTTGCCCGACATAGTTTCACTTCCATTCTGTGCTGGCGCCAGTGCCGTCCGGGAGATGATACCTTCAAAGGTTCTCATGACCAATCCTCGAATGCGTTAACATGGATGCACGGGGGCGAAAAGAGCTTCGCCCCCGCACGGTCGCAACTTACTCGGCCGCTTTAAACTGGGCCGCTTCGGTCGACTCGCCCAGCGCGGTGGTCGAGCTTTCGCCGCCACCGGCCGCAGTGGCGACCAGATCGAAGTAACCGGTCCCAACTTCACGCTGGTGACGGGTTGCGGTGTAGCCCTGCTCTTCCGCCGCAAATTCAGCTTGCTGCAGTTCGGAGTAGGCAGCCATGCCGCGATCGCGGTAGCCCGAAGCGAGTTGGAACATGCCGTAGTTGAGCTGGTGGAAGCCAGCCAGCGTCACAAACTGATACTTATAGCCCATGGCTGCGATTTCACGCTGGAACTTGGCAATCGTGTCTTTGTCCAGATTGGCTTCCCAGTTGAACGAGGGCGAGCAGTTATAGGCGAGCATCTGATTGGGATGCTCTTTCTTGACCGCTTCGGCGAAACGCTTGGCATCGTCGAGATTGGGAACAGACGTTTCCCACCACAGCAGATCGGCATAAGGCGCAAACGAGATGCCGCGCTTGATGCAGTGATCAACGCCCGTGCCGTCTTTGAGACGGTAGAAGCCCTCAGTGGTGCGGCCCGCATCGAAGTCGATGAATTCGTGATCGCGCTCGTCAACGTCCGAGGTCAGCAGCTTGGCTGATTCAGCGTCGGTCCGGGCCATGATCAGTGTCGGGGTGCCCATCACGTCGGCGGCAAGGCGCGCGGCGTTCAGGTTGCGGATATGGGCTTTGGTCGGGATCAGAACTTTACCGCCCAGATGGCCGCATTTCTTTTCCGAGGCCAGCTGATCTTCATAGTGGACGCCCGCTGCACCGGCCTCAATGTAGGCCTTCATGATTTCATAGCAGTTGAGCGGGCCACCAAAACCGGCTTCGGCGTCGGCCACGATCGGAACGAACCAGTCGCGCTTGGCGCCGCCTTCGGAATGCTCGACCTGGTCAGCACGCTGAAGGGTGCGGTTGATTTTCTTGGCCAGTTCGGGGCCTGAGTTCGCCGGGTACAGCGACTGGTCAGGATAGGTGGTGCCGGCGGTGTTGTTGTCGGCGGCAACCTGCCAACCCGACAGGTAGATTGCTTTCAGACCGGCGCGGACCATTTGCATGGCCTGGTTACCCGACAGGGCGCCCAGCGAGTGGATGTAATCTTCGGTGTGAAGACCTTCCCACAGCTTGTTCGCGCCGCGATTGGCGAGCGTATATTCAATGGGGAACGAGCCGCGCAGTTTCTGCACGTCTTCGACCGAGTAGTTGCGCTCGACATTGTCAAAACGGCCTTTCGGCGCGCCGGGGACGAGATCGTAAAAAGTCGTCATGGTTTTCTCTCCAAACAACAGGGGTTAGTCGACAAAGGTGGTCAGGCGGCGATAAGCCGGCAAGGTGAGGAATTCTTCAAAGTCTTCCGAAGTGCTCATCTCCTCGAAAATCTCGATGGCATCGGCGAAATGGCCGCCATCGAACCGGTCCGCGCCAAGCTGTTGCTTGAGCGAACCCATTTCCTGATTGAGCAGATCAAGGAACAGCTCTTTGGTGAAGACGCGGCCGTCATCCAGCTTGGCGCCGTGGCGGATATACTGCCAGATTTGCGCGCGACTGATTTCGGCGGTGGCGGCATCTTCCATCAGATTGTACAGCGGAACCGCACCCCGGCCGCCAAGCCAGGCTTCAAGATACTGCACGCCGACGCGGATATTGTGGCGCACGCCATCTTCGGTGATGTCACCCTGATGCAGCTCAAGCAATTCGGCCTGGCCGATCTTGTGCGACGGCTGAACCGCATCAACCTGGTTGGCACCGGGCATCAGGCGGTTGAACACTTCCATGGCCACGGGAACGAGCGCGGGGTGCGCGACCCAGGTGCCGTCATGTCCATTGCCGGCTTCACGTTCCTTGTCGGCCTTGACCTTGGCCGAGGCGGCGTCATTGGCGGCATCATCGTTCTTGACCGGGATTTGCGCGGCCATGCCGCCCATCGCATGGGCACCGCGGCGGTGACACACCTCGATCAGATGCAGCGAATAGTTCGCCAGAAACGCCTTGTCCATGGTGACGACGGCGCGGTCAGGCAGCACCATTTCAGGACGCTTGGCGAAGCGCTTGATGAAGCTGAAAATATAATCCCAGCGGCCGCAGTTCAGACCGACAATATGGTCACGCAGTTCATAGAGGATCTCGTCCATCTCGAAGGCTGCCGTGATCGTTTCGATCAGGACGGTGCCTTTGACGGTGCCAACCGGCACGCCGAGTGCAGCTTGCGCATCGACAAAAATGTCGTTCCACAGGCGCGCTTCAAGATGGCTTTCCATCTTGGGCAGGTAGAAATAGCTGCCCTTGCCGTCGGCCAGGCGCTGCTTGGCATTGTGGAAGAAGTAGAGCGCGAAGTCGAAAATGCCGCCGCTCGCGGGCTCGCCATCAACCAGCACATGCTCTTCATCAAGATGCCAGCCGCGCGGACGGACCAGAAGGCTCGCAATCTCGTCTTTCAGCGCGTAGCTCTTGCCGCTTGAAGGATCGGTATAGTCGATCTGACGGGCATTGGCGTCGCGCAGATTGATCTGGCCCTCAATCATGTTCGCCCAGGTCGGTGAGCTGGCGTCTTCGAAATCAGCCATGAAGACCTTGGCGCCTGAATTGAGCGCATTGATGATCATCTTGCGATCAACAGGACCGGTGATCTCGACCCGGCGGTCCTGCAGATCGGCGGGAACCGGGGCGACTTTCCAGTCGCCGTCACGGACGCTTTGGGTTTCGGGCAGGAAATCGGGCAGCTCGCCGGCGTCGAACTTTTTCTGACGCTCCATCCGGGCGGCCAGCAATTCCTTGCGGCGGCCATTATATTTGCGCTGAAGCGCGGCAAAGAAGCTGAGCGCGTCAGGCGTCAGGATCGTCTCATAGCCGGCGGCCATGGGGCCACGGACAATCACACCCTCAACCT
The DNA here is from genome assembly GCA_965227065.1 of Alphaproteobacteria bacterium. GTDB lineage: Bacteria > Pseudomonadota > Alphaproteobacteria > SPJN01 > SPJN01 > CBDDFN01. The sequence continues at coordinate 103,502 of CBDDFN010000016.1, forward strand.
GGGTGTCAAAGCGGGCGCTTGCTGCTGTTGCGGTCATCTCTTTCGTCCTTACCTACTCAATATACCTGCTGGGGCCCCGCCACCGCGGTGACGCAGGCGTCAATCTCGTAGGTCCTTATGTCAAAGCCCACCGGCGCGGAACAAGCGGGAATCGCAAAAGAAGGGAAAAGAAAAGGTTTCTCTGTCGTGTGCTTTACAGGCACACGCTGTCATATTGTAAAATTTGTAAAATTATGATTGTCTGCCCGCCATGGCTGATAAACAGACAGAAGCCCGCAAAATCTTCGCCGGACCGCGGATCCGGCGGCTTCGCCGTGACCTGGGGTTGACCCAGGTGCGCATGGCTGAAGAGCTGGGCATCTCAACCTCTTATCTCAATTTGATTGAGCGCAATCAACGCCCTTTAACCGCCCAGCTTTTGCTCAAACTGGCCGAAACCTACGATATTGACCTTAAAACGCTGGCCGGGGACGAGGAACAGCAGGCGGTTGCGCAGCTCCAGGAGATCTTTTCCGATCCGCTTCTGGCCGGAACCGAGGTGTTGCAGCAGGAAATCCGCGATATTGCGGCGGCCTCGCCCACCGCTGTGCAGGCGCTCGCCCGGCTCTACCGCGCCTATCAGGAAGCCATGGCAGGTGCGACGGCGCTTGCCGAGCGAATGGCCGACCGGGATTCAGAACCGCTGGCAGCCGAGGCCTTGCGTTTTCCCGTCGACGAGGTGCGCGATTATTACCACACCAAGCGCAATCACTTTTCCGAGCTCGATGAAGCCGCCGAGCTGCTGCACCACAAGGCGGGCATGGATGCCGATGAGCCCTATATCGCCCTGCGCGCCTATCTGAAAGAGGCGCATAATGTGCAGGTCCGCATCATGCCGGTGGATGTCATGTCGGCCAGTCTGCGCCGCTATGACCGGCACCGCCGGACAATCTTTCTATCCGAACGGCTCAGCCAGTCGGGCCGTCTGTTCCAGCTTGCCAACCGGGCGGCAAGCTTTGAGCTGAACGAGATCATTGATCAGGAAGTGAAGGACTCAGGCCTCAATCCCGAATCCTCAGCGCCGCTGTTCCGGGTCGGGCTGATCAACTATGCCGCCGCCGCCCTGGTCATGCCCTACAACCGGTTTTTGAGCACAGCAAAAGAGCTGCGCTATGATGTCGAAGCGCTCGGCGCGCGCTTTACCGCCAGTTTTGAGCAGACCGCCCACCGGCTGACCACCATGCAGCGACCCGGCGCGCGCGGCATTCCGTTTTTCCTCATCCGGGTGGACAGCGCAGGCAATGTCTCCAAACGGTTTTCAGCCGGCGGGTTTCACTTTGCCCGCTCAGGCGGCACCTGTCCGCGCTGGAACCTGTTTCAGGCGTTCCGCATTCCCGGACAGATTTACACCCAGCTGATCGAAATGCCTGACGAGACGACCTATTTCTCCATGGCGCGCACGGTCGACCGGCGCGGCGGCGACCCGACCATTCTCAATCAGCATTTTGTCGTCGGGTTGGGCTGTGAAATCTCATACGCCAACCGCATCACCTATGCCGAACCGCTGATTGGAGAGGGTGCCGCCACCCCCACCCCCATCGGCGTCAATTGCAGATTGTGCGAACGGCCCGATTGCACGCAAAGGGCGTTCCCGCCGCTCAAGCGCAAACTCCTTATACACGAACATGTTCGCGGGGTTTCGCCGTTTACCTTCTCTTTGGAGTAGAAACGCGGCAAAAACGCCACGTTTCCAACGGTTCTCCCCAATGTGGCGGCGTTTCACATTGCATACCATTCACCATTGTTCATACTAGCGGCGGGGATAAGGAATGTACTCGTCCAGGCTGCGAAAAGGACGGATATTTTGATGAGCCCGGGATGGGCTGGAGGATGAACATGCGTGCTTCCAATTTTGTGACCGGCGCCTCTGCGCTGGCCTTGCTGGTTGGTCTGGGGTTTGCGACCCCGGCCCTGTCCGGCGGACTCGAAGATTATCTTGACGACGGTGAAGGCTATGGGGCCGATGGCCCGGCGGCCACGTCTGACGATTGGGACAAATTCTACGATCAGGCCCCGGCCGAGCCCGAAGCGGCGCCCGCGCCGACGCCTATTGTGGAAGGCCCCGGCCTTGACGATGTTGGCGATGCGGCCCTGTCGGCAGCGCCCGATACGGGCTGCGCCCTGCCCGGCGATGCCGAAGCCAGCCAGGACGAAAACGCCAATCGGCGTGCCTCGCTCAATGAAATTGACAATGGCCTGTCGGTCGATCCCTGCCTGATCCTGGCAGACGCGGCGATTGATACCAACGGCACCACCGGTGGCGGCGGCAATAATCCCAATCCGAACCCGAACCCCAATGGCGGCAACGCCCAGTCGGTTCTGTCGGTTGGCGCGCTTGCACCGGGATCGCTGTTTGGCGGCCCGACCACCAACCAGTCGGACCCGAACGCCGAAATTGACAGCCTGCTGCAGGTCAATGTCGGTACGGCTGACCGCTCCAGCCCCGGCGCCGAAGGTCCCGCGCTGATCGAAGCCAATGTGCTCGACGGTGTGCTGACCGGCGACGGCAACACGCCCGGTGCGCTGCAAGTGACCGTGCTTGACGCCATCAATGGCGACGGCACGCTGATCGATGTCGCCGATGCCGGCCCGCTCGACGCGCTGGGCGGTGTTCTGGCGCTTGGCCTTGATCCCGCACCTTCGGGCTTTGAAGATCCCGGTGGAATTGACGGCCTGGGCGAAATCAATCTCGGCGGTGAAGACCCCGATGGCCCGCTTGGCTTTAACGCCATTCAGGTCAACGGCGTTGATGATGGCCTTGGCCCCTTGGCCAATGTCTATGTCGCCGACGGCATTGACGAAGGCTTTGACAATGCGATTGACGTCTATGCAGGCACCGACCCCAATGCGGGCGAGAATTCAAGCGTTGCCGGTGTTGTGGTCGATCAACCCGAACTGGCCTCACTGCTGAACACGATCGGCGTTGAACGCGCCACGGTTCTTGACGGCTCC
>CBDDFN010000017.1:0-89208 GCA_965227065.1 Alphaproteobacteria bacterium
TGAGGCACCATCGGCAAGCCGATCATGTCTTCGACAGGCACTTCGGCATCATCTTGCGGGTCTGCAGGCGCAGGCAGGCCCGGATCGGGCAAGGCGGGAACAGCCGGCTCATCGTCAAATTGCGGTTCGTCGTCAACCGGCGGAAGCGGGGCCTGACGCACAGGCGGTGCGGGGCCATCAAGCTCTTCCCGGGGCACCGGGATCGGCGCATAGGGGCTTTCAGCATCAAGCGCGCCGTCACGTTTTTCCTCAGGCATGACATAGACCGGGGGCAAGCCGCCCTCTTCTTCCGTCACAACCGGGGCCTGGGGACGATCGGCTTGCGGGGCCTGGTCCATCGGGGGCTCATCTTGCACCCCGGGCAAGGCGGGGATCACCGGCAGCCCCTCACCCTCTTTGGGGCCGTGGCCGACAAGGCGACGCCACATCACGCCTTTGACCGATTTTTCCTGATCCCCCAGAACCGAGCGCAGCACCGCACGGAACAGACGGTCCACCAGTGCTTGTTCGCGGTCGGGGTCATGCACACCATCAGCCAGATTAAGCCGCGCCGTCATCGCGCAGCCGTCAGGCGCGGCGATCAACAGATAGACATCCGTGCCGCCCATGCGCCCGCCATAGGGAACATAAACCTCCGCAATCGCCGCCACGGGATTTTCGGTCACCCGGCGGCGGAACAGCGACTGGGTGCCATCCTTCAAGCCAAGCGTGGCATTCAACTGTCCGACAATGATCCGGCGCAGCGTGGCCCCTTGCGTCTTGCCCCAGATTTCAGGCCGGGCAGCAAATTTGATTGAGCCTGTGATGGGCATCCGTTCACCGCTGCGCTTGCGGAAATAGATCACATCTCCCGCGTGCGGATCGTCATTGAAATCCAGATCCTGTTTGAGCTGCTGAAACCCTTGCTCCTGGAAGGCGGCAATCGCGCCATCAACCCGGCATTGTTCGGCGTTGGGGATGGTATCGAGCGGTGCGAAAGTCTCGACAGGCTCATCGGGCAGCATGGCGTCAAGGTCGGGGACTTCGTCGCCGGGCGCAGCTTGCACTGGATCAGCCATGACGGGGTCATCGTCGGTCAACTGGGACAGCGATTGAGCCATAGCCGCGCTGCTCACCAGTGCAAGCACAGCTAAAAGAGCCACTGACCTCATTCCATAGTCCCCCGGGAGCGCAGGCATACCAATCAGGCGGAAAACTCCGCCTGTGACGGCCTGTGATGCAGGATTGTGCGCACCGCGTCAATCGCCTCGCGCAGCAGCGCGCTCAACCTCCAGCTCAAGAAGGGCATCAAGCCGGTCGAGCCGCGCCCACAACCGTTCACTGGCGGCCCGGGTTGCTGTGCGGATATGGGACGGATCAGGCGCGCATCCCGCCCTCAACGCCTGATCAACCAGCAAAAGCGGCCAATCGCGCAACGCTTCGGCAAGCTCTGCCGCCAGGCTTAAACAGCGCGCTGGACCCAGTTGCGGGCAATGACACGCCAGCCTGTCGGCCAGTGCACGGGCATCACCAGGACGGCTGACCCCGTGCAAACGCCCCCGCTCAGCCACCGCAAGGGTGCGCAAGCCGGGAGAAATCGTGCTTGGCAACCCGCGCACAAAGCCGCCGGACCGGCGCAGGTCCAGCAATTTCGCCAGCCGCACCTGATCAAAGGGCGCGGCGCCGGAGTGAGGGGGGATGGGCGCGGACCCCGGCGCCGCCGGCCCTTCCCGCATGCGGGACGGGAAAAACCGCTGCGGAATGGACATAAGCTCTTTATTGCCGAACCCAAGAAACCAACGCTGTCCGGCCAGTTTGTTCATGCCATGTTCTTACCAATTTCACCCACCCCATGTCAACCAATTTTTGGTTGAACCAAACAATTATCATTGTATGATGGGTCAGGCTTAAGCATTGGCTTGAGGAGGGTATGATGGCACGACCAGCAGCGCGCGGCATTGGCGGCGTGGTTAAACAATTGCGCGAAGAGGCAGGCATGACCCAGAAGGAGTTGGCCGACCGGGTGAATGTCTCGCAACAATCAATCGACGCGCTAGAAGCTGGCCGCGTTGCGCGGCCCAAATATATTGTCGAGCTGTCGGAAGCCTTGTCGGTCAAACCCAAAGTGCTGCTCGAAGCCTCGGTGAGCGGGCTTAAACCGCGCAGCAAATCCAAATCGCTCGCTGCCCCCGAACCGGGCGCGCATGCCCGCGATGACGGCTTTATTCATCGCGGCCAGGAATTTGTCAGCCTTCCCGTCTATGACATCGCCGCCTCCGCCGGCCCCGGCGCCCTGCTTGAAGACGCGCAGGAAACCCCGCTTTATTACGAATTCAGGCCGCTGGACTGGCTATCGGGCCTGACCCGTGGCGGGCTGGCTGAACTTGCACTTGTGTGGGTGCGGGGCGATTCGATGGAGCCGACCTTGCGCCACAATGACCAGATCCTGGTTGACCGCGCCCAGCGCGCGCCATCCAATCCGGGCCTGTTCATCCTGCGCATCGGCGAAGAAGTGGTCGTCAAACGCCTGCAATGGATTATGGCCAGCCAGCGCGTCCGGGTGATTTCAGACAATGAACGCTATGAGACCGAAGAGATGTCACCCTCCGATCTCACAATTTTGGGCCGTGTCGTCTGGCTTGGCCGGGAAATCGGCTAGGAGCTAGCCGAAAATCAGCGCCAGCACGGTGATGCTGAACCACAGGCCCGCGCTGACCGCACTGCCAATGGCGGCATGGGTCCAGAAATGGGCATGCTCCACATAATGATCTCGCATCGAATCGCGCACATATCCGTAGATAGCGCCGGGCACCAGGGCCAGCCCGGTATAGAAGATCAGCAAAAATCCGAAAGCGCCAAGCCCGGCGGAAAACGACCCGATCTTGGCCATGAAAAGCCCGATTAATACTGACAGGCCCACCAGACCTGCCGCAGGTAGCCAGGAGCGCACCGAAAAATGACGCTCATCCGCAAGATGCGGTGCCGCGCTCCAATCCGGTAAATTCAACAATCGTGCCATGATTTAAACCCCAATCAGTTGCCGGCTGATCGTGCCATCACTAGGGTTAATAAGCGGTAAAGCGCTGATTGTGAGCATCTGTGTGGTAAATATGCTGGCGCGGCTTAACAATAAGACCTTGGCATTATTGAACACTTGAACTTTGGCGCGGTGTTTTTTACTTCTAGTTGATGGATTTTGGGGTCCGCACCATGTGCGGGTGGGCAAATGTCTCAGCTGGATCAACCTGGGCGGTTTGACAAGGACCGCCAAGCCAATCTCGTCGGACGGCTCTATCAGGCCGCTGCTGGCGCGCCCGATTGGGTTGAACTGGTGGACATCTGGTCAGCCTTTTACTTCCCCGTCATTGCCGAAGCCCCATCCGAGCAGCTCGCCCGGCCCGACGATATCGGGGCCTGGTCGGACGGTGAACTTAACCGTCATTTCAAGCAGGCCGTCGGGTTGCTGCGCCCTGATGAAGCAGACGGCTCGTCCTCGGCGCTCAATCTGCTGGACCAGTTTCCCTTTGCCGTGGCCCTCACCGACACTGCAGGCGCAATCAGCCTGTTAAACGCCACAGCGCGCCAGAGTTTCGGCGATGACTGCATTGGCGTGCCGCTCGACCGGTTTGTCACCCGCACCATGTCGGCCACCGACCCCCGGTCGCCGGCCCTGTCGGCGGGCCTGCGCACCACCACCTCCGACAGTTTGCGTTTTGCTGATTTCGTCATGGGCAATATTGAAGCGCCCGCTATCCTGCTGGACCGGGGCGATCTGGCCACACGCGACGATCATGAACTCAGCCCGCTGCACCGTGCCTTGTTGCGCTTGTTTGATGCCGATGAAACCATCAAAAGCGCTGCGGTGATCTTGGCTGTGCATCTCGATGATGCGTCAGCGCAGCAATTGCGCAAGATCTACAATCTGACCAAATCCGAATTGCAACTGGTGCGTGAGCTGGTTGATGGCAAATCCGTGCAGATGGTGTCTGAAGAACGCTCCAAAAGCCCCACCACGCTGCGCAACCAGCTGCAATCGATCTACTCGAAGACCGGGACCAACCGGCAACCCCAATTGGTGGCGCTGGTGTGCAGCCAGATCTTTGTCAGCAATCTGGGACGCACCTTCCTGCTCGATGACAGTGCGGGCGAAACCGAACCGTCAGGCCCCCAATTGTGGCGCAGCTATGCGCGCAACGCGGTCCGCTCGTCAATCATGGAAATGCCGGACAAGCGTGATTTGCAAGTCCTGCAACATGGCGATCCGCTGGGTGAACCCTGTCTGATCTTTCACCCCACGGTACTGCCTCCCTATCTGACCGAAAGCGCGATCACATCTTCAAAGGCGCTGGGCGTACGCTGTGTGGCGCCGGTCCGGCCAGGCTTTGGCGCCAGCACACCGATGAAATTCACACCGGCCATTCTTGATGATTTTGCCCATGATCTGAACAATGTTCTCGATCAGCTCGGGATTGCCGAAACCCCCATCATCTCGACCGGACTTGGCACGGTCTGGGCGTTTCGCTTTGCCGAACTTTATCCAAGCCGGGTCACCAGGATGGAGATTGGAACGGTGCCGGTGGCACCGGGGCGCTTGCAGGCCAAACACGACCTCACCGCGCTCGCCCCCCACCGCCGGGTCAGCCTGTTCAACCCTGTCGTTCTGCCGCTGGTTACGCGCATCCAGCTGCACCATTTCTCGCGCGCCGACCGCAATGAGCGCAAACGCGGTCTGCAACGTATCTATTTTTCACCGGATGCCGACCTTGAAGTGCTCGAAGATGACGCCATTCTCGACTGGGCGCTGAGCTGGGCCTCGCCTGAAGGCGCGCGCTCGCAAAAAGGCATCATCAATGATCTGCGTGTCCAGGATGAAACCCCGTGGGCCGAACATGCCAAACGGGTCGTGGTGCCGGTTCATTTCTGGCACGGCAGCGCCAACACGCTTAATCCGCTGAGCCTGGTGGAACAGCTGGCAAGCGAAATGGCCCATACCGATATTACAGTCATTGAAGGTGCTGGAGAGCTGTTCTTCTATCAGATCTTCAGCCGCGTTCTGACCACGCTCAAACGCAGTACGGGCGGCTTTTGACGCACGCGGCACTGCGGGCCTTCAATTTTATCATGATCGGAAGAAGGTTTGGCGGCGGGCTGACGACGGACTATGCCGGGAAATCATCAGCCCGCCTGGGTGGGCAAGACGACAATGGCAAAACCGCCCCATACGGTCATGATCAGTTTGTACTAAATGAATAAATTCCAGTTTGACACCCTGTCCAAATTCAGCCTATTCCCGCCAACCCTCTCACTTTTCGACAAAAAAAGGGCGGCACCTGACCGGCACCGCCCTTCTTGAAAGTTTTGTGACGCCGCTTAGGCGAAGATGAAGTCCGCGTCCGACAGGTCAGCCGCGATATCAACGCCGGTCAGCGTCGCAGTCAGGCCACCGACCGAAATCGTGTCGGGTGCCGTCAGGAAGTTCGCCACCAGATCGGCAAAGTCGATGATCGCGCCGCCCACTTCAAGCTGCAGGAGATCATCGCCGGTGGTGAAGTCGAGCACAGTGACGGTTTGCGCCGCATCGTGCAGTTCAAACACATCATCGCCCGAACCGCCGGTCAGTTCCGACAGGCCCGTATCCATGTGGGCAATCAGCAGATCATCACCAGCGCCGCCATCAGCGGTGTCGGCAATGCCGGTGCCATTGGCGCCCACGATCAGCACTTCGCCAACCATGGAGTCGGTGCCGATCAGCGTATCGGCACCATTGCCGCCATCCATGACGCGGACGACCGAGGTGTTGTTGACCCGGCCTTCGATCGTGTCATTGCCCTCACCGCCCATGGCGATGAAGTTGCGCGCGCGGTTGACGTCGATAGTGTCGTCGCCCTCGCCGCCATTGAAGATGACCGAGTTCTCGTTGGCACCATCGAACGTGTCATTGCCCGCGCCGCCATCAAGAATGTCGGTCTGGAAACCGTCGGTGGTGTCAAAGCCAAGCTCAAGCGCGCCACCGGCCAGCAGCGTGGTCGAGGCATAAGCCGCCGTCAGATCGGCGGTCGAGAAGCTCAACTGGCTCAGATCAATGTCGGTGTCAGCCTGACCCGTAATACCCATGCCCGCAAAGATGCCGGTGATGAGATCGGTCAGACTGGTGACAATGTCCGCCGTGCCGGTCGGCAGGGGCTGGTTGCCCGCTGTTGCGCCGGTGTTGATGTAACCAGCCGTCAGCATGTCATCGCCGTCACCGCCGAACAGAATGTCGTCGGTCTCGCCGCCATGCAGCACGTCATTGCCCGCACCGCCCAGCAGCAAATTGGCTTCGCCCGAAACATTGCCGCCGACCAGAAGGGTCAGAATGTCGTCTCCATCATTACCGGCAAGAATGTCCGAGCCCTGGCTGTCGGTGATTTCATCATTGCCGTCGCCGCCGATCATCACATCGGAACCGTCCAGCGAGTTGATGTCATCCTGGGCTTCAAAACCATCCACCAGGTGACCGGCGGTCGATTTAATGATGATGCCGTCAACGCCGCGGCTGCCGCGCACGCTTTCCACATTGTCGATCTCTTCGATCAGCACATTGCTTTCACGCTCCCGCGTGATGATGGTGCCCGACGCGGCGATGGTGATTTCAAACGGACGCGCGATCATCCAGGAATAATCGGCCAGGTCGATGCCGTCGCCGCCATCCACGATTTGCGTGCCGGAGGCGTCATTCACATTGGCATTTTGGCCCAGAATGATCGTGTCATTGCCGCCATAGCCATACACTTCATTGGTGCCGTACCAGCCGCCAATGATGTTGTCGCCATCATCGCCTTCAACAAAGTCATCGCCTTCGCCGCCGATCAGACCTTCGACAGCCGAATAGCTGTCATCAATCAGGCCGGTCATAGCGGTGTCAAAGCCGGTATTGGTGGTCAGCGACAGGGTCAGCCCATCGGTCTGGAACTCGTAAGAAACGATGTCCTTGCCCGAACCGCCATTGACAATATCAAGGCCAATGCCCGGCAAGATGGTGTCATCGCCGGCCGCACCCAGAATGATGTCATTGCCGGCAACACCCAGCAGACGGTCATCACCGACATTGCCGCGCAGAATATTGTCACCCGAGGTACCGAAGTAGCGGCCACCGCCTGATGAGGCGCGGACTTCTTCGAAACCGACAAAGCTTTGCATGCCAAGGCCGGTGTCGCGCACCGAGCCATCCCGCAAATCAACGTCAAGCGCGATTGACTGGCTGGAGAAGTCGAGCAGGTCAGAACCTGCGCCGCCATCATAGGCACCATCGCCCGATCCCACGATCACGCGGTCATCGCCATCACCGGCATCAACCGTGTCAGTGCCATCGCCATCAAGGATCAAATCATTGCCGGAACCACCAAACAGGATGTCATCGCCATCGCGGCCGCGCAGCAAATCATCGTCATCGCCGCCATAGAAGGTGTCGTTGCCTGAGCGGCCTTCCAGCGCGTCATCCCCGGCATTGCCGTAGATTTCTTCGCCGTCATAGCTTGAGGTCAGGATGTCGGCGAAATCAGAGCCAAGCAGGATTTCAAAACCGAACACGCTGTCAAAGCCCTGGCTGATTGAAACGAAGCGCGCCGACCCGTTGACCAGATTAACGGTCACACCATCGGTCGAGGCGGTGTAGTCAAGCGTATCAATGCCTGAATTGCCGCGCAGCGTGTCATCGCCGCCATTCCCCACAATCGTGTCATTGCCGTCACGGCCGACAATCAGGTTGGAGCCGTCATCGCCGGTCAGCACATCATCAAAATTGCTGCCATACAGATTTTCGACATTCACCACGGTGCTGGTGTCGCCGGACATGGTGCCCAGAATTGTGCCGGTCAGCAGATTGGCAATCATGCCTTCTGCCAGATTGAAGAAATCAACCCGGTCGATACCAAACCCGCCATCAATCGTATTGTTGCCAGAGCCTGGCAGGATCAGGTCATCCCCATCACCAGCGTCGATTGAATCATTGCCTGTGAAACCCCGGATTACATCATCGCCAGCCGTGCCGACCAGAATGTCATCGCCAAGAGTACCGTTAACGTCAGCCATTGGAATTCCCCTCGAATACGCGCCCGGTTATGGTAAAGGGCGGTGTGCATAGATCCCTGATCCGCCGCATCCTCCCACAGCGAATCTTTACTTCCCTGCAAGTAGGGTACGGTTAAAGTGTCGCAATTCCAAGGTTTTTTTAGATATCCTTTCATTAAATTTGAAGGACAGCGTTAACGAAAATCGTTACCGCCCCCCTGTTCGAATCCCTTGCACTTGCCGGGCCGGACGGGCAGGCTACGGCCACCGATCCCGCTGGGACGGTCCTGAGATCGAGAGGGGAGACGAGCAATGGCTCACAAACTGATGAAAGCTGGCCTCGTGGCCTTCGCACTGGTTGCTGGCGCCAGCCTGTCGGCTTGCGACGAGGCCGAAGAAGAAAAAACCATGGGCGACACCATGAAAGAAATGGGTGACGCCATGGAAAATGCCGCTGAAGACGCAGGCGAAGCCATGGAAGAAGCCGCTGAAGATGTCGGCGAGGCCATGGAAGAAGCCGCTGAAGAAGGTGGGGAAGCCGCCGAGGAAGCCGGTGAAGAAATGAAAGAGCATATGGAAGGCGGCGAACACTAAGCGCGCCTATCCATCACAAATTCGGGCGGGTCCGGCCAATGCCGCGACCCGCCTTTTTTGTACCGGCGCTTTTCTTGAACGACTCTATCTTGCGATGACGTGGCCGGGCATGCCAAAACGCTCTCACCCTTCTTTTGGACTGAGTGAGGACATCATGGCCATCCCGTACGAAGACCTTCCTTACGCCGCCGACGCACTTGCCCCGCATGTCAGCGCCGAGACGTTTAGCTTCCACCACGGCAAGCACTACAAAACCTATGTCGACAAAGGCAATGGCATGATCGAGGGCACCGACCTCGCCGATGCCTCGCTGGAAGACATTGTCAAAGCCGCCAAGGAAAAAGGTGATACCGGCCTGTTTAACAATGCCGCCCAGGCCTGGAACCATGCCTTCTTCTGGAAAAGCATGTCACCCAATGGCGGTGGGGACCCAACCGGCGCGATTGCCGAAAAGATCACCGCAGCCTTCGGTTCGTTCGACAAGTTCCGTGAAGAGTTTGCCGCCGCCGGTGCCGGCCAGTTCGGTTCGGGCTGGGTGTGGCTGGTTGCCGACGCATCAGGTGCCGTGTCGATCGTCAAGACCGCCAATGCCGACACGCCGCTGACCGATGGCGTCACCCCGCTCATCACCTGCGATGTGTGGGAACACGCTTATTATCTCGATTACCAGAATGCGCGTCCCAAATTCCTCGATGCGTTCCTGGCCAATCTGATCAACTGGGATTTCGCCAACGCCAATCTTGGCTAAGCGCAGTCGCGAAAGATGATCAAAGGCGTCCGGCCCCGCGCCGGGCGCCTTTTTTCGTGGCGCCGTTACTGCTCGACAAATTCGCGGGCAAGCTTGAGCGTCGGCGCATGCGCGCCCAGGCCCAGATGGGTGGTCCTGACTTCCTTGTGCACAGCACCGGGGCTGACAGGATCGACACAGGCCCGCCAGCCGACAACACCGTCGCGCTTTGTAAAAATGTTGAGCTGACGCGCCTGCAGCGGCGTGGCATTGCGTTCGGCAATCACCGCTTCAAGCGCATCAAGGTCGATGTCGAGCTCCGCCCGCTTGCTCCACCAGCCTGCCAGGGCTGTGTATTTGGGCCCGCCCTGAATAGGCGAGCCCATAGTGACGACAGAGCGCACGGCGTGCGGGGCCTCGCGCGCCACTTCGCGCGCAATCACCCCGCCCAGCGACCAGCCGATCAATTCCACCTGTTGCGCCTGTTGTTCCGCCATCGCCGCAACCACCGGCACAAGCTCGGCCACATATTGCGGCACCTGCCCGCGATTGCGGCCAAGCCCCCAATGCCTCACATGGTGCCCCCGCGCAGACAGCATCGCCTCAAAAAGTCCCATGGAGCGTTCAGACCCTGAAAATCCGGGCAGCAGCATGACGGCGCGCGGGCTTTCAGCCCGGCCGCGGGTCAGCCCCCGCCAGCTGAGCGCGGTGCGCCCCAGCTCAAGCCCGCCCCACGGTTCAAAGGCCAGCAGATGCGGTGAAGGCGGTGACAGTTTCGACATGGTTCATTCGTCCCATCAAACAGTTCGGTATTCAGTCTACGCGCAAGCCGCGCACCGAGTCTCGCCCGACCGATCAAAGATGAATTTGTGTCATTTATATCACAAGTTAGTCCCATTCCGGTCTTTTCGTTTACCGAACAGCAATGCTTGGGGCCTCAACTGGTGACTGATCGGCAAACTCGGTTAAACTTATGAGACAGAGGGCCGAATCAGGGTGCGAATAAAGAAACAAAGCATCTGAATTCATAAACCCCGAAGTGGCAGCGACGCTTCTCCAATCAAAGCAATGAAGCGCGCAAATGGGAGGAAAATGATGAGATCGATGATTACCAAGGGTGGAGTCCGTCTGCCGGCCATTCTGGCCGCCGCCGGACTGATGGCATCAGGCTGGGCGGTGCAAACAAGCCCGGCTGAGGCTGCCAAAGCCACCGATGTGCTGCGCGACGAAATCGTCGTTAAAGCACGGAAAAAAAGCGTCGAGGAAGATGTGCAGGATGCGCCGCTTGCCATCACCGCTTACGGTGATGCCCAGCTTGAAGCGCTGCAGGTGCGCGAGCTCGACTCGCTGGCCTTTGAAATGCCGAACGTCGCGCTTGATGATGTCGGCACCGCACGCGGGGTGGCGAACTTCTCCATTCGCGGGCTTGGCATCAACAGCTCCATCCCCTCGATTGACCCCACGGTGGGCGTGTTTGTCGATGGCATGTATCTGGGCATCAATGCCGGTGTCGTGATTGACATTTTCGACCTTGAAGCGGTCGAGGTGCTGCGCGGCCCGCAAGGCGTTCTGTTCGGACGCAACGTGACCGGCGGTGCGGTTCTGATGCGCACCAAAGGGCCGACCGACGAGTTTGAATTCAACGCCAAGCTGGCCGGTGACCGGCCGCTGCGCAAATCAGGCGGCAACAATTATTACGCGTCGGGCTCGGTTTCAGGTCCGGTGATCGAGGATGTCTTCCTCGTCAAAATGTCCGGCTATGTGAATATCGACCGGGGCTGGTTCTACAACCGCCACACCAAGAAAAAGCATGGCGAAGCCGAAACCTATTTCTTCCGGCCCCAGGTTTTGATTCGGCCGTTTGATAATGTTGAACTCACGCTGCGCTACGAAAAAGGCACATCCGAGGGTGATGGACCTGCTGCACAGAACCGTGGTCTGTTCGACAAGGACAGCTTCAATTTCGATATTGATGAAACCGGCCTTTATGACAGTGACACCGACCAGTTCATTGCCGAAGCCAATGTCGATGTTCCCCTTGGCGATGGCACGATCACCAATATTTTCGGCTGGCGGAATTACAGCGCCAAGTCAGTGTCTGACATTGATGCCAGTGACAGCTTCCTGTTCCACGCAGGCGCCATCACCACGCAGGAGCAATTTTCGAACGAGTTGCGCTATGCCGGCCGGTTTGCCGACCGCATCGACGTTACACTCGGCTTCTTCTGGTTTACCCAGGACATTGTCTATCAGGAAAACCGCAACCTGTTTGGCGGCGCGACCAACTTCTATGGCGGCGGCACCATTGATCATTCCACCTTTGGCGTATTTGGCGCATCGGACATCACCCTGATCGAAGACGCCAATGCGCTGATCCTCAATCTGGGTTTGCGGTTCAGCCGGGAGAAAAAAGAAGCGCGGATCGCCAATCTGATCGCCAATGGCGGAGCAGCGGGTGCAACTCCGCTCGACATTCCCGCCGGGGCCTGTAACGTCCGCGACTTTGATGCGACCTGTGCGCCAGACCCGTCTTTTGCAGCCACAGGCGGCCGGGACGACGACCAATGGACGTCGGTGACACCCAAAGTGGGGCTGACCTATTTCCTCGGCGAGGAAGGCCAGGCCTACGGCTTCTGGACGCGCGGCTTCCGCTCAGGCGGCTATAATCTGCGCAGCACCTCGCTGGCCTTTGCGCCGGGTCCGTTCGATCAGGAAAGCCAGGACAGTTTCGAAATCGGTGTGAAGACGAAAGCCTTCGGCCTGACGAAACTCAACATTGCGGGCTTCTACAATATCGTTCGCGATATGCAGCGCGAGATCAATCTGGCCGACCCTCTTGCCGGTGTCGTGCAGGTGATCCGCAATGTCGGCAAGGCGCGCCTGATCGGCTTTGAAGCTGAATATGGCTTCCTGGTGGCTGAGAACCTCTTGTTCTCCGGTAATGTCGGTTATGTGAATGCCAAATATAAAGAGCTCGACTTCGACCTCAACGGCGATGGCATGATCGATGGTGCCGACTTTGACCTCAAGCCGCCGCGGGTCGCTCCATGGACCGTCGGGGCCTCGCTGGTTCATGATTATGAACTGGGCTTCATTGACGGCTTCCTGACCACGCGAGTGGCCTTCTATCACCGCGATGAAAGCTTCTTCACTGACAATAATCTGGGCACCATCAACGGCGCCAACATGCTCGACTTCTCGGTGACGCTGGTCACCCATGAAGACCGCATGCGGCTGACGCTGTATGGCCAGAACATGCTCAATGAAGTGGTCAATGGTGGCGACACCATCCTGCCCTTCGGACCGGGCCAGACTTTCTCTCCGCTCAACAAGGGCCGTTTCATGGGCCTTGAGCTCAATGTGACCATCTTCTAGGCGGTCAACCCGATCACAGAGATGGCCTCGTCCTTCGGGACGGGGCCATTTTTTTGCGCCACTGATGGCATGAGAATTGGGGCTTGAAATGCAAGCGGCCCCTTTGTCCGCTTTTTTTGTTTTTATCGGGACAAAGGGGCCGTTGAGGGGCGGGTCCGGGCGATTGGCTATCGGGAGCTCTGGTGGGGGGATCAGAGGCTCACCCGGACCCGAAGGCTTGCTTTTTTTGTTGTTTTTATCGGGCCTTTTTTCGTTTTTCTTGAGTGTGAGAATGCCGCGAACAGGGTTTCCCAAGCGTTAACCCGAGAAGTTAACAGCTCCCAGATTGGGACAACCCCATCTTGGCAATGCTCCCAAATTGGGGGATCAATCAGCCATTAACCAAAAGCGGTCAGCATGCCGCGATGACCGATATGACACCGACACGACACCGTTTTTTGCGTGATGCGCCTTTCCTGACCCAGACAAGGGCAACCGCTTATGCGCGGCTGTTTGCGCTTATCGCGCTTGTGATGGCCGGAATATGGATTGCCACCGCCGATGGGCTGATTGACCGCAATGGCACGCCGTTGGGCAGTGACTATCTCGCGCTCTATGCCGGTGGTGAAATGGCGCGTGAGGGCCGCGCGGCGCAGGCCTACGAGCCCAAGGCCCATTTCAAAGTTGCCCAGTCGGTGATCGGCTCGGAGGCAATCGACTATGCCGGCTATTATTATCCGCCGCATTATTTCGTGCTGCTCGCGCCGCTGGCTGCCCTGCCCTATGGCCTGTCTTTCCTGGTGTGGATGGCGGGAAGCTTTACGCTTGCCCTGTGGCCCTTGCGATCGATCCTGAAACACAAGGCGTTGCCCTGGCTTGCCATCGGCTTTCCCGCAAGCTTCGTCAATCTCGGCCATGGCCAGAACGGCTTTTTGAGCACCGCCCTGCTTGGCGGTGGCCTCGTCTTGCTCCACAAGCGTCCGGTGCTGGCGGGCATCTGTTTTGGGGCGCTGACCTACAAGCCGCAAATGGGTGTTCTGTTGCCCTTCGTGCTGCTGGCGACCGGCCAGATCGCCACCATGATCAGTGCCGGTGTCACAATGGCCGGACTGCTGGTGCTCAGCGGGCTTGTTTTCGGCTGGGATATCTTTCCCGCCATGGCCGAGATGTCGGCCTTCGCGCGGCATGCGGTGATGGAACAAGGTGGTGTGGGCTGGCACAAACTGCAAAGCCTGTTCACGGCGGCCCGCGCCTATGGGCTAGGCGTCACGCCCGCCTATATGCTGCAAGCCCTGCTGGCGCTCAGTGTGGCGATCCCGGTGATCGGCCTGTGGCGCAACCGTCAGGCACCCTATGCGCTTCAATGCGCATGCCTTGTCATCGGCACGCTGATCGCGACGCCCTATAGCTTTGATTATGATTTTGTGCTGCTGGGGCTGGGTCTGGCATTTATCGGCCAGCACGCGCTTGCAACCGGCTTTGCGCCCTACACCAAAATTATCCTGGCGCTGGGATTTGTCTTCCCGATCCTGAGCCGCCCATTGGCGCAGGAGCTGCACCTCCACATCGCGCCCCTGGTGCTGCTGGTGATCTTTGCGCATTGCATACGGCTTGGCCGTCAATAGTTAGGTAATTGCCTAATTTTTATTGACTCACCATAGTGGCCGCCATAAGTTAGGCACATGCCTAACCAAATACATAGCCTTGATGGCGTCTTTCACGCCCTGTCTGATCCCACCCGCCGGGCGGTTCTTGCAGAACTTGCCAAGGGCGACCGGGCCGTGTCCGAACTGGCCGCGCCGTTTGACATGGCGCTCCCCTCCTTCCTGCAGCATCTCAAAGTGCTCGAAGACAGCGGGCTAGTGCGCAGCGAAAAGCAGGGCCGGGTCCGCACCTGCACCTTCACACCCGAACCGCTTGACCGTGTCGAAGACTGGATCCTTGATCAGAAGAAAATCTGGGAAGCCCGCCTCGACCGGCTTGAAGCCTATCTCGACACGCTCAGGAAAGACCGCGCCAAAAAGGACAAATCATGATCCCCTTTGACCCAGAAACCGATCTGGAACTGAACCTGTTGCTCAAAGCCCCGCGGGCGCTGATCTGGCGCTGCTGGACCGAGGCGGAGCATCTCAAGCCCTGGTTCTGCCCCAAACCCTATGAAACGGTAGCAGCTGAAATCGAGCTTGCGCCCGGCGGGCGGTTCTTCTCCCACATGGTCGGCCCCGACGGATTTGATGCCGCCAATGAAGGCTGCATCCTGGCCGTAGATCCCGGCCGGTGTCTTGTCTGGACCGATGCGCTCGGCGCAGGTTTCCGGCCCGCCGGTGAGGGCTTCATGACGGCAATGATCCTGCTGTCTGATGAAGATGGCGGTACCCGCTATATTGCCCGCGCCCTGCACGTTGACCAGCCCGCCCGCGACCGTCATGTCGAAATGGGATTTATCGAAGGCTGGGGCATTGTTGCCGGCCAGCTTGAAACCTACGCCGCCACACTCGCCTGAAGGAGACTGCTCATGTCATATGTTGATGGTTTTGTTGTCGCCGTTCCCACCGCCAACAAGGACGCCTATCGCGCAATTGCCGAACAAGCCGCCCTTGTCTTCAAAGACCATGGCGCGCTGCATCAATTTGAATGCTGGGGTGATGATGTCCCCAAGGGCGAGCACACCGATTTCTACGGTGCGGTTCAAGCCAAAGACGATGAAACCATCGTGTTTTCCTTCATCATCTGGCCCGACAAAGCCACCCGCGATGCAGCACAGGAAAAAGCCATGTCCGATCCGCGTATGCCCACGGACATGACCGCCATGCCCTTTGACGGCAAACGCATGATCTATGGCGGCTTTGTCCCCATCATGGAGATCCACCATGACGCTTGAGCCGCAAAAGGTTCAATCCGATGTCCGGCTGGTGCTGACACGGCTGCTCGACGCTCCGCGCGATCTGGTGTGGGAGGTTTGGACCAGTCCGCAGCATATCGCCCAATGGTGGGGACCTGAGGGGTTCAACGTGCAAGACCCCCTGATCGACTTGCGCGTCGGTGGCTCGATCTCGATCCTGCTGACCGCCCCTGACGGCTCTTCGCATCCCGCGCGCGGCACATTCGTGGAAATTGCCGATGGTGAAAAATTTGTCATTGAAGGCGCCGAGGGTGCCCAGGACGGCTGCGGCGCGGGCCTGCCGCCAGGTGCGCGGCTGACCGTGCGCTTCACCGATGATCACGGCAAAACCAAACTCACCATCGATACCGAATTCCCCAGCCCTCAGGCCCACACCGCCGCACTTCAAGATGGCTACCGCCAAGGGTGGGAGACCAGCTTCGACCGCATCGCTGCGCGGTTGACCCTTTTTTGATCCAGCCCCCCACACCCAAGGAGCCACCCCCATGTCGATAAATGCCTATCTGTTTTTTGGCGGCGATTGTGCCGACGCCCTCACGCTCTATGCAGAGCTGATGGGCGGCAAAATTGAAATGATGCTCAGATACTCTGAGGCACCCGATGGCGAAGATATTCCCGCCGGCACCGAAAATATGGTCATGCACGCCTATATGACCATTGGCGGCGTCGGGGTGATGGCGTCAGACGCCCCGGGCGAGCATGACACGCCGCAGGGCTTTGCCATCTCCTACACCGCCAAAGACGATGCCGACGCCGAGAAAGTCTTTGCCGGGTTGAGCCAGGGCGGCACCGTCGATCACGACTTGATCGAGACCTTCTTTGCCACCAAGTTCGGCTCCGTCACCGACCGGTTCGGAACGCCCTGGATGGTGATTGCCGAACGGCCGATGGAAGGCTAGCCGCTCAACTTCACGATTGTTTGGGTGAGTGCATCGGGCTGGCTGAAATAGGCAGAATGGCCGGCCTTGATCGTTTCGACCCGGTCTGCACCCACCTCATTGATCAACCGGTCTTGAAGGCCCGGCGACACCGCGCGGTCTTCTGAAAGGCGGATATAGGCGCGCGGCACCGACCCATAGCGCGCATCCGTCAGGTTCAGCTTTTTCAGCGCGGGGCGAGAAGGTTCAGGCACCAGCAGGCTTGATGCCAGCGTGCAATCATCGTCTGAGCAATCGTGATAAAGCACGTCACGATAATGTTTGGGTTTGAAAAAGTCCCACAGACCAAGGCGGTTGACCTCAGCCCCCGGGGGAATTTGGGACCCCGCATCCCAGCCAAAGGCATCAAGCGCACTGGCACCCGCAGGCAGCATATAGGAGGCGAGATAAATCACCTGGCTGATACGCTCAGGGAACCGCTCGCTCAATTCCGAGGCCAAAATTCCGTAGCGCGAATGCGCGACGATGGTGGTCTTTTGGGCGGGGGGCAACAGCGCCCCGCACGCCTTGGCCATCGCCCCCATTCCGATTGCGGCACGCCATCTCCGGTCGCGCCCACGCCCCGGCAGATCGACAACCGAAACGCCATGGCCTTCACCGTGAAGCCGCGGCGCAATTTTGTGCCAGCACCAGGCTCCATGCCAGCTGCCGTGAATCAAAAGAAAATGGGTCATCGCTCTCTCCCGTGGCGTGAATGTCACGGAGCTAAACCAAGCCGCTGCGCCATGCATTCCGCTTCTTGCGATAACGGGAAAATCAGCGGAAACTTTTTGGGTGACGGGAGACGCCAATGGCAACAGCGCAAGATGTGCGCCGGATCGCCACGGGCCTTGATGGCACCGTGGAAGCACCGCATTTTGACCGCACATCCTATCGGGTGGCGCGCATCTATTGCACAGTTGCGCCCGATGGCCTGACCGCCAATTTGAACCTCACCCCTGATCAGCAATTGATGAAACTCGAAGTCCACCCAGACGCCTTCGCACGCGTTGATAACAGCTTCGGCCTGAAGGGCTGGACCACCGTCACCCTGTCTCAGCTGAAGGACGCAGAACTCAAAGACGCGCTCACCCTTGCCTGGGGCAATGCACAGAAGAAAAGCCCGGCCAAAAAGGCGCGCTGAACCGCACATGCCTGCCACGATCAGCCCTGACAGGCCACCTCGCATCATCCACATCTCAACTCAGAATTGAGCGGCCGCTGCGCCTTCACTTTTCTGAAAATTCATCAACACCCTGATAACGCATTGTTTTTTCTCAATTTTATCAACTTTTTGCTCATTCCACACGCCATCAAATATAGCTTATTTTTGAAACAGCTGCCCATTTTTGAAACTTTGCTTTTGACAACACCCCCGCCGATGCGGTCAAATCAGCCCCAACGTGGCCACCGGACATCCATACGAACCGGGCATCGCAGGCCATGGGGGGACGAACGGAATGACACGATTTTGGGGGGCGCTGCTGGCCGCATTTGTGGCAGCACAGCCATCACAGATTTTTGCGCAAGAACCCGCACCGGCTGAAGAGACTGTGCAGGTCGTTGAGGATGAAACGCCGGCGGAGCAGACCACCCCGGCGCGGGCGCCCAAACGCGGCCTGGACGAAATCATCGTGACGGCGCAAAAGCGCGAACAGGACATTCGTGATGTGCCGATCTCGATTACTGTGGTCAGCCAGGAAGACATCAAACAGCGCGACCTCGCCAATCTGAACGACATTGCCAGTGTCGTTCCCAATGTGCAGATCCAGGCAACCCCCACCGTGTCCTTCATCTTTTTCCGCGGTATGGGATCGGGCCTCAACCGGGGCTTTGAAACCTCAGTGGGCGTATTTGAGGATGGCATGTATCTGGGCCGCCCCGCCTTCTTCTCCAATGGCTTTGTTGATCTGGGAAATGTGGAAATTCTGCGCGGACCGCAAGGCTCATTGTTTGGCAAGAACACGGTCGCCGGCGCGCTGCAACTCAACACGGTCAAGCCCGATTATGAATGGGGCGGCTATGCCGACGCCATGGTGGGCGAGCGCAAGCACCGCCGGTTGCGTGCCGCCGTCAATGCGCCACTGATTGATGATGTGCTGACCATGCGTCTGTCGGCTGCCATCGACAAGCGCGACGGCTTTGTTGAGAACACCACGCTTGACCGCAAGGAAGGCGACACCGACACGCTTGATTTGATGGGCCGCTTCCGCTTTCAGCCCACCGACTTCATCGATATCAATTTGAAACTGCGCTATTCCGACCTTGCACAGGACGGCAACGGAACCTCGGAACTGAGCTTTGCGGACGCCGACAATCGGGATGTTTACTCCCTGTTTGACGCCCAAACCGAAGATGACGTCAACCATCAGACCGCCCTTGATCACCCCGGCTTTGTCGAGCGGCAAACCTATTACGCCATGCTGCAAGTGGACGTTGATCTGGCCGACCACACCTTCACTTTGATCGGCACGCATGCGGAGTATGATGAATATTCCGAAACCGATGTCGACTTCACCGCCTTTCCCGGCATCGTCGCCTATTTCCCCGAAAGCTATAATCAGCAAAGCCTTGAGCTGCGCGTCGTCTCCCCGCTCGCCGATGTGGTCGAGTATATATTCGGTGTCTATTATTTCCGCGCCGATGTGAATGTGTTTACCCAGGTTGACGCGGTTCCCATCACTTTGGACGATGTCGGGCGTATCTCTATCCTGCCCTCAATCGTTTCGGAGCTTTTGTCGGGCGGTGCGCTGGGCAATCTTGGTCTGACGGCGGAACAGCAAAAAGGCTGGTTCGACCAGATCACCCAATCTTATGCCGCCTTCGGTCAAATGACCGTTCATCTCAGCCCCAAACTCGATCTGTTGCTGGGCTTCCGCTATTCTTATGAGACCAAGGAACTCGACTTCCGTCAGGTTTTCACCAATACCGGCCTGTTCTTCAGCCAGGTGGCGGGATTTGAAGAGTTTGATGTGAGCGGGGTGCACAAATCAGAAGGTGATTTTTCACCCAAGGTCTCGCTGCTCTACGCGGTGTCTGACGAAGTGAAAAGCTACGCCACCATCTCCAAGGGTTTCAAATCGGGCGGGTTTAACGAAAGCTCGGCCACCGCCGATGAAATCAGCTTTGACGCCGAAACCGCCATCACCTTTGAACTTGGCATCAAAGGCCGGTTTCTGGGCGGCTATGGCCAGTTCGCCTTTGGCGGCTTCTGGACCGAATTCGATAATCTGCAAGTCTCCACCTATAATGGCGCGCGCTTCATCGTGTCGAACGCCGCCCGCGCGGTGACCCGCGGCATTGAATTTGAAGCCGGCGCACTGTTGTGGGATCGCTTTATCATCGGTGCCAATGGCGGCTTCACCAATGCAGTTTATCGCGACTATGAAAACGGCCCCTGCCCGGCAACGTCACAGGCCAGCACCTGCGATCTGACCGGCAAGACGCTGGCGCCCGCGCCGCGCCTCAATGGCAGCCTGTTGCTGCACTATGAACACCCCATCGGCAATTTCGCCAAGCTGTTCGCCAGCGGCGATGCCATCTATGTCAGCACCATTCAAGCCTCTGATCTCGATCCGCTTGATGAAATTGATCCGTATCTGCAGATCAATGCGCGGGTCGGCATCAAAGACCCCGATGATCTGTGGGTGCTGACCCTCTATGTCCGCAACCTGACCGACAAGACAATCATTCTAGGCTCCGGCGACAGCACATTGTGGTCGGGCACCCATTTTGCATCGGCCCAGCCCGGCCGCACACTCGATCTCGAACTGAGGATCAATTTCTGATGGCAAACGCACCCGATACAATCACCCAGCGCCCCCTGCCCGACTGGTTCGACGAAGCCAAGTTCGGCATTTTCATCCATTGGGGCATTTTCTCAGTGCCTGCCTTTGCGCCCAAGACTTACGACATTGTCGAGCTGCTCAAAGGCCATTTCGACACGATGATGGCCGAGCTTCCTTACGTCGAATGGTACCAGCAAGCCTATGGTTTGAAAGACAGCCCGACGCGCAAATGGCATGACGAGACCTATGGTCCTGATGTCACCTATGAAAAGGATTTTCGCGCCGAGTTTGAAAACAATCTGGAGCATTTCGACGCCAAAGCCTGGGCAAAGGCGTTCAAAATGGCCGGCGCCCGCTATGTCGTGCTGGTTACCAAACATCATGATGGCTACACGCTGTGGCCCAGCGCCCATGACAATCCCAACAGGCCCGGCTGGCACGCCCCGCGTGATCTGGTGGGGGAACTGGCCGATGCGGTGCGCGCCGAAGGCATGCGCTTTGGCACCTATTATTCGGGCGGCTGGGACTGGACCTTTACAAAGCTCCAGTTCCGCACCCCGGTTGACATGTTTGCAAGCTCGCCGACCTCAAAGCGGTACAATGCCTATGCCGATGCGCATTTCCGCGAATTGATCGACCGCTATGAACCGTGTGTTCTGTGGAATGATATCTGCTATCCCACCGCCAATGGCCTTTTTGAGCTGATCGAGGATTATTACAAAGCCGTTCCCGACGGCATCGTCAATGACCGCTGGCAACAGGCCGGCTGGCTCAACGCCCTGTTCCGGCCCAAGCCCATGCGCATGATCGGCAATGTCATCGGCAAGCAGATGCTGAAGAAGTTCGAAGGCACTTTTGTCGGCCCGCCACTTGATTTCGCTGATTTCCGCACGCCTGAATTCTCGCGCTTTGACGAGATTCAGGAAAGCAAGTGGGAAGCCACCCGCGGCATGGGCCACGGCTTTGCCCACAATCGCACCGAAACCGACGCCGATATGATTTCACCCAGTACGCTCATTCAGGACTTTGTCGATGGGGTTTCCAAAAACGGCAATCTGCTGCTCAATGTCGGCCCCGACGGCATGGGTCAGATCCCCGATGTGCAGATGAGCCGCCTTCAAGCTTTTGGCGCATGGATGGACGTCAATGGCGAGGCAATCTATGGCACGCGGCCCCTGGGTGCGGCCCTCAGCCGACAGTGCCGAGGGTCACACGGTGCGCTTTACCCGCAAGGGCGATGATCTTTATGCCATCCTTTTTGATCCGGGCACCGGCGGCGCAACGCTCGATCTGCCGGTTAATCCCGACGCGGTCAGCGCGCTGGGCTGCGAGGTCCGGGCATCCAGCGATGGCACCAAACTGCGCCTCGACTGGACCAGCACGCTCAAGACCGCTGCGCTCACCCTTAAAATTGCAGGCGCAGCCTGATTTGCCACGGCTATTTTGCGTGCACCACGACCGGCACGTTGGAATAGCCGAGCACGAAATTTGACAGAACGCGCTCAGGCTCACCCACCAGCTCGATCCGGTCGAACCGGCGCATGATCTCTTCCCACAGCAGGCGCAACTGCATCTCGGCAACCCGGTTGCCCATGCAGCGATGAATGCCGTATCCGAACGAGACGTGATGGCGCGCACGCTCCCGATCAATCAGGAACTCATCGGCGCGCTCAATCACCTCATCATCGCGATTGCCGGAGACGTACCACATCACAACCCGGTCACCCGCCTTGATCTGCTGGCCGCGAAATTCGACATCTTCATTGGCCGTCCGGCGCATATGGGCCAGCGGGGTTTGCCAGCGAATGATCTCCGACACCATATTGGGGATAAGCGAGGGATCATTTTTGAGCTTTTGATATTCGGCCGGATTTTCATTGAGCGCGACAACACCGCCGGAAATCGAGTTGCGCGTCGTGTCATTGCCGCCAACGATCAGCAAGGTCAGATTGCCGATAAACTCCATCGGGTCATGGATCATATCCCTGGTTTCAGGATCATGGGCGAGCAGTGAGATGAAATCCATTTTGGGCTCAGCCCCTGCCCGCTCCATCCACAGCCGCGCGAAATATTCGCCACATTCGGTGACGATGCGGTGACGCTCCTCAAAAGACAGGGTGCCGCCGACATTGGGCGAATCCGTCATCGTATCGGACCAATAGGGAAGCAGATGCCGGTCCTCAAACGGGAAATCAAACAGTGTGGCGAGCATCTGGGTGGTGAGTTCCTTGGACACCGCCTCCACCCAGTTAAACTCTTCGCCCACCGGCACATCATCCAAGATTGTGTTCACCCGCGTGCGGATCAGGCTTTCAAGCTCCGCCAGGCGTGAGGGTGACACGGCCGGTGTGGCGGCCTTGCGCTGGACATCATGTTTGGGCGGGTCTTCGGCAATAAACATGGGCGTCACAAATTCGTCCGGCGGATCGCCGATCACAATGGTGGGACGCGAGGAAAATTGCTGGTGATTGGTGTCGATAGCGACGATGTCTTTGAATTTGGTGATCGACCAATAGCCGCCATGCGCGCTGTCTGGGCAGTAATGCACCGGCGCCTCGGCGCGCAGCCGCTTGAAATAGGCGTGCTGCTGATTGGCCTGAAAGATTTCAGGCTTCGATACATCAAAGGTTTGAAGATCAAGGTTCCACGGATCGGGGATGGAATGGGCCTCGCCCAGGCTTTCTGCAATCGCCATCATATTCTCCCTGCGCAACTTTATGCTTATGCTGTTTGATGAAAATCATAAGCGCCTTTGGGGACCACGTCGCCCCACAAAACAGGGGGAATACGTCATGGATGGAATCACGGTCACGCCGCGCAGCGATTTTTGTGCCGAAATCAAGGGCTTGACCCTTGCAGGCCAGAATGATGACAGCGTCTGGGATGCGGTCAGACAGACCTGGGCCGACTATCCGGTGCTCGTCTTTCCCGACCAGCCCTTAAGCCACAGCGCGCTTGAAGCGGTGACCCTCAAGCTCGGCGCCTTTGGCGATGATCCCTATTTGCAGGGGCTTGAGGCGCATCCCCATATTGTTGAGGTCCGCCGCAATGCCGATGAAAAGGCCAAGCCCTTTGCGGCCGACGCCTGGCATTCGGACTGGTCGTTTCTGGCCGAGCCGCCCGCGGGCACCATGCTTCATTCCAAGGTCATCCCGCCGGTCGGCGGCGACACGCTGTTTTGCGATTGTGCGGCCGCCTATGATGCGCTGTCAGACACGATGAAAGACATTGTCGGCCAGCTTACCGGCGTGCACTCGGCCATTCTGGGTTATTCGAACAAAGGCCTGTTTGCCCAGGACAAGCATCAACGCTCGATGAAAATCATCACGTCTGATGAGGCCGAAAACACCCAGACCCATCCCATGGTGCGCATCCATCCCGTTACCGGCCGCAAAAGCCTGTTCATCAATCCGGTCTATACGATCGGCATTGAGGGGATGACCGATCTGGAGGCCGGCGCCATCCTGGGCTTTCTGGCGCTTCACATGACCCAGGAGCGGTTTCAACACCGCCACAGCTGGGCTGAAAACATGCTTCTTCTGTGGGACAATCGCACCGTGCTTCATACCGCCAGCGGCGGCTATGACGGGTATGAGCGCGTGCTTCACCGCACCACCATTGCCGGTGAGGCGGTGATTGGCGCTTAGGGGGATTGAGGTGGCGCCTGGACAAAGCGCAAATGGCCGGTCTTGATCCACACGGTGGCACCATCGGCACCGGCTTCAAGATCAAGCTTTGCGCCGATCGGGGCGCGCAGCCAGCTATGCTTGCGCAAGCCTTCACCGCTTTCGCTGATTGACCCCTTAAGCACAAACAGCTCCGCCCCGCCCTCTGGCGTCAGCGTGGCGGTAGCGCCGGGCGCAAAGCGCTCGACCCGCACCTCTTCGCGGCCATCGCGAAACAGCGGCAACAGCTCAACACCGTCACAGCCCGGTGCGGGAACCGGCGGGACATTGGCGATTTGCGCCCGGATCGGAGTGCGGTCGGCCAGATCAAACTGCCACAGCTTGACGAAGATCAGCCCGCCGGGTTCCGACCAGGGCGCATGGTGAGTGGTCGGCGGATTGCGGATATAGGCGCCTTCGGAAAAATCGCCGGAATGATCCTGAA
This sequence comes from Alphaproteobacteria bacterium, assembly GCA_965227065.1. Taxonomy (GTDB): domain Bacteria; phylum Pseudomonadota; class Alphaproteobacteria; order SPJN01; family SPJN01; genus CBDDFN01. Next base: position 24,421 of record CBDDFN010000017.1, read on the forward strand.
ACCAGCCCTCCAAAACAATGAATTCCTCACCGCCATCATGGACATGTTCAGAAAACCGGCTGTCGGGCGCATAGCGCACAAGGCTGGTGGCGCGCGCCACCTCACCGCCGATCCGGTCGAGCGGCTTGCGCTCAACGCCCGGCATGGGGGATGGGATCCAGTCCATCTCATCGGTATGGACGACAACCCGCTCGTCAAAATCAGCATGGATCAACATGGCCGCCATGATGGCGGGACTGACGCCAAATTCAACACAAAATGTGAGGAGAAAGAGCGTTTTGAATGGTGCCGGGGGCGGCTACGAAAAAGCGGCATAGCTATTTGATTTTATTGTGATTATGAAACGGATGAAAAGCTGGATACCAACAAAAATACCAACAAAATATTCTGACTGTGGGGTTAATCACGTGGATCAAGCAATGTTGGCAGTGTGGTTGGAATATCGCCCATCAACACCAGTTCGCAATGAACTGAGGTTCCATCATCATCAAGCTCCAGCTCTCCAGCCTTGACCGTATGGTCCCATTCAAACGCCCGAGACATTAAATCAAGCACCTGCCGTTTGTAGGCGGTGTCGAGATTGTCCAGCTGCTCCCCCTTGGTTTCGAGCGCAACCAACCGCAAATTCCCATCATCTTTGGAAACGGCAAAAATAAAGTCGGGATAAATACGCGCCTTGCGCCAACCTTGAACACTATATTGCGACCGCGCCACGTTGCGGTGCCACCATTTCAAAGCCCCATCGCCATCGAGGTGAACGGCAACGCCTTGTTCCTCGCCATTCAATTCAGCCTTGTAGACGGCATCAAACAGGCTTTTCTCCAATGGCAATCCCGTTGCCCCCAACAATTGTTCCGACCCTTCCGGCAACGCGGTTTCCATTGTGTTCGGCATTTTCCAATTCCGCCCGTCCACCCGCAAACGAAACTGGATCACACCGTCTGCAACCCGCTTACGGAACAAGGATTCCGCAAGATCGTTCTGTAGATCAGTCAAACCCTTGCGCAGCTCTTCAATAATCAGGCTGGCCAAATCACCCAGAAGATCATCGCCGAAGCCGCGCTCTTTCAAGCCGTCCAACACAGACACAACCACGTCATGACCGACAAATGGGTTTGGCACGAGATCACTGATCATGCGCACAGCATAGACGGCGTCAAACCGTCGAATGTCGGCGCTTGCGGCCAATACCTCCTGCTTTATGCCATCATCTTCAAGCCAGAAGCGCTGCATCTGACTGTTTGCAGCTTTGGCATTATCTGGAATCCGCGCCACGATTGCAGACACGTCCACCCCATTCCAATCAAGGGCAGACAACAGATCGGTCTCGTAATCGAGTTCCCGAACCTGATCGCCTGACTTGATCATCACCTTGGGCAGATAAATGCGGTCGCTATGGAAAATGTTACGGCGATTGAGCGTCCGCGCCGGACCTTGGACGCTGACCGCCTCGTCGCCCGACACACGCAAGACCAGATCGCCCAAGCCCTCGCCCTCAAGTGCGCCTTTCACCTTTCCCACCACTTCCGCCGTGTTGGCGTGATGAGTGATGACGTAACACTCATCCAGCGCGTCCACCCCGGTTTTGGCGGCCTGCGGTTGACGCAGAATGCGCCCGATCAATTGCGTCATGGCTGTCATGTTGGAATTGGCCGCCAGTGAGCACAGCACATACGCAAACGGGCAATCCCATCCTTCCTGCAAGGCCTGTTTTGTAATGATGACGCGAACGCGGTTCGTCGGCGACAGCAAATCCAAATTCTCCGGTTGGGCCAGGTCGTTCTGCTCAGCCGTCTTGATCGCAATTTCCGCTGCATCAAGCCCCATCGCCACCAACTGATCAAAGACATCATCGGCATGAATGTGGTTGCCGTCTCGGGTTTCCTTGCCCGTCCGTTCAACCTGCACCAGCATAATCGGACGAATGTAACGCGCTGTCTCAGCCCTCAACGCCTCAGAGGCAGATGCCAGTTGGTCGAGCCGCTCCAATCCCGCGCTCAATGTGGCTTTCCAATCCACCCCCTGCCGTGGATCGAGATTAAGCGGCATCTTGATCATGCCTTCCCGATCCAGTTCCTTGCCGGTCACCTCCACCAACACATTGGCAAAACGAGCCGGTTGCGGGTTCGCGCCCCCTCTTTCCTTTACATCTTTCGGGGTGGCGGTGAGGTCCAGAACAAAGCTTGGATTGAAACCGTATATCGTGTCATAGGCCAGATCGGAGATCGCCTTGTGCGCTTCATCAAGCACGACAACGGGCCGGATGATCCGCAACGCATTGCCCAGCGAATCCTTCACCATTGGCCAGCCAACACGCGCATCTGCCAGATCATAAACGTCCAGATTGGGAATTGCCGCCCTTAATTCGGTATGCGCCTGTTGGTTACCCTCATCGGGGGTGAAGCCGAACACATCGCCCCTGTCACGGAACATTTTCAACGTTTCCTTGGTCTGGCGATTGGCGGATTGCAGCATCAAAACCATGATGCACAGATGTGATTCCACATCGCGCGCATCAAGCCGTGAATCCTTTTCTAGTATCTTCACCCGGCCAGCCGCTGCACGGTCGAGCGCCTGCCGGTAAGGATGATCACGATTCTTCAGATGGGCCAATGTCTGGCGATAGATGGCTTCATTGGGCACCACCCACAAAACAAAACCGCTATTGGATTTGATATAGCGGCCCATGATGCGCGACACACTTTCAACGGCCAACCATGTCTTGCCGCCCCCTGTCGGAACTTTTAAAACCGCATTGGGTACGGGCCGATCACATCCATCCTGCCGCGTCGAATAAGGAATATCGGACCGCGATGCGGGCAAGCCGCGCTCATCCTTCAAGATTTGCCATGTTTCTGCGGCAAAATCGGGAACCGGGATGGTCACGCCGGGATTGTCAGCCGCAACCTTGGCCACTGCATCAGACTGCGCCTTTTTATCAATCAGCGTATCGAGATAATGCTCCAGCGCATTGATCACGCTGTCCTGATAATCCAGTCGGCGGAACATGGGCTAGCTCCGCTCAATGCGGTAGAGCGCAAAGGGCAGCGGCGCAAACTCCACCGGCAAGCCATGCTCCTGAAGCAGTTTTTGGCTGACAAAGCGGGCGGGCGCAAACACCAGATGACGTTTGCCATCGCCTGCTTTCGCATCCGTCATGTCTCGCGCGCGGGACAAGGTCAATGCCGCATCCGCCGATTTCAGCCACTCAATATCGGCTTTGTAGATCAGCCAGACATGCTGTTGATCCGTCTCCCCCAAATAGAACTGGGTTTCGTTCATGGTGGCGGCGTCGAGCGTTTGATTGGTCGCCATGTGGAACAGAATGGGGGCCAGCGCGTCATAGGCGGGAAGATTGTCGCCTGCCAAAAGACTTTCAAGCTCAATCGGCTCGCCCAAAGTGCAATAGGTGAAGGTGCCATCAAGGCCTGCTGCCCGTTCATCTACAATTTTCTCGCCTTTGACAATCAGCTCTCCGTCTTTGACCTCCTTCTTGATCCGATCGTATTCATGTCCATGCAGGCTCTCGATAGCATCAACCTTATGAACCAAGAGTTCGTCGGATTTTGCTAGGACGCGCCAGTTCAAACGCTCGCGCAAAAGCTCAACTCTGTGTGTTCCCTTGAATTCATACCCATTGATGACACGGCGAACACGCTCAGCCGTCAGACGATCGGCGTAATCCTCCATCTCCACAAGTATGAAACGGCGCGATCCTTTATCTCGAGAGTTTGCCTCCAGCACAGCATGTGCGGTAGTAGCTGAACCAGCGAACGAATCTAATACAATAGAATTTGGTGTTGTTGCTAAATCCATTATCCTCGACAGAACGCCAAGAGGCTTGGGTGTGATGAAAACATCATCGGTACTTTCGAAATCTAAAATAGATATAACTTCTTTCTTGGCATCCTGTGTATGGCCGACTTCATCATATCGCCAAAGAGTCTGCGGAACTCGCCCAGACCTTACCTCGCTGAGATATCTTTTGAATCGGGGCTGATTGTTTCCGTCTTCTCCCCACCAGATCCGTCCATCCTTATCCATTTCTCTGAATTTTTTTTCTGAAACACGCCAGTATGTTCCTCGCGGAGGACCATCAATGACCCTTCCTGACGGTGTAGTGATGGGATAGGTACCTTCTCCGTAATAATTACGGGCTGATAAATCACCCGAAGTCCAAGGCCCTCGCGGATCATTATCTGGATTTGAATATCTCCGCTCCATCTCGTCAGTGCGACTTAATAAATTTGGCCTCCAAATGTCCTTATTTTTTGCATATACGAGGATGTAATCGTGATCTTCCGAAAAAAACTGAGCACTGTTTTTTGGAGAGAAAACTTTCTGCCATATACATTGTGCAACAAAATTATCGAGGCCGAATATTTCATCCAGTATCATGCGAGCATGCTGGACCTCGTTGTCGTCAATTGTCATCCAGAAGCAGCCCTCATCTGAGAGGAGTTCATGCAACAAGCGGATCCTAGGCCACATCATGGCGCACCATTTGTCATGGCGAAGGCCGTCATCAATGCCGATGGGATTTGAATCAAACCATTCCCGAATCATCGGCGCGTTGACATTGTCGTTGTAGCACCAGCCTTCGTTTCCGGTGTTGTAGGGCGGATCAATAAAGATGCAGTCCACCTTGCCGGCATATTTGGGCAGGAGCGCCTTCAGCGCATGAAGATTGTCACCGTGAATGATCAGATTACCATCCAGATCAACCTGGCCGATCCCCTTGGCCTCATCGGGCACCAAGGGCCTGAAGGGCACCGAAAGATGGTGATTGTAAACAAATTCCTTGCCCTTGAAGTGAAGCTCTGTCACCCGCGCCCCCGTCAGCATCTGATGAACCATGACAGTGTTAGAATCAGAATAGTATAGAGCGAATTGGCGACACTCCAGCCCGCTTTATACGCCGTCCTGCAGACGTTGCAGCAGGGCGATGGCATCGGCAATTTGATCCCCATTCGGCGTGATACTGTCAGCCCCAAGCGTCCCCAAAATCTCGCCCTGCCGGTCCCCGTTTACCTGCCCATAGCTGGTGAAGGTTGTCAGCACATGCTCATGCCCCAAATTCTGGCTCCAGGCCTTGAATTGTTCGGGTGTTTGACACACACGCTCGCCCAGCGTGGCGAGGGTTGAGCGGAAACTGTGCGGGTTAAAATAAGGCAGTCCCGCGCTTTCAAACGCCTCACGGAAAATGCGGCGGATCGGTTCGGCTGTTTGCCAGTGGCACCGATCGATCCCCATCGCTTGAAACAAGTCAGTACCCCCGGCCCGCTCAATGCGGGTTTTGGGAAACAGGGGGTCATCCGGCCCAAACTTGTGCTCGTGCCCCAGTTCGCCCACCCAATCCCGCACGATATGCTCGATCTCGTCTCCCACGGGGAAGAAGTAGCTTTCAATCGTCTTGCGGTTCTTGGTCTTCACCTCGCGCGCGTCCTGCACCAACCGCCGCGCCTCGACATCCAAATGTTTGAGCGAAAGGCTTGCCAGCGCACTGTCGCGCGCCCCTGTCAGCAGGGTGAAGGCAATCAATGCCCTGCCGCGGCGTTCAAGCACTGTTTCGGTCGGCATGGTGGCCAAGACGTGGCTGATTTGCTCGACCGTCGGGCAAGGGCGCGGACGGGACGCCTTGGCGATGCGGCTGTCATTGTGCGTGGGATTGAAATATTCCGCATCGGCATAGGTGATGCGGGATTTGTAGCCTGGTTGATCGGCCAGCCATTGAATAAAGGCTTTCACGACCATCAGGCGGGACTGTTGCGTCGCCACCGCCAAGGGCTTTTGGGATTTCGGATTGAGCCGCCCCCCAAGATCACGCTTGTACTTGCGGGCCTGCTCGACGTGAAATTTTTTGAAGTCGCGGTGGCCCGTACTGGCCTCGAAGTCCGCCAAGGCGCTTGCCACCTGATCCACCGTCGCGTCCGACAGACGTTTCGCCTCTTTCAAATAGGCAAGATATTTGTGCTTGATCCTCTCGTTTTGGGGGTGATGTTTCTGCATGCCACACACTCCTGTCACAAGTTATCATCCAGGCAGGCTTTAGCCCGCTCTATTAGGTGCGGCGGCGCCTGCAAGATTGTGATGCACCACTGCTCCCCAAATCTGCCCAGTTGGCGAAAACTGCATCGGCGATACATGACCGTTCCGCATGTCGCGCACAGCCCGCAAAGATTACCGCCGGTCTCGCTCATCGGGATGAAGTCAGCCATGCGTTCGGCCACGAGCCTGGGGTCACGGCACTTGAGACAATACATTTGATCGTCAGCGCACTTCGTCTTGGGACGGTGGCGTGATTTCAGGAACGCCTGCAAATCCGATCCCAAAATGAGATAGGGCTTTTGATCCTTGATGGCAGGCAATCCAGAATCCACCCAGCGGCGGACGGTTTGCTTTCCCACACCGCAAGTCCGGGCTGCTTCATCCACTGTGTAAGCACGTTTTGACTTGATACGTCGAACGTCGGGCCGCTTCTTGATTGGATGGGACACCTTAGTCTCCCATCCTCTCAATCAAGGCGCGAATATCTTCCACACGCCAAACCGTAATGCGGGGGCCTAGCTTGACGGGTTGGGGGAAGCGACCAGCCTTCACGCCCGCCCACCAGGTTGATTTTCCAACCGGGATAAGAGGCGGTTGCGGTGGATCAGCCTTTGGGTTGCCGATGATCTGGCTCAGGCGAAGATAGCCGATTTCGGGTATTGTCTGTTTCATTGTGTTCAGCTCCGTCCGTTGAAAACTGAACAAAGCCTATGTTGTGTGAATTCGCTTGAGGCCGAATTCGGGTTCCCGGAAACCGAACACGGTTATCGGCTGGATTGCCAATCTTGCGGCAAAAGTTCTTTCGCCTCATTTAGCCACTTTCGAACCGTGTCCTCGTCAATCGCCAATCCTTGCAAACCAAGATCGCCAGCGATTTCCTTGGCCGTGGAGTTGCGACTGGCTAACGGATTGTACTCATAGTTTGTAAGCGCCAAGCCAAGTAGCAACTTCAGAAGTGTCTCTTTTTCTTTGGAATGAAGAGCGGTTTGGGTTTGTTTTTCATCCGGAACAATTAGGTTCGGGAATTTAATGTTAAGACCCTGCGCCCATCTCATGAAATCTTTGGGCTTAACCTTACAGGAGTGAGTACTGTCCTTAAAAAGTTGTATATCGCCGATTGCGTTTGCATCCCGAAGAAATCTGTCAATGGAACTCATGCCGTCATGCGATGCCACGATCCGATCCGATAAGCTTCTAGAGCCAAAGCGGCCCTTGTCCTTCGGCGGCTCGAACCCGAACAAATACATAATCGCATCATTGGAAAACCAAAGGGGCTCCCTCAATTTCTCAACAACTTCTGCCTTGGAAATCGTGTAATCTGCAAATTCCTGCACCCGAAAGTCCGCAATTCTGTCCGCTACAGCCTGAGAGACATTATAATTGACTTTATATCCTTTCGCTTCACACCACTTGAAAAAACTGACAGGCTCCAAATAAAGGTTTGAAAAGTTTCGTCTATCAATTTGATCCTGATTATATTGTTCCGCCGTTACCATTTCTTTGGCGTCGATCGATGAAAGAATACGCTCCATAAGCGGTAAAATTTCATCATATTCCCATAGACTTTTGGCCATAAATTCAGGGTCGGTGCAATATAGTTCGTCCAATAAATCATTACTTTTGGAAACATTTTCATCCACTAAAAGGGTAACCAAAAGAGGCAAACACTCAAATTCGTTAAAGTGCCAGTCCAGCATAGCAGCAATCAGTCCAATCTTGTCGCATTGCCGATCTAGTTTCGGCTATTTTCCATGACCGTCTTTTTGGGCGCATTGCCCTGCGGGAACTCAGCAACCTGCCCCACTTGTTTTGCTTCATCCAGAAAGTCCGCCCACCATTGCATCATCCGCACGCGCTCATCCCAATAGGCAGAACGAGCATAGGCGCGGCGCACCTCATTCACTTCCACATGAGCCAATTGCCGTTCAATTGCATCTGGCGACCATAAACCCGACTCATTCAGCAAGGATGATGCGGTGGCGCGGAACCCGTGTGCCGTGACCTGGTCTTTCTCATACCCCATTCGCCGCAAAGCAGCGTTCAGCGTATTGTTGGAAATGGGCTTGCGCGCAGTGCGATTGGATCGGAAAATATAGCCATGCCCGCGCGTAATCGGCCTGTGGGTTTCCAAAATTTCAACCGCTTGGCGAGGCAATGGCACAAGATGGTCTCGCCTCATCTTGGTCCGCTCGGCGGGAATGGTCCAAAGGCGATTGTCAAAATCGATCTCTTCCCAAGCCATTGCCTGAAGCTCTCCAGGACGCACAAACAGGATGGGGAGCAATTGCAATGCCGCACGTGTTCCGAAATTTCCGGAATAGGCGTCAATGTCTCTCAACAGGTGACCAAGCTGCACCTTGTCGGTGATTGCGGCGCGGTGGGTGACCGTCGGGGCGGTTAGCGCGCCTTTCAAGGCATAGGTGGGGTCATTTTCCGCGCGTGCTGTTGCGATGGCGTAGCGGAACACTCGCCCCATGGTTCCACGCAAGCGGCGGGCGCTTTCAAGATTGCCTTGCGCCTCCACCCGCCGTAACACGGCTAGGACTTCAGCAGGTTGGATCGCCGCAATGGGCTTTTCTGCCAAGCCGTTTTTTGCCAATCCAACCAACCACTCGATTTTACGCAAGGTTGCTTCGGCCTTTCCTTCACGCCGCTGCATGGCAAGCCATTCGTCGGCGATTGCACCGAATGTATTTTTGGTTTGCGCCTCATACTCGCGCTTCGCTGCCTGCTTTGCGGCGCTGGGATCGATCCCTTGAATCAACAATCGCCGCGCTTGCATTCGTGCTTCGCGCGCACCCTCCAACGTCACTTCCGGATAGGTCCCAATCGCCAAAGTTTTCTGTTTTCCGGACCACCGATAGGCCAACCGCCACAGCTTCGAACCGCTGGGCGTCACATAGAGATAAAGGCCACCGCTATCGGATCGTTTGTAAGGCTTATCCTTGGGCTTCATGGCCTTGATGGCAGTGTTGGTCAACAATGCGGGTATCACTCGATTTGATTCACGTCCGATACCAACAAATATACCAACAAATGGTCTGGATACCAACAGATGTTATCGGATTGTTCCGGATGACCCAGAATGGCAAAATACTAAGTTTTGCAACGGGTTTTGGACAATTTTGGATGATGTTGCGCATCGATATGGTGCCCGGGGGCGGATTCGAACCACCGACACACGGATTTTCAATCCGTTGCTCTACCAACTGAGCTACCCGGGCCCGTCAAACGGAGCGCGCTTTATAAAACCCTCTTTGGTGCGCCGCAAGGCCCAATTGAGCCCTGCGACAGGGTGGCCGCGCGGCCAATCACTGGCTCAACAAGTCGCGATCGGGCTCCACCATCTCAACCAATCGCGCATTGTCATTGGCAATTCTATTGACGTCGCGCGACACGGGCTGCGCGGCAAGCGCAGGCGCGGCATCAGGGGTGAACAAGTCCGTCAGGCTGGCCGGATCAGCCTGGGGATCAAGCCAGCGGTTGAGCGCGTTTTGCTCCACAATCACCGGCATGCGGTGATGATACCGCGCCATCGCCTCATTCGCCGCCATGGTCAAAATGGTGAATGTGTAAAGCGGCTCGGCGCCCCCCTCCCACTTCTCCCACAGGCCCGCAAAGCTGATCGGTGCGCCATCACTGCGGGTGAAATGAAAGGGCTGCTTGTGTTTTTGGGCGCTCGCCTGCCATTCATAGAACCCGCTGGCTGGGATAATGCAGCGGCGACGGGCAAAAGCTGCGCGGAAGGCGGGTTTTTCCATGACGGTTTCAGAGCGTGCATTGATCATTTTGGTGCCGATGGCGGCATCCTTGGCCCAGCCCGGCACCAGCCCCCAGCCCATCGCGCCAAAGCCGCGCGTGCCGTCAGACCGGCTGGCAACGATCTCGATTTTCTGCGTCGGCGCAATATTATAGCGCGGCCGAAAACCCTCGGGCGGCTCATCCATCAGCAGCCGGTAATAGTCGCGCACCTCGCGCCAGCTTTGAAAGCGTGTAAATCGTCCGCACATGGGCGGCAGACTAGCGCAAGAGAGGTGCGAAATCCCGCACAAAACCCGCTGACAATTGTCCCGCCAACGCGTCCGCCGACTGCCGCATCTGAAATGGGTCAATTAATCGTTCTATTTATGCTCGGCGCTCAGCGCCTGATAAAGCCCGGTCTCGATTGCATGAACAGGAGCGCCGATCGGGCCGTCGGGGCGGATGAGATCGGCCTCAAAGGCTTCAAGAAATTCCTCAATAGCCGCACGCATTTTGGGCTGATGCTCTTCAACATGGGAGGTGTGGGCGACATATTCCCAGGCCCCCACCACCCCGATGGTGAGCGCCGCCACCAGCGGCCCGCCGAGCGATCCGGCTGCACGGACCCCGCCCCGGGTCGCCAGGCCCGAGCCCACCGTCTGGACCGAGCGGGTGACAGCCTGTTGCGCCACCGCCCGGCCCGCAATCGCGGTGCCGGAGGCTGAAGCGCGCGCACCCATGGTTCCCGCCATCCGGGCAAAGCGTGCACTGACCGACCGGCTGGCGAGCCGCCCCAAACTCACCCCGGCAATCACACCGCCGCTGGCCACCACGCTTTTCAAGGTGACATCGGCCATGCGCATCTGCGCCTCATCATCATAGGCGGCCATGGTGAAGCTGAGCCCGCCCAGAAACCGCTCCCAATCGGCAGGCGGGATGGCGTAGCGGTCGGGGATCTGTTCCACCTCGCGGCGCAGCTCATCGGCGAAGCGCTCGGCCGCACGGGCGGCAATCTGTTCAAGGGCGCTGTCGGTCAGATAGGGCGGCAAGGCGCGGGCGGCGAGCTGGTCAGCCAAGCGTTCGGCAGATTTAAGCGTGGCGGCCTTCTGATCATCAACCATCCAGTCCCACAGATACGCAGCCGCCCGTTTCTGGCTTTGCCAATAGCCGAAATACCAGGGCAGGAAATCGGCATCGACCTTGTCCATCACTTGCCCATGCCATTGGTCAAGCTCCATACGGGCCTGCGCCATCGCGGTTTCGCGCGCCCCATTGACCGCAATGGCCAAATCACCGCGCAAGGTGAACCAGTCAACTTGCGGGGGGAGCGTTTTGGCGATTTCCACATCACGATAGCCCACACCTTGGGGGTCGGACGCCCGCAAGACCGACAGGCCGTAGATCGTTGTTCCAGCCACCGCCAGAACCGAAATCATCAAAGCCAATGCGCGAACCATACACGCCTCCGCCATATCTCAATCAAGACGGAGCCTAGTGGCTAATCGGGGCGATCCTGTGACGCCTCTTGGGGCGTCTCTTGGGACGTCTCTTGAGACGATGATTGCGGGTCTGCATTCGGTGGTCCAGGCCAGCCATAGCCAATGTAATAAGCAATTGTGTGACCGATCCGTTCGGCCTCGCGCCGGATTTTGGGTGCAATCTCGGCATGGTCCTGTGATGCGATTTCGGCATGAACGGTGAGCGCCAGCATCAGCCCGTCCTCTTCCATGACGATCCCGACCGTATGGCGAATACGCCCCTCTATGGGGCAATTAAGTGTAAAGCCCGCCACCAGCGGCACCTTGATGGTCAGATCATCAGCGTCAAGAAAGGTTTCGACCATGCCCTCGCCGCACAAATGCTGATGCTGGGCAAGCATCCCGCCCATCCATTGGTCCAGATCATACGGAACGGTGGACCGGTTGCCCGCCAGCACAGTGCCGTAAATCGGTCCCGCGGAAAACGCTGCACCGCCTCCCCCCGCAAAGGGTTCGGGCACCACATCGACCGCACCTTTCACCGTCTTGGCATGATTGACCGCTGCGCGGGTCATTGCCATGGTCATCCCGTCGCTGGGCAAGGGCCGGTCGGCCCGCACGGCGGTGCCGAGCGCCACCATCGCCAAAACAGCCGGGACGAGGATTTTCATTCCACCCGCTCCGGCCAGCCATTCTTGAGCTTTTGCGACAATGCCCCGACCAGCGCATCAGACTGAGCCAGGACCCGCGTTCCCAGATCAGACCGGCGGTCAGCGGGCATCACAGCTTCGGTAATGACGGTCAGCCCGATCGCGCCATGCATCAGCGCGACGATGAAGCGGACCCGCACGGTGTTTTCGCCGATTTTACAGTCGCTCATCACCACACGCATGGCATCAACCGGAATGGACTCTTCGCGCAACTCCAGGTCCTGCAAGCCCAGAACCTCGGGGCATTGCCCCTCTTCCGATGACAGGTTCTGCTGGCTCCACGCATCGAGCCCCGCTTCGTTGAGATAGCCCACCAGCATCACAACACCACCGGCCGGGCCGATACGGAAGCGCGCGGCGGGGGAGGCGGAATCCTCCCAAGCCTCGGCACCGAAGGGCGGCTCCTTGAACAGCCGCGCTTCCTCAAGCACCGATGAGACAAGCTTTTCCATATCCTTGGCATTGATCCGGTCAAGGCGCGACCCGCGGGCGGCCCCTGCCACCGCAATGCACGATTGCAGCGCCTCATAAACCGGATTGAAATCACCATAGGCGAGCGCCACGGTATGCTCGCTCCATTCCAGGCGCAGCCGGTCTGCGGTCAGCAACCGTTCAATCAACACTGCATCCCGCGACAGAAGAAGCAAAGCGCCCAGACCGCTCGCCTGCGCGGAGACCTGAATGGGCGGGGCATGACCGATATAGAGCGTCACCTCCTCCCCGCGCATGGGCTCAACCTGCGAGACCTGATCGGAGGGGACGGTAAACAGATGGGCGGCGCCACGCTCGCTTAAGCCCACGCGCCAGAACCGGCCCTGACTGTCGACCCGGTCGGCGACGCATTCGGCAGGCCGGCCAAAGCCGATCTCAATGGGCGTGACGCGGAACCCGTTGATCATGCTGGGATCGGCGGGCTCAGGCTCCTGCGCGCGCAAAGGAAGGCTCAGCACGCACAGCAAAAGAACGAAAAGGGTCTGTTTCATACCCCCGCTATAGCAGAGCACACCCATCCAGTTCCATCGGAACCTTAGTCGTCCTCGCCCCAGCCGCTCAAATCCTCAAGCTCCTCATAGCTGTGCGTTTTTGGCGCTTCCCCCAGATAGGCGTCAGGTTGCGGCTGGGCCGGCGTTCGGGAAGGCGCCCGCGCCGGATCAATGCCCATGGAATTTGTCTGGGGCTGATAGGGACCGGGTCCAGCTTTCGGTTCAGGCTTGATGAAAGGCTTTGACGTTACCGGCGCCGATGCGCTGCGATGAAGCACAAAATCCGGCAAAACCGTTTTCGCCCGGCCCGTAATGCGCCGCATGCGGGAGGATGCATCGCGGGAAGCGGAATGGACCGCATAGGCTTCCAGCACCAGATGCGCGCCAACCCGGCCTGACACCGCAACAATTTCATAGCGATATTCAATAAAGCCCTGGACGTCGCATTCCATCTGCACACCAAGCGCGGCGTCAATGCCCGGTGGCGGGGTAAACTCCATCACCTGATTGCGGCGTTTCTTGTAACAGCCGTTCAGCACCTCATCCTGACTTTTGGCGATCCGCTCGGCAATCGGCTTGGAGTGTGCAGGATCAAACACGCTGACATGGCCGATCAAATCCTGCCACTGAAAGGAAATGGCCGGTTCAATCGATTGCAGACGCTTGCCGGTTTGGATCTGCCGTTCGCGTCCGCCAACGAGCTTTTTCACAAAGGCATGCATTTCTTCTTCAGACGGGCGGGCAGGCCATACCGCACCATCAGGCGTGAAGCTTTCGCGCAAACATTCAAACGTGCCGAAAAGGGCCAGGTCTTGTTCGTGCACCGCCATGTCATAGCGGCCTTGTCCCGTGCTCACCCGGAAGGTGCTGGCGCGCACAAAGGATGATTGGGCAAATGTGTCGAAGGAAAGGGCAAACCGGACAAAATCTTTGCCGACCGTGCCTTTCCCGTAAATGCGCGGGTCACGCAGGCTGGCGGTTTCAGTGTCGCGATAAAATTTCCCGCCCTGACGGATGCCGCGAAATTCAATCTCCGTCCGCTTACCGTCTTCGGTTGCGAGCGGTACGCCAATGCCGGGCCGTTCAATCTGCACCATCATGATCAGGTCGGGCGTGGTGACAAAGGTCCATTGACGGCCATCCTGATCAAGGCGCCTGGCCGCGCAGCCGATCACTTTGCCACTGCCCGGGTCCTGCCAGGGTTCAACCGTCCACGCCCCGCCTTTCAGCGTTGTCAGCGTCTCCGGCGCCGCACCGTCCTGGGTGCTGACCACGGTATGCGCGGCGCCCAGAAGCGGCTTGATTTTCTGCATCAGCTCAAGCGTGTCTTTCTCACTGCCCGCCGCGTGACGCCGTGTGGTGTCGGCATAATGGCGCACACAGGTCCGCAAAATGGCATCAAGCTGACGCATCATCGACAGCTCCACCGTCACCAGCCGCCCCATGCCGGCAATCGAAAGCCGCGTGGCATCACGCAACATCTGCCGGTCACCAAGCCCCGGCGCCATGATGAGGGCAAACCGGCCCTCACCCACCGCGCCGACCGTGTCGAAGCCCCCTAGCACCTCGCCATTGGCTCCGCTCACCTGCGCGCGCACATCGCCGCGTTCTTCGGCCGGCGGGCTTGCCAGATAACCGCCCGCCACATGAAGCCGGCCATCAGGCGTTTCGGTGATCGACCATTCCCCGACCCCCGGCGCGGCACTGCTGAGCGCCTGACACCCGATCAGCTGCGACGGAGATTGCTGGGTGAACAGCGCATCAACCCGCCATTGCGGCCCGACATTGGCCACCGCAATCATGCCCGGCGTTCCGGCTGTTGCCTGTCCCACCATCCAGCCCGTTAGCACCACCACAATGCCAAGCCAAAGCTTTGTCACTTTCACCACCATTGAACCTTTCTGTGTCATTGCCCGGCGACAAAATCTGCCAAATGCCGATTGGCGCGCCGGCTGGTTCTTCGAAAAACCGTCATCATGTCCTTGGCGTTCCGGGGAACGCTGTAGGCTTCAATCAGCAATCGGTAGCCTAGCCCGTCCTTGATGCGGATCAGCACGGTTTGATAATTCACATGGCCGCGTGAATCGCATGCCAGTATCCGTCCCGCACCCGCGCTTGCCTGTTCATCAGAAAGAGACTGATCACGATATTTGGCATGACATGAGCTGAAATAGGATTGAGCGTATTGATCGAGTTGCTCTTTCGGCGCCTTCCGCTTTGTCGCGTCAAACACCGTCATGTGACCGGTGTAATTTTCCGCGCGGAAGCTTGACGCCGCCGAAAGAGAGAAGGGGTAATTGCCAACCCGCACCTTGTCTTGCGACACCGACAAGAGATCAGCAATCAGGGCCTTGAAGGTCGCTGGCGCAATCGACGGCACAGCCGCTTCATCACCATACATCATCCGCAAACATTGCGTGAGATCGGCAAGAAGCCCTTTGGGGTTGCTGAGAGCCAAGCGAAATTCACGCCCCTTTGCCACCAGCCGAACCGCTTGGGCATTGGCAAAACTTGCCATCATGAAACTATCCGCATCAAAGCCGGTCACGGCTTTGTCCGCGCCGGAATGACCAGTGATGTAGTAGGTCGGCTTGGCCACAAACGCGCCTTCATACGAGCTGCCAAATCCGCCGACCGTCTTGATACCGTCAAAATGCAAGATCAGATCATCATCGCTGCGCAGACCGGCTAAGACGGCATCGGGCTCGACACTGGATGCGAGCATCAAGACAAAATCCGTATCAAGCGCCAGGGTCCAATAGGCACCGTCAGCCATACGCTTTCGGGCAATGCAGGCGCGGCCTTTGCCCGGCGTGATGTCCCAATCAGCGCGCGACACAGCCTTGGCCTCAGACCCAAGCAGCGGTGCAATCTTTCCGCCCAGAGCTACGAGATCCGCATCAGACCCGGGCGTGGCATGCCCCTCCCCCTTATCATAATGGCTGACACAGGCTGTCAGAACCCGCACCAGCTGCGCCATCGACTTGAGCTGTTTGGTGTGCGCGCCTTTCGCACCGCGTAATTCCAGCTGGACGGATTGGGCCAGAGCGTCGGCCTGGGCTTGATCGGGCGGGATGACGAGAGCAAACCGGTCCGCCCCCACCGCGCCAATGACTTGTGTGCCGCTCAACGAGGACCCATCATCGCCAATCAGATTGAGCGTCGCGGCGCCCCGTTCGTCTTGCGGGGGGCTTTCATCATAGCCTTGAGACAGATGATAGGCGCCATCGGGTGTAAGGGTTATCGCCATTGCGGCATGATCATCCGCAATCCGGTCGGTGGCCTGACAGCCGATCAAGGCGTCATATCGGGGCGCAGTGAACAGCGCATCAACCCGCCATTGGGGGCCGACATTGGCAACGCCCACCATTTCCATCGCCTGAAGCGGGCCAGCCGAGCCAACCGCCCCCAAGATAACGCCCATAGACAAAAGGGCGGACCGTCCGATCATCGGAAAGTCCCTTCCACCAAATTCTACCAATGCGCCACCTTGGGCGCAGTTTTCCACGGAAAGGGCAAATTGTCTATGAATACAGGCGTGTATTGGCAGCCGGTCTAGCGGGTAATTCTGTAGAAAATATGCGGCTCACCCTCATGAACCGCCTCTTGCCAGTACGACATGCCGATCTTTTCCATGATCCGGCACGAGGCGCGGTTGACCGGCAAAGTAAAGGCGATGATTTCATCAAGACCAAGCGTGGCAAAGCCCATAGAGATCAGCGCTTCGGCGGCTTCGGTGCCAAAGCCGCGGTTCCAATATTGCGGCAGAAAGGCGTAGCCAAGCTCAATATGGGACGTGTCCCCCACCTTCAGCTCACGCAGCAGGACGCGGCCGACAAATTCGCTGGTCACCCGGTCAAACAGCAAATATTCGCCGAAACCGAGCCGCTCCCAATGGGCGATGGCCTGTTCATGGCGTTCGGCAATCCAGTCCACCGTGCGCACCCCGCCCAGTGTGCGGGCGACATCGCGGTCGGTGTAAAGACGCAAATAATGGGGCCGGTCGCGGCTTGAAATCCGCCGGGCCTTCAGCCTTTGTGTTTCAAAGCGATCGGGCGCGGCTCCCGCTCTGTCATCGCGCGCTGGCATCATGGTCGTCCCCAAGGTTCTTGCTGTGTTTTAAGGGGAGTATAGCACAGGCAGGCGCCCCGGATCGTTAGCGGAATAGTGCGGGGTGGTTCCGCGCCTAGCCCTGCTCGCGCTTGGCCTTTTCCTGTTCAAAGTCGATCACATCGGCGCTGGCCTGATCTTCTTCGTCCGAGCCTGTGATGACATAGGCGCCATCGAGCCATTTGCCCAGATCAATGTCGGCGCACCGTTTGGAGCAAAACGGCTTATAGGTGGGATCGGACGGTTTCTGGCAGATCGGGCAGGACATTCACGCGCTCCATGATTCGAACACAGAGTTTAGCAGCTTCCCTTCCCGGAGGGAAAAGGCCGGCGCGCCTTCGCGCCTCACCCGCCCGCGTGGACGGTGAAGCGGGCGCGGGTCATGCCGCCATCGGCGTTGAAGCTGACGGTGGAGGCGATGCGGCTGCGCAGATCCTGCAATATCGTGCGCTCGCGCGCCTCAAGCCAATCAATGACCGAGGGGCAGGCGCGGACCTCGATGGGGCGTCCGGGATTGGCGCGCGCTTCGGTTTCGATCCGCCGGATGACTTCGTTGGCCACCGTGGCCGTGGTCAGCACCCGGCCCTCGCCATGGCAAGAGCCGCACAGTTCGGTCATCAGCCGCGCGAGAGGTTCGCGCACCCGCTTGCGGGTCATCTGGACGGTGCCGAACTCGCTCATTGCGCCGATCTGGGTAGGGGTGCGGTCGCCTTCAGCGCCTTTGTTGAGCTCACCCAGAACACGCTCAATATTGGCGTCTTCTTCCATATGGATGAAGTCAATGACGATCAGCCCGCCGACACCGCGCAGCTTGACCTGACGCATGATCTCGCGGGCGGCATCGACATTGGTGCGCACGCTGGTTTCCTCAAGTCCCGCACCGGCGGTGTAGGAGCCCGAATTGACATCAATCGAGGTCAGCGCTTCGGTCGTCTCAATGGTGATCCAGCCGCCATGGGGCAGCGCCACGCGCGGGGCCAGGGCTGTTTCAAGCTCATGCTCAATCTCATAAAGCGCAAAGATCGGCTCCGCCCCGTCATGACGGCGCAGCCGGTCAAGCACATGGGGGACATGCTCCCGCGCATAAGATTGCGCATCGACAAAAGCCTGGCCATCATCAATCAGCACACGGCTTGTCTGGGCGTCGACCTCATCGCGCAGGGTGCGCGCCACCGGGTCGAGATCAAAGAAGATCGAGCTTGGCACTTTGGCGCCGGGGAGCTTCTGTTGCAGCCCACGCCACTGTTCCTTGAGCGCGCGGGCATCTTCATAGATTTCCTCCGCCGTAACATCGAGCGCGGCGGTGCGGACGATAAAGCCCCCGCCCTTACCATCGACGCCTGCGCCATTGGCATTGGCGGGCGCGGAACTGTCCTTGTGGTGAAGCCCGGCCTGATAGTCCTGCTCGATCATATCCTCGATCAAGGCCGTCAGACGCGCCCGGTCGTCTTCATCTTCGATCCGCCGCGACAGGGCCACGCCGGGCTGGTTCGGCACATAGACCAGCAAGCGGCCGGGCAGCGTGACATTGGCTGACAGCCGCGCGCCTTTCTCACCAATCGGGTCTTTTACCGCTTGCACCAGAATGACCTCGCCCTCATGGACGCATTTGGCAATCGGCGGCAGGCCGTCTTCATTGTATCCGGCAAGCTCGGCCAGACATTGCGCCTCGCGCGCGCCCAGAAAGCCGCAGCGATCCAATCCAATCTCCACAAAGGCCGCCTGCATGCCGGGCAGCACACGCTGCACCCGGCCCAGATAAATATTGCCAAGCACCGAATGGCCCGCGCGTCCGGCGCGGTCTTCATCCCGGCGTTCAAGGATCAGGTCTTTAAGGCGGGCATCCTCAACCAGGGCGATGCGGGTTTCCCCAGCGGTCACATTGATCAGGATTTCCTTTTGTTTCGATGACATGCACTGACAACTTTCAATAGCGGATAGGCCATTGGACGCGCTTGGTGACGTAAGGTCAAGTGCGGCATACAGCTTTGTCAGCAGGCGTCAGTCAGACGGGATAGCCATTGCCCTTGAGCAGGCCAAGCGTTTCAGCCAGCGGCAGGCCGACCACGCCGGTGTAAGAACCATTGATCGATTTGACGAAGCTGGCGGCGCGCCCCTGAATGGCATAGCCCCCCGCCTTGCCGTCCCACTCGCCGCTTTCCAGATAAGCGGCAATCTCATCATCAGACAGATGGCGGAAGCTGACACGGGTGGCGGTGATGCGCATCCGTTCAGCCCCGTCCGGTGTAATCAGCGCAACGCCTGACAGCACCGCATGACGGCGGCCTGACAGAAGGCTCAAGAATGCCAGCGCATCGCCTTCATCCAAAGGCTTGTCGAGCACGCGGTGGCCGAGCGCCACCACCGTGTCAGAGCCGAGCACAAAGGCGTCGTCATAATGGGATTTGACCGCGCGCGCCTTTTCAACCGCCAGACGCTGAACCAGCTCACGCGGGCTTTCATCTTCCCCCCGCATCTCATCTATATGGGCGGGATGGACATGATCAGGGGTGATGCCGGCCTGTTTCAGCAGTTCAAGGCGGCGCGGGCTCTGGCTCGCAAGGACGAGCATGGCGGCTTACTTGTAGCGGTAGGTGATGCGGCCCTTGGTGAGATCGTAGGGGGTCAGCTCCACCAGGACCTTGTCGCCCGCCAGCACGCGGATGCGGTTCTTGCGCATCTTGCCGGCTGTGTGACACAGCACTTCGTGATCATTGTCGAGCTTCACGCGGAAGGTTGCGTTGGGCAGCACTTCCGACACCACACCACCAATCTCAAGCAGTTCTTCTTTGGCCATTGAGCACCATCTTTTCTGTTCATCGGGCCCGCCGCAAAGCAAATCCGGGGCGGAGTTGCGGGACCATGATGGTATTTGGCCCTGAAATCAAGGTCTGGAACACAAAGCAGGTGAATTGCGTCCAAATCACGCTATATAGGCTTCATGGAATTCACCTGGGCCATCTTCGACATCGCCTTGCGCTCGGCAGCCGCCATTTTGATGCTGCTGGGCATCTTTTTGTTGCTGCGCGATGCGTGGAAAACCCGGACCGGGCTGATCGCCACCGGATTTTTGCTCACCACTTTGGGCTATCTGGCAAGCTCCGCCCCCTGGGCGCATGATTTGCCCTACCTGCTGTGGTGCATTGCGGTGGTGCTGGCCATGAGCACCGGCGTGCTGTTCTGGATGCTCGGCCGGTCCTTGTTTGAAGAAGGCTACAAACCGGGCTGGATTGAGCCTGCCCTGGTGGTGTTCTTTGTGGCTGTCGGATTTGGCCGCTACTTTTTTGCAGACAATTGGCCCTCTGAGCTGCGGGAATTCACGCTTGTGATCGTTCAGCTCATCAAGATCGCCATGCTCGCCCATATTCTGGTATTGGCGTTGCGCGGGCGTGAGGATGATCTGGTGGAACAGCGCCGCCTGTTCCGGCTGGGATTTGTTGCCGTCATTGCCGGGCTGACCGGCATTGTGCTGATTGTCGAGTTTATTCTGCCCGAAGGCGGCGAGGTGCCGCTGTGGCTCCATGCGCTCAATATGGGGGGCGTGTGCATTGTCGCGTTCATCACCGTTGCCTCGCTGACAAGGCTGCGCAGCGACGACCTTGTCGCGAGCCTGACGCCTGATGCCCCCAAACCGGTTGCCATCGCCCCGCCGGAAGAGCCGGTGGACCGCCGCGCGCTGGAACGTCTGGTCGCCTGTATGGAACAGGACGCCCTTTATCTGGAAGAAGAGCTCACCATCGGCAAGCTCGCCCGCAAAGTGGGCGTGCCGGAATACAAGCTGCGCAAGCTGATCAACAATGCTTTGGGCTTCCGCAACTTCACCGCCTTTTTGAACTCCTACCGGCTGGCCGATGCCCAAAGCCAGCTTGGTGACCCCGACCGGGCGCATTTGCCGGTTCTGTCGATTGCGCTATCGCTCGGCTATGGCTCGATCGGGCCATTTAATCGCGCCTTCAAGGACGAAACCGGCCAGACCCCGACCGAGTTCCGCCGCGCCGCGCTTTCCGCAAAATCTGGCTGATTTTCTCCAAAAACCTTGCTGATTTCAAAATCGGCAAGGTCTGATCAGGCTTCGGCGCGACCCAGACCCCCGCCTCTTTCATGGTGCGTTCATCGAATGCGCCAAAAAGGGAGAGAGCGAAAATGGACGCGGTTGAAAAAGGCTATTGGGAAATGCTTCCCACTGTCTGGAGCCATACGTTTCTGGGCGATCTGGGCGCCTATTTCCTGGCTGCCAGCATCGGGGCATTGTTTGTCTTCGGGCTTAAACCCGCCTGGCTGATGGCCCGCCGCATTCAAAAGCGCATGCCCGGCCATGCTGATTTCAAGCGCGAAATCGGCCATTCGGTCCTGACCGCGGCCATGTATGGCGTGGTTGGCATGGTGGGCTTTTCGCTCGACCGCGCGGGCCTGTCGGTGGGCGGCATTTATACTGAGCTGGGCGGCAATGGCGGGGTGTTATGGCTCGCGGTGAGCTTTCCGCTTGTCATCCTGGCCCATGACACCTGGTTTTACTGGACCCACCGGGCCATGCATCACCGCAAGCTGTTCCGGCTGATGCATGCCACCCATCACCGCTCGCGCACGCCCAACCCCTGGACCGCCTATTCCTTTGCACCGCTTGAAGCGGTCAGCCACGCGTCCTTTGCCCTTGTCTATACCTTCTTTGTGCCGGTTCATCCCGCCGTCATGATCGTGTTCATCACCTTCCAGATTTCGCGCAATGTGATGGGCCACCTTGGCTTTGAATTTCACCCCCGCTGGTGGGTCGACAATCGCTGGACCGGCTGGCTCAACACGCCCACCCACCATGATCTGCATCATTCAAGCGGCCCCTACAATTTCGGCCTCTATTTCACCTGGTGGGACCGAATGATGGGAACCGAGCACCCCTTCTATAAAGAAGAGTTCCGCCGCAATGCGAGCCAAAGCGCCGAGGGGGACACGCGCCGCTGGTTGCCCAGCGTAAAGCCGGTGATGGCCGTCGCGCTGGCCTTCATGCTCGGCTTCGGGCTTGTGCGCACCGCACTCGCTGAAGAGGCCCCGCAATCCCCAACCGGCTATTGGCAAAGCAGCGATCAGAACCTGCTGGTTGAAATCAAACCCTGCGGGGACGCAACCGGCACCTATTGCGGCTATATCGCCTGGCATGTGGCAGGCGTGAAGGATGACGGCACATTGCAGACCGACTTCAACAATGACGACCCCGCCTTGCGCGACCGCACTTTGCTGGGCCTCAAGCTTGGCTGGGGGTTTGAGCCACGCGGGCAAGGCCGCTACCGCAAGGGCCGGATTTACGATCCCGGTTCAGGCGACACGTTTGCCTCGAAGATCAATCACATCAGCGCCGATCGTCTCGACATAAAAGGCTGTGTGTGGATTTTCTGCCGGACCGAGGAGCTGCACGCCTTCAAGGGCGATCCTGCCGCCTTTGCCGATAGGCGCAGCGCGCCGGTCCGCTAAAAGCCCTTCGCCCGCGCCCGGCCAAAGGCCATCATCGGGAAGTAATGCCGGTAGAGATTGTAATTGATCATAAAGGCACGCGAGAGCTCAGGCCCCTGTTTGAGGCGTTCCTCAAGCAGGGGATCGCCCAGCTTGATGACCGTGCCGACGCCATAGCCGGGAAAGCCCGTGCCGGTAAATTCGGGCTCAGCCCAGCTGCCGTTGGTTTGCCGCTCAATCAAAAAACCCAGTCCGCGCGCAATTGCAGCCTCGTCGTCGGGCCTGTCTGAGGCCAGCAGACCCATCAGCGCCCAGGCGGTTTGCGATGCCGTTGAAGCCCCCACCCCTTTCATGGCCGGGTCCATATAAGAGGCGCAGCTCTCTCCCCAGCCGCCATCGTCATTCTGGTGATCTGCAAGCCACCGGGCAGCTCGGACGATATAATCCTGGCTCATATCCTCGCCCAGCGCTTCAAGCGCGGGCAGCACCGCGCCGGTGCCATAGACATAGTTGACGCCCCAGCGGCCAAACCAGGCGCCATCCTCTTCCTGTTCGTCGCGGATGAACCCAAGCGCGCGGGCCATGGCGGGATGATCAGACCGAAACCCAAGCTTGCCGAACGCTTCCATAATATGGGCGGTGACATCGACCGAAGGCGGGTCGAGCGCCTCGCCAAAATCGCAGAACGGTATTTTGGTCAGGATCTTCTTGTCATTGTCACGGTCAAACGCCCCCCAGCCGCCATTTTTCGACTGCATGCCGATCAGCCAGCCAAGCCCTTTGCTGATGGCGGCTTCAACCTGTGCGCCGAGCCTTGGGTGATCCATGAAAGGCTGCAGCGCCATCAACGCAACCGCAGTATCATCGGTGTCAGGGTAATAGGCGTTCTTATATTCAAAGGCCCAGCCGCCGGGTTCCAGATCAGGACATTTTTGCGACCAATCGCCCTTGCGCAAGACCTGCTGGGACAGCACCCACTCAGCGGCTTGCTCGGCCTGGGCTGAAAAGCGGTCCGTCGCGGCGCAATCCTCCAGCGCCATCAGGCTCAACACCGTGTCCCAGACCGGACTTGTGGAGGCCTGAATGTAGGTCGCCTCGCCGTCATCAATTCGCCATCGCGGATCATCCAGCGCGCCAAGCCCGCGCTCCACCACAGCATGATCAAGCCCATAGCCTTCGCTGACCAGCGCCAGCAGCGAATAAATCCAGGGCGGCTGGATCCCGCCCCACACCCCATCAGCATCCTGATGCTGAATGATCCATTCCAGCGCCCGCTTGACCGCAATTTCGCGCCCCGGCTGAAAGCCCGTACGCGCGCCAAACCCTTGCAACAGATGAAGGCCCTTATCCGCCGTCAGAAACAGCCGGTCCCACAGATCGCCGCCGGGCTTTTTGGGATAGGCGTAGGAAAAGCGGCGGCGGCCCTTGGGAAACAACTCATCGAGCCGGCGGCCTTCAGGCAAGCGGCGCACCGGACGCCGAGCGGCCAGCACGGCAATGGGCATCAAAGTGGCCCGCGCCCATTGCGCGAAATTGTAGATCGAAAAGACAAACCAGTTGGGGAAGAAGATCACTTCGGGCGGCAGGTTGGGGGTTTTCTCCCACGGCCATTCCCCGATCAGCGCCAGCCAGTAGCGGGTGAACACACGAATGTCTTTAAGCCCGCCTTTGGATAAGATCCAGTCCCGCGCCCGCACCATATGTTCAGCGTCAGCATCATCGCCCACGGCGCGCAGGGCGGCATAGGCCTCCACCGTGGTGTTAATGTCACCGGCGGGCGCGGCGTGGTAAATCTCCCAACTGCCATCACTGCGCTGGCTTTGCCGCAAGGCAGCCGCCAGACGCGGGCGGATCGGGTGATCCTCCAGTCCCATCACCCACAGGGCCAAAATCCATTGCGCTTCCATACAGGCATTGGACTGCAACGCCCCGACCCAGTAGCCGTCGGGCTTTTGCTGGGCGGCCAGCCAGTCGGCCGCCCCGTTCATCGCGCCCTCAATCTGCGCGTCAAGATTGGATTGCGCGCTGCGTGCCGTGGCCTGTGTCATCTGGATTGTCCCTCACACCGAAATTCCAATGGCACAAAGCTACGGCACAATCGCCGCGCGCTCCATGCGACAATCGATTATGAAATTCTATTAAAATATTGATATTGCTTAATAAAACAGTCGCACTAGGGCAGCAGGCGGCGCTTGCGATTGTCGTTGGCGGGCGGCTCGATATAGGGCTCTGCCCCGTCCGGCAGAAGCGGCACGGGATCAGGCCGGGCGTCAATCTGCTCGTCCCAGCGTTCGCGAATAATGCCGTCTTTGCGTTCGGCCCGGCGCACCAGGGTGGCGGCGGCCAGCCAGCTTGTCACCGGAAAGACCAAAAAGGCGGTGAGCTGGATGATCAGCTCAAAACTGCCCGCTGATTTCCACCAGCCAAACCCTGCCATGACCGCACCGGGCAACAGCCCCAGCACCCCGCCAATCAGCGCAAAGCGGATTGGCCCGCGCCGTTTCTGGATCAGGGTTGAGACCACAAACGGCACCGCCACCATGGATATCAGCGCCTGATTGATCGCGGTGACAAACATCATGAGGAACAAAACCGCAGGCTCGACCATGTGAACCGGGCCGAAAATCACCAGTGCAAAGAACGGCACCAGCCACACGCCGGTAACACACGCGCCAAAAACCAGCCCCCGCCACATGGCGGCGAAGCCAAGCTCTATGGGAAACCAGGGCGGGTTGAACTGCATGGAGCGCCTCTCTTCAACGCACTATAGCTTACCGCCGCTCATCCCGAAACGGTCCGCGATGCGGCCCTTCAAAGCCTCGCGCAGCTCGCGGTACAGGCCCAATTGCTGCTCCCGGCTGCCGCCCTGCTGCACGGTGGGGTCAAGCGCGGGCCAGAATTCGACATCGGCCGCCATATCATGGGTCAACTGCACGGCCTTGTGCTGGGCTTCGGGGCTCAAAGTCACGATCAGATCAAAGCTGGTATCTTCAAGCTCTTCAAAGCTTTTGGGCTTGTGATCCGACACGTCGATCCCCACCTCGCCCATCACCTCAACCACAAAGGGATTGACCTCTACGGGCCGCACACCAACCGAATCGATAAAGATGCGGGTTCTAAAATGCGCCTTGGCGAGCGCTTCGGCCATCACCGAGCGGATCGAATTGGACGTGCAGGCAAACAGAATGGCTTGGGGTTCGGGCAGCCCTTCGGGGCCTTGGGGGAGCTTCTGGCGCTTGACGGGTCCCAGCACGTCGGGCGCAAAGGACATGCGGGAGCGCGGCATGGGGGCTAACCTCGCAAGTGAAGCACACAGATCAGCGTGAACAAGCGCCGCGCCGTCTGCATATCGACTTCGATTTTCCCCTTCAGCCGCTCCTGGAGCAGTTCGCTGCCCTCATTGTGAAGCCCCCGGCGCCCCATATCGATGGCTTCGATCTGGGCGGCCGTTGCGGTCTTGATCGCCTGATAATAGCTCTCGCAGACCTCGAAATAATCTTTGACGATCTTGCGGAACGGCGACAAAGCCAGGATCACATGCCCCGCCTGCGTACCGTCTGCGCCCTTGATGTCGAACACCAGCCGGCGCTCAACAATCGACAGGGTCAGATCATAAGGCCCGTCGGCATGCGCAAGCTTGTCGGACACCGGTTCAAACGCATTTTCTTCGAGCAGATCAAAGATCGCCACCTTGCGCTCATGATCAATGTCGGGGTTCAAGGGAACCCCGGTCGATTCAT
Organism: Alphaproteobacteria bacterium; assembly: GCA_965227065.1. Taxonomy (GTDB): domain Bacteria; phylum Pseudomonadota; class Alphaproteobacteria; order SPJN01; family SPJN01; genus CBDDFN01. The sequence goes on from CBDDFN010000017.1 coordinate 50,673, forward strand.
CCAGCGTGATATGGGCGATACGGTGGTCGGACATGCGCCTGGCTCAGATCAAAGATGGGCTATCCTGCCCGCAAGTGGCGCGGTCGCGCAAGCTCACCGCTTATTCATTCGGATACGAACCGACAAGGCATGCGCGCCCAGCCCTTCTGCGTCGGCCAAAGTCGCGGCCGCCGGGCCGATTTCACCCAGCCCTTCCGCACTTGCCCGCGTGATGGTGCTGCGCTTCATGAACGACAGAACCGACAGGCCGCTGGAAAAGCGGGCCGACCGCGCAGTGGGCAAAACGTGATTGGGTCCGGCGACATAATCACCGATCACTTCAGGCGTGTGATGGCCCAAAAAGATCGCCCCGGCATTGGTGAATTCAGACATCAACGCTTCAGGGTCGGTCACACACAGTTCCAGATGCTCCGGCGCGATCTTATCGATGATCGGCCCGAACTCATCGCGTCCCGCAACAATCACCGCGCCGAACTTGCGCCAGCTTTCATGGGCGATCGATTGACGCTCCAGCGTGTCGAGATGCTTGTCGACGGCAAAGACAACCTCATCAGCAAGGGTTTCATCATCGGTCAGCAGGATGGATTGGGCGACCGCGTCATGCTCGGCCTGGGACAGAAGGTCCGCGGCCAGCCAGTCGGGATTGGCGCTTTGATCGGCAACCACCAGAATTTCGGAAGGACCGGCAATCATGTCGATGCCGACCTTGCCGAACACCTGCCGTTTGGCTTCGGCCACATAGGCATTGCCCGGCCCGGTGATGATATCGACCGGCGCAATCGTTTCAGTGCCATAGGCAAGGGCTGCCACCGCCTGCGCCCCGCCGATCCGGTAAACCTCATCGACACCGGCAATGCGCGCGGCGGCCAGCACCAGCGGGTTGACCGCGCCATCAGGCGTCGGCACCACCATGGCGAGCCGCTTCACACCGGCAACCTTGGCTGGGATCGCATTCATCAGGACGGAGCTTGGATAAGATGCCAGCCCACCCGGCACATAAAGCCCGGCGGCCCGAACCGCCGTCCAGCGGTGACCAAGCGTAATGCCCGCCTCGTCTTCATAAATTTCATCGGCGGGCCGCTGGCGGGCGTGATAGGCGCGCACGCGGTCCGCCGCCACGGTCAGCGCGGCAACCGCGTCGCTGTCCGCCTCCGCGATAATCGCGTCGATCTCGTCTTCGGAAAAGCGCAGATTATCAGCCTCAAACCGGTCAAAGCGGGCTGTATAGTCTTTGATGGCGGCATCGCCGCGCTCGCGCACATCGGCAATGATCGCCTCAACCGCGCCGCGCACATCAAGCCCGGCCTCACGCTCATCGCTTAAAAAGCGGGCGAAGCGGTCTTCAAAATTTGCGTCCGATGTTTTGAAAAATTGCGGCATTCGTTTTTCTAATCAGTCATCCAGGGCATGTTCGGGCTTGGCAGGGGTGCGCCAGGCTTCGCTTGTGTCGCTCAGATGCGCATCAATCACTTCAGCGTCAAGCGCGACCGAGGCCCCATCGGCGAAATTGAGCGTAATGGTCACACCCTGATCGGTGTTTTCGGCCGTGATGGCAAGCAGTTCAAGCACCCGGGCGGTTTCAGACTGATCAATCCCGGAAATCCGTGCCGAACGCACAGTTTCAAAATGAAGACCACAGCGCACCCGTTCAAACGGCTCATCGGCAACCGTGCGGCGTCCCAGAAAGCCGCGCTTGGTGTGGGGCTTTTCTTCCCAGCGGAAGCGCGCGGCCAGCAATGCAAAGCGCTGTGTTGAGGGGGTAAAGCCCATCTCGCCGACAAAGACCACGGCATCTTGCAGCAGGGCTGACACGATGTTGAGATCGTCTTGGTCTTCCGCCTTGAGCCTGGCCATATCGCTCATCACTCGCCCTTGATCCGTTCCACGGTAGCCCCGACGGCGCGGAGCTTGTCTTCCAACTGCTCATAGCCGCGATCAAGATGATAGACCCGATTGACGATGGTTTCACCCATCGCGCCAAGACCCGCAATCACCAGCGAGACCGAGGCGCGCAAATCGGTTGCCATGACCGGCGCACCGACCAGACGGCGTGTGCCGCGCACTAAAGCCGATGCACCATGCACCGTAATGTCGGCGCCAAAGCGCAACAGCTCCGGCACATGCATGAAGCGGTTTTCAAAGATCGTCTCGGTAATCATGGCCGCCCCTTCGGCCCGCGTCATCAGCGCCATGAACTGGGCCTGCAGATCGGTGGGGAAGCCCGGATAGGGCTGGGTTTCGGCATCGACACCGACAATGCGCTCAGGCGCGGTGACCTTGAGGCCATTGTCCCGCTCCTCAATCGAGACGCCCGCGCGGCGCATATGTTGAATGACCGATGCCAGATGATCGGCGCGCGCGCCTTCGAGCAGAACATCCCCGCCGGTCATGGCGGCCGCCATCATATAGGTGCCGGTTTCAATCCGGTCGGGAATGACATTTTCATTGGCCCCGTGCAGCGCCTCGACCCCTTCGATCACCAGCCGTTCACTGCCTGTGCCGGTGATTTTGGCACCCATGGCATTGAGGCAATGCACCAGATCGGTGATTTCGGGCTCGCGCGCGGCATTCTCAAGCACGGTGGTGCCTTTGGCGAGGCTTGCCGCCATCAGCAGATTCTCAGTCGCGCCAACCGAGACTTTGGGGAAATTGACATGCGCGCCCTGCAAGCCGCCCTTGGGGGCCCGCGCCACGACATAACCGCCTTCAAGCTCAATCTCCGCACCCAGCGCCTCCATGCCCTTCAGATGCAGATCAATCGGCCGTGTGCCGATGGCGCACCCGCCGGGCAGCGAAACCTTGGCAGCCCCATGCCGGGCCAGCAATGGGCCAAGCACCAGAACAGAAGCGCGCATGGTGCGCACCAGATCATAGCGCGCGGTGGTGGAACTCAATCCGCTGGCATCCAGCGTTACCGCGCCATTGCGGCTGACATCAACGCCCATATCTTCAAGCAGCCGGGCCATCGTCTTGATGTCGGCCAGGCGGGGCAGATGGTTCAGCACCAGCGGCTCGTCGGTCAAAAGCGCAGCCGCCATCAAGGGCAGACCGGCATTCTTGGCGCCGGAAATCGGAATAGTGCCACAAAGGCGGGAGCCGCCTACAATTCGGATCGCGTCCATCAAAGTCCTTAGAGTTTGGCCATTACAACTGAGCCATTATAGCTTGGGAAGGGTCACGCCCCGTTGGCCCTGATATTTGCCCTTGCGGTCGCCGTAAGACACCTCGCATGGCTCGGTGCCTTGCAGGAACAGAAACTGGCACGCCCCCTCATTGGCATAGATTTTGGCGGGCAGCGGCGTGGTGTTGGAAAACTCCAGCGTCACATGGCCTTCCCATTCGGGTTCAAGCGGCGTGACATTCACAATGATACCACAGCGCGCATAGGTCGATTTACCCAGGCAGATCACCAGCACATCACGCGGAATGCGGAAATATTCCACCGTGCGGGCAAGCGCAAAGGAATTGGGCGGGATCACGCAGACATCGGTCTTGCGGTCGACAAACCCGGCATTGGAGAAATCCTTGGGGTCCACAACCGCCGAATCGACATTGGTGAAAATCTTGAACTCGTCGGAGACCCGTGCGTCGTAACCGTAAGAGCTGACCCCGTAAGAGATCACCCCATCGCGCTTTTGCGCCTCAACAAACGGCTCGATCATGCCGTCTTGTTGCGCGCGTTCGCGGATCCATTTGTCGGGAAGAATACCCATAATTGTGGCCTAGTCCTGTTCCTGTCCGCCCTGATTAGCAGATTCGCCCGCTTTCCGCGCCCGCGCCTGCGCTTTGCGGCGCTTAAGATTGTCGCGCAGGGCCTCAGACAGGCGCTCGGCGCGCTCGTCTTTGGACGATTTGTTGGTGTCGGTCGGTGTGTTCGTCATGATGATGCGGTCTAATGCTCGATTAAGGCTGCGAATAGCCCGGATTTGGGCGGCATAATGTCCCAAACCCCTAAGGGTGCACAAGCGGGCTTGCGAAGCGCGAAAAGTGGAATTAGTGTCCGGCCCTCTTCAAGAGCCACGCCCTCGTAGCTCAGTGGTAGAGCGCACCCTTGGTAAGGGTGAGGTCGAGTGTTCAATTCACTCCGGGGGCACCATTTCCTTCATCTGTTCAAAGACTTGCTCAGAAGCGCAACGTTCAGCGCGCGCAGCGTCGAATTGCGCGCCCCGCGCTTGCACAATTTTTTCGAACCCGTGGAAAAGCTCGGCTAGTCTGATGTCTGGATTGGCACAGACGCGGAGTGGATGAGTGAAAGTGTTTGTAACCGGCGCCACCGGTCTGGTTGGCGCGCACACGGCCCGCGCGCTTCTTGATGCCGGTCATAAGGTTCGCCTGCTGGTGCGTGATGAAAATCTGGCACGAACTTATTTCGCCCGCCATGGCTACCCAATTGATGATTTCATCATCGGCGATATGCGCGACACAGATACGGTGAAGGCGGGACTTGAAGGCTGCGAGGGAATTGTGCATGCCGCCGCGCTTGTGTCGGTCGATCCCAAACGGGCGGATGAAATTTACCGCAACAATGTGGCAGGCATCGATTCGGTCATTGGGTCCGCTTGCGCCCTGGGGATTGAACGGATCGTCTATGTCTCAAGCCTGTCGGTTCTGATGCAGCCCAATATCGACACGGTGAACGAGCGCACGCCGCTTGGGAATCCTGTCAGCCCTTACGGGCGATCCAAACGCGCCTGCGATCAGCATGTCCGGTGCCTGCAAGAAGACGGCCACCCCATCCAGATCACCTATCCCTCAGGCATTTTCGCCCCCGATGATCCCAAAATGTCGGAAGCCAATAAGGGGGTCGCCACCATGCTGCGCACCATACCGGTGACAAGCTCAGGATTGCAGATTGTCGATGCGCGCGATCTGGGGGCGATGCATGCCCGGCTGATCGAACAAGGCCCTGCCAGCGCGCCGATTGACCGGCGCTTCATCACCGCAGGCCCTTATTTTCCGTGGAATGAATTTCACGCCATGCTGGAAGCGCTGGTGGAGCGGAATATTGTCTCCATCCCCCTGCCCGGCGCGCTGTTGCGCGGCATCGGACGGCTTAATGACTGGGCCAGCCGCATCGTGCCGTTTGAATCACAAATCACCTATGAAGCGATGAGCTACGCGAGCCAGTGGGTCACCGCCGATGCAAGCAAGATTGAACAGCATACCGGCGTGAACTTCCGGCCCGGTTCGGAAACCTTTGCCGACACGATCCGCTGGCTGGTGGCCGATGGTCATATGCCGCCCAAACTGGCCGGTGCGCTTGCCCCCTGATGACGGTTGGACGGGGCCTCCCCGCTGGCCTTAAGATGCCGCCAAACAAATTTGGGAGGCAGCGTCATGCGGCTAGACAAACCACGGATCACACCCTTGCGCGAAGACGAGTTGACCGAAGAACAGCACAAGCAGCTCGGTCCTTTCGGGTTGAAGGGGCCTGTCCTCAATATCTTTAAAACGCTCGTACGCGCGCCCGAAGCCAACAAGCAGTTCTTGCGCTATGGCGGCTATATCCTGTCTGACGCCAACACGCTCAAAGCCCGGGAACGCGAAATCGTCATTCTCCGCGTCGGCTTCTTGTGCAAGTCAGGCTATGAATGGGCGCAGCATGAAATTATCGGCAAGCAATCGGGGCTCGCCGATGATGAGATTGCGCGCATCAAACAAGGTGCCGATGCGAAAGGATGGAGCGCTGCGGACGCCGCGCTGATCCGGGCGACCGATGATCTCGTCACCAACCATTTCATTTCAGACGAAAGCTGGGCGGGCCTGACGGATCTGACCGACCGGCAGAAAATCGATCTGATTTTCACCGCCGGCCAGTACACGCAAGTGTCCATGCTGCTCAATTCACTCGGGGTGCAGCTTGACGAGGGCCTGACGCTCGACCCCGATTTGCGCGGCTAGAGACCGCTTTACCAGCCGCTTGCCTTCTCATCGGCACCAATGGGCGGCGTGCTGGAAAGATCAGGCGCACCGTCGGGGCCCTTCACCCCGATCCGCGGATCAAGCCCGGTGGGATCAATGGGAATGCCAAAGCGCATCGTGGCATGGGCATGGGCGACCTGATGCATGGCAAGCTGGGCGGACATCACCGTGCTGCGGCCTGCGGCATCGAGCGAATTATTGACCGCTTCCTTGGCGAGTTTGAGCGCATAAAGCGACTTGTTGGTCATCCGGCCGGCCAGGGCGAGGGTGAAATCGGCAAGCTCGGCTTCAGGCACCACATGATTGACCATGCCAAGACCCTGCGCGTCCTGGGCCGAAATCGCGTCGGCTGTGAACAGCAATTCCTTGGCTTTGCGCGGGCCGAACTCATAGGGGCTTGAGAACCATTCCACTCCGGGAATGCCCATCACAAGCGTATTGTCCTGAAAGCTCGCCGTGTCGGCGGCAATGATAATGTCGCATGGCCAGACCAGCATCAGCCCGCCGGAAATACATTTGCCCTGAACCTGGGCGATGGTGGGTTTACCGATATTGCGCCAGCGCTCTGAAAAGCCGAAATAGATTTCTTTCTCGCGCGCATGCATCGCCTCATGGCCGGCCCCGGTATAACCGCCCCATGTTCCGACAGGGGTTTTGTCCGCCATGTTGCGCATCGGGCCGCGCTCCCGCAAATCGTGACCCGATGAGAAATGCGGACCGTTTGCTGCCAGAATGATCACCTTGATCGTGTCATCACGCGCCGCCTTGTCGAACGCATCATTCAACGCATAGAGCAAATCGGTATCCTGGGCGTTGCGCGTTTCGGGCCGGTTGAGCGTGATCCGGGCAACGCCGTCCTGAGGCGTGTCATAGAGTATGGGTGTGTCGGTCATGTGAGTGTCCCTGTTTTGTCTTGATAGCTCTGGTTTCGATGCACCAGCGTGCCGCACTGGAGGGTGGCATCTCAAGCGCTGACATTGGTGCACTAAGCGGGCAGACAGGGCGGATGTGCCGCGCGGCTTTGCACAGCGTGCCGCACACGCAAGCCGGGCAATAGGTGGGGCGGCGCCTCAGGCTACGCCGCCCCGATGGATCAGTGTCCAGGTTAGGATCTAGACAAGGACCACATCATCAGCGGCGCCGACAAAAACCATGGGGACCAGAAGCGTATCCGCAGCCCCCAGCGTGTCGGTCAGCTCAAACTCGTAGAAAAATGTCACTTCTTCGCCGGCGGCCAGACCATCAATCTCACTGTCATTGAACCAGACTTCAATATCGAAGCTTTTATCGCCGGTCCGGGTGATCAACCGGTCGCCGGGTGCGGCCGGATCAAGCTTGGTGATGGTGAGGTCAAGCACGTCTCCCAGGTCAGGATCGTCAAAGCTGAACTGATAGACAAAGCGATACTCAAAATCATTGGCGTCGGGATGATCGGCGGCAAGCTCAAACACCCGTCCGCCGACAATGTCTTCCTGCAGGAAAGGCAGCACGGGCGCGTCATTCACACCCGTGATGGTGATGTCGATTTGAGTTTCCACACCGCCCACGCTGGTAACCGCAAAACTGTCTGTCACCATTGTCCCATCAGCCATACCATCCAGCGCGACGGTGGGTGTGTAGCTGTAAGCGCCATCGGTGCCAAGGGTCAGCTCTCCATAAAGTCCTGGCAGTGTCGCCGCCGCAAAACTGTCCGCACCAGACACCGAATCGATGATCGACAGCACACCGCTTGCGCCCGCCTCATCTTCGCTCATGGCTGCGGTTTCGCCATCAATAGAGACACTTGCTGTCAAAAGATCGGCCAGCGTGTAAACCTCGCCGCCCAGCGCAACAAACTCCACACCAACCAGCGTGTCGGACCCCTCATCACCGTCGCTGTCATCAAGATCGGTCACCGCAACCGACCCGCCCATATCAACAAATTCATAGCTGCCATAGAGCCCGTCATAAACGGCGGTGTCGGTGCCTGCACCGCCATTGAGCACATCATCACCCAGCCCGCCTTTCAGACTGTCATCGCCACCATTGCCCGACAGGCTGTTGGCGCCATCATTGCCGATCAGCGTGTCATTGTTGGGCCCCGCCATGGCATTCTCGATCAGCGACTGGGTGGAGCCTTCAAACTCAAGCGCGTTGTAGATATGCGCCCGCGCGCGATTGCCATCGCCCAGATTGGCACGCATCGCGTTGCTGCCAACTTCAAGGTCGGTCCAGTATCCAGGGCGCAGATCGATAGCCAGCACCGTGCTTAGATTGGAGAAATCATAGGTGTCGGTTCCATCGCCATCCCACACGGTGCGGAATATCTTGCGGTTGACCGGATCGCCTTGCGAGACGCCATTGACGAAAAACTCGCCGGTGGCGGCGTTGACCGTATAGGTCGTCGCGGTCGCATTATGGGCAAAGTTCGCGCCATAGAGGAATTGCAGCGCGGCAATGTCATACATCATCAGCGTCTGGGCATAGCTGTCACTATAGTTGGAATAGCCACCGCTGAGCGGGTCACCGACATAGGAACGGTAGGTCATGATGGAAAATTCCATCGCATCCCGGTCGGCATTCATGACACCGAAATTGCTTTGGCTGGTATGACCATGGCTGAGCCCCACCGCATGGCCGATCTCGTGACCCACCGTGTGCCAGTCATAATCCCCCAGGTCGGGAAAATCGCCGGAGTTGCCAAACCACAGATCACCACCCTTCTCACCGCCGCTGGGATAATAGGCATAGGCGGTGCCGGCATCGTCTGAATTGCCGAAGCGCAATTGCGCTTCCTGATCCTCATCAAGCGCGCCTTCGGCCCCGTCAAGCTCCACAAAGCTTAATCCCGAAACGGCCGCAAATGTGTCGAGCCAGTAATAAGCGGCATCCATCTGCTGGGCTGAAAATGCGGTGAACGTGTCAACCGCCACGCCATAGGTGGGGGAATAGTCGCTGACCGCATCGGGAAAGGAAAAGGTGACCTCAGTGTCAGCCCATTTGCGGCCCGCGAGCAGGCCATTGATATTTTGGTCTGCGCTGCCCGCACCGGCCGAAAAATAGGATGCCGGTTCCGCGCCATAGTCGATCACACTATCAAGCGCGGCCACCGCCACATCGCCGTAAAGCTGGGTTGAACCATCACCGGCCTCCCCCGCATAGCCATCAGCAAAGCTCAGATGAGCAAGCGTGTCGTCAAACACCGCGCCGGGAAAATGATGGAGGGAACCTTCAAATTCGTCCGTTCCCGGATTGGCACGACACAGATCACACATGGCGGCGAATGCTCCTCACTCACTTGTCTTCTTCTTATTTTTCACGCCCTTTTTGTTTTTTGGATCGGGCGCGCCAGACATTTCTTATGGCATCCATCAAGCCCCGATCATGCTTAACAAGGGGTTAGCAAAGGCTCGAAACGCCTGAAATCACGCCCCAATCCGGGGCGATCCCCAATCGGGCTTCCCGCCATTTTGGGACAGACCTTGCGCACGGGCGCCTGGTGACCGAAAAATGCGGCCCAAGACATTTTCATCCAGGGGAGGCTTTGATGGCCCAGATCAAACAATTGCGTTCACTCATCACCAGTGGCGGGGAACTCCGTGTCTCGATTGAAGAGGCACCCATGCCCGAACCAGGCCCCGATGAGGTGGTGGTCGAGGTTGAAGCCACCCCCATCAACCCGTCCGACCTTGGCGGGCTGATCGGGCCTGGCAATTTGGCGCAAGCGCGCAATGACGGGGGCGTGCTGATCGCGCCGGTCGCTGAAGGGCTGCTCAAACATTTCAAGGCGCGCATCGACAAGCCCTTGCCCATGGGCAATGAGGGGGCGGGCCGTGTGGTGGCCGCCGGCCCCGGTGAGGCCGCGCAAGCGCTGATGGGCAAACGCGTGTCATGCATGGGCGGGGGCATGTATGCCACCCACCGCACGGTTCATTCAGCCTTCTGCATGGAACTGCCCGAAACGGCCAGCGCGCGCGACGGCGCGTCATGCTTCGTTAATCCGCTGACTGCTTTGTCGATGATCGACACGATGCGGATGGATGGACATTCGGCTATCATTCACACCGCAGCCGCGTCCAACCTTGGCCAGATGCTCAACCGCATCTGCCTCGATGACGGTGTGTCACTGGTCAATATCGTCCGCAAGGATGCGCAAGTCAGTCTGCTGAAAGACCAGGGTGCAAAAATCGTGCTGAACAGTTCCGATGACGGCTTCATGGATGCGCTGTGCGATGCCATTGCCGAAACCAAAGCCTCGATCGCCTTTGACGCGATTGGCGGTGGACGCACCGCCGACACGCTGCTCGCGGCGATGGAACGAGCCTTTTCGCGCGATGCCCAGAATTGGAGCCCCTATGGCTCCACCGTGCTCAAACAGGTTTATCTCTATGGCGGGCTTGATCTGTCACCCACCACGCTCAACCGCTCTTACGGCATGGCGTGGAGCATTGGCGGTTATCTCCTGCCCAACTTTATCGCCCGGGTGGGCATGGACCGTGCGCGCGAATTGCAAGAGCGTGTGGCCGCCGAACTCACCACCACGTTCAAAAGCCACTATGCTCACGAAATCTCGCTGTCGGACATGCTCGACCTTGCCACCGCTCAGGCCTATCAGGCCAAGGCAACGGGTGAGAAATATCTCGTCAACCCCACGCTTGGCTAAGCAAGCCCGGACGCTTTGAATTTGCCTCTCCCTCCCGGCCGGACTAGGCTTTCGCCAAGAAAAAGTCGGGAGGCGAGAATGAACAAGACAGTTTGGGGCGCGCTGCTGGCCGGCACCGCGCTGGGATTGACAGCCTTTGTGGCATGGCACCAGCCGAGTGCTCAGCAACACCAGGCTGATTTGCAACGCATTTTGGTGCCCAACCGCTCTTTATGTGCGGGCGTGGCGGCAGGCCCCGGCCAAACCCCGCTCAGCACCAAAACCGCGTTTGACGTACTGGGTGAAGCCTTGATTTCACAGGCTGTTGCAGAGGATGCAGCACACCCCAGTGAGCAGCCACTTTGGGTGGGACTTGGTCCGGCAAACTGGGCCATCACAACAAATTCCGACAAGGCGAAGGCCTATTTCAATCAAGGTCTGCGGCTTTCCTTCAACTTTAATCATCATGCTGCGATCCGGGCTTTCAAGATCGCCCAAGCCGCTGATCCTGACTGCGCGATCTGCTATTGGGGCGAGGCCTTTGCGCTTGGTCCCAACATCAATGCGCCCATGGCGCCCGAAGCCAATGGGCCCGCCCTTGCCGCCACCGCAAAAGCGGTTGCAGTGAAAGACAAAGCAAGCCGCTGGGAACAAGCGCTGATCGATGCAATTGCAACGCGCTATTCCCAAGACAATGATCGCGCCGCGCTCGACCTCGCGTTTGCCGAAGCCATGCTGGCGGTCGCCGACGCCTATCCCGACAATGACGACATTGCCGCGCTGGCGATCGAAGCACAAATGGACACTACACCGTGGGACTATTGGCAGGCGGACCTTCGCACGCCCAAAGGCCAGATGGGCCATGCCTGGCCGCGTATTCAGGCCCTGCTTGAAAAATCACCAGACCATCCGGCAGCCATCCATCTGTTCATCCATATTACCGAAGCCAGCGCCAATCCCGCCGCAGCAGAACCCTATGCTGAAAAGCTTGCCGGGCTTGCCCCCAATGCGGGCCATCTGGTGCACATGCCCGGGCATACATTCTACCGGCTGGGCCGTTTCAAGGATTCAATTGAAACCAACATCAAGGCCGTATCCATCGATGAGGCTTATATTGCCGACACGGGTGCCCAGTCGCTCTACACATTTGCCTATTATCCGCACAATGTGCATTTCGTGATGGCCTCGGCCCTGATGGCCGGCAATGGCGCCATGGCGGCCCGCTATGCTGAAAAACTCCTGCCGCTGATGCCTGCCCATGTGGCTGCAGTCACCCCGCTGGTTCAGCCCATTCTGGCCGCGCCGCTTTATGCGCTGGGAGAGTTTGAGGCCCCTGGCGCCTTGCTGGCGCGTGCAAATCCCGCCCCTAAAGTGCCTTATGTCTCGATTGCCTGGCACTATGCCCGCGGGCTGGCCCATCTGCGCAATGGTGATATTGATCTTGCCCAATCGGAACTGGGTGCCATGGACGACCGGGCGGATGCTGATTTTGACAAGGAACACGCCCATGGCGTTCCGGCCGCCGATGTGGCGAGCCTGACCAGCGCTGTTCTGGAAGCGCGTATCGCGCTCGCCGAAGGTGATTTCGATACGGCCGAAACCGCATATCGCGAAGCGGTGAAGGTGCAAGACAGGCTGCGTTATACCGAACCGCCCTTCTGGTATTATCCGGTGCGCCGCTCGCTCGGTGCGGTGTTGTTGCGCCAGGGCAAGCTTGCAGAGGCTGAACAAATTTTCCGCGCCTCACTGAGCAAGCAACCCAATGACGGCTGGGCGCTTTACGGGCTTGCCGCCACCTATCGCAAAATGGGCGCAAGCGTCGAAGCCGATGCCGTCACTGCCTTGTTTGAGGCCGCCTGGGACGGCAAGGGGTTGAGCGAAGACCGGCTCTAGCCCTTTCGCGCGCTAACCCCAAAGATCGGGTCCGAAAACCGACAGGCGGCCTTGCCTGTAAGACAGGCCGCCGGGCCGGTCATTGCCCAGAATATAAGGGCCATCAAGATCACACAGCACCGCCTGCCGGGCGAGCATCATGGCGGGTGCCATGGCGAGGCTTGAACCAAGCATGCACCCCACCATAATTTCAAAGCCCCGGTCGTGCGCCTCTTGGGCCATCAACAACCCCGCCGTCAGCCCGCCGACCTTGTCGAGCTTGAGATTGACGGTCTGATAAAGCCCCTCCAGCGCGGCAAGGCTTTGAATGTCCTGACAGCTTTCATCGGCCGCCAGGGGCAAGGCGCCGCGATAGGTTTTGAGCTGGCCGTCCTGACCGGGCGGCAGGGGCTGTTCAATCATTTCCACGCCCAGCGCGGCCAGGGGACCGGCCACCGCATTGAGCGTATCGATATCCCAACTTGCATTGGCATCAACGATCAGGCCGGTTTGCGGCATATGTTCCCGGATGGCGGCCATCCGTTCCATAATCTGACTGCGGTCCAGTTTGATTTTCAGCACCGGCCAGTCTTCATAACCGCGTGCCGCCCGGGCCATGGCATCGGGCGTGTCGATCCCGATGGTGATGGTGCTGATCAAATCAGGCGCTGCACCACCCAGCGCATCAAGCTCCCACACCCGGCACCCGGCCTGTTTTGCCTCAAGGTCCCACAAGGCGGCATCAACCGCGTTGCGCGCGGGCCCGGCGGGCAAGCGCTTCAGCAAGGTGTGCCGATCAAGCCCTTGTGTGTCCAGCGCCGCAATTTGCTCGCAAGCTTTTTGCGGGCTGGTTCCAAACCGCGCATAGGGTGTGCATTCCCCATGGCCGCGCACATCCCCCCGGCAGGCGGTGACATGCACCACCTCAATCGCTTCATAGCGCTTGCCCGCAATGGCAAAGGGCTTGTGCAGCGGCAAAGGATCAATATGGGCAGACAGATCAAGTTCAGACATGCCTTGTCCCTCTCACCGGGCTTGCACAAAGTCAATCTTCGTCATGTCTTTGCCCCATTGGCGGGTGCATACTTCCGCTAATCGAGGGAGATCATGATGATCGGAAAAACCGCACGCACCGCCATATTGGCCATCGCATTGGCTATCGCGCTCGGCACCGCGCTGGTCGCGGGTCTTGCCGCCATGGGCGATGCCGATCAGGCCATCATGTCCGAGGCGCGCGACACGCCCCCTGCGGGCCGGACGCTGTTTGACGATTTGACCGGCTTTGCATCCGCCACGCGCGGCGGGCAAAACGGCACCGATTATGTTGTGACAACCCTGGCCGATTATGATCCCCGCGACCCGGGCCAGTCCACCATTAAAGGCAGCCTGCGTTACGGTGTGGAGAAACTCAGCACGCCGCGCCATATCCGCTTTTCCCCCGCCTTGTTTGAAAAGGGTGACGCGACTGTGACACTGACCCGCGCCTTGCGTCCCCGGCACGGCAATTTCACCCTTGATGGCCGGTCCGATCAGGGCCGCGTCACGCTGCGCCGGGTCTATGACTGGGCCGATTACCGCCATGACAAAAGCGGCGAAGCCTGTGTTATCCGCCCCGATATCAAAAGCCGGCGCTATTTCGCGGTTGATCCGGGCGGGGTGATTGAGCTGGTCGAGGTGCAAAATGTCATCCTCACCCATCTGAGCTTTCGCCAGGACACCACCGGAACGCCGCTGCAAGGCGTAACCGACCCTGAATGTATGGGCGATCAGATCACGGTCTTTTCCAAACGCCGCTTGAAACGCGCCACCGCCGGCGTGTTGCAGGTCATGCGCAATGGCAGGGCGGAGCCTCGCCAGCTGCTCACCAACACACGCGCGCAAAGTTACGATCTCATCTGGATCAACCGGAATGAATTTTCGGAATGCAAGGATGGCTGCATTGATGTGGTGGCCCCCTCGCCCGCCCAGCCTGCGCGTCTGTCGATCACCCGCAATCTGTTTCGCGACACCAACAAAACCATGATCCTGGGGCTGAACTCGGCCGACAATCTCTATGCCGATCTGCACGGCAATCCGACCCGGCACAAGCTGTTTGTCAGTGTCATCGGAAACCGCTTTGAACGCAGCCAGCAACGGGCCCCGCGCATCTCATCGGCGGTGGTCCATTTCGCTAACAATCTGGTGCATGACTGGCGCTATTACGGCACCGGGCTAGCCGAACATGCCGTCGCGCTGATCGAGCACAATGTCTACTGGTCCGAGAACACGCCCAAATCCGGTGAAGACGCCATCTACACTTTTCCTGACCGGCAGGGGGTGACCCTGCTCGCACGCAACAATCACTATATGGGCCGGGCAACCAGACCCGGTCTGCGCGAGGTCGATGAGGCCACGATTGCGCGCTATTTCGGCGCGTGCTGGCCGCAATGCGCCCAAATTGTCCCGCTTGGCGACAAGCCGGCCGCAGACGCCCGGCAAGCCATCACAGACCATGCGGGCCGGTAACGAAAATTTGCGCGCCCGCAGGGCTTAGCGCGGGCTGTAATTTGGACTAAAACCCTTCCCATGCGCGCTTTATTGATCCTGATTGCCATCCTCTTGCCTGCTGCGGCCCTGGCTGCACCCCGGGATGTTCAATCGACCCCGCATGTCACCGCGTCGCTTGCAGCCAGCCATGACAGCGCAGCCCCCGGCGAAACCATCACAGTGTTGTTGAGCCTTGCCATGATTGAAGGCTGGCATGTCTATTGGCGCAATCCCGGCGATAGCGGTGAAGCCACCAAGCTGCGCCTCGCCGCGGGAGATGCGCCCCCCCAGGATGCGGCCCTGACCTGGCCCAGCCCCCATGCGGTGCCTTATCAGGGGCTGGTCAATTACGGCTATGAAGGCGAGGTCAGCCACTCGGCAACCATCACAATTCCCCGCGACGCACAGGCTGGAACCCTTCTTCCCATCACCGCTGAAGCGACTTGGCTGGTGTGTGAAGATATCTGCATTCCCGAAACCGTGACATTCACGCTGGCCTTGCCGGTGGGCGCTTCGGCGCCCAGCGCCCTGATGGCTGATTTGCTGACCGACCACGCCCAGCAATTGCCGCGGGAAAGCCCCTGGCCCGCGCGTCTTGCCGATCACGGCGAGGCCCTCGCGCTTGAATTGTCAGGCACAGACTTCGCCAATGCCAAAATTGAAGCGGCGGAATATTTCCCCGGCCGCTGGGGTGTGATTGATCACGCCGCCCCGCAAGAGCTGCGCCGCTCCACCGAGGGGTTGCAGCTGACACTCAAGCGTGGCGCTGATGCGCTGGGCGCAGCGGTTGAAGGTGTGCTGGTGCTGACCGAGAAGTCGGGCGGCGAGACAATCCGCACCGGCTATCATTTTACCGCGCCGGTTGTTCAGGCAGCGCCGGCGGCCAGCACCAATGCGCTTTTGATGATCGGCTTTGCCTTGCTTGGCGGGGTGATCCTCAATCTGATGCCGTGCGTGTTTCCCGTTCTGGCCATCAAGGCACTGGCGCTTGTTGGCCATGCCGGTGACCCGCGCACGCGGATTCTGGGCGGGCTGAGCTACACAGCCGGCGTGCTTGTCAGCTTTGCCGTGCTTGGCGGAGTGCTGATCGGCTTCAAACAGGCCGGCGCGGCGGTCGGCTGGGGCTTCCAGTTGCAAAGCCCCATCGTCATCTTTGCCCTCGCGGCGATCATGATGCTGGTCGCGCTCAACCTGTCGGGCGTCTACACCATCGGCGGTCGGCTGATGGGGCTTGGCGGATCGGCGGGGCGCTCAAGCTTTCTGACCGGCGTGCTGGCGACGATTGTGGCCGCCCCCTGCACCGCGCCCTTTATGGCGACCGCGGTGGGCGCGGCCTTGATCCAGCCTGTGCCAGTGGCCTTGCTGATCTTTGTGGCGCTTGGCCTGGGTCTGGCCTTGCCCTACTTGCTCTTGTCGCTCAGCCCCGCTTTAGCGCGCGCGCTGCCCAAACCCGGCGCATGGATGAAAACGCTGCAACAAGCGCTTGCCTTTCCGCTTTACGGGACGGCGGTGTGGCTTGTGTGGGTGTTAAGCCAGCAGGTGGATGAAACCGCCACGTTGAGCCTGATGCTCGCCCTCGTCACGCTGGGCTTTGCGGTCTGGGCGGTGTCGCGCACCTCCCGCCCCGTGCGGTTGGTTGGCGGCATTGCCATGCTCATCATGCTTGGTCTGGCGTGGGGAGCCTTGCGCACGCCCGGGGCCGCACACAGTGTGAGCCATGCAGGCGCTGAACCCTATCGCGCCGAAACGCTGAAGGGGCTGCGGGCCCAGAACCGGCCGGTCTTTGTCAATCTGACGGCCGCCTGGTGCATCACCTGCAAAGTGAACGAACGCGCCGCTCTCAGTTCCGAGGCGTTTCACGCCGACCTCGCCGCCCGCTCCATCACCTATCTGGTCGGCGACTGGACCAATCAGGACCCAGAAATCACCGCCCTTCTTGAACAACACGGCCGCGCCGGCGTGCCGTTATACCTTGCCTATCCCCCGGACGGACCGGCGATCGTCCTGCCCCAAATCCTCACTCCGGCTATTTTGCGCGCTGCATTTGCGCAGATCGCCCCGCTGACAAAGGATGCCCAACCATGAATCTGATGTCCCGTTTCGGCCTTGGTGCCGCCCTCACCCTGCTGTCGGGCCTTGCGCTTGCCGCACCCGAAATCGGCAAACCCGCGCCGGGTTTCTCCACCATGACCACATTGGATGAAAATCTGTCGATGGGTGCGCTGGCCGACAAAACCGTCGTGCTTGAATGGACCAATGCCGACTGCCCCTATGTGCAAAAACACTATGGCTCAGGCAATATGCAAAGCCTGCAGGAGGCCGCCGCCGCTGATGATGTGGTGTGGATTTCGGTGATCTCGTCGGCGCCGGGCAAACAAGGCCATGTCGATGCCGCCACCGCCAACGCCTTGAGCGAGGAGCGCGGCGCCGCCCCGGCCCATATTGTGCTGGACCCGTCCGGTGAAATCGGCCGACTTTATGACGCGCGCACCACTCCGCACATGTTTGTGATCGATAAAGGCACGCTGGCCTTTATGGGCGGCATTGATGATATCCGCAGCGCCAACCCCGCCGACATTCCCAAGGCGACCAACTATGTGACAGCTGCTTTGACCGCCATCAAGGCGGGCGATGCGGTCGAAACACCGATCGCCAAGCCCTATGGCTGTTCCGTCAAATATTGATCAGAACGATTTGAAGAACTCATAAATCCGGGCGGTGGCATCCATCGCCCGGCTCGGTTCGGGCTGACGCCGGTAAAATTTCTCTCCGCCGGGCCAGCTATGCCCGCCCTCCTCAATCACACAAAGCGCAACCGGCGCGCCCGTGCCCTGCCAAAGGGTGCAGCGAAAGCCGGGCTTGGCCTCAACACTGCGTGGCTTGTCACCGGTGTGATTGATTTTGCGCCATTTGGCCATGGTGGCAGGAACCGAGACAAAATCAGTACCGGTGACACAATTGGGACCGCAGCCCCCATCGAACAATACATTCTGATCCTGCCTGCCGTGAATATGAAGCACCGGCACCGGCCGGGGTGGATTGCACGACAGCGTATTGTCGGTGCCAGAGACCGGCGCGATGGCCCGCACCAGCCCCTGCCCCGTACAGGCCAGTTGATAGCTCATCATCGCGCCGTTTGACATGCCGCTGGCATAGACGCGGGAGGCATCAAATTTGAAGCCATTTTGTTTGGCGTGGTGGAGTGCAGCGCGGATAAACGCCACATCATCGCTGCCGGTTTTCATTGCCCGCCCGCAACATGCGCCGGCATTCCAGGTGGCGAATTTACTGCCGCCCAGCACGCCGACCCCGTTGGGCACCAGAAGCGGCCAGCCATATTTTTCCGCCTCGCGCTTGAAATTATAATGGTTCGCCATGCTGTCGATTGACCCGCCGCCACCATGCAGCGCGATCACAAGCGGCCGTGCCTGCGCGCACGGTACGCTGGCCGGTTCAAAATAAAGCGCTTTGCGCTTGTCACCCTGAAAGCGGATCTCGATCAGTTCCTCACGCGCTTTGCCATCGCACGCCAGGGCTGAACCGGCCACCAACCCGCCCAAAATGACTGAAACAACACCAAGCCACCACCGCATGGCTGCCTCCAGTTTCGGATTTGTTAACCAAAATGCCCGATACCTATACCAGATCGAACCCGGCCGAAAAATGAGCTGGGTCAAAATGTGATGAGAGGGCTAACAATGATGAGCGCCAGCACACCGAAATCCATTCTGACCAGTGCGGCTTTGGCCCTTGCGCTGTTGAGCGGCACCGCGCTCACCACGCCCGCCCATGCGGCCAGCGAGTTACGCCAGCTCAACACGATTGCCCTGATGAAACGCGAATTGAGCCGAGTGCGCGGCACCGAGGAGTTTGTTGACCGCGCACTCTATTATCTTGATCGCTATCCCGAGATGCAGCCTGAATTGCTGGGCGTGGTGGAAGAGCTGCGCCCCGATGTCATGCCGCTGGTCACCCAAAGGCTCGGCACCAGCGTTCATGCCGAAGTCGGCGCAGCGCGTGTCGCCACCAAAGAGGCAAGCACCCCCTCCAAACTGTTTGACACCACCTGGAAAAAAGCCGCCTGGGCCGGTGGTGGCGCGGTTGTTATTGGCGGCGGCATTCTGGCCCTGTCCGGCGGCGGTGGCGGCAAATCCAGCTCCGGCACCGGGACGCCGGACACGCCGTCCGATCCCGACCCTGATTTGCCGGTGACCGAAGACCCCGATACTTTCGACACGGCTGAATATCGCCGCAACACCGGCAATCATGCCCTCAATGCCAATCAGGCCTATGCGCGGGGCGTGACCGGACAAGGTGTGATTGTCGGCATTCTGGATGACGGGGTCACCCAGACCAACACGGTGGATGAGTTTCCCACCATCAGCCTGAGCCGCGATTATGTCGGCCAGGATAACAGCCCCCCCGAATTGCATGCCAATTTCATCGCCAGCATCGTGGCGGGGACCCGCAATGACAGCCAAAGCCACGGCATCGCCTATGGGGCGACGCTGTATGACTATAAGATCTCCACCGAGTCGGGCGTCTTTGCCGATGATGCCACAATCGGCCAAGCCTATACCGACGCCCACAATGACGGTGTTCTTGTCCTAAACGCGTCTTACGGCACCAACAATTCGCTGGGCGCGCCGCAAGAAGGCGACCGCGCACTGATTGATGCCGCCTTTGGCAATGAGATTGCCGCCATCCGCACTTTCAAGTCGAACGGGGGCAGCGACCGGGGGACGGTGATTGTCTATTCCACCGGCAATGAAAGCCGCTCGCAACCGAGCTTTGAATCGCTGTTTCCCTGGTACTATCCCGAGCTTGAAGGCAATGTGCTGACGGTCACCGCGCTCAATGCCAATTTCAATCCTGACAATTATGATCCCGCCACCGTGCAACTGGCCGGTTATGCCAACCGCTGCGGGGCGGCGATGAACTGGTGCTTGACCGCGCCGGGCACCGATATTCTGACCGAAAATTTCAACGGTACATCATTCCGCATTTCGGGCACCAGCTTCGCTACCCCCTTCGTGGTGGGCGCGGCCGCCCTGCTGGGTCAGGCCTTTCCCAATCTGACGGTTGAAGAGATTGTCGAAATCCTGCTTGTGACCGCCACCGATCTGGGTGCGGAAGGCGTTGATCCGGTGTTTGGCTACGGGCTCGTTAATCTGGAACAAGCGTTCGAGCCCGTCGGCCAGACCAGCACCCTGTCGGTTTCCGGCGTGCGCTACACTCCCGAAGAGGGCGATGGCAGCCTGAGCGGGACACGCAGCTTTTCTGGCCTGGGGTCATCCACTGTCGCGGTGCCTGTCTATGACAGCTATGACCGCCGGTTTGATCGCTCCGCCAGCAGCTTTGCCGACAAGGACGCCGCCGCCCTTGGCCTGACCAACCGGCTGGGCCGCATGCTCGATGGCAATTCGGTCCAGGCCAAATTTGAAACGCCCGATGGCGCACGCCATCTGGTGAGCACGGCGGGTTCGGTCACCGGCACTGAAAAATCGTATGCCTTCAGAGGCGAGCGCACGGAGCTGTTCGGGGCCAGCGATATTCGCAGCCAGCTCAGCTTCGGTCTCACAGCCCGCGACGAAGGCGGCTTTGGCCTGCGCTATCAGCTGAGCGACGATGTGCAAGGCTTTACCGAGTTTGGCACCGGCGCCAACTATCTGTACGCCGCGCCGGGCTTTTCGGTCCCCGCGGGCAAGGGCGCCTTTGATACCGCGCTTGTGGTGATGCGGGAACAAGGCACGATCCTGGGCGAGGCTGGCCAGGATTTGTTCGAAACCGACGGCGTAAGTGTCAGCGCGGGTCTGGTCAGCCAATACCGGCTCGCCCTGAGCGACAAGTTCAGCCTGTCGGCCAATGCCGCGCTTGTGCAGGTCAGCTATGAGGGGGGAAACAATTTCATCGCAGCCCTTGATGGTACCGCAGCGCGCGCCGAACTGGCAGCCGCTTATCGCAGCGCGGGACTTGAAGGCGTGCTGAGCCTTGAAAGCCCGCTGCATTATATAGCCGGCCACGCCACTACCCAGCATTTCGCGCCGCGTGTGGGCATTGTCACCGACAAATCGGCGCTGAGCCAGGAAGCCCCCTTGCTGGTCAATATCAAAGCCAGCATGCCGTTCATTCGCAAATCCGCGCGCGCCCGCGCACAGCTGAGCTATGCGCTCAATGATGCGACCGATCCCAATCGCGGTCGGGCTGAAATGATTGTCGGGCTGACGGTGCAGTTCTAGGCGCTCAACAACAGCGCCGCACCGGCAAGCTCAATCCCGAAAAAGACGACCGGCCAGAGTCCGGGCCGGTCGAACACGGCCCCCACCACACGGCCCGCAGCCATGCCGAGCAGCGCCACGGCAACTGCCAGAACGACGCCTTCAAGCAATGCAGGCTTGATCAGCGGG
Source organism: Alphaproteobacteria bacterium (assembly GCA_965227065.1). Lineage (GTDB taxonomy): Bacteria > Pseudomonadota > Alphaproteobacteria > SPJN01 > SPJN01 > CBDDFN01. The sequence continues at coordinate 72,021 of CBDDFN010000017.1, forward strand.
GCCAGCAGCAATGCCCCAATCGCCACGCCAAAGCCGCCATAGACTGCGCGGATTTCGTTGCGGCCATCCCCGGTTTCCACCACCACCCCGAAGCGGTCGACGATTTTGTGGGGGAAGGCCAGCGCATAAAGCCCCATCGCCGCAAACAAGCCCGATACCAGATAGATTTGAAATGCCATGACACTCTCCCTGTTCATCGGCCCAACACTGGCCCAACACTGGCCCAACACTGGCCCAACACTGGCCCAACACTGGCGCAGCCCAGGTTATCGTGTCCATTCCCTTACAGGTAAGCGTGTCTTCGCGCTTGAACCCCGCGCCCATCCTGTCACACTGGAAGGCAACAAAGCACAAGAAGCAACAGGACAGACCATGACCGAAACCATCAGCCAGTTTGAAGTCCGCCGCGATGCCATGAATGAAGTGCGCTGGTCCGAGCTTGCTGCCGCCCCGCTCAATCCCGGCGAGGTCCGCGCCAGCGTTGAGCGGTTCGGCTTTACCGCCAACAATATCACCTATGGCGTTGCGGGCGACATGATCGGCTATTGGAAATTTTATCCCGCTGCAGACGGTTATGGTGTCATCCCGGTCTGGGGCTATGCGACCGTCACGGAAAGCGCCAATGACGACATCCCGCCGGGCACCCGGTTTTGGGGGTTTTTGCCCATGGCCAGCCATGTCACCCTTAATCCGGTCAGCATCTCCCCCCATGGCTTCATCGATGCCACACCCCATCGGGTCGAGCTGCCGCCGGTCTATAATCAATATCAGCTTGCCCCGGCAGACCCGGCCGCCGACAGCGGTGCCGAGGATGCCGATCTGGTCTTTCGCCCGTTATTCACCACCGGGTTCTTGATTGATGACTGGCTGGCCGAGCATGATTTTTTCGGGGCCGAGCAGGTTGTGCTCGCCTCAGCCTCGTCAAAAACCGCCCTGGGCGCAGCCTTCTGCATCCACTCAAACCGGGAAGTCGGGCTGGTCGGCCTGACCTCCAAAGCCAATGAAGCCTTTGTTGAGCGCACCGGCTATTATTCCGATGTGACACGCTATGGCGCGATCGGCACGCTGGACGCCGCCAAGCCGACCGCCTTTGTTGACATGTCGGGGAATGGCCAGGTGATCGGCGAGGTGCATGTGCGGTTTGGCAAAAACCTCAAGGTCAGTTCCATCGTCGGCATGACTCATTGGGACAAGATGGGTCCGCCGCAGGACCTTCCCGGACCCAAACCCGCCATGTTCTTTGCCCCCGACATCATCAAAGCCCGCATGGCCGACTGGGGGCCAGAAGAGTTCAATGCGCGTGTGCGCGCCGCCGCCACCGCCTTTGCCCAGGACAGCAAGCGCTTTCTGGATATTCACAAGGCACGCGGCCCTGCAGCGATCGAGAAGCTGTATCACACCATGCGCGATGGTCATGTACCCCCGCAGGAAGGCCATATTCTGAACTTCTGATCTGTCGTGGCTCAGGCTGCGTTCAACCTGTATGACCCGGTCTGCTTTGATAGTCGGCGCAGCGGGCGGCATTGGCGCTGCTCTTTCGCGCGCCTTGTGTTCTGATCCCGCGATCAGCACCGTGTATGGCTGGGCGCGGGATGGCCGCACAATCACCCCCCATGCCAAACTGTGTCCCGCCAGCGTCGATTGCCTTGATGAAGATCAGATCCAGTCGGCGGCAGCCGCGCTTGAAAATCCGGGTGTGGTCATCATCGCCACGGGCATGCTGCACAGTTCCGCTCACAAGCCCGAAAAAAGCTGGAAGCAGCTGACAGCAGAAGGGCTTGGCCAAAGCTTTGCCGCCAACACAATTGCCCCTGCCCTTGTCTTGAAACATGTCTTGCCCTGCCTGGACCGAAGCAGCCCGGCGCGTTTGGGTGTCCTCAGCGCCCGGGTGGGATCAATCTCTGACAATGAATTGGGGGGCTGGTACGGATACCGGGCCAGCAAGGCCGCACTGAACCAGATCATCAAGACCACCGCGATCGAGCTGGCGCGCAAATCGCCCGAAGCTGCGCTGGTGGGCTTGCACCCCGGCACGGTCCACACCGGGCTCAGCGCACCCTTCCAGACCGGAGTAAGACACGCCATCTTCACCCCTGACGAGGCCGCACCCCGGCTTCTCGCCGTTCTCAAAAGCCGGACCCCGCAGCATTCGGGCCGCTGCTTTGATTTCACCGGCGAGATAGTCCCCGCCTGAATGGCCCACCTCAAACAGTGGACGTCACGTAACCGTCACGCCATCATGGTCTATGAAACGGGGCTGTAATTTGTGTGAGGGTCGCTATGAGCGATGTGGTGGAACTGGTCTTCCGTCTTGAAATACGGTTGGCTGCGGGGATGCGCGATGATGCCGGCGAAATCGCCGCCATGGTCAATTCTGCGGCCAGCGAGGACTTTCCCGGCAGGGTGCACAAGATCACCTGGGCGCGCACATCGGGACGTCTGATCGAAGTGGAAAACCGTGGCGACAAGCTGATTGCCTACACTGCGCTTGAACTGTCCGGGCTGGCCGATGCAGCCCCCAGCTTCAATTCCGCCGAGGCATTTGCCGCCAATGCCGGTTTTTTGAAAACCCTGCTGGGCAGTGTGCTTGCCCCGCCCGCCAAACAGCTTGGTGTTGATCAGCTGTTCATCGAACACACGGTTCCAGTGGCCCCGCGCACCTCGGCGCAGCCTGAAAACGTCCAGCCGCCTGCCAAGCAGGTCAACACATCGACCGCCATGGCGATGTTTTTCACGATCTTGTCGATCTTGTTTGCCGGTCTGTTTGCCTTCTCCTGGCAGGATCTCAAAGCCGACAACAAGCTTTTGCGCGATGAAATTCTGCGCGTTGAAGACCGGCTGCAACGCAAGGCGCATCAGACCGAGCTCCGCCTCAATTCAGTTCAGACAGAGCTCGATCATCTATCGTCAAAAGATCAGTAGTGGCTACTGGCCCTGACCGGCAAACTCGTCACGGCTGATCGAGTTTGAGCCATCCTTGTCAATGGCGTTGAAGCGGTCGCGGCCGGCATTTTGCCATTCGGTCCGCGTGATTTTCTGATCGCTGTTTTTGTCAGCCGCATCGAAGCGCTTTTTCTTCAGCGCCTGAAGCTTGAGCGCGCGCGGACCCTTCATGGTCAGTGCCTTGCCCATATGCTCATCCCGGGTCAGTTGATTGTTGCCATTCTCATCCATGCCTTCAAACCGGGCTTTGAGATCGGCTTCATATTCATCGCGCGAGATTTCGCCGGAATTGTCGGCGTCAAGCGCCTGAAAACGCGCCAGACGCGGGCCACGGGGGTCTGCCATCAACGGGGTAACAAGAACAGCAGCAAGGGTTGCGCCGAGAATAATTTTCTTCATGGGGTGCCTCCAACCGGGGTGAACTAACCCGATCATGCCCCTGACATTGTGACAAGAGCATGGCGTTTCCCATATCCCCAAGCGGCCATTGATCTGGCCACTTGCCGGTCCCCGGCTCGGTCGCAGTCGGGGGCAAGGGATTGGCTGGGGTCTCCAGCCACCGGGAACCGGCAGCGCCCATGCGGGCCTGGGCAGACCCGCAAGGAAGGGTTCAGTGCGCCATCAAAACCGGGATATCGGCATCCCACAGAACACCACGGGTTGCCCCGCCCAGAATAAGTTCGCGCATTCGGGAATGGCCATAGGCGCCCATGCACAACATGTCGGCACCGACTTCACGCGCGCGGGCCAGCAATTGATCAGCCACCGGCTCACGCGTGTCGCGCACCAGATCGACTTCGACATCAATGCCCTTGTGCAGGAAGGTTTCATTGATGTCGTGCGTGTCAGGCGCGTCATCGCCATCAATGATCATGATCACCGACACCCGGCTTGCGGTTTCAAGGAACGGACGCCGCCGCCCACAATGTCCGGGCCGCTTCCTTCGTATCGGTCCAGGCAATCGCAATATGTTTGCCGATTGTGTCACCCGTGCCTTCGGGAACGATCAGCACAGGATGGCCGCTTTCAAATAGGGCCGCTTCAGCCGCAACCATTTCGGTTTCGCGCGCCGCGCCTTGCGGACGGGGAACCACGGTCAGATCATGGGTGCGTCCCGCCCGCGCCAGCTCATCGCCTTCATGGCCCCGGCGCAGCAAAAACCGAACCGTCAGCCCCTCGCGGTCCGGCAGGGTGCCATTGCTGATGCTTTTGAGGTTCTGGGTCTCTTCTTCAAACATTTGACGGGCCAGACGCGCGCGTTCTTCCGCGGCTTTTCTGGCCTCTTCAACAATTGATCCGGGCAGCGGGTCGCCCAAACCCGGTGCTGCGGCCCAGCGCAGATGTTGCATATCAAGTTCAACATGAAGCCCGTCAACCAGCGAGGGACGGGTCTTGCCGACCGCGAGCGCGGCCTTCAAGGCATCCCGGCTTTCTTCGGTGCCGTTCATCAGGGTCAAGATACGGGTATATGCCATTTTTGCCTCCAATCGTTCTTGCGTCCGATGAGGCAACTTTAGAAGCCTTTGTTCTACATTTCATTGACGTGGATCAATCGTCAACCTGATCCACCAGCAACATTCCCGCCCGCACATATTCCGTGATCACCGCCTCGCGATCGAGCTCGGCATCCTCGGTGAATGCCAGTTCAAACACGATGGCATAAAGCATGCGGGTGATCAGCCAGGTCTGGACCTTGACGTCGCGCAACACCACGCGGCTTGAAATCCGGTCCCGCACCGCCGCCACCAAAGCGGCAAAGCGCGCATCGGTTTCAATCATGGCGGGCAGCTTTTTCAGATAGTCCACTTCGCGGAAAATGATGCGGTACAGCACCCTGTCGCGCGCCAGATGATCGACCACGCGCGACAGCCACAAATGGGTCCCCGCAGGCGCATCGAGTTTGACGCCATCATCGGCGGCGCGCTCCATCTCGGCAAACAGATCCGCAAGCGCGCGCTCGGCAACCTGGGCAACCACGGCTTCCTTGTTGGGAAAGAACTCATAGACCGTCCCGATCCCCACACCGGCTTTTTCGGCAATGGCATTGGTGGTGAGGTCAAGCGGCCCCTGCTCCCGCAAAAGCCGAGCGCATCCCTCGACAATCGCCTCGAAGCTCGCCTTGCCATGGGCCCGCTGCGGCAGCTTTCGGGGTGTTAAATCAAGACTTTGACCCAATGGTGCCAACCCTTCCTGTCCCCCGGTCTTAGCCGAGTTTATTTGAGCTTTGGCTCAAGTTAGAATCTCCTCCATTTTGTTGCAATGGGAGTTCTCATCATGGCTGTTGTCGACACCGCCTTGCCCCAACCCATTCGCGCGCTCGACCGGGTGCCGTTCTTGCGATCCAAACGCGATGAGCTCAAAGATTTTCTGCTGTCGGTGACAACGCCGCGCATGGCGGGCCTGACGGTCGACTATTCAGCCCCTGCGGGTGATCCCGGCGAACTGGGCCCCGATTCGATGAGCTGGAAAGTGTTCCGTCACATTCCCGTTGTGCTGGCCGGGGCCGGTACAGCCGTCCTGCTTGAGATGATTGACCGGCATGTCGGTGCGGGCGTCAGTCAGTTTTCCACCTATCGGGAAGACCCGATCTCGCGTCTGCGGGGTACCCTGTCACCGGCTTACGCCTACGCCTATGCACCGACCGGCTATGTCGATGCACTGGCCAGCCGCATTGCTGCGCGTCACAAGGCCATTCAGGGCCAGGCGTTTGACAATTCATCCTATCAGGCAATGGATCCGGGCCTGTTTTCCTGGGTGCATGCCACGGCCATTTTCGGCTTCATGCAGGCTTATGCGCGCTTTGTTGAACCCGGCGTGTCGATGGCTGACCGGGACCGCTATATCGCTGAAGCAAGCCCCTTTGCCCGGGCGCTGGGCTGCTCGGTGGTTCCTGAAAGCTGGTCGGACATTCTGGATTATTTCGAAGATTACAGGAAATCGGGCCAGCTGAGCCACACGCCTTATGTGGAAGAATTCAAGACGGCTGCTCAAACTGCCAAACAGGCCCCGCTGGGTTCAGGCGGCTGGCTCTTGCAAGTCAGCTACACCATGTTGCCCGACTGGGCGATTGAGTATGTCCAGCCATCTTATTCAAAGTTCGGCCTGACGATGGGTGATCTGATGGTGCGGGTGGGCTCAAAAACTCTCACCACTTTGGTGCCTGATGATGTTCCAGCGGCCGCCTGCGCCCGCGCCGGTATCCCGGTTGCGCATATTTCGTAACAATCTGTTTACCCTAAACGGTTGGTAACTCTACTTTTTTCAGATTTGTAAGGAATTTCTAAACCACAGTTGATCTATATCAATGTGGTTGGTGCCGCTTTGGACCAATTTGTGCACGAGCCAAGGCCTTGGTGGTCACTTTCCTGTCTCCGTCAGGATGGTCATCATCACCCCGAACTCCCTTACAGGGTTCAAGGCAATGGTTCCGTGTGGAGGTCAGGCTTTCGGGCGTGATGCTCCTCCCTCACTCCAGACATCCCACTTTGGGCGGCTCTTTGAGCCGCCCTTTCTTTTTGTGCGCGATTTGGCATAGTCCCCAGAAGCGGTATGAGGGATTTGCGATGCACTATATTTCGGTGGACGAGGCGAAAAACCGCCCCGGGTTGAAGATCGCAGTGGTTCAGGGCATGCCAAGCCCGTGGGGCGAAAGCGTCAAGGCGATCTGCGCGCTGAAAGACCTTGAATTCGCAGCCATCGCGCAATCACCGCGTCAGGCCAATGCCGAGCTTGTCGCCTGGACGGGCCATCGCAATGCCCCGGTTGTGATTTACGACAACGAAGACCCGCGCACCGGCTGGGCCGAAATTCTGTTCTTGCTGGAACGTCTGGCGCCTGAACCCCGCCTCATCCCCGCCGATGCAGCCGACCGGGCCTTGATGTTTGGCTTGTCCCACGAAATTGCCGGAGAGGACGGGCTTGGCTGGAACCGGCGTTTGAGCCTGGTGGCCGCGTCCATGGCATCGGGCAAGCCGCCCATGCAGGCCGACCCCCAAGCCGCGGAAGAATTTGTCCAGCTTTACGGCGTCAACCGGGGGGCGATTGACCGCGCCGATGCCCGCACCGCCGATATTCTCACCATGTTGTCGGACCGGCTGGAAAGTCAGCAATCAAACGGCTCGGATTATTTTATCGGCAACAGTTTGAGCGCGGCGGATGTCTATTTCTGCTATTTCAGCCAGCTGCTCGCGCCCCTGGCTCAGGAGCATTGTCCGCTGAAAGACACGGACCGGCCGCGTTTTGAAAGCAGGCCGCCTTTGACCGACGCGGCGCTGACGCCTGCGCTGATTGCCCATCGCGACCGGATTTTTCACCAGTTCCTGCCCTTGCCGATGGATTTTTCTTAACCCAGGCCCGCGGCCATATCGTCAAGCGCTTCGGCATCAGACAGCCGGATCGTGTGATCATTCTCCAAAACGATCAGGCCTTCCTTGCGGAATTTGGTGATGGTGCGGCTGACGGTTTCGGTGGTCAGGCCAAGATAGTCGGCCATGTCCGCCCTGCTCATCGGAACGCGGATAAGATCTTCGCTGTCTTCGACGCGCGCGCCTTTCTCGAACAGCATCAATAAAAAGCTTGCGACTTTTTCGCTGGCGGTCTTGCGGCCCAGAAGCAGCATTTGGGAATGGGCGGCCGCCAATTCCGATGAGGCGTCCGACAACAGCCGGTGTTCAAGCTTGGGAAAGTGGTCCAGAACACTCATAAAGCGGGGCTTTTGAAACCGGCATATCCGGGTTTTGCCCAGCGCTTCGGCGGAAAACGCAAAGTTCTCGCCATGGGCGAGACCCAGAAAGTCACCGGGAAACAGAAAACCGGTGATCTGGCACCGCCCATCGGGCAACAATTTTGATGTCTTCACCGCACCGCCAGTAACCGTATAGACGTGATCGGCAACATCGCCTTCTTCAAAAATGATCGCGCCGCCATCAACATTCATGTCGGTGACGATAGAGGCCAGTTGCTCGATCTCTTCAGCTTCCAGAACCGCGCAAACCGCCAATGAGCGAACAGGGCAGCTGTCGCAGCGTGCCAGCTGCTTGGCAAGACGCGGGTCGGTGGAGCAATCGACACCGCACGCGGATGAAGGAAGATCGGCCATAATACTCATCACTTGTCGCTAAACCCGTCAAAATCATGCGGGATGCCATGGGGCGCATGCAAGCCTCATTTTGACGCGGATTATTTCAAAATGCGCTTAGACATTGGTCGTAATCCGGCTTGATCTCGATCAATGCAGGCCCTTTTGTGATTCCTCATAGTCAGGGCATCGCAACGTGATCCCGGTGGAGTGGTTGATGGATCAGATCGTGCCGCGCGCGCAAAGACAGGCCCCAAATGCAGCGAATGAGGTATCTCAGACCGACTGTCTTGCCGCGTTGAGCCAGGCGACAGCCTATAAGGAACAGGGCACGGACATTCAACGGATCGACACCCATTGTTCCGCCGTGTTTTTGGTGGGGGACCGCGCCTATAAACTCAAGCGCGCGATCAAGACCTCTTATCTTGATTATTCCACCCTGGAATTGCGCCACCGCGCCTGTGTGCGGGAAGTCATGCTCAACCGGCGGACCGCGCCCGCGCTCTATCTCGGAGTGGCCCCCCTCACCCGTGACCCCAAGCGAGGCTTGATCCTTGAAGGCGACGGACCGGTTGTGGAATGGCTGGTGGTCATGAAACGGTTTGACCCCGCCCTTGGTTTTGATCATCTCGCCGCGCGCGGTGACCTCACCCCGGCAATGGTGATTGGCGCCACCGACCAGGCGCTTACCCTGCACGCAACGGCCCGGCGCATGGGTGATGGCGACAATCATGGCGGCGGTGCCTTTGGCTTTGCCGCCAATATGTTTGATACAATTGAAGAGCTCAAAACCGCCAAGGGCTGTGTCACCATCCCCCAGCTGGGCCGCCTGGGCGTCAGCCTGTCAGCCCATATGACCCACTATGCCGAACGGCTGAACCGCCGGCTGGATGAGGGCAAAGTACTGCATGGCCATGGCGATCTGCATCTGGGCAATATCGCGCTGATTGACGGCCAGCCGACCCTGTTTGACTGTATTGAATTTGATGACCGGATCGGTGCGATCGATCAGGGCTATGAATTCGCCTTTCTGTGGATGGACCTGGACCGGCTGGGTCTGCGCGATCTCGCCTGGGCAAGCTTTCACCGCTATCTCGAACAAACCGGCGATTATGAAATCGCCCATCTGCTGCCGCTGTTTTTATCCACCCGCGCGCTTGTCCGCGCCAAGACCGGCGCGGCGGCCGCCAGGCTTGAAGGCGAGCTTGCCGCCATCACCCATCAACGCGACCGCGCCCATGCCTATGCCGATGCCGCCGAACATTATCTTGACCCTGAACGGCCGCAACTGATCGCGGTGGGCGGCCTGTCGGGCACCGGCAAAAGCACGGCCGCGCGCGCCATTGCGCCCGATATCGGTGTGACGCCGGGGGCCGTCGTCTTGCGAACCGATTGTATCCGCAAGCAGATGTTTGACACTTCGCCCGATTTGCCCCTGCCGCAATCGGCCTATACCGCTGCGGTCACGCGCAAGGTTTACGAACGTATGGGACTTATCGCCGAAGGGCTTCTTGAGGCGGGCCACTCGGTCATTCTGGACGCGGTCTTTGCCCGTCCCGCAGAGCGCAGTGCCGTGGAGCAGATTGCGGCACGCGGCGGGGCGGACTTTTCTGGACTGTGGCTGACCGCACCGCTTGAGGTTCGGCTTGAACGTGTCTGCGGCCGCTCCGGCGATGCATCGGACGCAGACGCCTCCATTGTGCGCGAACAAGACCTTTACCGCATCGGCGCGCTTGACTGGACACAGATCGATGCCACCGGCGGCCAATGCGACACGGCGTCCCGCATGGCTGATGCCCTGGCTGAAAATAGCCGGAAACGGCTCAACGCCGCACACGCTGCGACCGAATGAGCCAACATTCCCTCGCCTCGTCTTGATTCAGATCAACGTGTGATTCCCGTCCATCTCCTAGAAATCGTCTATGCCGCAAAAAGCGGTTCACAGTCGAAGAAGAGGGACCGGGTCCATGACGGATATGGCCATCACACATCAGGGGCTGGACGATGCGGGTTCACCGGCAACTTATGCCGATGCACAAGTGCGCGTTCTTTCCCTGGCCACAATTTTCTGGGGCGTCGCAGCTTTTTTGGTGGGGCTCATCATTGCACTGCAACTGGCGTTCCCTGCGCTCAATTTTGATTTGCCGTGGTTGAGCTTTGGCCGTTTGCGGCCGCTGCACACCTCTGCGGCGATCTTTGCTTTTGGCGGCAATGCATTGCTGGCAACAAGCTTTTATGTCGTCCAGCGCACCTGCCGGGCCCGGCTTTACGGTGCCGATACGCTGGGCTGGTTTGTCGTATGGGGCTATCAGGCCTTTATCGCCATGGCGGGCATCGGCTACCTCTTCGGCATCACGCAAGGCCGCGAATATGCCGAACCGGAATGGTATGCCGATCTGTGGCTGACCATTGTGTGGGTCGCCTATCTGATCGTTTTCGCAGGCACCATCTTCAAGCGCAAAGAACCCCATATCTATGTGGCGAACTGGTTCTACCTCGCCTTCATTCTGACGATTGCGATGCTGCACATCGTCAACAATCTGGCGGTTCCCGTCGCAATCAACGGCATCAAGAGCTACTCGCTGTTCGCCGGGGTGCAGGATGCGCTGACCCAATGGTGGTATGGCCACAATGCGGTCGGCTTCTTCCTCACCGCAGGCTTTCTGGGCATGATGTATTACTTCATTCCCAAGCGCGCAGAACGGCCGGTCTATTCGTACCGCCTGTCGATCATTCACTTCTGGGCCCTGATCTTCCTGTACATCTGGGCAGGTCCGCACCATCTGCACTACACCGCGCTTCCCGACTGGGCGCAGTCGCTGGGCATGGTGTTCTCCATCATGCTGTGGATGCCCAGCTGGGGCGGCATGATCAACGGTCTGATGACCCTGTCGGGTGCCTGGCACAAAATCCGTACCGATCCTGTCATCCGCTTCCTGGTGACTTCGGTGGGCTTTTACGGCATGTCGACCTTTGAAGGCCCGGTCATGTCAATCAAGCCGGTCAATGCCCTGTCGCACTACACAGACTGGACCATTGGCCATGTGCATTCAGGTGCGCTTGGCTGGGTGGCGTTCGTCTCCTTCGGCGCGATGTATCACCTGATCCCGCGCCTGTGGGGCAAACGCGAAGTCTACTCACTCAAACTTGTCAGCTACCATTTCTGGATCTCGACGCTGGGCATCGTCCTCTACATCTCCGCGATGTGGGTGTCGGGCATCATGCAGGGTCTGATGTGGCGGACATATGATGCGCTCGGCTTCCTCGAATATTCCTTCGTCGAGACGGTCGAGGCGATGCATCCCTTCTATGTGATCCGCGCAGCCGGCGGGGCCCTGTTCCTCATCGGCGCACTGATCATGGTTTACAATCTGTGGCGGACCATCACCGGCCCCGCCGAGGCAATGGACGAAGCGCAAACCTCCGACATGCGCGCCGCCATTGCCGCCGAATAGGGGTGAGATCCATGACTGATACAGCACATAACGAACCCAAACGCGGCTTCCACGACAAGATTGAGCGCAACCTGCCGCTCATGGCCGTGCTCACCCTGATCACGGTCGCCATTGGCGGGCTGGTCGAAATCGTGCCGCTCTACACGATCGACACGACCATCGAACGGGTGGAGGGCGTGCGTCCCTACACCCCGCTCGAGCTGGTGGGCCGCAACATCTATATCCGGGAGGGTTGCTACACCTGTCATTCCCAGCAGATCCGCCCCTTCCGCGATGAGGTGGAGCGTTACGGTCACTACTCGCTTGCAGCTGAGAGCATGTATGACCATCCCTTCCAGTGGGGGTCAAAGCGCACGGGGCCTGACCTTGCGCGGGTCGGCGGCAAATATTCCAACCAATGGCATGCCGCCCATATGATCAATCCGCGCGAAGTGGTGCCTGAATCGATCATGCCCGGCTACGCCTTCCTGTCACGCAAATCGCTCGACATGCACGACATCGCCGATCACCTCAAAGCCAATCGCGCCGTCGGCGTTCCCTACAGCGATAAGATGATAGAGAACGCCATGGTCGACATGAAGACCCAGGCGCTCAAGGACGGTGACTGGGATGACCTGCTGGCGCGCTATCCCAACGCGGCCACCGGCGACATGGATGGCCAGCCCGACAAGCTGACCGAACTCGATGCGCTGATCGCCTATCTGCAAATTCTGGGCCGCATGGTCGACTTCGACAAAGTCGATCCCAGCGATCTCAAGCAATAGGAGATGTGTGATGGAACAGCTTTTGGACCATGTCTCAACTTTCAAACAGCTTTGGGTGGTCTGGCTGATGGGCCTTTTCCTGATCATCGCCGTCCGGGCCTTGTGGCCCGGCCGGCGCGAGGAAATGAACCACTACGCCAACATCCCGCTTGATGACGACAAACCGCTTGAAGAGCTTAAGGACAACCGTCATGCCCACTAAAATTGAAAAGGACGCCGTGTCCGGCACCAACACAACGGGCCACGAATGGGACGGCATCAAGGAACTCAACACGCCGCTACCCTCCTGGTGGGTCTGGGTGTTTGTCGCAACCGTGGTGTGGAGCCTGGTCTATGTTGTGCTCTATCCCGCCATTCCGCTGGGCGAAAGCGCCACACGCGGTGTCTTCGGCTATGATAGCCGCGAAGAAGTCGCCGACGTGATGGACGGAATTGCGGCTGAACGCGCAGAAGTCATCGACAAGATCAGCGCGCTCAGCCATGACGAAATCGTCGCCGATCCTGATTTGGCAAGCTTTGCCATTCGCGGCGGGGAAGCCGCCTTCGCCGACAATTGCGCACCCTGTCATGCCCCCGGTGGCGCCGGCCGGCCGGGCTATCCCGCGCTGGCTGACGATGCCTGGCTGTGGGGCGGCACCCATGATGCGATTGAATATACAATCCGCTATGGCGTGCGGTCGGGCCATGATGAGGAGCGGTATTCCGAGATGCCGGGCTTCGCCGAAATGATCGATGTGCATGAGCGTGAAAGCCTCGCCCACTATGTCGCCAGCCTGTCCAACACGATTGAGTTTGACGCCGGCAAGGCCGCCCACGGAGCGCCGGTCTATGCCGAACAATGCGCCAGCTGCCATGGCGATGCGGGCGAAGGCGGCCGCGATTTCGGAGCCCCGCGCCTGAATGATGCGGTCTGGCTTTATGGCGGTTCGCTGGCGCTGATCGCCAAGCAGATCGCAGCGCCGCAACATGGTGTCATGCCCGCCTGGGAGGGACGGCTTGATGATGCCACGATCAAAATGTTGAGCATCTATGTTCATACGCTGGGGGGCGGTGAACTGACAGAGACAGGAGCACTCCAGTGACCGACCTCCCCCACGCGCCGTCCCAGTCAGAGACTGAGAACCGGCTCTATGCTGATCGCATCAAAGTCTATCCCCGGAAGGTCAAAGGCACCTTCCGGCGGATCAAATGGATCATGCTGGGGCTTGTGCTCACGCTGTATTACGGCCTGCCCTTTGTGCGCTTTGACCGCGGGGCGGGTTTGCCCGACCAGGCCATTCTGATCGATATGGAGGCAAGGCGGGCCTATTTCTTCTGGATCGAAATCTGGCCGCAAGAGGTCTACATCCTGACAGGGGTTTTGATCTTTGCCGCCGTGGCCCTGTTCTTCGTCACCTCGATTGCCGGTCGGCTATGGTGCGCCTATGCCTGCCCGCAAACCGTGTGGACCGACTTGTTCATGTGGATTGAACGGCTGATCGAAGGCGATGCGCCTGAGCGCCGCAAACGCGATCAAGGCCCGTTGACCGCCGATAAAGCCTTACGCAAAACCGCCACCCACACCGCCTGGCTTGCCATCTCCGTCATGACCGGCGGGGCCTGGATCCTTTATTTCCAGAATGCCCCCACCGCCATCCCCGAAGTGCTCGGCGGTCACGCCGCCATGGGCACCTATTTCTTTATCGGCCTGTTCACAGCCACCACCTATTTGCTGGGCGGGTGGGCACGCGAGCAGGTGTGCACCTATATGTGTCCCTGGCCGCGCTTCCAGTCAGCCATGTTCGATGAAGACACGCTGGTCGTCACTTATCAGGGCTGGCGAGGTGAGCCCCGTTCGCGCCACCACAAAAAGGCGCTGGCAAAGGGTGACCCGGTCGGCGACTGTGTCGATTGCGGCCTGTGCGTTCAGGTCTGCCCCACCGGCATCGATATTCGCGACGGTGTGCAGCTTGAATGTATTGGCTGTGGCCTGTGCGTTGATGCCTGCAACACGGTGATGGAAAAGCTCGGCGCACCACGCGATCTGATCCGCCATGACACCGAACGCAATATGCGCAATCGCGAGATGGGCATTCAAAGCAAATACCGGCTGATCCGCCCGCGCACGCTGATCTATGCTACCATGTTGGCCGTTGTCGGCCTTGGCCTGCTGACCGCGCTGTTGAGCCGGGCTGACACAGACATCAATCTGATCCATGACCGCAACCCGCTTTATCAGCGTCTGTCGGATGGCTCGATCCGCAATGGCTTCACGCTCAAAGTTCTCAACAAGACCCACACGCCGCAACAATATGAAATTGCGTTGACCGGTATTGCGGGACTGACCCTGCGTGATGGCCGCACTGTGGGTGCCGCCTGGGAAGACAGCCTGATTGTGGAAGCCACACCCAATGGTGTAACCCCCATCCGCTTCTTTGCCCATGCGCCGCAAAAAGCGCTGCGGGGTGATCACACCACCATGACCATCGCGGTGACCAATCTCGACACCGGTATCCGCACCGAAGAAGAAACCGTGTTCAGGGGGCCGAAATGATCGCAGACCATGATGACAGCCCGCGTCCCTTCGACAAGCATATCCCGAAGCTGTTTTTCCTGTTCTTCCTTGTGGTGTTCATCGCCAATGGCGCGCTGATCACCTCGGCGTTCAACAGCTGGACCGGGCTTGTCGAAGACAATCACTATGAAAAGGGCCGCCACTTCAATGAGGAGCTGGCGCTCAAAAAACAGCTGATCGAAGGTGATCTGGTGCCCCGGGTCGGGCTTGAAACCGGTGGCACAGCGCTTACACTTAAGCTTGAATTTACGCGCATGCCTGATGCTGTGTCTGCCCGGCTTGTCCGGCCCATCGGTGAGCTGGAGGCCATTGCGTTTCCGCTCAAGGCCCGCAGCGCAACCGAGCTGGCCGCAACAATCGACCGGCCGCAACCCGGCCAGTGGGACCTTGAAGTGGTGATTGAGGATGGCGGGTCACGCTATGAAACCCTCACCCGCCACTTCGTCCCGCAAAATTGAAGACACGGCCTGAAAACCGAAAGACATTTGATGAGTATTGCCCTCGACAGCGACACCACCCTTGCCCAAGCACAATCGGGATTGAGTGATTTTTCAAGCCTTGTGCAACAAGGTTCTGACGGGCTCAACCATCTGGCCCTGCTGGTGGATGGCGCGCGCTGCGGGGGCTGTATCCAGAAAATCGAGGGCGTGCTCCATGCCGACCCGGCAGTGACAAGCGCGCGGCTCAACCTGTCGACGGGGCGGCTAACGCTGGCCTTTACCGGCGAGACCAAAACCGCCAACCGGCTGGCGGGTCACGTCCGCAAGGCCGGTTACCGGGTCGCGCCGTTTGACACGGTGGGCCGCGACGAAGCTGACCAGGCCCATGAGAAACGCCTGCTGCGGGCGATTGCCGTCTCAGGCTTTGGCGCGGCCAACATCATGCTGTTGTCGGTCGCTATCTGGTCGGGCGGCGGCATGGAGGCGAGCACCAAGGCCCTGTTCCACTGGATTTCAGCACTGATCGCCATTCCAGTGGTCGCCTATGCCGGCCAGCCCTTTTTTGCGAGCGCCTGGTCTGTTCTGAAAAACCGCGCAACCAATATGGATGTGCCGATCTCGCTGGCCGTGCTGCTCGCCACCGGCCTCAGCCTTGTGCAGCTGGTGCAGGGCGAAGCCGCCCATGCCTGGTTTGAAAGCGCGGTCATGCTGCTGTTCTTTTTGCTGATCGGCCGCTATTTCGATGCCCGCGCCCGGTCGCGCGCGCGCGGCGCTGCTGGACGCCTGATGGCCCTGCGCGCCACCGAAGCGCTCGTTCTGGGGGCCGATGGCACAAGCCACGCCAAACCAGCCGATCATGTCGAGCCCGGCGAACGGGTGTTGATCCGGTCAGGCGCTTCGGCCCCGGTTGATGGCCGCATCGTTGATGGCCAATCGGAATTCGACACTAGCCTCGTCACGGGCGAAACCCTGCCCGCCCGCGCCCATGCCGGCGATCAGGTCTATGCCGGGACGGTCAATCTGGGCGCGCCCGTCACGCTGGAAGCCACAGCCGTGCGTGAAGACACCGTACTGGCTGAAATCACCCGGCTGATGGAAGCCGCTGAACAGCGCAAGGCCCAACTTGTGGTTCTCGCCGACCGCATCGCCAAAGCCTATGTGCCGGTGGTGCATTCCGCCGCCGCGCTCGCCTTCCTGTACTGGTTTGGAATTGCCGGGGCGAGCTGGAGCCATGCGCTCGAAATCGCCATCGCTGTTCTGGTCATCACCTGTCCTTGCGCGCTGGCGCTCGCTGTTCCGGCCGTGCAAGTCCTGTCAGCCAGCCGCCTGATGCGTGCGGGTCTTGTGATCAAGGCCCCCACCGCGCTTGAGCGGCTCGCCAAGGTCACCACTGTGGTCTTCGACAAGACCGGCACGCTGACCGATCCTGAGCTTGAACCCGATATGGCCGCGTTGAGCGAGACCCAAAAGGACTGGGCGGGCCGTCTGTGCGCGATCTCCAACCATCCGCTGGCCCGCGCGCTGCGCCATCATGTTCCCAAAGCCTCAATTGAGGGTTTCGAGGCGAGCGATGTTCCCGGAATGGGGGTGGAACTTGAGAAAGATGGTGTCCGCGCCCGGCTCGGCAACCGCATCTATGTGGGCGCACCCGCTGACGCCCCCGCCTACACTAAAGGTCCTGAATTGTGGCTGTCGGTTCCCGGCGAAGCCCCCGTCATGATCGGCTTCACCGAAAAGCTGCGGGAGGATGCGCACACAGCGCTCGATCATTTGAAGAAAAGCGGCCTCACGCTGCAATTGCTGTCAGGCGACCATCAGGCTGCGGTAGCGCGTGCCGCCGATGAGGCCGGGCTTGAAGACTATACCGCTGCCGCCCATCCTGCCGACAAGGTCGCAGCACTTGAAGCGCTGACCAATGAGGGCGCGCATGTCTTGATGGTCGGCGATGGCCTCAA
>CBDDFN010000018.1:0-60741 GCA_965227065.1 Alphaproteobacteria bacterium
GCCCCAACGCCTATTTCGCCAATCGGGTCTTGCCCGAATTGCCGAGCGCACCGGCGCCAGGCTTGTCTATACGCCGTGCCTTCTGGGCGGGATTTTCAAGGCCACCGGCAATCAACCGCCGATGGTGGCCTTTGGCGGGGTGAAGGGCAAAATGGAATATGAGCAACGCGAGATTGAGCGCTTTCTCACCAAACATTCCATTCATGAGTTTCAGTTCAACCCGCATTTCCGGTTAACACGCTGATCCTGATGCGCGGCGCGATTGTGGCGGAGCGCAATGGCGATCTGGATCGCTATATCGCAGCGGGGCTTTATCACATGTGGGAAGAGCCAAAAAAGATGGATGACCCTGAAGTCTTTGTGGCTGCCATGACCGCGTCAGGTTTTGACGGCGCTGATCTGCTGCATGAAACGCAAGACCCTGAAATCAAGCAGAAGCTTGTGCAGAACACCGAAGCGGCTGTGGAACGCGGCGTGTTCGGCATCCCGACATTCTTTGTTGGCGATGAGATGTTCTTCGGCAAAGACCGGCTGTTGCAGGTCGAAGAAGAGCTGATGTCTCACTGAAGGTTGAGGCCGGCCACTTCGAAATTGTAGCCATAGTCAAAATGGTCGATCAGCAGGCCGCGGCGGGTGCGCCGCACGGCCAGCACCGTGCGTTCCATGGCCTCAATTGCGCGTCCATCAGGATATTCTTTGAGCGAGGCATGGGCGGGCAGCGCCGCCCGCACCTGCTCAGCAGGCCACAGTGCGATAAACAAGGTGGCCAGCATCTCCTCAGCGCGCAGCTGTTGAGGAACCCGAGGCGCGCGGCGTTCGACAATGCCGTCAGCGGTCCAATCGGCTTCAAGCAAGGTTGGGCCGGTGGGATGCGAGATGCGGAAAAAGACCAGATCAGGCGTCATCTGGATGATCGCATTGACGGTTCCACCTTCGCCATTGGCGGACAGGCGCAGCCGGGTCTGGTCCTCATACTGGCCGGGAAACCCCGGCGGGCGGGGCAGGCGGATTTCGATGTCCTCGGCAATCGACACATATTCAACCGGTGTACGGGTTGTTGTGCAGGCCGCTACAAACAGCAAAAGGCAAAGGCTGATCAGCCGGGTCATCGGGGTTGCTCCATCATCAGACGCGCCCCCATATCCGGTTATGGCGTGTCTGTCACCTGATTGATTGCCGCCTCAAGCCGGTCCACCAGCTGTTCCAGCCTGTCGGATGCCGGTTGCTGGGCCGCAGCGCCAAGCCCGCAGGCGGCCAGAAAGGCGGGCATCATGGCCTGGGAAATCTTTGCCGACTGTTTGAGCTGGCCGCGCACCCGTGCGGTCCGCATGGCATATTCGAGCCCGCCAAAAAACAGATCGCGCAGCACCCAAAGCGGCGTGTCCTCGCCCATCTCGCCCCGCGCGCGGGCATCGGCGATGATTCGGTCAAACAGGCCGACATAGGTTTTGTTCAGCGCATATTGTGTGGATTGGCCATAGCCTGACCGGTCGCGGAAAATGAAGCTCGCCTGCATCAGGATTTGCCAATTGTCCATCATGCGGGTGACGTGCAGATGGGCCAGAAAGCCAAGCCGCTCGCGCGTGTCGGGCAGGCGGGCCAAACCCTCTTCGCCCGCCTGGGTCAGCGCCTCATAATAGCCGGTAATGACGGCCTGCATGAGGGCGAGCTTGTTCTCGAAATAAAGATAGAGCGTGCCTTCGGAAACCCCGGCCTTCTTGGCAATGTCGGCCATGCGCGCGCCATCAAAGCCCGCTTCGGCAAATGTGCTGCGGGCCGCGTCGATAATGGCGGTTTCGCGGGCCTCCAGCTTGGCGCGGCGGGTTTGGGCGGTTTTTGCGGTCATGAGCCTTTTTTGTGCTGATCCAAACAGCTCTGAGCTTGACTTATTTATACTGAGCGTTATTCATTTTGCTCACAGGCGGCGCGCTGTGGCAAGCTCAATTTCGTGTGGATCAGGCGCAAGGACGAAGAGGGCGATATGACCGGGAAAGTGATCAAAATTGGCGGAGCCAGCGGTTTTTGGGGCGAAAGCCCCGTGTCGGTTCCGCAATTGCTCAAGGCCGATCTCGACTATCTGGTGTTTGACTATCTGGCCGAGATCACCATGTCGATCATGGCGCGCGCCCGCGCAGCAGATCCGCAAATGGGTTATGCGGTGGATTTCGTCACCGCCGTCATGCGCGGCCATGTGAAAGAGATCGCCGAGAAGAAAATCAAAGTCATTTCCAATGCCGGGGGCACCAACCCCAAGGCCTGTGCCGATGCGGTCCGTAAGCTGGTGGCCGATGCCGGGCTTGATCTGAAAGTCGCCTGTGTGCTGGGCGATGATCTGATTGACCGCAAGGATGATCTGGGCTCCAAAGGTTTTGGCGAAATGTTTTCGGGTGATGCCTTCCCCGACGCCGACAAAATTGCCTCAATCAACGCCTATCTGGGTGCCTTCCCGATTGCCGAGGCGCTGAAAGACGGCGCCGACATTGTCATCACCGGCCGGTGTGTCGACAGTGCGGTGACGCTGGGGCCTGTATCGCTGAATTTGGCTGGGGGGCGAACGATCTTGATGCGCTGGCGGGCGGCTCACTGGCTGGTCACATCATTGAATGTGGTCCGCAATGCACCGGCGGCAATTTCACCGACTGGGCCGAAGTGATCGAAACGATTGACGAGATCGGCTATCCGATTGCCGAAATCGCCGCGGATGGCAGCTTTGTCACCACCAAGCCCGAAGGCACCGGCGGCATGGTGTCGGTCGGCACGGTGGCTGAACAGATGGTCTATGAGATCGGCGACCCGCAAGCCTATATGCTGCCCGATGTGGTCTGTGATTTCAGCCAGGTTGAAATCACGCAGCAAGGACCCGACCGGGTTCTGGTCAAGGGCGCCAAGGGCCATCCCGCGCCGGACACCTACAAAGTCTCGCTGACCTATCAGGACGGGTTCAAGGCCGGGGCTAATATGGGCTTTTACGGTATTGACGCCGACAAGAAGGCGCGCCTTTACGCCCAGGCGGTGTTGAAAAAGACACGGGCGCGGCTGCGCAGCTCCAACCTTGGTGACTTCACCGAAACCGATATCGAGATTATCGGTGCGGAAAGCCAGTATGGCGATTACTCCGAAATTCTCGGCGCGCGCGAAGTGATGATGAAGCTTGCGGTCAAGCATCCCGACGCCAAAGGCGTGGGTCTGCTGCTCAAGGAAGTGGTGGGCATGGCGCTCGCCACCCCGCCGGGCCTGTCGATCTTTGGCGGCAGCCGCCCCAAACCCTCACCCGTGGTGCGGCTGTTCTCGTTCCTGATCCCCAAGACCGATTTGCCGGTCAGCATTGATATGGGCGACAGCCAAACCGATGCGGCGGTTCCCGCAGGTGTGCCGTTTGATCCCGCCGCGCTGGCGCGTCCCGATGCGCCCGCCGCGCCTGCCGTATCGGCCGATATGATCGAGGTGCCATTGGTGCGGCTCGCCTGGGGGCGCAGCGGCGATAAGGGCGACAAGGCCAATGTCGGCATCATTGCCCGTGACCCCGCCTTCCTGCCCTATATCTGGGCCTCAATTGACGAAAGCGTCGTCAAGGCGCGCTACCGCCATTTCCTCAAAGGCGATGTGGAACGCTTTGTCATGCCCGGCTCCAGCGCGATCAACTTCCTGATGCATGATGTGTTGGGCGGTGGCGGCGTGGCGAGCCTGCGCAACGACCCGCAAGGCAAGGGCTATGCCCAATTGCTGCTGGAGGCGCCGGTGCATATCCCGCGCAGCCTTTTGGAGCGGGCGGCGTGAGCGTCTTTACCTCAAAGATCGATCCGCGCGCTGACGGGTTTCAAAAAAACCGCGCCGACATGCTGACCATGATCGGCCGGCTGACAGAATTGAATGGCCGGGCCGCCCTTGTTTCTGAAAAGCGCAAGGACCGGTTTGAGGCGCGCGGACAACTGACACCGCGCGAGCGGCTGGCGCGTCTGCTTGATCCGGGCATGCCGTTCCTCACCCTGTCGAATCTCGGCGGCTATTTGATGGATGGCCGACCGGAAGAAAAATCGATCCCCGGCTCTACGTTGATTGCGGGCATCGGCTTCATCAAGGGTGTGCGCACCATGGTGACGGTCGATGATAGCGGCATTACGGCCGGGGCCATGACGACCGCCATGGGCAACAAGATCCGCCGCGCCCAGGACATTGCGCTCAAGCAGAAATTGCCTTTCGTGCATCTGGTCGAAAGCGCGGGCGGGGATTTGCTCAATTACACGGTTGAGAACTTCCTTGAAGGCGGCACCATGTTCGCCAATCTGGCGCGCCTGTCGGCGGCCGGGCTGCCCTCCATTGCGGTGCTGCATGGCAGTTCAACCGCAGGCGGGGCCTATATGCCGGGCCTGTCGGATTATGTCATCGGGGTGAAGGAAAACGGCAAGGCGTTCCTTGCCGGGCCGCCCTTGCTGAAAGCCGCAACCGGCGAAATCGCGACCGAGGCCGAACTGGGCGGGGCGGAGATGCACGCCACCGTGTCGGGCCTTGTTGAATATCTCGCTGATGATGATGGCGAGGCCATCGGGCTCGCGCGGGAGGTTCTCGCCCGGCTTGACTGGAACCGTCATTGCCCCAAACGGCCCCTGCGCAGCGTGGCCGAGCCTTTGTATGATGCCGACGAGATCGCCGGGATCGTGCCGGTCGATTACCGCAAACCCTATGATGTGCGCGAAGTGGTGGCGCGGCTGGTTGACGGCTCGGACCTGTCGGATTTCAAACCCGGCTATGGGCCTGCAACCGTCTGCATGCAGGCCGAAATTTACGGCCATCCCATCGGGATGGTCGGCAATAATGGCCCGATTGATCCCGAAGGGGCGACCAAATGCGCCCAGTTCCTGCAATTGTGTGATCAGGCTGATGTCCCGGTTGTCTTCTTGCAGAACACCACGGGCTATATTGTCGGCACACGGTCAGAGCGCGCGGGCATGATCAAGCATGGGTCGAAAATGATCCAGGCGCAGACCAATATGGAAGTGCCGCGCCTCACCCTGATGATCGGCGCAAGCTTCGGGGCAGGCAATTACGGCATGTGCGGACGAGGCTATGAGCCTGACTTTTTGTTCACCTGGCCCAACGCCATGACAGGGGTGATGGGGGGCGAGCAGGCCGCCAAGACCATGTCGATGGTTGCCCGCGGCAAGGCCGAAGCCACCGGCCAGCCGGTCGATGAAGACACGCTCAAGGCGCAGGAAGAATTTCTCGCCGCCCATTTCGACAATCAGGCGAACGCGTTCTACACGTCGGGACATCTGTGCGATGACGGCATGATTGACCCGCGCGACAGCCGCCAGTGTCTGGGCTTTTTGCTCGACACGATCTGGGAAGCGCGCCACCGCAGCGTGCGCACCAACAGTTTCGGCATAGCGAGGATGTAAGGCGATGGCCAAGATTTCTTCCATCCTGATCGCCAATCGCGGCGAGATTGCCGCGCGTGTCATCCGCACCGCCAAGACGCTCGGCATCAAGGCGATTGCGGTTTATTCTGAGGCCGACAAGGACGCACTCCATGTGCGGCTGGCCGATCAGGCGGTGCTGATCGGGCCTGCGCCGGTTGGCGAATCCTATTTGAAGATCGACACGATCATTGCCGCCGCCAAATCCCATGGCGCGGATGCCATTCATCCAGGCTATGGCTTCTTGTCGGAAAATGCCGAGTTCGCGCAAGCTTGCGATGAGGCGGGGATCATCTTTATCGGCCCGCCGCAAAACGCCATTCATGTCATGGGCAACAAGGCCGAAGCCAAGCGGCGCATGATCGCTGCGGATGTGCCGTGCGTGCCGGGCTATGAGGGTGAAGACCAAAGCGACGACGTCTTTGTTCGCGAAGCAGACCGCATCGGCTATCCGATCATGGTTAAGGCCGCTGCCGGCGGTGGCGGACGCGGCATGCGATTGGTGGATGACGAAACCAGACTGGCCGATGCTTTGCGGACCGCTCGTTCGGAAGCACAAAACGCGTTTGGGTCAGGCGAGCTGATTTTGGAAAAGGCGGTGATGGAACCCCGCCATGTCGAAATCCAGGTGTTTGCCGATGCCCATGGCACGGTGGTTCATTTGGGGGAGCGGGACTGTTCGGTCCAGCGGCGGCACCAGAAAGTGATTGAAGAGGCGCCAAGCCCCGCCGTCACGCCCGCCATTCGCAAGGCGATGGGCGAAGCGGCAGTCAATGCCGCCCGCGCAGTGGACTATCGCGGGGCGGGAACAGTTGAATTCCTGCTCGATGCCGAGGGCCGCTTTTATTTTCTGGAGATGAACACGCGGCTTCAGGTCGAACATCCGGTGACCGAGGCGGTGACCGGGCTTGATCTGGTGGCCCTGCAAATCAATGTGGCCGAAGGCGCACCGCTTGGTCTTGCTCAAGACGATGTCAGCCTGACGGGCCACGCCATTGAGGTCCGGCTTTATGCGGAAGACCCTGACAAGGACTTCCTCCCGGTGACCGGCCCGGTTCACCAATTCCATGTCCCCACCAGCGTGCGGTGCGATGCGGGAATTGAAAGCGGCCAAGAGATCACGCCCTTCTATGATCCGATGGTCGCCAAAGTCATCGCTCATGGCGAAACCCGTGACGAGGCGCGCGCCAAGCTGATCGCGGCGCTGGAACAGACGGTGCTGTTTGGCTCCAAAACCAATCAGCGCTTTCTGATTGACTGTCTCGCCCATCCTGTTTTTGCCGGTGGCCAGGCAACGACGCATTTTATTGCCGACCACGCGCCTGGCGGTACCGCTGATTGGGACTGGGTGGTTCCGGCCGCCACGCTGATCTTTGAGCAGCGCGCGCGGGATGAGGCGCAGGCGGCTGCCATCAGCCTGCCGGGTCCGATGATGGGCTGGTCCTCGGCCCAAGCGCTGCCGTCGCGCTTTGAGCTTCATTTCGGTGAGGACAGCGCCGATGTCAGCGTGCTGGGCAACAGCCTGACCCATGGCGAGGCTGCGATTGAGGCTAGGCTTGTGTCGCTTGATGACGGCGTGGCGCAGATCCGCGTGGGCGATCAAAGACTGCGTGTCTCTGTGTGGGCCGAAAGTGAACGGGCCTTGTGGCTTGGTCATGAAGGCCGGTCCATCCGGGTTGAAAACCGGCTGGGACTGGGGGCCGATGCAGGCAGCGGGGCAGGGGCCGGTAAAGTGCTCGCCCCCATGCACGGGGCGCTTTTGTCGGTGGCTGTCACAGAAGGTGAAACCGTGACGCGCGGCCAGGTGCTTGGCGTGCTGGAAGCCATGAAGATGCAGCATGATCTGGTGGCTGATTGCGACGGCACGGTCAAAGCGGTGGCCGCCGCCGCTGGCGAGCAAATCGCCGCCGATGCGCTGATCATTGAAATCGAACCGTTTGAGGACTGACGCCCATGTCGATCACACAGCCCCTGCGCGAAGAAGGCGATGACCTTTATGCGCTGCTCAAGGATGAGCCCGCCACGGCCTTTGATCAGAAAACCGCCTTCAAGGACTGGACGGTGTGGGATGTGATCGCGCATCTGCATCTGTCGGATGTGCAGGCGCTTGCTTCGGCGGGCGGGGCCGACACATTCAAGGCTGAAGCCGGACCGATGATCGCAGCGATGAAAGAGGGCCGGTCACTGATCGACTATACGCGCGAGCGGTGCGCGGGCCTGTCAGGCACGGATTTGTTTCAGCGCTGGCGCGACACCTTTGTAGAAATGTGCGACGCCTTTGATGCCACCGATCCCGATGCGCGGCTCAAATGGTTCGGGCCTGATATGGGCGTGCGCATGTTTGCGACTGCCCGGCAGATGGAAAGCTGGGCGCATGGCTCGGAAATCTATGATCTTCTCGGCAAGACGCGAGTTGAAACCGACCGCATCCAGAATGTCGTGGTGATCGGCATCAAGACCTACAAATTCAATTATGCCATTCGCGGCCGGGAGGCACCCCAGCCCCAACCCTATGTGCGGCTGACCGCCCCTTCGGGCGCGGTGTGGGAATTTGGCGAGCCCGGTGACACTTCAATTGAGGGTTCGGCCGTCGACTTTGCCCATGTGGTGACCCAAAGCCGCAATGTCGCCGACACCAAGCTGACGGTTAAAGGCGAAACCGCCAAAGAATGGATGAGTATTGCGCAGTGTTTTGCAGGCGGTGCGGAAGAGCCCCCCGCACCGGGAACACGCGGACCGAAATCCTAAACTGGAGAGACGTGCATGAGTGATTTAAGCCAAGCTGAACTGGAGGAGTATCGCAAGGATTGCGATGCCTGGTTCACCGAAAACACCCCGGCCGAGCCGGACTTTCTTTTGCCGCTGACTTTTATGGAGGTTGGCGATGACCAGATTTTCAACTTCCTGCGCGACTGGCAAAACAAGGTTTATGAAGCGGGCTATCTGGGTGCGGCCTGGCCCAAGGAATATGGCGGCGGCGGGCTTGATCAGGCCTTCCAGGACATCGCCACCCAGGTCATGTATCAGCACAAGGTGCCGATCATGCTGAACGCCATCGGCATCAACTGGACGGGTCCCTTGCTGCTTGATCTTGGCACCCATGAGGAGCGGTTGCGCTATCTGCCCGGCATTCTGTCGGCCGAAGACATCTGGTGTCAGGGCTTTTCAGAACCCGAGCATGGCTCTGACCTCGGCAACGCCCAGTGCAATGCCGAACGGGACGGTGATGAGTATGTCATCAATGGCTCCAAAATCTGGACCACCCAGGGCAATTACGCGAAATATATGATCCTGCTGGCCCGCACCAATCCGCAAGCTGAACGCAAATATGACGGGTTGAGCTTCTTCCTCGCCCCCATGGATGTGGAGGGGGTCGAAACCGTTCCGATCCGCAAACTGACCGGCGAATATGGCTTCACCCAGACCTTCTTTACCGATGCGCGCATTCCCGCTGACTGCATCATGGGCGAAGAGGGGGAAGGCTGGAAAATGGCCATGCGCACCCTGGAATATGAGCGCGGCGCGCGCGGCGGCCAGGCCGGCGGCTTTGTCATGACCCTGCCCGATGTGTCCGAGATTGTGCATCTGGCCAACACCGCCATGCGCGAGGGCCGTCCCGCCATTGAAGACCCGGTGGTGCAGGATGAGTTGGTGAAAATCCTCACCGAGTTCCGCGCCTTGGCGCTGGGCCGCAAGCGGGCGCGCATCGCCCCGCTCAATCAGGATCGGCCGCTGGCGTTGCCCTTGTCGGACAAGATGCTGACGACCGAGCTGTTCCAGAATATGTATGAGTTTGCGATCAAGCTTCAGGGCACCCGCTCGGCCTACTTTGTCGGCGAGCCTGAAGCGGTGGAACGCGGGCAATGGACCCGGCGTTATCTCAACAGCTTCTCGGCCACCATTGGCGGCGGCACGAGCCAGATCCAACGCAATATTGTGGGCGAGCATGTGCTTGGCCTGCCCAAGACCCGCTAAGGAGAGACCCGATGACCGATACTGGATTGATGCGGTTCGACAGCCGGGGCGTGATCGGCTTTTCCGAGGAACAGGCCGAGATTCTCGATGTTGCGATCAATTTTTGCCGCGATAAAAGCCCGATTGAAAAGGTCCGTGCGCTGATCGAAGGCGACAAGGGCTTTGACCCAGCCGTATGGACTGAGCTTGCTGAACTGGGCTGGCTCGCCATTGCGCTGCCTGAAGAGTTTGGCGGCATTGGCCTGTCTTTGGCCGAAGTTGTGCCGGTTGTGGAACAGATGGGCCGGCGCTTGATGAACACGCCTTTTATCCCTACCACACTTGCCGCCCAGGCCTTGCTTGCCGGGGGGACCGATGCGCAAAAGACTGACTTGCTGCCCAGGCTCGCGGCTGGAACGATCGGCACGCTTGCGCTTTATGAGGGCCATGGTGATTGGGATTTGAGCCACATCACCGCGACAGCGGCGCGTGAAGGCGATGGTTTTGTGCTCACCGGCGAGAAGTTTCTAGTGCAGGACGCGGCGGAGGCCGAGTTTATTATCGCCACCGTCTCGCTGATGAATGCGCCCGCCCTTGTGGTGATCGACACCGCCAAGCTGCCCGATGGGGCTCTACGGCGCGAGGTCATTATTGATGAGACCAAACGCTCCTACGCCCTCACGCTTGATGGGGTGACGGTGGGGGCCGATGCGCTGCTCGACCCTGCAAAAGCAGGCGCGGCGCTGGAGGCTATCGAGATGGCCGCGGGGTTGTTGCTGTCTGCGGAAATGTGCGGCGCGGCGCAAAGCACGGTCGATTACATTGTCGAATATCTCAACACCCGCAAGCAGTTCGGCAAGCTGATCGGCTCGTTCCAGGCGGTCAAACATCCCACGGTTGATGCCTATGTGAGCTATGAGAAGGCGCGCTCACTGCTCTATAGCGCCGCCTACATGTTCGACCAGCAGGGCGAGGGCGAAATTGCCGTGCGCATGGCCAAGGCCGAGACGGGCGAGGCCCTGTCTTACGCGGCAGACCGCGCCATCCAGTTCCATGGCGGTTTCGGCTTTACCTATGATTGCGATGCGCAGCTTTACCGGCGCCGGGGCATCTATTCCGAAGCGGTGTTCGGCGATGCCATCTATCACCGCAAGAAGCTTGCGCCGCTCATGCTGGGCTAATCATTTGTCATTGAGCGAGAAGGGGGTGAAGTCTGTGTCGGTATCATAGACCTCGCCCCCTTCGGCGCGTTTGAGCAGCCCGATCACGGCATAGGTGATCGGCGTGAACAGAATTTCAACCGACAGCTTGATGGCAAAATTGGTGGCGATGACGGCCAGCACCGTATCGGTGCTCCATATCCCCCAAAAGGCCAGCGGATAGAAAATCAGACTGTCCACGCCCTGACCGGCAATGGTGGAGCCGATGGTACGCGTCCACAACATGCGCCCGCGCGTCCACAATTTCATCTTGGCCATGACATAGGCATTGACGAAATCGCCGACCCAATAGGCGACCATGGAGGCAAGGGCAATCCGCCAGGTTGAGCCGAAAGCAACCTCAAGCGCGGGTTGCAACACCGCATTGAACGGCTCGCCGTCCGAGGGCGGCATGGCGATGATCACCTGGCTCATAACACTTGCGAAGATGAGCGCGGCAAAGCCTGCCCAGATTGCGCGGCGCGCCCGGCCATAGCCATAGACTTCGGTCAGCACGTCGCCGAAAATGTAGGAGACGGGGAAAAAAAGATTGCCCGCCCCGAAGGTGATCAGCCCGATCAAGGGAAGCGTGACATCGACGGCTTTCGCCGTGCCGATCAGATTGGCGCACAGCAACACCACCACCATGCCGACCATGCACAGATCGTAATAGCGGGGGTGTTTGAGTGTCGGGGCGTGAGGCGTTTCGGTCATGGGACGAGACTAGCGCAAGTCTCGTCCCAGAAAAGCCCTAAGTGAGGGGCTTAGTTCTTGCCATTGCCGTCATTGCGGACGTCTTCGAGCACATCAAATTCGCCATCGCCTTCATTGACTTCATCGCCGACGGCATAGCCAGCCCCTGCCGCTGCCACAAGACAGCCGCCCAACATGGGGGCAGTGAATAAAAGAAGAGCGAAAGTTGCAATGATACGCATGGCGCAATCCTCCTTGGTTAGGAGAAGAACGCGCGGGCCGCCCGATTGTTCCCGGTTTTGCTAGTTCTTGCCGTTGCCCTTGCCGCGCACATCTTCAAGCGGGTCGAACTTGCCGTCGCCTTCATTGATTTCGTCACCCGCGACATAGCCCGCCCCGGCGGCAATGCCGAGCAGGCAGCCGCCCATGACCGGCGTGAGACCGAGCAGTATCAGAACTGTAGCAATGCGTGTCATGGTGCACCCTCCTTCAAGCCAGAGTTTATATCTGGCTAAAAAATAGGGCGATCATGCGGCATAGCCCAGGACCTCAAGTCCCGGTGCGCAGGCTTTTTCCAGCTCGTCGCGATCGGCCTTGGGCAAGTCCTTCCAGTTCGACCGGCCCCGGCGCGGCATTTGCGCGGCGCGGTACAGCCAGTCCTCGCATTCAAGCGCGGGATCGACAAAGCGGATGAACTCGCGCAGATGTTCGACCGGCTCGGCGACCAGTTCCTCATAACAGACATCATATTTCTGCTTGGCGGGAACCGATTTGAGGTGGCCAACACCAATTTCGACCATGGCCGACCAGAAGGCGCCAATGTCCTTGAGCGGCAAGGGCGTCACAAGCTGCTTGTCGAGATTGACTATGTGCTGGGCGAACGGTTCGGCAAAGGCGATCAGCCGGTTGGAGCTCAACTCAAACGGCTCGCGCATCAGATCAATGCCGATTTTGCGGAAGCGCACCCAATTGTGGGCAAATGCCCGCACGCCGGGGTGATTGTTGATCGACAGCGCCACGTCGCGGCCGTCGCGATAGACATGCACCAGTTTGGCCTCAGGGAAATGCTTGTGAATTTCGCGCACCATCGACAAAGACGCGCCAGAGCGTTCCACCCAGTGGGGCGAGCCTGCCTCTTCGGCGATCCAGTCAAACAAGAAGCGGTAATGCTGCGCCAGCGGTGCGCGGGGCCGTTCTTCAATCATCGGCTGCAACCGGTCATAGACCGCATCTGGGTCTTGAAACAGAAAGGGTAATGTCACCCGCAGGATCGGCGGCAAGGTTTCATTGGTGTAGCGGCCATTCTCTAGCGGATACAAAAACTCATCGGGACAATTGTCGGGGTTCAGAGCCTTGGAAACGCCGGGGCGAACTTGCGAAAGCAGTTTCCAGAACTGCTTGCCGGTCGGGTTGCGCAACACAAAGGCGCGGGGTTCGACACACGCAAACAATTCCGAGATCGATGTCATGCCGGGGTGAATATCGACCAGGTTGGACATAAGGGTTGAGCCGCACCGGCCCGAAGAAACGATAAACGCACCATCATAAGAGGACTGTGTCATAAGCTACTGCCTGTAGCCGAGCGCTTCCAATCCTGGCTCACAGGCCCGCTCAAGCTTATCGCGCTCAACAGGGGGCAGGGATTGCCAGTCGGATCGTCCGGCGGTTGGGATATGTGCGGCTCGCGCAATCCAGTCTTCGTCAACATGCCCCGGATCGACAAAGTGGATAAACGCGCGCAACACGGCGGGGGGATCGGCCAACAGGTCTTCATAAGCGAGATCCATTTTTTGGCCGGCAGGAATTTGTTTGAGATTTTCAAGCCCGACCTCAATCAAGGCAGACCAGAAGGCGCCGATCTCGTCGGGTTCAAGGGGGGTGGCGAGCTGTTTTTCAAGCCCCGCAAAAGGCGCTACAAAGGGTTCAAGCATGGCGATCAGCCGATTGGTGCCAAGCTCAAAAGGCGGGCGCAGCAAATCTATGCCCAGTTTGCGCATGCGCAGCCAATTGTGGGCGAACAGGCGCATGGAAGGGTGGTTGTTGATCGACAAGGCGACATCGCGGCCATCACGATAGACGTGGATGAAGCGGCCTTTGGGGTACATGGCAAAAAGCGAATTGACCATGGCGAGCGATCCGCCTGAGCGTTCCACCCAGATTTTCTTGCCCGCATAGCCGGTCAGCCAGTCAAACAGAAAACGGTAATGATCAGCCAAAGGGGCGCGCGGGCGCGCCTCGATCACCGGCTTGAGTTCAAAGAACAGCGCATCGGGATCATCACTGATAAAGGGCAGGGTGACGAACAGGATCGGCGGCAGCGTCTTGCGGTCAAACGCGGCGTCCGGCGTGAAGCGGTAGAGAAATTCCTTGGGGTTCTGGCCGGGGTCGAAGGTTTTCGCCGCGCCTGGTGCGGGCTTGGCCAGCACGCTCCAGAACTGTTTGCCGGTGGGATTTTTGTAGATGAAGGCCCGGCTCACGACCGACATGAAGAATTCCGAAACCGACAGAATGGCGGGATGCTCATTCACCAGTTCGGACATCAATGTCGAGCCGCATCGTCCCGTCGAGACGATGAAAGCGCCGGGGTGCGCGCTCATTTTGTGCGCTCTATGCGTTTTTTGGTGCCGCCCTTCCACTGGCTCGACAAGGCCATGTTGAGCAGGGTGGGGAAGACCCCCAGAATGCGGACGGGAATATTCTGACTGCCGGGAATGACAACTTCGCGCTTGGGCTTGTTGGCGAGGCCAATGATTTTTTCAGCGACCTTGTCAGGCGTCAGGGTCGGCTGGGCAAAGCTCAACGCATTGGCTTCATGGCCGACCTGCACAGCCAGCATATTGGTTTCCACCGCTGCGGGATGGACCAGCGACAGCTTGACCGGCGTGTCCTTGATCTCCTGTTCAAAGCCGTAAACCAGCGAGCGCACCGCATGTTTGGAGGCCGAGTAGAAGCACTGGCCGCGCAGGGACACAAAGCTTGCCATGGAGCCCAGCGTGATGATGTGGCCATGACCCTGGTCCAGCATCAGCCTGGTGGCGGCATGAAGGCCCAGCGCTGCGCCATAGACATTGACGTCGAGCATGGCTTTGAGCTGATCGGGGCTGGCGTCGAGGAAGTAGCCGGGCACCATCATGCCGGCATTGTTGACCAGCACATCAACTGAACCGAACTGTTCGGTGGCGTAGGCAAGTGCGCCGTCCCACTGGGTGGCATCGGTGACGTCGAGCTCAATGGCCCGGGCCAGATCCCCCAAGGCGTTGGCATGGGCGAGCGCTGCGTCGAAATCCTTGTCGGCAATGACGACCTTGTGGCCTGCTTTAACCGCCAATGTGGCCGTTGCACCGCCAATACCGCGTGCACCGCCTGTGATGAAAAACACTGACCCTTGCTTGAGCGCCATGCTCACCCCTCCGATAGACATCATTTGTGTTTTGAAGGGTGAGTTTTAGCCCAGTTATGCTGCAATGCAATGTGGTGCTAAGTGCCGCAAAATTCAGCGTTTTTTTTGCAACTGTGCTTCAATTTCCAGTTTGAGCGCTTCAACCGAGATCAGCACCTCCCAGCCCGTGCACACCAAAGCGGTTAACAGGGCCACAAGACTGGCCAAAAAGGCTGACTGGGCAACGGTTTGGGCCGACAGGGCGATGCCGAGCATGCAGATCACGCACAAAACAAAACTCAGAATGCAGGCGATCTGGGTAAAGCGGATCAGCTTGATGCGGAGAATGAAATTATTGAGCTGACCGCGACGATTTTTCTCGGGGGCCTCGGCCAGCAGGGTGCGGATCAACTGGCTGAGTGACAAGAATCGCTGCGTAAACGCCACGAAGAACAGCGAGATCGCCGGGAACAGCAGGCCCGGTGCGGTATAATCGAGTGTTATGGCAGCCATGCGCTTCTCCCTCCATCGCGGTGGCGTCTTGATGGCGTGTGTGGGGCGCGCCGTCAATTGGCCTGGTCTGTGACGGGATCAGCGCGGGGGGTCCACCCGCTCAAAGCCCGACTGATTGACCCGCCACCAGCCCGCAATTGCGCAGCGCGCCGCCCGGGTCTGTTCCACCGCATGCCACTGGGTTTCGGCCATCATGAAGACCGCGGTCCCCGGTTCGGGCAAAACGCGGTGACACACATGATCCGTGTCGCCGTCATAAAGTGCGAGTGCGCCGTGCCAGTCGGCCCGCCATTCATCATTCAGATACAAAACAAGGGAGATGGTGCGGTTGCGCGCCCCGGCAAAACTGTCGCGATGGCGCGCATAAAACCCGCCTACAGGATAATGCGCATAATGGGCTTCAAACTCGAACAGGCCCAGAAAGGTCTGCTGGTTGAGGGCCCGGCGCAGCGCCTCGCTCCAATCGAGAAAGGCATCATGGATCGGTGTGCCGCGTTCGATCCACAGGGTCTGGGCCTTGCGGATTGTTGCGTCCCGGGTGGCAAGCTGTTCACGCCCGATGCCCGCCCGTCTGGTTTCGCCGCGCGCCAGGGCCTGATCGGCTTGGGCGCGCAGGGCAAGACGCGCCTCTTCGGTGATGAAATCGGGACAGATTGCGTAGCCGGTATCAAACAGATCGGCGGTCAGCGCGGCCATGGCATTGTCGCCGGGCAGCGTGAAGAAAAGTTCGGTCATGCGCGCGATGGGCTCCACACGGGCCGGGGCCGCTCTGCCCGGCGGACAGACCGGGATTTTCATCCCGGGCGCGGAGCGGTGCGCGTCCCGCTAGTGTAGACGCTCAGACCGCAAAAAATTCAATCGGAAATTGGGGGCGGCTTTGGGGCCGCCCCTTGCTTTTGTGCGGTGGTGACGAACTCAGATCGTCACAAAAAGGGCGATCGCCATGGCCTGACCAAGCCCCCAGGCCAGCGTGCGCAGAACGCCAATATCGGCGATATAGAACACGCCGTAAGCGAGACGGGCGGCAACCCAGATCATCGCATACATGTCGGCAGTGGCGGTCGGGCCATCGCCAGTGACATGGTTAACCAGGACTGCTGCGGCAAACAGCGGAAAGGCCTCGAACGCATTTTGCTGCGCCCAGTTGGCGCGCTGTTGTGCGCCGGTCAGCGTTTGCAGCCATTCGCGCGGATTTTTGTTTTCAGTCGGTCCCAGCTTTTGCGGCCCCGACCATTTGGCAACGGCGGTCCACATAAACGGCATGAAGCCGCCAATTAAAATGCACCATAAGGCGATTGTCATGATGACCCTCCCAGTCAATTCCCAGACACTTAGACGGGCGGGAGCATAGAAATATTTCGCGTGCACGGCCATGGCGATCTTGACGGGGGCGCCATCTTTTCCTTTGCTAGGCGGGTTAGACATTGTGTCCAAAAACGGACCAGAAAAAGCGCCTTTGGGAGGCCATCATGAACGCACCGAACACGCTCGATATCACAACGCCGCAAGCCTTTTCTGACCCCGCCACCTTGCTGGCCAATTATCAGCGCATGCGGGCCGAAGATCCGGTTTGCTTTGTTGAGCCCGCAGGATACCGGCCCTATTGGGCGGTGACGAAACACGCCGACATTATCGAGATCGAAAAGCAGAATGAGCGCTTCATCAATGATCCGCGTCTGATCGTGATGCCGGCCGAAGCCGAACAGATGATCCTGGATGCCACCGGCGGGTCAAACCATCTGATCCGTTCGCTGGTCGATATGGACAATCCCGATCATCACAAATACCGCATTCTCACACAGGCCTGGTTCATGCCCGGTAATGTCAAGAAACGGGCTGAGGCCGTTGAGGGTCTTGCCAAACATTTCATCGACAAGATGGCCGATCTTGGCGGGGAATGCGATTTTGTCCGCGATGTGGCCGTGTGGTTTCCCCTGCGCGTCGTGATGCAGATCCTCGGCGTGCCGGAGGAGGATGAGCCGCGCATGCTGCAACTCACCCAGGAGCTGTTTGGTGGCGAAGACCCTGAATTTGGCCGGTCGGAATTTGCCATTGATGCCAATGTGGTGATCGACTTCCACAATTATTTCTCAAAGATTACGGCTGACCGCCGCGCCAATCCCAAAGATGATGTGGCCAGCGTTATTGCCAATGCCGAGATCGATGGAGAGCCGATCCCCGAGCTTGAGGCCATGTCCTATTACATGATCGTCGCGACGGCGGGGCATGACACGACAAGCTCCTCTACCGCGGGCGGCTTGCTCGCACTGATGGAAAATCCCGATCAGATGGCCATGCTCAAAAAGGATATGAGCCTGCTGCCCGGCGCAGTGGAAGAAATGATCCGCTGGGTCACCCCGGTCAAACATTTCTGCCGGACTGCCACCGAAGATTATGAGCTGCGGGGCAGACAGATCAAAAAGGGCGACACGCTGGTCATGTGCTACTGGTCGGGCAATCGCGATGAAGAGGTGTTTGCAAACGCCGCCCGGTTTGACATCACCCGCTCCCCCAATCCGCAAATCGCCTTTGGCCATGGCGCCCATAAATGTCTGGGCATGCATCTGGCACGGATGGAGATGGCCGCGCTGTATCGCGAATTGCTGGCCCGGCTTGATCATGTCGAACTGGCGGGCGAGCCGACTTACGTCGCCGCCAATTTTGTCTCGGGTTTGAAGAGCCTGCCGATTCGCTACAAGATGAAGTGACGGTCGCGCCTACAGCACGCCCGGAATGATTGCCTTGCGGCTCGCGGGGTAGGTGTCGGGAAAGGTCTTTTGGTACCAGCGATGGGTTTTGAGCGCGCGGGGGATCAGATTCCCCGCGGTGACTGCTAGGATGAACACGCCGCCCAGACCCCAGGTGAAAATCGACAGACCGATAAAAGAGATCAGCTCGCCCAGATAATGCGGGCAGCTGACATAGCGGAACAGCCCGCCTTCAGGGATGCGGTAGCGGGGATCATCGGGGGCGGGATTTTTGGGCCGCAAATTGCGGATGATGGCGTCTGACCAGACATTGATTGTGAAGCCCGCCGCCCAGACCAGTGCACCGATCACAAAGCGGGGATCGCTGATCCAGTCGTTTTGCCAGATATGACTGCCCAGCCCGCCGGCATAGGCGCCGTTCAAATAGGAATGCAGGATCAGCACGACCCAGCCGATCACCACCACATTGATGTTGAAGCTGGCCGGTGTGCCGGGCTGCACCCGCATCAGCATCGGGTTGATCAAGGCCCGGTTGAGATAGTGAACCATCCAGATCGCCAGAATGACGCGCGCGCCGGGCGCGTCGGCATGCTCGCCCCAAAAGAAGAAGATGGGGAAGAAGATCAGGGCGGGCAGCTCCATCAACACCCAGCCAAGCTTGGGGTGAAACTTGATGCCTTTGGATTTGGGGCCGAACCGTCCGCCATAGGCGGCCGTGCCATAGCGGGCCGAAAAGGCAATCGCGGCGGCATAGACAAAGCCGATGATCAAAAGCGTGTCGTAAAGCGTGTTGCCGGTGTACCAGGCCATTGCGGCTCCCCCTGTGTTCGTCCCAAGTCTATGGCATAGACTAGGGCTGAGGGAAAGCGTCAGCCGACTTTGATTGCGTCCACCCGGTCGGGATAGAAGGCGGCAAAATTGGTGATGGCGCGCATTTCGTCAAACGGATCTTCGTAAGCCCATAACGCATCAATGATGGTTTCCCCGGCGGCCGAGACTGAATAATAGCTGGCATCACCTTTGAAGGGGCAGTGGGTTGCGGTTTGGGTTTTCTCCATCGGGGCCAGCACATCACCAAGGGGCATGTAGACCACCGGCGGATAGCTGGCTTCGGTCAGGATCAGCGCGCGCACCGAATGGGCAATCAACTGTCCGTTGGCGAACACTTCGACCGTGCCGTCAAGAGGCTCAATATCAATCGTATGGTCGGGACGGGCTTTAAAGCCCGGCGCAGGATTGGCCATCACACACGCACCTTTAGACAATCACAATGTCATCCGGGGTTAGGTCGGCCAGCTTGAAATGCTCCAGCGTGACCCGGTCCGGCCCGATCATGATTTCGACATCGGTGCCTTTTTGCGTGGCCGCCGCAATGACGGCGGCAGCGTCGGCAAAATCAGCCGAGGAGAGCATGAGGACATCCTTGCCGCTTTGATGCATGTCGAAATCGGTGATGACATCGCGGCCAAGTACAAGATCGGTCAGGTCAAATGTGTCTGAGCCGGTGCCGCCGGTCATGGTGTCATTGCCGGCCGAGCCGATCAGAATATCGTCGCCAAACCCGCCATGGAGCTTGTCATGGCCGCTGTCGCCGTCAAGCACATCATCGCCGTCGCCGCCATGGATCAGATCATTGCCTTTAAAGCCGCTGATCAGATCATCGCCATCAAGGCCAAACAGCCGGTCGAGCCCATCAGTGCCGTCCATGATGTCATCGCCCATCGTGCCTTCGTCATGATCGGCAAACAGCACTTTCTGGCCGGGCCGCTGAACAGCAGTGTCGGTGATGGCATATTTGAGCGGCAGCAGTTCGATGCCAAGCAGATTGACCGCAGTGAATTGCAGCTTTTCGATATTGCGCAATTCATCCAGGCCGAACGCGCCAGCCTTGTGATGGGCAAACAAGGTGCCGTCGTCGAGCTTGATATATTCATATTGGCCCAGCCTGCCTTTGAGTTCGACAATGTCATGGCCATCGCCGCCATCAACAAGGTCGGAGCCGTTGCCGGTGCGGAACGTATCATTGCCGCCAAAGCCTTCCAGGAAATCATCGGCGGGGCCATCGGCGATCTTGTCGGCCTTTGCGGTGCCCAGCACGAAGCTTGGGTCCTGATAATGATCTGAGGTGGCGGTCTGCTTGTCGGAGACCCAATGAAGCGGGCGTGTCAGATCCGAGAGATTGGCGATGATGACCGCGCTGTCCTGTTCGATCACCTCGTAAAAGGCTGAATTGCCGATAATCTCAACCGGATTGACAAACACGCCGCCGAAATGGGCGTACCAGTCTGACAGATCGGCGAGGGAGAAAATCCCGTTGGGCCAGGTTGGCAATGCGTAGAGATCGTCATAGAGCACAACATTGTCGACCGAGTTGGCATACATTTTGTCGTTGCCGCCCAACACACTCTGCAGCACCTGCGAATAGGTTCCCGTGCCGGCGGCGCGGTGCACGACATCATTTTCAAAGCCGAAATTGAGAATGTCGTCGCCATCGGCAATCACCGGGACGGCCACGCCCAGATACTGACTGTCGGCAAAGAACCCGTCCCAGTCCGTATCCTTCTTGGCAAACATATTGTTGGTGGCACCCGCACCAAGCGAATAGCCGGTGACATAAACATCTTCGCCCGTCAGACCATTGCCGGCATTGAACTGCGCCAGCGCATCGAGCAAATAGGTGAACTGGTCAATGTAATTGCCATTGAGCATGGCAGGGAATTCGAGCACATCGGTCGCGTTTGAGGTTCCCGCAAATGAGATCGCGGTCTTGATCAAGGTACCTGTGTCATCAAACTTGCCGAGCACGCGCGCCTGACCTGCCAGGATGTTGGGCAGCAATCCGGGCGTCTCGCCTTTGTAATTCCCCAGAATGTCGAGCCGGTCTCCGCTCAACCCCAGTTCGGAGGGCGCGATGTTGCGCCAGCCTTCAGGCGGGGTGGTGTTATCAAAGCCGATGGAGGCTGCACCGCGCAAAAATGATTGCGGGACGTAGGCCGACGCGCTGCCATAGGCTGAAATGTGGTAGATTTCTGCGAACAGATCGCGGGCGTCTTCGCCCTTATAGTCAAACATCGGCATGATTGGTCTCCCCCGTTTCTTGCGCGGGAGATTAGCTGACATTTCTGTCAGGTCAAGGAATACACGTCTGGATTGAAGGCAAAGAAATGCAACTGGACCGATCAACAGGTCCAGCCGCAGCCGATGTCGTAAACTTGACTTATCAACACTTTAGACTTGTGGAAAAATACCAGGCGGGAGTGCAGTAATGTCTAAAATTGATCCTTCAGACTTCAAGCCCGGCGATCCTATGAGCGTCATCGAACAGCGCATCGAAGGGGCCGAGCATTCGCTGGGCGATTTTTCGGTCCGGCGTGTTTTGCCCTCACCGCAGGCGCGCATGGTGGGGCCGTTCATTTTCTTTGACGAGTTTGGCCCCGCCGAGTTTGATGCCGGTCACGATCTGGGCGTGCGCGCCCATCCCCATATCGGGCTTGCCACCGTAAGCTATCTGTTTGAAGGCGCTATTCAGCACAAGGACTCACTGGGCTTTGATCAGCGCATCACGCCAGGCGCCGTAAACTGGATGGTGGCGGGGCAAGGCATTGTGCATTCTGAACGCACGCCCGATGATGTGATCAAGACCGGCCAGCGTTTGCATGGCCTGCAAATCTGGCTTGCCCTTCCCAAAGAGCATGAACAGACCGAGCCGAGCTTCTCGCATCACCCCGCCGATAGTCTGCCCCATTCGGTGGAAGCGGGGGTGCAATGGACAGTGGTGCTGGGCTCAGCCTTTGACACCTGCTCGCCCGTGCCGGTGTTTTCGCCCTGCTTTTATGTCGATGTCCGGCTTGAGGCCGGCGCGCATATCGCCATGCCGATGCAGTATCAGGATCGGGCCTGCTATCCGATCGACGGGGTGCTGAGCGCCAATGGTGAACCGCTCGCCCCCAACACGCTCAGCCTTTTCAAACCCGATGTGCCGGTGGTTCTGGAAGCGGCCAAGCCCTCACGCCTCATCATTCTGGGCGGCGCGCCGCTTGAAGGGCGGCGGCATCTGTTCTGGAACTTTGTTGCGTCTGATCCCGCGCTGATCGACAGGGCGAAGGACCGCTGGGCCAAACGCCTGTTCCCGACCGTTCCCGGCGAGGATGAGTTTATTCCCCTGCCGGACTGACCTTAGCCGCCGGTCTCAGGGTCAGGCGGCCGGTTGGCATGGGCGTTGAGGTAAGCCTCAAGGTCCTTGTGGGCGACCCGCCATTCCTTGCCAAACTTGATAGCGCGCAATTCGCCGGCGCGCACCCATTGGCGCACCGTGCTTTCATTCACTTTCAAAAGGTCGGCTACTTCATGAATCGTCAGAAGAGGCTTGGATAACATTGTTGATACTCCTCTGTGGCATTTTATATCATTTTGTGGAAGTTCTTGAAAGATTTCATATCAATTCATATCTCACTGTCTGGTATCATCTGTTTGAGCGGGAGTATGATTCATGAGCCAAGTGCGCGCCATCCTTCACCATGACGCGTTTCCGGGGGTTTTGCTGTTCTTCGCGGCGCTTTTGGCGCTGATCCTCGATAATTCTGCTTTTGCTTCATACTATGACGCGCTGCTGACCACACCGGCCTTTGTCGGGGTTGGATCATTTGCGATCGACAAACCGCTTTTGCTGTGGATCAACGATCTGCTGATGGCGGTGTTCTTCTTCCTTGTCGGGCTTGAGATCAAGCGCGAGGTGATGGAGGGCAAGCTGGCGGACCGCGCCGCTGCCGCGCTGCCCCTGGCCGGGGCGGTTGGCGGTATGCTGGCGCCCGCGCTGATTTATGTCAGCCTCAACATGGCCAGTTCCGACCCGGAAGCGTTGCGCGGATGGGCCATTCCGGCGGCAACCGACATTGCCTTTGCGCTGGGTGTATTGGCGCTTCTGGGATCGCGTGTTCCGGTGGTGCTGCGGGCCTTTTTGCTCACCCTTGCCATTGTCGATGATCTGGGCGCGATATTGATCATTGCGCTGTTTTACACGGCGGACATTTCGGTAACCGCCCTGTTGTTTGCCGGGCTTGGCGCGGTGGCGCTGTTCATTTTGAACCGCGCAGGAGTGGCGGCCCGGTTGCCCTATATTCTGATCGGCGCGGTCATTTGGGTGTGCGTTCTGAAATCAGGCGTTCATGCGACGCTGGCCGGTGTGATCACCGCCTTTGCGATCCCGCTTGCGGCGGGTGGAAAGCGTCCTGCTGAACAGATGGAACACGCGCTTCATCCCTATGTCGCGTTCGGCATTATGCCGGTCTTTGCCTTCGCCAATGCCGGCGTTGCACTTGGCGGCATTACGCTGTCGGACTTTGTGGCGCCCATCCCGCTTGGCATCATGCTGGGCCTGTTGATCGGCAAGCCTTTGGGTATTGTCGGCCTGAGCTATCTGGCCGTGAAGTTCAAAATTGCCAAGCTCGACCCTTCGATGAACTGGATGATGATTATCGGTGCGGCATCGCTCGCCGGGATCGGCTTTACGATGAGCTTGTTTATCGGCGCGCTGGCCTTTGCTGATCCCGACCATCAGGCCGCCGTGCGGATCGGTGTTCTCACCGGCTCAATCCTCAGTGGTACGATTGGTTTCATGCTGCTGTCCCGCGCGCTGAAAAAGCGGCAAGCCGAGCCTTTGGAGGCATAGGGTATGGCCCTGTTTGAGCTGGCGGCGCAGAACCTTTTGACCCCCATGGCGCTGTTCTTCGCGCTGGGTTTGGTGGCCGCCTTTATCCGCTCTGACCTGTCGGTTCCTGAAGCCATCGCCAAAGGTATGGCCCTTTATCTGATGCTGGCGATTGGCTTTAAGGGCGGGGTGCAGATGGGTGATGGGGGTGCAGGGCTTGAGGCCGGTGCCACCATATTGGTCGCGATTGCCTTGAGCTTTGCCCTGCCTTTGATTGCATTCCCTCTGGTGCGGAAGCTGGCCAAACTGCCCCGTGCAGACGCGGCGGCGATTGCGGGCTGCTACGGATCGATCTCGATTGTCACTTTTGTGGCCGCAACCCAGATGCTGGGCGATGGCGGGGCAAATTATGAAGGCTATCTGGTGGCGGCGGCAGCAGCGATGGAAGCGCCCGCCATCCTGACGGCGTTGTGGCTGGCGCACAAAAATCGCACCGGCACTCCTGATCCCAACCAGCCCTCTGTTTTGCGCGAGGCGTTGACCAACGGCTCGGTCGTGTTGCTGGTGGGGGCGTTCATCATCGGCTGGGTGACCGGGCCTGAAGGGTTGGAGGCGGTCGCCCCGTTCGTGGTTGATCCCTTTAAAGGCGTGTTGTGCCTGTTCTTGCTGGATATGGGACTGGTTGCAGGCCGGGGCTTGCGCCAGTCGGGCGACATGCTGAACGCACGGCTGGCCGGCTTTGCCGTGGCGATGCCGCTGATCGGGGCGGCGCTTGCCACTCCGCTGGCCTGGCTGGTGGGATTAAGCGCCGGTGGCGCGGCATTGTTGATCACCCTGTCGGCCAGCGCATCCTATATTGCGGTGCCTGCTGCAATGCGGCTTGCCTTGCCAGAAGCGCGGCCGGGGCTTTACCTCACCTTGTCCATCGGGGTGACTTTTCCATTCAACCTGATTTTGGGCCTGCCGCTTTATGGCGCGCTGGGCCGGATGGTTGGCGGATAGGAGA
Organism: Alphaproteobacteria bacterium; assembly: GCA_965227065.1. GTDB lineage: Bacteria > Pseudomonadota > Alphaproteobacteria > SPJN01 > SPJN01 > CBDDFN01. Next base: position 24,514 of record CBDDFN010000018.1, read on the forward strand.
CGGCAAATGAAAACCCATACCAAGAAACGGCTGGAAATTTTTGTCGAGGCCCCGGTGTTGAACCGCTTGCTTGACGCGCTCGATCAGGTGGGGGTGTCGGGCTATACGGTGTTGCCCGCACTGGCCGGACGCGGGGCGGAAGGCCGGTGGAGCCGGGAAGGACAAATCACCACCACCAGCCAGATTGTCCAGGTGGTGACGATCATTGACCAGGCGCTTGCCGATCAGGCGCTTTCGGCTGCCTATCATGTGGTCGCCCGCCAGATCGGCATTGTCAGCCTGTCGGATGTCGAAGTGGTGCGCGATGACCATTTTTAAACGACGGGCCTAGAGTGTGAGACGAAGCTCCAGCGTGTAAAACCGGCCCGGTGCCAGAATGCCAAAAAATGTTCCGCCCTGAAGCGGGGCATCGGTGGCGCCGCCCACGACCAGTTCATCCAGCATGTTCTTGCCGTTCAACACCAGCACCCAACGCTGATAGTCAGTATCGACCAGCCCCAGCCGGGCATTGAGAAGCACATATCCGTCCTGGAAGGTGCCGGGGTCGAGGTCAATATCGGTGAAGTGCGAGGACTGATAATTCATGTCAAATCCCGCCAGCAGGCCGATACCCCAATAGAGCGGAATGACCTGGGTATAGGTCGCCGAGATTTCCCATTTGGGGGCGCGCACCAGACGCTCTCCCGACAGATCACAAAAGCCCGGATCATTGACCGCGTCGAGCAACAGGGCGGCGGGGTTGCGTTCAGCCATGCAAGGCCCGGTTTCAAAGTCGTCATAGTAAGCCGACAACCAGGCGCCTGAGAACGTCATCAACCCGCCTTCGATCGGGACGAAGCGGGTCTCCCACTCCACACCATGGGTGGTGGCTGAGGCGGCATTGTCGACAAAGAAAGTCGTGCCGATACCGGTCAGCACCGAGATCTGAAGGTCGGAAAATTTGGTGTAGAAATAACCGACATTGAAGGTCAGCCGCTCATCAAACAGCGTTGTCTTGAGACCGCCTTCAAAGGTCCAGCTGTTTTCCTGTTCAAAGGTGGACCGCCCCGGATCGGGTGCAAACGGGTTAAACCCGCCCGCCTTGAAGCCTGCGGCAGCGGTGGCATAGCCGACAATATCGGGGGTGAAGCGGTATTTGAGCGAGACCTTGGGTGAGACATTGGTCTCATCGCGGGTTTGCTGGAGACTATATTCTTCAATCTCAAACAGCGATTGCAGCACAATGCCGGTCTTTTCATAGTTCTGATCGATATTGGCTTTCTTGCGTTCAAAGTGGAAGCGCAAGCCCAGGATCAAAGCGAGCTCTTCGGTCGGGTTCCAGGTTGCCTGGCCAAAGACCGAATAGGTGATGGTCTTTTGATCAAACAGCTGAAACAGCCGGTCTGACAGGGCGGTGGACAATACCGGGTCGAGCAGACCGCCCAAAAGCGGCAACAGCGGATCAATCAGCGGATCAAGAAATTGCGGAATGCCCGAAATCCCAAGAATGCGCTCGGTTGCGGCAGGGTCGGGGAAGAACACAAATTCGGTATAGGCATCGTAATGGCTGCCGAAGAAATAAAGCCCGCCGACAAATTCAAACTCGCCGGGAGGCGAGGTCACACGAAGCTCGGCAGAATATTGCGAGTAAGTGTCGGCATTGTCCCACCACAGAAACGGGGCGGGGCCAAGGTCGGCGTCGAACAGCAGGGCTTCTTCAAACTTGCTCCACCCGCCGACAAGCGAAATCGTGTATTCGCCAATGTCATAGTCGGCGACCAGATTGAAATTATAGGTGTCGCGGTCGAGATAGCCGGGCGTGTCGAGATAGGAATTGCGGTCGGGCTGGCCTTCCCATTCAGGATCAAATTGCGGGCTGATCGACTGGGTCAGAAAATTGTTGGCGGCAATGACTTCAAAGCCCGTGCCCCGGTCATCATTCATCGAATAATCACCGCCAAAGCGGATCGACAGATCAGGGGTGGGGGTGAACAAAAACCGGATGCGCGCGCCGGTCCTGTTCTGGCCAAACTCGCTCAGGTCACGGGTGTGGTTGTGCACGACCCCGTCGGCGCGTTCATCCAGAAAGCCGATGCGCACGGCCAGCTTGTCATCAATGATGGGTCCGTTGGCAACCGCGCGCACGCGGTGGCCGCCACCTTCGGTATATTGCAGATCAAGATTGCCGAACCATTCAAAGGCCGGATCACCAGTGGTGATGTTGAGTGCACCGGCCACCGTGTTCTTGCCGTAAAGCGTACCTTGCGGGCCGCGCAGCAATTCAACCCGTTCAATGTCGAACACCGCATCGGACAGGTAGGACGGCCGGCTCATATAAACCCCGTCAATATAGACGCCGACCGATTGTTCAAAGCCGTCATTGACTGCGGTACCCAGCCCCCGGACATAGATCACCGAGAAGCTGGCGGAACTGGCAATGGTGGCATTGGGTAGCAACGCGGTCAGTTCGGTCATGCTTTGCATGTTGGACATTTTGAGTGTTTCGCCGGAGACGGCCGTGACCGAGAACGGAACCTCTTGCACATCCTCCACGCGCTTCTGGGCGGTGACGGTGATTTCGTCGAGCTTGAGATTGGGTTGGCGGCGCGGTTCTTCGGCCTGGGCTGCGGCTGGTTCGTCCGCAGTCTGGGCCGGTGCACCCACAGGCATTGCCAATACAGAAATACACACAAGCGCAGCCTGAAGGCCGCGCACGCCTAACTGTGTCATACAGCTATCCCCCAAAGCGGCCTTGTCCCCATGTCATCAGGCCGTTTCATTTGTCCTATCAAAGACTAATCAAGAAAGAGGCGGTGGAAAACTCGGCTATGTTGGCATTTGGCACAGTTTGCGGAAAAAATTCATAAGCCCTTGTAATAATGAAGAAGTTCAAGCTTTGCGGAGCTTGGTCAAGGCTGAAGAGGTGCGAATTGAGTGCGAAAACCCGAATGGGATTCGGCAATTGGGCCAGGCGTAACAGCCGAGAGCCTCATCCACCGGCCTTGCAGCTGTCATCAAGGCTTGGCACTCTTGGTTCCTGTCTGGATGGAGCGAGGGCATCATGAAAGATACTGCCGAACGGTTTTCCCATATCACCATCAGCCTGCACTGGCTGATCGGCCTGTCGATCATCGGACTGCTGGCGGTCGGCATCTATATGGAGCGGACCGAGGCGTTCGCGCTTTACCCGATTCACAAAAGCTTTGGCATCACCATCTTTGTGTTCATCCTGATCCGCGCAGTGTGGCGGATGATGAATGGCTGGCCCAAACCTGTGGGCAATCATCAGGCGTGGGAAATCACGCTCGCCAAGCTCAGCCACTGGGTGCTGCTCATCGCCTCCATCCTGATGCCGATCTCGGGTATGATGATGTCAGGCGCCGGTGGTCATGGTGTCGAGGTTTGGGGAATGACGCTGATCGCTAAAACAGAAGACAAGAACGAGCTTCTGGCGGGCCTTGGTCATCAGGCGCACGGCCTTTTAGGCTGGGTGCTGATTGTGACCGTGGCGCTGCATGTGGCGGGTGCGCTCAAGCATCATGTGATGGATGGCGATGGCACGCTGCGGCGTATGCTGGGTGCGCGCGTCTAAGTTTATGAGTTCATAAGTTGTTGAATTCATGAACTTTTCGCAACAGTAAGGCCGCGAAACCGTCACTGAATTGACCCGCAAGCCCCGGATAAGCAAAGAGCTGATCCTTGGGGAAAGGGACATTCTCATGACTACGACTGAAATTCCGGCCGAGCCGGAACAGGCAACACCGTCAAGTTCGCGGCCGGCCTGGTTGGACTGGCTGCTGGTTGCCGGTCTGATCTATCTTCTGATCTGCGCTGTCAGCATGATTGGCGGCGGGTTCAAATCGGCCACGAAGGACGAAGCCGAAGAGCTGTTTGCTTTTGCGACCAATCCGTTTATGGGCCTGATCATCGGCACGGTTGCTACCGCACTGATCCAATCGAGCTCAACCGTGACGTCGATTATTGTGGCGCTGGTCGCGGGCGGCCTGCCCGTGACTCTGGCGGTTCCCATGGTGATGGGCGCCAATATCGGCACCACAATCACCAACACGATTGTGAGCCTGGGCCATGTGCGCGACAAGAACGAGTTCCGGCGCGCCTTTGCAGCCGCCACGGTGCATGATTATTTCAACCTTCTGTCGGTTGTGATTTTCCTGCCGCTCGAAATCGCGTTCGGCATTCTGGAAAAGATCGGCGGTTATCTCGCCACCATGATGGTTGGGGGCGCGGCGGTTGACGTCAAATCGGTGAACTATGTCAAAGCGGCAACCAAGTTTATCGTCGATCCCATCAAGCATGGCACCCACGATATTCTGCCCGAACCGTTTGGCGGTATCGCGATGATCATCATCGGCGTTGTGCTGATCTTTGTGTCGATCATGTTTATCGGCAAGCTTCTGAAGGTGCTGATGGTTGGCCGGGCGAAACAGATCCTGCACACTGCCATTGGCCGTGGTCCGGTGACGGGGATTGGCTCGGGGACCCTGATGACGGTTCTGGTTCAATCCAGCTCAACCACAACAAGCCTGATGGTGCCCTTGGCCGGAACCGGCGTGTTCAGCCTGCGCGACATCTATCCCTTCACGCTGGGCGCCAATATCGGCACCTGTATCACCGCGCTTCTGGCTGCGACGGCCTTCTCCGGTGATGGGGCGGTGTTTGCGCTGCAAATCGCGCTCATCCACATGACCTATAATATTCTGGGTGTGGTGGTGATTTACGGCATTCCGTTCCTGCGGGAACTGCCGATCAAAGGCGCGGAATGGCTGGCGCGGATTTCTGCGGAGCAAAAGCTCTATGCGGCGGCCTATATTGTCTGCGTCTTCTTCATCGTTCCGCTGATCTGTGTCGGTCTGACCCAGGTCTTTGATGGCGGCGGAACCAATGAGCAAGCCCAACTTGAACAAACCCAACCGCATGAAGGAGCGCAGCTATGAAAGCGGGACTGAAACTTCTGTCGCTGGAAGATCTTGAAGAGCTGACACGCGACACCGAAACCGCGCTGGGCGAGTTGCGGGGTGAGCTTGAACGCCGCCGCGAAGCCCAGCAGCATCACGAGATCGACAATCTCGAACAGCATTTCGAAAGCGCCGAGCTGAGCTTTGCGGGCCTGCGCGAATTTATCGAAGTGATCTTGAAGGAACTGCGCGGCGAAAAAGCCTGACGCGGGTTCACCTAAAATTCGGGGCGGGCCGGGACGCAAGTTCCGGCCCGTTTCATGTCAGCAGTCCAACCAGCACAACGCCAATGACAATGGCAGCCGAGCCCAGCATGATTTCGACTTCATATTTGTCGAGCAGAGAGGCCGCCCGCTTGCCGACCAGCACGACCAGAACCGCAAGCGCGCCATAGCGCACCGTCCGGCCCAATGCGACCGCCGCGATCAAAACCAGGGGATCGACACCGATAATGCCCGCGCTGACGGTGCCAAGCTGAAACGGGATCGGTGTGATCGAAATCAGCAGTAAGGCCAAAAACGCATCATCGCGAATGTCCTTTTCAACCTGATGGAAACTGTCATGCAGATGCGCCCATTCCAAGAAGGGCTCGATCACCGGCTCATAGGCCCAGGCCGCGAGGGCATAAGTTGCCAGAGCCCCCACCACGCAGCCAAACACCAACGAGGCGACAATCGAATAAAGCTTGTCACGCTTGGCCACCATCACGGGGACGAATAACGGTTCAAGCGCAATCAAAACGACAGTGTTTTCAAGAAAAGACACAATCGCCATGTAAAGCGGCATCAACCGCGCATGCATGATGCGATGGATCAGGTCTTTAAAAGCCGCGTACATGGGACGCTCCGTCGGGGGGGCTTGTGGGTATCTGGTCGGTATCCGGGTTGGGGATGAAAATCAAACGCAATTGCGCCACACTCTCACCCCACAGTTGGGGAAGACTTAAGGCTGTGATAGGGCAGCATTCGGGCAGTTTGGGAAACGAGGCAGAACATGATGGGGCGTATGCTGAGTGCTGGGACATTGATGGCGGCCCTGTTGGCGCCGGCGGGAAGTTATGCCGCTGATGCGCTGACCACCTATGAATGCCGGGGCAATGAGCCGTTCTGGTCACTGGAAGCCAGCGAAAAACGCGCTATTCTGGGCCGTCCGGGGACGAGTGGCGCGCAAAAAAGCCTGTTCAGCGGCAGCCTTCACCCCATGACCTTTTTGCGGCCGCCGGTCAGCGTGTGGCGCGGCGATGGCGAAACCGGAACGCTGGTTGCAACGATCGAGGAAACGGCGTGCACCGACACGATGAAGGATGGCCCTGCGCTTGCTTACACAGTGATTGTTTCCGCGCCGGGGCTTGAGGCGGCACAAGGCTGCTGCGCGCGGTCGCAAGTGCTTGTGCATCAGCCCGATGCGCGTCCCGCCCCCGGGCGGGACTGGAGCAAGCGGATCACGGAGTATCTTCCCGCCATCGGGGCATGTGTGCTCGACAGCGGCCTGGCTGTGGAGCGTATCGATTTGGCCTGGCCGATGAACAAGGGACTGGTCGGGGTCCGGCTGCGCGACGCGGCGGGCAACCGCCATGATTGTCTGGCTGAAAGCGGCGGCGGGGCCATTGTGGGGGTTGAGGCGCTGAGCGATGCCACCGCCCATATGAAGGGCGAGGCCAACCCGGTTTTCTACCCCGCCCGCGAACAGCCGCCGCTGGTTGAAGTGGGGCGCATTGAGCAAGTGGTCAGCCGCGATGGTGTGTTTCAGGGCTGGCTGCACTATCCGCCCCGGCCGCTTGCACCCGTGCCGGACATTGTCGGCGAATGGCTGCTCGAAGATATTAACGGTAAAGGCGTGATCGACAATCTCAACACGCCCTTCATCATCACCGCCGATAGCAAGGTCAACGGTCATGCAGGCTGCAACCGCTTTTTCGGCACCGCTGAAATCACCGGAAGCCTGATTGCAATTGGTCCCACCATGACCACCAAGATGGCCTGTCCTCCAGCGATTATGGAGCAGGAGCAACGCTTCTTCCGCGCGCTTGATAAAATTGAACGCTGGGAACGGGAAAACGGTTTGTTGCTTTTGAAGGACGGGGCGGGCGAAACCCTGTTGCGTTTCGCCCCGGCCGGCTGACCGGCGGTCCCGTTTGGCTGGGTCAACCGGCCTTTTGGTTGAACTCTTTGGTGGCGGCGTCGAAATCGCGGATCAGGTCGGCGACAATTTCACCGGCGGGCTTCACCTCATGGATGACGCCGACGCCCTGGCCCGCGCCCCAGATGTCGCGCCACGCCTTGGCGGAAGGGGCTTCAAGACTGCTTCCTGCGAAATTCATAGTGTCCTTGCTGCCATCGGGCAGATTGTCGGGGTCCATGCCCTGATTGCGGACCGAGCCTTTGAGATAATTGCCGTGGACGCCTGAAAACAGGTTGGAATACACAATGTCTTCGGACCCCGATTCCACAATCATATCCTTATAGGCATCGACCGCATTGGCCTCTGTGGACGCAACAAAGCGCGTGCCGATATAGGCGAGGTCTGCGCCAAGGGCGAGCGCCCCGGCCACGCCATGACCATCCGCGATGGAGCCTGACAGGATCACCGTGCCGTCAAACCACTCCTTGATTTCGCGGACGAGTGCGAAGGGGTTGATGGTTCCTGCATGTCCACCCGCACCCGATGCGACAAGAATGAGCCCATCGACGCCTTGCTCGGCGGCCTTGCGGGCATGGCGCTGATTGATGACGTCGTGGAAAACAAGCCCGCCGTAAGAATGGGCGGCTTCCACCACCTCTGCGGGCGGGCGCAGGCTGGTGATGATGACGGGAACCTCATGCTTCACGCAGATTTCCATATCAGTCATCAGCCGGGGGTTTGAGGCATGGCAGATTTGATTGACGGCAAAGGGCGCGATTTTTTTGCCCGGATTGTTTTCAGCCTCTTCGCCCAGCCGGTCCTTGATCTCTTTCACCCAGTCTTCAAACACGCCTTCAGGCCGGGCATTGAGCGCAGGGAAAGAGCCGACGATACCGGCCTTGCATTGCTCAACCACCAGATCGGGATTGGAAACGATGAACAGCGGTGAGCCGATCACCGGCACCGACAATTTGCCTTGAAGCTGGCTGGGAAGGGCCATGGGAAACCTCATTGAACTTTGAAATAGCGGATGGCGCGCACCATGCCGTTTTTTGCACGGCGCGAAAAGCCCCGATGTCAGCGCCCGCTCAGTCGAGCAGCAAAATGCCGAGCGCGGCGGTGGCCGGGTCACTGTCTTGATCGGCCAGGGCCTGACAGCGCTCGATCACATTGCTGCGCAATTGCCGTTTGATGGCGGCGAAGGCTGCATTGTCTGCGCGGTTTGCGGTCAGCTCCCTGGCCGTATCCAGCAGATCGCCGCTGACGGCCTGATCGATCAGACCGGCTGACAGTGCCGCTTGCGCCGTCATGGATGTGCCGCCCAGGGCCAGGGTGCGCAGGCTTTGCGGCGTCATCTCGGCGTGCATGATTTCAACCGCAACGCGGGGAAACGGCATGCCTGAAATCGTGTGCTGCAGGCTGATTTGTGCGCGCTCATGCATCAGACGGTAATCGGCGCACAGGGCGAGCACAAAACCGATCCCGCCGGCATCGCCATTGAGTGCGGCGGTGACCGGACAGCCAATGGCATAAAGGGCGCTCAACATCCGGTTGACGCTGACATAAAGCGCCTTGGCATCATCGCCGTCTTCACTGTCAAAACTTGCCGGATCAAGCCCGCCGCAAAATGTGTCGGCGGCTGTCACGATCAACCCCCGGGCGGGCGACGCATGGGCGAGCATGCGGGCATGGCGCTCAATCTCGTCGCACACAGTGTGGTCCAGCAAGTTGGCCGGCGGACGATGCAAGGTCAAAAACGCCTGTTCATCCTCATAGCTGAGCGAAACGGATTGGGTCACGGGGGCGGGTCCTTGGTGTGGCAGGCGGGTGATTTCGATGGCGGGGAGGGTGCCACCAGTGTCCAGCCTTGTCCATCATATTGGCCTGAAGACCAAAGGCCTATCCACAAAGAGGGGTTTTCCACAGGGCGCATTCCATGCATTCTACACATGTTCAGACTTTGGCATCGTGGCTGTGGGCTTGGGTTGGCGCCGTTGGTGGCGCACTGCGAGGGACGTATGACGGGCAGGTTGAAACATGTGGCGGTGGCGGTTGCCTGCGCGTGGATGTTGACCATGCCTGCGCAGGCTGTGAGTGAGGCGTGCAGCACCGCTCCACCCCCGACCTTGATGAGTGCTGTGACTGGGTTGCAGCGGGAGCTGGCCTATCCCGTCTCCAATCAAAGTGAAGTGACCATCCTGAACCGCCGCGCCGAAATCGCCTTTCTCAAGGGCAACAGCGCGGCCTTCCGCTTGTGGACCACGCGGCTGGCGGAGCATCCCGACTTTCAGGCGCGGAGCGATGCGGCACAGGCCAAGACCCTTTCGGGGCTGGCCGAAATGGCGGCGGAGATTGAACCGACCGCCCTGGCTTTTGCGTCGGCGGCCGCCTATGCACCCACTGAACAAAAGCATGAATTCTGGTCAGGCCGGCTGGCGGCGGCCACCGCACACCGGGACGGTGTCGATCATGCGCTCAAGGTCTTGAAAGACCCGCTTCTGCGCGGGCTTGTGCTGGCTGATGCGGGCACGTTTATGGGCGACCAGGCGCTTGCGGCCAAAGCGGTTGAAACACTGGAGCCATTGATTGATCAGCTGAGCTGGCGGTGCCAGCCCAAAGAGCTGGGCGATGCCGTGCTGGGGTTGTTGCAGGCTGAAATCGCTCTTGGCCGCACCGAAGAAGGGATCGGTTCGGTCACGCTCGCCATGCGGGCCTTTGATCGTCATCTCTACCCCGAACAATGGGCGCGGGCGGCGCGCAAGCTTAAACGCCTGATGGCTGATGCGTGTCAGGACGGCGATGACAAGGCCTGCTCATTCCGTGAGTATTTCAAAATGATCGACGTGGAGTAAGCGGAGGCAAAGACGGGCTTGCCTTTTGCGGGTCCCTTTGCTTGAACCATCGCACCTTCAACCGGTGCGGTGGTTTCCATGTCAGTGTCAGCCTTTCAGGTCTTTAAAGCCTTTAGCCTGTTGGGGCTGACAAGCTTTGGTGGGCCGGTTGCTCATCTGGGTTATTTTCAAACCGACATTGTGAAAAACCGCAAATGGATGAGCGAGGCCGACTATGCCGAGCTTGTCGCACTGTGCCAGTTCTTGCCCGGACCGGCCTCCAGTCAGGTCGGGCTTGGCATCGGCTACCGAATGGCGGGTTTGCCTGGCGCGCTGGCGGCATGGACGGGCTTTACCTTGCCTTCGGCCCTGCTGCTGGGTCTGCTGGGATTAAGCGTGACTGCCTTTGACCACACCGCTTTTGAAGGGGCGATGCATGCGCTCAAGGTGATCACGGTGGCTGTTGTCGCCCAGGCCGTGATTGGAATGGGGCGCAGCCTGACACCGGATTTGCCGCGCGGCTTGATCGGCTTGGGCGGGGTTGCCGTGGCGCTTGCCTTGCCCGGCGCTGCCGGTCAGATCGCGGCCATTGCGGGTGGAGCGTTGGCGGGTTTTGCGTTGCCGCATACGCCGGCCCAGAGCGCTGAGACCCGCCCCTTGCGCGTTCCCGCCGGGTCTTTACTCGCCTTTGGGCTGTTCTTTGCATTGCTATTTGGCTTGCCGGTTGCGGCGGCGAGCTTTCCGGGCCTGTGGCTTGAGTTGAGCGAGATTTTCTATCGCGGCGGCGCGCTGGTGTTTGGGGGCGGCCATGTTGTGTTGCCTTTGCTGGAAGCTAGTGCGGTGCCCGAGCTGATTTCTCAAGACAAGTTTCTGGCGGGCTATGGCGCAGCGCAGGCGGTTCCGGGACCGCTCTTTACCTTCGCAGCCTATGTCGGCGCGGCCTCGCCGGGCGGCGCGCTGGGGGGCGTCGTGGCGCTCTTGGCGATCTTTCTGCCCGGGGCGTTGCTGGTGCTGGCGGCCTTGCCGGTCTGGGATGGCTTGAAGCATCGCGAAGGTGTGCGCCGGGCGCTGACCGGGATCAATGCGGCGGTGGTCGGCATTCTGCTGGCTGCCCTGATCAGCCCGATCGGCATGACGGCGCTTCAATCCTTCACGGATATGGGGTTGGCGCTGCTGGTCTTTGTGCTGTTGATGGCCACCAAAGTTCCCGTCTGGCTGATCGTTGTCGCCGCTGCCGGTGCCGGGGCGTTTGTGTTCTAGGCTGGCTTGGCCGCAGTGACATCCTCAGGTTTCAAGCCTTGGCGCATGCGCGCAAGCTTGTGCACCACTTGCACCCAGAACGGCGCGCCAAGCCCGGCCATCAGCCCGGTTGCACCAACCCCCAACAGCCATTTGAGCGATGCGCTGAAATTGTTGGACAGCCATCGCCACATATCCCCAAGAAAGCAGTTGCACGGTTTCTGGCCCGCCGGGCTTTGCTGTGAACAGCGCCGGTCTGTTTCGGGGCGGCCGCAAGCGGGAAAACGATGCCAGCCGACGGGAAAGGTCTCGGTCAGATATTCCATTCCGCGTTCCACCTTGGCAGTCTCGACCAGAACGGCCTGACCCGCATAAGTGAGTTTTTGAGAGCCGTCCTTCAACCGGGCCACGGCGTGTTTCAAGGTTTGCGTTTCGCAATACAGCCGATCTTGCGGCACAGCGGGGTCCGCCTGCGCGCAATCCAGATTTGCCGAGGCCGGTGTGAGTGTTGCCGCAAGCTGCTCAAATGCCGCAATGTTTGTGTCAAAATCATCGGCCTGTTCAACGATTTTGTCATTGAGAGCTTTGAGGTGAACCGCGCCCTGGTCTGACAGGGTTTGCGCGGGATCATCGGTTTTAAGCTCGCCCGCCTTGGCACCGGCAATCAGCGTGTCTTGCTGTGTCAGGATCTGCGCCCGTGTTTGCGGGTCGGTCAGATAGGTTTCAAGCAATACAAAGCTGTCGGCATTGAGTGCAAAGGCAAGCACAAGCCCGGCGATCACCGCAACCCGGCGGGCATCGCGGGCAAACCGGTCGGTTGCGCTGCGACCCATCGCCATGAACCGCGCGGCTATGTCGTCAAGCAGGGCATTATACATCTGCTCGGCGCCGAGCTTTTTCACGCTGGCGTCCTCGCCTTTGTCTTTTTTGGCTTTTTCCGTATCGACAATGGCGTTTTTGAGCCTGCGGCCAACCAGAGAGTTGTGAAGCCGGGAGCGAAAGTCACGGGCCTCAAGACGTTCGGGTACCGGGCCAAGCAGGCGTCGCAAATCTGACCGGAACATCATATCCCAACTGTTGGGCCAGGCCTTGGCTTGCCCGATCTTTTCGGCGATCAGTTCAATCGTCTCGATGCGCGGGTCTTGATAGGGATTGGGCTCTTCAGCGACGATCCCGCGTCCAGCGCGGTCTTGATTGAGTTCCCTTTGATTGGTTTGAGAGACCGGGTGCAAAAGAATGTCGGCCAGAAAACGCAAACGCTCCTGCTCCATATCCCCTTCGGCGGGGCCGGCATTTTTGCGCGTTAATTCGTAAATCAAATCATTGCGAAAGAAATAGTCAGCCTGCGTATAAAGGCCCAGGGCTCTTAGCCGAGTTATGCCATGAACAATGCCGACGATCGCGGATGTAACGGTAGCAAAGCCCAGCATGGTGAGTGCGAAGGCCAGAAAGGCTTCAACAATTCCAAGAAGACTGTCCATCGTAATCCCCCTGTTTTTGTCATTGTTTGACAAAATTTGGGATTATTATATCAAAAAACCGTATAAAATAAAGAAATAGGCGATTTGAAATGAATATTCATGTATTTATTGACGGGATTGCGCGACCCTAGTGAAAGTCCCGGCTTTTGGGGATTGCCTTGGCAAAATCACCCTGATTGCGCGGATGGTTGGAGGGGTTGGCGGGGCTTGCCGCCACCGCGCCAAGTGCAGTGCCTTGGGCCTGCGGTATATCGGCCATCCATGGTGTGAGATCTTCCAGCGTGTCGGCCACCAGATGGACCACGCCATTTTCATTTTGAACCCGGCCCTTGATCAGCACCAGCCGCGTGGTCAGCACGATCTTGCGATGGGCCTCATAGGTTTTGGGCCAGACAATCACATTGGCGACCCCGCTTTCATCTTCCAGCGTCATGAAGATCACGCCTTTGGCGGTGCCGGGCCGCTGGCGGATCAGCACAAGACCGGCCACCGCAATATGCGATCCGCTTTTAAGGGTTGAAAGCCGCTTGGCGGGGACTGCCTTGCGGGCGGACAGCCGGTCGCGCACAAAGCTCACCAGATGGGCTTTGAGCGACAGCCGCACGCTCAGATAATCATAAACCACATGGGCGCCAAGCGGCATGGCGGGCAGGTCGGCTTCGCCTTCGCGCGCGCTTTCATCGACGGCGGCCAGCAAAGGAAGCGGCTGGTCCTTGATTGCCATCACCGCCCACAGTGCATCGCGCCGGTCAAGCCCCAGCGAGCGGAAGGCGTCGGCCTGGGCAAATGTTTCAAGAACCGAAGGCTCAATTCCCGCCTTGAGCCAGACCGCCCGCACCGAATCATAGCCTTCCCCGCGCGCGGCGGTGAGCGCGTGGGCAGCCTCTTCCTTCATGCCCTTGATCTGGCGGAAGCCCAGCCGCAGGGCCGGACCGTGCGGTGTGTCTTCAAGGTGATTGTCCCAGCCGCTGAGATTGATGTCGATGGGACGAACCTCGACGCCATGTTCACGCGCATCGCGGACAATCTGGGCGGGCGCATAAAAGCCCATGGGCTGGCTGTTCAACAATGCGCACGCAAAGGCCGCCGGATAGTGACATTTGATGTAGCACGACGCGTAGGCGAGCAGCGCAAAGCTTGCTGCATGGCTTTCGGGAAAGCCGTAATCACCAAAGCCTTCGATCTGGTGAAAGCAGCGTTCGGCAAAATCACGCTCATAGCCGTTCTTGATCATGCCGTCGATCAGGCGCTGTTCAAAATTTCCAATCGTGCCATTGCGCCGGAAGGTGGCCATGGCGCGGCGCAGCTGGTCAGCTTCTTCGGCCGTAAAGCCTGCGGCGACAATGGCGATCTTCATCGCCTGTTCCTGAAACAAGGGAACGCCGAGTGTTTTGCCAAGCACGCCTTCCAACGCCTTGGAGGGGTAGGAAACCGGCTCAAGCCCGTCGCGGCGGCGCAAATAAGGATGGACCATATCGCCCTGGATGGGGCCGGGGCGGACAATCGCCACCTCGATCACAAGGTCATAGAAATTCGCGGGCTTGAGCCGGGGCAGCATCGACATTTGCGCCCGGCTTTCAACCTGAAAGGTGCCCAGCGTATCGGCCTTCTGGATCATGGTGTAGGTCGGACCATCATCGCGGGGAATGGTGGCAAGGCTCATCGGGCGGCCATGATGGGTGGCAATCAGCCCCAGCGCCTTCCGCAGGCAGCTCAACATACCAAGGGCGAGCAAATCGATCTTGAGCATACCCAGCGCATCAAGATCATCCTTGTCGAATTCCACAAAGGTGCGGCCTTCCATGGCGGCATTGTGGATCGGCATGACCGCCTCGAGCGGCCCGCGCGTGATAACAAAGCCGCCGACATGCTGCGACAGGTGACGGGGAAAGCCTTCGATCTCGCAACTGAGATCAATGGCAAGCGCAACCAGCGGATCATCGGGGTCGATGCCCGCCTCGCGCGCCAGTTCAGGTTTGGCTTTGCCCGCCGTCCAATGGCCCATCATCTTTGACAGTGCGCCGGTGACATCATCGGTCAGCCCCAGCGCCTTGCCGACCTCGCGAATGGCGGACCGCGCGCGATAGGTGATCACGGTCGCCGCGATCCCGGCGCGATGGCGGCCATATTTTTCATAGATATACTGGATGACCTCTTCGCGCCGCTCATGCTCGAAATCAACATCAATATCGGGCGGCTCGTTCCGCGCGGCTGACACAAAACGCTCAAACAAAAGATCAACCTCCATCGGGTTGACCGCAGTGATGCCCAGCACATAACACACGCTCGAATTGGCGGCCGAGCCGCGCCCCTGACAAAGAATTTTCTTTGACCGGGCAAAGCGGACAATGTCGAACACAGTGAGGAAATAGCGCGCATAATCAAGCGCGGCGATGAGGTTCAACTCATGGCGCAGCGTGTGCTCGACCTTGTCGGGAATGCCGTGCGGATAACGCTGATGGGCGCCTTTCCAGGTGAGCCGTTCAAGCTCGGCTTGCGGCGGCAGACCGCTTGCCGCAGGCTCATCGGGATATTCATATTTGAGTTCATCAAGGCTGAAGCGGCAGCGCCGCGCAATTTCGACGCTGCGGGCCAGCGCTTGCTCATGGCCGTGAAACAGCCGCGCCATTTCAGCCGCACTTTTCAAATGCCGTTCGGCATTGGCCTCAAGCCGTTTGCCCGCCTCGGCCAGGGTCACATGCCGGCGAATACAGGTGAGCGTGTCGTGCAGCACGCGCCGGTGCGGGGCGTGATAAAGCGCATCTTGGGTTGCAACAAGCGGTACGCCGGTTTCCCGCGCAATGGCGCTGAGCGCTGCAAGCCGGCGCTGGTCGGAAGGACCATAGCTGCGGCTGGCCGCCAGATAGCAGCTTTGGCCATAGGCCTGCCGGATGCGGCCCAGCGTTGCGGCAAAGCCCATATCGGGGGCGGGTGGAGGGATGACAATGACGATGATCTCACCAGCAATGGCGAGCATGTCATCGAGGTCAAAATAGCACCGGCCTTTGGGCGCGCGCCGGTTGGCATGGCTCAATAAGGTGGTGAGCTTGCCGTAAGCCTCCCGGCTTTGGGGCAGACACACCAGGGGAGGCGCGGTTTCAACCGGGTCTGAATGTTTGGTGGGGCCCGGCCGGGTCGGCACCAGCCGGACGCCGGGGATGAACTGGAAATGGGGGCGCACCTCCTGCACTTTTTTGGCCGCCGCATGGGCGCGGACAACCCCGGCAAAGGAATTGCGGTCGGCGATCACAAGGCCCGACAGGCCCAGATTGGCGGCCTGAATAACCATCTCGTCAGGATGGCTTGCCCCGCGCAGGAACGAAAAATTACTCGCCGCGCACAGCTCAGCATAGGGCTGGGTGTATGCGGTGGGGGGCGCAAGGTCGGGTGGACCTTCGGTATAGCGTTTGGCGGGATGACGCTTCTTGCCTGCGCGTCCGGGGCCGGGATCACCACTCATTGGATTGCTCGCTCATCGTGGCTCACTCAAAAAGGCCATGCAGATACCAGCGCGGCGGGGCTGCATCGGGGTCATCAATCAGATCGGGCCCGTAAAGCCCGGCACGGAACACCCAGAAGCGGCGGCCCTGCTCATCTTCAAGCCGGTAATAATCCCGGCTTCTGATCCGTTTGAGCGCTGGTGCCCCACGGTCGCGCAAATGGCCGGGCAACTCCCACCATTGCGGGGCGAGCCGTTCGGGCCCATCAGCCTGTGTGATGCGGTAGGCCACCTTGCGCCAGATGATGCGGGCGGGCGGGCCATCGGGAATGGGGGCCATCGCCTCAATCGGTTCAGGATGGGGCAACAGCCGCAAGGGCCGTGTGCCGGGCGGGGGCATCTGGACGTCATCCCAGGCCGGTACGGCGCAGGCTGGTGATGTCAGGGTTTGTGCGCGTTCGGGCCAATGGCTGTCCTGGGGCGCAAGCCGGTGAATGGCGGCCGCGCCAAGCCGCGTGCTGACCCGGTCGATAAACCCGGCAAGGGCGGGATCATCGGCTTTGAGCACACGGGCCTCATCGGCGACCAGGCTGTTTTGATTGGCGGCCAGCGGCGCGGTTTCGGTTGCGGTCAAAGT
The DNA here is from genome assembly GCA_965227065.1 of Alphaproteobacteria bacterium. GTDB lineage: Bacteria > Pseudomonadota > Alphaproteobacteria > SPJN01 > SPJN01 > CBDDFN01. The sequence continues at coordinate 41,217 of CBDDFN010000018.1, forward strand.
GAGCTTTTCATAGCCGAACCCGGCATCAAGCATCGCCTCGTCGCGGGCGAGACCCTCTGTCAGCAGCCGGCCCAGATGATCGGGGTCGCGGCTGGGTTGGGCAAGACCCGCGCGCACATGCTGATCAGCCCCATCGACACGGCCCAGCGTGAGGCACAGCCGGAGCGCACCGGCCCCCTGACGGGTCAGGCTTTCAGCCAGACGCGGGGTCAATTGAGCAATGGCATAGGCAATATGGCTGGACTGGCTGACCGGTTCGATCAGAGTGAGGTGAACCTGATGGGGCGCTTTGGGCATTAAGGGGGTGAAGGGTTCAGCCGCCCGGCCCAGCGCCTGATCGGCCCGCATCAAAAGCGTTTTGCCGAACCGCCGGGTGAGGCTGGCCCGCTGCGCCCGGCGCAGATCGCCAATGGTTTTAAGTCCCAGCATGGTCAGGCTTTCAGCCATTGGCTTGGGGATGCGCAAAGCTTCCATCGGCAAAGGGTGCAGCGCATCGGCGAGCGCATCGCGGCCCGGAGCGATCCGGGTTACCGGCTCGGCCCCGAAATGGGCCAGCGCCCACGCCCCGGCCTGGGTGGGGGCCAGGGCCAGCCGGGCTTCAAAACCAAAGCGGGCCAGATCACGCTGCAGACTGTTTAAAAGGGCGGCCTCGCCCCCGGCCAGATGGCTCGCCCCGGTCGTGTCGATCATCAGCCCGTCGGGTGTATCAATCATCACCAGCGGGCTTTTCGACAAGGCCCAGCGGCCCAGCCGGTCAAGCAAGAGCTGGTCGGCGCGGGGATCATCAGGTTCAACCCGCAGGGGCCGGACAAGGGCTTGCGCGTCGGTCACCATCTGGCCGGGGTGAAGCCCTTCGCGTGCGGCGCGGTGACAGAGGTTTTGCACGCGCAGCGCATTGTCGGCCATGGCAACCGTTACCAAAGGTGTCTTATCCGGCGCGCCGGACCGGGCGTTCCGCCTGATCCGGTCGGTCGCAAGACGGGGAAGAAAGATCGAAACATAGCGACGCATTGTGCCACTCAATTAGCCAGGAGCCGGGCTTTCCCGTCCGGCAGCGATCCAGAGTGAGCTGCCAGCGCGGCGGGGCCGGGCGGTTTAATGTTCCTAATATGTTCTCAAATGACCCTGATGAGTCAAGCGGGTTTGAAAGGTCCTGTGAAAATGGCTGTGACGGGGCTGAACAGACTTGCCAGCGGGTGCGCGCCGCGCTCAATCCCGGCGTGCCGGCATCGCGCAGCAGCAAGACCAGCGCGTCATTTTGCTGGGCGGCAAGCGCCAGACGCCGTGTCGCGGTCAGCGTGCAGGCCCTGGACTGGCCGGGCAGGCAGCCAATAACCGCTGAAAGCCCCTTGATCCGCGCGGCTTCTTCCATCGCCCAGAGCAAATCTTGATCGCGGCGCGCTTCAATATGGATCAGGGCGGCGGGATCAAGACCGAAGCCTTTGAGGCCCGGCCCATATGGGATGCCGAAATCGCGGGTCAGCGCAGGATGGTCGAGCCAGACAAAAGGGGCGGGCGTCTCAAGGGCGATCCGGCCGAGCACAAAACCCAAAGCAGCAGGTCCGTCACGCCACTCCAGCGGGGCGATTTCGTGCAACCCGCCCCGGTTCATGCCCAGCCAGGGGGCCGATTGGGTCTGAGAGGGCGCAAAAGACGGGTCATTTTGTGCGACAAGCGCGCGCAACTGATCCAGAATCTGCGCTTTCGGCATTGCGACCATCGTTGAAAATCCTGATTTATCCACGCAGAATACGCAATGTTCCATATATGTTCTCAATTATCAAGGGGGCAGAGGCCTATGGGCTGAAAATGCCCTGATAAATTGCAGAATTCGCCCAATTTTGGTCCAAATGACGCGACCCAAGCGATTGACAAAACGGGGTAAAGTTCTGTTTACTCATTTGTGGATGGCCCGGAATTCCGGCTTAAAAAGACGGTTCCGGGTGCGGGATGAGACAGAGTTCTCAGCATTTGAGCAGCAGGTGACACCGGCATGATTCCGGCGAACGCGAAATTTATGAAGAAAATCATCTCACTGGGCCTTGGCCTGGGCGCGATGGTTGCTGTTTCGCTCCCTGCCTTTGCTGAAGAAGATCGTGTTGTCGCCCTGTCGCCGCAAAATCCGGTTCCCGCACATAATGACTGGCGTCAGCTTGATCTTCAGGATCGCACACATCAGTCGGCCAGCTATCAGATCCGCGCCGGTGCGCTGTTGAAAGACGCCTTTGTGGGTCTGCGCTCGCTGTTTGGCAGCGATGATGAGAATTCCGGTTTTGCGTATCAGCAGCCCCGTCCGCTGATCCTGGGTTTCGGCGATGCGCCCTATATCGACAATTCGGGCTCTCCGGCGCCGAAAATCATGGGCAAGACCGCCTCGACCGCAACAACCATGATCGAAGACATCATGACCACGGCATGGCTTGATCAGGAAGTGCGGGCGCTGAAAGAACGTGACGGCACCGGCGATTTTGACGCCAAGGACCCGTGGCGCATGGGCATCCGTCTCAACATGCCGTTCTAAGAAATCCGCCAGAAAAACCAGACCGACCCGACCCCGACCGACCCTGCGCAAGCGGGGTTTTTTTATTGTCTGCATCCAAAGTCATCCCGGGCGAGTGTAAGGAGACCTGGGATGACGAAAAAACAAGGACAAGAGAGCTTTTCCGTCGTGGAGCGAAAACGGCCGGTGCGTCCCTGCACCTATTCGGCGGGCTGGGTCTGGTCCATCTCGGCGTCCAGCCGCCGGGCGACATCGCCGGGCGATCCGGTCTTGCGCGCGATCAGTTCATAGGCGACAGGGACGACAAAGACCGTAAACACGGTGGTCGCAATGACACCACAGAACACCACCACGCCGATGGCGATGCGGGTTTCCGCACCCGCCCCGCTGGCGAGCAGAAGCGGAATGGCACCTGCGGCCGTGGTGATCGCGGTCATGATGATGGGGCGCAGCCGGATGGTTGAGGCTTCAATGATGGCGTCTTTGAAAGCCATGCCTTCATCGCGCAGCTGGTTGATAAACTCGACAATCAAAATGCCGTTCTTGGCCGACAGGCCAACCAGCATGATCAGCCCGATCTGTGTGTAGATATTGAGCGTCCCGCCGGTCAGCCACAACCCCAACAACGCGCCTGCCATGGCAAGCGGCACGGTAAACAGGATCACGAAGGGATGCACGAAACTTTCAAACTGGGCGGCGAGCACCAGAAAGACGATCACAACCCCCAGCAGGAAGACAAACAACAGCGAGCTGGATGAGGACTGGAAATCGCGGCTTTGGCCCTTATAGTCGATCTGGGCGCTGTCAGGCAGCGTCCGGCGCGCCAGGCCCTGCAGATAGGTGAGCGCTTCACCCAGCGAGTAGCCCTCCACCAGGTTGGCGGTCAATGTGATCGCGCGCACGCGGTTAAAGCGCGGCAGCTCCGGGCTGTCGGCAAACTCGGTCAGGGTGACGAGATTGGAGAGCGGGATCAGCTCCCCGCTGCGTTCGGAGCGGACATAGATGTTGGAAATGTCGGATGGCGTGTTCAGATTGGCCGGCTCGCCCTCCAAAATGACATCATACTCCTTGCCCCGGTCGAGATAGGTCGTCACCCGGCGCGAGCCCAAAAAAGTCTCAAGCGTCCGGCCGATATTGCCGATGGAGACACCAAGGTCACCGGCCCGGTCGCGGTCAATCTCGATGGAAAGCTGGGGCTTGGTTTCCTTGTAATTGCTATCAATGCCGACCAGACCGGGATTGTCGGCATTGATGGCGTCGATCATCTGGTCACGCCATTGGGCCAGCTCTTCATAGCTGCCCCCGCCAATGACGAACTGGACAGGCGCCGAGGCGCGCTGGCCAAAGCCCTGACGCATCATGGGGAAGATCATCACGCCGGGAATGTCGGCGGCGATGGCGCGAATATCTCCGATAATCGCCTGGGCGGAGCGGCGCTCGGCCCAATCCTGAAGTACAAAAATGCCGATGCCGGAATTGAAATTCTCAGTCGTGCCGAAACTGCCGGGCACCCGGATCAGGATACGGTGGACTTCGCCGGTCTCGACCAGCTTGAGCGCCTGTTCTTCAAACCGGTCAATATCGTCGACCATATAATCAAAGGTCGCGCCCTCGGGCCCATTGATGAAGGTGAAGAAAGCGCCGCGATCTTCCTGCGGGGCATATTCGGACGGCAGCACAGCAAACAAGGTTGCGGCCAGACCGATCACGCCGACAAACAGGCCGATGACGATATAGGGAAAGCCAAGGGCAGCTTCGAGAAGGCGGCGGTAAAAGGCTTTGAGCCGCTCAAAGCTTGCATCGACACTGCGGGCGATGCGGGTCGGCTTGTGGTCCGACCGCAGAATTTGCGACGCCAGCATGGGCGACAAAGACAGTGCGACCAACGATGAAAAGCCGACGGCAGCCGCCATGGTCAGCGCAAATTCCCGGAACAGACGGCCAATATCACCTTCAAGAAAGGCAATCGGCACAAAGGTGGCGATCAGCACGGCGGTGGTGGCGATGACGGCAAAGCCGACCTGACGCGCCCCGCGATAAGTGGCCACCAAGGGCGTTTCCCCAAGCGCCATGCGGCGCGAAACATTTTCCAGCACCACAATGGCATCATCGACCACAAGCCCGATGGCGAGCACCATGGCAAGCAGGGTCAGCAGGTTGAGCGAAAATCCGAAGGCATACAGAAGAATGGCGGTGGCGATCACCGATACCGGCACCGTCACCGCCGGGATGAGCATGACGCGCAACGAGCCCAAAAACAGATAGATGGTCAGCACCACCAGCACAATGGCGATACCCAGTGTCTTCCACACTTCGTTGATGGACTGATCAACAAAGACCGAGCTGTCATAGCTTTCCTTGATTTCCATGCCTTCGGGCAGGCTTGGGTTGATCTGCCGGGCAAGCGCGATGGAGGCCTGGGCGACAGCGATCGTGTTTGCTTGCGCCTGTTTGATGATGCCGATGGAAACCTGGGGGATGCCATTGCCGCGGAAGAAGCTGCGTTCTTCTTCTGCGCCTCGTTCAACACGCGCCACATCGCCCAGCCGGACGAGATAGCCATCCGTGCCTTGCGCCAGAACCAGTGCGCGAAAATCTTTTTCGGTTTTGAAGCTGCGCTCGACCCGCAATGTCATTTGCCGGTCCACCGATTCAATCGACCCGGCGGGCAGTTCAATATTTTCAGCCCTCAGCGCGTTGGCGACATCATCAGCAGTCAACCCGCGCGCAGCGAGGGCGCGCCGGTCAAGCCAGATGCGCATGGCATAGAACTGACCACCGCCAAGCCGGGCGCGGCTCACCCCGTCAAGCGATGAAAAGCGGTCAATCAGATAGCGGTCGGCATAGTCGGTCAATTCCAGCGTGTTCATCCGGTCCGACACCAGATTGAGCCAGACAATCACGTCATCATTGGAATCGGCTTTGACGATCTCGGGCGGATCGGCCTCTTCGGGCAGATTGTCCAGCATGCCTGAAATCCGGTCGCGCAGATCATTGGCGGCTGCTTCAATATCGCGGTCGAGCGAGAACTCAACCGTGATACGGGAGCGGCCATCAGTCGAGCTTGATTCAATCGTGCGGATGCCTTCCACACCGGCGATCCGCTCTTCGATCAACTCGGTGATGCGGCTGTCCACGACATGGGCCGACGCGCCGGGATAGAAGGTGTTGACGGTGACAATCGGCGGGTCGATATCGGGATATTCGCGCAGCGACAAACGGTCGAAACTGAGCAGGCCAAAGGCGACCAGCAACAGCGAAATCACAGCGGCAAACACCGGCCGCTTGACCGATATGTCGGACAGAACCACGGGTCTAGCCTTCCGCCGGGGCGACGGTGACGGCCTGACCGGGGCGGATTTTGTGCGTGCCGTGGGTGATGACTTCGTCGCCGAGCGCAAGCCCCGACAAGACTTCGACCCGTCCAGGCTTGCGGGTGCCGATTTCGATCTGGTGGCGCTCGGCCTTGCCTTCGGCAATGGTATAGACAAAGACATGACGTCCCGACTGGACCAGCGCAGCTTCGGGCACCATCAGCGCCTCGCGCGGATTTTTTTGCAGCGACACAAGCATCAGCATTCCCGGCCGCAACCGGCCATCGGGATTGGGCAGAACCGCGCGAACCGTGACCGCACGGGTGACGGGATCAATTGCGGGGCTGATCGACTGAACGGTGCCATCAAATGTATCGGCGCCATAGGCTTGCGCAGTGGCTTTGATGGCGAGCCCGACCCGCACGGCGCTAAGGTCGAGCGCGGGCAAGGTAAAATCAAGCTTCAGCGTTTCGGTATCAGTGAGGGTGGTAATGACATCGCCGGGGCGAACCAGCGCACCAGGCGAGACCTGCCGGAAGCCGACAGTACCGGCAAATGGCGCGCGCAGCACACGGTCGGCGATGCGCGATTGAAGGGCTGCAATTTCGGCTTTTGCGGCCGCGAGCGCGGCGCGGCGTTCATCGACTTCCGCACGGGACCCGGCGCGTTTGCGTTCCAGCGCCTGGGCGCGGTCAAAGGCTGATTGCGCCTCTTTCAAACTGGCCTGGGCGGAACTCATATTGGCCTGTTCCTCGGCCATGTCGAGCCGGACAAGCACATCGCCTTCGGCCACTTTCTGCCCGTCGGTGAAATTGATGGATACCACCTTTTCGGTGACGGTGGCGGTGATTTCGGTGCTTTCATTGGCCCGTGTTGAACCAAGTGCGTCGATCACATCGGTGATCTGTTCGGTCGTGGCGGGTGCAACGCGCACGAGGGTGGGGCCGCTGCCAAAGCCTTGCGCATGGCTTGCGCCTGCCACAAGCGAAAGCACACCCAAAAATGTCAGAACACGAAGCATCTTATCCGCCAATCATCCCACCACCGGGCTGCACCTTAGCGCGCCGGGGCCGGTGATGGAAATTAGAATGGCTCAAAAGACTGTGTTGAGACACGGACAAATCAGCGCTTACTCCGCCACCTTGTGAAAATGAACATCGGTTTGCGGGAACGGAATGGTGAAGCCCGCGTCATCAAGGGCGAGTTTGGCGCGTTCGGTCATCTCCCACTGGGTGGCCCAGAAATCGCCCGTCGTGGTCCAGCAGCGCATAGTGATCACCACGGCGCTGTCACCCAGGCTTGTCACCATGGTTTGCGGGGCCGGTTCGGTCAGCACGCGGGCATCATTGCTCATCAGTGACAGCAACAATTCCCGGCAGGAGGGAATATCATCGTCATAGGCAATGCCCATGGGGATATCCATTCTCCGGGTCGGATTGCGCGAGAAATTCTTGATGGCGGTGTTGGACAGGGCTGAGTTGGGGACCGTGAGAAAGACGCCATCGCCGGTTTTGAGCCGGGTCATGAACAGGCCGATTTCCTCCACCGTACCCACCACGCCGCCGCCTTCGACAAATTCACCGACTTTGAGCGGCTTGAGGACCAGCAGCAAAACGCCCGCGCCCATATTGGACAGCGTGCCTTGCAGCGCCAGGCCAATGGCGAGGCCCGCAGCCCCCAGTGCCGCGATCAGCCCGGTTGTTTCAATGCCGACCTGATCGAGAACGGCAAACAGAACCACCGCAAAGACGGCGTAATAGACCAGATTGGCCAGAAGGGGCCGCAAGGTGCCATCGACCTTGCCGGATTTTTCCATGGCTTTGCTGGCGAGCGCCTTGATCTTGCGGGCGATCCACAGACCGATAATCAGGACGACAAGGGCTGTCACCAGATCAACCGCAAAGGCAATGCCGTTGGTTTGCAGATAGGTGACGGCTTTATCGAAAAATTCTTCGCTCACAATGTCTTGCATCAAGGGGCCTCACAAACAAAAGCGGGGACGTTCTTTATGCAATATTGCAGCGCGGCACAAAAGGGGAGAAGGCGGACTCAGAGTCTCAGCGCCCAGCATAAAGCTGTGACCTTAGCGGACGACCAGGACGATCAGACCAAGCCAGACAGCCAGCGAAGCGGCTGTGCCGAATACCAGACCACGACCGAAGCGTTCGGCTTCGGGGCGATGCCGGGAATCTGCATCCAAGGCTTGGGCAGTATGCGACGAATCGAAATCCATCACGGCCATAACTCGTTCCTCCCTGAACCTTAAGTTCCTTCTCGGGTTCTATGATCTGGCGTCTCAATCGGGCTTCAATGAGGCTCAATCAGGGCGCCAAAACGACTCACTTAAGGTTCCTTAAAATGTAACACGGCTGTGGGTGGTCGCCGAGTCGATTCGGCAGCACCCCGATATGTTTTCTTAACCATGTTGATATGGGGCGGCGTTGCGCTGGATCAATTGAACTGAAAAATTCTCACTCAATTCCGATCAAGCGGTCGCGTACGCTTTTATCGGGCAAACCACACAGGTCTGTTTGGCCAAACAGCCTGTAGCGGTTCTTCGCCACCCGGTCATAGAGCCAGTCCTGCACCGTGCGCGGCAATATCCCGATGGCCCGCGCTGCTAACCAGATCCCGCCCAAACTGGTGAGAACAGTTTGAACCGCTTGGGCTTTTTCGTGCAGAACACCATCAGGCGTGACCACCAAGGCGGTGTCGAAATCGGTAGTGTCGAGCCCGAAATGATCATAAAGCGCCTGGCCCAGCGGGCTTTGCGCGGTGGCAAAGCGGAACTGGTCTTTGCGGTCGCGGCGGCCAACAAAGCGGGCGGAAAACGAACACAACACGCACACGCCATCAAAAATGATGACGGTCTTATGTGCGGGCAAGTCAGGCAGGCTCATCGGCATGCTCCTTCCTCACAAAGATGTGCGGCCCGGGCGGGCTCGTAAAGGCCTCCGGCGCGCGGCATAATGGTTGAAAGGTCTCGCTTGGGAGAACGGCATGCGCAGCGGTGCGATAGCGGTGGTGATGGTTCTGATCAGCCTCGCGGGCTGTACCAAAGAGCAGGCCGCCGGTTCGCTGGAAACGCTGGGCCGTGGGCTGTGTGAGGGCTCAAGCCAGTGTTCCAATCGCTGCCCGGACGGCACGACCAGGTCGCGCTATCCGAGCGGCTATGATTGCAGGGTTCCGTACGCCCGCAGGCCCGAGCAACGCGGTCCCTATTAAGAGCAGCGCGGTCCTTATTGAGGGCCCATCATACCCGGAGGCATGCCGCCGGGACCCATCGCGCCGCCCGCACCACCGGGAAGCTGGTAGGGAAAGGGCTGGAAACCGGCCGGCGGGCCAAACAGGGCGTCATCCTGATCGCCGGTGGTAAAGCGGGTGACTTCAAAGACTGGCTTGGTTTCCCCATCAGGCGTCATCGACAGGCGCAGGCCCTCATCGGTCACGCACACAGTGCCGCCCTGGCTGCCATCTTTGGGCTGGCCGTGCCACAAGGTGCAGTCAGCACCGGCAACCGTACTGGTGCCTTTTTTGGTGAAGGTGACTTTATCCTTGGCGTCGGCCCAATTGCCCATGGGGCCTTTGTTCTTCTTGCCGTCCATTTCCATATAATAATTGCCCATCTGGGCCATCGGGCCGCCCTTCATCCAGGAGATGATCTTGCCGGTGTCAAAATTGATTACCGAATAGACCGTCATGCCCGGCTGGGGGTTCATTTCGGACCGGTACAGATTGCCTTCGCCATTGATCTTCATGGTCATGGAGCGGCCGCCTTTGACATCATTGATGACGGCATCGCCTTCATAGCCGACTGTGGGCTCCAATGGCGGGGTTTCCGCCCAAACCGCTGTGCTCACAACAAGCGCGCCCAGCGCCAGACCCAATGTTTTCAGCATGTCATTCCACTCCTTGTTGCCACCAGTCCCATGGTCTTTTGATCAGGTGGGGAGTTTTGCCGCATCTGCGCGCAGACGCAAGGGACAGTCTGGTTGCAGCGCAGCGTGGCATGGTAGAAGACGCAATCGAGGGTGGAGATTACAATGGTTGATGAACACGCAGCGCTGGGTGAAGAACGGCCGGTTTCTCAGGTTTTGCTGGATTTGAAAGCCGAGGCCGAACAGGGCGAACTTACTATTGGCCGGGTCATCGACAGTCTGGAATCCCGTGCCTTTGGCATGTTGCTGATTATTTTTGCCCTGCCGGTCGCGATTCCATTTCTGTACGGCATTCCTCAAATCGTGTCGGTTCCAATGCTGATGCTGGCCGGTCAAATGGTGGCGGGCCGCGAAGCGCCATGGTTGCCTGACAATGTGCGGGCCCGGTCATTGCCGCAGCAGAGCTTTATTGCGGTGGTGCGGCGCGGCGTGCCGGTTATCCGCTGGTTTGAAAAAATCTCCAAACCCCGTTTGCAGTTTATTACCGGCCGCAAGGCTGAACGGGTGATCGGCCTGTTCCTGTGTCTGTTCTGCCTGTCGATCATGGTGCCCTTGCCGCTGACCAACACCTTTCCCGGCATTGCGGTGGCCATTGTCGCCATTGGCTTTATCGAGCGAGACGGGGTTTTGGTGCTGGTCGGCACTTTGTTCGGGACAGCCTGGGTTGGCTTCCTGATAGCGGTTCCGCTTGGCCTGACCGCCTATACGGTCGATCAATTGTTCTTCGGAGAAGGGGCTGAAGGCGTTGGGGGCGCAGAGGGAAGCGGGGCCACCGGAGAGGGGCCATCATCGGCGCCCTGACGGGAGGGGCGGGCATAAATTGTTCGCACAAAACAGCTATGGCCTGCGGGATGATCGGCAAAGCTGGGATCGCCCCCGGCGACCGGGCGGGCAAGGCGGTTTTCACTTTCAAACGTCGCGCAAAGCTCAAAGTGTTTGCCGGACAGGGCGGTGTAGGCATAGTCGTTTGACAGATCGTCCGGCAACGCACAGTGCGGTGACACAGCCGCCAGCTGCGCAGGCAGCGCCCCTTCCCGCTGATAATGACAATTGACGGCGGCTTCGATCTGGTTGAGCGCATTGACATGATGCATATCAAGTTTTTCAGCGCGCGCCTGTGAAGGTGCCTTGCCGTGGAGAAGGGCCAGTCCAATCGTGATCAGCGCGGTCGCGGCCCCAAGCCAGAGCAACAGGCGCGGCAAGGGCGATTGATCACGGGCGCCGCTTGCCTGGTCATCGCGGCCCTGCATGCTGAGATAGCCGGTGAACACCACCCCGTGAATGATGCCGACAGCGGCGCATTTGGCCAGAAATTCGCGGGTGAGTTCGCCGCCCAGAAACCCTTCGATCACCGAAATCAGATCAATCAGCATGACCACAGCGGTACAAAACAAAATCGTATAGGTGATCCAGCGCCGTACGGGGGAATGGCGCCGGTCGGGGTCACGCCGCACTTCGCGGGCGATCAGCCGGGCGAGCAGAAAATAAGCGGGAAACGAAACCAGCAAGACAGATACCCAGGGGCGGAACGCATCATAGCCGCCGCCGTAACGGCCTCGTTGGTGCAACGGATCAGCAACCCACAGCTCAATCAGCGCAAACCAGAGAAAGCTCATCGCCCAGACCGACAGGGCGAGTGAGAAAAACAGCGTCAGATAGTAAAAAGCATCGCGCGCGGAGACTTGCGTTTTGGGTTTGGGTACCGGCAGGCCCCATTGGGTGCCAGCCCAGCCTTGAAAGCCTGCCTCGATCTGATCGGCGGGCCAGCCAGCCTCTCCCAATGTCTGTTTGATCTCCGCCTCGGTTTTGCCCTGGGCTAGCGCGTCGCGGATGAACTGATCAAGCGGATGGGTCTGTGATGCCATGGTCTGTCTCCCTTGCAGGAGACTGTAACCTGAAACGTGGCGCGAATGAGACCAGACAGGGGACACTTTTGGTGGTTAAATGCCGCCACTTTTCGCGGAAAGGGACAGACAATGGCGCGCAGCCTGTGGTTTGCACTGGGAGTGACGGCACTCGCGCTGGGCGCGGTGGGTGTTGTGTTGCCTTTGCTGCCGACCACCCCCTTTTTACTGGTGGCGGTCTTTGCCTTTGCGCGCAGCTCGCCTGCGCTGCATGACTGGCTTGTGTATCACCCCCGGTTCGGCCCGCTCATTCAAGACTGGCGCGATCATGGCGCAATCAACCGGCGTGCCAAAATCCTCGCCACAGTGATGATGGCCTCTGTTCTGGGCCTGTCGGTGGCGATGGGTCTGAAACTCTGGGTGATCGGCGCGCAAGCCGCCTGTCTGGTGGGCGTCGCGCTGTTTATCTGGACGCGGCCAGACAGCCCTTCCGCCTAGAGTTTGGGCTCATCAGGCCAGGGGGCGAGCGAGATCATGCGGCGGATCTCGTCGGACTGAAAACCGATCAGGCACGGATTGGTGGTGCCAGGCAGAACCATGACATCGTACAGCTCGCTGACCACGCCGGAGATGCGCACCCAATGGACCGTATCGCCGGTTTTCAGGTCGATGACCTGCAAGCCGCAGCGTGCTGAAATCTGTTCGGCATCAAGCCGGTCTTGAAGCGCAAGCCCTGAGAAGGTTTTATTGTCGCGCGGCTCGCTTAGCCCGACAATGGCGTAATCGCCCAGCATCGCCATGCCGCGCAGATAGCCTGGACAGAAGGCAATCGGGATGAACCGGCCCGTGTCGAGATCAAGGGTGCCGAATTCACCGGTGCCCGAATTGTGCAGCCACAGCCGGTCTTTGTGCCACCGCGGTGAATGAGGCATGGAAAGGCCCGAAGCGACAATCTCGTTTGACTGAACATCGACGACCACGCCGCCATTGTGGCGGTGTTCGCGCCAGCCATCATTAATGTCGGATGTCGACACCGCGGTTACGTACGCAGCGCGCTTGTCTTTGATCGCCAGCCCGTTCAGGTGGCAGCGGTCCTCAGCAGCCAGGCGGCTTAAAAAAGGCGGTTTCCACACAGGCTCAAACGAATGGGTTTGCGAGGGCCGCGCCAGACAGCCAAACAGCGTGTTGACAAAAATCAGACCATGGCGGTCTTCGGCCAGGTCATGAATGTCGAGATCGGCCGTGTACCACGCCATTTGCGGAACATAAACGCGGTCATAGCCTTCAGAGGTGGCTTCATTGGCGCGCAGGGCGTTTTCAAATTTGATGATGGCCGAAATGGTTGAGACATAAAGGGCCGTGTCCGTTACCGCCATGCCCATGCACCGCTCCAGCGTGCGGTTGAAAATCGCAAGCTTGCCGTCGGGCTTGGTGCCAAGCAGGAAAACCTTGCCCGCCTGATAGGTCGAAAAGGCCAGGCTTGCCTTGTGCTCGGCCAGCCAGCCTTCAAAACCACGGCTGGGCAAAAGTTCAAAGGTCGGCTGGGGTGTGGGGCTCGCGGTCATGTGAGGTCCAGGTCAGCTAATCAGGCTTGCTGTTTCTATACGCACGCGGGGCCTTACCTGTCCAACGCTGGAAACTGGTTGCGAAGTTGGAGGGATCGGCAAAGCCAAGCCGGTAGGCAATTTCGGCAATCGACAGGCGCGTATTGGTGAGCAATTCCTGTGCCGCCCGTGTCCGCACATCGCGGGTGATTTTCTGGTACGACGTGCCTTCCTTGGTGAGCTGAAAGCGCATTTGCCGTTCGGTCAGTTTGAAGCTTTTTGCAATGTCGCCCAGAGAGGGGGGATTGGCGAGCGACAGCCGCACCGAGTTTTCGACAATATAGCCCATGCGCGATTGCTCAGCGCGTTTCAGCTCATCCTCATATTGCGCGTAGAGATGATCATGGGTGATCGGGTCGGCGGTCGGCAGGGGTGCGCTGAAGGACTTTTTATCGACCCAGAAGCGGGTGGCGTTCGCGCCCAATTCAGGGGTGACGCCCAGATGGGTACGATAGGCTTGCGCATAGGGCGCGGCATTGTCGGGCAGCTCGATGCGGTGGAAATTATCGGTCCGGCCCGTGGCAAGACTGTAAAGCTTGTTGCCCGTCTGGCCCGACAGCGCCATGGCGAGCGGCTCACCTGCGCCAAGCGGTTGGCGCACGCTGAGTTCGAGCGCGGTCAACTCAGGATCGCTGTCCTCATCAATCGCAATCAGCAAAAGCGGCCACGATGTCAGCTGAAACCGTTCAATCATTTTCAGCGCATGGCGCGGGGTTGGCGCGGTCTGGCAGGCAATGCCGTTGCGGCCAAACGCCGTGAGCGGCAAATCCTTGCCCAGATTAAAAACCGCTTCGGGTCCTGGCAGATGGGTTGCCATGGCATCCAGCATGGTGGCGAAAAGACCGTCCTGGGTTTCGATCGGCGCGGCCATCAGCATATCGACCATGGGCGCCAACTGGTCGAGCACATCGGGGTCGAGCCCGGGCAACTCATCGAGCGCCTTCTTGAAATAAGCGAAATAGGTCGGGTCCATACTGTCCCTTATGGCGTACTTCTTGTCACTTTGCACCGCTTTTTGCACTCTCTGCAAATTGGTAAAATTTGCCTTCTGAAGCATAGTTTGCGTATTGATGTCGGCAAAGACTGCGAGTTTTTGTGGCATTCATGCGGCTTTAGGCGTTTTCCCCCCGCCTGGGCCGCGTCCGATGCAGGCATTTCCTGCATCACCATTTTGAGTTCGAAGTCTGGGATATCAGCTGGCAGGTGGCGTGAAATACGGGGTGGGCCCGGGTTCGCTCGGCCGCCAGCGGAAGCCAGATTTTCATGGAAGGGACCGGGTTGCTCCGCAGGCGATCCGGTCTCTTACCTTTTGGGCCGGGGATATGCCCGCATCTATTCAAAATGGGCCCGGAGCGCTTTGAGCGTCGAATAAGGCGCTTCAACAATCAGCATATTGATGACGAAGGATGGGACGCCGCCTTCGGGATCGGAATAACCAATGCAGGTGACGCGCGAGGCGTCGTCACCGGCCGGTTCAATCCGCCACCGCAGCAGCGAGTCTTGAACCCGCACACGCTTGCCCTGTTGAGGCAATTCATCAGGGGCGGCGCGCATTTCAATTGCGATGGTACCATCGCCGGTTTCGTTAACTGAAGTGGTTTGTACCAGATCACGGTCCTTGACGGGGAAGGGCATGGCGTAGGCGACATAGGACAGTCCATTGTCGAGCGCGCGTGTCTCCCTCAAATCAGGTGCCCATTGGGCAAACTGCTCAATATCAACAATCGCCTGGGCGACGCGGGCGGGGGGAGCGGGAACCTCGATCACGCCCTTATAGGTTTCAATGGCGTGGCCCTCTTCCAGGGCGGTCCACACGGTGATGCCTTTGCGGTCACGTTGCAGGGTCCAGTCGGGTTCAGCCCAGGCCGGCATGGCAATGATCGTCATTATCAGGACAAGACCGGCGCGGATCATAGTTTCACCCTGAGTGCGGCGGTGAAGGTACGCGGGGCGTTGGCGGTGGCCCAGTGCGTGCCGTAGAATAACGGAACATCGCCGCCGAAGACCTTGGTCATCTTGTCGGCCAGATTTTTGCCGCTCAATGTCAGTGACCACAGCCCGTCAATATCGGAAAAACCGATCCGGGCATTGAAGATCCAGTGGGCATCCTGGCTGTCGAGCGGATCAAGATCAGCATCGAGCTTTTCATCATCCTTGAAGGTCGCATCAAAGCCGATCATGGCGGCAATCGGCCAATTGCCCAGCTGGCGCTGATAGGCGATGCGGGCAGAGCCAGACCATGTGGGGGAGCGGTGCAATTGCTGACCCGACAGATCACAGCTTTTGTTGGGCGGCAGGGTTCCAGGGCCTTCGGGCGGCAGACTGCCAATGTCCAGCAGGCTGGCGGCGGGGCAGGGGCCGTTAGGAAATTCTTCAAAAGTACCGTCATTATAGGCAATGGCGCCGTTGATGATCAGACCTTCGGCCACC
This sequence comes from Alphaproteobacteria bacterium, assembly GCA_965227065.1. GTDB lineage: Bacteria > Pseudomonadota > Alphaproteobacteria > SPJN01 > SPJN01 > CBDDFN01. The sequence goes on from CBDDFN010000018.1 coordinate 56,847, forward strand.
AGCGCGGTGATATCGGCTTCAACCCCGCGTGTGCGGGCGCGCGGTGCGTTGGTGACATTATATGCCACTGTCTGAAAGGTGGCGATTTGCAGATCATCATAATCGGTCCAGTGGGCCGACAGGTTGAAGCGCGCGGCACCGCCGAGCAATTCAGTCTTCAGACCGATTTCATAGCTGTTGGCATTCTCTGCCCCGAAGCTGACTTGCGCCGCTGACAGGGCAGCGATGTTGAAACTGCCCGCCTTGAAACCCTGAGCATAGGTGGCATAAAGCGTGGCCCATTCGACCGGGTCCCAGGTCACAGAAAGTTTGGGGGAAAAGTCGGTGTCTTTTTGCTCGGCATAGGTCGCGTAGCCACCTTGCACCAGCACCGTCCAGATCACCGAACCGGTGGACGGGGTGATGGACGCATCGTCTGATTTGACGTCATAGGTGTAACGCAAGCCTAGAATAACCGCGAGATTGTCGAGCACATTCCATTTGGCCTGACCGAACACCGCATAGGAATCGATTTTGATGCGGTGGCGTCCAATAACGTCATCGGCGGGAAGAAGCTGCATCTGTCCCAGTGGACCCAGAAGCGAAAACAACAATCCATCGACCGCGTCCGGCAGCAACGGCCCAAGCAGGGGAGACAAGGCAATATTGGCGAGCAATGGCACGCGGATATTGCCGTCATGATTGGCGTGCAGATAAAACAGCCCGATCAGATATTCAAACGTACCGGGGTCGGATGCGATGCGCAGCTCTTCGGAGATCTGGGTATAGGTTTGATCAAACTGCAGACCGCCAATCGGAGCGGCGGACCCATCAATGTCGCCGCCGGTGAGCGAACCGTAAGACGCGCGGCTGGTGATCGATGTGATGGTGTGGCCCCAGATATCCCAGTCCATTTGCAGACTGAAAATCAGGCCATCGCCTGTGTTTTCTTCAACATAGGAGCCGGGCTCGGTGGTGCGGCTGCCCTTGCGGTTGAAGTCGAGCTCAAAGGTCGGGTCAAGGGTCATGAAGACCGGCTGATATTCCGCCGGCATCGCGGTGACTTCGGTGCCGCCGAACGGGCCGGCGGCATAGTCAAACCATGACGCGCCAAATTTGAACGACAGGGTTTCGGTCGCATCAAGCCGGGCCTTGAAGCGCAGAAAGGTTGAATGGCGCTCGTCCATGTTTTTCCCGGTGACGAGATTTTCGATATAGCCGTCATTGGAATTGTGCGATCCGGCAATACGAATGGCGAGCGTGTCCTTGATGACCGGACCCGACACGGCGCCACGCAGATCAAGGGTCTTGCGTTGGCCGTAAGTGGCTGCGGCATCGGCCTGCCATTCATAGCTGGCCGGATTGGTGCTGACCGTGATCACCCCGGCGGCGGCGTTGCGGCCAAACAATGTGCCTTGCGGGCCTTTCAAAACTTCAAGCTGGCCGACATCGACAAAGCCTGCGCGCAGAAATTCGATGCGGCCGAGATAAACCCCGTCAATGAAATAGCCGACGGCCTGTTCGGCCAGCTGGGAATATTCGGCTGTGCCGATCCCCCGGACATAAAGCGAAAACCAGTCTGTGTTGATCGACACGTTGGGGATGTAGGCGGCCAGCTCGTTGAAATTGGTGATCGCGCTGTCGCGCAGCTCTTCACCCGACATGACCGACACGGCAAGCGGAACGTCGCGGACATCTTCGCTGCGCTTCTGGGCGGTGACGATGATTTCATCAAGCGCGCGGGATTTTGGCGCGGGATTGACCACGGACGCAGCCTCGGTGCCTTGTTCGGCCGATTGCGCCCACGCGATCGGTGCACCAGTCAATGCCATCGCCAGACCTATACTCAGGCCCACGGTCAGGCCCCGTGTGAACCCTTTCACCACGCATTCCCCCCTTTTACCCCAAACGTCCCGCGGTCGTATGCAGCATTCTAGGCTGCTTTGGTTTTTACCGCCGGTTCGACTTTTTCACCCGCGCCGGGCTGGCTGTCATAGACGCTGCGTTCATAGCGCTGGATCAAATCCATATCGCGCTCGCCAAACTCCAGTTTGTAGAACGGATTAAGATACTCAAGGAAACGGACCAGCATCATGCGGAACAGGCCGGGATTGCCAAAGCCGTACCAGGCCAGCTTGAGTTTGTTGCGCCAGGTAATTTTCGCTGAGCCATTATTGATGAGAACGCCCAGCTGATTGCCCAGCAGCTTGTTGACCAAAGACAGCGCCATAAAGGCGGTCTTGACGCGGAACCAGTAGCTGTCGCCGCAGAAATAGCGAAAAATGTCATGGCTCACCGCGCCATGTTCGGCTTCTTCCATCAAATGATAGTCAAACAGCCGCCGCATGGCCGGTTTCATCTTCGCGCGGATCTTCTCATTTTGCATGTAGATCATGGCGAAGGAATACAGCATATGCTCGCCCGCTGAGACCATGCCGACCATTTCCATCTGCGTGTGATGTTGGCCGATCCAGTCGACGATGCGGTCGATCTCGGCATAGGACGGGCCAATGGGTTGGCCGGCGGCTTCAAGGGCGCGGTTGAACTTGGCATGCGTCGCCGAATGCAGCGCTTCCTGCGCGATCATATTTTCCATGTCCGCGCGAAGCTTGTCGTCTTTGATCTGTTCGGCCAGCGGATTGAGCGCCTGGATAAAGAACTTCTCGATCCCCGGAGCGCCCAGCGAAATTGACATCCACAGATAATTAACCAGCACATCATCATCCATGATCTGTGCTTCAACGTCTGAGAAATCCCATTTGATGTCCCGGCGCACCGGAATATCAAACGGCGTCTGTGACGGGGATTGAATTGTGCTCGCCATCGGCCCCTCCGTTTTGTCCGCTTTCACTGTAGGCGGGAGCGGATGAAGCGGTGATGGGCAAATGTTTCAAAAATAAGTGCAAAGTGACACCGGCGCATTCAAGCGTTTTGCCCTCAATTCGGGGGGTGGCTGTTGTGGTGCGGCTGAGGCCATACTCTGCCAAACAAAAAGTCAGGGAGAGCATCATGTCGGCACTTGAAAGCGAGTTTCTGTTTGAATTGAAAGCCAGCCTGGGCGGCATGCTGCCGGTGGGTCAGGGGCCTTTGGGCAATCGTGTCATTGTCACGGTTTCAGGCGGGACATTTGAAGGCCCCCGGCTTAAAGGCACGATCGTTCCCAATGCCGGGGCGGACTGGGCCTATATCCGCAGCGATGGCAGCCTGGCGCTGGATGTGCGCCTGTGCCTTGAGAGTGATGATGGCGCGTTCATCTACATGACTTATACGGGACGCATCGTTCCAAGCTCACCCGAGCAACTGGCTGACATTCTCGACTTTGACCGGGCTGAGCCGGTTGACCCCGCAACCTACTATTTCCGGTCAAATCCGGTGTTTGAAACCGGGTCGGAAAAATATGCCTGGCTCAATGGCGTAGTCGCTGTCGGCAAGGGCCGCGCCGGGGATGGCGGCGTGGCTTATGAGGTCTTTGCGATTAAGTAAGCCAGCCTAGAGGTCGCCTGTGCCATCGCCCACAATGCGGAACGTGCGATCATAGCCGTGATACCCGAAATTGGACGCGATGATCAGCGTGACAAGGTCCAGCGCACCATAGGTGTCTGTGGTGTATTGGTTGAACGCGTAGTCAAGCAATAGCCAGCCGAAATGAGCAGGCCGTTGAGAGGCGGTCTTGGCGCCGAAATAGGTCAACAGATCGGGAATGATCTGAACGCCGAACAGCTTGAGACGCGTGGCGGATGCAAAGTTCCAGACTGCATTGCCTGCACTCCACTGGCCGAAAGCTTGTGTCACTTCCTTGGTTTTCTGAGTGCCCGGAGAGATGAAGGGGAGGTCTTCATAATTGTCCTGAACATAGATGGTGTAGCCGCTGCTTCCCGACAAAGAGGCATATGAGCCCGTCGTGTTATCATGCCAG